>NZ_JBIVNL010000001.1:974049-1125876 GCF_044753545.1 Streptomyces sp. NPDC088350 | reverse complement strand
CACCCCCCGCATCTCGATCAGTCACCCTCCGTAGCACGCGCGGCTTCGTCGGCCGGCCCCCCCCCCCCCCCCCAACCCCCCCCCCCCCCCCCCCCCCCCCCCACCCCCCCCCCCCCCACCCCCCCCCCCCCCCCCCCCCGGCGGGGGGGGGGGGCGGGCCCCCCCCCCCCCCCCACGGCACGCTAGTGCATCCGCGTGAGAGACGGCCGCGAAGGGCCGGACCTACGGGTGGTGCGCTGTGGACCGGGCGGCTGAGCGACGGGGGGACACCCAGCCGCCCGGCGTTGTCGGGGCGTCCGGACCGTGTTCAGGTGGGTCCGGGCGCCCCCGTTCGGGGGGTGCTCAGGCCTTGGCGAGTTCCTTCTCGCCGCCCTGCTCGGGCACCCCGTCGAGGTGGTCGTCGCCGTCCTTCTCGTCGAGCAACGTCTTCTCGTCGAAGGGCAGTTCACCCGCGAGGACCCGGTTCACCCGCTCCTTGTCGACCTCGCCGGTCCAGGTGCCGATGAGCAGCGTGGCGACGGCGTTGCCGGCGAAGTTGGTGACGGCGCGGGCCTCGCTCATGAAGCGGTCGATGCCGATGATGAGGCCGACGCCGTCGACCAGGGCGGGCTTGTGCGACTGCAGACCACTGGCCAGTACGGCGATACCGGAGCCGGAGACACCGGCCGCGCCCTTGGAGGCGACCATCATGAAGAGCAGGAGGCCGATCTGCTGGCCGATGTTCATCGGCTGGTCCATGGCGTCGGCGATGAACAGCGAGGCCATGGTCAGGTAGATCATCGTGCCGTCGAGGTTGAAGGAGTAGCCGGTCGGCACGGTGATGCCGACGACCGGGCGGCTGACACCCAGGTGCTCCATCTTCGCGATGAGCCGCGGCAGCGCGGACTCGGACGAGGAGGTGGAGACGATCAGCAGGAACTCCCGGCCGAGGTACTTCAGCAGCTGGAAGAGGCTGACCTTGGCGACCAGCTTGGTCAGCGTGCCGAGCACGACCACGATGAACAGGAAACAGGTGACGTAGAAGCCGAGCATGATCGTGCCCAGCGCCTTGAGCGCGTCCATGCCGGTCTCGCCGATCACCGCGGCCATCGCGCCGAAGGCACCGACGGGCGCCGCCCACATGATCATGCCGAGGATGCGGAAGACCAGCTTCTGGATGTACTCGACACCGCGCAGCACCGGCTCGCCGGTCCGGCCCATGGCCTGCAGCGCGAAGCCCGAGAGCAGCGCGATCAGCAGCGTCTGGAGGACCTGGCCCTCGGTGAAGGACGACACGAACGTGGTCGGGATGATCCCGAGCAGGAAGTCGACCGGCCCCTCGGCGGCGGCCTTCGCCTGGTCGTGTCCGACGCCCTTGACGGCATCGGTCAGGTGCATGCCGCTGCCCGGGTGGATGATGTTGCCGACGACCAGGCCGATGGCCAGCGCCACGAAGGACATCGTGATGAAGTAGCCGAGCGCGAGTCCGCCGACCTTGCCGACCTGCGCGGCCTTCCGTACGGAGCCGACGCCGAGCACGATCGTGCAGAAGATGATCGGCGAGATCATCATCTTGATCAGCGAGACGAAGCCCGTACCGAGCGGCTTCAGCTCCTTGGCGAAGTCCGGCGCGATGAACCCGACGGCGATACCGAGGGCGACCGCGATGATCACCGCGATGTAGAGGTAGTGGGTGCGGTCCCGCTTCGCGGGCGGTGCGGCAGATACGGGCGTGCTGGCCACGGCTGCCCTCCTTGACGACGTCGTCGGCATCATCCGGCGTGCGGCTCACGACCGGCGGAACCCGGCTGCGAGTGCGGCTCACGTCCGGGGATTGCATGGGTTGCATGGGTTGCATGCGATGCATGGGTGTTACGGGTGCTGCGGCGGTCCGCACTGATCGATGTGCGGGCCGGTCCGGGAGGCGGCTGCTTCCGGGGTTGCGGTGACTATCTCCCGGCTTGTGAGGGCGGTCACCCTTACGTTCATTTAGTTCGCATCTATCAGGAGAGGCACACTGACGACATGCGCTTCCCGCACGTCCCCCGCCCCCGCAGCCTGGCCGGCCAGCTCTTCGGCATGCAGGCGGTGCTGATAGCGGTCGTCGTCGCCGGGTACGCGCTGTTCACCTACGTCAGCGACCGCAGCCAGGCGGAGGACGCGGCCGGCCGGCAGGCCACGGCGGTGGCGCGCTCGGTCGCGGACTCGCCGTCGGTGGTGGCGGCGATCGGCACGTCCGACCCGACCGCGCACCTGGAGTCGTACTCCCTCAAGGTCCAGCGGGACACCGGGGTCGACTTCATCACGATCATGAATCCGCAGGGCATCCGCTGGACCCACCCGGACACGCAGCAGATCGGCAAGAAGTTCCTCGGCCACATCGGCCCCGCCCAGCACGGCCGCACCTTCACCGAGACCTACACCGGTACGCTCGGCGCGTCCGTCCGCGCGGTCACCCCCATCGAGAGCGGCGGCAGGGTCATCGGCCTGGTCAGCGCCGGCATCCGGGTCGAGGCGATCACCCAGCGGGTCCAGGACCAGGTCACGGCCCTGATCGGGGTCGCGGCCGGCGCCCTGGCACTGGGTGCCGTGGGAACGTACGTCGTCAACGCCCGCCTCCGCCGCCACACCCACGGCATGAACGCGAGCGAGCTGAGCCACATGCACGACTACCACCAGGCCGCGCTGCACGCGGTGCGGGAAGGGCTGCTGATGCTCGACGGTCAATACAGGGTGGCGCTCATCAACGACGGCGGGCGCGAATTGCTGGGGGTGGGGTCGGAGGCGGACGTGGTGGGCCGTTCCGTGGCGGGCCTGGGTCTGCCCGCACCGCTGACGGGGGCGCTGCTGTCGTCGGAGCCGCGGGTGGACGAGGTCCATCTGACGGCGTCGCGGGTGCTGGTGGTGAATACGTCACCGGTGTCGGGCGGTGAGCGCCGAGGCTCGGTGGTCACCCTGCGGGACGTCACCGAACTCCAGTCCCTGATGGGCGAGTTGGACTCGGAGCGCGGCTTCACGCAGGCGCTGCGGTCCCAGGCGCACGAGGCGGCGAACCGCCTGCACACGGTCGTGTCGCTGATCGAGTTGGGCCGGGCGGAGGAGGCGGTGGACTTCGCGACGGCGGAACTGGAGTTGGCCCAGACCCTGACCGACCAGGTCGTCTCTGCGGTCAACGAACCTGTGCTGGCAGCCCTGTTGCTGGGCAAGACGGCCCAATCCAACGAGCGGGGCGTCGAGTTGGTGGTGTCGGAGGACAGCGGGCTGGACGACGGCCTGCTGCCGGATTCCCTGCCCGCGCGGGACCTGGTGACCATCCTGGGGAACCTGATCGACAACGCGGTGGACGCGGCGCAGGGCAGCTTGCGGGCGCGGGTCACGGTGACGGCGTGCACGGAGGGTGGGGCGGGGGCGGGTGGCTCCGCGTTGGTGCTGCGGGTGGCGGACACGGGTTCGGGGGTGGATCCGGCGCACGCGGAGGCGGTGTTCCAACGGGGCTTCTCCACGAAGCCGGCGGGACCGGGCGGCCGGGGACTGGGCCTGGCGCTGGTACGGCAGGCGGTGAACCGCCATGGGGGGACGTTGACAGTGGCCGAGGCGGAGGGGGGCGGGGCGGTGTTCGAGGTGCGGTTGCCGTTGTGGGGGGACGGGGTGGCGTCGGGCACGGCTGGCGCCCGGACGTCGTCCCAGGGTCCTGTTTCCGAAGGTTCGGCCTCCAAAGGCGGTACCTCATGACTACGGCCGACCCGATCCGCGTCCTCATCGTGGAGGACGATCCCGTCGCCGCCGACGCGCACGTCATGTACGTAGGCCGGGTGCCGGGGTTCGTGGCGGTGGGCAAGGCGCACACGGGGGCGGAGGCACGGCGGGCGCTGGAGCGCACGCAGGTGGACCTGTTGCTGCTGGACCTGCATCTGCCGGACGCGCACGGCTTGCAGCTCGCGCGGTCGTTGCGGGCGGCCGGGTACCACGCCGACGTGATCGCGGTGACGTCGGCGCGGGATCTGGCGGTGGTGCGTGAGGGGGTGTCGCTGGGGGTCGTTCAGTACGTGCTGAAGCCGTTCACGTTCGCCACGCTCCGGGATCGGCTGGTGCGGTATGCCGAGTTCCACGCGGCGGCGGGCGAGGCGAGCGGCCAGGACGAGGTCGACCGGGCGCTGGCCGCGCTGCGCGCGCCTTCGCCTGCGGCGCTGCCCAAGGGGTTGAGCGCGCCGACACTGGAGCGGGTGACTGTCGCTCTGCGGGACTGTGGGGAGGGGCTTACCGCGGCGGGGGTGGCCGAGGCGGTGGGGATCTCCCGGATCACGGCCCGGCGGTACCTGGAGCATCTGGTGGAGGCGGGGAGGGCGGCGCGTAGTCCGCAGTACGGGACTGTGGGGCGGCCTGAGTTGCAGTATCGGTGGGTCAAGGGGTAGGCGGAGGGCGGGAGTTCACGCTGCCTTCGCGTACCACACGACCTGCGAGGCGAGCCCTGCTACGGCAAGCGCCTCAAGCACCGAGATGGCGACAAGGGGACCGCTGCGCCCGTCCGCCCAGAACACCACCAGCGCGGCCAACGGCACCACGCAGAACGCCGTCAGGTCCACCGCGATCTGCACCGCCTTCCGCGAGCCGCGCCGCCGGTCCCCCCGATGCGCGGTCTCCCACCCGAACGCCTGGAAACCGCCGCCCGGTTGAGCCAACATCGCGAGCCTGGGCCCGAGTTCATCGCGGACGTACGCCCCGATCGCCGAGATCTTCTGGTCGTTCACGAGATACGTCCACCCGAGCACGACGCACACCGGCGGCAGCGCCAGCAGCATCGACGTCTGCTTGGCCTGCGCGGCGGCGGCGATGACGGCGGCCACGACGCCCAGCGTGACGTAGAGCAGGTTGTCCCGGAACCCGATCCGGGCCTTCTGCTCGTCCTTGATGCTCTGGTACTCGGCGAGCAGCAACTGCCCGACGGTGACGTCCTGTTCCGGCACTCGATTCCCTTCCCCCGCAGTACCTTATGAGTGTGCCGGAGCCGCAGCCCACCGTCCTCGTCCTGACCGCACTCCCCCTCGAATACGACGCCGTCCGCGCGTACGTCGAGGACCGGCAGGAATTGGTCCACCCCAACGGAACCCGCGTCGAACACGGCCGACTCGCCGACACCGCATGGCATGTCGCCCTCAGCGAGCTGGGCGTCGGCACCGACCGGGCCGCCGCTCTCACCACCCAGCTCATCAACTGGCTGCGTCCACAGGCCGTCTTGTTCGTCGGTGTCGCCGGCAGCCTGAAGGACGACGTCGGGATCGGCGACGTCGTCGTGGGAACGCAGGTGTACGAGATCCACGGCGGGAAGCAGACACCCGAAGGCTTCCACCTCCGGCCCACGGCCTTGCCGGGCTCGCTCGCGCTGGAACAGGCGGCCCGTTCCGCCGTACGGGACATGCCCGGCGTACGGGCGCACTTCATGCCAATCGCGACGGGCGACGTGGTCCTGGCGGACGCCAGGTCCGAGATCGCCCGGTTCATCCGCGAGAACTACAACGGTGCGGGCGCGATCGAGATGGAGGGCTTCGGAGCGCTCCAGGCAGCCCATCTGAACGGCCAGTTGAACGCCCTGGTCGTCCGGGGGATCGGCGACCGCGCCGACGCCGACAAGTCCGGTGCCGATGCCTCGGGTTCACAGGAACGCGCCGCCGCGCAGGCGGCCTCGGTGACAGTGGCGCTGCTGCGCAAGCACCGGCCGCGCGAGGGTTCCACCGACTCCGAGGAGGAGCCCCATCGGAGCGGCCGGGGGGACGGCGGAGCGACGTACGGCGGAGATCACATCGACTTCCGTGGCGGCACCTTTCACGGCCCCGTCGTCGGCAAGAAGGTGGACGGACGGGGGTAGGGGCACCGCCCACGGGCCGGTACCCCGCGCCAGCACGGCCCTGCCCCCACGGCCACCGGGCTTCACCGGCCGATCGGCCGAACTCGACCGCCTGCTCCCGCACTTGGCCCCCGGCACGGACGACACAGCCACCCTCCCGCTGCTCATCTTCGCCGTCACCGGGATGGGCGGCATCGGCAAGACCGCGCTGGCTGTGGAGGCGGCCCACCGGGTCCGCGGGCGGGGCTGGTTCCCCGGCGGGACACTCTTCGTCGACCTGCGCGGCTACGACGACTATCCGGTCACCGCCGACCAGGCGGTACTGGCACTGCTCGACGCACTCGGCGTCCGGGACCGGGAGCTGCCGCCCACGGCGGAGCGACAGTACGACGCGTACCGGGGACTGCTGGCCGAGCGGCGGGAGCGGATGCTGCTGATCCTGGACAACGCCTCGGACCCGTCGCAGTACGTGCCGTTGCTGCCCGGCACGGACCGTCACCAGGTAGTCATCACGTCCCGGGACCGCCCCGACTCCCTTCCGGTGCGCCTGATCGACCTCGAAACGCTCGACCCGGACGACTCCGTCGCCCTGGTGACCCGTGCCCTGCACGACACCGACGAACGCGACGAACGCCCGGGACGGGAACCGGACGCGCTACGCGAACTGGCCGACCTGTGCGGTCACTTGCCGCTGGCCCTTCAGATCGCCGCGGGAATGCTGCGCAGGCGCAGGCCCCGTGACATCACCTCCCTGGTGACCGAGATCCGGACGGCCGGGGACCCGACGGTATTCCTCGACAACGGCAGTCCCGGGACGGACCTGTACGGGCGGTCGCTCGTCCTGCGCCCCGTGCTGGAGACGTCGTATCACCGACTGCCGCCCGACCAGGCCCGGTTGCTGCGGCTGCTGTGCCTCGTGCCCGGGGCGGACACGGGCGTGGAAGCCGTCGCCGCGCTGGCCGATCTCGAACCGGACGCTGTGCTGGTCCTGTTGGAGGAGCTGGCGGCCACGCATCTCGTGACGCCGGTGCGGTGCGCCGACGGGACCGCTCCGGCCGTACGGTGGCGGGTGCATGACCTGGTGCGGGCGTTCGGCGTCGGTGTGGTGGCGGGGGACGCGGAATCGCGAGCGGAGGGGGAGGCCGCTCGGGAGCGGGTGCTGGGGTTCTACTACCGGTGGGTGCGTGCGGCGGATACCTGGTTGCGGTGGCTGCCGGGCCAGCCGGAACCCGATCGGTTCCAGGACCGGGCACAGGCACTGGCGTGGCTGGACGAGGAACGGACCGGGGTGGTGGCCGCCGTCCAATGGGTGCGCGAGGAGCGGTACGCGCTGGAGGCCTGGTGGCTGGCCGGACACCTCAGGGAGTACCTGAACCAGCGTCGGCACTTCGACGACTGGATCGCCGTCGCACGCACCGCCGTGGAGGCCGCCTGCGGCACCGGACGCGCGGTCGCCGAGGCCATGGCGTGGAACAACCTGGGCAACGCCCTCGGCGTTGCGGGAGGGACCGAGGAGGCCGTCGAAGCCCACAGACGTGCCCACGAACTGCTCCACGACATCGGCGACCACCATCGTGAGGCCATGGCGTGGGACAACCTCGGGCTCGCCCTGCAACGAGCCGGTCGTTGGGAAGAGGCGATCGGAGCCCACACCCAGGCCTGCACCATGCACCAGACGGTCAAGGACCTCAACGGCGAAGGCATGGCATGGGACAACCTCGGCCTGGCACTGACACATGCGGGTCACGTCGAGAGAGCGATAGAGGCCCATGTCCAGGCCCGCGATCTGTTCCGCGCCGTCGGGGACCGCCGCGGCGAGGCCATGGCGTGGCACAACCTCGGCAGTGCCTTGCAGACGGCGGGCCGGGCGGACGAGGCGATCGAGACGTTCGGCCAGTCCCTGGAGATCGGCCGGGAGTTCGAGGACTGGTACGGCGAAGGGCAAACCCACTACAACCTGGCCCTCACCCACAAGGCCGCCAACCACCCCGCCGAAGCCCGCACCGCCTACCTCAGGGCCGCCGACGCCTACGCCCGGGCCAACGCCCCCACCGAAGCCGCCAACGCCCGGTCCCACGCGGACTCGTTGACCTGACGGGGCCACTCCAGCCGTCGGCGGACAGTCGGACTCGTCCCCCTCAAAGCCCCGGACGCGGAGTACACCTGTCGCGGCACCGGGCACGGCTCCGCCCCGGGCGTCCACCGCTGAGGGCGTAGGGCGCCGGTGCGCTTCTGCGCCGCTTCCGCCATCTGCGCATTCACTGGGGGATCCGCGACGAAATTCGTGAACTCAGCCGTCGGTGACTAGTTCTTCCGCAGTGCGCGGGTGACTCCCGCGATGACAGCGGTCGTCAGCACCCAGCCCCGACCGCGATCCGGGCCACCGTGCATCCGTGCCGGAGGTCCCGGATTCGGTCGCCGCGAACGTGACACTTCCTACTCAGAGTGTCACATTCGCGGAACTGGGTCCCGGCTGCCCGTGGATTCGCCCACAGCGTCCGGCGTAGAGCCTGTCGGGGCGCCGGCGGGACAGACTGGACCAGCGTGACGCAGCTCGGCGGGCAGCGACTCGTGCAGACGCTGCCACACACCCTCGTCATTCCATTCCCACAGGCGCCGCCAGAATGTCACCCCCGGGCCGAAGCCCGGTTCCCGGGCAGGAACTCCCACGGAATGCCGGTGGACGGCACGAACAGGACACCCGACCGCACCTTCCGGTCGTCCAAGAGCCTCCCCGCAGCCGAACTCGGCTCCGGTGCCGCCCACCCCAACTCGGTGACTCGGAGCGGCTGACCGGCCATCCCGTGCGCAGCGAATACAAGATGCCGGGCGAGCGGGATGTATGGCCGAAGGCGGATGTGATCGCGTTCGCGCCGGCGACCTTCAACACGGTCAACTCGTGGGCGCTCAGCCTGACTCACGACTTCGTGGTCGGCGTCGTAGCCGACCCCCCGGACACCCACCGTCGACTTTGCGCCACCCCCCACATCCCCACACACCCAACCACCACCCCCACCACAAACGCACTCCCCTTCGACCCCCGCCCACACACCCGACGCCGATCGAACAGTCCCCGGCGGTCCCCCCACCCCCGCCGCTCCGACGAATGGCAAGGTAGAGCGGCATATTCAGCACCCTTCCGCCGCCACCCGCCACCCCCGAGCCATCCCCGAACCGCCACTCAGTGTCACCACGCACCCCCACCCCCACCCCCACCGCGTTCGATCTCCGCCGCCCGACCGAATCCGTACGTTCCTACAATCCGTAATCCTGGCCGAACAGACCGTAGTCACCGCACCCTGGCGCCCCTAGCTTGTGCCCCGTGCGCCGACCCCCAGCTCAGCCCAGCCACTCCACGCCGCCCACGCCGCCGTTCAACGCCCCCGCCGCCCGCAGACTCCGTACCGCTCTCGACATGGGTCCCGAACACGTCGCGTACGGAATGCGTGCCTCGTACGGGCTGCCCTATGTGACGCCCGACCTGGTCATCGCCTGGGAACGCGGGCTCACCGCGCCCTCCGGTCCCGAACTCACCGCGCTCGCGGGCGTGTTGTGGTGTTCGGCGGGTGAACTCATCGGCAGGCCACGCACGCTGCGTGAGCACCGCCTCGCGCACGGCCTCGCGCCGGAGGACGTCGCCCGTGCCGTCGGGCTCGAACTCCTCGCGTATCTGCGGATGGAGGAGCACGACGAGTGGCGCGGCACCGAGCGCCAGTCCTCCGCGCTCGCCGATCTGCTCGACCTCTCGCTGCCCGACTTCATCAGCGTCACCGGACGCGACGCCAAGCTCGCGGAACTGCTGCGCGGCGCCATGACCACACGCTGGCAGGGATACGTCCGGCCGATCGGCAAGATGGTGCCGCTGGACCGGCGTCTCCTGGAGGACGCCCTCCAGGAGTTGCACGAGGACTACCAGGCGCAGATGGTCGCCACGCTCAGCTGGAGCGGCGGCAACGCGGCCGTCGACGCGAACGAGGCCGGCCGCGACTTCCTCGACCAGATCATCAGCCGCTTCTGGTCCATGGTCGAGAGGAGTACGTACTGAGCACCCCGCACCAAAACCCAAGCCCAAGCCCAAGCCCAGCGCACCACGTGCAAAGAAGGACGGCTGGAAGAACAAAGACGGCTAGAAGACCGACTCCGCCTCGTCCATCCGGTCCTTCGGCACCGTCTTCAACTCGGTGACCGCCTCCGCCAACGGCACCATCACCACGTCCGTCCCCCGCAGCGCCGTCATCCGCCCGAACTCCCCCCGGTGCGCCGCCTCCACCGCGTGCCAGCCGAAGCGCGTCGCCAACACCCGGTCGTACGCGGTGGGTACGCCACCCCGCTGGATGTGGCCGAGGATGACCGGCTTGGCCTCCTTGCCCAGGCGGCGCTCCAACTCGTAGGCCAGCGCCGTGCCGATGCCCTGGAAGCGCTCGTGGCCGAACTGGTCGATCTCGCCCTTGCCGTAGTCCATGGAACCCTCGGCGGGGTGCGCGCCCTCGGCCACGCACACGACGGCGAACTTCTTGCCGCGGGCGAAGCGTTCCTCGACCATCTTGACCAAGTCGGCCGGGTCGAAGGGGCGTTCCGGCAGGCAGATGCCGTGCGCGCCCGCCGCCATCCCGGACTCCAGCGCGATCCAGCCCGCGTGCCGGCCCATGACCTCGACGACCATCACCCGCTGGTGGGACTCCGCCGTCGTCTTCAGGCGGTCCATCGCCTCCGTCGCGACCCCGACCGCCGTGTCGAAGCCGAAGGTGCGGTCGGTCGACGAGATGTCGTTGTCGATGGTCTTCGGGACGCCGACCACCGGGAGGCCCGCGTCCGACAGCATGCGCGCCGCCGTCAGCGTGCCCTCGCCGCCGATCGGGATCAGCGCGTCGATCCCGAAGTCCCGCGCGATGTCCAGCGCGTCCTCGCACGCCTGCCGCAGCCGGTCCCGCTCCAGTCGTGAGGAGCCGAGGATCGTGCCGCCGCGGGCGAGGATGCCGCTGACCGCGTCGAGGTCGAGGGTGCGGTAGTGACCGTCGAGCAGTCCCGCGTAGCCGTCCTCGAAGCCGATGACCTCGTCGCCGTAGTTGTCGACCGCTCGGTGCACGACCGATCGGATCACGGCGTTCAGGCCGGGGCAGTCGCCGCCTGCGGTGAGAACTCCGATGCGCATCGTGCTGTGTCTCCTGCTCGCTGTTGAGACCGGTGAGCCGGCTCCGATTGTTTCACGTCGCCCGGGGCGACGCCGCTCCCGTCGGACCGAAGGGCGCCTTAACCACCCCCGGAGGTATTGTCAAGAGGCTTCCGCTCACCCCGGTGGGCGATTTTTATGACCACCGAAACGACCACCGAAACGACCACCGAACCGAAGCGAGGTAGCACGCGTGACCCGCAGCGTGTACGTGACCGGGATCGACCGCGGCGACGGCCGTCAGGTCGTCGAGCTGGGGGTCATGGAACTCCTGACCCGGCAGGTCGACCGGGTGGGGGTGTTCCGTCCCCTCGTCCACGACGGCCCCGACCGCCTCTTCGAGCTGCTGCGTGCGCGCTACCGGCTGTCCCAGGACCCGGCGACCGTCTACGGCATGGACTACCACGAGGCGTCCGCCCTCCAGGCCGAGCAGGGGACCGACGAACTGGTCTCGACGCTCGTCGAGCGGTTCCATCTCGTCGCCCGCGACTACGACGTCGTCCTCGTCCTCGGCACCGACTTCGCGGACACCCAGTTCCCGGACGAGCTGGCCCTCAACGCCCGCCTCGCGAACGAGTTCGGCGCGTCCGTGATCCCGGTCGTCGGCGGACGCAAGCAGACCGCGGAGTCCGTGCTCGCGGAGACGCGGAACGCCTATCGCGCCTACGACGGACTCGGCTGCGACGTCCTCGCCATGGTCACCAACCGGGTCGCCCGCGAGGACCGGGAGGGGATCGCCCAGCGCCTCACCACCCGGCTGCCGGTGCCCTGTTACGTCGTACCGGACGAGCCCGCGCTCTCCGCGCCGACCGTCGCGCAGATCACCCACGCCCTCGGCGGCCGGGTGCTGCTCGGGGACGACTCGGGGCTCGCGCGGGACGCGCTGGACTTCGTGTTCGGCGGGGCGATGCTGCCCAACTTCCTCAAGGCGCTGACCCCGGGCGCGCTCGTCGTCACCCCGGGCGACCGCGCCGACCTCGTCATCGGGGCGCTCGCCGCGCACAGCGCCGGCACCCCGCCGATAGCCGGCGTCCTGCTCACCCTGAACGAGGTGCCGAGCGACACGATCCTCACCCTCGCCGCCCGCCTCGCGCCGGGCACCCCGGTGGTCTCCGTGACCGGGACCTCTTTCCCCACCGCCGCCGAACTCTTCTCCCTGGAAGGGAAGTTGAACGCGGCGACCCCGCGCAAGGCGGAGACCGCGCTCGGCCTCTTCGAGCGGTACGTCGACACGGGCGACCTGCTCAAGCGGGTCTCGGCGCCCAGCAGCAACCGCCTCACCCCCATGATGTTCGAGCACACGCTCCTGGAGCGGGCCCGCTCCGACAAGCGCCGCATCGTCCTCCCCGAGGGCACCGAGCCCCGCGTCCTGCACGCCGCCGAGGTGCTGCTGCGCCGGGGCGTCTGCGAGCTGACCCTGCTCGGACCCGAGGACCAGATCCGCAAGAAGGCCGCCGACCTCGGCATCGACCTCAGCGCCGCCCAGCTGCTCGACCCGCACACCTCCGAACTCCGCGACCGCTTCGCCGAGAAGTACGCCGAACTGCGCGCCCACAAGGGCGTGACCGTCGAGCTGGCCTACGACGTCGTCGCCGACGTGAACTACTTCGGGACGCTGATGGTGCAGGAGGGCCTCGCCGACGGCATGGTCTCGGGCGCCGTGCACTCCACGGCCGCGACCATCCGGCCCGCCTTCGAAATCATCAAGACGAAGCCGGACGCCGGCATCGTCTCGTCCGTCTTCTTCATGTGCCTCGCCGACAAGGTGCTCGTCTACGGCGACTGCGCGGTCAACCCCGACCCGAACGCCGAGCAGTTGGCCGACATCGCCATCCAGTCGGCCGCCACCGCCGAGCAGTTCGGCGTCGCGGCCCGGATCGCGATGCTGTCGTACTCCACCGGTACGTCCGGCACGGGCATCGACGTCGACAAGGTACGCGAGGCGACCGAACTGGTCCGGTTGCGGCGGCCCGACCTGCGGATCGAGGGGCCCATCCAGTACGACGCCGCCGTCGAACCCACCGTCGCCGCCACCAAGTTGCCCGAGTCCGAAGTCGCGGGCCAGGCAAGCGTGTTGATCTTCCCGGACCTCAACACCGGCAACAACACCTACAAGGCCGTGCAGCGTTCGGCCGGCGCGATCGCCGTCGGACCCGTGTTGCAGGGGCTGCGCAAGCCGGTCAACGACCTGTCCCGGGGCGCCCTCGTCTCGGACATCGTCAACACGGTCGCCATCACCGCGATCCAGGCACAGAACCCGACCAAGAAGGCAAACCCCCAGTGAGCGCGACCCGCGTCCTCGTCCTCAACTCCGGCTCCTCGTCGGTGAAATACCAGCTCCTCGACATGGCGGACAGCACCCGCCTCGCCGTCGGACTCGTCGAGCGGATCGGCGAGGAGACCTCCCGTTTCCGGCACACCCACCTCGATACGGGCGCCACCCGTGAGTGGACCGGCCCGATCCCCGACCACGAGGCCGCCCTGAAGGCCGTAGCGGAGGAACTGGCCAAGGACGGGCTCGGGTTGGACTCCCCCGAACTGGCCGCCATCGGGCATCGGGTCGTGCACGGCGGGATGACCTTCACCGCGCCGACCGTCGTCGACGACGCCGTGCTCGCCGAGATCGAGCGGCTGATCCCCGTGGCGCCGCTGCACAATCCGGCGAACCTCGTCGGGATCCGTACCGCGAGGGCGTTGCGGCCCGATCTGCCGCAGGTGGCCGTGTTCGACACGGCGTTCCACACGACGATGCCGGAGTCGGCCGCGCGCTACGCGATCGACGTGGCGACGGCCGACGCGTACCGGATCCGGCGGTACGGGTTCCACGGGACCTCGCACGCGTATGTGTCGCGGGCGACGGCGAAGCTGCTGGGCAAGGCGCCCGAGGACGTCAACGTGATCGTGCTGCACCTCGGGAACGGGGCGTCCGCCTCGGCCGTGCGAGGCGGCCGGTGTGTGGACACCTCCATGGGGCTGACGCCGTTGGAGGGGCTGGTGATGGGGACCCGGTCCGGAGACCTGGATCCGGCCGTCATCTTCCATTTGATGCGTGTTGGCGAAATGTCCACCGATGAGATCGACACTCTTCTCAACAAGAAGAGCGGTCTGATCGGGTTGTGCGGGGACAACGACATGCGCGAGATCCGGCGCCGGATCGACGAGGGCGACGAACGGGCGGAACTCGCCTTCGACATCTACATTCACCGTTTGAAGAAGTACATCGGTGCCTACTGCGCGGTACTCGGCCGGGTGGACGCGGTCGCCTTCACGGCGGGGGTCGGGGAGAACGCGAGCGCCGTGCGGGAGGCCGCCGTGGCGGGCCTGGAGCTGCTGGGGCTCGAGGTCGACGGCGGGCTGAACGCCGTACGGAGTGAGGAGCCGCGGCTGATCTCGCCGGCGTCCGCGCGGGTCGCGGTCGCGGTGGTGCCGACGGACGAGGAATTGGAGATCGCCACACAGACCTACGCACTGGTCGGAAAGAACAGCTGAGCAATTACACGGCGGAACACGCCTGAGCGCATGCCCGCCCATTTGTATCTTCCGCCAGACGGAATATTCCGTAGCGAAACAAACCGATAGGATCGTCCCATGCGCCGTTCGAAAATCGTCTGTACTCTCGGCCCCGCGGTCGACTCCCACGAACAACTGGTGTCGCTGATCGAGGCCGGCATGAATGTGGCCCGCTTCAATTTCAGCCACGGCACCCACGCCGAGCACCAGGGCCGGTACGACCGCGTCCGTGCCGCGGCCAAGGAGACCGGCCGTGCCATCGGCGTCCTCGCCGACCTGCAGGGCCCGAAGATCCGCCTGGAGACCTTCGCCGAGGGTCCCGTCGAGCTGGTGCGCGGTGACGAGTTCACCATCACCACCGAGGACGTCCCGGGCGACAAGACCATCTGCGGTACGACGTACAAGGGCCTGCCCGGTGACGTCTCCCGCGGCGACCAGATCCTGATCAACGACGGCAACGTCGAGCTGAAGGTGCTGAGCGTCGAGGGCCCGCGCGTGAAGACGATCGTCATCGAGGGCGGCGTCATCTCCGACCACAAGGGCATCAACCTGCCCGGCGCGGCCGTCAACGTGCCCGCGCTGTCCGAGAAGGACGTCGAGGACCTGCGCTTCGCGCTGCGGATGGGCTGCGACATGGTCGCCCTGTCCTTCGTCCGCGACGCGAGCGACGTGTACGACGTCCACAAGGTGATGGACGAGGAGGGCCGCCGGGTCCCCGTCATCGCCAAGGTGGAGAAGCCGCAGGCGGTCGCCAACATGGAGGCCGTGGTCGCGGCGTTCGACGCGGTGATGGTGGCCCGCGGCGACCTCGCCGTGGAGTACCCGCTGGAGAAGGTCCCGATGGTGCAGAAGCGCCTGGTGGAGCTGTGCCGGCGCAACGCCAAGCCGGTGATCGTGGCGACCCAGATGATGGAGTCGATGATCACCAACTCCCGCCCCACGCGCGCCGAGGCCTCCGACGTGGCCAACGCGATCCTGGACGGCGCGGACGCGGTCATGCTGTCCGCGGAGTCGTCGGTGGGCGCCTACCCGATCGAGACCGTGCAGACGATGTCGAAGATCGTCCAGGCGGCCGAGGAGGAGCTGCTCAGCAAGGGCCTCCAGCCGCTCGTGCCGGGCAAGAAGCCGCGTACGCAGGGCGGTTCGATCGCGCGTGCCGCGTGCGAGATCGCCGACTTCCTCGGCGGCCGGGCCCTGGTGGCCTTCACCCAGTCCGGCGACACCGCCCGCCGGCTCTCCCGCTACCGCGCGGCCCAGCCGATCGTCGCCTTCACCACCGACGAGGGCACCCGCAACCAGCTGACGCTCAGCTGGGGCGTGGAGTCGCACGTGGTGCCGTTCGTCAACAGCACGGACGAGATGGTCGACATGGTCGACGGCGAGATCGCCAAGATCAACCGCTTCAACCCGGGCGAGACCGTCATCATCACCGCCGGCTCGCCCCCCGGCGTCGCCGGCACCACCAACATGCTCCGCGTCCACCACCTCGGCGGCGGCGAGGGCAACTGACCCCTGCGCAAAGGGTCTTGTACGGCAGCGAGGGCGCCCCTCCGACAGGGGGCGCCCTCGACGCGTTCCGGGGTTCTCCCCGAACGTAAAGAACTTTCCAAGATGATCGTCTTATGACATTCTCCTGCTCGACCACTGATCAGCAAGGGGGAGGAGATGTCATGAAGACTCGGAGAACGGTGACACGGGCGCTGGCGACCGGTGCGTGTGCCGTCGGTCTGGTCGCGGCCCTCCAGGGCCAGGCCTGGGCAGGAACGGTCAGCATTGACGCCGCCAACGGTGCCGGGTACGGAACGTTCAATGCCGACCCGAACGGCTCGATCCCCGGTGACGCCATCCGCGCCTGCGACACCAAAGCAGACGGCTGGGGCGTCGAGACCGCTCTCGATTACCCGCCCTTCGACAAGAAGATGGACCGGATCATCGACACCCGCGGTCATGCCTCCGGCTACTGCAGCCCCTGGCTGGGCGGCAACCTCACCGAAGGCGTGACCTATCGCATGTACGTCACACCGGTGTCGGGAACCAGCTACGGGCCCTCGTACTACATCGACGTCGTCGCCTGACACACACGCGG
This sequence comes from Streptomyces sp. NPDC088350, assembly GCF_044753545.1. Lineage (NCBI taxonomy): Bacteria > Bacillati > Actinomycetota > Actinomycetes > Kitasatosporales > Streptomycetaceae > Streptomyces > Streptomyces sp. NPDC088350. Next base: position 1,109,289 of record NZ_JBIVNL010000001.1, on the reverse strand, counting down.
CGAGAGGGCAACTGACGCCCGCGTAAAGGGTCTTGTACGGCGCTGAGGGCGCCCCCTGTGACCAGGGGGCGCCCTCAGTTTGTGCGCGGCTCCCGAACGGGCTTGTGTGGGCGCTCAGTTCTGGTAGCTGTGCAGCCCGGGGATGGTCAGCGTGCCGCCGAACTGGCCGGCCTGGACCACCTTCACCTTGGTGAAGTAGATCAGCGGGATGTTCAGCGGCGGCGGGTTGTCCGGGGTGAACGTGATCGGGATCAGTCCGAACAGGTTGCCCGAGATGGACTCCGTGTACATCACCGTGTCGCCGTCGCGGATCGTGGACGTCGAGCCGGAGGCCGCCTGCACGTGGTACGTCTTGCCGGACTGCTTGTCGTCGACCGTCTGGTGCAGGTCGCCGATGTCGGTCCCGCCGGAGATGACGTACTTCAGCACCTTCTTGACCGTGCCGTTGGCCGTCTTCACCTCGACGATGCCCTTGTAGTCGGCGCCCTTGAGCAGCAGCGAACTGGCGTCCAGGTACCAGGGGTCGTCGGGCAGCAGGACCTTGTTGTCGACGCCGCTCAGGTCGTCCGTGGCGACGGGGCAGTCCGAGGTGTCGGTGCTCGCGCTCGCGGACGGGCTCGCGGTGGCCGTCGCGGTGGCCGTGTCCGCCTTGGTGGTGTCCTCGGCCGCCTTGGTCGCGGTGGCGGTCGTGTCCTTCACGGTGTCGCCGACCGTGGCGGTGGCCTTCTTGGTCGTCTCCTTGACGGTGCCGGACGCGCTGGAGGAGTCGTCCGAGGACGTGTCCTTCGTGGCGCTCGCCGAGGCGGACGCGGTCGGCGTCGGGGTGGCGCTCGCCGTCGCGTCGGAACTCGACGAACCGCCGGTGAGGATACCGGTGATGGCGTCGCCGATGGTGTCCAGCAGGCTGCCGCTGCTCGCGGACGCGGAGGGCGTCGCGGTGGCGGTGCTGCCCGACGAACCGCTGGAATCCGTCGACTTGCTCGTCGAGGCGGACGGCGTGGGCGTGGCCGTGGCCGTGTCGCCGGAACCCGAATCCGACGAAGAGGTCTTGCCCGAGTCCTTCGTGCCGGAGGTCGCCGTGGCCGACGGTGTCGCGTCGTCCTTGGACGCGTCCGAGGACGTGCTCGCGGACGCCGACGCGGACGGCGTGGCCGAGGCGCTCGCCGTCGAGTCGGCGAGGGCGGCGACACAGTCCTTGTACTCGTCGGCCGTCAGGCTCTTCGACGACGGCGAGGTCGTCGCACCGTTGTCGGCGAGGGCGAGCGAGGACGTGAAACCCAGCCCGACGATGACGGCGGTCGGCATCGCCACCGTGGCTATCGCCTTGCCTGCGGGCATGTGGAACCTGGTGAACAGCGGCTTCTTGGGTGCCGCGTGGCGCGGCCCGGTTCTCACACGGGACTCGTCCACATCAGTCCCGTGGGTCACCTCGTCAGCCGGCACTGTGCCTCCCGTTCGCCCCGTTGCTCACCGGGCTCGTTCCTGACAGATCGTTCGGCTCACTCGCCTCGTCGGCCGGTACGTTCGGCTCGGACTCCTGAGGCGTGGCTTCGTAGTACGACGCCGACTCGTGGGGCGCCGCCTCGAACGGCGCGGCGGCGGGCGCGTCGCCCTCTCCCCGCGGGTCCTCCTGTACCGCCTGCGGCTCCGGCGGTGCGCCCGGCGCCCAGGACACGGCCAGCGCCCCGCCGACCATGGCGAGGAGGAAGCCGATCAGGAAGCCGCCGAGGTTGGACACGGGGATGGACACCAGCGCCAGCAGGATCGCCGCGGTACCCGCGAAAGTGCGTACGTGCTTCTGGTACCAGAGGCTGAGGCCCAGGACTACAAGCAGCACGCCGATGATCAGAGACCCGGCGCCCGCGGTGGTGGCCATCGCCAGCGTCAGATGACCGACCTGGAGATGTGCGTACGGGAAGTAGGCGATCGGGAGTCCGCCGAGCATGACGAACAGACCGCCCCAGAACGGCCTCGTGCCACGCCAGGCACGAAACTGCAGCTTCCGGCGGGCGAACTGGCCGGGTGCGGCAGGAGTCTCGGCGCTCATGGAAAACAGCTCCCTGGTACGGCGTTGCTGTGGTGGAGAGGTGCACCTCGTGTGAAGGTGCGGGCGGAAGGTGGACGGGCGGGGGAGCCACCGGCTCCCCCGCCCGTCAGCGAGTGCTCAGTAGCACTCGTGGGTACCCGAGGACAGCGACATCTTCAGTCCGCTGAGCTTGAAGGTTCCGGCAGTGGTGGCCCACGCCGTCTGCTTCACGCCGACCAGTGTGGCCTTGTCGGCGTCCTGACCGAACCCGAACGGGTTGGCCGCGTCTCCGCTCTTGATACCGGGACCCTTGAGGTCCTTGCCGGCCACGCCGATCCGCATGTTCTCGAACGTCGCGTCGGCGGTGAGGTTGTCGACATCGATGTAGAGATTGTCGGCCTGGACCGGTGTACCGTTGCCGCCCGCCGTCAGCGTCAGACTCACCGAGCCGAGCAGCGGGATGTTCGGGGTGACCACGGACTGGCACATGTTCGTGATCTCGGCGCTGGTGAACGCCGACACCGCGACCGGGTGAGCCGTCTTCGAGCCGTCGAGGTTGTACCCCGAGTCAATGGCCCCGTACTGGCTGAAGCCCGTACCCACGAGCTTGTCCGCCGTCACCTTGAACGACTGACCCGACACGCTGAACGACGCGGCGAGAGCACCCTGCGCGAGGGCCACACCTATACACGCCGTAGCGGCGACGCTGGGCACCATGACCACAGCGAAGCGCTTCCATCTGGTCCCGCCACGCACCTGGGACTCCATATTTCCTCCTTCTCGGACGTACATCTCCTGGCCCTGACTGCCCCCAGTTGGCGGCTCAGCCGGGCAGGGATGGGAGAAGTGCTACGTCCTCGGGAAGGGGAGCGCCCGTCTCGGAGGCGCGAACCGCGCACCGATCACCGGCGATCACCCCCGAGCGACAACCACTGGTCGCGCCTGACGCACATCACGCACAACCTTGCTGGACAGGCTCCGCCACAGGCGAAGACCCCCCTGCCCAAGAGCCGACTCCACTGTCTCCGGCTCTACTCGGTGGGGACCCAGGAAACCCCGTCTCCCCGACCGGCTGTCGGGGTACGGAAATGGACCGAGCGTCGCCGATCGTGGTGCATTCTCGCCGCCCGCACAAGGGGCTTCGTTACTGGGTAGTAACGGCGGGATAACCGAACAACGACCCGCCGGTATCGGTCGACAACGCTGGGTGTCATCGTGGGCCAGGACAAAACGCTCGATCCATGGACGGAATCCGACAGATCAACACCCCTGGCTTACTCCAAGTAACAGCGGCCGTGATTACCAAGATTTGGTAAAGCACGGCCGCAGTGACACTCAGTCGGCAGATCTTTCACTCCGACAACACAGGTCCCGAGGTTTACCGACTGGTCAGAACCGGCCCCGGACCCCGCTCAGAACAGCGCCCGCGCCAACGCGCGCCGGGCCGCCGTCACCCTCGGGTCATCGGCCCCGACGACCTCGAACAGCTCCAGCAGCCGCAGCCGTACGGCGTCCCGGTCGTCACCCACCGTGGCCCGCACGGTGTCGATCAGCCGGCTGAACGCGTCCTCGACATGCCCGCCCACCAGGTCCAGGTCGGCGGCGGCGATCTGCGCCGGCACGTCACCGGGCTTCTCGGCGGCCTCGGTGCGCACCTGCTGCGGGTCGAGCGTCGAGACGCGGTGCAGCAACTCGGCCTGGGCGAGCCCCAGCGTGGCCTCGGAGTTGCCCGGGTCGTCGCTCAGCACGTTCTTGTACGCCTGCACGGCCCCGCCGAAGTCCCCCGCGTCCAGGGCCTGTACGGCGGCTTCCAGCAGCGCGTCGTACGGTCCCGCCGGCACCTCGGCGACGACCTCGGGCCGGTCGCCCGGCTCGGCGTCGGGGTCGACCTCAAGTCCGGTGAGACCGAAGCGCTGCTCGGCGACCTGGATCAACTGGTCGAGAGTCTGGCGGATCTGCTGCTCGCCCGCGGCCCCCTGGAAGAGCGGCAGCGCCTGGCCGGCGACCACCGCGAAAACGGCCGGGATGCCCTGCACCCCGAACTGCTGCATCAGCATCTGATTGGCGTCGACGTCGATCTTGGCAAGGACGAAGCGCCCGTTGTAATCGAGCGCGAGCCGCTCCAGGAGCGGGCTCAGCTGCTTGCACGGCTCGCACCACTCGGCCCAGAAGTCGATGACGACCGGGACCTCGGTGGACCGCTGCAGGACCTCGCTCTCGAACCCCGCCTCATCTACGTCGATCACCAGGTCGGCCGGGGAGACGGCCCCGCCGCCGCCCTGCCTGGCGGTCTCGGCGCGCGCCTGCTCCGCCTTGACCTTGGCCTCCTGGGCCGCCTTCACCGCGGCGAGGTCGACGACTCCGCTCATGGACATGTTCCGTGGCTGCATGCGTCCATCCTCCCCCGTCCGCGCGCGTGAATGAAAAGCGTTGTGAAAGCCGGTCCGTCAAGTCCTGTTCGGCGTCGGGTCCCCACCCCACGCCCGTGGTTTCGCTACGAGTCGTAGCGTAATGGTGCCGGGTGTCTCCCGGATACGGATACCCGGTGATCTCCCTCACTGCACCACAGGAACCGGCGGTTATGGTCAGGGGATGCAGAGCCGCACTCCCGTCCCCCGCGCGGCGGGACGCCCCCGCAGCACCGCCGCGGACACCGCGATCCTCGCGGCCACCCGGGAGGCCCTGGTCGAACTCGGCTGGTCCAAGCTCACGTTGGGGGACGTCGCGACGCGCGCGGGGGTGGCGAAAACGACCCTCTACCGCCGCTGGGCGGGCAAGAACGAACTCGTCGTCGACGCGGTGGCGGAGCTCTTCGACGAGCTCCACCTCCCCGACCGGGGCACGCTGGCCGCCGACATCGAGGGCGTGGTCCTCCAGTTCGCGGCGATCCTGGCCCGCCCGGAGGCCAAGAGCGGACTGATGGCGGTGGTCGCCGAGTCCGTCCGCGACGACGCCCTGCGCGAACGCATCCGCGAGTCGATCGTCGACCGGCAGAAGTGCCTGGTCGTGGAGGGCAGGGCACGCGCCCAGGCGCGCGGCGAACTGCCCCCGGAGACGGACCCGGAGGAAGCCGCGCGCACGGCCGACCTGGTCTTCGACGTGGTGGCGGGCGCGGTCGTGCACCGCACCCTGGTGAGCGCGGAACCGGCCGACGAGGACTGGGTCCGCAGCTTCACCCAGGTCCTGCTGCTGGGCCTGACCTCGCTGAGCGCCGCTCAGGCGCCCCCTCACTAAAAGCCGGCGGGCTCCGTGTAGACCCCCCACTCGTCCCGCAGCACCCCGCAGATCTCCCCCAGTGTCGCCTCCGCCCGCGCCGCGTCCAGCATCGGCCCGATCATGTTCGACCCGTCCCGCGCCGCCGCGAGCATCGCGTCCAGCGCCGCCGCTACGGCCGCCTCGTCCCGCCCGGTCTTCCGCGCGCCCAGCTCCCGCACCTGGTCCCGCTCCACCTCGTGGCTGACCCGCAGGATCTCCAGGTCCCCGGTGACGGACCCGTGATGCACGTTCACACCCACGACCCGCTTGTCGCCCTTCTCCACGGACCGCTGGTACTGGAAGGCGGCCTCGGCGATCTCGCCGGTGAACCAGCCGTCCTCGATCCCGCGCAGGATGCCGGAGGTGATCGGCCCGATCGGGTGCCGCCCGTCGGGGTGGGCCCGCAGCCCCCGCTCCCTGATCTGCTCGAAGATCTTCTCGGCGTCCGCCTCGATCCGGTCGGTGAGCTGCTCGACGTACCACGAACCGCCCAGCGGATCCGCCACGTTGGCGACCCCGGTCTCCTCCATCAGCACCTGCTGCGTACGCAGCGCGATCTCCGCGGCCTGCTCACTGGGCAGCGCGAGGGTCTCGTCCAGGGCGTTGGTGTGCAGCGAGTTGGTCCCGCCGAGTACCGCGGCGAGGGCCTCGACTGCCGTACGGACCACGTTGTTGTACGGCTGCTGCGCGGTCAGCGAGACGCCGGCGGTCTGGGTGTGGAAGCGCAGCCACTGCGCCTTCTCGGACTGCGCGCCGTAGACGTCCCGCATCCAGCGGGCCCAAATCCGGCGCGCCGCGCGGAACTTGGCGATCTCCTCGAAGAAGTCGACGTGCGCGTCGAAGAAGAAGGACAGGCCGGGCGCGAACACGTCCACGTCCAGGCCGCGTGACAGGCCGAGTTCGACGTACCCGAAGCCGTCGGCGAGCGTGTACGCCAGCTCCTGCGCGGCCGTGGAGCCGGCCTCGCGGATGTGGTAGCCGGAGACGGACAGCGGCTTGTAGGCGGGGATGCCCGTCGCGCAGTACTCCATGAGGTCGCCGATGAGGCGCAGATGCGGCTCGGGCTGGAAGAGCCACTCCTTCTGGGCGATGTACTCCTTGAAGATGTCCGTCTGGAGCGTGCCGTTGAGGACGGCGGGGTCGATGCCCTGTCGCTCGGCCGCCACCAGGTACATGCAGAAGACCGGGACGGCCGGTCCGCTGATCGTCATCGATGTCGTGACGTCACCCAGGGGGATGTCCTTGAACAGGACCTCCATGTCGGCGGCGGAGTCGATGGCCACCCCGCAGTGCCCGACCTCGCCGAGCGAGCGGGGATCGTCGGAGTCCCGTCCCATGAGGGTGGGCATGTCGAAGGCCACGGACAGCCCACCACCACCATTGGCCAGGATCTTCTTGTACCGCTCGTTGGTCTGCTCGGCGTTGCCGAACCCGGCGAACTGCCGGATGGTCCACGTCCGCCCCCGGTAGCCCGTCGCGTACAGCCCGCGCGTGTAGGGGTACTCCCCCGGCCACCCGATCCGCTCGAAGCCGTCGTACCTGTCCCCGGGGCGAGGCCCGTACACCGGCTCGACCGGGTCCCCGGAGAGCGTGGTGAAGGCGGCCTCACGCGTACGTGCGGCGTCGAACCGGGCCTGCCAGCGTCGGCGGCCCTCTGCGATGGCGTCAGCGTCCATGCTCCCAAATTTACTAGGACGTCCTAGTAAATGTCGATGGGCAACCGCCGTACGCGACTCGTACGGCGGTGGGGGTTACACCTTGGCGGCGACCGGAGCGGGGTCCACGATCTTCGACTCCAGCTCGTGGCTGATCTTCCGCTCCACGAAGAAGGCGGCCGTCGGGATCGTGCCCGCCAGCAGCACCCAGAGCTGCTTGCCGACCGGCCACTTCGCCTTGGAGCCCAGGTCGAACGCGAAGAGCAGGTAGACGACGTACAGCCAGCCGTGCGCGATGGCGACGACCTCGGTGAAGCTCCCGGCGCCGTCGATCTTGAGCAGGTACTTGGCGATCATGCTGAAGCACAGCAGGACCAGCAGGACACCCGTGACGTAGGCCATGACGCGGTAGCGGGTCAGCACGCTCTTTTTCATGAGGACGAGCGTAACGACCGGTTCCGGGCGATCTTTCCCCGGGATGCTCCTCGTCCTCTGCCCGGGATGTCAGTCCTCGTCGAAGTCCGCGGCGGCGACCCTCAGCGGGCGCAGCATCGCGAAGATCTCGGCGCACTCCTCCGCGTCGTAGGCCCCGAGCCCGAAGTCCATCTCCATCAGGTCGCGGGTGGCCGCGTCGCAGACCTCGCGGCCCTTGTCGGTGATGGAGGCGAGGGTGCCGCGGCCGTCGGCGGGGTTGGGGCGCTTGTCGACGAGACCGGATCTGACCAGCCGGTCGACGGTGTTCGTGACGGACGTGGGATGCACCATGAGCCGCTCGCCGATCTTGGACATCGGCAGCTCACCCGCCTTGGAGAAGGTGAGCAGCACCAGCGCCTCGTAGCGCGCGAAGGTCAGTCCGTACGGCTTCACGACCGCGTCGACCTCGGCGAGCAGGATCTGCTGTGCCCGCATGATCGAGGTGATGGCGGCCATGGACGGCACGTTTCCCCAGCGCTGTTTCCAGTGTTCGTCGGCGCGGGCGATGGGGTCGAAAGGGAGACTGAGGGGCTTCGGCACGGCACCAGACCTTACCGGCCGGTCACATCGTGGTCAGCCCCGTCTCGCCTTTCGGTCCGGCGGGCTTCCGCGGCGAGGAGGGCGCAGCACACCGTGCCGAGCACCCCCGCGCCCACGACCGCCCCGCGCACCCCGGCGAACTCGGCGGCCACACCGGCCAGGGCCATGCCGACGCCCTGGATCGTCATCAGCCCGGCGGTGAGCAGGGTCATGGCCCGGCCGCGCAGTTCCGGCGGCACGGCCCGGACGAACCGCTGGTCGAGTCCCAGCGTGTACGCGGACCCGGCACCGGACACCACGAGCAGCAGCAGAGAGACCGTCAGACCCGGGCGCAGGGCGTAACCGGCGTACGGCAGCGGCATGCAGCAGACCAGTGACAGGGCGATCCGCTCCCGGGTGGCGGGGCGCAGCCGGGATCCACGACCGCCCTCGCCCACCGCCTGGGCCTCGCGCCCTCGTCCGTGTCCGCGCATCTGGCGGTGCTGTGCGACGCGGGGCTGCTCACTTCTCGGCGCTACGGCCATCAGGTGCTCTACGAGCGGACGCCGCTGGGGATCGCGCCGGCCTCGGGCGGCGGCTGAGCGCACGCGCCGACCTCGGGCACCGGCCGACCGGCGCGCCAGGGCCCGGCACGGTGACGCATCGTCCACAATTGCTGACGAATCGTCACCGAACGTCCCTCTCGCGCAAGGGAGCAGCATGTCCCGGCTGACCCACACCTTCGCGGCACTCGCGCTGCTCGGGCTCGCGGCGGGCTGTTCGTCCGCGTCCGACGTCGACGAGGCCTCCGTAGCCGCTGCCCGGTCCAAGGACCCGGCACGTGCCATGTCCTTCTGGGTCGACCCGGCGAGCCCGGCGGCCGAACAGATCCAGATGTGGGAGCGGGAGGGGCGCAAGCAGGACGCCGCGCTGCTCAAGCGGATCGCCGACGAGCCGACCGCGCTGTGGCCGGCCGGCGAGATCGACCCCGGCCCGGTGATCAGGGCGGCGACGGCGTCCGCGCGTCAGGAGGGGCGTACGGCGCTCTTCGTGGCGTACGACATCCCGCACCGGGACTGCGGTCAGCACTCGGCGGGCGGGGCGGCGGACGCGGACGCCTACCGGGCCTGGATCGGGAAGTTCGCCGAGGCGCTGGGGAGCGCGAACGCGCTGGTCGTGCTGGAGCCCGATGCCGTCGCGCACATGGTGGACGGGTGCACGCCCGGCGAATACCAGGGCGAGCGGGAGCAGTTGCTGAGCGAGGCGGTCGTCCGGCTGAAGCAGCAGTCCGGTACGAAGGTGTACGTCGACGCGGGCAACCCGGCCTGGATCCAGGACCCTTGGAAGCTCGTGGAGCCGTTGAAGCGGGCCGGTGTCGAGGAGGCCGACGGGTTCTCCCTCAACGTGTCCAACTTCCAGACGGACGCGGTGACGAAGAAGTACGGCGTCCAGCTGTCGCGGGACCTCGGCGGCAAGCACTTCGTCGTCGACACCAGCCGCAACGGCAACGGGCCGCTGCCCGGCGCCTGGTGCAATCCGCCGGGCCGGGGCCTGGGCACCCGGCCGACCACCGACACCGGCGAGCCCGCCCTGGACGCCTATCTGTGGATCAAGCGGCCCGGGTCCTCGGACGGCGCCTGTGAAGGCGGACCCGACGCCGGGCAGTGGTGGCCGGAGTACGCCCTGGAGCTGGCGCGCAACTCCAAGGCGTAGCAGGGCAGTTCACCGACTTCACCGCACCTGGATCCACTTGGCCTCCGACGGCGTGCCCTGCGCGTCCGTCACGAACAGCATGTACCAGCCGGGCGGCACCAGCGCCCGGTCGTTCGGGACGTCCACCGTCACCGACCTGCCGTCCTTGACCAGGCCCAGCTCGATGGAGCGCTGCTCGACGTCCGTCGTGTGCGTGACCGAACTCGGGCGCATCAGACGGGCCTTGACGACACGTTCGGGGTGGTCGGTGCGGAAGGTCGCGCGGCGGTGCCGGTCGAGGGTCTCGGGACCGTCCTGAAGTACGGGCCTGTTGGCGCCGTTCTTGTGCAGCGCCGGCGGGGTGAAGATCTCCATGCGCTGCTCGAAGTGGCCGAGTTTGGTGTTGGCCTGGTCGTCGAAGAGCGGGTCGGAGCCGAAGGTGACGACCCGGCCGTCGGGCAACAGCAGTGCCTCGGAGTGGTAGTTGCGGCCGACCACGGGTGCCGCCGCCTCGCGGAAGGCGTTGCCCTTCGGGTCGTAGAACTGTGCCTTGAAGATGTTGCTGGCGCTGCGGCCGCGGTAGTCCTCGGAGCCGTTGGTGGTGAAGACCGAGTCGTCCGGCATGATCACGCTGTTCAAGTACCGGGTGCCCTGGGGGAGGTTGGGGCCGTCCTTGAAGACGGGGCTGTCCTGTTTGAGGTCGACGACGGCGGTGCGCGGGGTCGACTTCTTGGACTCGCCGACGCCTCCGCCGCCGAGGATCATCACCTTCTGATCCTGCGCGGGCGGCAGGAGGAGCGAGGACGAGGTCTCGGTCTCGTCGGGGTCGCGCAGGCCCGCCACCTTGGTGAACTTGTTGGTCTTCAGGTCCCAGAGGCCGGGCTCGCGGCCCTTGTTGGCGGGCCCGTAACCGGCGTTGGAGGCCGGGTAGAAGAGCTTGCCGCCCTTGGTGAGGAACAGGGCCGGGTAGGTGGGGAAGTAGCGCTTGGGGCCCGGGGTCCACTTCTTGGTCCTGGGGTCGTAGATCTCGTTGTCGCCCTGGTCGATGACGCCGACGTCGTCGAGCCCGGAGACCGCGAGGACACGGCCGTCGTCGAGACCGACGAGGGTCGGATACCAACGGGCCTTGTCCATCGGGTCGACGGCGACGTAACGCTCGGCCCTGGGGTCGAACTCGTAGGCGGCGCGGATGCCTTGGTAGTCCTGCTTGTCGAGGGTGATCTTCTCGGAGAGGCCGTACGTGTTGTTCGCGTCGATGCCCTTGAGGCCGACGATGTCGTACTGGGCCTGCTTCTCGGTGACCGACATCGGGCCCGGCTCGGTGGCCTCGACGAAGACGCGGACCTCGCTCGCGGTGACCTTGGTCTGCCAGGGCTGCATCGCGCCTCGGGCGTTGTACGTCACCTTGAACTCGCGCTTGGCCTTGGGGACGGTGACGTCGAACCTGGTGACGTAGTCGACGCCGGCCGGGGAGCGGAAGACGGTGCCCTTCTTGAGGAACATCGCCTTGTTGGGGTTCTCGTTCTTGACGCGCATGCCGCCGCCGGCCCGTTTGACCTCGCCGTCGAGGAGCTCGTAGCGGGCGGTGCCGCCGGCCACCAGCAGGTTGCCGCTGGGGAGTTGGCTGTGTCCGCCGCAGAAGAAGTCGACCGGGGTCGGGATCTTCTTGAAGGTGTTGGCCTTCGGATCCCACAGGACGGTGTCGAAGGACCCGGCGTTGAACTTCTTCTGCTCGTTGCCCGACCCGGCGACGATCAGCACCTTGCCGGTGTGCAGGAGCGAGGCGTGGATGGCGTTGGTGCGGTACTCCTCCGGGATGTCGATCTGGTCCCAGGAGCCGTACTTGGCCATGTACCCGGGCCGCGTGATCTTGTAGTCGTGGTACTGCTCGCCCGCGAACTCGAAGGCGGCCGGGGCGTTGAGACCCGCCAGGACCGCGATGCCGCCGATACCGAGGACGGTCTTCCTGGTTTTCTGGGACGCCTGGAAGGCCATGGACTAGTTGCCCCCTGTCGTGGTGCCGGAGACGGACGGACCGGCCCCGGTGGTGGCGAGCGCGGGCTCGGCGGTGTCCACGGTGCGCGCGCCGCCGAGCAACGACCGCCGCTCCAGGCGCTCCCTGACCAGCGAGCCGGCCCAAACCCCCAGCGGCGCGAGGGAGATGACCATGGCGAGGACCGCCCAGGTGCGCATGGCCGCGTGGGTGTGGTCGAGGACGACCGAGGCGGCCAGCGAGGTGGCCAGGAGGATCGCCCAGAAGAGGTGGATACGGAAGGTCATCACCCGGTCGGGGCTGGCGTCCCCGCCCTTGGGAGTGACGACGAACCGGCTGGGCCGCCGGATCAAGGCCTCACCGAAGGACTTCAGATAGATCGGCGCGGAGAGCGCGGACATCGCCATGCCGGCGAGACCGCCGGACCCCTCGGGCTCGTGCGGCGAGACGTTGTGCCGCCGGTTCCACAGATACAGCCCGATCTGGAGCGCGGCGGCATCGCTGTAGAGCATCAGCCACACGGACGCGGCGACCTGCGTACCGGAGGCCCCGAACCACAGGAACAGGAAGCAACTCAGGATGCCCAGCAGCCAGTTGACGGCCGTCATCGGGTAGTAGACGAGCATCAGCGTGTACGAGAACAGCCGCCCCGGAGGCATCGTGAACGGCGCCTTCCAGTACTGCTTGATCAGCGTCTCGTACGTGCCCCGCGACCACCGCATCTGCTGCGTGAAGAAGTCGGTCCAGGAGGCCGGCCCCTCCCCCACCGCGAGCACGTCCGGGGTGTAGACGGAGCGCCAGTGCGTGCGGGTCAACGGGTTGCGGTGCCGGTGGAGTTCGAAGCCGGTGGCCATGTCCTCGGTGATGGAGTCGTACAGCCCGCCGATCTGTCTGACGGCCGCGATCCGTACGACGTTGTTGGTGCCGACGAACATGGGGGCGCGGTAGCGGTTGCCGGCGCGCTGGATCAGGGCGTGGAAGAGGAACTGCTGCGACTCGGCGGCCTTGGTGACGGGGTTGTGGTAGTTCCCGTACACCTGCGGTCCCACGACGAAGGCGACATCCGGGTCTCGGAAGTAACCCATCATCCGCTCAAGGAAGTTGGGGAGCGGGACGTGGTCGGTGTCGACGGAGGCGAAGAAGTCGTAGTCGCCGCCGTGCATCGCGATCCAGGCGTTGTAATTCCCGTGCTTCGTACGGGCCTTGTGGACACCCTTGGTCCGGTTCCACTCCGGGACACCGTGCCGGGTGAAGTGCCGGACGCCCAACTCGGCGCACAGGGCCCTGGCCTGCTCGTCGTCACCTTCGTCGAGGAGCCAGATGTCGAGCGGCCCGGTGTGGGTGACGTCGACCGCGCCTTCGAGGGTGGCGCGGACCATGGACAGCGGCTCCTTGCCCGGGACGTACGTCGTGAGGAAGGCGACGCGGGTGCCGTCCTCGGGGACGACCGGGATCGGGTCACGGGCGACCAGGGTGGCGTGGGCGACGGAGGCGACGTTGACGACCATGAACAGCTCGATGAGCCCGATGGCTATCAGCATCGTGATGTCGAGCCCGACCATCCACTCCTGACCGCCCTCGCGCTCCACCCAGTGGGTGGGCCAGACGAGGTAGACGAGCAGGGCGGCGGTGAGCACCGGGGCGAGGCTCATCAGGAGGACGGCGCGTATTCGGTGGGGCTCGCGCGAGAGGAGCGAGGTGTACTGCACCTGGTACGACGCACCGGACGGCTCCGTGAGCGGTCCGGCCAGCCGGCTGTAGGTGTCGTAGTCGTAGCCCTCCGGCCGCACAGCGCCCTCCGATGATTGAGGAGTGATCGACGCCCGGGGACCGCCGGAACCGCTGGGTTCCGAAGATCGACCGGACCGATAACCACACACAAGTGGAGAATTGAGGGCGTGTCGAACTGGGTGCGTCCAGGTGGGTGGAGGGTTGCCTCCGGCGGCGGAACGGGACGCGGGCCGGGGGTGACGGGCGGCTCGGGAAGAATGCCGCTGGTCATGATCCCCAGCGGCATCCCGGAGGCACCCGCATGCACGACACCGCCGATCTCATCGCGGAGACCTACGCGCTCGGCGCCGGACCGTGGACGATGACACCGGTCACCCGGGGCGCGCTGGGCCAGATCTGGAAGCTGTCCGGCGGCGGCTCGTCCTGGGCGGTCAAGGAACTCCTCTTCGGCTGCGACGAGGAACAGATCCGCCGTGAGGCCGCGTTACGGCTGGCCTCGGAGCGCCTGGGCATCGCGTCGCCGCGGCTCATGCCCAATCGGCGGGGGGCGTACGTCTCGCACCTCCCGCCGCCTTCGGAGGGCTCCCACGTCAAGCTGTACGACTGGATCGACGGCACCCGCGCCGACGCGTCCGACCCGGACGTCCTCGACTGGTTCGGGCGGACCATGGCGCTGCTGCACAGGGCGGGTGAGGGCGAGAGCGCGATGCCGTCCTCCTGGTACGAGCGGTGCCCGGAGGACGCCGAATGGCAGGAGCTGCGCGCGAAGGTACGGCGGGCCGGGCTGCCGTGGGCGGACGCGCTGGGCCGGTTCATCGCCACCTCCGCACGGGAGTTGGCGCACTGGGTGACCCCGTCCGGCCCCGGCGACCTGGTGACGTCCCACCTCGACCTACAGCCCCAGAACGTCCTGGCGGGCCCGGCCGGCCCCGTCCTCCTCGACTGGGACAACGCCGGATCCGCTTCCGCGGAACGGGAGTTGGCCCGCGCCCTGTTCGTGTGGTCGGGCGGGAACGAGGGGGACGTCGAGGCGGGCGTGCGGGTGGCACGGGCCTATCGGCGGGCCGGGGGTTTCGCCGTCGTACAGGGTCCGCAGTCGTTCTCGATGCTCTTCGCGACCGCGCTGAACTACGTCAGGGTGCAGGCCGAGTGCGCCGTCGATCCGACGGTGACCGCCGCCCAGCGGGAGTTCGCGAGCGACCAGGTCGTCGTCTCGCTGGGCCGGGTGCCGGATCCGGGGGTCGTGGCCCGGTTGTGCGCGGCGCTGGACCGATGAGGTGCCGGCTACCGCGCCAGGTGCCGCTCGACCGTCTCCACCTTGGACGTGAGGCCGTCCGTCACCCCGGGGCGGATGTCCGCCTTGAAGACCACGGAGACGCGCGGGGCGCGGGCCTCGACCGCGGCGACGGCGCGCCTGACGACGTCCATGACCTCGTCCCAGTCGCCCTCGACGGACGTGAACATCGCGTCCGTGTGGTTGGGCAGGCCCGACTCGCGGACCACGCGGACGGCGTCGGCGACGTACTCCCCCACGTCCTCGCCGACGCCCAGCGGCGTCACGGAAAAGGCGACGATCATGCCTTCACGACCCCTTCCTGGCGGGCACGGGAGGCGATGACCGCGTCCTCGGCCTCGCGCCTGAGCTTGCGCTCGGCGAAGAAGCCGCCGGTGGGCAGCACGGAGAGGACGAAGTAGAAGAGGGCCGTCTTCGCGCCCCACTTGGTGCGGTTCCAGGCGTCGGCCCAGAAGAGCACGTACAGGATGAAGAGGACTCCGTGGACCATGCCCATCACGGGCACCGCGTTGAAGTCCGTGGTCCGCTTCAGTACCGAGCAGAGGAGCAGCAGGAGGAAGGACACGGCCTCGGGGGCCGACACCAGGCGGAGGCGGCGGAGGGCGGTGGCGGTCTTGATGTCCACAGGTCACCTTCGGTGAGGGAGACGTCCACAGTTTGTGAACGCGAGCACAAACGTTCCCCCATTGTGGCAAACGGCTGAGCCGACCAAGAGCGGGGGTGGGTAGCGCCTTGAAGGGGCGCGGGGCCGCATTCGTCAGCGGCTCCGCCGCGGGGCGCGACCGGCCACGACGACGCGGCAGCCGGCCGACGGCCCCTCGTCACCCCGCGACACGCCTCAGCTCCGCGCCGGATCTGCCCTTAGGGGGCAGGTCAGGGTCGTTCTCCACCCACAGGCCCTGTCCGCGACGGCGCTCCTGCGGTTACCTTCGCACCGTGGCGATGTTTCGACTCCAGGGCAGCAAGGTGCTCGCCGTCGACATGACCGGGGACGCCGTGAAGGCGAAGAACGGCTCGATGGTCGCGTACGACGGGCAGATGGCCTTCAAGAAGATGACCGGCGGCGGTGAGGGCATCCGGGGGATGGTGACCCGGCGGCTCACCGGTGAGCAGATGACGGTGATGGAGGTGAGGGGGCAGGGGACCTGCTGGTTCGCGGACCGGGCCTCCGAGATCAACCTCGTGAGCCTCCAGGGCGACAAGCTGTACGTCGAGTCGAGCAACCTGCTCGCGACCGACGCGGGGCTGCGCACGGGGACCACGTTCACCGGCCTGCGCGGCGCCTCGCAGGGCAACGGGCTGTTCACGACGACCGTCGAGGGGCACGGCCAGGCGGCGATCATGTCGGACGGCCCGGCGGTGGTGCTCCGGGTGAGCCGGCAGTACCCGCTGACCGTCGACCCCGGCGCCTACATCGCGCACCAGGGAAATCTGCACCAGTCCTTCCAGTCCGGTGTGACCTTCCGCACCCTCTTCGGGGAGGGCGGCGGCGAGGCCTTCCAGATCCGCTTCGAGGGGGACGGCCTCGTCTACGTCCAGCCCAGCGAGCGGAACACGATCGCGGGGGACATGTGACATGGCGTTCACCGAGATCAACTCGAAGATGATCCAGGCCACCGTCGTGCCGGGCCAGCGGCTGTACAGCCAGCGCGGCGCGATGCTCGCCTACAAGGGCGACGTCTCCTTCACGCCCAACATCCAGGGCGGCCAGGGCGGCGTCATGTCGATGATCGGGCGCCGGGTGGCGAACGAGGCGACCCCCCTGATGACCGTCGAGGGCAACGGCACCGTGATGTTCGGCCACGGCGGCCACCACATCCAGATCATCCATCTCACCGGCGACACCCTCTACGTGGAGGCCGACCGCCTCCTCGCCTTCGAGGGCACCCTCCAGCAGGGCACGATGTTCATGGGCTCGCAGGGCGGGGTCATGGGCATGGTCCGCGGCCAGGTCACCGGCCAGGGCCTGTTCACGACCACCCTCAAAGGGCAGGGCGCGGTCGCCGTGATGGCCCACGGCGGTGTCTTCGAGGTGCCGATCACCCCCGGCAGACCCGTCCACGTCGACCCGCAGGCCTACGTCGCCCACCACGGCGACGTACGCAACAAGCTGTCCGCGGCGCTCGGTTGGCGCGACATGGTGGGCCGGGGCTCCGGCGAGGCGTTCCAGCTGGAGCTGAGCGGCAGCGGCGCGGTGTACGTCCAGGCGTCGGAGGAGAAGCTGTGAGCCAGTACGCGGGATCCGGCCCCACGGTCTTCGACCCGATGACCCTCCCGGTCGACGACAACGTCAACAAGTACACCTTCTGCGTGGAGCTCAAGGGGAGCCAGTGGTTCCTGCAGAAGGGAAAGATGATCGCCTACTACGGCTCGATGGAGTTCAACGGCATCGGGCACGGGCGACTCGACCGACTTGTCCGTACGTCCTTCCATTCGCCTCTGCACGCGAGCGACTGGGTCGTGGCGGAGGGCTCGGGCAAGATGCTGCTCGCCGACCGGGCCTTCGACGTCAACTCGTACGACCTCGAAGACGGCAACCTGACCATTCGCTCAGGCAACTTGCTTGCTTTTGAGCCAAGTCTCGCTCTCAAGCAGTCGATCGTTCCCGGTTTTCTGACGCTGATCGGCACGGGCAAGTTCGTGGCCGCGTCGAACGGCCCGGTGGTGTTCATGGAACCCCCGATCCGGGTGGACCCGCAGGCGCTCGTCGGCTGGGCCGACTGCCCCTCGCCGTGCCATCACTACGACCACGGCTACCTGACCGGCCTGCTGGGCGGTCTACGTGCGATGACGGGCATCGGCGGGGCCTCCGGCGAGGAGCACCAGTTCGAGTTCGTCGGGGCGGGTACCGTGCTGCTCCAGTCGTCCGAGGCCCTCATGGCCGAGCAGGCCACAGGGGTCGTGCCGAATGAGCCGGGGGTACCGGGTGGGGGCGGGGTCCCCACAGGCCCCTCACAGCAGGCGGGCGCACCGCGCCTTCCCGGACAGCTGGGAGATCTCCAGCGTCGCTTCGGGCTGTGAACGGTAGTCTGCGGAGTGTGACGTCGAACGTGTGCGCGCCGTCACGCCACCCTCACTAGTTCGCCTTTCAACATTTTAGGTAGACTTCATTCATGGAGACCGAGACGGCCACGCGCTGGCTGACCGAAGAGGAGCAGTGCGCCTGGCGCACCCACCTGGAGGTCAACAGGCTGCTGACGTACCAACTCGAAAAGGACCTGCAGCCGTTCGGCCTGACGATGAACGACTACGAGATCCTGGTGAACCTCTCCGAGGCGGAGGGCATGCGGCTGCGGATGAGCGACCTCGCCGCCGCCACCCTCCAGTCCAAGAGCCGTCTCTCGCACCAGATCACCCGCATGGAGAACGCGGACCTGGTACGCCGTGAGAACTGCGAGTCGGACCGCCGGGGACTGTACGCCGTACTCACCGAGCACGGCCTGGAGACGATGAAGAAGGTTTCGCCCCACCATGTGGCGTCCGTACGCCGCCACTTCATCGACCTCGTCAACCCCGAGGGCCTGTCGGACCTCAGCACGACCCTGAAGCCGATCGCGGAGCATCTGCGGGGGCAACGGGGGCGCCCGTAACAGCAACTGACCGACAGGCGGCCGGAGTTCGAAAGGAACTCCGGCCGCCTTTGTCATCATCGGCTACGACAGCGCCCCTTGAGGGGCGCGGGGCTGTGTCACTGTGCGGCTCCGCCGCGTGGGCGCGACCAGCCACGACGGACCGGCAGCAAAGACACAATCCCAGCACTCCCCGCAACCACCCCGGCAACCAAGAAACAAACCCCCAACGGCACCCGCCCCACCAGCACCCCCGTCACCACCGACCCACCCGAACTCCCCGCGTTCACCGCCGTGTTGACCCACGCCCCCGCCTGCGTCCGCGCCTCCGGCGCCGCCACCTCGTCGGCGAGCAGATACGCGGTCGTCAACGCCGGCGCGACAAAGAACCCGGCACACCCCACCGCCGCGGTGAGTGACCACAGCCCGGGTGCGAACCCCGCCGCGACCAACGCCAGCCCGAGCCCGAGCGCAGCCGACGCCAGCCGTACCCGCGCCGCCGTACGCCAGTCGACCGCACCGTTCAGCAGGCCCCCCACCGCGCTGCCCGCCGAGACCGCGGCCAGCACCCAGGGCACGACACCGTCGCCGTACCCCCGCTGCTCGGCGAACGCCATCACCAACAGGTAGACGGCACTCAACGCGAGCCCCATCCCCGCGGCCACGACGACCGGACCGAGCAGCCCGCGCACCCCGGCGAGCCGCAACCCCGGCCGATCCCCGGCGGGAACCCGCACGCCGGCGAGCGCCGGGGACGTGACGAACGCGAAGGTGCCCGCGCCGATCAGCACCGCGCTGAGCAGCACCCCGGCGGCCGGCGGGGCGAAGCCCATCAGCGCGCCGACCAGCAACGGGCCGATGACGTACAGGAGTTCCTCGGCGACCCCGTCGAGGCTGTACGCGCGCTGCAACAGCCCGCGGTCACCGACGAGTTCGGCCCACACGGAGCGCATGGCGGGTCCAAGTGGGGGCGCGCACATGCCGGTCAGCGCGGCCACCGCGCCGAGCACCACCACGGGTGTCCCGGGGCGCCAGGTCACCACCGCGAGGACGCACAGGAGGCCGCCGTAGAGGAGGGCCATGGGGAGCAGGGCGCGACGTGGGCCGTGGCGGTCGACCAGGGCCGCGCGCAGGGGCATGAGGAGGACGCCCGTGGCACCGAAGACGGCCATGACCGTACCGGCGGCGGCGTACGAGCCGGTGGCATGGACGACCGCGAGCAGCACGGCCGGGGAGACGGTGCCGTAGGAGAGCCGTCCGGCGAGGGCGGCGGTGAACGTGCGGCGCGCGTACGGGACTTGGAGTACGGCGGCGTACGAAGGGCACGCCGAAGTCGGCGTGGGAGCAGGCGTGGACATGCGAGAAGTTCCTCAACTGGAGGCATGGGAAAGGGACGCCGGTGTGTTCGGCGTGCCCTATGCCATGAGGAGGAACAACATGGGGGTCAACGTAGCAGCGGTACAAGGACGTTGACCAGCGCATTAACCCTCGGTGATACCCGCGATCAGCTCGTCCGCCGCCCGGTACGGATCCAACTCCCCCGCCACGATCCGCTCCGCCAGCGCGCCGAGCCGGCGATCCCCGTGCAGGTCGCCGATGCGGGCCCGCAGGGCCGTGACCGCGATCGTCTCGACCTCGCGGGCGGCACGGGCCGCGCGGCGCTCCGCGAGGACGCCGTGCTCCTCCATCCACGCCCGGTGCTTCTCCAGGGCCTCCACGACCTCGTCGATGCCCTCGGCGCGGGAGGCGACCGTCTTGACGATCGGGGGGCGCCAGTCGCCGGGGCCGCGGGACTCGCCGAGGCCGAGCATGTGGTTCAGCTCGCGGGCGGTGGCGTCGGCGCCGTCCCGGTCCGCCTTGTTGACGACGTAGACATCGCCGATCTCCAGGATTCCGGCCTTCGCCGCCTGGATGCCGTCGCCCATGCCCGGGGCCAGCAGCACCACGCTCGTGTCCGCCTGGGAGGCGATCTCGACCTCCGACTGGCCGACCCCGACCGTCTCCACCAGGATCACGTCGCAGCCCGCCGCGTCGAGGACACGGATGGCCTGCGGGGCGGACCAGGCGAGGCCGCCGAGGTGGCCGCGGGTGGCCATCGAGCGGATGTAGACGCCGGGGTCGGAGGAGTGGTCCGACATGCGGACGCGGTCGCCGAGCAGGGCACCGCCCGAGAAGGGCGAGGACGGGTCGACGGCCAGGACGCCGACCCGTCTGCCCTGCTTGCGGTACGCCGTGACCAGCGCGGACGTCGACGTCGACTTGCCGACGCCCGGCGATCCGGTGAGGCCGACGACGTACGCCCCGCCGGTCAGCGGGGCGAGCGCCGCCATGACCTCCCTGAGCTGGGGGGACGCCCCCTCCACCAGGGAGATCAGCCGGGCCACGGCCCGCGGCCGGCCTTCCCTGGCCTGGGCCACCAGCGAGGCGACGTCCTGCATCACAGCTCCGTTCCCTTGCCGACGTGCGATAAGTACTGCCGCTCAGGCCTTGGGTACCCGCACGATCAGCGCGTCACCCTGACCGCCGCCGCCGCACAGCGCCGCCGCGCCGACCCCGCCGCCGCGCCGCTTCAGCTCCAGGGCCAGGTGCAGCACGAGCCGGGCGCCCGACATGCCGATGGGATGGCCCAGGGCGATGGCCCCGCCGTTGACGTTCACCTTTTCCGTGGACACCCCGAGGTCCTTCATTGACTGGACCGCGACGGCGGCGAAGGCCTCGTTGATCTCGATGAGGTCGAGGTTCTCGACCTCCAGGCCCTCCTTCTTCAGGGCGTGCAGGATCGCGTTCGACGGCTGCGACTGGAGGGAGTTGTCGGGTCCCGCCACATTGCCGTGGGCGCCGATCTCGGCGATCCACTCCAGGCCCAGCTCCTGCGCCTTGGTCTTGCTCATCACGACCACGGCCGCCGCACCGTCCGAGATCTGGGAAGAGGTGCCCGCGGTGATCGTGCCGTCCTTGGTGAACGCGGGGCGCAGCTTGCCGAGCGACTCGACCGTGGTCTCCGCGCGGATGCCCTCGTCCTTGCTGAAGACGACGGACTCGCCCCTGCGCTGCGGGATCTCGATCGGGGTGATCTCGGCCTCGAAGACGCCGTTCTGCTGCGCGGCGGCGGCCCGCTGGTGGGACAGGGCGGCCACCGAGTCCTGCTCCGGCCGCGCGATGCCGAGCCGCGTGTTGTGCTTCTCCGTCGACTCGCCCATCGCGATGTTCTCGAAGGCGTCGGTCAGGCCGTCGTAGGCCATCGCGTCGAGCATCTCGATCGCGCCGTACTTGTATCCCTCGCGGGACTTGGGGAGCAGGTGCGGGGCGTTGGTCATGGACTCCTGGCCGCCCGCGACGATCACGTCGAACTCACCCGCACGGATGAGCTGGTCGGCGAGAGCGATGGCGTCGAGGCCCGACAGACACACCTTGTTGATGGTGAGCGCCGGGACGCCCATGGGGATGCCCGCCTTGACGGCGGCCTGGCGTGCCGGGATCTGCCCTGCCCCGGCCTGGAGCACCTGGCCCATGATCACGTACTGCACCTGGTCGCCACCGATACCCGCACGGTCGAGGGCGGCCTTGATCGCGAAGCCGCCGAGGTCGGCTCCGGAGAAGGACTTCAGGGAGCCCAGCAACCGTCCCATGGGCGTCCGGGCGCCCGCGACGATCACCGAGGTCGTGCTGTTCGTTCCAGACATGAGGTGCGATCCCCTTCCAGCGTGTTTCAGCTGAGGAGTGAACGAGGGTTTACTTGAAATGTACTGAGCGGTAGACCACCCCGTCATCGGGCCGTCGGTGTGATCGCGCGCACGTTGCGTAACCACCCGGCGAGCGCTGCACTACCTACATGCTGACGCGAATCGACCACATCGGGATCGCCTGCTTCGACCTCGACAGGACCGTCGAGTTCTACCGGGCCACGTACGGCTTCGAGGTGTTCCACTCCGAGGTCAACGAGGAGCAGGGCGTACGCGAGGCCATGTTGAAGATCAACAACACGGACGACGGCGGCGCCTCCTACCTCCAGCTCCTCGAACCCACCCGCGAGGACTCCGCCGTGGGCAAGTGGCTGGCGAAGAACGGCGAGGGGGTCCACCACATCGCCTTCGGTACGGCGGACGTCGACACGGACTCCGAGGACATCCGGGGCAAGGGCGTACGCGTTCTGTACGACGAGCCCCGGCGCGGCTCCATGGGGTCCCGGATCACGTTCCTGCATCCAAAGGATTGCCATGGCGTACTGACAGAACTGGTCACTTCGGCGCCTGTTGAGTCACCTGAGCACTGACCCTCGTACATATGGGCCGGTAGGGTTGGGGTCGGTCGTCGCTCGCAACCAGGGCAACGGCATGCCGGGGTCCGGTTTCGGGGGGCGAGCGTCGGGGCAGCAGCCCGTGCTCGGCCGTTGATCTGACACCATTCCCCGGGAGCCCCGTTCGGCGGACGGACGGAGCTCGTTGGAGTAAACCGCGACCAGGGGACGGATGGGACCGCGCAGTGCGGGGCTACGAACGCCAGGAGCGAGAGCCGGCGGCTGACGTCGACCACCTCTCTCGGTTCGAGGCCGAGATGGAGCGGC
Organism: Streptomyces sp. NPDC088350; assembly: GCF_044753545.1. NCBI lineage: Bacteria > Bacillati > Actinomycetota > Actinomycetes > Kitasatosporales > Streptomycetaceae > Streptomyces > Streptomyces sp. NPDC088350. The sequence continues at coordinate 1,086,517 of NZ_JBIVNL010000001.1, read as the reverse complement.
TGAAGACCGAGCGGGAAAAGGCGATCCAGCATGCCGAGGACCTCGGCTACCAGGTCGAGGTGTTGCGCGCCAAGCTGCACGAGGCGCGCCGCACCCTCATGTCCCGGCCGGCTTACGACGGCGGTGACATCGGCTATCAGGCCGAGCAGATGCTCCGTAACGCCCAGATCCAGGCCGACCAGCTGCGTCAGGACGCCGAGCGGGAGCTGAGCCAGGCCCGCGCGCAGACCCAGCGCATCCTCCAGGAGCACGCGGAGAACGCGGCCCGCCTCCAGGCGGAGCTGCACCAGGAGGCGGTCACCCGGCGCCAGCAGCTCGACCAGGAGCTGTCGGAGCGCCGGCAGACCGTCGAGTCGCACGTCAACGAGAACGTGGCGTGGGCGGAGCAGCTGCGCGCCCGCTCCGAGTCCCAGGCCCGCCGTCTCGTGGAGGAGTCGCGGACCGAGGCCGACCAGGCCCTGGCCGCCGCCCGCGCCGAGGCCGAGCGGGTCGCCGCCGAGGCCCGCCAGCGGCTGGAGATGGACGCCGAGGCCTCCCGCGCCGAGGCCGAGCAACTGCTGCGCCGCGCCCGCACGGACGCCGAGCGACTGCTGAACGCGGCCTCCAGCCAGGCCCAGGAGGCCACCGACCACGCCGAGCAGCTGCGCAGCTCCACGGTCAACGAGTCGGACAGCGCCCGCCGCCAGGCCACCGAGATGAGCCGGGCCGCCGAGACGCGCATGGCCGAGGCCGAAACCTCACTGCGTGAAGCGCGCCTGGAGGCGGAGAAGGTCCTCTCGGAGGCCAAGGAGGCCGCCGCAAAGGCCCTCGCGAGCGCCGAGTCGGCCAACGAGCAGCGCACACGGACGGCGAAGGAGCAGGTCGCCCGGCTGGTCACGGAGGCCACCAAGGAGGCCGAGACCACCAAGTCGGACGCCGAGCAGATCGTCGCCGACGCCCAGGCCAAGGCCGACAAGATCGTCGCGGAGGCGGAGGAGAACGCCCGCAGCCTCACCGCTGAGGAGACCGCCTCCCAGCTCGCCAAGGCCGCCAGGACCGCCGAGGACGTCCTCGACAAGGCGTCCGAGGAGGCCAAGAACACCACGAAGGCCGCCACCGAGGAGGCCGAGCGCATCCGCTCCGAGGCGGAGGCCGAGGCCGACCGGCTGCGCGCCCAGGCGCACGACATCGCCGAACAGCTCAAGGGCACGGCGAAGGACGACACCAAGGAATACCGCGCCAAGACGGTCGAACTGCAGGAGGAGGCCCGCCGGCTGCGCGGCGAGGCCGAGCAGCTGCGCGCCGACGCGGTCGGCGAGGGCGAGCGCATCCGCGCCGAGGCCCGCCGCGAGGCCGTCCAGCAGATCGAGGAGGCGGCCAAGACCGCCGAGGAACTGCTGTCCAAGGCACGGGCCGACGCCGACGAGCTGCGCCAGACCGCCACCACGGACAGCGAGAAGGTCCGCACCGAGGCCATCGAGCGCGCCACCACCCTGCGCCGGCAGGCCGAGGAGACCCTCGACCGCACCCGCAAGGAGGCGGAGCGGCACCGCTCGGACGTCATCGAGCAGTCCGAGGGCATCAAGGCCGACGCCGAACAGGCGGCGCGCGATCTGCGCGACGAGACCGAGCGGGCCATAGAGGCACGCCGTGAGGAGGCCGCCGAGGGCCTGACGCGGCTGCACACGGAGACCGAGGAGCGGCTCGCCGCGGCCGAGCAGGCGCTGACCGACGCCCGCGAGGAGGCCGAGCGGATCCGCCGCGAGGCCGCCGAGGAGACGGAGCGCCTGCGCGGCGAGGCCGCCGACCGCATCCGCTCCCTCCAGGCGCAGGCCGACGCGGAGGCCGACCGGCTGCGCAACGAGGCCGCCGCCGACGCGTCCGCCTCCCGCGCCGAGGGCGAGGCCATCGCCGTACGCCTGCGGTCAGAGGCCTCCGCGGAGGCGGAGCGGCTCAAGACCGAGGCGCAGGACACCGCCGACCGGGTCCGCGCGGAGGCGCAGGCCGCCGCCGAGCGGCTGGCCACGGAGGCCTCCGAGACGCTGGCCGCCGCCCAGGAGGAGGCCGTACGGCGTCGTCGTGAGGCGGAGGAGCTGCTCGGGTCGGCCCGTGAGGAGGCCGGGCAGGAGCGCGAGCGGGCCCGCGAGCAGAGCGAGGAGCTGCTGGCCTCGGCGCGCAACCGCGTCGAGGAGGCACAGGCCGAGGCGGTACGGCTGGTCGAGGAGGCCGACCGGCACGCCACCGAGATGGTGTCGGGCGCCGAGCAGCACGCCCAGCAGGTACGGGACTCCGTCGCCGGGCTGCACGAGGTGGCCCAGGAGGAGATCCAGGGACTCAGGTCGGCCGCCGAGCACGCGGCGGACCGTACCCGGCGCGAGGCGCAGGAGGAGGCGGACCGGGTCCGCGCCGACGCCTACAGCGAGCGGGAGCGGGCCACCGAGGACGCGGGCCGGCTCCGGCGCCGGGCGACCGAGGAGACGGACGCCGCCAAGGCCCTCGCCGAGCACACCGTCTCGGACGCGATCGCGGAGTCCGAGCGGCTGCGCTCCGAGGCCGCCGAGCACGCCCAGCGGGTGCGCACGGAGGCGTCGGACGCGATCGCGCAGGCCGACCAGGACGCGGCGCGGGCCCGGGCGGACGCCCGCGAGGACGCCAACCGCATCCGTTCGGACGCGGCGACGCAGGCCGACACCCTCATCACCGAGGTGACGGCGGAGGCGGAGCGGCTCCAGACGGAGACGATCAACGAGGCCGAGCGGGTGCGGTCCGAGGCCGTGGCCAAGGCCGAGAAACTCATCTCGGACGCGACCGGGGACGCGGAGCGGCTGCGCGCCGAGGCCGCCGAGACGGTCGGTGCCGCGCAGTTGCACGCCGAGCGGACCCGGAGCGAGTCCGCGCGTCTCAAGGCGGAGACGGCGGCCGATGCCGAGCGGGTCACCTCGGCGGCGCGCGAGGAGTCCGAGCGGACGCTGGACGAGGCCCGCAAGGAAGCCAACAAACGGCGCTCCGAGGCGGCCGAGCAGGTCGACACCCTCATCACGGAGACGGCGGCGGAGGCCGACAAGCTGCTCAGCGAGGCGCAGCAGCAGGCGCAGAAGACGACGGCGGACGCCGAGGCGCAGGCCGACTCCATGGTCGGCGCGGCCCGCACCGAGGCGGACCGGCTGGTGTCCGAGGGCACGGTCGAGGGCAACTCCCGGGTGGAGCGGGCCCGTACGGACGCGGACGAGCTGCTCGTCGGCGCGCGCCGGGACGCCACCGCCATAAGGGAGCGCTCCGAGGAGCTGCGCGACCGCATCACGACCGAGATCGAGAACCTGCACGAGCGGGCCCGCCGGGAGTCGGCCGAGACGATGAGGTCGGCCGGCGACCGCTGCGACGCGCTCATCAAGGCGGCCGAGGAGCAGCTCGGCAAGGCCCAGATGAAGGCCAAGGAACTGGTCTCGGAGGCCAACTCCGAGGCGGGCAAGGTCCGTATCGCCGCCGTGAAGAAGGCCGAGGGTCTCCTCAAGGAGGCCGAGCAGAAGAAGTCCACGCTCATCCGTGAGGCCGAGGAGCTGAAGGCGGAGGCGATCCGCGAGGCCCGCCGCACGGTCGAGGAGGGCAAGCGCGAACTCGACGTGCTGGTCCGCCGCCGCGAGGACATCAATGCCGAAATCTCCCGTGTCCAGGACGTCCTTGAGGCGTTGGAGTCTTTCGAGGCCCCTACGGCGGCCAAGGACGGCGGGGTCAAGGCGGGAGCCGCGGCGGGCGCAACACGTTCGGGTGGCAAGTCCGTCGAAGGCTAGGGCACGTCCGTCGAAGGTTGAGAAGACCCTGTGAGGTTCGGGGTGTTCTGGGGCCTTTGAGCAAATCTTTGGCAAGCGGTCCGACGGTTAGCCACTCAAAAGGGGTGTCATTCTCCAGATCAAACACGCATCCGCTCGATGACACACCGCTTCGGCCCCTAGGATTCCCCCTATCACCTCACCGGTCTCATTCGACAGGAACCCCATGAGCGACACTTCCCCCTACGGCTTCGAGCTTGTGCGGCGTGGGTACGACCGCGCTCAGGTGGACGAACGCATCTCGAAGCTCGTCTCCGACCGTGACAGCGCTCTGGCTCGTATCACTGCTCTTGAAAAGCGCATCGAGGAGCTCCACCTCGAAACGCAGAACGCCGCGGCCCAGGTAAGCGACGCCGAGCCGTCGTACGCCGGGCTCGGCGCGCGGGTCGAGAAGATCCTCCGCCTCGCCGAGGAAGAGGCCAAGGATCTGCGCGAGGAGGCCCGGCGCGCGGCCGAGCAGCACCGCGAACTCGCGGAGTCCGCTGCTCAGCAGGTCCGCAACGACGCAGAATCGTTCGCTGCGGAGCGCAAGGCCAAGGCGGAGGACGAGGGCGTCCGGATCGTCGAGAAGGCCAAGAGCGACTCCGCCCAGCTGCGTGGCGAGGCCCAGAAGGACGCGCAGCAGAAGCGCGAGGAGGCCGACGCCCTCTTCGAGGAGACCCGCGCCAAGGCCGCGCAGGCCGCCGCCGACTTCGAGACGAACCTCGCCAAGCGGCGCGAGCAGTCCGAGCGCGACCTGGCGTCCCGTCAGCAGAAGGCCGAGAAGCGCCTCGCGGAGATCGAGCACCGCGCGGAGCAGCTCCGGCTGGAGGCCGAGAAGCTGCGTACGGACGCCGAGCGCCGCGCCCGTCAGACGGTGGAGACGGCTCAGCGCCAGGCCGAGGACATCGTGGCCGACGCGAACGCCAAGGCCGACCGCATCCGTTCGGAGTCCGAGCGCGAGCTGGCCGCCCTCACCAACCGTCGCGACAGCATCAACGCGCAGCTGACGAACGTGCGCGAGATGCTCGCCACGCTCACCGGCGCCGCGGTGGCCGCCGCGAGCTCGCCGGTCGAGGACGAGCCGATCTCTCGTGGAGTTCCGGCTCAGCAGTCCCGGTAAGCAGGTATCTGTCGTACGGCTGAGGCCCGTATTCCCTTCGGGGGGTGCGGGCCTCAGCCGTGTCCCGGCCGTATCAGGCCGCGTCTCGGCCGTGCCCGGCCAGCAGGGGCAGGTACACGTCGTCGACGATCCCGACGAGGGTGGCGTCGGCGACCAGGTCACGGGAGAGGAACATCTCGTAACGCAGCAGTTCCGCGGGGACGGTGACGACCCGTCGGGGCAGGTCGGCGGTGGGGATCTCGCCCCGCCGCACGGCCCGTTGAAGCAGCGTCAGCAGGATGTCGTGCATGATCCCGAAGACCTTCGGATCCAGATCGGTCGCCTCCGCGAGCAGGCCCCGGATGACGTCCGGGCCGAGTTCCCGCTGCCGTTCGACCATCAGCCGCAGCAGGCTCAGCAGGTCGGACCGCAGCTCCCCGGTGTCGGGAACCTGGTCGACGATGAAGCCGGTGCGGTGCGGCAGGGCGGCCTTGACGAGTTCGGCGCGGTTGGCCCACCGCCGGTAGAGGACCTGCTTACCGGTCCTGGCGCGGGCCGCGACGCCCTCCATGGTGAGGCGGGCATAGCCGACCTCGGCCAGCTCCTCCCATACGGCGTCCAGGATGTCGGCCTCCAGGGCGGCCCCGCGCCGCCGCGTCTGCTCTCCGGTCATCCCCGGCACCTCCCACTAGGAGACCTTGCGTCTCCTATCGAGTCCAGCCTATCGTGGCCCTTTAGAGACGCAACGTCTCTAAAGGGGGTCTCACCTTGCCTGCCACCACCGTCCGCTCCTCCGAACGCCTGGACCCCGCCGTCCGCAAACTCGCCGGCGTCCTCGTCCTCGGCGCCCTCGCCCCGCTCCTCGACAGCACGATCGTCTCCATCGCCCTGCACTCCCTGGGCCACGACCTGAACGCCTCCACGACGAGCCGATGGGGGTCCCCCCACGCCTTTAAGGCAGTGGGGGAGGGTGAGCACCGCCTATCTCCTGGCCCTCGCCACAGTCGTCCCGGTCTCCGGCTGGGCCGTCGAACGCTTCGACTCCCGGCAGGTCTGGCTCGGCGCGCTGACCCTGTTCCTCGCCGGATCGCTGCTCTGCGGACTCGCCTGGAACATCGGCTCGTTGATCGCCTTCCGGGTCGTCCAGGGCATCGGCGGCGGACTGCTGCTGCCCGTCATGCAGACCCTGGTGATGCGAGCCACCGGCGGTCGCCCCCTCGGCCGCCTGATGGCGGCGATCACCCTGCCCGTCGTGGTCGTACCGATCCTCGGCCCGGTCTTCGGCGGCCTGATCGTCGGCCACCTGAGCTGGCGCTGGATCTTCTACGTCAACCTGCCCGTCTGCCTCGTGGCCCTGGCCCTCGCCTGGCGGGGCGTCCCCAAGGACACCCCTCGCCCCGGCCACCACCTGGACCTGACCGGCCTCCTGCTCCTCTCCCCCGGCCTCGCGACCCTCGTCTACGGCCTCTCCGAGACCGGTGTCGCCCGTGCGACGGCGATCCCCGCGGGCGCCGTACTGATCGCCCTGTTCGCCCGTCACGCGCTGCGCTCCCGCGAACCCCTCGTCGACCTGCGGCTGTTCCGAGACCGCGCGTTCGCCGTCTCCTCGCTGCTGATGTTCCTGAACGGGCTCGCCCTGTTCGGCGGGATGTTCCTGCTCCCCCTCTACTACCAACAGGTGCGCGGTGAGGGCGTGCTCGCGGCCGGGCTGCTGCTGGCGCCGCAGGGGGTGGGCAGTCTGCTGGCCCGGGTCACCGGACCGCTGACCGACCGGCTCGGGCCGCGCCCGGTCGTGGTGGCGGGCATGCTGCTGTGCGTGCTGGGCACCCTCCCCTTCATCCTCGCGCGCCCCGGTGCCGTACTGCTCACCGTCGCGCTGGTCGTGCGCGGGCTGGGGATGAGCGCGGCCAACATGGCCGTCATGGTGGGCGCGTACCAGGGTCTCGACCGCGCCCGTATCCCGCACGCGAGCACGACCGTCCGGATCGTGCAGCAGCTCGGCGGCGGTGTCGGCACCGCCGTACTGGCGACGGTCCTCGCGCACGGGCACGGCACCACGGCCTTCCCGCACGCGTTCGCCTGGGCGACGGCGTTCACCGTTGTTGCCTGCCTCGTCGGGCTCTGTTTGCCCGTTCGGGTGGCATCCGCCGAACGGCCGTCTTAGCGTGGCCGCATGATCGAGCTCTCGGGGCTGACCAAGCGGTACGGCGACAAGGTGGCGGTGAACAACCTCACCTTCGCCGTGCGGCCGGGTATCGTCACGGGCTTCCTCGGCCCGAACGGCGCCGGCAAGTCGACGACCATGCGCATGATGCTCGGTCTCGACCGGCCGACCGCAGGTGACGTACGCATCGACGGCCAGCGCTACGACCACCTCAAGGACCCGCTGAAGTACATCGGCGCCCTCCTCGACGCCAAGGCCATGCACGGCGGGCGCAGCGCCTTCAACCATCTGCTGTGCCTGGCGCAGAGCAACGGCATCCCGAAGAGCCGGGTGCACGAGGTGCTCGACACCGTCGGCCTCACCAGTGTGGCGAAGAAGAAGGCCAAGGGGTTCTCGCTGGGCATGGGGCAGCGGCTCGGTATCGCGGGCGCGCTGCTCGGCGATCCGCGGATCCTGATGTTCGACGAGCCGGTCAACGGGCTCGACCCCGAGGGCATCCACTGGATCCGCAACCTGATGAAGTCCCTTGCCGCACAAGGCCGTACGGTCTTCGTCTCCTCGCACCTGATGAGCGAGATGGCGCTGACGGCCGATCACCTCGTCGTCATCGGCCAGGGCCGGCTCCTCGCCGACACCTCCATGGCCGACTTCATCCAGCAGAACTCGCGGTCGTACGTCCGTATCCGTACCCCGCAGCGCGAGCGGCTGCTCGACGTGCTGCACCAGGCCGGGATCACGGTGGTCGAGTCCGGCAGCGGGGTCCTGGAGGTCGACGGGGGCAGGTCCGAGCAGATCGGTGAGCTGGCCGCGTCGCACCAGCTCGTGCTGCACGAGCTGAGTCCCCAACAGGCCTCCCTGGAGGAGGCGTTCATGCAGTTGACCGCGGAGTCGGTGGAGTACCACGCGCATTCCGACACACCCGCGCCCCTTCCCGCGGCACCTGCGCAGCAGCAGGGCTGGGGCGACGGCTGGAAGAAGGGCTGACATGGCGGCGACCCAGGTCATCCGGTCGGAGTGGACCAAGATCCGTTCCGTGGCGTCGACGGTGTGGACGCTCTCGCTCGCCCTCGTGGTGACGATCGGGCTCGGCATGCTGATCTCGGCGCTGTCGAAGAGCCAGTTCGACGACATGAGCGCCAAGGACAAGCTGTCCTTCGACCCGACGTTCATCAGCTTCGCCGGGATGAGTCTCGGGCAGCTCGCGATGATCGTGTTCGGGGTGCTCGTCGTGTCGAACGAGTACAGCACCGGCATGATCCGCACCTCGCTGGCGGCCGTACCGCAGCGCGGCACCTTCCTGTTCAGCAAGATCGCGGTGGCCACCGGGCTGTGCCTCGTCGTCGGACTCGTGACCAGCTTCGTCACGTTCTTCCTCGGACAGGCGATGCTCGGCTCCCACAAGGCGCAGATCAGCGACCCGGGCGTGCTGCGCGCGGTGATCGGCGGCGGGCTCTACATGACCCTGATCGCGATGTTCTCCATGGGCGTCGCCTCGATGCTGCGCTCGCCGATGCTGTCGCTGGGCATCCTGATGCCGTTCTTCTTCCTCATCTCCAACATCCTCGGCAACGTCTCCGCGACGAAGAAGATCGGCCGCTACCTGCCCGACCAGGCCGGCAGCAAGATCATGCAGGTGGTCACCCCGGTCGACGACTCCACGCCGTACGGACCGTGGGGCGGGCTCGGGATCATGGCGCTGTGGGTGGCGGCGGCGCTCGCCGGGGCCTACGTCCTCCTGAAGCGCCGGGACGCGTAGCTCCACGGCCACGGCTCTACGGCGACAGCTCTACGGCCACAGCTTTACTTTCCCTTGGGCGGAACCGTCAGCGCCCCGATATCCTCCTAACCCTTACGGGGGCGTGTGCCCTGCTGTCCTGATCCTTTCGATGGGTGCGGAGCATGATCGAGGCTGTCGGCCTGACCAAGCGCTACGGCGACAAGACCGCCGTGTACAACCTTTCCTTCCAGGTGCGGCCCGGTGCGGTCACCGGCTTCCTCGGGCCCAACGGTTCGGGCAAGTCGACGACGATGCGCATGATCCTCGGCCTGGACAACCCCACGTCGGGCCAGGTCACGATCGGCGGCTTCCCCTACCGCAAGCTGCCGAACGCGCCCAGACAGGTCGGCGCCCTGCTCGACGCCAAGGCCGTGCACGGCGGCCGGCACGCCCGCAACCACCTGCTGAGCCTGGCCCAGCTGTCGGGCATCCCGGCCCGGCGCGTGGACGAGGTGCTCGGGGTCGTGGGCCTCCAGGACGTGGCGAGAAAGCGTTCCAAGGGCTTCTCCCTCGGCATGGGCCAGCGGCTCGGCATCGCCGCCGCGCTCCTCGGCGACCCGCAGGTGCTGCTGTTCGACGAGCCGGTCAACGGCCTCGACCCCGAGGGCATCCTCTGGGTGCGGAACCTGATGAAGGCGCTCGCGGCGGAGGGCCGTACCGTCTTCGTCTCCTCGCACCTGATGAGCGAGATGGCGCTGACGGCGGACCATCTGATCGTGATCGGGCGCGGGCAGCTGCTCTCGGACATGAGCGTGCGCGACTTCATCTCGGCCAACTCCGCCGACTTCGCGCGCGTGCGCACCCCGGACACCGAGCCCCAGTTGCGCGAGAAGCTGACCTCCGCGCTGACCGAGGCGGGCGGGCACGTGCTGCCCGAGCAGGACGGCGGGCTGCGCGTGACGGGACTGCCGCTGCCGCGCATCAGCGACATCGCGCACGACACGGACGTGCGGCTGTGGGAGCTGTCCCCGCATCAGGCCTCGCTGGAGGAGGCGTACATGCGGATGACACAGGGGGCCGTCGACTACCGCTCGACGACCGACCAGAAGGCCGGCCTGATGCAGCAGCTGCCGCCGGGCGCCCAGCCGCCGATGCCGGTACCGGGACAGGGCCAGCCGGGCTGGTACGCACCGCCGGCCCCGCAGCAGGGCGGCCAGCCGTTCGCCATGGGCCGGCCCCCGGCGCATCCTTACGGCACCCCGAACCCGTACGCCGCCCCTGCGGCGCCCGGCGGGGGCATGCCCGGCCCGTACGGGGCTCCGGCCCCCATGGCCCCGCAGACACCGGCACAGCAGCCTCAGGGCGCGCCGCAGGCCGCGCTCCAGGCGCAGGGTGCGCCGGCGGTTCAGGCCCCGGCCGGCGCTCCTGCCCCCGCTCCGGTCGCGGATGCGATCCCGGCCGCGCCCGTGCCTGCGGTTGAGTCTCCCGGTGCGGCTCCGGCCGCGTCCGCGACTTCGGCCCCGGGCCGGTCCGCGCCCACCCCCTCGGCCGCGCAACCGCCCCAGGCCGCCCCGGCACCGTCCGCGCCCGCTCCGGCGGACGCCGCCCCCGCGCAGCCCGCCTCCCCCGCCGCCGACCTGACCAAGCCCGAGGACGCCCGATGAGTACGCCCCAGCCCCCGATGCCGTCGGCAGCCGTGCCCAACTGGCAGGCGGCGCCCGGTCCTTCGTACGGCGGGTACACCTCGCCGATCCCGGTGGTGCGCACGCATCTCGGGCATGCGCTCGCCTCCGAGTGGACGAAGATCAAGTCGGTGCGTTCGACGCTCTGGACGCTCGGTGTGTTCGTGGTGCTCGTCGTCGGCATCGGTCTGCTCGCCGGCGTCGTGGTCAGCAACTCGTCCTCGGAGCTGCACGGCGAGAACCCGCTCTCCTACGGCTTCTTCGGGCTGCTGCTCGGCTGCATGTGCATCATCACGCTCGGCGTGCTGACCACGGCCTCGGAGTACGGCACCGGCATGATCCGCACGACGATGACCGCGTGCCCGAGCCGCGGCCGGGTCCTCGCGGCGAAGTCGATCGTGTTCTTCGCGGTGGCCTTCGTGGTCACGCTGGTGGCCTCGACGTTCATCGCCTTCGTGGACGCCTCGCTGCTGGAGGGCAACGGCGCGAAGAACCCGTCCGCCTCCGAGTGGCTGAAGGGGACCGTCGGCGTCTCCCTCTACATCGCGCTGCTCGGGCTGCTCTCGCTGATCGTCGGCTCGATCATCCGGCACTCGGCGGGCGCGATCACCATCATGATCGGTGCCGTGCTCGCCCCGCTGGTCATCGCGCTGTTCATGTTCTCGCAGTCGCTGGAGACCGTACGCGAGAAGCTGTTCGAGTACTCGATCCCGAACCAGCTGAGCGTCTTCTACTCCAACTCCCTCACCGAGACCGGCCCGTCGGGCTGGGACCCGCTGTGGATCATCGTGGGGGTGACGGCCGTCGCGTTCGCCGGCGCCGTCGCGCTGCTGGAGAAGCGGGACGTGTGAGACACAACACGTACTAGAACTTCGGCGCGTTCCTGGACCGCTGCACCCGTGTGGTGCGGCGGTCCTTCGCGTTCCAGCACGCCTTGTGCCAGTGCCGGCGCTCGTCGACCCCCGAGTGCTCGGGCCAGGCCACGACGTGCGGGACGCCGGAGGGGATCTGCTGGTCACAGCCGGGGCAGCGGTACGTCTTGCCCTGGGCGCTCGCCCCCGCCACGTGCCGCACACTCCACTCCTCGCCCTGCCAGAGCTCCGTGGACTGCCAGCCGCCGTAGCGGCCCGAGCGGTCGTCGTCGGCACTGGGGCCGGAGGGACCGGACTCCTTGGGTCGGTTGCGACGCGGGGACACAGAACACCTCACGGGGCTATACAGGAGGCAAGGGCTGTGTCCAGCCTACGGGGCGCGCGCAGGGGTATGCGAAGGGCATCAACCCACACAAGTCCCCCTCGGGGCCGCCCATTCTGCAGACAATCCGCAAATCTCTTTGCCAGGCCGTGTCCTCGGCACGTGTCGGGCGGTTATGCCCGGTGGGGGAGCTCCGTGTCGGAGCCAAGGAAGCAGGAAATGCCATGCGCGTCGGAAGTTTTGTGTTGGCGGCCCAGTTCCCGGGGCAGGGCCAGGGGGAGGCCCTGCACCGCGCGGTCCGCTCGGTGGAGGTCGCCGAGGAGGCCGGCCTCGACACGGTCTGGCTGGCCGAGCACCACTTCGTGCCCTACGGCACATGCCCGTCCGCGGTCACCCTGGCCGCCTTGCTGCTGGGCCGCACCCAGCGCATCCGGGTCGGCACCGCGGTCAGCGTACTGCCCACCGTCCACCCGGTCGCCCTCGGCGAGCAGGCGGCGCTGCTGCACGTGACGAGCGGCGGGCGCTTCTCGCTGGGTGTGGGGCGCGGCGGGCCGTGGGTGGACCTGGAGGTGTTCGGCGCGGGCCTCGCGGCGTACGAACAGGGATTCCCGGAATCACTCGATCTGTTGATGAACTGGCTGCGCGAACCGTCGGTCGCGGGCACCGGGGACCGCTTCGCCTTCCGTGAAGTCCCGGTCGTGCCAAGGCCGTCGGAGGCGCTGTCGGACGTGCCGGGCCCCGAGGTCGTCGTCGCCTGCACCTCGCCGGCGAGCGTGCGGCTGGCGGCCGAGCGGGGCCTGCCGATGCTGCTCGGCATGCATGTCGGGGACGAGGAGAAGGCCGAGATGGTCGGCCTGTGGCGGCAGTTGGCGCGGGCGGCCGGGCGGCCGGCGGAGGAGGTCCTCGGCGCGGCCCATGTGTCGGCCGGGGTCTGCCAGATCGCCGACCGGCGCGCGGACGCCGTGGAGGCCCTCGTGAAGGCGATGCCGGGCTGGCTGAAGCAGGGGCTGGAAGCCCATGTGACGGTGGACGACCGCGAGCGCCGGATGCGCGACCCGCTGGCGTACACCGAACTCCTCTGCGGGCTGCACCCGGTGGGCACCCCGCGGCTGTGCGTCGACCGGCTCGCGGCGACCGCCGAGCGGACCGGGATCTCCCGCTTCGCGCTGCTCGTCGAGGGGTCCGGGGACCTCGCGGCGACCGAGGAGAACGTACGGCGGCTCGGTGCCGAGGTGCTCCCCCACCTCGGCTGAACGATCCGCGGGGAGCTTGCCGCCCCAGTACAAAAAGCACCTCCCGCGTACGGAGCGGCAAGCAGTGCGCCGTCGTCCGCGTCAGCAGTCCCTGAACTCCGGGGACTGGTTCAGCAGTTGACTGCGCACCGAGGTGAAGCGGGCCAGCTTCTCGTCGACCGAACCGTCCAACGGGAACACCGCGACCCGGTGGCAGTTCTGGAAGGCCAGCCGTACACCGAAGTGCCGCTGCAGCGCGCCGCGTATCGCGTCACTCGCGAGCGCACGCAGCAACTGACCGCGTGCCTGCTCGTCCGGCGGCGGCGTCTGGTTGTCGGCGAACGCACCGCCGTCGACCTTCAGCTGAGCCACCAGGGAGCTGATCATCTCCCATGCGTAAGGCAGGGAGGTCCGGACGCAGTCGACGAATTCAGCTTCGTCGACCTCGCCTCGCTCGGCCTTTTCGAGTAGGGCCGGTGAGACGTCGAGCGACATGGGTTCTCCTCTCGCACCCCCAGCTCGCGGGGGTTGCCGGACAGGTAAGGGAGTTCGCGATGACGAACACGCTGCGTACATGTCTCGCGACCTCCCGTTTATACGGTAGGCAACGGAGGGTGGCGGCACCAGGAGAATGCGTACATAGAGAACTCTCAATGGGCCCACAATCGGCCATGAATGAACAAGGGGCGTCAGGGGTTTTCCAGGGCGAATCGCGTGCACCCACGCCCGTCGAGTAGCGTTGCGGACCATGCGTCTCGTCATTGCCCGGTGTTCAGTGGACTACGCGGGCCGGCTCACCGCCCACCTCCCCTCCGCCCCCCGTCTCATCCTGGTGAAGGCGGACGGCAGCGTCTCGATCCACGCGGACGACCGGGCCTACAAGCCCCTCAACTGGATGTCGCCGCCCTGCACGCTGAAGGAGGGTTCCGGGGACGACGAGGGCGTCTGGACCGTCATCAACAAGGCGGGCGAGAAGCTCATCATCACGATGGAGGAGATCCTCCACGACTCCTCGCACGAACTCGGCGTGGACCCCGGCCTGATCAAGGACGGCGTGGAAGCACACCTCCAGGAGCTGCTCGCCGACCGCATCGACACCCTCGGCGACGGCTACACGCTGATCCGCCGCGAGTACATGACGGCCATCGGCCCGGTCGACATCCTGTGCCGGGACGCCGAGGGCCAGACCGTCGCGATCGAGATCAAGCGGCGCGGCGAGATCGACGGCGTGGAGCAACTCACGCGCTATCTGGAGCTGTTGAACCGCGACCCCCATCTCGCCCCGGTCCGCGGCATCTTCGCCGCCCAGGAGATCAAGCCCCAGGCCCGCGTCCTCGCCACCGACCGCGGCATCGGCTGCACGGTCCTGGACTACGACGCCCTGCGCGGCATCGAGGACGACAAGCTGCGCCTGTTCTGAACAGACGTCGCCCGACACTGACTTCGCACGACTTCGACTACGCCGAAAAGGGCCGGTTCCGATCATCGGAGCCGGCCCTTTCGCTTCGTACGGGGTGTCAGATCACGGCACCCGAAGCGGCGCTGCTCGCGGGGGCGGCCGAACTGGTCGTGTCGACGGGGGCGCTGGAGGAGGCCGCGCCGCTCGCCGAGGTGTCAGTGGCCGGCGCACTGGACGAGTCCGACGGCGACGGCGTCGTGGTGTCCGTCGGCGGAGTAGTGGTCGGCGACGCCGGAGTGGTCGGAGTCGTCGGCTTCGACGTGGACGGGCTCGGCGAAGAAGGCCTCGTCGTCGTGGACCTGGACGGTGTCGGCGACGTGGGCCTGCCGCTCGTCCCACTCGGGTTGTCCGAAGGGGTGCCGCTGCTCGACGGGGGCGTCGGGTCGTCCGACGTGCCGTAGGTCCCGTCGGGGCCCGGGTCGGTCGGGCTGCTGGTCGCCGAACCCGGGTCGCTCTTGTCGCCCTTCTTCGCCGGGTCCGCGCCGAGGCTGTCGTCGGAGTTTCCCTGGCTGGCGGACGGGTTGACGCCCACCTTGTCGGACGGGTTGTCGGCGTTGTTGTTGGACGTGGCGCCGAGGGTGACGACCGTGCCGAGGACGGCGGCGAGCAGGACGCCCGCGCCGGCCGCGACGAGGTTGCGCCGGGCGTAGCCGCGCAGCCCGCCCCTGGCCTTGTTGTGGGGCGTCGGGGCCGAGGCCTGGTGGGAGACGAGGGTGTACGTCTCGCCGGGCGACTGGAGCGGCGGGAAGGGCGCCGGTGTCCCGCCGGGCGGCGAGGCCGACTCCTCGTAGCGCGCGTCCGGCACTTCCTCGCCGGCCGTGGAGACGAGGCCGAGCGTGATGCCCGAGCGGTCGGCGACCAGGGCGAGGGCACGGCGGCCCGCGACGGTGCCGCGCTTGTCGGCGGCGGCCTCGCGCAGGCCGAGGGAGGTCTCCAGTTCGGCACGGGCCCGGTCGAGGTCGCCCCCGCAGAGCGCGAGGACGCCCAACTCGTGGTGGAAGTAGGCCTGTTCGCCCACGACCCCGGCGAGTTCGGCGGCCTCGGCGCCGGAGCGCAGCGCCCGCTCCCAGGCGCTCCAGTGCAGTCCGGCGGCGAACGCGGGCGCTGCCGTACGGGCGAGTTCGACGGTGGCGCTCTCCTCGCCCTCGCCGGGCGGTGTCGTCGCCGGTACGAGGGCGGTGAGCGCGGCGAGCAGGGCGTCCGCCTCGGCGCACACGCGCTCGGGTGTGACCGAGGGGTGTCCGGCCCACCAGGAGTAGTGCAGGGCGGCGATGAGGGCGCCGGAGTCGACGTCGTCGCCGTATCCGGCGGCCTCCAGCTGGGTCTGGACGCCGGCGGCGAGCCGGTAGCGGGAGCCGACCGGGGAGACCAGTCCGCAGCCGGCGAGTTCGCCGAGGGCGGCGTCCGCGTGGGTGTCGCCGACGAGTGCGGGCAGATGCGCCTGGTGCGGCACCTCGCCGCCGAGCGCGACGGCGAAGCGCAGGGTGGCGCGGGCCGAGTTGCTGAGCCGGGAGGCGAGCAGCGAGGCGGGCGCGGCGGCCTCGCCGAGGGACGGCAGGGGTACGGCGTCTTCCTCGTCGGCGTCGAGCGCCGTGTCGAAGGACGCGTCGGCCGGGAGCGCGTCCTGGAAGACGCCGAACTCCTCGACGGCGCTGGTGCCGACGCGCAGTTCGTCGCGCTGCCGGAGCAGGGCGCCGGCCTGGACGAAGCGCAGGGGCAGGCCCTCGGACTCGAAGTAGAGGTCGCCCGCCCAGTTGGCCTCCTCCTCGGTGAGGACGCGGCCCACGGCCCGCTCCAGGACCTCCACGGCACCGGGCCTGGCCAGACCGCCGAGGAAGACCTCCTCGATCGCGGAGTCCGCGGACGGCGCCGGTACCTCCGGGGTGGCGGCGATCAGGAAGGCGCACTCGGGCGTCGCGTCGAGCAGCTCGTCCAGGGCGGTGGCGCCGAACTCGATGTCGTCGAGGACGACGACCGCGCCGATCTCCCGCGTCAGGGCGAGCAGTTCCTCCCGGTCGGGCCGGTGCAGGGGCGCGTCGTAGACGGCGTAGAAGAGGTCGTAGAGCAGGTCGGTCGCCGTGCGGTGGAAGCCGGTGAGGCGGATCACGCCGTCGGGGGCGAGGTCCAGGCAGTCGTCGGCGACGAGGTCGAGCAGGCTGGTGCGGCCCGAGCCGGAGGGGCCGGTGAGGCGCACGGAACGGCCGCGGGCGAGGAGTCGTACGAGACGCTCGCGCTCCTCCTGGCGTTCCAGGAGCGGCAGTTCGGGGCGGTTCAGGCCGGGCGGGACGGGCGGTTTGGCCGCGCGGTCGGTCTCGGCGCGGTCGGCGGCGCCGAGCTTCACGGGCCGGTCGGGGCGCTGCCCGGGCGGGCAGGCCTCGATCTCGCTGCCGTCGACGGGGTTGACGGTGAGCAGGAAGTCACCGGTGACCAGCTGCACGGTGCGGGCGAGTGCCGGTGTGTGCTGGCCGAAGTCGGGTGTGAGGGGTTCCCGGGGCGGGCGCTGGGGCGACGCGGTGCCGTCGCCGTCATGGCCGTACTCCTCGGGTCCCCGGTCGATCGGGTCCATAGGTCCAAGCCCCCCAAAAGCGTCGTGTGCGGGTCGACAGGACCCAAGGCCCCTCCCGGCCTTGTGCACACCGCGCTGTCGCTTCTGGTCCGGGCCCGCTCGAAGGGTTGTCATGCAGCGGGCGACCGAACCCTAAACCTTCGCACAGTATCTACGACAGGGCGGGGTACCGCGCCGTCCGAGACGTCACAGTCTCGTGAGGATTGTGCTCGGCGGACGTCACACCCTGGGAAGCGACTCCACCCCGATGCCGCCCTCGATGGCGAGGATGCGGTGCAGCCGGGTGGCCACCAGCAGGCGCTGCATCTGCGGCGGTACACCGCGCAGCACCAGGCGGCGACCGCAGCGGCCGGCCCGTCGATGGGCTCCCATGATGACGCCGAGGCCGGTGGCGTCCCAGGAATCGAGCTCGGACAGGTCCAGCACCAGATCGCCGACTCCGTCGTCGACGGCCGAGTGCAGGACCGTACGGGCGTCCGCCGCGCTGCGGACGTCGAGGCGGCCCCCGACGACCAGCTCGACGTGGTCGCCCCTGATGTACATATGCGCTCCCCGTGAGTGCGGTGACGTACTCCGTAGTGGTCGGTTGACGCAACCGATGCAAGCACTGACTGCGTGAAGTGCCGAGAAGTTGCCGTCTGTGAGCGAACCGATACCGAATTCACCCCTGGGTGTGATGGGTCAGGGGCGTGTGCGGTCTCAGTGCTTGTAGAAGCCCTGCCCGCTCTTGCGGCCGATGTCACCGGCGTCCACCATTCGGCGCATCAGCTCCGGCGGGGCGAACTTCTCGTCCTGTGACTCGGTGTAGATGTTGCTGGTCGCGTGCAGCAGGATGTCGACGCCGGTGAGGTCCGCCGTGGCCAGCGGGCCCATCGCGTGACCGAAGCCCAGCTTGCAGGCGAGGTCGATGTCCTCGGCGGTGGCGACACCCGACTCGTACAGCTTCGCCGCCTCGACGACGAGCGCCGAGATGAGACGGGTCGTCACGAAGCCGGCCACGTCACGGTTGACGACGATGCAGGTCTTGCCGACGGATTCGGCGAACTCCCGCGCGGTGGCGAGGGTTTCGTCGCTCGTCTTGTAGCCGCGCACGAGTTCGCACAGCTTCATCATCGGTACCGGTGAGAAGAAGTGCGCGCCCACCACGCGCTCCGGACGCTCCGTCACGGCCGCGATCTTCGTGATCGGGATGGCGGAGGTGTTGGAGGCGAGGACGGCGTCCTCCCGGGCGATCTTGTCGAGCGCGCGGAAGATCTCGTGCTTGACTTCCAGCTTCTCGAAGACGGCCTCGACGACGATGTCCGCGTCGGCGACGGCGTCGAGGTCGGTGGTCGCCGTGATGCGTCCCAGGGCCGCGTCGGCGTCGTGCGCCTCCAGCTTCCCCTTGCTCACGAACTTGTCGTACGAGGCCTTGACGCCGTCGGTGCCACGCTTCAGGGCCTCGTCGGTGACATCGCGCAGAACGACGTCCCAGCCCGCCTGCGCGGAGACCTGGGCGATACCGGAACCCATGAGTCCGGCGCCGATGACGGCAAGCTTCCGTGCCACTGTGCGACTCCCCTTTGAAACGCTTACAGCGTGTATCCGTATGCCTCTCGGCGGACACTAGCGAAGGTGCGGCGCTGTGTGACCGGTAAGTAACGCGCGTCACGTCTCATCTGACGGACATCACACCGGCACGGGGCATTCGACCGCCCGTACGGCCTAGTTGAGCATCGCCCTGCCCTGACTACGCTGGCCGCATGGTCAATCTGACGCGCATCTACACCAGGACCGGCGACCAGGGCACCACCGCCCTCGGCGACATGAGCCGGGTCGCCAAGACCGACGTCCGGATCTCGGCGTACGCCGACGCCAACGAGGCGAACGCCGCGATCGGCACGGCGATCGCACTGGGCGGCCTGGACGAGGAGATCGTCAAGGTCCTCGTCCGCGTCCAGAACGACCTGTTCGACGTGGGCGCCGATCTCTCCACACCGGTCGTCGAGAAGCCGGAGTTTCCGCCGCTGCGGGTCGAGCAGTTCTACATCGACAAGCTGGAGGCGGACTGCGACCACTTCAACGACCGCCTGGAGAAGCTCCGTTCCTTCATCCTTCCGGGCGGCACACCGGGCGCGGCCCTGCTCCACCAGGCCTGCACGGTCGTACGACGGGCCGAGCGCTCGACCTGGTCGGCCCTGGAGGTCCACGCGGAGGTGATGAACCCCCTGACCGCGACCTACCTCAACCGCCTGTCGGACCTCCTGTTCATCCTCGCCCGCACGGCCAACAAGGCGGCGGGGGACGTGCTGTGGGTGCCGGGGGGCGAGCGCTAGGGCCTGTCCTGGTCGCCGACGGGCAGGCCTACGGAGTCCCAGGCCGCGAGGACGGCGCGGTGCTCCTCGCCGTCCTCGCCGTAGCGGGCGACGGCGGCGTGGGCGGTGCGCCGGGCCCAGTCCTCGAAGGTCGGGGTCTCCATGGCCTCGCCGGAGGTGAGCGCGTCCCACCAGACGCGTCCCGCGCGCTCCCAGGCCCTGCCGCCGAGTGCCGCGGCGAGAAGGTAGAAGGCGTGGCCGGGGATACCGCTGTTCAGGTGGACGCCTCCGTTGTCCGCCTCGGTCTCCACGTACCCGCGCATGTGGTCCGGCTGCGGGTCCCTGCCGAGCAGTTCGTTGTCGTACGCGGTGCCCGGGGCCTTGAGGGAGCGCAACGCCTGTCCGCCCGCCGAGGGCACGACCAGTCCCCCGGCGACCAGCCAGTCGGCCTCGTCCGCGCTCTGCCCCAGCTTGTACTGCCTGGCGAGTTGGGCGAGGACGTCGCGTACCGAGAGAGTGAGCGCGCCGCTCTGTCCGTGGAAGGTCCACGCCAGCTCGGGCAGTCCCGCCACGGCCTCGACCACCACCACGTCGAGGCACTGCGTGAAGCGCCCGAAGCGCTCCTGGTCCCCGTCGCCGAAGACCATGAGCTCGCCGTTCCAGAACGCGTTGTTGTACGCCACGTCGTAGTGCACGACGGCTGCCAGGGGGCCGTTCCGCCCGCTGATCGTGGCCCGCCCGAACACCTCGGACAGGAACGTGGACGCGGCGACCATCCCGTCGTACGCCTCGTCGACCGCGGGATCACCGGTGGGCGGCAGACCGGTGTACCGCACCGGCCGGAGCCGGTCGAGGGTGTCGCCGCCCGCCGCGTCGAACACGACATGGGCCGCGACCTGATCCGCCGGGCGCCGCAGCCGCAGCCCGCCGTCCTTCAGGGTCACCCCCGGTCCGCCCCCGAAGTCCAGCGCGAGTGCCTCCTCGCGGGTGAGCCGCTCCAGCAGCGCCAGCGGGGGCACCACTCCTGACGTCATCAGCGGGTCCGCCGCGTAACCCGCGCCCGGCCGCCCGCGCCGCAGTCGCCGTGTCCAGGCCACGATCTGCTCGCGGGACACCTGTGCCAGCGCGCCGATCCTCTCGATGGCGGCGGCGATCTGCTCCACCTCGCCGGCCAGCCACCGGTCCCGGGCGGCGGGCGAGAGGGCGTCGTCCGCGAGGAACGGCAGCAGTTCCAGGGCCTCGTAGCCGCGGTGCACCGTCTCGAAGACCCGTACGTCGCGCCGCCGGGCCAGCACCGCGCCCTGGCTGTCCCAGGCCGCGCGGGACAGGGTGGGTGCCACCCAGTGGCCGGTCTGCCGGAAGTACGCGACCGCCGCGCTGTCCCGGGTCAGCTCGGCGTAGATGAGCCGCGCCGCCGTCCGCAGCCGGTTCCGGGTCCGCAGCCAGGCCCCGCCCGCGGTGGCCAGCGCGCCGCCCGCCGTACCGATCAGCGTCGCCAGCAGAGTGCTGTCCATGGCCGCATGGTCCGGGTCGGCCACGGGTTCCGCCAAGTGCGCTTCGGACGTATTTCTCCTCCGTCGGCGGCCCCAAGCGGCCGTGGCCGCGCGGGAGTTGGGGATCCAGCACACCAACACCCAAGTGGTCCAGACCTATTGACCCGTGGTCCAGACCTTTCTATTCTCACGGCACTGTGGGTGCGAAGGCTCAGTCGCACCCGGATACCCCCGACACCCCGGAAAACAACAGAGGAGGCGCTCAATGCGCTTCAGACATCGAGCAGTTG
Organism: Streptomyces sp. NPDC088350; assembly: GCF_044753545.1. NCBI lineage: Bacteria > Bacillati > Actinomycetota > Actinomycetes > Kitasatosporales > Streptomycetaceae > Streptomyces > Streptomyces sp. NPDC088350. Next base: position 1,065,539 of record NZ_JBIVNL010000001.1, on the reverse strand, counting down.
CCGGGTTCGCGACCCTGCTGCTTCCGCTCGCCGCGCTCGTCGGTCTGGCCGGTCCCGCCCAGGCCGCGTCGACCGCGACCGCCACCTTCACCAAGACCAGCGACTGGGGCACCGGCTTCGGCGGGCAGTGGACCGTCAAGAACACCGGTAGCAGCGCGATCAGTTCATGGACGGTCGAGTGGGACTACCCCTCCGGTACGTCCGTCACGTCGGCCTGGGACGCGGACGTCACCAGCTCCGGCACCCACTGGACCGCGAAGAACAAGTCCTACAACGGCACCATCGCCGCGGGCGCCTCCGTCTCCTTCGGCTTCAACGGCACCGGCTCCGGCTCGCCCTCCAACTGTCTGCTGAACGGCGGCAGTTGTGACGGCGGCACCACGGTCCCCGGTGACGCGGCGCCCTCCGCACCCGGCACCCCCACCGCCTCCTCCATCACCGACACCTCGGTGAACCTCTCCTGGAGCGCGGCCACCGACGACAAGGGTGTCAAGAACTACGACGTGCTGCGGGGCGGGACGAAGGTCGCCACGGTGACGACGACCTCGTACACCGACACCGGTCTCACCGCCGGCACCGACTACTCCTACACCGTGCAGGCCCGCGACACCGCCGACCAGACCGGCCCGGTCAGCGGCGCGGTCGCCGTGCACACCACGGGCGGTACGACCACTCCCCCGACCACCGGCAGCAAGGTCAGGCTGGGGTACCTCACCGAGTGGGGCACCTACCAGCGCAACTACCAGGTCAAGAACCTGGTGACCTCCGGCTCGGCCGCGAAGATCACACACATCAACTACGCCTTCGGCAACGTGACCAACGGGCAGTGCGCGATCGGTGACGCCTACGCCGACTACCAGAAGACGTTCACCGCCGACCAGTCGGTCAGCGGTGTCGCCGACACCTGGGACCAGCCGCTGGCCGGCAACTTCAACCAGCTGCGCGAGCTGAAGGCCAAGTACCCGAACATCAAGATCCTCTGGTCCTTCGGCGGCTGGACCTGGTCCGGCGGCTTCGCGCAGGCGGCGGCCGACCCGACCGCGTTCGCCAACTCCTGCTACAACCTGGTCGAGGACCCGCGCTGGGCCGACGTGTTCGACGGCATCGACATCGACTGGGAGTACCCGAACGCCTGCGGCCTGTCCTGCGACACCAGCGGCGCGGCGGCCTACAAGAACCTGATGCAGGCCCTGCGCGCGAAGTTCGGCACCGGCAACCTGGTCACCGCCGCCACCACGGCGGACGGCACCTCCGGCGGCAAGATCGACGCCGCCGACTACGCGGGCGCGGCCCAGTACGTCGACTGGTACAACGTGATGACGTACGACTTCTTCGGCGCCTTCAACGCGACCGGCCCGACCGCCCCGCACTCCCCGCTCACCACCTACACCGGCATCCCGACACCGGGCTTCACCACGGCCGACGCGATCGCCAAGTTCAAGTCGAAGGGGGTCCCCGCGAGCAAGCTCCTCATCGGCATCGGCTTCTACGGCAGAGGCTGGACCGGCGTGACCCAGGCCGCACCCGGCGGCTCGGCGACCGGCCCGGCGGCGGGCACCTACGAGCAGGGCATCGAGGACTACAAGGTCCTCAAGACGACCTGCCCGGCCACCGGCACGATCGCCGGCACGGCGTACGCCTACTGCGGCAACAACTGGTGGTCGTACGACACCCCGAGCACGATCGCCGGAAAGATGAGCTGGGCCAAGACCCAGGGTCTGGGCGGCGCGTTCTTCTGGGACTTCAGCGGCGACACCAGCAACGGTGAGCTGGTGACGGCCATCAACAACGGGCTGAGCTGATCCCCACCCCCTCAGCACACCGCCGCGGGCGGACCTCTCCGGTCTGTCCGCGGCGCGTTGCGTGCGGCGCGCGCCCCCGGCGTGCACCTCGGAGGGCCCTTCGGCCCGGGGTGGAGGCCGGTTGGCGTCGGTAGGAAGCTGCTGACCTGGGGCATCTTGGTCCTACGACAGCAAGCGGAACACCGCACCACGGGGGAAACCATGAAGCGCAGGACCACCACGTCCCGCACCGGCAAGAGGTCCGTCCACTCCTGGGCCGCGTCCGCCGGCGCCCTCACCACGGCCGCCGCAGCCGCTCTCATCGCCGCCTCTCCGGTGGACGTCACCGTGGCAATCGGCTCCGCGCCGCACACGGTCGTCGTCGGCCAGGCCGACATACCCAACCCTGTGTGTCCGATCAGGCCACGTTGACCCGCTGGCCGGGGGGTGCCGCCTCCAGCCAGGCCAGAAAACCGGTCAACGCGTCTTCGCTCATGGCGAGTTCGAGCCGCGTGCCCCGGTGCAGACAGGTCAGGATGATCGCGTCGGAGAGCAGGGCGAGTTCCTCCTCGCCCTCGGGGAGGCGGCGGCCGGCGACCTCGATCGCGGAGCGTTCCAGGGTGCGGCGCGGGCGGTAGGCGTAGGAGAAGACGCGGTACCACTCGATGCGGTCGCCGTTGTAGCGGGCGACCCCGTAGCTCCAGCCCTTGCCGTTGGTGTCGGGTTTCTCCGGGACGTCCCAGCGCAGGGAACAGTCGAAGGTGCCGCCGGAGCGCTGGATGAGTCTGCGGCGCAGGCCGAAGACGAACAGCCCCAGCACTACCAGGGCCACCACGATTCCGCACACAGTCAGAGCGAGGACCATCGACACCGACCTCCTCGTCTCCTAGGTAAAACAGGTAACGGAACGGAAAAAACACCCACATTCGCCTCAGCCGCGGCTGGGACCGGATTCCTCCGGTCCCAGCCGCGGCTGAGTCACGTCATCGCGTCAACGCTGGGTTCAGCGCGTCTCCGCCGCACGCAGTCGGACGTCCGCGCGGCGCTCGGCGGACTCGTCGCCCGCCGCCTTCGCCTGCTCCAGCTCGCGCTCCACGCGCTGGACGTCGATCTCGTCCGACAGCTCGGCGATCTCGGCGAGCAGCGACAGCTTGTTGTCCGCGAACGAGATGAAACCGCCGTGCACCGCGGCGACGACCGTCCCTCCGTCGCTCGTACGGATGGTCACCGGGCCCGACTCCAGCACACCGAGCAGCGGCTGGTGACCGGGCATGACGCCGATGTCGCCGGACGTGGTGCGCGCGACGACCAGGGTGGCCTCGCCGGACCAGACCTGGCGGTCCGCGGCGACGAGCTCGACATGCAGCTCAGCAGCCAAGGTGGGCTCCTCGGGTCACCACCCGGCGGTCGTGCCGGGTGTGGGTTCAATTCTAGTAGGCATGGAAGAGGGGGTGGGACACGCCCCACCCCCTCAGGTGAAGCGCGGGGTCAGGAGACGCCCAGCTCCTTCGCGTTGGCCTTCAGGTCCTCGATGCCACCGCAGAGGAAGAACGCCTGCTCCGGGAAGTGGTCGTACTCGCCGTCGATGATCGAGTTGAAGGCCACGATCGACTCGTCCAGCGGGACGTCCGACCCGTCGACGCCGGTGAACTGCTTGGCGACGTGGGTGTTCTGGGACAGGAAGCGCTCCACGCGACGGGCACGGTGGACGGTGAGCTTGTCCTCCTCGCCCAGCTCGTCGATACCGAGGATCGCGATGATGTCCTGAAGGTCCTTGTACTTCTGCAGGACCGTCTTGACGCGCATCGCGGTGTTGTAGTGGTCCGCCGCGATGTAGCGGGGGTCCAGGATGCGGGACGTGGAGTCCAGCGGGTCCACGGCCGGGTAGATGCCCTTCTCGGAGATCGGACGGGACAGAACCGTCGTCGCGTCGAGGTGGGCGAACGTGGTGGCCGGGGCCGGGTCGGTCAGGTCGTCCGCGGGGACGTAGATCGCCTGCATCGAGGTGATCGAGTGACCGCGGGTCGAGGTGATGCGCTCCTGGAGGAGACCCATCTCGTCGGCCAGGTTCGGCTGGTAGCCCACCGCGGAGGGCATGCGGCCGAGCAGGGTCGAGACCTCGGAACCGGCCTGCGTGAAGCGGAAGATGTTGTCGATGAAGAACAGCACGTCCTGGTTCTGCACATCGCGGAAGTACTCCGCCATGGTCAGACCGGCCAGGGCCACGCGCAGACGGGTGCCCGGGGGCTCGTCCATCTGGCCGAAGACGAGCGCCGTCTTGTCGATGACGCCCGAGTCGGCCATCTCCTCGATGAGGTCGTTGCCCTCACGGGTGCGCTCGCCGACACCGGCGAACACGGAGACACCGTCGTGGTTGTTGGCGACGCGGTAGATCATCTCCTGGATGAGCACCGTCTTGCCGACACCGGCACCGCCGAACAGGCCGATCTTGCCGCCCTTGACGTACGGGGTGAGCAGGTCGATGACCTTGACGCCGGTCTCGAACATCTCGGTCTTCGACTCGAGCTCGTCGAAGCGCGGGGCCTTGCGGTGGATGGACCAGCGCTCGCCCTCGTACTTCTCCTCGCTGTTCAGCACCTCACCCAAGGTGTTGAACACCTTGCCCTTGGTGAAGTCGCCGACCGGGACGGTGATGCCCGTGCCCGTGTCGGTGACGGCGGCCTGGCGGACCAGGCCGTCGGTGGGCTGCATCGAGATGGTGCGGACCAGGCCGTCACCCAGGTGCTGGGCGACCTCCAGGGTCAGCGTCTTCTTCGCACCGTCGAGAGCCGGGTCGGCCACCTCGACGTGCAGAGCGTTGTAGATCTCCGGCATCGCGTCGACGGGGAACTCCACGTCGACGACCGGGCCGATGACCCGGGCGACGCGGCCCGTGGCAACGGCCGTCTCAACTGTCGTCGTCATTACTTGTCACTCCCCGCGGTCGCGTCGGCCAGGGCTGCGGAGCCACCGACGATCTCGCTGATTTCCTGGGTGATTTCGGCCTGGCGGGCCGCGTTGGCAAGACGGGAGAGCGTGGTGATCAGGTCTCCCGCGTTGTCGGTCGCCGACTTCATCGCGCGGCGGGTGGCCGCGTGCTTGGAGGCGGCCGACTGGAGCAGCGCGTTGTAGATACGGCTCTCGACGTACCGCGGCAGGAGGGCGTCCAGGACGTCCTCCGCCGACGGCTCGAAGTCGTACAGCGGAAGGATCTCGCCCTGGGGGGCAGCCTCCTCCGCGACCTCTTCGAGGCTGAGGGGCAGCAGCCGGCTGTCGACCGGCGTCTGCGTCATCATCGAGATGAACTCGGTGTAGACGATGTGGAGTTCGTCCACGCCGCCCTCCGCCGTGTCCTTCTCGATGGCCTCGATCAGCGGAGCCGCGACCTTCTTCGCGTCCGCGTAGGTGGGCTCGTCGGTGAAGCCGGTCCACTGCTCCGAGATCTTGCGCTCACGGAAGTTGTAGTGGGCGACACCGCGGCGGCCGACGATGTACGTGTCGACCTCCTTGCCCTCGGCCTCGAGACGTGCCGTCAGCTGCTCCGCGGCCTTGATGGCGTTGGAGTTGAAGGCGCCGGCCAGACCGCGGTCGCTCGTGAGGAGCAGCACCGCGGAACGGGTCGGCGTCTCCGCCTCGGTGGTCAGCGGGTGCCTGGTGTTGGAACCCGTGCCGACCGCCGTGACCGCACGCGTCAGTTCCTTCGCGTACGGCGTCGAGGCCTGCACCTTGCGGTGCGCCTTGACGACGCGCGAGGCGGCGATCATCTCCATCGCCTTGGTGATCTTCTTGGTCGCGGTGACGGATCGGATGCGACGCTTGTAGACCCGGAGCTGGGCTCCCATGAGTCAGGTCCCTTCCTTACGTCACTTGGCCGCGGCCGGGGCGTCCTCGCCGAGGAGCTTGCCGTCCGAGGTCTCGAACTGCTTCTTGAACTCGGCGATCGCGTCCGCGGCGGCGGTGAGGGTGTCGTCCGACATCTTGCCGCCCTCCTTGATGGAGGTCATGAGGCCCTGCTCCTTGCGGTGCAGGTACTCCAGGAGCTCCTTCTCGAAGCGGCGGATGTCCTCGACCGGTACGTCGTCCATCTTGCCGGTGGTCGCGGACCACACGGAGACGACCTGGTCCTCGGTGGCCATCGGCTGGTACTGAGCCTGCTTGAGCAGCTCGACCAGACGCTGACCGCGCTCCAGCTGGGCCTTCGACGCAGCGTCCAGGTCGGAACCGAAGGCGGCGAACGCCTCCAGCTCGCGGTACTGGGCGAGGTCGAGGCGGAGGCGCCCGGAGACCTGCTTCATCGCCTTGTGCTGCGCGGAACCACCGACTCGGGAGACGGAGATACCGACGTTCAGCGCGGGGCGCTGACCGGCGTTGAAGAGGTCCGACTCCAGGAAGCACTGGCCGTCGGTGATGGAGATGACGTTGGTCGGGATGAACGCCGAGACGTCGTTGGCCTTGGTCTCGACGATCGGCAGACCGGTCATCGAGCCCTTGCCCATCTCGTCGGAGAGCTTCGCGCAGCGCTCCAGCAGACGGGAGTGCAGGTAGAAGACGTCGCCCGGGTAGGCCTCACGGCCCGGCGGACGGCGCAGCAGCAGGGACACGGCGCGGTAGGCGTCGGCCTGCTTCGAGAGGTCGTCGAAGATGATGAGGACGTGCTTGCCGTCGTACATCCAGTGCTGGCCGATGGCCGAACCGGTGTACGGCGCCAGGTACTTGAAGCCGGCCGGGTCGGACGCCGGGGCGGCGACGATGGTCGTGTACTCCAGGGCGCCGGCCTCTTCGAGCGCACCACGCACGGAGGCGATGGTGGAGCCCTTCTGACCGATGGCGACGTAGATGCAGCGGACCTGCTTGTTCACGTCGCCCGAGCGCCAGTTGTCGCGCTGGTTGATGATCGTGTCGACGGCCAGGGCGGTCTTGCCCGTCTGGCGGTCGCCGATGATCAGCTGACGCTGGCCACGGCCGATCGGGGTCATCGCGTCGACGGCCTTGTAGCCGGTCTCCATCGGCTCGTGCACCGACTTGCGGACCATGACGCCCGGCGCCTGCAGCTCCAGGGCGCGGCGACCGGTGGTCTCGATCTCGCCGAGGCCGTCGATCGGGTTGCCGAGCGGGTCGACGACACGGCCGAGGTAGCCCTCGCCGACGGCGACGGACAGGACCTCTCCGGTGCGGGTGACCGGCTGGCCCTCCTCGACACCGCTGAACTCGCCGAGGATGACGGTACCGATCTCACGCTCTTCGAGGTTGAGCGCGAGACCGAGGGTGCCGTCCTCGAACTTCAGCAGTTCGTTGGCCATGGCCGAGGGCAGGCCCTCGACCTTCGCGATGCCGTCGCCGGCAAGGGTGACCGTACCGACCTCCTCGCGCGAGGCCGCGTCCGGCTTGTACGACTGGACGAAGTTCTCCAGCGCGTCCCGGATCTCCTCCGGCCGGATCGTGAGCTCCGCCATCTGGGTTCCCTGCTCTCCTTGTTGGGCCCGAAGTTTCACTTGGGGGGATGGGGGGACTCCCCCCATGAACGAGGTGAATCCTCTGCACGGCCCAACTCGGGCCGCCTTACTACGTCTTTGTATGGGTGCTGCTAGCTCGCCATGCGGCGGGCGGCGTCATCGAGGCGGTCCGCGATGGAGCCGTTGATGATCTCGTCGCCGACCTGCACCCGGATCCCGCCGAGGACCTCGGGGTCCACGTCGATGTTCAGGTGCATGTGACGGCCGTAGAGCTTCGCGAGGGCGGCGCCCAGGCGCTGCTTCTGCGGGTCGCTCAGCGGGACCGCCGTGGTGACGACCGCGACCAGGCGACTGCGGCGCTCGGCGGCGAGCTTGGACAGGGACTCGAGTCCCGCTTCCAGGCTACGTCCCCGGGGCGCGGTCACAAGGCGCGTCACCAGTCGTTCGGTGGCCGGCTTGGCCCGGCCGCCGAGCAGGCTGTTCAGCAGCTCGCTCTTGGCCGTGGTGCCCGCCGCGCGGTTGGTCAGCGCGGCACGCAGCCCGGTGTTCGAGGAGACGATCCGGCCGAACCGGAACAGCTCGTCCTCCACGTCGTCGAGCTCGCCCGACTGCTGGGCGGCGGTGAGGTCGGCGGTGGCCGCCAGTTCCTCCAGCGCGTCCACCAGGTCGCGGGACTGCGACCAGCGGGAGCGCACCATGCCGGACAGCAGGTCGAGGGCGGGGCCGCCGACCTGGGCGCCGAGCAGGCGCTCGGCAAGCTGGGCCTTGGCCTCGCCGTCCTGCGCCGGGTCGGTGAGGACCCGACGCAACGACACCTCACGGCCGAGCAGCGCGGTGACGGCGGCCAGCTCGTCGGCGAGCGGCGCCGCGTTCACGGACGTGGAGTCCGTCAGCGCGTCGAGACGCTCACGTGCGGCTGCCAGGGCCTCGCGGCTCGCTCCGTTCATCGCGCCGCCTCGGCCTTCTCCTCGAGCTCATCGAGGAAACGGTCGATGACGCGGCTCTGCCGGGCGTGGTCCTCGAGGGACTCGCCGACGAGCTTGCCGGCCAGGTCGGTGGCGAGCTTGCCCACGTCCTGGCGCAGGGCCTGCGAAGCGGCCTTGCGGTCGGCGTCGATCTGGGTGTGACCGGCGGCGACGATCTCCTCGCGCTGCCGCTGGCCTTCCGCGCGCATCTCGGCGATGAGCGTGGCGCCCTGCTCCTGCGCCTCCTGGCGCAGACGCGCGGCCTCGTGCCGGGCCTCGGCGAGCTGCGCCTTGTACTGCTCAAGGACGCTCTGTGCCTCGGTCTGGGCGGCCTCGGCCTTCTCGATACCGCCCTCGATGGCCTCGCGCCGCTCGTCCAGAACCTTGTTGATGTTCGGGAGGAGCTTCTTGGCGAGGAAGCCGAAGACGATGACGAAGGCGATCAGGCCGATGACAAGCTCGGGGATCGGCGGGACGAGAGGGTTCTCCTTCTCGGCCGCCAGAATGAGCAGCTGGCTCATGTCAGTGCCTTTCGTCTAGTGGGCTGTTGCTGATCGACTGATCAGGTGCCGTAGACGAACGGCATGACCAGGCCGATGAGGGCAAGGGCCTCACAGAAGGCGAAGCCGAGGATCTGGTTGGCGCGGATCAGGCCGGCAGCTTCGGGCTGACGGGCAAGAGCCTGGGTGCCGTTGCCGAAGATGATGCCGACGCCGACGCCCGGACCGATGGCGGCGAGGCCGTAGCCGATGGAGCCGAGCGAACCGGAGACGGCAGCGAGGGTCTCAGTGGCAGCCATGCTGATTCTTCCTTATCTGTACGGACCGGCGGGGGTTGGCCACCGGACACCAAGGGGGGTTCGGGAGGGGGTGCTCAGTGGTGCTCGGCGAGCGCGCCCTGGATGAAGGTGCAGGTCAGCAGCACGAAGACGTACGCCTGCAGGGCCTGGATGAAGAGCTCGAAGGCCGTCATCACGATGACCATGACGAACGAGACACCCGCGTAGGCGATGCCGATGCCGTTGAGCAGGTACCAGCTGGCGATCGTGAAGAGCAGCAGCAGGGTGTGGCCCGCGAACATGTTGGCGAAGAGTCGCACGGCGTGGGTGAACGGCCGGACGATCAGGTTCGAGAGCAGTTCGATGCCCATCGCCAGCGGGAGAACCGCGCCGAGCGACTTGTCGTAACCACTGAAGTTCTTGAAGGCGCCGACGAATCCGTGCCGCTTGAACGTCAGCGAGACCCAGGTGATGTAGACGATCGCCGCGAGGACGATCGGGTACGCGATGATCGAGGTCACCGGGAACTGGGCGACCGGGACGATCGACCAGAGGTTCATCATCCAGATGAAGAAGAACAGCGAGACGACCAGCGGTACGTACTTCTCGCCCTCCTTCTTTCCGATGGTCTCGTAGACGACACCGCGGCGGATGAAGTCGTAGCCGGTCTCGGCGACCATCTGCAGCTTGCCGGGGACGACCTTCGGCTTGCGGAAGGCGGCCCAGAAGAAGCCGACAACGATGACCGAGCCGATCAGCGCCAGCAGCATCGGCTTGTTGAAGTACACGTTGCTGTCGCCGTCCCCCAGAAGGGGCTTGAACAGGAACGAGTGCAGGCCGGGAGCCGGGAAGCCACAGCCGTCGAAGATGTGGCAGTCGGTCTCGAAGGCGAGCACCTGCGTCGGGTCAGCACTCACCGCGGGCTCCTTCAGCGTGGCGCATAGGTACGGCAACCTCGTTGTGTCGGCGCGGCGCGCAGCCGCGGTTCGGCACTGGACTGGTGTTACGGATGTGGGGGCGGCAGTGGGGCATCAAGCCTCGCGATTGAGCAGGCGTCAGCTCAGATGCCCGCGCCCGCGATGCCGCAGTTGGCACCGGACGATAGCAGGGTCGCTTACGTGCTCTTATCCCGGCCCTACCTCTCACGACGAGTGCCCCGACTTCTCGGGCTCGACGTAGAGGATCTTGGCCTTCATGTGGGCACGGGTCTGCGCGGCGGTCCAGATGATGGTTCCGGCGAGCAGGGTGAACGCGAAGGCCTTGGGATTGAACAGCGTGGTGTGCTTGAACGCCGCCAGGAAGATGAACAGCAGAAGAATCTGCGCCGCGAAAAGCATGAGGCCCATCGACTGGAACAAGTGCGGAAGCGATGTGGCAGTGCGCTGCAGTACGTAGAGCCCGATTCCCATGAAGAGGATCACGATCAGCGTCGCAACGGCTGCCCCAATAGCTCCTTTGCCACCGGCGACCACACCACTGACGACGGCGGCAATCGCGCCGACGGCAGCTGTGGGCACAGCGGCCTGAAGGAGAATCCGGGCGTCATTGGACGGCATGGCGGCAACTCCGCTTGCTAAGGGGGGCGTGTCGTCATGGACGAGCGTAGTCCCGGGATGAGAGAGAACCTCACGCCAATGGACCGTCGCACTAGGGTCCTTCGGCTCTGTCCCGGGTTCTCGTGAACCGTATCACAAACTATTTGATGCGGTCTTTACCTAGAAGGTGTGCTTGCTGTCACACATGAGAGTGATGCCGCGCGTCTGTGCAGAAAAGCGGCCAACTTGTCTGCTATAGGGAGGCTTTGTCCTCCCACGAGATGGCAACGCTTTAGTCAGATTCTTACCTTGGCGTCAGCGCGAGGACTCCGCTTTACGTCCGTTCAAGAGCCGCCCACGGGGGCCGACAGCGGTCGCCCCGTTGACTCCTGACACTCCGGCGACAACCGGCGGACGCGGGTCGCGGTCCTCCTCCGCCAGCACGACCACGGGCTCAACCGCCGTCCCACGACGGCGATAACGGGGCGGCACGAGGTGCTCGGCCCAACGGGGGGCGCGGGGGGTGAAGCGGGGCAGCAGGAGGAGGAGCAGGCCGATCGCGCTCAGGAAGACGATGCCGAGGACGATCCACATCGAGGCCGAGTTGACCGAGTAGGCGAGCGCGCCGAACGCGATCAGCGCCGACCAGAAGTACATGATCAGCACCGCCCGGCTGTGCGAGTGGCCGATCTCCAGGAGCCGGTGGTGCAGATGGCCGCGGTCCGCGGCGAACGGCGACTGACCGCGCCAGGTCCGGCGCACGATGGCCAGCACCAGGTCGGCGGCCGGCACCGCGATGATCGTGAGGGGCATCAGCAGCGGGATGTAGATCGGCACCATCGCGTGCACGGTGCTGCGCTCGGACCCGCCGAACAGGTTGTCCGGGTCGACCTGGCCCGTGACGGAGATCGCGCCCGCCGCCAGCACCAGCCCGATCAGCATCGAGCCCGAGTCCCCCATGAAGATGCGCGCGGGGTGCATGTTGTGCGGCAAAAAGCCCAGGCACATCCCCATGAGGATCGCCGAGAAGAGCGTGGCCGGAGCGGCGGCCTCGATGCCGTACGAGTACCAGATGCGGTACGTGTACATGAAGAACGCGGCGGCGGCGATGCACACCATGCCGGCGGCGAGGCCGTCGAGGCCGTCCACGAAGTTCACCGCGTTGATGGTGATGACGACGAGCGCGACCGTCAGCAGGGTGCCCTGCCACTGCGTCAGCGCGACCGTGCCGACCTTCGGGATGGGCAGCCACAGGATCGTCAGACCCTGCATGACCATGACGCCGGCGGCGATCATCTGGCCGCCGAGCTTGATCAGCGCGTCGATCTCGAACTTGTCGTCCAGAACACCGATCAGCCAGATCACGGCCGCACCGGAGAGCAGCGCCCGCGGCTCGTTCGAGTTCTTGAAGACCTCGCTGAGGTTGGTCAGATGGTCGGCGACCAGCAGGCCGGCGCACAGGCCGAAGAACATGGCGATACCGCCGAGCCGCGGAGTCGGTTCCCGGTGCACGTCACGGGCCCGGATCTCCGGCATCGCCCCGGCCACGATCGCGAACTTCCGCACCGGCCCGGTCAGCAGATACGTCACCGCGGCCGTCACGCAGAGCGTCAGCAGGTATTCACGCACAGGCTTCCCCACAGGTCTCGCTGGCCATCACAGCCCCACACCCTAGCGAGGGACGCATATGGTTGGGGACTTCCGGGTAGCGACGATGGTTGCACGTGTGGCTGTGCACCCGGTGACGGGTACCCCCGTTCAGCCCGGATACGGCGGGAATCCACCCACAAGATCCCGCACTTCGTCACGGGCCCGTCTGGCGTCGACCCGCCCGCGCAGCACACCCGCGATCAGCGCCGCGATGCCCGCCATCTCGCCCTCCCCCATGCCCTGCGTGGTCACCGCGGCGGTACCCAGCCGCAGCCCCCGCGAGTCTCCGTGCGGGAGCGCGCAGCAGTCCAACACCATTCCCGCGGCGGCGAGTTGGCCGCGGGCGGCACGGCCGTCGACGCCGAGGGGCAGCGGGTCGGCGGTGATGAGATGGGTGTCGGTCCCGCCCGTGGTGACGACGAGCCCCTCGGCCGCCAGCCCCGCCGCGAGCACGCGGGCGTTGGCGACCACCTGATGGGCGTACGCCGTGAAGGCCGGCGCCGCCGCCTCGCCGAACGCGACGGCCTTCGCGGCGATGGTGTGCATCTGGGCGCCGCCCTGCGTGAACGGGAAGACGGCCCGGTCGACCCGCTCGGCGAGTTCCGCGCCGCACAGGATCATCCCGCCGCGCGGCCCGCGCAGCACCTTGTGCGTGGTGGCGCAGACGACGTCGGCGTACGGCACCGGGTTCGGCGCCGCTCCCCCGGCGACCAGGCCGATGGGGTGGGCCGCGTCGGCGATGAGATGGGCGCCCACCTCGTCGGCGACCTCGCGGAAGAAGGCGTAGTCGATGTGCCGGGGGTAGGCGATGGAACCGCACACGATCGCCTTGGGCCGGTGCGTACGGGCGAGGGCCCGCACCTGCTGGTAGTCGATCAGCCCGGTCTCGGCATCGACCCCGTACCCCACGAAGTCGAACCAGCGCCCGGAGAAGTTCGCGGGCGACCCGTGCGTGAGATGCCCGCCGTACGGCAGCCCCAGCGCGAGGACGGTGTCACCGGGCCGCAGCAGCGCGGCGTACGCGGCGAGCACGGCCGAAGACCCGGAGTGGGACTGCACGTTGGCGTGCGCGGCACCGAACAGCGCCTTGGCCCGCTCCACGGCGACCCGCTCGGCGACGTCGACGATCTCGCAGCCTCCGTGGTGGCGGGCGCCGGGGTATCCCTCGGCGTACTTGTTGGCGAGCGGCGAGCCGAGCGCGGCCAGCACGGCGGGCGAGGTGAAGTTCTCGGCGGCGACCAGCTGGAGCGTCGTCGACTGCCGCTCCAGCTCCCCGAGCAGGATCTCGGCCAGCTCGGGGTCCTGACGGCGCAGGACATCGGCCTCAAGGACAGGGGTGACCGACATGGTGGGCTCCGGGCGTCGACGGTGACGTACGTCCAATGTAGGCCCGGGGCGGGTGGGGCGCGCGGCTGTTGCTACGTCTTCGCCGGTACGCCCGTCAGCGCCGTCACCACCGGATCGATCGCCTGGTTTATCTCGTCGCCGATGGAGCGGAAGAACGGGAGCGGGGCGCCGTACGGGTCGAAGACCTCGTCCGCTTCCGCCGTGGGGGCCAGGAGCCAGCCGCGGAGGGCCGCCGCCGCGCGGACCAGGGCGCGGGCGCGGGCCACCATGCCGTCCTCCAGGGGCGGCAGGGTCGCGGGGTCTATCGCCTTCACCAGGCGGGTGAACTCCTTCAGGGTGAAGGTGCGCAGGCCCGCCGAGTGGCCCATGGAGATGACCTGGGCGCGGTGGTCGCGGGTGGCGGTCAGCACCAGGTCGGCGCGGATCACGTGGTCGTCCAGCAGCTCGCGGCCGGTGAACCCGGAGGGGTCCGCGCCGAAGTCGGTGAGGACCGTCGCCGCGTTGGTCTCCATGGGCGCGCCCTCATGGCCCCAGGTGCCCGCGCTCTCCACGATCAGCCCGCCCCACAGCGGGTCGCCGAGCCGGTCCGCCAGGGCATGACGGGTCAGCCGCTCGGTGATCGGCGAGCGGCACACGTTGCCGGTGCTGACGTGGAGGATGCGGAAGCTGTCCATGGGAAGGCCTCGTTCGAACAGGTTCCCCGTCACTTCCCCGTTGCCTATGCCACGCCCCGCGTCAGGGGCTGTCAATTCGCCACCTCGAGGTCGGGTACGACCTTGCGCAGCTCCTCCGCCGAGATCGCGCCCGCGCGCAGCAGCAGCGGCACCTCGCGGGTGACGTCGACGATCGAGGACGGCACGTTGCCGGGCGTCGGACCGCCGTCGAGGTACACGGAGACCGAGTCGCCGAGCATCTCCTGGGCCGCGTCACAGTCCTCCGGCGCCGGGTGGCCGGTGAGGTTGGCGGAGGAGACCGCCATCGGGCCGACCTCGGTCAGCAGCTCGATGGCGACCGGGTGCAGCGGCATCCGCACGGCGACCGTGCCCCGGGTGTCCCCCAGGTCCCACTGGAGGGACGGCTGGTGCTTGGCGACCAGCGTGAGTGCGCCCGGCCAGAACGCGTCGACGAGTTCCCAGGCCAGCTCGGAGAAGTCCGTGACGAGGCCGTGCAGCGTGTTCGGGGAGCCGATGAGGACGGGGGTGGGCATGTTGCGGCCCCGGCCCTTGGCGTCCAGGAGATCGGCGACGGCCTCCGAGGAGAACGCGTCGGCCCCGATGCCGTAGACCGTGTCGGTCGGCAGGACCACGAGTTCGCCCCGGCGGACGGCGGACGCGGCCTCGCGCAGACCCGTCGTGCGGTCGGTCGCGTCATTGGTGTCGTATCGCCGTGCCATGTCTAGCGGTCTCCTTTTTTTGTAGCTCGGTTCGCCTCCGGGGCGCCTGTTGTCGGTGTCGAGCCCCCGACCGTGCTCACCCCTTCGGGCCTCCGCGCGCTCGGGCTCTCGACACCGACGCGCCCCTTCGGCTCACTCGCTGCTGCCGTAGCGAATGCGGCTGTCATGGCATCGCCCTGCGGGCGGTCGCGAAGCGCGGGCGGTTGTTGAGATCGGGGTGGTCGGCCGCGTCGGCCCAGCCACGCTCCTCGGTGAAGATCCACGGCACCTGGCCGCCCTGGGTGTCGGCGTGCTCGATGACGACGACACCGCCCGGACGGAGAAGCCGGTGTGCGGTGCGCTCGATGCCGCGGATCAGGTCGAGGCCGTCCTCCCCCGAGAACAGGGCGAGTTCGGGGTCGTAGTCCCGGGCCTCCGGCGCCACGTACTCCCACTCCGTGAGCGGGATGTACGGCGGGTTGGAGATGACCAGGTCGACATGGCCGTCGAGGTCGGGGAAGGCGTCCAGGGCGTTGCCCTGCCGCAGGTCGACCCTGGACCCCTCCATGTTCTTGCGGGTCCACTGGAGGGCGTCCTCGGACAGCTCCACGGCGTGCACCCGGGACCGCGGGACCTCCTGCGCGAGGGCGAGCGCGATGGCGCCGGATCCGGTGCAGAGGTCGACGATCAGCGGCTCCACGACGTCCATCGCGCGGACCGCGTCTATGGCCCAGCCGACGACCGACTCGGTCTCGGGGCGCGGCACGAACACCCCAGGCCCGACCTGGAGTTCCAGGTAGCGGAAGAAGGCGCGGCCGGTGATGTGCTGGAGCGGCTCTCGCTGCTCGCGCCGGGCGATGGTCTCCCAGTAGCGGGCGTCGAAGTCCACGTCCTTCACGGAGTGCAGCTCGCCCCGCTTCACACCGTGCACGTACGCGGCGAGCTCCTCCGCGTCGTTGCGCGGCGAGGGCACGCCGGCGTCGGCCAGCCGCTGGGTGGCCTGGGCCACCTCTGCGAGCAGCAGGTTCACGCAAGTCCTCCGTGTCGTACTCGTCCGTGCCGAACGTGCCGTGCGTGCCGTCGTGTTACGCCGCCGCGAGCTTGGCGGCCGAGTCCGCGTCCACGCAGGCCTGGATCATCGCGTCGAGGTCGCCGTCCAGGACCTGGTCGAGGTTGTACGCCTTGAAGCCGACGCGGTGGTCGGAGATGCGGTTCTCCGGGAAGTTGTACGTACGGATCTTCTCGGAGCGGTCGACCGTGCGGACCTGGCTGCGGCGGGCGTCGGCGGCGTTCCTCTCCGCTTCCTCCTGTGCCGCGGCGAGCAGCCTGGAGCGCAGGATACGCATCGCCTGCTCCTTGTTCTGCAGCTGGCTCTTCTCGTTCTGGCAGGAGGCGACGACTCCGGTGGGAATGTGCGTGATGCGCACCGCGGAGTCGGTCGTGTTGACGGACTGGCCGCCGGGGCCCGAGGAGCGGTAGACGTCGATACGGAGGTCGTTCGGGTTGATCTCGACGTCGACCTCCTCCGCCTCGGGGGTGACGAGGACACCGGCCGCGGAGGTGTGGATACGGCCCGCGGACTCGGTCGCCGGGACGCGCTGCACGCGGTGCACTCCGCCCTCGTACTTCAGGCGGGCCCACACGCCCTGTCCGGGCTCGGTGGCGCCGTTGCCGCCCTTGGTCTTCACGGCGACCTGGACGTCCTTGTAGCCGCCCAGCTCGGACTCGGTGGCGTCGATGATCTCGGTCTTCCAGCCGACGCGCTCCGCGTACCGCAGGTACATGCGCAGCAGGTCACCGGCGAACAGGGCGGACTCGTCGCCGCCCGCGCCCGCCTTGACCTCAAGGATCACGTCCTTGTCGTCGTTGGGGTCACGCGGCACGAGCAGCAGCCGCAGCTTCTCCGTGATCTCGTCCCGGTGCTTCTCCAGCTCCTTGACCTCGGCCGCGAACTCCGGGTCGTCGGCGCCGAGTTCACGCGCGGTCTCGATGTCGTCGCCGGTCTGCTTCCAGGAGCGGTACGTGGCGACGATCGGGGTCAGCTCGGCGTAGCGCTTGTTCAGCTTGCGCGCGTTGGCCTGGTCGGCGTGGACCGACGGGTCGGCGAGCTTCGTCTCAAGGTCGGCGTGCTCGCCGATGAGGTCCTCGACAGCCTCGAACATCTTGGGCTCCTGAAATGCGGTGGAGAAAGGGAAGGCGGGCGACCAAAAACGCCGGTCCCGGCACGCCTGTAGAGGGGCGTGGCCGTGGACCGGCGAAATTGAAGCTCGCTACTTCTTGGAGCCGGCGCCAGCCTTGCCGAAGCGGGCCTCGAAGCGGGCCACGCGGCCGCCGGTGTCGAGGATCTTCTGCTTGCCCGTGTAGAACGGGTGGCACTCGGAGCAGACGTCAGCGCGGATCGCTCCGCTGGTGATCGTCGAGCGGGTGGTGAACGACGCGCCACAGGTGCAGCTGACCTGGGTCTCGACGTACTCGGGGTGGATCTCGCGCTTCAAGGTGTCTCCTAGGTTCGGGAGGGCTCCGGGTCGCTCCGCGGGTTTGCGGGGCGTGAACCGGGGCCGACTGTCCAGTCTGCCAGGACTGGGGCCATCCCCCCAAACCGGGGGTTCGCGTGGTGTATTCCCGGCGGGTCCGTTGTGGCTGGTCGCGCCCACGCGGCGGAGCCGCACAATGTCTCAGCCCCGCGCCCCTAGGGGGCGCTCACCACACCCTTTGCCTCACCGGTGGCCGTGCCTTTACTCGCCGCCGCCGGGATCGGCTGGTCGTTCTTCAGGGCCGTCCAGACCAGCTGTGCCTTCGACTTCTCCACGATCACGCGGTTCGGGTTGGCCGGGTCGTACTCGACCGGCATGGTGACCATGGTCATGTTGGCGGAGCTGATGCTCTTGAGGCCGTTGGCGAAGGACGTGAGGGAGTTCACGGAGCCGAGGTCGGAGTCGGTGGTGACGGCCTTGGTGGCGGTGTTGGCGAGGTCGTAGAGCTTGGTCGGGCTGGTGAGGACGCCGATGTGCTTGACCTGGTTGACCAGGGCCTTGATGAAGGCCTGCTGGAGCTGGATGCGGCCGAGGTCGGAGCCGTCGCCGACGCCGTGCCGGGTGCGGACCAGGCCGAGGGCCTGGGAGCCGTTGAGCGTGTGGGTGCCGGCCTTGAGGTCCAGGTGGCTCTGGGAGTCCTTGATGTCCTTCGTGGTGGTGATCCGGACGCCGCCGAGCTCGTTGATGAGCTTCTCGAAGCCGGAGAAGTCGACTTCGAGGTAGTGGTCCATGCGCAGGCCGGAGAGGGACTCGACGGTCTTCACCGCGCAGGCCGCGCCGCCGGTCGAGTACGCCGAGTTGAACATGACGCCGGAGGCGGGGTCGTGCGTGACGCCCTTGGTGTCGGTGCACTCGGGACGGTCGATGAGGGTGTCGCGCGGGATGGACACCACGCTGGCCTTCTTGTGGCCCTTGTAGACGTGGATGATCATCGCGGTGTCAGAGCGGGCGCTGCCGTCGTCCGTGCCGCCGCCCAGCTTCTTGTTGGTGCCGGAGCGGGTGTCCGAGCCCAGCACCAGGATGTTCTCCGAGCCGTTGTCGACCTTGACCGGCCGGTCGGTGCCGAGGGCCTGGTTGATGTCGACGCTCTTGATATTGCCGTTGAGCTTGAAGTACACGTACCCGGCGCCGGTGCCGCCCAGCACCAGGACGCCTCCCGCGACCCAGGCCGTGATCAGCAGGGCCTTGTGACGCGGACCGCGGTCCTTCTTGCGGCCTTCGGCGCGGTGGCGCGGGCCGCTGTTGCCGTCCTTGCCCGGTATGGCGGGCTCCGGCGTGCTCTCGGCGGACATGGGCTCCTCGAATCTCGTTCCGGTCGGTTACCCCCTGCTTTCAGGGTTCAGGCCTGGCCGAAGCGACCGATACCGCTCAATCCTCGCTCCATGGTCGCTCCACCAGGTCAGACAGGGAAACTCGGGAAAGGGTTGCACAACGCAGAGTGCCCATCGCGTACGGCGATGGGCACTCTGCGTAGTCGAGTCAGCGGGTCACACCCCGCTCACCTGCTCTTTCACCCGAAGATGTCGTACTGCTGGAAACCGGTACCAAGTGACTTCGGTGTGCCGAATATCTCGCTGGTCGCCTTCCCGGTGCCCGGGTAGACGTAGAGCGTGCCGCTCGCGTTGCGGATCAGGAGGTCCGCCTTGCCGTCGCCGGTGAAGTCGCCGACCGCGTCGAAGGCGTTGTAGCTGGCCCAGGTGCGGACCTTCACGCGGGCCGCGAAGGCACCCGAGCCGGACTTGCCTGCGCCCTTGTACAGGTAGAGGGCGCCGGTGCTCTTGTTGCGGGCGAGCAGGTCGGCCTTGCCGTCGCCGGTGAAGTCGCCCTTGCCGACCACCACGTTGTACTGGCTCCAGCCCCCGCCGACCCGCGACGGGGTGCCGAAGGTGCCGTTGCCCTTGCCCGGGTAGATCCACAGCACACCGGCGCTGTCGACCGAGACCAGGTCGGGCAGGTAGTCGCCGGTGACATCGCCGGGGGCGAGGATCCGGGTGCGGGTCTTCCAGTTGGCGAAGATCTTCGTGCTGGCCCAACTGCCGTCGGTGCGCGCGCTGTTGAGCACGAAGTGGTCCCAGTAGACCGCGCCGGAGGTGGTCCGGTAGATCCAGTCCTGGAAGCCGTCCCGGTTCAGGTCGGCGGACCGGACCAGGTTGACGCCGCCCCAGTCGCCCAGGGACACGCGGGTGGCCAGCGAGGTGCCCTTGGAGTCCAGCTCGTAGCCGACCTTGTTGGAGGACTTGCGGGCGAAGACGTCGGCCTTGTTGTCGGTGTAGCTCAGGTTGCCGTCGTCGACCTGCGCGTAGGCGGCGCCGACGTAGGTGCTGACCTTCGAGAAGACGCCGTAGGAGCCCTCGACGACGCAGTCGTTGACCGTGGTGGCGTCACCGTCGTCGGCGCTCCAGGAGACGACGCCGACGATCCGGCCGCCGACGATCAGCGGGCCGCCGGAGTCGCCGTTGCAGATCGCCGTCGTGCCGGTGTCGCTGCCGGTGGCGGGCTTGCCCGCGCAGACCATGTGGCCCTTGATGAACAGGTGGCCGTAGGTGCCGGCGCAGGTGGTGTCCGACACCATCGGCAGGGTGGCCGTCTTCAGCGTGTCGGAGAGGTCGTCCGTGGTGGAGCTGGTGCGGCCCCAGCCGTAGACGGTGGCGCTCTTGCCGGCCGCGTACGACGCCGTGTCGGTGTTCGTCGTCAGACGGACCGGGGTGGCCTTGACGGGGAGCCCCAGGGTGAGGACCGCGATGTCGTTGTCGACGGTCGCCGGGTTGTACGACGGCTGGGTCCACTGGCGCAGGACCGCGGTGGCCTGGCCGCCGTGCAGGTCGGTGGTGGTGGTGCCGTCGGCGTTCGTCGTGCTGGTCGGCAGCTGCGCGGTGCTGGTGATGACGGCGCCGTATTTGGCCCAGTTGTAGGCCTTGCCGTGGTCGTCCTTGGTGCAGTGCCCGGCCGTGAGGATCTTCGTCGGCGAGATGACCGAGCCGCCGCAGAAGAAGCCCAGGTCGTCGCCCTCGCTGGTGGTGCCCTTGTCGTCGTAGTACCAGAGCTGCGCCATGAACGGCGCGGTCGTGATGGTGGTGTCCGTGCCGCCGATGATCTTCGGGCTGACGGCGGAGCCGCTGCCGCTCGCGGTCGCGGACGACTTCTTGGTCGTCGCGCCGGCGGTGTCGTCACTGGCCTGGGCGCCCGCGACGCGTTCCTTCAGCGTGGCGAGCGAGGTCGTGCTGATGGCGGGCTTCGCGGTCGGCGTCGGCAGCGCGGTGGCCGCGTCGGCGGACGTCGTCATCAGTGCGGCGGCCACGGCGGCGGCGATACCGGCCGCGGCGACGGGCAGTACGAAACGCGTCCGGCGTCTGTGCCGACCGGCCCCAGGCATGGGCGTACCCATTCAAGTCCCCCCTCGGGATCAGAAGTTCGGACGATTACCGAAAGCAAGTCCGAAGGGCGCGATCGTACAGCGAGCCACTGACAACGCAGAGGGCCGCCCCCTTAACAGGGGACGGCCCTTTGGTAACGCTGACTTCCCTTGACCGACTTGTCTTAGTCGCCGTTGCCGGGAGTGGTCTTCTGGATCTGGAGCAGGAACTCGGCGTTCGACTTCGTCTGCTTCATTTTGTCGAGGAGCAGCTCGATCGCCTGCTGCTGGTCGAGCGCGTGCAGCACCCGGCGCAGCTTCCAGGTGACGGCCAACTCGTCGCTGCCGAGCAGGATCTCTTCCTTACGGGTACCGGACGCGTCGACGTCCACCGCGGGGAAGATGCGCTTGTCGGCGAGCTTCCGGTCGAGCTTCAGCTCGGCGTTGCCCGTGCCCTTGAACTCCTCGAAGATGACCTCGTCCATGCGCGAGCCGGTGTCGACGAGCGCGGTGGCGAGGATGGTCAGCGAACCGCCGTCCTCGATGTTGCGCGCGGCACCGAAGAAGCGCTTGGGCGGGTACAGCGCCGTCGAGTCGACACCACCGGAGAGGATGCGGCCGGAGGCGGGGGCGGCGAGGTTGTAGGCACGGCCCAGACGCGTGATCGAGTCGAGCAGGACGACCACGTCGTGGCCCAGCTCCACCAGGCGCTTGGCGCGCTCGATGGCCAGCTCCGCGACCGTGGTGTGGTCCTCGGCCGGGCGGTCGAAGGTCGAGGAGATGACCTCGCCCTTCACCGACCGCTGCATGTCGGTGACCTCTTCCGGACGCTCGTCGACCAGGACGACCATCAGGTGGCACTCGGGGTTGTTGTGCGTGATCGCGTTGGCGATCGCCTGCATGATCATGGTCTTGCCGGTCTTCGGCGGGGCCACGATCAGACCGCGCTGGCCCTTGCCGATGGGCGCGACGAGGTCGATGATGCGGGTCGTCAGCACCCCCGGGTCGGTCTCCAGACGGAGCCGGTCCTGCGGGTACAGCGGCGTCAGCTTGTTGAACTCCGGCCGCCCGCGGCCGTGTTCGGGCGCCATGCCGTTGACGGAGTCGAGACGCACGAGCGCGTTGAACTTCTCGCGGCGCTCGCCCTCCTTCGGCTGGCGGACCGCGCCGGTGACGTGGTCGCCCTTGCGCAGGCCGTTCTTGCGGACCTGGGCGAGGGAGACGTACACGTCGTTGGGACCCGGCAGGTAGCCCGACGTACGGATGAAGGCGTAGTTGTCGAGGATGTCGAGGATGCCCGCGACGGGGATCAGGACATCGTCGTCCGCGACCTGCGGCTCGCCCGCGGCGCCGCCGCCGAACTCGTCACGGCCGCGACGGCCACGGCGGTCCCGGTACCGGCCGCGCCGGCCGCGCCGGCCGTCGCCGAACTCGTCGTCGTCCTGCGGGCCGTTGTCGCGCTGCTGGCGGTCCTGACGGTCCTGGCGGCCACCGCTCTGCTGCTGGCCGCCCTGCTGACGGTCCTGCTGCTGGCGGTCCGGACGGCCGCCGCTCTGCTGCTGGCCGCCGCCCTGCTGCTCCTCGGGCTTGCGGCGGTCGCCGCGGTCGCGCTCCTGACGGCCACCGCGGTCGCGGTCACGGCGGTCACGGCGGCCCTGACGGCCGTCGTCACCGGCGTCGCCCCTGGCCTCGCCCTGCGCGGCGGCGGGCGTCTCGGCCCTCGGCTCGCTCTTCGCCTCGGCGGTGACCGTCTCGGGGCTGCCGGCCTCGGCGGTGGCACGGCGACGACGACGCTCCACAGGCGCGTCGTCTCCCCCACGCTCGGCTTCGCTCGCGCGGGAGGGGCCCCCAGCGGGCTGGCCGGGGATCTCGATCTGCTGCTGGGCCACGGCCTTCTCGGCGGCGACCTTCTCGGCCTTCTGCTCGGCCGGGGCCACGGCCTCGTCGCCGGTACGGGCCTTGGAGGTGGCGCGGCGCTTCGGCTTGGTCTCGGTGGCGGTCTCGGCCTTGGCCGGAGCACCCCCTCCCGCCTGCGCCTCCTTGATGACCTCGATCAGCTGGCTCTTGCGCATACGCGCGGTGCCCCTGATGCCGAGGCCGGATGCGACCTGCTGCAGCTCGGCCAGCACCATGCCGTCGAGGCCGGTACCGCGGCGCCGCCGGGAGCCGGCACCGGTGGCAGGCGCGGAGGCGTCCGTGGCGGGCGCGGCAGCGGTCTCCTCGACACGTGCGCCCATCAGATCGGTGGTGTCGCTCACGAAGGGTCCTTCCCTGGAGCGGACGTCGGCCTGTCTGGCTCGGCGACCGGTTGTGCTGTCCGGCTTCGGTTCTTGCTGTGTGAACCGTGCCGGGGCGGTGGTCCGCCTAAGCGGCGGAAGAGTGTTCTGGTGACGGCGCTTCCCAAAGCAGTGGCACCGAGTGTCTGTGTCACGTGGCTTGGTCGCACCAATTCCGGAGCGTGCCCGGCGAACCGCTCAGTGCCCGCGTACGAGGTACTGCCCGCGTACGTCGTACGAAACACAGTGCGGCTTGGGAGGCTCCCGGAAGAATGTCTGTCCCGGACGGGGACAACAAGCACCTCGCCATGGTGGGGTCGGGTGCAGACTTGAGATTAACACTACCGGATCCAACAAACATTCCCCCTCTCGAAATCCGGCGACGGTACGTAGTCAATTGGCGCTCGGGGCGGCGAGCGGGAGGACGCACGCGCCCTGTGCGTCGAGGTCCAGCCGGTTGGCGGCCCAGCCCTCGCCGGCGAGGTGGGACACCTTGTCGGCGTTGTCTGCGTCGACGAGTGCCAGCACGGTGGGCCCGGCACCGGAGATGACGGCCGGAACTCCGTCCGCCCTCAAGCGGTCCACGAGTGCGGCACTCTCCGGCATGGCCGGCGCGCGGTACTCCTGGTGCAGACGGTCCTCGGTGGCGGGCAGCAGCAGCTCGGGGCGGCGGGTGAGGGCCTCGACGAGCAGTGCGGCGCGGCCCGCGTTGGCGGCGGCGTCGACGTGCGGGACGCTCCGCGGGAGCAGGCCGCGCGCGGTCTCGGTGAGGACGGGCTTCCCGGGCACGAAAACCACCGGAACGATGGAATCGGCGGGATCCATCCTGATCGCCCGCGCGGCGCCGCCGTCCATCCAGGAGAGCGTGAAGCCGCCGAGCAGACAGGCCGCCACGTTGTCGGGGTGGCCCTCGATCTCGGTGGCGAGTTCGAGCAGGGCCGTGTCGTCGAGCCGGGAGTCCCCGCCTATGGTCACGGCGCGCGCGGCGACGATGCCGGCGCAGATGGCGGCGGAGGAGGAACCCAGGCCGCGGCCGTGCGGGATGCGGTTGGCGCACACGATCTCCAGGCCGCGCGGCTGTCCGCCGAGCAGGTCGAAGGCGGTGCGCAGGGACCGTACGAGGAGGTGGTTCTCGTCGCGCGGGAGGGTCTCGCTGCCCTCGCCGGCGATGTCGATGAGCAGCCCGGAGTCGGCGACACGGACGACGACGTCGTCGTAGAGCCCCAGCGAGAGGCCGAAGGCGTCGAAGCCCGGGCCGAGGTTGGCGCTGGTGGCGGGGACGCGCACCCGGACGGCGGCGGCGCGGAAGGCTGGACCGGCCATCGCTCGATGACTCTCCTTGAGCTGCGTGATTGTCGAAGACATTCGATGGAATTCGATGACATCCGATAGGTACGTGAAGACCCTCGGGCCGTGGAGACGGCGCGGTGCCGAGCCATGCGCGCAGGCATATGCGGCGGGCGGGTTCGGTACAGCCTATCGAAGGAAGGTTCTGTGGCGACATAGGGCGCACAGGAGGCGCACGATGCGTGTCGTAAGCCCCCTGTGCACCCCCCGTAGGGACTTCCCTACGAGGGGCTTCGAGGGTGTCGGTTACGCGAGTCCGAGCCGCTCGGCCGCCGTCGGCGCGTCGACGGGGATCGTGACCGGCTGCGGGGCGCCCGCGACGGCCCAGTCGGGGTCCTTGAGGCCGTTTCCGGTCACCGTGCAGACGATGGTCTGGCCCGGGTCGACCTTGCCCTGCTCGGCGGCCTTCAGCAGACCGGCGACGGAAGCGGCGGACGCGGGCTCGACGAAAACGCCCTCCTGAGCGGCCAACAGCCGGTAGGCGCGCAGGATCTCACGGTCCGTCACCTCGTCGATGAACCCGCCGGACTCGTCCCGCGCGGCCAGCGCGTACTGCCAGGACGCGGGGTTGCCGATGCGGATCGCGGTGGCGATCGTCGAGGGGTCCTTGACGATCTCGCCGCGCACGATGGGCGCGGACCCGGACGCCTGGAACCCCCACATGCGCGGGGTCTGCCGGGCGATCCCGTCCCCGGCGTACTCCTTGTAGCCCTTCCAGTACGCGGTGATGTTGCCCGCGTTGCCCACCGGCAGGACGTGGATGTCGGGCGCGTCGCCGAGCATGTCGACGATCTCGAAGGCGGCCGTCTTCTGGCCCTCGATGCGCACCGGGTTGACCGAATTCACCAGCGCCACAGGGTAGTTGTCGCTCAGCTCGCGGGCGAGGGTGAGGCAGTCGTCGAAGTTCCCGTCGACCTGGAGGATCTTCGCGCCGTGCACGAGGGCCTGGCCCATCTTGCCGAGCGCGATCTTGCCGCGCGGCACGAGGACGGCGCAGACCATCCCGGCGCGTACGGCGTAGGCGGCGGCGGACGCGGAGGTGTTGCCGGTGGAGGCGCAGATGACGGCCTGCGCGCCCTCCTCCTTGGCCCGCGTGATGGCCATGGTCATACCGCGGTCCTTGAAGGACCCGGTGGGGTTGGCACCCTCCACCTTGAGGTGGACCTCGCAGCCGGTGCGCTCGGAGAGCACCTGCGCGGGCACGAGGGGCGTGCCGCCCTCGCGGAGGGAGACGACCGGCGTGCTGTCGGATACCGGCAGCCGGTCCCGGTACTCCTCGATGATTCCGCGCCACTGGTGGGTCATTGCTGGTTACTCTCCTTCAACCCGCATGATGCTGGCGACACCCCGCACGGTGTCGAGCTTGCGCAACGCCTCGACGGTGCCGGTGAGGGCGGCGTCGGACGCGCGGTGCGTGACGACGACGAGAGAGGCCTCGCCGTCCTTCCCCTGCTGCCGAACCGTATCGATCGAGACACCGTGCTCGGCGAACACGGTGGCGACCTGGGCGAGAACACCCGGTTTGTCGGCGACGTCGAGGCTGATGTGGTACCGCGTGACGACCTCGCCCATGCCCGACACGGGGAGCGCGGCGTACGCCGACTCGCCGGGCCCGGTGGTCGAGTTGAGCCGGTTGCGGCACACGGCGACGAGGTCGCCCATCACGGCGGAGGCGGTCGGAGCGCCGCCCGCCCCGGGGCCGTAGAACATCAGCTGTCCGGAGGCGTCGGACTCGACGAACACGGCGTTGTAGGCGCCGCGGACGGAGGCGAGCGGGTGGCTCAGCGGGATCATGGCGGGGTGCACGCGCGCGGTGACGGACCCGCCGTCCTCGGCCCGCTCGCAGATGGCCAGCAGCTTGATGGTGCAGCCCATGTTCTTCGCGGAGGCGAAGTCGGCGGCGGTGACCTCCGACATCCCCTCGCGGTAGACGTCGTCGAGCCGCACGCGCGTGTGGAAGGCGATTCCGGCGAGGATGGCGGCCTTGGCGGCGGCGTCGAAGCCCTCCACGTCGGCGGTGGGGTCGGCTTCGGCGTACCCGAGGGCGGTGGCCTCGTCGAGGGCCTCCTGGTAGCCGGCTCCCGTGCTGTCCATCTTGTCGAGGATGAAGTTGGTCGTCCCGTTGACGATGCCCAGCACCCGGTTGACCTTGTCACCGGCGAGGGACTCGCGCAGCGGCCGGATGAGCGGAATCGCCCCGGCGACGGCGGCCTCGTAATAAAGATCCTTGCCCTGCTGCTCGGCGGCGGCGTGCAGCGCGGCACCGTCCTGGGCGAGCAGCGCCTTGTTCGCGGAGACGACGGACGCGCCGTGCTCGAAGGCGGCGGTGATGAGGGAGCGGGCGGGCTCGATGCCCCCGATGACCTCGACCACGACGTCGATGTCCCCGCGCTTGACGAGCGCGGTGGCGTCGGTGGTGACGAGGGCGGGGTCGATGCCTTCGCGGACCTTGGACGGCCGCCGTACCGCCACACCCGCGAGCTCGACCGGCGCGCCGATGCGGGCGGCGAGGTCGTCGGCGTGCGTCGTCATGATGCGCGCCACCTCTGAGCCGACCACTCCACAGCCCAGCAGCGCCACCTTCAGCGGACGCGTACGCATCATCCGACCTCGTTTCCTCATACCGTCATCGGTTGGACCAGTCTCACTCACCGGACGGGAGTTTCTATCCATGGTCCGGATCGTGAGACATCGATTTCATTTCTACGGGGGTGGAAGACCGGAGATCTTCCACCCCTTTCCCGCTTCCTCTTTTGTGGAAGATCTCAGCCGACGTCGAGACGCAGGAGGTCGTCCTCCGTCTCCCGGCGGACGATGACCCGCGACTCGCCATCCTTCACGGCGACGACCGGCGGCCGGAGCACATGGTTGTAATTGCTCGCCATGGAACGGCAGTACGCACCCGTCGCCGGTACGGCGATGAGGTCACCGGGTGCCAGGTCGCCCGGCAGGAAGGCGTCCTTGACCACGATGTCCCCGCTCTCGCAGTGCTTGCCGACCACGCGCGCGAGCATGGGCTCGGCGTCGGAGGTCCGGGACACGAGAGCGACGCTGTACTCGGCGTCGTAGAGCGCGGTCCTGATGTTGTCGGACATGCCGCCGTCGACCGACACATACGTCCGCAGCCCGTCGAGGGGCTTGATGGTGCCGACCTCGTAGAGGGTGAACGCGGTGGGCCCGACGATGGCGCGACCGGGCTCGACGGAAATCCGCGGGGTCCGCAGCTTGGCGGAGTCGCACTCGCGGGTGACGATCTCGGTGAGCGCCTTGGCGATCTCGTGGGGTTCGCGGGGATCGTCGTCGCTGGTGTACGCGATACCGAGCCCGCCCCCGAGGTCGATCTCCGGCAGCTCCACCCCGTGCTCGTCCCGAATGTCCTTCAGCAGCCCGACAACCCGATGGGCGGCGACCTCGAAGCCGGACATGTCGAAGATCTGCGACCCGATGTGACTGTGGATCCCGACGACTTCGAGCCCGTCGAGCTGAAGAGCACGCCGTACGGCCTCGGCGGCCTGCCCCCCGGCGAGCGGAATCCCGAACTTCTGGTCCTCGTGGGCGGTGGCGATGAACTCGTGGGTGTGCGCTTCCACGCCCACGGTGATCCGGATCTGCACGCGCTGCCGCTTGCCGAGGGACTGCGCGGTGTGGGCGACGCGGACGATCTCCTGGAAGGAGTCGAGGACGATGCGTCCGACGCCGGCACGGATGGCCCGCTCGATCTCGTCCGCGGACTTGTTGTTGCCGTGGAAGGCGATGCGGTCGGCGGGCATGCCGGCGGAGAGGGCGGTGGCGAGTTCGCCCCCGGAGCACACATCGAGATTCAGCCCCTCCTCGTACAACCACCGCACGACGGCACGGGACAGGAACGCCTTGCCGGCGTAGAAGACGTCGGCGTCGTGCCCGAAGGCGGTACGCCAGGCACGGGCCCGCTGCCGGAAGTCGTCCTCGTCGAGGACGTAGGCGGGGGTGCCGTGCTGCTCGGCGAGGGTCTTCACGTCGACACCGCCGACGGTGACGACACCGTCCGCGTCCCGGCCGACGGTCTGGGCCCACACCTTGGGGTCGAGTGCGTTGAGGTCGGCGGCCGGGGCGGAGTAGTGCCCCTCGGGCAGGACGTCGGCGTGACGGGGACCGGCGGGGTGTGCGGAACGGCTCATGTCGTGTTCTCTTCTGTCTCTTCCTGGCGCTCGGACCGTGTGGGTGGTGTCTTCGTCGGTCCTGGCGCTCAGAGGTGTCCGGGTGCGTCGATGCCGAGCAGGGAAAGGCCACCGGCCAGCACCGCCCCGGCGGCTTCGGCGAGCGCGAGCCGGGCACGGTGGGCGGCCGAGGGTTTCTCGTCCCCGAGCGGAAGCGCCGCGACGAGAACGGGGAGGGTGGCGTCGGCTACGGCGACCAGGTGGCGGGCGAGCAGGTCGGGGGCGCGGTGGGCTGCCGCGCGGGCTAGGAGGCGGGGGTGGTCGGTGAGGGTGGTGAGGAGGGGGGTGGTGGTGTCTTGTGTGTCGTCTTGTGCGTCTTGTGTGTCTTCTACGTCTTGTGCGTCTTCTACGTCGCCGGGTCGGGCGGTGAGACCGAGGTCGGCGGCGTTGCGGCTGACGGCCCGGGTGCGGGCGTAGGCGTAACGGACCCGGAAGAGCGGGTTGGTCTCCCGCTGCACGAGATGCTCGGCGGTGAGACGGGGCCGGTCGTGAGCGGCCGGGTGGAGGAGGGCCCAGCGGGCGGCGTCACGGCCGAGGAGAAGGAGGGCCGCGGGGTCGGGGGCGGGCACGGGCCGTACGTCGATGGTGATGCCGACGTTGCCGTCGAGGGGGGCCGGCGTCTGTGCCGGGGCCGGTGTCTCGGGGGTGCCGTACGTGTCGGCCTCGACACCGAGGACGGCGACCCAGTCGGGCTCGGGCTGGGCTTCGCAGCTCGTGCGGACGGGGGTGCCCTGCGAACGCAGGAGGCGGGCGACGACGTCCATGACGACGAGGGCGCGGGGTTCGTGGGGGGCGTGGAGGTGTACGGCGGGGCGGTGGTGGGGGGTGGGGGTGGAGGTGGGTTGGCGTCGGTCGGGGGCGTGGAGGGTGTCGCGGGTGTGTAGGGCGTCGCGGGTGATGATGGCGTCGCGGGTAATGGCGGCCTCGTCGATGGCCTCGTCGATGGCCTCGTCGACGAACCCGTACCGGGGTCCGCGCCGCAGGATCTCCTCGACGAGAGGGACGGACGCGGCGCTCCCCCTCACCAGGCTGATGTTGAGGAAACCGGGCCCGGTGATCTCGACACCGCTGACGCCCTGGGCCTCGACGAGATGCGACCGCAGCAGCTCGGCGACGCGACGGGGGGTCTCCCCGGCGGGCCGGGCGAGCTGAAGGGCGATGTTGGTGGCGTAGTCCCCGCACCCGCCGGCCCTCGGCACGGTCACCAGTGCCTTCTCCGGCACGGCCACGCTCAGCTCCCCGTCGTCGACAGCACGACGTACCGCGCGCAGCACGGTACGGGAGAGCTCGACGGGGGTCACGGGACAAGCGTAGGGGAGGAGGGGGGTGGGTAGGCCAGCCGGTTTGGCCGGGGGTCCGGGATGTGGACGCCGGGGGTGGGTGTAGGGGAGGGGCTTGTTTATGGGGGAGCTGTGGGCAGGGAGGCGGGTGGGGAGGTGGGTGCGGGTGGGGAACCTCAGCCGCCGGTACGACCGGCGCGCCCGGCCCGCTCGGCCTCGCCTGCACCGAAGGCGCCGTCGAGGGCGTCATCGAGGGAGAGGCCTCCCGCCGGGTCACGTCGCCCCCGCTCGATCAACTGCCGTACGAGAGTGATGAGTTCGGAGGGTTCGAAGGGCTTGGCGAGAAACGCGTCGACGCCGACGTCGAGCCCGCTTTCGACCTCGTACTGGGTGCAGGCACTGATGATGGCGAGGGGCAGATCACGGGTACGGGGATCGCTGCGCAGCCGGGCGGCGGTACGCAGCCCGTCCAGCCGGGGCATGACCACGTCGAGGGTCACCACATCGGGCCGCACTTGGTGAATGACGTCCAGGCACTCGGCACCATCGGCCGCGGTCACGACCTCGAGACCCTCCAGCTCGAGATTGACCCTGATCAACTGCCGGATGACCTTGTTGTCGTCCACAACAAGCACCCGACCCGACGCGCCTGGCACAACTCGAGAGTAGGTCCGGACCGGCCACCGCGTCCGGGTTTTCCCCACTTCCACCCCCTGCGAGGGACCCGGGACACCTCTCCGACGACCTCCCGGACCGCCTCTCTGACCACCGGGAAACCTGTTCATGAACACCGGTATGGAGCTGGTAGGGTTCTACCCGTCGCCGCGAACACCGCGACGAACACGCCCCCGTAGCTCAGGGGATAGAGCAACGGCCTCCGGAGCCGTGTGCGCAGGTTCGAATCCTGCCGGGGGCACCGGAAATTTAGGCCCTGACCAGCGGAAACGCCGGTCAGGGCCTTTCTTGTGCATGCCAAAACGCACACGGCCTGCTTGGCCGTGACCACTCGACCCCTCATTGCCCTGATCTGGGGTTTTCCATGGCCGGGCGGACGAGATCCTAATTGTCCGATCCCGCGAAATTAATTCCTGCGGGACATACGTGGGCCGAGAAAGCCGCAACGTCGGTCCCTCACCCTCAGGAGGCCACTTTGAGCTGCATGTTTACCAAGCGGGCCAGCCAGAAGGCACACGGAGGAACAGGCCGTTGCACTTTCCCGGACCAGACTCGGCACGGTCTCGCGAAGGTGTTCGTGCCCGCCGGGCGGCCCGGGTGAGGCACCGCAGAAGCTAACGCCCGGCACAGTGACGCCTCCCCCAAGCTCCGGTTCCCCCAACTCGCCTCGGCCCGGGAGCCCGCGTAGAAACTGAACCACCGTAGGGCATCGGAAGTCTCGCCTCCTCCACGTACTACGGGAGCGTGGACGAACTCACTCGATGGGCGCTGGAACATTAGCGGGCGCACTCGCCGCGGAACGAGATCAGCCGAGCGTCGCGGGGTTGCCGCCGCTGTCTGCGCCCGACAACCTAGCGAACGCCTGCGGGCGTTGAGCGGAGCGGTGGAGGACGAGTACCACCCCTTCGATGAATGCACCGACGACGCAAGTGAGAGGATCGGAAGTATTCGCACGACTGATTTCACGGGGGACATCATGAGTGACGAGTCGAGGCATCTGGCGCGGCTGATCTGGTCCGTATCGGACCTTCTCCGCGGAGACTTCAAGACTTCCGATTACGGCAAGGTCATACTGCCGTTCACCGTCCTGCGGCGCCTGGACGGTGTCCTGGCGCCAACAAGGGGCAAAGTACATAACGCGGCCGACAACTTCGAGGGCGGCGGGCACGCCTTGGAGGCGCTCCTCAGAGTCGCCTCTGGGCAAGCTTTCTTCAACACCAGCCGTCTCACGCTGGAGGATGTCGCTTCCTCACCGCACAACACGGCGCCCCTGCTACGGGATTACGTCGCTGGGCTCTCGGACAACGCCCGGGAGGTGATGGAGCGCTTCGAGCTGGACCAGACGATCAAACGGCTGCACGACACCGACCTGCTGTACCTGGTCATCAACAAGTTCGTCTCGCTGGACCTCGGGCCGACGGTCACCAGCCATCAGATGGGACTCGTCTTCGAGGAGCTCGTACGCCACTTCGCGGAACACAGCAGTGAGACAGCAGGGGAGCACTTCACTCCGCGCGAAGCCGTCCGGCTGATGGTCAGTCTCCTGGCGGCTCCCGACACGGACATCCTCACCCTGCCGGGTACCGTCCGTTCGGTCCTCGATCCGGTCTGCGGAACCGGCGGGTTGTTGAGCGAGGCGGAAGATTACATCACGGGGCTCAATACCCAGGCCCATGTTGCCCTGTACGGACAGGAGATCAACGCGGAGACCTGGGCCATCTGTCGCTCCGACATGATGATGCGGGGCCTCGACCCGGACAACATCGCTTATGGAAATGTACTCAGCCGCGATGGACACCAAGAGGGGCAGTTCGACTACCTGTTGGCCAACCCACCGTTCGGCACGGAGTGGAAGAGGGTCGCGGACTCCGTCCGGGAGGAACACGAAAGTCTCGGTTACAGGGGCCGGTTCGGTGCGGGCCTGCCGCGTATCAACGACGGATCACTGCTCTTCCTACAGCACATGCTGTCGAAGATGAAGACAGTGGACGCCTCCGGCCTCGGCGGGAGCCGCATGGCCGTCATCTTCAACGGCTCCACGATGCATATAGGGGCTCCGGGGTCGGGTGAGTCCGACATCCGGAAGTGGATCATCGAGAACGACTGGCTTGAGGCCGTGGTGGCCCTCCCTGACCAGCTCTTCCACAACACGAGCATCGGTACCTATCTGTGGGTGCTGTCCAACCGGAAGTCCGCCAGCCGGAGAGGCAGCGTCGTCCTGGTCAACGCCCAGGATCAGTGGCAGAAGATGCGCAGCGCAGTAGGCGGCAAGCGGAAGTACATCGGACCGGATCAGATCGGTGAGATCACCCGACTCTGCCAGGAAGCGCTGCCTACCACCTCCGATCGTCCGCAGTACGACAGAGTGCGCGTTCTCCGCAACGACGAGTTGGGCCACCGTCGCATCACCATCGAGCAACCACTACGTCTGCGGTACGAACTGACCACCGAGAGCCTGACTCAACTCGCCGCATCCCGGCTGGTCCAGCGGACGAGCACTGCCGACGCTCTGCTGGCGTCCCTGCGCACGCTCGTCGGATCGATCTGGAGCACCAGCTCCGCGGCGTTCGCCGCGCTGCGGCACGCGGTCGCAGCCGGCGGAGAGTCCTGGCCCGGCGGAGCCGCCTTCAACAGAGCGGTTCGCAAGGCAATCGGAGTACGCGCCAGCCAGGGGGAGGTCCAGAGATCAAGGGGGGGTAACCGAACCCGATCTAGAATTGCGCACATTCGTCGACCTTGCACTGCACGAGGACCCGGAAGACTATCTCCGACGCGAGGTGCACCCTCATACGCCCAATGCCTGGATCGACTACAGCAGGACCAGGGTCGGCTACGCGATCGCGCCCGCTCTCTTCCTCGTAGCGGAGTTCGTCGGCCCGGTGGAACCACTGCGGCACTTCGCGCACCTGGAGACGGTCCGTATCGGACCTCATCGCGACGACGCGGACGAGGCGAGCGAGACCGACCCAAACACCTCAGAGCTCAGGATCTGTACCAGGCCGAATCTGCAGTGGAACTGCCGGATGCCCCGAAGGAAGGTCCCGCGCTCACGCCCTGCGCGGGAGGCAACTTGGTGGGAAGGCCCGGAAAGTGGCGACTTCTTCCTCCAGGTTTCGGCGAAGCAGCCACCTCTTTGTTTGTCCTGCGTCCGTTGCGTGGCAGCGGAAGGGCATTGTGTGAATGGCTCAACTCGCTCAAGGAAAACGGACAGTTCCCCAACGCACGAGACCTGCTCGACCTGCCCGTTCCCGTGGCACTGGTTGCCGACGAGGAGGTCGACGATCTCCTGATGGAGGTGCAGGAGGGGCGACGTACACTCCGGAGCGCGACATCGGGCATCTTGCCCAACATTTTCACGGACAGTGAGTCGGACATCCAGCGACTCCGCGAGCAGGTTCGGTCCGCGGCCTACGAAGCCCGGTTGGTCGGAGAGCTCGTGCGTCCTCTTGGCGACCCAGTCTGGCGGGCGGAATGGAGCTACCCGTATCACGTGGCCGCGCTCGCCCACCGGTACCGGATCAGCACCCATCCTGCCGAGCGGAAGGACGGCCTCCTCAAGCTCGGTGAGGGCATCGCCCGAACTCTGGGCCTCCTGGCGCTGAGCGAGATCGTCGCAAGCGAGGGTTTCACGAGGAACGTGCGGAACAAATTCCGTACAGGGGCGACCTTCGGAACCTGGCTGACGCTCATCGACAGACTCCCGAATGCGGTCGATGCTCCTCGTCTGAGAGAACTCTCCACACTTCACGGTCGCGACAACGCGCGCCCGTTGCTGGGCGAGATCAAGGACTTCAGGAATGACTCCCACCATGCTCACGGTGTGCGGGCAACCCACGAGCTCGATGAGGACGTGGACAAACTAGAGCCATACGTGGTGTCCGCCATCAGCTCGGTCAGCTGGCTCTCCGGTACTCACTGGGACTGGGTGGAACGGTGCGAGTACGTCGACGAGTCCTCGTACAAGCTCGTCGGTCTACGACTTCGCGGGAGCCATCCGAGCTGGGAGCCCTTCGAGCGGTCCAGCATCTATCCCTTGCGCCCCGATCGTATATACGTCGACAGCACTCCTTCGGGCCCACCGGTGGACCTGTGGCCACTTGCCGCCGTGAGCCTGTGTCCCGAATGCCGGACCCGCGAGCTCTTCTTGCTGAATCAGGTGCGGGACGGGCAGTTGACGTTGCGCAGCCTAGAGGAACACACCCTGGAGATCCCGGACAGTGAACCCGAATGAGTAACTCGACGTCAGTGGTGAACAGTCGGAGAGGCTGAACCACCCCGGGTTTGCGTGAGGAGGCTCCACCCATCCCGGAATGATTCATTGTCGGCCGCCTCGCCAAAATCAGCCGCCCGCGAGCGCTACTCGTATTCGCGCAGGAGTTTGTCGATGCGCTGGTTGGCGATCTCCTGCCGCCCATACAGACACTTGGCGTACGTGGTCATGAGCACCTCGACGCTGTTACCGGCACGCTCCGCCACTTCGGTCGGGTCGACGCCGGCGTTGAGCCAGGTGGAGAGTGCCGAGTGGCGCAGATCGTATGGGCGGGCCGCGAGCAACGAGCACACCAGATCCGGCGGAAGGCCGAGTTCACGGGCCTCGTGCCAGGCACGATCGTAGGTACTGGACCCGACGATGCCGCCGCGCTCATTGAAGAACAGCCGCCCGTCGTCCGCGACGCCGAAGGTGTCGATGCTCTCCCGCCAGAGGGCTACCAGTTCGGGCGGCAGTGGTACTGGCCGGGTGTCGTCAGCTGGACGGCCCTTGAGACCGCGTTCGTCGTGGGCTCTTCCGGTGTCGGTCCACCGCTTGCCCGCCTGCGGCAATGTGCGGTGCACGGTCACCTGGCCCCAACCCTCTACGGGCAGCACGCAGTTGGGCAGAGACACCCCGAGCGCTTCGGCGGGGCGAAGCCCGGCGTAGTACATCCCGGCGAACAGCCCGACCAGACGCCGCCCACGAGCACGCCGGAAACCGCCGACGTAGGAGACCGCGCACAGCAAGGAACGCGCCTGGCCCGGGTTGGCGACCACTCGCGGGTCGACCTGGTCAACGGTCTCAGCCACGGTCCACTTGATGGGAGCAAGTGGGTCGGCGGGCAACTTGCGCTGCTCGACGGCGTACCGCACGGCGTTGACCAGGACCTTGTGCTTGTGCCGCTGCGTCTCGGCCGCCGCCACCTCGCCATCCTGACTGAGTCGCAGTGCTGTCAACAGGGACCGCATTACCGCCGGATCCATCAGATCGGCTAGCGAACGTGAGGCTCCCGCAACCCAGCGCAGGGCCAGCCGGACGTCAGCCGGCATCTGACGCGGCTCCGGCCGCGGGACGACGAACGCCCAGCCCCGCATCGCCCGCCGGAGCAGTTCATCGCTCGGACGGCCCCGCACGTCCCGGAGCATCACCCGGGTGATGGCGCACAGCGCGTCGTTGGTCTCGTCGCGGGTCTTCGCCGCGATCAGCGGCCACCTCATCTCCATGTACTCCAGAGCAAAGGCATACCAACTGACCCCAACCGCGCGGCCCTGTGGCAAGCCACGGCTGATACCCACAGGGAACTCATCCGCGACGCCTTGTCGAACGGCACGGAGAAGCACGGCGCCCAGGTCATCGGCCAGCGCCCTGATATCCGTCGCACCCGCTGTGCGCCGACTCGCCACGGCCCTTCCCACACGTCTCTGGCCAGGGACGCCGCGCGCCTGAGATTTCGAGATCCTCATGACGTCCACCACCTCTCTGCCATGTGAACGTCCCGGACGCCCATATCAAGCCCGGCAGCAACAACGCACTCTGGAGTCCCGACGTGCACCCAAACCCAGATTCGAGCTCGGATCGGACCCGCGCCTCGCGACTGTCTCTGCCAGCCCCATTCGACCAGGGGAGGATGAAAGGTAGGATAGGTAGCATGAGTGAGCCTACCGGCAAGTACTCGATCACCATGCCGCGCGACATCGCCGAAGCCGCCAAGGCCCGCAGTGGCCCCTCCGGCCTGTCCGCTTACGTCGCCGCAGCCGTCGCCCGCCAGATCGAGCGGGACAACCTCAACGAACTCATCACGGTGGCAGAGGCCGAACACGGCCCCATCACCGACGAAGAGATCCATGCTCTGCGCGACCAACTCCACCAAGCCCGAGAGCAACAGACCCAAGGCGGGGCGAACGCCGCGTGACCCCCTCGCCCGCCGCCCCCGGCGGCACCCTGGTCCTCGACAGCGAAGGGCTGGCCAAAGCCGTCCTGCGCGACCGCACCGTCACCGGCTGGCTCGCCCTCGCCCGCGCCGACGACCTACGGGTCATCACTTCCGCAGCCACCCTCGTGGAAGTGATCCACCCCCGGATCAATCGCCCAGCCCTGGAATGGACCCTGTCCCGCCTCGTCATCGAACCCGTCACCGAGCCCATCGCCCGCCACGCCGCCGCCCTCCTCGCCGACGCCGGCCTACACGGCCACAAGTACGCCATCGACGCCATGCTCAGCGCCACCGCCCTCGCCGCCCCCGGTCCGATCACGATCCTGACCTCCGATCCGGAGGACATCCTGGTGCTGTGCGGCAGGCACGCCACCGTCATCAAGATCTGATCCCACTGGGACGCCAGCACGAGCCCGGCCGCCCTCTGCAACGCCTTCCCGGAACGCCGACTCGGCCGTGGGCTCGGTGTGATCCGGCGCTACGTGTAGAAGGCGTACTTCGCTTCGGGCTCGTAGTCGTCAGAGAGATCGCGCAGGAGGGCACCGACCTCGCCTGCGAATCGGACCGTGACCGGCAGCCGCTCAGCGAACCGCGCCGAGTTCGAGTTCATCTTCGTCAGCAGCAGTACCTCCCGGGGCAGGCCCTGGGCACTGAAGGCTCCAAACCGCCTGGCGGAAACGGCTCCTGCGTTCCGCGCCTGCGGCACGGGCAAGTGCTACGACTGTGCCACCAACACGACACTGCTCACCTCGTGCACCCGCCCGGCGTTGACGGAATCTCCCACGGTCACCCGCCAGGTCCCCGGGCCAGGGACCGTGAGATGAGAGCCGTAGGTACCGTCCCCGTGATTGCGCAGGGTCTTATGTATGCCGGTGCGGCCCGTCTCGACATCCTCGGCACTGGCGGACAGCAGCAGCCGGTCGTCGTCAGCCGTCACTTCCACGTGGCATTCCGTTCCGGCGACGACCTCGGGCACGTCGACGGTCAACTCCCGCCTCCCGTCGAGGAACTCACGTGGATCTCGCGCGGTGAGAAGGGCCTCTACCTGGTTGAGCAGTGCCCGTTCGTTCTACAGGGCCCCATGCTTCTGGGCGAAGAAGCGCACGGTGGAGTCGTCCGTCAATTGAGCCGGGAAGCAGGAGAACCGAGGGACTGTGCCGTCGCCGAAGTGGTCGGTGCCGTCCAGATCCCGCAGGCCGTCGAGGTCGTACGCGGTGAGCCGCGCCGACTGGCGCGTGGGCTGGCGGTAACCGCCGAAGACGTGCAGGGCATAACCGTTGCCGTCAGCCCGGTCCAACTCCTCGTGCAACCAAAGCGCGTCGGCGGCCAGGTCCTCGTCCACGCCGGAGACACGGGCCCGGCCCAGGGGGGAACGCAGCCGTCCGCGCCGACCAGGCATCGCCAGGTCGGCAGAAGCTGGTGCAGCGACGGCATGGAGCGTGCCAGTCTGGTGAACGGATCCGATAGCCGACCCAGACGCGGTGCCAGTCCCCCGTGCAGCGAGGTGAGCGCGTAAACCGAACCCCGGTAGGGCGTACCGATGGTGACAAGGCTGCGAGCATGCCGGCTGCCGCCCAGGACGTCCAGGTAGTAGCGGGCCACCAAGCCACCCAGCGAATGGGCCACGAACACCGTTCGCACCATGGGGTCACCGGTGCGGGCGCGCCAGGCGGCGAGTGCCGGTTCCACCCGGGCGGCGAGCCTGTGTGCGTTCCGCCGGACCGAGAGCCGCCAGTCGTACGGGAAGGAGAGGAGGTTGCCGTTCCGCTCGGACACGCCCAACCGCCGTTCCAGGAAGGTCAGGAGTGTGCCGTAGCCATCAATCGCGGAGACGCCCGGCAGGACGTGCAGCCCCTTGATCAGGCCCACTGCCTCGACACCGTCCCCAGGATCGGCGTCCCCGATGTCGCGCGGCAACGCCAGCGCCCGCACCTCGTTCAGCCGTCCCAGCGCATGACGTCCGGCCACCGCGAGCGTGTGATTCCAGACCTCGTACCCGTCCTTGGCAAGGACGCTGCCCATGATGCCGGGCAGGACCACGACCAGGTCCGTCACCGGATATGTCGGCACCGATTCCCCTCCGTTGCTCAATTGGCCGTACCATGCGGCTGGTTGACGGCAGGCCACATGCTAGGTCCGCAACCTCGGCTGCATCCCGCTCAGGGTGCACCGGACCCGTCGACACATCACGGGGTACTGCAACGGGGAGCACCACAATGCGGTGGCGCGCATGACTACCGAGATCGACCCCACCCTGGGGGCGGTGACACTGCGCTGGAATGCCGCATCGGACTGTTCCGACTGCGCGCAGTCCCAGCAGCAGACGGACGGAGCCCTGACATGGGCCGGCCCGGAGGACGGCCACGTCGGAAACGCCTCCTTCCAGACCCTGTGGAACGGCACCGGCAAGGAAGGGATCACCCTCGGGTGGAGTATCACGGGGAGTATCTCCGCGCTCCCAGAAGTATCGGACGAGGCCGATCTCGGAAACACTATCGGGGATCTGGACGTCCGCTGCGATGACATGACCAAAGGTGCCGCGAACGCCGGATGCGTCTTCCCCTCCTACACCCCGACGTACACGGTCAACACCGACCGCTACCCGGCGGCCGGCGCCTATTACTGGCTCATGAAAGAAAAGAACAGCAACCATTTCGGCAGTAGGACGCACAACACGCCGCTGCATTACTTGACGGACGGGCAAACCGATAACCGGGAGGTGGTGTGCCCCGACAGTTGGCAGGGACGCATCGAGACTCCGGACGTCAGTTGCGACGAGTACGCTTTCGCCACAACGAAAGAGAGCGGCGGCGTTCCGGCCAATGGCGTCACTTCTGGCGACCAGTGCGCGCAGTACTACGCCACGCCGCTGAACGACACCATCTGGACGCTGTACTTCGACGACAACTACCCTCTGCCCACCTGGTCAGAGAAGTGCGGCCGGGCCAGCATCCCGTTGGCCCAGAACACTGGCGCCCTGGCTCCATTCGGTCGCACCGGAGGCTTCGTCTGGTACAACCGGATGCTTGGAGATGATCCATTCTGGCTAGCCACGCCGGGGTTCGACCACTGCACATCGGCAGACATCACATGCACCTTCCAGCGCACGAACCCCTAGCCGGATTTTCCGGGCCGGCACCTGGTGACACATGAGGGGGTGGCATCCGGGGGGCGGATGCCACCCCCTCACTCAAGCATTCACACGTTGTCGCTCAGCAAGTCGAGAGAAGGACTTCCGTTGACTACTACCAACGGTAGCCTGCCCTCCTCCAGCAGCTCGCGTGGCAATGAGATCCCGAAATGCTTCTCGATCACACCCAGCGACATGGCGATCCGCAGGCTGTGCCGCGCGCCGCTCACCTGAAGATAGTCGCCCGTCGGAAGAATGATGCCCGCCGCTTCCAGCTCCCCCTGGAGAAGATCCGGCTGCGATCCCCAGCGCCTCCGTTCCTCGCCAAGACCGAACGAGCACAGCAACTCGCTGTCGGCGGCGTAGGAGAAGAAGGGAGGCGGGTGGAATGCCTGGGGATCGAGATTTACCGCCTCGACACCGTTACGTGAAATCCTCTTGAGGACGTCATGCCTGGCCCCGGGGGCTTCCCCGTATTCGGCGGCGAACGCCCACCCCTGGGCTTCCCCCACCCGTGCGACGCCGATATCTGCATCGGTAAGAAGGCCGACGGCTTCCCAGGCGGTTGCCAGAGGTTTCGCGCCGCCCGGTGAAGCGCCGAGCCGGACGGCCAGCTCGTCCGGCGTGATCCCGCGGGCGAAGGTAACGCTGTACTGCCACTCGGACTCAACCAGCCAGCGCACACCGCGATTCGTCATGTCCTCATCTTGCCGCATGACCTCGTCACCACGACGGCCATCTGCACCACGAGCCCGCCCGGGGATCGTACCGGCCGCGCACTGGTGGGTCGTTGCCGTCTCCGCCCGAACGCCGGGCCCTCAGTTCCCGCTCCGCTTACGCCATCGAACGCACAACTGATGTTCGATGGTCGCTGGTAGGACTGCGGGCCGCGGAGGCAGCCGGTGATGTGGACAAGGAACGCCAGCAATGCGACTGCCCAATCTGCCTGCCGAGGCGGTCCCTTACTCCACCCGAGACGCTGAACGACCGTCCGTTGCAACGGATTTGACGGATCGCTAGACTCGCCCTGCCCACTCCTCACAGGAGGCTCCTTGACTTCGTCGCTTCATACGTGGACACAGCCGAACGGCTGTCCTGGGGTGCCCTAAGCCCTGCTGCGTACCGCTGGAGACCACTTGACCCAGGTCAAGTGCGTCCAGATCCAGCGGAGATAGCGAACAAGTCAATGGAGGTACCGAGTGCCGGCCAACTCGACGCAGCAGCTCGCCTGTACGCACCCCGGGCGTGATGTTGCGATCGTCAGTCTCTGTGCTGTTGTGGTTTCTCTCGTCGCGGTCATCGTGGTGATGGCCTTCCACGGCAACCCCCTCGCGACCTTCGGTGCGAGCGGCAGTGCCTTCGCTGCCGCCTTCAGCGGAGGCATGGGCGTACTTTCCCACCTCAAGCGCACCCCATAGCCACCCAGGAGGGGCGGCCGGAACCGGCTGCCCCTCAGCGGGCTTCCCCAGTCCCCGCTCCACACGGCCGAGGCCGAGATCTCCAGGACCTCTCTCCGACAGCATGTGGCACCTCACCGCAACCGGTACCACTGCAGCCCTCGTGTTCCAGAACCTGCTGGCCGACCTCACCGACGGAGACGGCTGGGACACTGTCGTCGGCGACCCTGTCACCGACAAGACCCTCGCCGCGTCCCGCCCGGCGCGACCCTCGTTCATCGGCATGGGCCGGTCCGGGCATTCCGACACGTCAGCGCGTGCTGACGAGATTCTGCGGGAGACGGGGTTCGGCGAGTGATCGTGGTCGACACGGGCCCGCTCGTGGCCCTCGCGGACGCCGACGACGACCACCATGCGGCGTGCACCCGCTGGTAAGACAGCGTCCACCCCCGCAACCTCGTGATCCCGGCGCCGGTCATCGCGGAAGCCTGCCACCTGATCGGCACACGCTGCGGAGCGCAGGTGGAGGCCGCGTTCCTCGACGCACGCGCGGCCGGTCAACTCGGCACGGTCACGGGCATCATGCCCGAAGACATCGAGCGCATGGCCCACCTCGTACGGCAGTACGCCAGCCTGCCGCTCGGCGGCACGGACGCATGCGTCGTCGCCATCGCGGAACGCTGGCAGGCCAAGCAGGTCGCCACAGTCGACCGGCGGCATTTCAGCGTCGTACGGCCGAACCACGTGCCCGCGTTCGAGCTGCTGCCGTACGACCTGTAGCCCCGCGCACGGCGGCCCCCTCCGACCGCAGGTCGCCCCATCTCGCACTATCTGCGATACAGGTAGGCACCGAACACCGCTTGCGATCAAGGAACTCGCTGGTCAGAGGCCATTCACACGCTCAATTCTGATTGTGCTCCGGAGCCGTGTGCGCAGGTTCGAATCCTGCCGGGGGCACTCCGGAAAAAACTCCTGACCTGCATGACCTTGAAGAAGTTGCTCTGAAGGGCCGAGATTCACCCCGCCGCCCAGCCCACCGACGGCACCAAAACTCGCGCCCGGGTGCCTGAACGGTGTGGTCGGAGTGGCTTCACCGTCTTGGAAAGCAAGGGCGAAATTAACTATAAATATGACCGATTCTCGTGAAGTAAGAGATTTCACGACATTGGAACCCGGCCTCCCCATCTCTCCCTCCTACAGGACGGAGAAGGAGGTCGAAATCGGTGGCAATCCCGTGAAGACGATCGACGCGTTCACGCGCAGGTTCGCGCCGATTCTCGATCCACCGTCTCAGCGGCGAGGGTGGCGTTTCGAGCTGGGGAAAGCCCTGCCGGCGCTGATGTCGTTCGCCGCCGTGCGGCTGACCGGTGTGGTCATGGCGACCTTGTGGTCGCTGCACCTGGGCAGGCACCCGCGCACCGTGTTCGGCCTGGAATGGGACGGCCGCTGGTACTGGCACATCTCCCAGTACGGCTACGGCCTCATCGTCCACGGCAAAGGGGGCCACAGCGTCTACAACGACCTGGCGTTCTTCCCCCTCTTCCCGGGTCTGATCCGCGCCGTGAGCACACTGCTCCCGATCGGCCCGGTCAACGCCGCGCTGCTCATCGCATGGAGTGCCGCCCTGGTGGCGGCCTGGGGCGTGTACGCGATCGGCGAGCTGCTGCACGGACGGCGCGTCGGGATCATCCTCGTCGTCCTGTGGGCGCTGCTGCCGCACGCGATCATCCTGACGACGGCGTACACGGAACCCCTGATGACCGCCTTCGCCGCCTGGTCGCTCCACGCCGTGCTGAGCCGCCGCTGGCTGACCGCGGGGACGCTGGCGGTGCTGGCCGGGCTGTGCCGTCCCAACGGCCTCGCCGTGGCGGTCGCCGTCGTCACCGGCGCCGTCGCTCACCTCTGGCAGCTGCGCCGCACCGGGGAGCCCACCGCTCCGCGCGCCTGGGCGGCTGCCGTCACCGCTCCTCTCGGATGGCTGGGCTACATCGGCTGGGTGGGACTCAGGACCCACAACCCCGCCGGATACTTCCACGTGCAGAGCCTCTGGGGTTCCCGATTCGACTTCGGCCACTACACCGCCCACACGTTCAGGCATCTGATCGTCGGACACGACACCCTCGTCGTCTACGCGACCGCCGCGATCATCCTCGGCTCCCTGCTGCTGTTCCTCTTCTGCGCACTGAACGGACAGCCCCTTCCCCTGCTCACGTACTGCGCCGTCCTCATCGTGATGGCCGTCGGCGGCGCCCACTTCTTCACGAGCAAGCCGAGGCTCCTGCTGCCGGCCTTCCCCCTGCTGCTCCCGCTCGCCCTGCATCTGGCGCGCAGCCGCCTGCGCACCATCGTCGTCCTGCTCACCTCCCTGGCCGGCGTCTCCCTCTTCTACGGCACCTACCTGCTCACCGTCTCCCACCGGGCTCTGTGACACGAGCGCACGCCCGGTCCGGAACGGCGGTCCGGCGTCCTCAGCCGTCTCCGCCCCCTGTCCTGTCCCAGGTCCCGTCCTGACACACCGGCACCAGCACCAGCACGGTGAACGCGGTGGGACGGCGGCCGGTCAGGGAGAGTCTGCCACCGAAGGAGACAGCCGGGTCCCGAGC
This sequence comes from Streptomyces sp. NPDC088350, assembly GCF_044753545.1. Lineage (NCBI taxonomy): Bacteria > Bacillati > Actinomycetota > Actinomycetes > Kitasatosporales > Streptomycetaceae > Streptomyces > Streptomyces sp. NPDC088350. Next base: position 1,021,683 of record NZ_JBIVNL010000001.1, on the reverse strand, counting down.
CCGCCGACACCTCGGCCCACGCCACGCCACGCCACGCCAATAGAAGGCCGCTGGGACCGGGGTGCCGTACTCGTCGAGGTCTAAGTGATGGGCACGAGGAAAGGCGAATCATGGCGGTCCGTACCGAAGTGATGTCCCGGCAAGCATGACGCCGCCGAGCCGACGGACAGGTAAGGGCGCACAAGGCCGGGAAAGCCTCCCACTCGCCGATCGTCTACAGCGCGACGAACATCTACACCTTTGTAGTCATTCATATCCGCCCGTTCACCTACGTCAGGTGGGCTTCGAGCCCGTCCTCGCCGCCGACGGTGCCACCGCCCTGCGGCTGGCCACCGGCGACATCGCGGCGGTTGTCCTGGACATCGGGCTGCCCGACGCGGACGGTCGGGACGTGTGCCAGGCGCTGCGCACCAACGGCTTCCTGGCCCCGGTCATCTTCCTGACCGCCCGGCAACAGCTCGCTGACCGGCTGTCGGGGTTCTCGGCAGGCGGTGACGACTACCTGGCCAAGCCCTTCCATCTGGCCGAACTCACCGCCCGGCTGCGTGCGTCCGTGAAGCGGGCCGCGGCGATCGCGGTCGGGGACCTGATTCTGGACGCGGTCGGCCACCGCGTCACCGTGCACGGCACGGCCGTCGCCCTGTCCCCCACGGAGTTCCGGCTGCCGGCCACACTCGTGGCCGCGGGCGGGAGCGTCGTTCGGCGCCGCGAACCGGTCGCGGCGGGCCGGCCGGAGGGTGCCCAGGTCAGTGACAACACACTGGACCAGTGCCTGACCCGGCTGCGGCGGAAGCTGCGTGAGGCCGGCAGCACGCTGACCATCGGCACGGCGCGCGGAATCGGACACCGCCTTTCATGAAGCGGCTCGTCCTCGATGAGCTTGGAGGAACAGCGGGCGGTCGAAGCCATGGAGACGCCGGCTTCGACCGCCCACGTAGGTCCGCGGACATGCCCGGGCCGACACAGACGGCGGCCTGCACTGACCACAGCGCGTCGGCGTGTGCCGAGGCGGCGCGGTTCTCGGCGCGGCCCCGCACACTCGACCCGTCGCCGGGCGAAGGGGGTTCTGTCAGCCCATGTCCGTCAGGAGGGCGTTCAGTTCCTTCTCCTGCTGCGCAGGCGGCATCGGCGGATTCGAGTGGTCGATGCCGAAGGCCCCCAGCACCTTGTCCATCTGGGCGTCGATGGAGGTCCAGCCCGTGTTGTCCAGCGGCTGCAGCGATGCCTGGTCGGCGTCCCACAGGTCACGCAGCGACTGGGCGGCCGTGTGCGCTCCCTTCGCGTTCCCCGAGCGTGCGTCCTTGAGCGAGGTGGAGGCGAGGTTCTTCAGCGCGGCGACCTTGGCGGGCGGGAACTTCTTCACCGCCTGGCCGGGAGCCATCTGGACGGCGGAGGTGTTGTCGGCCTCCGGCGCCGGGCCGGTGTGCGGCTGGTTGTGGGCCCAGATCAGCAGGCCCATGGTGGCGACGGCGAGCAGTCCGAAGCCGGCCAGACCGACGCGCTCCTTGCGCGGGTCGCCGGTGACGTGTGCGGTAGGTGCGGCGTGGGCGGCCTCGTAGGTCTCGGTCACGTCCGAGCGTGTCACCGTCAGGTAGACCACGGTGGCCAGGATCAGGCCGAGGAAGATCAGGCTGGTGGTGAAGGTGCCCAGCGCGAGGCCGGTCGGCTCGCCCGGCTGAGCGACCTTCGGGGAGGCGAGCCAGTCGCCGATGTTCGCGCCCAGCGGGCGGGTCAGGATGTAGGCGAGCCAGAAGGACAGCACCGGGTTCGCGCCGAACTTCCACAGCAGCGTGATCGCCGCGATGAGGCCGAGCGGCAGCATCACCGAGGCGCCCGGGCTCCAGCCGGTGAGCTCCAGGGTCCAGTCCCCGGTCGCGGTGCCGAGCGCGAAGGTGACGAGAACCGCGAGCCAGTAGAACGACTCACGCGGAAGCGTCGTGACCGAGTGGATCGAGAGGGTGCGCTCACGCAGCCACCACACGCCGAAGACCACGGCGAGCAGAACCGAGAACACGGCGGAGCTGATCCACAGCGGCACATTGAGCTGGTCGGTGAGGATGTCGGTGTACAGGGTGCCCGTGACGCTGACAACGACCACGGTCAGCCAGTACGGGAACGGGACGTACCGCTTGAGCCGCATCTGGACGGCCAGGACCACGACGAACACCGCGGTGAAGATCCAGGCCGTGTTCACCAGGCCGACGCCCAGCTTCATGTTGATCCAGTCGGCGAAGCTCTCACCGACGGTGGTGCACAGGATCTTGATCACCCAGAACCAGACGGTGACCTCGGGGACCTTGTTGAGCATGAGGCGCCCGCTGCGTGGGCGTGCTTCCGTTGTCGTTGTCATGCAGGGAGGTTTACGCGGGGAACCTGCAAGCAACCTGACTACGTGGCCGCCTTCGCGGCCGGGAGTGTCACCTGGACGTGACCGCGGCCGTCCGCGATCGCCCGGACCTCCACACCGGCCGAGGCAGCGATACGCCGGGCCACCGGCAGCCCCAGCCCGTACCCGCCGCCGCCGGTCACGCCCGGTTCGAAGACCCGGTCGACCTCAGCGGGATCGAACCCTGGGCCGTCGTCCAGGACATCCACCACGATGACCTCGCCCTGGCTGCGCGCGGTGATCCACACACGGGACTTCGCATGCCGCAGGCTGTTCTCCAGCAGGGGTGACAGCAGCGACACAGCGACGTCGGGCGCCAAAGCCACCTCGACCTTCGCCGGGAAGGCGACCTCGACCGCGCGGCTGCCGATCGCCTGCCGTGCGGCGGAGCGGAGATCACACCGGGTCCCCTCCTCCGTCCGTGCGCGCGCCGCGCGCAATATCGTCGTGATCGCCGCATTGAGGCGGTCGACCTCGCTCAGCACCACCTCCGGCACCACCGGCTCGCCGGACAGCTGCGCCAGCTGCGCCTCGCCCCGCAGGACCGTGAGCGGTGTCCGCAGCTCGTGGGCGATCTCGTCGGTGAGCCGGCGTTCGTCCGCCAGCGCGTTGTCAACGCGCTCCAGGAGGCGGTCCAGGGTCTGTCCCAGTTCCCCGAACTCGTCACGGGGGACTCCGAGGTTGAAGCGGCGCCCGGGTTCGTGATGACCCCAGTCGTCGGCGAGGGCGGCCATCTCGTGCACGACCCGCAGCGCGCGGTGCACCACCAGGTGCGCGACACCGCCGGCGAGGAGGATCGTGAGGCCGCCCAGAATCAGCGACAAGGTCAGGCTGCGCTGCTCGGACGTCTCGTAGGGCGTAAGGTCCACCCGGACGATCACCATGACGTGGTGGCCGCCGGTCGGAACCGGCCGCGCGAACAGGAGGTAGTCACCGACGGTCGCGGTCTGCGATCGCCCCGAGTCCGCAAGCTCCTCGACGCGCCCGACCACGCTCGGCGGCACGTCCCCGTCGATAAGACGGCCATCGGCATACACCCAGGCGACCTCGTCCAGCGCCTCGCTGCTGTTCTCCGTGAGCACGACACGGCCGCCCTGGGCGCTGACGTTCGCCGCGACCCCCTCGGCGCGCGTACGGGCCAGATCGTGCGCGTCGGCATCCGTCACCCTGCTCAGCAGCACGTGCGAAACCACCACCAGGATCGCGACCACTGCGGTGGCGATCAGCACGGTGAGCGCGACGACGCTTCGGCGGAATCCCGTCACTGCCATCGGTAGCCCACGCCGCGGACGGTCGCCAGCCGATCGGCCACACCCAGCGGACCGAGCTTGGTCCGCAGCCGGCGCACATAGGAGTCGAGGGTGTTGTCGCTGACCTGGGCCCCGTGCGGCCAGCCGGCGGCGACGAGGGCGTGGCGGCGTACCGCGTCGCCCTGCGAGGCGATCAGGCGGCCCAGTAGCCGGAACTCGGTCGGGGTCAGGCTCATGCTCACCGCATCGTAGGTCACCACGTGCTTCGCCGGATCGAGGACGACCTCGTGCAGAGTGGACGCCACGGTGGCCCGGCGCAGCAGCGCCCGGACACGGACCAGCAGTTCCGGGATGTCGAAGGGTTTGGTCATGTAGTCGTCGGCGCCGGCCTCGAAGCCGCCCACCTTGTGATGCAGGCCGTCCAAGGCGGTGAGCATCAACACCGGCACATCGACGCCGCGAGCCCGTAGTGCCAGGCAGACATCGCGACCGTCGGCGTCCGGCAGCCCGAGATCCAGGACGACCAGCTGGGGCGCCGGTGCGAGCTGCCGCAGCAGGCTGTCGGCCGTGGCGGCGACGGAGACGGTGTGGCCGTCGTGCTCCAGGGCACGCTTGAGGATGCCGCGGACCGCCGCGTCGTCTTCGCACACCATGATGAAAGCCACGTGCTGACCCTAGATACTCGCGTTCCAGTTCTCCATCCGCCCTGATCAGCCACGCGACGCTCCGGCACGACCGGCCGAGCCGCAGCGGGGGCTGCCGCGGGGGGGACCACCATGGGCCATGGACCGTATGCAGGAGTACATCGACATGCAGGAGTACATCGACGCGATTCCGCCGGGTCACCGCCCGCGCTTCGCCCGGGTGAGCGGACTGATCCTCAAGGAATTCCGGCAGGCGAGCATGGCACTGTTGTACGAAATGCCCACCTGACGGCTGCCCGAGCTCGGGCCCGACAGTCTGTCAGATAGGTCGCTGACCTGCGAAAACGGCCGGGAAGCCGACGGCCTCCGGACGTGTGCGCAGGTTCGGATCCTTCGCGTGCAGGCCATGCGCTGCTTTCAGTTCCCCCGGCGTAGGAGTGCGGGCCTGACGAAAGCCGGGATCTCTCCGGGGCTTCGCGTCGATCGGTCCTGCGGACCGTTTCGCTTTTCGGAGGTGCCACCCTCCTCTCCCAGACCTTTCAGGATCCGGTCTTTTCCTCTCTGGCTCCTGGCCGTCCTCGCCCCCGCCCTCCAGCAGGCCAGGAGGAAGACCCACTGCCTCCTATACTCCTGACGTGTTTGACACGTCGAACTTCTTCCACATTTCGTCCACGCGCAATCGGCAGTCGATCGCACAGCATGGCCTGGATTGGGCCCGGATGAGCGCCGCACCGGGAATCGCCGGCAGCCGCCGCCCGGAGGTGGAGGGGATCTTCGTCTGTCGGGGCGACGAGGAAGCAGAGTTCTTCCTCCAGATCAACAACACCGGTGGGCCGGTTGATCTCTGGTCCGTGGACGGCATGGATGAGGGGTCGCTCCTCGACAACGGCAACGGATTCGTCTACCTGCCCGGCCGCATACCAGCCGCGCGAGTCCACCTCGTGCGATCGGACGTTCCTCCGCAGCTTGGTTCTTGACTTCGCGCGGCGGTACGGCTGGGGGCAGGTCCACGCGGAATCCGGATGCGAGCTGGGCGAAGTCGGTGGCCGTCCGGCACAGGACGGCGATCTCTCCGAGTGCCTTACCAGTCAGCACGAGGGGAAGATCCGCACGCCCTCGGCGCACTCTCACACCCTTGTCGCACTCTCACACCCCTATCGAATAGGGCGGCTGCCGGAGCGTCGGGACCAGCGCACCGCGACGAGGGCCAGGGCCGCCACGAGGACCGCGATGCCGATCACCAGCAGGTAGCCCAGGCCGTTCGCGGTCGCGCCGATGATTCCCAGGACGAGGGCGATCAGGACGAGGAGCAGGAAGAGAACCATCACGGAACACCACCTTCGGGTGGGACAGGGAACGGCGGGTCAGCGGCGTGCGAGTTGCCGCTCTCCGCCTGCGCCGGGCCGGTAGTCCAAGCCGTAGTACTGGAAGATCGCTTCCTCGCCCTCGGCCGGCAGGATGTCGTCCGTGCCGATCGACGGGGCCTTTTTCACCTGGGCCTTCGCGTGGGCGACCTTGACGTAGTCGGGTCCGAGGGTCGCGTTGTCCAGGGGGACGAAGGCCAGCCTCTGGCGCGTGGGCAGTCCGATGCGGACGGTGGCCATGGCCGACTCGTCGGTGGCGGTGTCGACGTAGATCGATTCGAGTACGCCGATCTTGTGACCCTCGGAGTCGACGACGTTGCGGTTGCGCCACTCGCGGATATCGGCCGCATGGATCTTGTTCGTGTTCGTGTTCATGTTCACGTCCGTGTTCATGTTCCGTCTCCTGAGCCGCTGGTCCAGAACGGGTTCCCCCGCGATCGCCCCTGACACCACAGCCGAACCCGGCAAAAAGTGGACACCGCACGAGAGCCGGGGTGTACCGCAACGTGTACCCCAAGAGCCGTACAACTTCTCCCCAACAACAAGTGTCTGGTACCGCAACAGCACTTGTCCCGGGGGGGATGTCTTGATCAAAGTGAGCGTTGTCGTGCCGGTTTTCAACGCCGGTTCCTACATTGAGCGTTGCGCGCCGTCACTCGTCAACCAGAGTCTGGGGGCCGGGGCGTACGAGGTCGTGTACGTCGATGACGGGTCGACGGACGACTCGGCGGAGCGGCTGGGGCGGTTGGCCGAGGCGCATGCGCATGTGCGGGTCTACCGGCAGGAGAACTCCGGGTGGCCGGGCAAGCCGCGGAACGTGGGGATCGACCGGGCCAGGGGGAAGTACGTCCAATTCGTCGACCAGGACGACGAGTTGTCGTACGAGGCGCTGGAGCGGCTGTACGCGCTGGCCGAGCGGAACGGGTCGGACATCGTGCTCGGCAAGGTGCACGGGACGATGCAGGGGCCCAGCAATGTGTTCAAGCGGACGGTCGAGCGGTGTACGGCCGCCGACGCGCCGCTGTTCGAGAGTCTGACGCCGCACAAGATGTTCCGCCGGGAGTTCCTGCGGGAGCACGGGATCCGGTTCCCGGAGGGGCGGGTCAGGCTGGAGGACCAGTTGTTCATGGCGCGCACCTACGTGCGGGCCAAGACGGTCTCGATACTCGGCAACTACCCCTGCTACCGCTGGAATCGGCGTGAGGACGGCGGCAACAACAGCAGTCGCCGGATCACCGCCGACGACTACTACGGCCACCTGGGCAATGTCGTGGAGGCGATCAAGGAGGGCACCCGGCCGGGCGATCTCCAGGACCGGCTGCTGCGCCGTTCGTACCGGGTGGAGTTGCTGCGGCCGGTGAGCGAGCCCCGGGTGCTGCGGCGTACCGGGAAGGATCTGGAGGAGTACTTCACCACCGTACGGCGGATGGCGATGACCAGTTATCCGCCGGGGGTGCGCGAAGGGCTCCCGGCGATCAGCCGGCTGCGGGCGGAGCTGCTGGTGCGGGGGCGGCTGGAGTCCCTGGTCGAACTCGCCCGCCGTACCGAGCGGATCAGGGCGCACGTCGAGGTCGACGACATGCGCTGGCGGAACGGCAAGGTGGTGATCCGGTCCCGGATCGGCATGGTCCGGGGCGACGGGCAGCCGCTGACCGTCGTGGAGCGCGGTGCACGCCTGCTGCTCGATCCCGAACTCCTCGACGGCATCGAGGGAGCGGAGGGGTGGGAGGTACCCGACCCCTTCTCGTACGCGTACGGGGAACTCGTCGTGCACGACAGCGCCGGCGACCACTGGTGGTACCCCGACGGGGAGTTGACGCCGTCCCTGGAAGCGCTCGGCGGAGGTCGCCATCGGGTTGTCGTCTCCGGTGAGACCGTCATCGATCCGTCGAGCCTCGCCGGTGGCGAGCCCATGGACCCCGGCGCCTATCAAGTCTGGGCCAGCGCGCAGCTGTTGGGGGTCGGCCGCAGACCCCGGCTGACTCCCACCCCCGGTCGTGGCCGTATCGCCCTCGGCACCGTCGCCGTCGGCGCACCCGCGCGTCTCGTCTCCCCCACCTGGGCCGGTCCCGGCGGCCAACTCCGGCTCGCCGTAGGCGGATCCGGCCGGATCGGCACCACCCGCCGGCTCCTGCTGCGCACCGCCGCCGACCACCGTCTCCGGCACGCCGTCCGCGAGCTGTTGCGGCGCCTCCCGCGCGGCGCGAGCCGGAACATCCGCGCCACCGTGCGTCAGGCCGAGCGCTGGATGCTGCGGTAGGGGTAACTCCGGCCGGTGGCACGGGAGTTGGACGGTGGTGTCGGCAACGGGGTACGAGAGAGTCACTGGCCGCCGGTGGCGAACCGCTCGGTACCCAGCACGGTCAACAGGGCCGGATCCACCTGGACGACCTCGACTGGCGAACCCGCAAGCACAACGGGACGCAGGCCTGCCAGGAAACCCGCCCTCAGGTCTGCTGCTCGTACTGGAGGCCTGGATAGTGCCGGGCGGCGATGTCCTCCCGTGTGCCCACGATCAGGTTCATGGTGTACACCGTGTAGTCGATCGCCTGCCCGGCCATCTGCGCGAAGAGTACGAGGTCGCCCTCGTCCGGTGCCATGTCCCACGACTCGGAGAACCCGCCGATCTGCACGCAGGCGCCGGCGCGTTGTCCACCGAAGGCCAGGTCGCGGACGGCTTCCTCGAATCTCTCCAGCGCCTCCTCGGCCCCGTCACCGTTCAGGAACTCGCTTGTCTGCGGGCCCTCTTGCCGGTCGGAGTCGAGGGTCAGTCCGGGCACGGGGTACAGGACGCGTGGTTCGTAGACCCTCGTCTCCATGGCCTCACCTCTGAATTCGTATGTCGCCGCGCGCTCCGTGGTCCGTGCTCCGGCGGGGACATGGAGCACCACGGACGACTCGGGCGGGTACGAGATCTCAGTGAAGAACAACAGGTGCCCATCGGCGGGCAGTTCGATGTCCAGGGCGTCGTGGGGCAGGGCCGCGCAGTCGACGCTCAGCACGAGCGGCTCCCTCCCCTCGGGCCACTCCGCCCCGTCCGGCAGTGCGGGGAGCCCGCCCGTTCGTGCGGCGGGGCGGGCGTTCTCCCGCAGGGACGCGGGCACTTCCTTGTGCTGCACCAGGTAGAGGCACGGCCGGGTCCCTGCCATCAACTCCTGTGCGACGGGGCCGGGTACGCCGTATTCGGCGGCCGTCTCCAGGACGAGCCGTTCGTCGATCGATGTCATGCCGGCGATCGTGCCACGGGCCACTGACACGGCTCGGAGAATCGGCCGCCTCGGCTGGGTCCGCTACTTTTCCGCTACTTGTCCTCTACTTGTCCGCCCGGTAGAGCTTGATGTCCTTGTTGACGAAGAGGTGGACGTAGCCGCAGCGCCAGCAGATCAGGCCGGTGGCGTTCTCGTCGGCCCAGGCCATTCTCATGAACTCCATGCCGGTGCTGTTGAGCAGGACACCCCGCTCCCGGAACAGATCCCCTTTGCAGACCTGGCACTTGAGCCAGACATCCCCCAGCGCCGCCCGTACCGGCTTCTTCGCCATCGCGTGAACTCCCCCGCCTCGCCGTGCTGTTGGCACGAGGTTATCCACACGTACAGCGGCGCACCGCCCCTGGATGGGGTGGCGCGCCGGGGGTGCTACGTCACAGCTCGGCTGTCACGGTGCGGGTGGTCAGTGGTGGCCGCCCCCCTCGTGGCCGCCACCCTCGCGACCGCCACCACCGTTGTGACCGCCACCGCCCTCGTGGCCACCGCCACCGTTGCGGCCGCCGCCACCCTCGTGGCCACCGCCACCGTTGTGACCGCCGCCACCCTCGTGACCGCCACCACCGTTGCGGCCGCCGCCACCCTCGTGACCGCCACCGCGGTGCTCACCCCAGGACTTGTCGTCCACGAGGCGTCGGTGGTCGTTGCGCAGGGTGGCGGTGTCCGAGCGGTTGTCCCAGATGTAGTCCCGGCGGTCCTGGTAGACGTCGTGGCTGTCGTCGTGGCCCTTGCCGGTGTGGACGCGGACGGTGGCGTGGCCGTCGAGGCGGTAGTGGCGGAAGGTGTAGGTCTGGCCTTCCCTGTTCGAGAGCCTCCAGCCGTCGAGGTTGACGCTGTGGCGGGACTGGTTGGTGATCTCGATCCACTCGTTGTTCAGGGAACGGGCGGAGCGGTCGTCGAATCCCGGCGAGTCGTACTGCACGCGGCTGATCTCCACGCTCGGCCGGGCCGCGTGGTCGGCCGCGGTCGCCGGCAGTGCCGCCGCGCCGACGAGAGCACCGGCCGCCAGAGCGGCTGCGGCCAGACGGCGGACGGACACGGAAGGTGAAGAGGTCACGGGTTCCCCCAGCATGGTGCGGGCACATCCTTGGATACGGCAGTTGCCGGACCCCGGGCTGTGCGGTGTGCGGGTGGCGGCCTGTTGGCCGCACACCCACACCTTCTCCACCGTGCCGACGGGATATGGGCGATACGAGAATCACGTTACGGGTCAGTCGCATTTCCGTGACTCTCGACTGCACTGTCCATGTATGCGCGTGATGCACCAGGTTGACGCCCCGAGTTCTTGCGGGAACTGACCCCAGGTCCGTGATCGCCAGGGTGCGCCACCCCGGGTCCGCCGAGGGCGTCACCCGAAAGTGGGTAACGGTGAGCCTCTCACCTGCGCACTATTACTGGCAGTAACAGTTCTTCGCCGATCCTGACGCCGGGTCACCGAAGACCGCGTTGGCGCATGGCGTGGAGCCGGTCTCCGTCGCGTAGGTGAACCTGGCGCTCGCGCCGTAGGCCACGGCCGTCGTCCCGCTGACCGCGCAGGTGCCGTTCTCGCTCGCGCACTGGGCCCAAGTCCCGGGCAGCGCCTGCACAGTCGAGCCGTTGTCGCCGGAGGTGAACGTCTGGAGGATCCGCGCGAAGCCACCGGCGCTCTGGCTGACGCCGCTGCACGTGCTCCGGGCCGAAGTCGAGCCCGCGCAGCCGCCGTTGTCGCGGTTCTGCGACCAGTACGCCGTCAGGGCGATCCCCCGGGAGGCGGCGGTCTATGCCGGACGGGTTGGTGAGGGAGGCCGACTCGACGTCGACGTCGACGTGGGAGAGGTTGAAGGTGGTGATGACGTTCTCGATCTGTGTCTGGAGGGCGGCCTGTCCGGGCACCTGCCATTGGCAGCCGGGGCCGTCGACGAGCGCGGCGGTGAAGAACTTGGTGCCGTAGTTGTTGGCCGCATCGGCGAGGGAAACGTTTCCCGTGCCCGTGTCGAAGTAGGGGGCGAAGACATGGGCGGACCAGGCGTTCGGGGCGGAGGCGGCCGACGCGGGTGCCGAGGGGGGTGAGGCCGGTGGTCGCGAAGGCTCCGGTCAGCAGGGCGACGGAGAGAAGGGAGCGGGACAGGGAACAGGACAGGGAACGGGACAGGGAACGAGATGGGGAGCGAGATGGGGGCTGGTCATGGCGGTGGGGCGGGAGGATGTGCTCCGTCCCGCCCCACCGGCACTGCCCAACTCCCTTAGTGCCTAAGGCACTTCGAGAGGTCGAGCCGGACGATCTGCGGATCGTGGTCGCTCGCCTGGTCCGCGAACTCCGCGTTGATGTGCACGACGTCGTAGGTGAACGACGTCACCGCGGGGCTGGTCAGGATGTGGTCCAGGGTCTGGGAGTTGCCGTCGTAGACGTAGGTGTAGCGCTCGGCGGCGGGGAGGGTGGTGATCAGGGGCGTGAGGACCTTGTCGGCCGTCAGGGTGGTCACCGTCTGGGAGAACTCGTAGTCGTTCAGGTCACCGAGGACGACCGCCTTGGCGTTCTTGTCGGCCGCCAGCAGGGACTTGACGAAGGTGTTGACCTCGGCCGCCTGGGCCGCGCGCTGGGTCTCGGAGCTGCGGGCCGGGGGCTGGTAGCGGCCGTGGATCGGCTGGTCGCCGCCCTTGGAGATGAAGTGGTTGGCGATCACGAAGACCTGCTCGCCCTGGAAGGTGAACTCGCCCACCAGCGGCTTGCGGCTGTCCTCCCAGGCCGCGTTGGCCGGGTCGATACGGCCCGGGGAATAGGTGAGTTCGACGCCTCTGCGGGTCTTCACCACGCTCGTGGCCGTGGTCGCGTCGCCGCCCGGGCGGTCGGTGAAGGAGACCCGCTTGGGGTTGAAGAGGAAGACCTGGCGGATGTTGCCGCCCGGCTCGCCACCGTCCTGGTCGTTCGTCGGCGAGATGTAACGCCACTTGTACGCCGGGCCGCCGGCCGCACGGACCGCGTCCGTGAAGCGCTTCAGGGTGCCCTCGGCCGTCACCGTGCCGTCGTCCGTCGCGCCGTTGTCGTCCTGGATCTCCTCCAGGGCCACGATGTCGGGCGAGTTGAGGTTGACCGCGACGCCCTGGGCCAGCCGGTCGAACTTCTCCTGGGTGTCGAGCGCGTCCAGGTTCTCGACGTTGTACGTGGCGACCGCCAGCTCGTCCCTCTTCTGACGATGGGTCACTTCCTGCTTCAGGCCGTTGTCGACGAGGGTGCCGAGCTGGGTGGCCTGGACGTTGTAGCCGCCGTAGGTGGAGTAGTCGAGGGGGCCGGTCGTGGCACCTGACAGTTCGTCACCGACGTTGGCCGCGGGGAAGGTTGACGTCGTGTCGAGCGACATCACCTCGATACGGCCGGTGTTGGGCTGGTCGTACGAGGAGTAGAGGGTGCCGCCGCGTGCCGTGGCGTTCTCGTCCGGCTTGACCGTGACCCACAGTTCGCCGTAGGCGTCCGAGGCGCCGACCACGCGCGCGTCGGCGAACGTGACCCGCATGCCCTCCAGGGACTCGAAGAAGTCCTGGGCGTAGACGGTGGGTTGGAGCGCGAGGGACTCGATGCTGCCGCCGGACGCGGTCGGGATGTAGGCGTCGGGGACCGAGGTGGCATCGAGGGTCACGGCGTCCGGCAGGGCGTTGGCGCTGGAGAGAACCGTGGTGGTCGGGCCGGTGATCTCGGTGTTCGACTGGCTGGTGCTGCTCGGGTAGTACTCGCTGACCTTGCCGGTGACCAGGACCGAATCACCCGCCGTCACCGTGGGCTTGGTGGAGCCGGTGTAGACGAAGACGGCCTCGCTGGTGCGGGGGTCGGTGTCGGGCGTCGGGTCCTGGATCCAGTAGCCGAGGGAGCCGCTGGTACGGACGCCGGTGACGATGCCCGGGACACGGGTGACCGTCCGGCCGGCGTACGGCGAGAGGCGGGTCGTGCCCTGGATGTCGTGGACGCGGACGGTGCCGGGGTCGGTCGGCGAGCCGCCGTCACCGCCGCCGTCGCCCGAACCGGGCGTCTGCCCGGCCGAGTTGACCGGTGACGGGGTGCCCGCGGTGAAGTCCGCCGCGTTGTCGTCGGTGTCGGCGAGGGAGTCGGCGCGCGCGACGGCGGCCGTGTTGGAGGCGCCGGTGGCCGGGCCGCCGCCCTCGCGGACGACCGCGGTGCCGTAGCCCGCGAGGTCGACGATGCGTGTGTCGGCCGCGCAGTCCGCGGCGGTCTTGCAGGTGAGCGCGGTGGTGCCGGCGACCAGGGCGATCGTGCCGGAGGTGGCGCTCATGGCGATCGAGCCGCCGGCGTCGGTGGTCGGCAGCGCGGTGGTGCCGCCGCTGCCGGTGCCCTCGCCGACCAGGTAGCGGGCGCCGGGGGCGATCGCGCCGGTGAGCGCGGTGACCTGCCAAGTGGAGCCGGAGGAAGGCGTACCGGGCAGGTACTGCACGCTGTAGCCCGACAGGTCGTAGGCCGCGGAACCGGCGTTGCCGAGTTCCACGAAGTCCCGGGTCAGGGTGGCTCCCGAGTTGCCACCGCCGCCGTACACCTCGGCAATCACCGCCGAGGCGGAGGGAGTTGCGGACGCGGCGGGCAGGGCGGTGAAGGCGAATGCTCCCGCCGCGCCCACCGCGATGATCGCTTGGGCGGTGCGGCGGGCGTGGGGTCTGCGCCCTTCAGGTCTGGACACGCTGGCGGTCTCCTCGTACTTCGTGTAGCTGCCGATACCGGTGCCTGTGGGGAGTCGGCTCAAGTTACGCGCGTAGAAAAGGAGTTGCCAGAGGGTCTCGCGTTAAATCCAGGGAACAAAGGGGCGCGGGGGCGACGATCGTGGTCGCGAAGGCGATGTTCCACACATGACTTCGGTGATCAACATGGATAACTCGCCCTATTGCGGCGCGCCTTGGGGGCCCCGCGCCGCAACAGGTTCCGTGTTCGGGAGCGGGGAGCCGTGGGGGCATCGGCGAGGGAGATGCGGCTCAGGCCGTCCGTTTGCGGGGAGTTGCCTTCTTTGCCGGGGTCTTCTTCGCGGAGGATTCCTTCGTCCCCTGCGCTGTCTTCTTCGCGGATCCCGAGGCGGTCGTCTTGGCGGTCGTCGTCTTGGTGGTCGTCTTGGCGGTCGTCTTGGCGGTCGTCTTGGCGGTCGTCGTCTTGGCGGTCGTCTTGGTGGTCGTCTTCTTGGCCGCCGTCTTCTTCGTCGCCGTGGAGGTCGACTTCTTGCCGGTGGTCTCCTTCGGGGTCGCTCGGGGGGACCTGGAGGAGATGGGTCTGACCTCGGCCTTCGCTCCCGTTTCCGCACCGCCCGTGTCCTCGCCGCGCGACTCCTTCGCCTCGCGGACGCTCTTCTCCAGGGCCGCCATCAGGTCGAGGACCTTGGCGCCGGGGGCCGGAGAGGGGGAAGCCGCGGGGTGCTCGCCGGAGGCCTTCGCGCTGATCATCTCCTCGACCGCCTCGCGGTAGTCGTCGTGGAGGTCGGCGAGGTCGACCTCGCCGAGTGTGTCCATCAGGGCGTCCGCGAGGTCGAGTTCCTTGTCGCGGACCGTGACGGTGGTGTCCGGTGCGACGCCCCCGGGGGCGCGGATCTCGTCCGGCCAGAGCAGGCCGTGCATGGCGATCACGTCGTCGACCACGCGCAGCATGCCGAGGCGTTCCCGGCCGCGCAGCGCGTACTTCGCGATGGCCACCTTCTGGCTGCGCTTCAGCGCCTCGCGCAGCAGGGTGTACGGCTTGGCCGCGGGGACGCCGTTCGCGGAGAGGTAGTACGCCGCGTCCATCTGGAGCGGGTCGATCCGGTCGGCCGGGACGAACGCCACGATCTCGATCGTCCTCGCCGTCGGGATCGGCAGCTGGGCCAGGTCCTCGTCCGTGATCGGGATCATCGTGCCGTCCGCGTCCTCGTACGCCTTGCCGATCTCGGACTGGGTGACCTCGCGGTCCTCCAGTTCGCACACCTTGCGGTAGCGGATGCGGCCGCCGTCCTCGGTGTGGATCTGGCGGAAGGAGACGGAGTGGCTCTCGGTCGCGTTCACCAGCTTGATCGGGATGCTGACCAGGCCGAAGGAGATGGCGCCGTTCCATATGGATCGCACCTGGGGCACCCGCCTTCCGGTTTGCGGCTACGGCTACGGCTACGGCTTTCGGTTACGGCTTTCGGTTTACGGTTACAGATATTTCGTTACGTTTTCGTGTGATTCTTATCGTATGACGCCGATCACGGAGGTGGAGGGGCGACGGCTCGCGCTCAGCAACCTGGAGAAGGTGCTGTACCCGGCGACCGGCTTCACCAAGGGCGAGGTCCTGCACTACTACGCCACGACCGCCCAGGTCCTGCTGCCCCATCTGCGCGACCGGCCGCTGTCCTTCCTGCGCTACCCGGACGGGCCCGACGGTCAGGTCTTCTTCGCCAAGAACGTGCCGCCGGGTACGCCCGACTGGGTCACCACCGCCGAGGTGCCCCGGTCGGAGGGGCCTGCCCGGATGGTGCTGGTGCAGGATCTGGCGTCCCTGATCTGGGCGGCGAACCTCGTCACCGAGTTCCACACGCCGCAGTGGGTGATCGGGGCGCCGGGTCTCGCCGACCGGCTGGTCTTCGACCTCGATCCGGGGGCGCCGGCGACGGTCGTCGAGTGCTGCGAGGTCGCGGTGTGGCTGCGGGAACGGCTCGCCGCCGACGGGATCTCGGCGTACGTCAAGACGTCCGGGGCGAAGGGGCTGCATCTGTTGGCGGGGGTGGAGCCGGTGCCTTCGGAGCGGGCTGTGGAGTACGCGAAGTCGCTTGCCGTGGAGGCGGAGCGGGTCATGCCTGGGCTCGTCGTGCATCGGATGACGCGGAGTCTGCGGGTGGGGAAGGTGTTCGTGGACTGGAGCCAGAACGCTGCGCGGAAGACCACGGCAACGCCGTACACCTTGCGGGCGCGGAGGGAGCCGGGGGTGTCGGCGCCGGTGACGTGGGCGGAGGTGGAGGGGTGTGGGGCGGTGGCTCAACTCACCTTTCTCGCGGCGGACTTGGAGGGGCGGGTGCGGGAGTACGGGGACTTGTTGGGGCCGTTGCTCGATGGGGGGCGGGCGGGGGTTGTGCCTTGAATTTCGCCCCCGCCGCCCCTACCCGTCCCATCCCCAGGGGCTGCCGCCCCTTCGGCCCCGCCTGGGGGCTCCGCCCCCAGACCCCCATTGGCCCCGAAAGGGCCTCGTCCTCAAACGCCGGACGGGCTGAGTGCAGCCAACCCATGTTGAGAGATTGCCGGACAGACCGAGTGCAGCCCGCCTTCGTTGAGAAGTTGCCGGACGGGATGGATGGTGCCGGCCTGAACTCAGACGGCGGACGGGCTGAACGCAAGCCGCCTCGGCCGAAGAGGGACCCTCATACCCTCCCCCACGTATGCCGATCCCTCGCCATCGCATGCAGCGCCTCCACATCCGCCGGCTTCAACACCCCTCCCGTCCTCGCCAGTCCGGACAGTTCCGTGTCCTGGAGTACGCGGATCTCGCGGAGTGGGGCCGTCACGGTGATGTCCGCGGGGCCGGCGAGGGCGAGGACGGGGTGGACCTCGGCGGTCAGGGCGTAGGACGCGCGGTCCGCGTCGGAGCGGATGCGGCGGAGGAGGGGGTCGGGGTCGCGGCGGCCCAGGGTGACCATGGGGTCGGCGATGCGGACGCGTTGTTTGCGGGCGTACAGCGTGTGCAGGGCGAAGAGGCCGCCGGGGCCGATCGCCAGGTGGTGGAGGCGGTCGCCGCCGGGGAGCGGGATCGAGTGGAGGGCGTGCCAGCCGGCGCCGTCGAGCGCGTCCAGGGCCTCGCCGACCGCCTGTTCCGCCGTCAGGGCGCGGCGGCGCGGGTCGGGGCGGAGGCGGTGCTGGGGGCCCGGGTCCCGGTCGAGGGCCACGTGGAGGGCCTCGCCGGGGCGGTTGGGGGCGAGGTCGTCGTCCGGGAGGAGACTGAGCCGGGCGAGTTCCGCGGGTGTCGGCACCGGTGGCGGGCCCACCGTGACCGGGCCGGTGAGGAAGGGACCGAGGGCGTGCAGCACGTCCTCTCTGCGGTCCTCGTTCAGCAGGTTGATCCTGGCCGCCTCCCGGTCGTACCAGGCGACGTTCCTTCCGTCCGTGTGACAGACGTACAGCCGTTCCTGACCATGGCGCCAGGTCGGTACGACGCGTAGTCCACTCATGCGTCATCACCCCTCGACCATGGGAACAGGCGGGGTGCTCAAGGGGCAAGAACCCGGTTACCTTTGGGTCAGTCGCTGGGGCTTGGGGAGGCTCCGTTGCGGACGCGCAGGAGGCAACCCGACGTACCCGCTCCGGACAGTCCGTGGAGCGAGATCGTCACCGGTCTGTGGATGGGCGGACACGAGTTCAGGGGGCGGTCGGGGCAACTGGAGTTCGCGGTCGTAAGGGACGAGTTCGATCTCGTGCAGACGCTGCTGCGGCTGCCGGGACACGGGCCCGACTCCGGCGTCGAGCACCATGTGTGGCCGATTCCGGACGGGCCGCTGGACGGGACGCAGCTGGCGGGCGTGATACGGCTGGCGCGGGCCGCGTGCGACGCGCTGGACGACGGGCGCGAAGTTCTCGTCCGCTGCTATCACGGCTACAACAGGTCGGGCCTGGTCGTCGCCCACGCGCTGGTCCGCCGGGGATACTCCACCGAGGAGGCGATACGGCTGATCCGCACCCGCCGCTCCCCGTGGGCGCTGCACAACGAACTCTTCGTCGAGTATCTGCGGGCGGGACTCTCCACGGCCCGGCTGCTGGAGGAACTGGCCGAGTAGACGAACAGCCAATAGCCAGCAGTGAGTAGCCAGTAGCCGAGTAATCGTTTCCCCGACCTGCCCTCGCACGCGAACAAAAAGGACTTCCGTACGAATAGGGTGTACGGGTCCCACACCAGCACCTCTCCGGGAGAACAGTGAGGCTCAGCCGCGCCGCCCGCACCGCCGTCGTCGCCCTGCTGCTCGCGACCGCGGTGGCCTGCGGCGACACCGGTGCGCTGCGCGGCGCGGGGGCGACCCCGACGGCGACCAGCCCCGCCCGACTCTGGCCGAATCTGTCACCCGCCGCCTCCCCCGCCTACGACTTCGACGAGGCGGACACGCGGATCGTGAAGGGCGTCACCGTCCCCGGGGACGACATCCGCAAGGTGGACCCCGTCGCCGTCGTACGGGCCGAGATCGCCGCGGACCCCGGTGACTACGACGGCTCCAAGGCGCCGTATCACGGAACCGCCGAACGGATCGCCGACTGCGCGAAGGGCGGGGACCGGAGCGCGTGTCCCGTCCTCAAGCCGTACTACCGCGACCTGACCGGCGACGGACACGACGACATGACGCTCGGCTTCCGTCTCCTGCCGACCAGGATGACCGCCGTGCGGGTCTACACCGTCGAGAAGCACCGGCTCGTGCAGGTCATGGCCAACGACGACGCGGTGAGCGGGGTCGAACTGGCCGGGCGTTCGGTGATCATCCGCTCGCCGTCCGAGCTGGCGGGGTACGAGTACCGCGTGCAGTGGACCTGGGACGCCGAGCAGAAGGCGATGCTGCTGACCCACGACGAGTTCCTGCGCAACGGGAGCCGTAAGCACGGAGTCCGCCGCGCGACCCCCACGCCCACCCGCGCGCCCACCCCGTCGGCGACCCCGTGATGAGGCTCGCGCCGCCCCGGTGGGCCGGGACCCTCGCCTTCAAGGCCGCCGCGTTCATCACGGTGATGTGCTGCGCGCTGGCCGCCATGCTCGGCGTCCTCGTGCACGAGTCGGTGACCGACCGGACCGTCGGCCAGGCCCGTAGCCTCGCGCTGTCGCGGCTGAAGCAGGCGACGGCGCAGTACGAGGCCGGGGACTCGCTCGTGCACGGCGCCGGCGTCGACCCCGAGGGCGTGCCCGTGCCGCTGCGGGAGCTGGCGGCGGCCGGGGAGCGCGGCACGATGGTCGGCCGGCACCGGGGGCGCCCCACCATGTGGGCGGCGGGCCCGGCCTCCGGAGACCGCGTGCTGGCCGTCGCGGTCGACTACTCGCAGGGCGCCGACACCATCGCCGGGCTCGACCGGGCCATCGTGGGGTCCTCTGCGCTGGCGATCGGGGCGACGCTGCTGGTCGGCGCGTTCGCGGTGACCCGGGTGACCCGGCGGCTGCACGGGACCGCGCAGGTGGCCCGGCGGATCAGCGCCGGTGACCTGGACGCGCGGGTCGACGATCCCCGTACGAAGGACGCGACCCGGCCCCAGGACGAGGTGGCCGCGGTGGCCGCCGCGCTCGACACCATGGCCGCGTCGTTGCAGGGCAAGCTGCTGACCGAGCAGCGGTTCACCGCGGATGTCGCGCACGAGCTGCGTACGCCGCTGACCGGGCTGCACGCGGCGGCCGAACTGCTGCCGCCGGGGCGGCCGACCGAGCTGGTCCGGGACCGGGTGGCCGCGCTGCGCACCCTCACCGAGGATCTGCTGGAGATCTCCCGGCTCGACACCCGGCGGGAGAAACTGGAGCTGGACACCGAGCGGTTGGGGGCGGTGGCCGAGCGGGTCGTGCGGGGTTCCGGTACGGACACCGAGGTCAGGGTCGTGCGGGACGAGTGGGTGGAGACGGATCGGCGGCGGCTTGAGCGGGTGCTGGGGAATCTGGTCGCCAACGCGCACGGGCATGGGCGGGGGCGTGTGGTCCTCACCGTGGACGGGGCGGTGGTGACCGTGCGGGATCACGGGGACGGGTATCCGGAGTACCTCGTGGACCACGGGCCGCAGCGGTTCCGTACGGAGGGTGGGGCTCGGGGGCATGGGCTCGGGTTGACCATCGCGTTGGGGCAGGCGGAGGTTCTGGGGGCGCGGTTGGAGTTCTCGAATGTGGGCGCCGGGGATGGTGGTGGGGCGTTGGCGACGCTGACGCTCCGCTAAAAGGGCCGATGAGAGCTCGGGGCTGCGGGTAGTCCGTCGGCCGCGAGCCGTGTGTGGCTGGTCGCGCCCACGCGGCGGAGCCGCATATCGACACAGCCCCGCGCCCCTAAAAACAGGGCCGTGCTCGTGTGGACCAGTGTGACGAGCGGGTCCCACTCCACCACCCCTAATGTGGCGACTAGTCAGCTTCGCCCCATTTCCTGGAGGTACCCCCATGTCCCTCAGCCTCTCTCTCCGCCGTCTTGGCATAGCGGTCGCCGCCGGTGCGCTCGTCACCGCCGCCGCCGTCACTCCCGCCGTGGCCGACGACGAATGGGGCGACGAAGACCAGGGCGTCAGCCAGCAGGACGACGGCTGGAACCAGCGCGGCGACGAGGACTCCGACGGACGCGGCGACCACATCCAGCAGGGCGACAACGACGGCCGTGGCGACCAGGACGAGCACAGCGAGCACGGTGAGCACAACAACCCGCGCCTGTACCGGGGTGTCGTCACGGCGAACCAACTGGCCCTGCGTTCCCGCCCGGACCGCGGCAGCAGGATCATCCGGTACGCCTACCGGGGCGACCATGTGGAGATCTTCTGCAAGACCAGCGGCTCCAACGTCCAGGGCAACCACCTCTGGTACCTCCTCACGGACGGCACCTGGGCCTGGGGTTCGGCACGGTACATCGACAACATCGGACCCGCGCCCCGCTGGTGCTGACGGACGAGACACACTCCCCACCCAAGGCACACAACACGTCCCATTTGGGTAAGTTCCGGACATGACCAACGCCGGAACCACTGTCACAGCGGACGCTCCCACCACCGCTGTACGCCTCCCCCGGCGCCGTGGCATCGAACTCACCCTCATCGTCGTAGCCGTACTCCTCTCGGTGTACGGCTACTGCGCTGTCGGTCTCGCCAAGAACGGCACGGTCCCGCCCGGCGCCGCCGGTTACGGCGCCGGGCTCGGCGTGCTCGCCCTGCTGGCCCACTTCGCGGTGCGCTTCCGGGCCCCGTACGCCGACCCGCTCCTGCTCCCGATCGGCGTGCTCCTCAACGGTCTCGGCCTGGTGCTCATCTACCGGCTCGACCTGGAGACCCCGGGCGACCGGGCCGCCCCCACCCAACTCGTGTGGTCCACCCTCGGCGTGACCTTCTTCATCGTCGTGGTCGTCGCCCTGCGCGACCACCGCGTCCTCCAGCGCTACGCGTACGTGTGCGTCGCCGCCGCCCTCGCCCTGCTCACCCTCCCGGTCCTCTTCCCGGCCGTGAACGGTGCCCGGATCTGGATCCGGATCGCCGGATTCTCCATCCAGCCGGGCGAGTTCGCGAAGGTGCTGCTGGCGATCTTCTTCGCCGCGTACCTGGCGGCGAACCGCAACGCGCTCGCCTACGCCGGCCGCCGCGTGTGGCGCCTCCAACTCCCCACCGGCCGCGTCCTCGGCCCGATCGTCGCGATCTGGCTGCTGAGCGTGGGCGTCCTGATCCTGGAACGCGATCTGGGCACCTCGCTCCTCTTCTTCGGCCTGTTCGTGACCCTCCTCTACGTCGCCACCGGCCGCACCGGCTGGATCGCGGTCGGCCTGCTGCTGGCGTCCCTCGGCGCGGTCGCGGTCGGCTGGCTCGAACCCCACGTCCACAGCCGCGTGCAGGACTGGCTGCATCCCTTCGCGTCGATCGAGGCGGGCCAGGGCCCGAACCAACTCGCCCAGTCCCTCTTCGCGTTCGCGGCCGGCGGCATCCTCGGCACGGGCCTGGGCCTCGGCCACTCGGTCCTCATCGGCTTCGCCGCCAAGTCGGACTTCATCCTGGCGACGGCGGGCGAGGAACTGGGCCTGTCCGGCCTCTCCGCGATCTTCATCCTCTACGGCCTTCTCGTGGAGCGCGGCTACCGGGCGGGCCTGGCCCTGCGCGACCCCTTCGGGAGGCTGCTCGCGGTCGGCCTCGCCTCGATCGTCGCGCTCCAGGTGTTCGTCATCGCGGGCGGGGTGACGGGCCTGATCCCGCTCACCGGCATGGCGATGCCGTTCCTCGCCCAGGGCGGCTCCTCGGTCGTCACCAACTGGGCGATCGTGGCCCTGCTGATCCGGGTGAGCGACTCGTCCCGCGGTCAGTACCCGTACGAAGGCGAGATGGCCGCATGACCGGCAACGGCTCGATGACCCGGCACATCCGCCTCGCGGCGGCCTTCTGCACCCTGCTCCTGCTCGCCCTGCTGGTGAACGCCACCCGCATCCAGGTCTTCCAGTCCCCCGCCTACGACGGCAACCCCGCCAACCGCCGCCCCACGATCGCCCGTTACGACCAGCCGCGTGGCGCCATCCTCGTCGGCGGCCGACCGGTCACCGGCTCCCGCGACTCCGGCGAGCAGCTCCGCTACGAACGGACGTACAGGAACGGCCCGTTGTACGCACCGGTGACCGGCTTCGCCTCGCAGGAGTACGGCACGACGTTCCTGGAGCACTCCGAGGACGACATCCTCTCCGGCACCGACGCGATGCTCTCCCCGTTCCCCCTGTGGAACGACCTGACCCGCGCCCAGAACCCCGGTGGCGACGTCGTCACCACCCTCAACCCGGCCGCACAGCAGGCGGCTTACGACGGACTCGGCGCACGCACCGGCGCGGTGGCCGCGATCGAACCGTCCACCGGCCGCATCCTGGCTCTGGTCTCCACCCCGTCCTACGACCCCGGGGCCCTGTCGGGCAACGGCCGTGCCGCGAACCGGGCTTGGGCGCGGCTGAACGCCGACACGAACAAGCCGATGCTCAACCGGGCGGTACGGCAGACGTATCCGCCGGGTTCGACGTTCAAGGTGGTGACCGCGGCGGCGGCGCTCGACGCGGGTGTGGTGACGGACCTGGACGCGGCGACGACGTCACCCGACCCGTACACCCTCCCCGGCACGTCGACGACGCTGACGAACGAGGGCGACGGCTGCGGGGACGCGCCGCTCCGGTCCGCCTTCGAGTGGTCCTGCAACACGGTGTTCGCGAAGCTGGGCGTGGATGTGGGCGTGCGGAACATGAGCGCCACGGCGGAGGCGTTCGGCTTCAACGACGCCGACGTGAAGATCCCCTTCGCGGTCTCCCCCAGCACCTTCGACACATCAGTGGACAAGGCCCAGTTGGCGCTGTCGTCGATCGGGCAGTACAACACGCGGGCCACGCCGTTGCAGATGGCGATGGTCGCGGCGGCGGTCGCGAACGGGGGGCAGGTACGGCCGCCGTACCTGGTGGAGCGGACGACGAGGCGCGGCGGCGAGACCGTCTCGACGGCCGGATCCCGCCCGGTCCGCCAGGCCATGCACCCCGCGACCGCCGTACAGATGAAGGAACTCATGGAGGACGTGGTCACCGAGGGCACCGGCACGAACGCGGCGATCCCCGGCGCGACCGTCGGCGGCAAGACCGGTACCGCCCAGCACGGCATCGGCAACTCCGGTACGCCGTACGCCTGGTTCGTGTCCTGGGCGCAGGGCGAGCGGGACATGGAGCCGAGGGTGGCGGTCGCGGTGGTGGTGGAGGACGCGTCGGCGGACCGGGGGGACATCAGCGGGGGCGGGGACGCGGCGCCGATCGCGAAGGCGGTGATGGAGGCGGTGCTCGGTTCGTGAGACGGGGGTACCGGGAGTCATGGGCCCCGACCTACCGTTCGGTACATGACTGAGCCCTTGCGAGCGACCGAGTCCTTGAGAGCAGCCGCGCACGAACTCGCCCAGGTCAATATCGCCCGTCTCCGATTCCCCCTGGATTCCCCGGAGTTGAAGGACTTCGTGGACGCCCTCGACCCGGTGAACGCCGTCGCCGACACGGCCGGGGGTTTCGTGTGGCGCCTCCAGTCCGACACCGGCAACGCGACCGACGTCCCCGTCCTCGGCGACGACTGGCTGATCGTCAACATGTCGGTGTGGCGCGACACGAACGCCCTGACCGCGTTCATGTACCAAGGGCGGCACCGGGAGTTGCTGGCCCGCCGCCGGGACTGGTTCGAGCGGATGCGGGAGGCGATGGCGGTCCTGTGGTGGGTACCGGCGGGCCACCGGCCCACGGTGCGCGAGGCGGAGGACCGCCTCCTCCACCTGCGGGCACACGGGCCGACACCGTACGCGTTCACGCTGCGGACGTCGTTCCCGGCACAGGGTGCCGAGCCGGTGGCACCGGTGGACATCCCGGAGGGGCTGGGCTGTTCGGTCTAGGACAGCGGGGTCCTGCGAGGGGGTTGACGGGGCTTGCTGACAAGCAGTCTCATAAGTGCCATGACGAGCCTCACGGACGTGGACGCCATGGTCGGGCTGCGCGACGCACTCGGGCTGCTGAGAGACCGCGAGCAGGTCGCCGAGCGGCTGCTCGCCTCCTCCGCGAAGCACTCCTTCGACCCCGACAAGGAACTCGACTGGGCCGCGCCCTTCGAGGAGGGCAAGTGGTTCTGGCCGCCGGAACTGGTGTCGCTGTACGACACCCCGCTGTGGAAGCGGATGGGCGAGGAGCAGCGGCTTCTGCTCTCGCAGCACGAGGCCGCGGCGCTCGCCTCGCTGGGCATCTGGTTCGAGCTGATCCTGATGCAGCTGCTCGTCCGGCACATCTACGACAAGGCGGCGACGAGTGCGCACGTCCGCTACGCGCTCACCGAGATCGAGGACGAGTGCCGGCACTCGAAGATGTTCGCGCGGCTGATATCGCGCGGGGACACGCCCTGGTATCCGGTGAGCCGCGCCCACCAGAACCTGGGGCGGTTGTTCAAGACCATCTCCACCACGCCCGGTTCCTTCACCGCGACGCTGCTTGGGGAGGAAGTCCTCGACTGGATGCAGCGGTTGACGTTTCCGGACGAGCGGGTGCAGACGCTGGTCCGGGGTGTCACGCGGATCCATGTCGTCGAGGAGGCACGTCATGTGCGGTACGCCCGGGAGGAGTTGCGGCGCCAGATGGTGACCGCGTCGCGCTGGTCGCAGGAGTTCACCCGGGTCACCTCCGGTGAGTTCGCGCGGATCTTCTCGATCGCGTTCGTGAATCCCGAGGTGTACACGAACGTGGGGCTCGATCAGCGGGAGGCGGTGGCGCAGGTGCGGGCGAGTGGGCATCGGCGGGAGGTCATGCAGAGCGGCGCGAAGAAGCTGACGGACTTCTTGGACGACATCGGGGTGCTGCGGGGTGTCGGGCGACGGCTGTGGAAGGCGTCGGGGCTGCTGGCTTGAGTTCACAGTGCGGCCCGGTGGGGGCTGGTCGCGCAGTTCCCCGCGCCCCTGAACGCCGGACCGGTTCAGGTGCTTTTGAGGGGCGCGGGGCTGTGTCGATGTGCGGCTCCGCCGCGTGGGCGCGACCAGCCCCACCGACCCGCAGCCGCCCGACTACGCTGCACCCCATGACCCCCGCCGCCCCTACCCCCGCCTACCGCCGCCTCAACGTCGAGGAGCGGCGCAGCCAGCTCCTCGAAGCCGCCCTCACCCTCTTCGCGCACCGCGCCCCCGAAGAGATCTCCCTCGACGACGTGGCAGAGGCAGCCGGGGTCTCACGCCCCCTCGTGTACCGGTACTTCCCGGGCGGCAAGCAGCAGCTCTACGAAGCCGCCCTCCGCTCCGCCGCCGAAGAACTGGAGCAGTGCTTCGACGAACCCCGCGAGGGCCCGCTCCTCCCCCGTCTCTCCCGCGCCCTCGACCGCTACCTCGGCTTCGTCGACCAGCACGACGCCGGGTTCAGCGCGCTGCTCCAGGGCGGAAGTGTCGTGGAGACCTCCCGTACGACGGCCATCGTGGACGGGGTCCGGCGGGCCGCCGCCGTGCACATCCTCAGCCATCTCGGCGTGGCCGAACCCGGACCGCGGCTGCGGATGACCGTGCGGATGTGGATCACGGCCGTAGAAGCGGCGTCCCTCATCTGGCTCGACGAGGACAAGCAGCCGCCCGTCGACGAACTGCGGGACTGGCTGGTCGAGCAGTTCGCGGCGGTGCTCTCGGTGACGGCCCGGCGGGATCCGCAGACCGCCGCGCTTGTGCGGGGCCTCGCGGTGGATGGCTGACACTGGTGGCGTGAAGAGCGAAGACACCCCGTTCGAGGGCGGCCCCATGGACGGCCGCTCCCTGCCCATCCTGCTCGGCCCCACCGGAACCCCGCCGAAGACCTACCGCATCCCGGTCCCCGACGCGGCCGGCGGCCCGCCGACGGTGCTCGTGTACCGCCGGGTGCCCCGGGGCCACAGCAAGCGGCTGGGCCTGCCCAAGGGCTGGAAGTACGAGTACGACCCCCAGGGCAAGAGCGGCAGCACCCTCCGGTGGCCATGGTCCAAGCCGGACGCCGCACCGGACTCCGCACCAGACGCCACGCCGGGCGGCAAGCCGGACGACACCCACGGGTGACCCCGTTGCGCCGAACCGCGCACACCCGGCGCGCGGACCCGGCGCCCGCGACTGATGCTCACGGTGCGGGGCGGAAGGACCGCCGCGCACCGGAGGTGATGACATGTCAGGAAGGCTTCCGCGTCTGGTCTGTACGGCGGCGGTGGCGGCCGGCACCGTCCTCGCACCGCTGCCCGCCGCGGCCGTACCCGAGCCGCAGGCCCCCGGACAGCGGCCCGTGGCCGAGCTGCTGACGGACCTTCGGACGATGTACCGGGACGCCGAGCAGGCCACGGAGACGTACAACGCCACCGCGGAGAAGCTGAAGAAGCAGCGCGCCGAGGTCGACCGCCTCGACTCCGCGCTGGCCCGCGCCCGCCTGACCCTGCACGACAGCCGGGGCGCGGCCGGCCGGCTGGCCCGCGAGCAGTACCAGAACAGCACCGCCATCTCCCCGTACGTACGCCTGCTCCTCGCCCGCGATCCGCAGCACGCGCTCGACGAGGGCCATGTCATCGGGCAGTTGGCGCGGGAGCGGGCCGAGACGGTGGGCCGGCTGGTCGGCAGCGAGAAGAAGAGCGACGGCCTGGCCCGCGCGGCCCGCAAGGCGCTGGACGGTCAACTCACGCTCGCCGCACGGCAGAAGAAGGACCGCGACGACGTACGCAAGCGGCTCGACGACATCGAGAAGCTCCTCACCTCCCTCACCCCCGACCAACTCACCGCACTGGCCGCCTTCGAGAAGACAGACGTCGACAAGGCCCAGCAGAAGTTGGTCACTTCGGGTGCTCTGGGCGAAGACGACAACCGCGAGCCCTCACGGGAGGGAGACCGCGCCCTGCGCTACGCCGTCCAGCAGATCGGCAAGCCGTACGAGTGGGGCGCGGAGGGCCCGAAGACGTACGACTGCTCCGGCCTGACATCTGAGGCATGGGGACACGCGGGCACCCCGATCCCGAGGACCAGTGAAGAGCAGTGGGCGCAACTCCCCAGAGTCCCACTGAAGGAGTTGCGCCCCGGCGACCTGGTGATCTACTTCCCCAAGGCGACACACGTGGCAATGTATTTGGGCGACGGAAAGATCGTCCAGGCTCCGCGCACAGGCGAGAAGGTCCAGGTTTTGCCGATCGCGACCTACCCGATCCTCGGAGCCGTACGCCCAGACCAGGCGCACTGAAGGGGCGCGGGGAACTGCGCGACCAGCCACGACGAAGCCGCAGCCTAGGCCGTCACAGAAGCCAGGTACGCCCCCGTCTTCTCCGGCTCATAGAAGAAGTTCTCGAAATCAGCCGGATCATCAAACGCGTTGGCGAACCGATCCGCCACCGGCTGCAACTCCCCAGCCGCCCCAATGAGGTTGAGAACATGCTCCGGCGGCGGACCCAGCATCGCGTTGGTCCACTTCGTAACGTGCCGCGCAGTCGACCAGTAGCGCTCGAACGTCGCCGTCATCCAGTCCCCGTCGAACTCCTTCTCCCCGTGGTCGAGGATCGACGCGAGGTAAGAAGCGGCGCACTTGGACGCGGAGTTGGAGCCCTGCCCGGTGATCGGGTCGTTCGCGACGACGACGTCGGCGACACCCAGCACCAGCCCGCCACCCGGCAGCTGCCCCACCGGATTACGGACGGTGGGCGCGTAACGCCCGGCCAACGTCCCGCCCGCATCGGTCAGTTCGACACCCCGCGCCCGCTCGTACTCCCACGGCGTGAACTTCTCCATGAGTTCCAGGGTCAGGGAGAGATGTTCCGCCGGGTCCTTGACGCCGTTGAAGACGTCCAACGGCCCGCCGGGTATGCCCTCCCAGAACAGGATGTCCGCGCGCCCGGACGTGGTGAGCGTCGGCATGACGAACAACTCGCCCACGCCCGGCACCAGGTTGCAGCGGACCGCCTCGAACTCCGGGTGCTCCGGGCGCGGGCCAAGACCGTGGACGTAGGAGACCGCGAGGGCCCGCTGCGGCTCGGTGTACGGGGAGCGCTCCGGGTCGCGGGCGAACATGGAGACCAGCTCGCCCTTGCCGGCCGACACGAGGACGAGGTCGTACGTACGGGAGAAGTAGTCGAGGTCGCCGACGGCCGCGCCGTGGATGACCAGTTGGCCGCCGCGCTGGGCGAACGTCTCCATCCAGCCGGCCATCTTGACCCGCTGGTCGACCGACTGCGCGTACCCGTCGAGCTTGCCCGCCCAGTCGATCGCGCGCTGTGTCGGCCCCGGGTCGTGCGAGCCGGGGGCCGCGACCGAGACGCCGAGTCCTTCGATCTTCGGGGCCTGGGATTCCCAGAAGTTCACCTGGAGCTCGCGCTCGTGGCCCAGTGCCGTGTCGAACATGCACTGCGTCGACATGACCCGACCGGAGCGGATCTCGTCCGCCGTCCGGTTGGACATCAGGGTGACCTCGTACCCGTGCGACTGGAGTCCGAGGGCGAGTTGGAGCCCGGACTGACCGGCTCCGACGACGAGTATCTTCCGCATACGGGTGGTGGCTCCTTGGTCGCGACTGCTCAGGGACTGCTCGGGGCTACTCGGGGGTGACGTCCAGCGCGTGGCCGACGAGCGTCAGCAGGGTCTCGATGGCCGAGATCCGCCGCCGCGCGTCCATGATCATTACAGGTATGTGCGCGGGGATCGTCAATGCCTCCCGCACGTCCTCCGGTTCGAACCGCTCGCTGCCGACGAAGTGGTTGACCGCGACGATGTACGGCAGCCCGCAGCTCTCGAAGTAGTCCAGCGCGGGGAAGCAGTCCTTGAGGCGGCGGGTGTCGGCAAGGACGACGGCGCCGATAGCCCCGCGCACCAGGTCGTCCCACATGAACCAGAACCGCTGCTGCCCCGGCGTACCGAACAGGTAGAGCACGAGGTCGTCGTCGAGCGTGAGGCGGCCGTAGTCCATGGCGACCGTGGTGGTCATCTTGCCGGGGGTGGCCGTGAGGTCGTCGGTCTCCTCGCTCGCCTCGGTCATCAGCGCCTCCGTCTGGAGGGGCTCGATCTCGGAGACGGCGCCGACCAGGGTGGTCTTGCCGACGCCGAAGCCGCCGGCCACCACGATCTTCGTGGCGACGGGCGCGCGGGTGCGGTCCTTCTGCCAGGGCCGCAGTTGCTCCTCGTCGTTGAGGAGCGGGGTGACGCCGTAGGCGGCGGCGTCAGAGACGACGGAGTCCACTCAGCACCTTTTCCAGCAGAGCGCGGTCAGGACGGCCCGTACCGTGCGCGGTTCCGGTTCCGTACACACGGATCTTTCCCTGGTCCGCGAGATCGCTCAGGAGCACGCGGACCACACCGAGCGGCATCTTCAGCAGCGCGGCGATCTCGGCCACCGTGCGCATACGGCGGCAGAGTTCGACGATGGCCCGCATCTCCGGCATGACCCGGGTGTTGAGCGAACCGTTCGTCAACTCCTTGCGTTCCTCCGGGGCTTCGAGCGCCGCCACGAAGGTCTCCACGAGGAGGACATGGCCGAAGCGGGTACGGCCGCCGGTGAGCGAGTAGGGGCGTACGCGGGCGGGCTTGCGGTCGCCGCCGCGCACCGGGAGTTTGTTGGGCTTACGGCTCATCGGGCGCTCCCGGCGGACGCGTCTTCGAGGGATTTCCGTAGCTCGCTGCGGAGTTCGGGCGTCAGCACATGGCCGGCCCGGCCCACGAAGAGCGCCATGTGGTACGCCACGACGCTCATGTCGCAGTCCGCGGAGCCGTGCACGCCGAGCAGCGAACCGTCGCTGATCGACATCACGAAGAGGCTGCCCTCCTCCATGGCGACCATCGTGTGCTTCACCGGGCCGGAGTCCATCAGCTTCGCGGCGCCGATGGTGAGGCTGCCGATGCCGGAGACGATGGTGGCCAGGTCGGCGGCGGAACCCCGTGGTCCAATGCGCCTGGCTTCGAGTGCCTCGCGGGCCTCGGTGTTCCTCCCCGGGTCGGAGGAGAGGAGCAGCAGGCCGTCGGAGGAGACGACCGCCACCGACTGGATGCCGGGCACCTCCTCGACGAGGTTGCTCAGCAGCCAGTGCAGGTTGCGGGCTTCACTGCTCAGGCCGAAGGTACTGGGCGCGGTCAACTGCTTGCCTCCTCGACGGTGCCCCCCGTGGCTGCTTCGGATCGTGCGGTTGCGCTTCGCGGTGCCGGGACCGGATTCTGGCCGGTCTTCTCGGCGATCTCCGCTTCTACGTCCCGGTAGCCGGCGGAGGCGCCCGCGCGGAAGCCGCCCAGTCTGCGGCGCAGGGCGTCGGCGTCCACGGCGCCGGTTCGCTGGCGCGGGGCTTGGGCGGGTTGGGTGATCTTGGGGGTGCGTTTGGGGAGGCCCTTGTCTGTGACGGGGTCCTCGTCCGGTGCTCGCTCGTGTTCCACGGCTTCGGCTTCGCCTTCAGCCGTGATCTGACTCCCACCCGCACCGCCCGTGCGGGCATCGCTGCCGGGTGCGGGTGGCCCCTGTGGGGCGGACTCGCCGTCGGCGGCCGACCGTTCGTCTGCGGCCGTGAATGCCCGGTCCTCCGGCGCCGGCGGTAGCAGGAGTTCCATCGTCATTTCCGCCGGGGACTCCGCCGGAGTGGTCTCCCTTACCGCCTTCTCCGCGAGGGCGACCAAGGGGTCGCCGTGCTCCGAGCGGCCGTACAGGACATTGGAGTTGACCTCCGCGTCCGCGCCCGGCAGGGAGTAGGAGTGGGTGTCGCCGGTCACCGGCCTGGACGACGGGACCGCCGACGCGGGGGCCGGTGCCAGCAGGGGGCCCGGGAGGACCACGACCGCCGCGATGCCGCCCTGCTTCTGGTCGCGGAGCTGGACGCGGACGGCGTGGCGGTGGGCCAGGCGGGCGACGACGTACAGGCCGAGGCCCAGGCCCTCCTCGCCCTCGTGGTCGTAGGGGGAGTCCGGGTCGAACTCGGTGAGGCGGGTGTTGAGGCTGTTCAGGCGGCTGACGGTCATGCCGATGCCCTCGTCCTGGACGGAGAGCATGACCTCGCCGTTCTCCAGGAGCCAGCCGGAGATCTCGACGGGGGTGTCCGGCGGGGAGAACGACGTGGCGTTCTCCATCAGTTCGGCCAGGAGGTGGGAGAGGTCGTCCGCGGCGAAGCCCGCCACGTGCGCGTGCGGCGGGAGTGCCGAGATGCGGACGCGTTCGTAGCGCTCGATCTCGCTGACGGCCGCCCGGACGACGTCGACCAGCGGGACCGGGCCCGCGTGCTGCTGGACGTGTTCGGTGCCGGCGAGGACGAGGAGGTTCTCGCTGTGCCGGCGCATGACCGTGGCGAAGTGGTCGAGCTTGAAGAGGGTGGAGAGCCGGTCGGGGTCCTGTTCGCGCTCCTCCAGGCCCTCGATGACGGCGAGTTGGCGCTCGACCAGGCCCAGCGTGCGCAGGGCGAGGTTGACGAAGGTGCCGCCGATGCTGGTGCGCAGCCGATCCAACTGACCGGCGGAGTCGGTGACTTCGGCGCGGAGTTCCTCGCGGGCGTCGGCCATCTTCTGGCGCTGGCCGACGAGGTGCTTGCGGTCGGCCTCCAGGGTGGCGATGCGCTCGTGGAGGGCGGCGGCGTGCGCGTGCAGGGTGTTGACCGAGCGGACGACCTGGGCGAACTCGTCGTTGCGGCCGGTGAACTTGATGGCCTCTTCGGCGCTCGGGTCCTCGGCCCCGGCCAGCCGCGCCGAGCCCCGGCGCAGCACCGACAGGGGGCGGGTGAGGGTGCGGGCCATGGCGGTGGCGATGCCCACGGCCAGCAGCATCAGGGCGCCGAGGATCGCGACGCGGAGTTCCAGCGCCTTGACGTCGTCGTCGCGCAGCTGGGCGAGGTCCTTGACGCGGTCCACGTAGAGCGCGGACTCGTCGCCGCGCATCAGGTCGACCCGGGCGGAGAGCGCCGCGTCGAGCTTCTTGGTGCTGGTGTCCAACTCGCTGTCGGACAGCGTGGGCTGGTCGGTGAGGGAGGCGAGGTACTGCTCGGCGGAGTTGACCTCGGGTCCGGTGACCGTGGAGTCGTAGCCGGCGACGGCCGCCTTCGGCGCGGTCTCGCGGAAGTCGGCGAGGGCCGCGTCCGAGCGCAGCCGGGCCTGCTGGGCGGCGGTGCTGAGGGCGTCGCGCTGCTTGGACTGGGCCTTCGTGGAGGTGGTCTCGGTGACCGCGAGGCCGGTGATGGGGCTGATGACCGTCTGGGTGGTCGTCGGCACCTTCAGGGCCGCGAGGAGCAGCCCTCGGGCGGCGGCGGCCTGCTGGACGGCGGCGTCGAGTTCGGCGAGCGCGTAGGCGCCGGAACCGGCCCGCGGCGGCGTCTTCTCGGCCAACTGCCCGGCGAGCCGGTGCAGTTCGGTGATGGCGCCGGAGTACGCGTCGTGCGCCTCCAGCGCGCTGGTCTTGCCGGTGAGCGCGGCCCGCCGTACGGCGGCGACGCCGTCGAGGTCCGAGCGGAGCGCGGCGGAGATGCCGGTGTCGGCACGCAACTCCTGGACCTGCCGGTCGACTCGGGCGCTGCGGTCCTCGTCGGGCGCCTGGGACTTGGGGCGTCCGGCGGCGATGTACGGGGTGACCGTGTCCCGCTCGTCGGCGAGGGAGTGGGCCAGCGACAGGGCGTCCTGGGTCTGCTCGGCGAACGTCACCAGGTCCTGGGAGTCGCTGAGTTGACCCGAGGCGGTGAGGAGTGAGGGGACACCGGCCGCGGCGATGGCGGCGGCCACGACGGCGACGGCGACGATGAGCCGGTTGCGTACATGGGTGCCGCGCCCCCTGCCCGCGGGGTCGGGCGCGGCGGCACCGGTGGCGCTCCCCTGAGGGGCCGTCTGCTTGCCTGGGCGCCGAGGCCGCTTTTTCTGCACCGGTGCTCGCATTCCTGACTCGTGATACCCATGGGCCCGGGTGACGCTCCGTCATCCCGGTACGGTGACCCTCCCAGTGCCGGTGGGCAGCGGTCGCGCATCATCCGGGCCGCCACCCGAAGGAGTGAACCCCGGAGGGGAGTTGGCGGGCAAGTTCCGGCGGCCGGTCCGACACCCTTGCGCGGGGTGCCGGTTGGACGTGAGCGGCGGGCTTTGGCAGGATTCGCCGCCACGCATTCCCGGAGTGATCCATTCCCTCCCAAACCAGGCGTCTGACCTGCGCGGCTGCGCCGATTCGGCCATGCGTGCCAAGCTTTTGCGGACCCTGTGAAGAGGTCGTGCAGACTGGCCGAATGCGTACGGAACTTGTGTCGGAACCCGGTGACCCGGCCCGCCCCAACGAGGACTTCGCGAGTGTCGGCCTTCCAGCCTCGGGACAGGGCGGTTCGCTGATCGTCCTGGACGGAGTGACACCACCGAGAGGCGAGACGGGCTGTCTCCATTCGGTTCCCTGGTACACCGCGCGGCTGGGCGGGGCCCTGACCGAACTGACCGTTTCCTGCCGGGATCTGACCCTGGCGGAGATTCTCTCCCGGGCGATCCTCCGCACATCCGAGGCCCACGCCGACACCTGTGACCTTTCTCACCCACGCACCCCTCAGGCAACGGTGGTGCTGGCCCGCTGGTCACCCCGGGAGATCGAATACCTGGTCCTCTCCGACTCGGCCCTGCTCGTCGCATCCCCCTCGGGCGAGGTGACCGCCGTACTGGACGACCGCCTGTCCCGCCTGCCGCGCAGCGCCCTGGCGACGGACGCCCTGATCGACAGCACGCTCCGCAACAAGGAGGGCGGCTTCTTCACGGCCGCCGCCGATCCGTCGGTCGCGGCACGGGCGGTGACGGGGTCACTCCCCCGCTCCGACGCCCGCGCGCTCGCCGCCCTGACGGACGGGGCGACGAGGTGGGTCGAGAAGTTCCACGAGGGCGACTGGGCGGACTGCTTCGCCCTCGTACGGAAGGAGGGGGCGGCGGAACTGGTGGCCCGCGTACGGGCGTTGGAACGCGCCGACGAGGAGACCCGGACGTATCTGCGGCGGAGCAAGACGCACGACGACGCGACGGTCGTGTACGTCGAGCTGTGAGCCCCTGTCGCCCTCCTACTTCTCCATGACGCCGTTCAACTGGTGGAGCAGCCGGGCGAGTTCGGCGACCTCCCGACGGTCCCAGTGGGCGAGCTGGGTGACGTAGCGGGCCCGCCGGGCCTCGCGGACGTGGGTGACGCGGCGGCGGCCCTCGTCGGTGAGGTCGACCAGCCAGGCACGGCCGTCCGCCGGGTCGGGCTCGCGGGCGATCAGGCCCAGGTCCTCCAGGGCGCGCAACTGGCGGGACATGGTGGCCTTGCCGACGCCGATGTAGGCGGCCAGCTCGGTGGCCCGCTGCCGGCCGTACTCCTCCAGCCGCACCAGCAGACCGTACGCGGCGGACTCCAGGTCGGGGTGGACCTCACGGGCCATCTCGCCCTGGTTGGCCCGGGCCCGGCGGAGGAGAAACGTCAACTCGCGTTCCAGGGACAGGTATTCGGGGTCCGGAATCCCGTTGTCACCCATCCCGTCGTCGTCCCTCCCGTCGTCGTCCCTCCCGCTGTCGTCCCTCCCGCTGTCGCTTCTGTCCTCGTCCTTGTGCACGTCAGCACGCATTGGTCCGCTTTCCCGCTCGTGAAAGTTTCCGCCAAAAGCCGTCATCGCCGCAGCTCCGCCAGTATTTCGCAGGGCTGGACCTACGGCGGCGTCCGGACCCCCTGCCCACCCGGTGTTCCCGGTGCGCAGCTTCTTCCACCAGGCGGTAGCCGGTTGGATCACCGCCTTACTCTCCCCACGACGTGTTCAACGGGGCGCTGGACCGGGTGGTGGCACTCGCCAGCGGCTGACGGGCCATCGGTACGACGTTCTACGACGAAGGCCCGGGCCCCCTCGCGAAAGGGGACCCGGGCTTTCACCTACCGATGCGCGCGGGCGGAGCCCGCTCTGGGACACCGCGTCACGCCGCTACCGGAACCTCCGACGTCGCGCCGTTCGTCGCCGGCGACAGCGCCAGCTCCAGCACCTGCCGGACATCCGTCACGGCATGCACGTCGAGCTTGTCCAGGACCTCGGCCGGGACGTCGTCCAGGTCGGGCTCGTTGCGCTTCGGGATGATCACCGTGGTGACCCCGGCCTGGTGGGCGGCGAGCAGCTTCTGCTTCACGCCGCCGATCGGGAGGACCCGACCGGTCAGGGAGACCTCACCGGTCATCGCCACGTCCGTGCGGACCAGTCGGCCGCTCAGCAGCGACGCCAGGGCCGTCGTCATCGTGACACCCGCGCTCGGGCCGTCCTTCGGCACCGAACCCGCCGGGAAGTGGATGTGCACGCCCCGGTCCTTCAAGTCGGCGACGGGCAGCTCCAGTTCGGCGCCGTGCGAGCGCAGGAACGACAGGGCGATCTGCGCGCTCTCCTTCATCACGTCACCGAGCTGACCGGTCAGGGTCAGACCCGCCGCGCCCGTCTCCGGGTCGGCCAGCGACGCCTCGACGTAGAGGACGTCACCGCCCGCGCCGGTGACCGCGAGGCCGGTGGCGACACCGGGCACCGCCGTGCGGCGCTCGGCCGGGTCCTGGGCGGACTCGGGCACGTGGTGCGGCCGGCCGATCAGACCGCGCAGATCGGCGTCGGTCACCGTGAACGGCAGCTTCCGCTCGCCCAGTTCGTGCTGGGCCGCGATCTTGCGCAGCAGCCGGGCGATCGACCGCTCCAGGGTGCGGACGCCCGCCTCGCGGGTGTACTCACCGGCGAGCTTGCGCAGCGCGCTCTCGTCGATGACGACCTCGTCGTCCTTGAGCCCCGCCCGCTCCAGCTGACGCGGGAGCAGGTGGTCACGCGCGATGACGACCTTCTCGTCCTCGGTGTAGCCGTCCAGCCGGACCAGTTCCATCCGGTCGAGCAGCGCCTCCGGGATGGCTTCGAGCACGTTGGCCGTCGCCAGGAACACCACATCGCTCAGGTCGAGTTCGACCTCCAGGTAGTGGTCACGGAAGGTGTGGTTCTGCGCGGGGTCGAGGACTTCGAGAAGCGCCGCCGCCGGGTCGCCCCGGTAGTCGGACCCCACCTTGTCGATCTCGTCGAGCAGGACGACGGGGTTCATGGACCCGGCCTCCTTGATGGCCCGGACGACACGACCAGGCAGCGCGCCGACATACGTACGCCGGTGACCGCGGATCTCGGCCTCGTCCCGCACACCGCCCAGCGCGACCCGCACGAACTTCCGCCCCATCGCGTGCGCGACGGACTCGCCGAGCGAGGTCTTGCCGACACCGGGCGGACCGACAAGGGCCAGTACGGCACCGCCGCGCCGCCCGCCGACGACACCCAGCCCGCGCTCGCTACGGCGCTTGCGCACAGCGAGGTACTCAGTAATGCGCGCCTTCACGTCCTCCAGACCGGCGTGCTCGGCGTCCAGGATCGCCTTGGCGCCCCGGATGTCGTACTCGTCCTCGGTCCGCTCGTTCCACGGCAGTTCAAGGACGGTGTCCAGCCAGGTGCGGATCCACGACCCCTCGGGCGACTGGTCGGAGGACCGCTCCAGCTTGTCGACCTCCTTGAGGGCGGCCTCACGCACCTTCTCCGGCAGGTCGGCGGCCTCCACGCGCGCGCGGTAGTCGTCGGACTCCTCGCCGTCCTTGGCGGAGTCGCCGTTCAGCTCGCGCAGTTCCTTGCGAACGGCTTCGAGCTGGCGCCGCAGCAGGAACTCGCGCTGCTGCTTGTCGACACCTTCCTGCACGTCCTTGGCGATGGTCTCGGCGACGTCCTGCTCGGCGAGGTGGTCGCGCAGATGCTGGGTGGCGAGCTTCAGCCGGGCGACCGGGTCGGCGGTCTCCAGCAGCTCGATCTTCTGTTCGGTGGTCAGGAAGGGCGAGTAACCAGAGTTGTCAGCGAGGGTGGACACGTCATCAATGGCCTGCACGCGATCGACGACCTGCCAGGCCCCCCGCTTGCGCAGCCACGCGGTGGCCAGCGCCTTGTACTCCTTCACCAGCTCGGTCACCGAGCCGGGCAACGGTTCGGGCAGGCTCTCGTCGAGCGCGGTGCCCTCGACCCAGAGCGCGGCACCAGGACCGGTGGTCCCGGCCCCGATCTTCACGCGGCTACGGCCGCGGATCAGCGCGCCCGGGTCGCCGTCGGCCAGCCGGCCGACCTGCTCGACGGTGCCGAGCACACCCGTGCTCGCGTACGTCCCGTCGATGCGTGGCACCAGCAGGACCTTGGGCTTTCCGGGCTCGGACCGCGCGGCGGCCTGGGCGGCCTCCACGGCGGCGCGTACATCGGTGTCGTTCAGGTCCAGCGGAACCACCATTCCGGGCAGCACGACCTCGTCGTCGAGCGGCAGCACGGGCAGGGTGAGCGGTGTGGACGTCGAAGCCATGATCTCCCCTTAGGCAGTCAAGTTGAGCTATGCCGACTCAATGCTTGGGCGCCTTCGATTGTTCCCCACCTGTTGTTCGCCGTGAGCGATCAGCCGCTCCACAACCGCCTCACCCGAGGTCAACGCGGAATCGGCGTCGCGGCTTCCCGCCAGAACCGGCAGCTCCGGCCGCTCCGGCCGCTCCGGCCGCACGCTTCCGGGACTCCGCGCGGCGGGGTGCGCACAATGGACGCGGATGACTTCCTCGGTGGCGACGGTCCGCCGTCCGCCGTCGGCAGCGGGCAGCGGGCAGCGGGCAGACCCTCGCGGGGGAGTCGTATTCCTCGGCGCCTCAGGCGGGAGGCCCGGGGCCGAGGCCTGAGGCGCCGAGGCCTGACCTGAGCGAGGCCGGGGCAGCCCTACGCTGCTGACGTGTGCGCTGCGCCCGCGGCCCGGATGCGCTGACCGAGGAAGAGAGCCGCACGGTCCAGTGCCTCGTCGGCCTCGTCCAGGACACCTGCGAACGCCTGGAACACGTGCGGTACGTCGGCGGTGACGTCCAGGATGACGTCCACTCCGGCTGCCCTCGCCCGCGCGGCCAGGCGTGTGGAGTCGTCCAGGAGGATCTCGTTGGTGCCCACCTGGATGAGCATGGGCGGAAAGCCGGTCAGGTCGGCGAGGACGGCTGGGCTGAGCATGGGCTGATGGGGGTCGGCTCCGGCGAGGTACATGGCTCCGGTGTGTTCCACGGACTTGCGGGTGAGGATCGGGTCGATGCCTTCCTTGGCGTCCATGCTCCTGCCCGTGCGGGTGGCGTCGAGGCCCGGCGAGAACGCCACGAGGGCGGCGGGCAGCGGAAGGCCCGCGTCGCGGGCGGCCAGGCAGGTCGTGACGGCGAGGCCGCCGCCGGCCGAGTCCCCGGCGAACACGACGGCCGAAGGGTCCTGACCGCCGTCGAGGAGGGCGCGGTAGGCGCTCAGCGCGTCTTCGATCGCGGCCGGGAACGGATGCTCGGGGGCGAGCCGGTAGTCCACCGAGTACGCCCCGAAGCCGGTCTTGGCGACGAGGTGTCCCGTCAGCGACAGCACGCTTTCGGGGGAGCCGTACACCCAGCCGCCGCCGTGGAAGTACAGGATCGTCCCGGCGCGAGGCCCGTTGTCGCGAGGCCCGTTGTCGCGAGGCCCGTTGTCGCGAGGCCCGTTGTCGCGAGGCCCGTTGTCGCGAGGCCCGTTGTCGCGAGGCCCGTTGTCGCGTGGCCCGTTGTCGCGTGGCCCGTTGTCAGGCTGGACATGCAGCGCGGGCCGGCCGCCGAGAGTTGTCCGCACGGTGCGCATACCGTCGGGCACGATCATCCGGGCCATCAGCGCCTCGAACCCCGCTCGGATCGCCTCGACCGACCGGGGGCCCTCAGGTCGCGGCTGTCGCAGCATCGCGTCCACCTGCACGCGCTGGTCCTTGCTCATGCGTCCACTCCCGTCGCAAGTAACTTCCACAGCACTATATGCCGAGGAATATATCGTAAACTATATGCCGTGGCATTCAAAGTGAGCAGTGGGACAGTCGACCTCGCGGGCTTCTTCGCCGACCTGGTCCGATGTGAGACACGTCTGTACAACGCCCTCAACGACCGCCTCCGGGAGCGGCATGGGATCGTCACGTCGCAGTTCGAGGCCCTGCGCTACCTGCGCGACCGTCCCGAGTCCCGCGTGGCGGACCTTGCCGCCGAATTCGCCATCGGCATCGGGGCGACCAGCAAGACCGTCGACCGTCTGGAAAAGCAGGGCTGGGCCGTCCGGCTCCCGAATCCGTCCGATCGCCGGTCCTCACTGCTGGCCCTGACCGACGACGGCTCGCAGCTTGTCGATGCGGCGGAGAAGACCTTCACCGACGGAGTGGCCGACCTGATCGGAACCGCTCTCGACAACTCCTCGGCGTCGGCCGCCGCACAGGCCCTTTCGAAGCTGCGCTCGGCGCTAGAGCACAAGCAGATCGGCACGCCCACAGGCTGACGGACATCGCCTCACCCCCGGGCAGCGCGCCCTCCGGATCTCCGCCCAGCCAGTCGGACTCGTGCTCGGCGCCCGGATCGATGTCGTTCAGTTCGGCGGCGAAGATGCGCATGCCGCCCACCGTGTGGTGGAGAACGGCTCGGGTGTCCCACTCCGCGCACGGGGTGGGGCTCGCCCAGGGGCACCTCCGACGACCGTCACTCGGCAACCGCCGCGCAGGAAGCGCGACTTGGCATCCCGGCACTGGCGAAGAAACTGAACGCCGCCAGACGGGAGGGCAGTTAGACCCGAGCCACCTCAACCGGAGCCACCTCGAACCGGGCTGCCTCGAACCGGGCCGCCTCAAGCCGAGTCACCCGCGCGGCCCGATGCCAGCGCCGTATCAACGGCCAGGTCGCGACGCCTATCGTCAGGGAGATCAAGTGGCCCCAGTTCGTCATGGGGTCGGTGAACTCGATCAGGTCCTCGACCAGCGACCAGCCGAACAGGCCGATCAACGGCAGGCCGAGCCACGGCCGCAGCAGACCGGACAGCGCTCCTATGCTCGTCGCCACGCCGAAGCTGATGCCGTAGTCGAGGCGGTGCAGCGAGCTGTTGGGCAGATGCCCCGCCAACACGGCGATTCCCACGGTCCCTTCGGTCGCGAGCGTGGCCAGGATGTGCCCGGACACGAACACCGCGGCGGCCCGCATCCCGCCGATCCGCCGTTCCAGCGCGGTCAGCACGAGCAGGAAGAGGATCGCGTACGGCGACATCATTCCGCCGACGATCCACAGCGCACTGGCGACCAGCACCAGCAGCGGGTCGCGTACGAGGTGGGCGACATCGGTGCTGGAGGCCTGGTGCAGTTCGTTCACGAGGGTCGCATCGGCGTACTGCGCCACGAGGGAGGTGACGAGGAGCAGCATCGCGTAGGCGAAGGTGAACGGCGTCCCGGTGGGCGTCGGCAGCAGTCGCCAGGGGTGGAGGCTGCGGAGTGCGAGCAGGAGCCACGACTCTCCGGGAACGGC
This sequence comes from Streptomyces sp. NPDC088350, assembly GCF_044753545.1. Taxonomy (NCBI): domain Bacteria; kingdom Bacillati; phylum Actinomycetota; class Actinomycetes; order Kitasatosporales; family Streptomycetaceae; genus Streptomyces; species Streptomyces sp. NPDC088350. The sequence goes on along the minus strand of NZ_JBIVNL010000001.1, from coordinate 981,352 downwards.
GGGAGTGGACGCCGAGACGGACACGGCCGCCGGGGCCCGGAGGGCGAGGGCCAACTCCCCGGCCGTGGCCGCGACTTCCCGCTGTCTCGGCATCGCCTCCAGCAGACCGGCATCCAGGCCCGAATCCAGATCCGAATCCAGGTCCGGATCCAGCCCGGACAGCTCGGCCGAGGGTGTGCCCGAAGGCGTGGCGGAGGCCTTTGTGCCGGCCGTCGCGGTCCGTTCCACTCTGAGGCGCTCCTTACGTTTCGGCCCACCCTTCGCCGTCCCCCACGCCGCTGTCTATGACCGACGCCACGCGAGAGCCGATTCACAGCAACCCCAGAGCTTTCTTACGCGTCCGCGGACAGCTTGCACCCGGAGGTGTCTCCCCACGGTTAATTCGGCTGCTCTTTCCGGTGAAACTGCCAGGATGGGTCACATGACCGCCGCGTACGACACTCCTGTTGTCCTGGACCGTCGCGAGGGCCCCTACGGCGAGGTGGTGCTGCGCCGGCACGGGGAGTTGCTGCAGATCATCGCCAACGGCTGTTTCCTGATGGACACCTCGGACGGCCGCTCGGAGCGGCTGCTGGTCGACGCCGCGTACGACGCGCTCGACGGGCGCCCCGAACCGGACGTGCTGATCGGCGGGTTGGGCGTGGGGTTCTCGCTGGCGCATGCCGCGGCCGATCGCCGCTGGGGGCGGATCACGGTCGTGGAGAGGGAGCCCGCGATCGTCGAATGGCACCGCTCCGGGCCGTTGTCGGCCCTCTCCGCGTCCGCTCTCGCCGATCCGCGCACCGACATTCTGAAAACGGATCTGGTCGCATTCGTCAATGAGACTTGCGCCACTTTCGACGCGCTCTGCCTGGACATCGACAACGGCCCCGACTGGACCGTCACCGACAGCAACGAGAGCCTCTACTCGCAGGCCGGACTGGCAAGCTGCGCAAGGGTGTTGAGGCCCGGCGGGGTGCTCGCCGTATGGTCGGCGCAGCCCTCTCCGGAATTTGAGCGAACCTTATGGAATGCCGGGTTCCAACAGGTGCGTACCGAAGAGATCCCCGTTGCCCGAGGAGTTCCCGACGTCGTGCACCTCGCCGTCCGACCTGGATAGCAAACGGGTTGCCGCTGCCCGTACCCTGCTGCCTGACGCGGATCATTCAAGCGTCGAGCGCAGTCATGGGATCACCCCACTGGTTCCGGAAAGCACACTTCAGGGGCGGGCGATGGAGCAGACACATACCTCCCACAACGGTACGGCCACGGCCACACCGGGCGCACAGCGCCGGGTACTGGTGGTCGAGGACGACCCGACGATCGTCGACGCGATCGCCGCCCGTCTGCGCGCCGAGGGATTTCTCGTGCAAACCGCGGGCGACGGGCCTTCCGCCGTCGACACCGCCGAGGCATGGCAGCCCGATCTGCTGATCCTCGACATCATGCTGCCCGGTTTCGACGGACTGGAGGTCTGCCGCCGTGTGCAGGCCGCCCGCCCGGTGCCGGTGCTGATGCTCACCGCGCGCGACGACGAGACCGACATGCTGGTCGGACTCGGGGTCGGCGCCGACGACTACATGACCAAGCCGTTCTCGATGCGGGAGCTGGCGGCGCGGGTGCACGTCCTGCTGCGCCGCATGGAGCGTGCCGTGGTGGCCGCGTCCACCCCGCGCTCGGGCATCCTGCGCCTCGGCGAGCTGGAGATCGACCACGCGCAGCGCCGGGTACGGGTGCGCAGCGAGGACGTGCACCTCACGCCCACCGAGTTCGACCTGCTGGTCTGTCTGGCGAACACCCCGCGTGCCGTGCTCTCGCGCGAGCAGCTGCTCGCGGAGGTGTGGGACTGGGCGGACGCCTCCGGGACCCGTACCGTCGACAGCCACATCAAGGCGCTGCGCCGGAAGATCGGCGCCGAGCGGATCCGCACCGTCCACGGCGTCGGCTACGCACTGGAGACACCTACGCCATGAACGAAGGGCCGACGTCACGGAGGAGCCCCGGGGAACCCTGGGGCGGCGTACGCCCGTTCTCGATCAAGACCAAGCTGGGCGCGCTCGTCGTCATCTCGGTGCTCATCACCACCGGGCTGATGATGATCGCCATGCGCACGGCGACGGAGCTGCGCTTCATCACGGTCTTCTCGATGATCGCCACACTGCTGATAACGCAGTTCGTGGCCCATTCGCTCACCGCGCCGCTGGACGAGATGAACACGGTGGCCCGGTCCATCTCGCGCGGCGACTACACGCGCCGGGTGCGCGAGAACCGCCGTGACGAACTGGGCGACCTGGCCGGGACGATCAACGTCATGGCCGACGAGCTGGAGGCCCAGGAGCGCCAGCGCAAGGAACTCGTCGCGAACGTCTCGCACGAGCTGCGCACCCCCATCGCGGGCCTGCGCGCCGTACTGGAGAACGTCGTCGACGGCGTCTCGGCCGCCGATCCGGAGACCATGCGGACGGCGCTGAAGCAGACGGAGCGGCTCGGGCGCCTCGTGGAGACGCTGCTCGACCTCTCCCGGCTGGACAACGGCGTCGTACCGCTGAAGACGCGCCGCTTCGAGGTGTGGCCGTATCTCTCGGGCGTGCTCAAGGAGGCCAACATGGTCGCCTCCGCGCGCGGGGGCATCGCGTCGGGCTCGGGGAGTCACACGCGGACGGATGTCCATCTGCACCTGGACGTGTCCCCGCCGGAGCTGACCGCGCTCGCGGACCCGGAGCGCATCCACCAGGTCGTCGCCAACCTCATCGACAACGCGGTGAAGCACAGCCCCGCGCACGGCCGGGTGACGGTCAGGGCGCGCCGCGGGTCGCTGCCGCAGTCGCTGGAGCTGGAGGTCCTGGACGAGGGGCCCGGCATCCCGAAGGCGGAGTGGGCGCACATCTTCGAGCGGTTCAACCGGGGAGCGGTGAGCTCGCCGCACGGACCCGGCAGCGACGGCGGTACGGGCCTCGGACTGGCGATCGCCCGCTGGGCGGTGGATCTGCACGGCGGCCGGATCGGTGTGGCCGAATCCGACCGCGGCTGCAGGATTATCGTCACCCTTCCGGGACTGTCATCCGTGCCAAGTTGACGTAAAGTTCGAACCGGAGCCTCAAGATCCACGGCGGTCCGCGCTGACGGACACGTGTGATCAGGCACAGGCCCGCGCCGTTCGTGCGCCCGGTCCGCGTCAACTCACCCCGTCTGTAGCGGAACCACGGTTGTTTCCCGCCATTTCAGCCCTCGAAACACACTTTCCGGTGTGACTTACGCGACGATGGACCGGCCCGACCTGACCTTGGCGCTCATGGGGGCGTAGCCTTAATTCCCGCTGTCCATCACCTTGTGAAGCGGAAGAGGGCGGTTGCCGCCGTGTCGTCACAGTCCCCCAGTAACTCGACCATCTCGACCGAGTCCGACCAAGCCGCGGGTAAGAATCCCGCGGCGGCGTTCGGCCCCAACGAGTGGCTCGTCGACGAGATCTATCAGCAGTACCTCCAGGATCCGAACTCGGTAGACCGAGCCTGGTGGGACTTCTTCGCCGACTACAAGCCGGGCGCGGCCTCCGCCCCGACCTCGACCTCGGCGGGTACTGCGGCCGCGGGGGCCGCAGGGACCTCCACTCCGGCCCAGGCCGCCCCCGTAGCCCCGGCTCCGGCCCCGGCTGCTCCTGCCGCGCCCGCGGCTCCGGCGGTCCCGGCTCCGGCGCCCGCAGCCGCCGCTCCGGCCCCGGCTCCCGTCGCCGCTCCGGCCCCTGTGAAGGCGGCGGCTCCGGCCGCCCAGCCGAAGAAGGCCGAGCCCGCGACCGAGGCCCCCGCCGGCCCCGAGTACGTGACGCTGCGCGGCCCCGCCGCCGCGGTCGCGAAGAACATGAACGCCTCGATCGAGGTGCCCACGGCCACGTCCGTGCGCGCGGTCCCGGTCAAGCTGCTCTTCGACAACCGCATCGTCATCAACAACCACCTGAAGCGCGCCCGGGGCGGGAAGATCTCCTTCACCCACCTCATCGGCTACGCGATGGTGCAGGCCATCAAGGCCATGCCGTCGATGAACCACTCCTTCCAGGAGAAGGACGGCAAGCCGACCCTGGTCAAGCCGGAGCACATCAACTTCGGTCTCGCCATCGACCTGGTGAAGCCCAACGGCGACCGCCAGCTCGTCGTCGCCGGCATCAAGAAGGCCGAGACGCTGAACTTCTTCGAGTTCTGGCAGGCCTACGAGGACATCGTCCGCCGCGCCCGCGACGGCAAGCTGACGATGGACGACTTCACCGGCGTCACCGTGTCGTTGACCAACCCGGGTGGCCTCGGCACGGTCCACTCGGTCCCCCGCCTGATGCCCGGTCAGTCGGTCATCATGGGTGTCGGCTCCATGGACTACCCGGCCGAGTTCCAGGGCACGAGCCAGGACACGCTCAACAAGCTCGGCATCTCGAAGGTCATGACGCTCACGTCGACCTACGACCACCGGGTCATCCAGGGCGCCGCCTCCGGCGAGTTCCTGCGGATCGTCGCGAACCTCCTGCTCGGCGAGAGCGGCTTCTACGACGAGATCTTCGAGGCGCTGCGCATCCCGTACGAGCCGGTCCGCTGGCTCAAGGACATCGACGCCTCGCACGACAACGACGTGACGAAGGCCGCCCGCGTCTTCGAGCTGATCCACTCCTACCGGGTCCGCGGTCACGTCATGGCCGACACCGACCCGCTGGAGTACCGCCAGCGCAAGCACCCCGACCTGGACATCACCGAGCACGGCCTCACCCTGTGGGACCTGGAGCGGGAGTTCGCGGTCGGCGGCTTCGCCGGCAAGTCCCTGATGAAGCTGCGCGACATCCTGGGCGTGCTGCGCGACTCGTACTGCCGCACCACCGGCATCGAGTTCATGCACATCCAGGACCCGAAGCAGCGCAAGTGGATCCAGGACCGCATCGAGCGCTCGCACTCCAAGCCGGAGCGCGAGGAGCAGCTGCGCATCCTGCGCCGGCTGAACGCGGCGGAGGCCTTCGAGACCTTCCTGCAGACGAAGTACGTCGGCCAGAAGCGCTTCTCCCTGGAGGGCGGCGAGTCCGTCATCCCGCTGCTGGACGCGGTCATCGACAGCGCGGCCGAGTCGCGCCTCGACGAGGTCGTCATCGGCATGGCCCACCGAGGCCGGCTCAATGTGCTGGCGAACATCGTCGGCAAGTCGTACGCCCAGATCTTCCGCGAGTTCGAGGGCAACCTCGACCCGAAGTCGATGCACGGCTCCGGCGACGTGAAGTACCACCTGGGCGCCAAGGGCACGTTCACCGGCCTGGACGGCGAGCAGATCAAGGTCACCCTCGCGGCGAACCCGTCCCACCTGGAGACGGTCGACCCGATCATCGAGGGCATCGTCCGCGCCCGCCAGGACATCATCAACAAGGGCGGCACGGACTTCACGGTCCTGCCGCTGGCCCTGCACGGTGACGCGGCCTTCGCGGGCCAGGGCGTGGTGGCCGAGACGCTCAACATGTCGCAGCTGCGCGGCTACCGCACCGGCGGCACGATCCACATCGTCATCAACAACCAGGTCGGCTTCACGGCCGCCCCGGAGTCCTCGCGTTCCTCCATGTACGCGACGGACGTGGCGAGGATGATCGAGGCCCCGATCTTCCACGTGAACGGCGACGACCCGGAGGCCGTGGTCCGCGTCGCGCGGCTAGCCTTCGAGTTCCGTCAGGCGTTCAACAAGGACGTGGTGATCGACCTCATCTGCTACCGCCGCCGCGGTCACAACGAGTCGGACAACCCGGCCTTCACCCAGCCCCTGATGTACGACCTGATCGACAAGAAGCGCTCGGTGCGCAAGCTCTACACCGAGTCCCTCATCGGTCGCGGCGACATCACCCTTGAGGAGGCCGAGCAGGCCCTCCAGGACTACCAGGGCCAGCTGGAGAAGGTCTTCACCGAGGTCCGCGAGGCGACCGCCCAGCCCGGCGCCGCCCCGATGTCGGACCCGCAGGCCGAGTTCCCCGTCGCGGTCTCCACCGCGATCTCCACGGAGGTCGTCAAGCGGATCGCCGAGTCCCAGGTCAACATCCCGGACAGCTTCCACGTCCACCCGCGCCTGCTGCCCCAGCTGCAGCGCCGGGCGACGATGGTCGAGGACGGCACGATCGACTGGGGCATGGGCGAGACGCTCGCGATCGGTTCGTTGCTGCTCGAAGGCACGCCTGTCAGGTTGTCCGGCCAGGACTCCCGACGGGGCACCTTCGGCCAGCGCCACGCGGTCCTCATCGACCGTCGGACGGGCGAGGACTACACCCCGCTCCAGTACCTCGCCGAGGACCAGGCGCGTTACAACGTCTACGACTCCCTCCTCTCCGAGTACGCGGTCATGGGCTTCGAGTACGGCTACTCGCTGGCCCGCCCCGACGCGCTCGTGATGTGGGAGGCGCAGTTCGGCGACTTCGTCAACGGCGCGCAGTCCGTGGTCGACGAGTACATCTCGGCGGCGGAGCAGAAGTGGGGCCAGACGTCCGGCGTCACCCTGCTCCTCCCGCACGGCTACGAGGGCCAGGGCCCGGACCACTCCTCGGCCCGCGTCGAGCGCTTCCTCCAGCTCTGCGCGCAGAACAACATGACGGTGGCGATGCCCACGCTCCCGTCGAACTACTTCCACCTCCTGCGGTGGCAGGTGCACAACCCGCACCACAAGCCGCTGGTGGTCTTCACCCCGAAGTCGATGCTGCGTCTCAAGGCCGCCGCGTCGAAGACGGAGGAGTTCACGACGGGCCAGTTCCGCCCGGTCATCGGCGACGAGACGGTGACGGACCCCGCGAACGTCCGCAAGGTCGTCTTCGTCACGGGCAAGCTGTACTACGACCTGGAGGCCGAGCGCGCCAAGCGCGGCACCACGGACGTGGCGATCATCCGCGTCGAGCGCCTGTACCCGCTGCCGGGTGCCGAGCTCCAGGCGGAGGTCAACAAGTACCCGAACGTCGAGAAGTACCTGTGGGCCCAGGAGGAGCCGGCCAACCAGGGCGCCTGGCCGTTCATCGCCCTGAACCTGATCGACCACCTGGACCTCGCGGTCGGCGCGGACGTGCCCCACGGCGAGCGCCTGCGGCGGATCTCCCGCCCGCACAGCTCGTCCCCGGCCGTCGGTTCCGCCAAGCGGCACCAGGCGGAGCAGGAGCAGCTGGTGCGTGAGGTGTTCGAGGCGTAACCGCCCCGAACCGTCGTACGCGGCCGGGGGGCCCCCCCCCCCCCCCGGGGGGGGCCCGCCGGGTGGGCGCCCCGAGCCATGTACCCAGGGACTCCCCGTCCCGGGGATCGCGGACCTGGAGTAGCCGCGCGGCGGGGGCGAGGTCGACGAC
>NZ_JBIVNL010000001.1:155876-974039 GCF_044753545.1 Streptomyces sp. NPDC088350 | reverse complement strand
TTAGCTTTTGTGGTTGGGGGTTGCCGGGGGCCCCCCCCCCCCCCCCCGGCGGGGGGGGGGCCCCCCCCCCCCCCGGGGGGGGGGCCCCCCGGCCGTTTGCGCGCACTTATCCTTGACCCATGTACTTCACGGACCGTGGCATCGAGGAACTGGAGAAGCGGCGCGGCGAGGAAGAGGTCACCTTCGAGTGGCTGGCCGAGCAGTTGCGCACCTTCGTCGACCTGAACCCGGACTTCGAGGTCCCGGTCGAGCGCCTGGCGACCTGGCTGGCCCGGCTGGACGACGACGAGGACGACGAGTAGCAGTCCCTACGACGTCCGGTCGCGCCCCGGCGTCAGTCCCGAGGGCGCGCGAGGTCGTAGGCGAGACCCAGTGCCCCGTGGACCAGGAACAGCGCCCCCGCGACGACCCAGCCTCCGCTACGGCGTCGTAGGCCCCAGGCCGTGAGCGGGAGCCCCGCCGCCACCTGGGCCAGGGCCAGGGCGCGTGCCCTGGGGGTGCCGGACCAGGGCATCCAGGGGCCCAGGCCGCTGCGGTCGACGGCGTCGAGTTCCGCGCGGACCGTCTCGCGCCAGCCCGACCACTCGACCTGCCGGGCGTCGGGCTGGACGCGGGCGATCTCCCGGAGGCGGTCGGCGGGTTCGCCCGGGGTGAGGCCGATGGGGAGTGACACTCCCGCGCGCGTGAGGATCGCCAGGAGGCCGCGCAGGCGGGTGCGGGCGTCGGCCTCGGGGTCCGGTTTCGTGAGGTGGTCGAGGGACTGCAGATCCAGTACGGGGTCCAGGCCCAGGCGGGCGGCGAAGGTGCGCATGGCCTCGTCCTCGCCGGCGGGGGTGCCGTCGGTGAGCCAGACGTAGCCGACGGGGCGGCGGAACCCCGAGGCCAGGGTGTAGCCCGCGCGGTCGGCGTCCCACCACAGGGCGAGTACGGGCCAGGGGGCGCCGACGGCGAGGGCGGTGGCCCAGCCGGTGAGGACGCGGTCCACCGGCTCCTCACCGCGCAGCCAGGGCTTGCCCTCGGGGACGAGCACACTCCAGTCGTCGCCCGCGCGGGTCAGCAGCATGCGTTCGCGGAGCGGATGTGCCGCCTGGGCGACGGACTCGGGGTCCGCCCGGCACAGCAGCAGGGCGCCCGGGGTGGCACCGGTCCGACGTCCGGCCTGGGACTTCTCCGTCGACATGGTCACACGCTAGGGCAATTTGTCGACTTTTGTCGGCCGTGCGGCGATGAGCGATCGATTCACGACCACCGGAACGAGTGCCTTGACTTTCCGCATCCACGATATATCGTGTTTCTCGGGAGACGCGATATGGCGCGTCGTGCCCTGTCCGGTTCGGCCGAGGAGGTCTGCATCATGTCCGAGTGGTCCGTCGCAGAGCCCAGCAAGCTCACGTTCGACGAGCCCGTGAGCGATCTCCATGTGCGCATCGTCAACGGAACGGTGAACGTCGTGGGGACGGACGAGGGTTCCGCCCGCCTCGAAGTCTCCGAGATCGACGGGCCGCCCCTGGTGGTGACCCAGGAGAACGGCACGCTGACGGTGGCGTACGAGGACCTGCCCTGGAAGGGCTTCCTCAAGTGGCTCGACCGCAAGGGCTGGCGGCGCAGCGCGGTGGTCTCCCTCGCCGTTCCGGCGAGCACCCGGGTCGAGGTCGGGGTGGTCGGCGCCGCCGCCGTCGTCTCCGGGATCAGCGGGACCTCGGTGGTGCGGGGTGTCACGGGCGACACGACCCTCGTCAGCCTCTCCGGCGCGGTCCGCGCCGAGACCGTCTCGGGAAGCCTGGAGGCCCAGGCCGTCACCGGCGACCTCCGCTTCCACTCCGTCTCCGGCGACCTCACCGTCGTCGAGGGCTCGGGACCGTCCGTGCGCGCCGACTCGGTGAGCGGCTCCATGATCGTGGACCTCGACCCGGACGGCCCGACCGACGTCCGGCTGACCAATGTCTCGGGCGAGATCGCCATCCGGCTGCCGCATCCGGCGGACGCGGACATCGAGGCGAACACGGCGAGCGGTTCGATCTCCAACGCCTTCGACGGGCTGCGGGTCCACGGCCAGTGGGGTGCCCACAAGATCACCGGCCGGCTGGGCGCGGGCACCGGAAAGCTGCGGGCCACGACCGTCTCCGGCTCGATCGCCCTCCTGCGCCGCCCGGCGACGGAGGACGAGGACGGGCCGTGGGAGGCGGACGCGAAGGAGACCTTCCAGGACACCGTCCAGGGCGGTGGACAGGGCAGCGGACAGGCGACCGCGGACGATGTGACCGATGCCCCCGTGGACGGGGCTCAGGGCGACTCGGGGGACAATTCCGTTTCCGGCCCGGACGATGCCTCCGGCACCGCCGCGGCCGACGGCACGACCGACAAGAAGGTGCTCTGACATGCCTCCCGTCTTCGCCCACGGCCGCCTCCGCCTCTACCTGCTGAAGCTGCTGGACGAGGCCCCCCGACACGGCTACGAGGTCATCCGCCTCCTGGAGGAGCGCTTCCAGGGGCTGTACGCACCGTCGGCGGGCACGGTCTACCCGCGCCTTTCCAAGCTGGAGGCCGAGGGCCTGGTCACCCACACCACCGAGGGCGGCCGCAAGGTGTACTCCATCACGGACGCCGGCCGCGCCGAACTGGCCGACCGCAGCGGCGAGTTGGCCGACCTGGAGCTGGAGATCCGCGAGTCGGTCGCCGAACTGGCCGCCGAGATCCGGGCCGACGTCCGCGGCGCGGCGGGCGACCTGCGGCGCGAGATGCGCGCGGCGGCCTCCGAGGCCCGGCAGGGAGCGAGGACCGGGCGCGGTCGGCCGGGCGAACACGATGCCCCCGCCGGGGACTTCACGGACTTCGGCGACAAGGAGTCGTGGCGCGCCGCCAAGGAGGAGATGCGCCGCGCCAAGCAGGAGTGGAAGGAACAGGCCCGGCGCGCCAAGGACGAGAGCCGCCGGGCCCGCGAGGAGGCCCAGCAGGCCCGCCGCCAGGCCAAGGAGGCACAGGCTCGCGCGTGGGCGCAGGCCCAGGAGGAGATGCAGCGCATCGGCCGCCAGGTCCAGGAGCACGCCCAGGACCACTTCGCACGCGGCGACTGGCCCACGGGGGTGCGGGAGAGCCTGACCGAACTGGCCAAGGAGTTCGGCGACTTCGGGAAGGAGTTCGGCAAGGACTTCGGGTTCGGGGGACGGCCGAGTACCGGCAAGCCGGCCCCGACAGCGACACCCGGGGCATCGACGCCCGAGTACGGCCGGACCCCGGAGGACTTCCCCGCCGAGTACGAACCGGCCTGGGCCCACGAGGACTCCACCGGCGACCCGGCCCGCGACCTGGACCGCCTCCTCGACCGCTTCCGGGACGACATCCGCGACGCGGCCCGCGACCAGGGCGTCACCGAGGACCAACTCCGCGACACCCGGCGCCACTTGTCGGAGGCGGCGGCACACATCGGGGCGGTGCTGCGCGGCGGCCGCACGGCCTGAGCCGTCACACCGCGGCAGGGGCACCGAGACAGGGGCGCCGGGACACCCGACCCAGGCGCCCCGCACTCCCCCACCCTTCCCGGCTCCTGCCCCGCTCCTCAGCCCGCCTTCGCCTCTCCCCCGCCGTACAGCACCCGCGTCGCCGCCTCGTGTGTCACCCCGTGGTCGGCGAGCACCTCACCCGGCACGCCGGGGAGGACGGTCAGGGCGAGGAGGAAGTGCTCGTCGCCGATGTGCCGGTCGTGGTGGGCGACGGCGATGCGCAGGGCCTTCTCCAGGACGTCCTTGGCGCCCCGGCCGAAGGTACGGCGGCCCGACCACCACTCCTTGTCCTTGCGGTCGCCGGACATCGCCCCGACCCCGTGCACCTCCTCGACGCGGGCGACGATCTCCGAGACGTCGATCCCGAGCCCGGCGAGAGCGTCGGCCTCGGACTGGGAGAGCCCGGCCCGGCGGCGCGCCTCGCCCAGAGCCCGTCGTACGGACTCCTGGCGTTCCTCGGGGGCGAGGCCGAGGGCGGTGAGGGCGAAGGAGGCCCGGCTGCCCCGGCGGTCGAGGAGGGCCAGCAGCAGGTGTTCGGCGTCGACGGCACGGGACCCCGACCGCTCGCAGTGCTCCACCGCGCCCCGCACCACGGCCCGGGCGTCTTTCGTGAACCGTTCGAACATCACTGCCTCCCGTACTTCTTGTGCACGGCCTGCCTGCTGACACCGAGTTCCGCGGCGATCTCCTGCCACGACCAGCCCTGGTTGCGCGCACTGCGCACCTGCACCGCCTCCAGCTGCTCCACGAGCTTGCGCAGCGCGGACACGGCACGCAGGCCGATCCGGGGGTCACGGTCACCCGCGCGCTCGGCGAGATCCGTTGCTTCGGTCATGGCGTCAACCTACGTTGACACGACTCGCATGTCAACCAAAGTTGACGAGTGGTACCGGTACGTCGGCATAGGTCATACGTCTGCGGCCGGCCCGGAAACCCGGACCGGCCGCAGAGGAGAACCATCGGGAAGCGTCAGCCGTTCGTGAGCACGATCTTGCCGAACTGGTCGCCGGAGTCGAGCCGTTCGAAGCCCTCGCGGGCCCGGTCCATCGGCAGGACCTCGTCGATGACCGGGCGGACACCCGTCGCGGCGCAGAAGGCGAGCAGGTCCTCCAGCTCGTCCTTGGTGCCCATGGTCGAGCCGACGACCTTGAGTTCGAGGAAGAAGATGCGGGTCAGTTCGGCGTGCGAGGGGCGGTCGCCGCTCGTGGCGCCGGAGATGACGAGAGTGCCGCCGGGCTTGAGTGACTTGACCGAGTGGGACCAGGTCGCGGCACCGACGGTCTCGATGACGGCGTCCACCCGCTGCGGCAGCCGCGCCCCCGGCTCCACCGCTTCCAGGGCTCCCAACTCCAGCGCCCGCTTCCGCTTGGCCTCGTCCCGGCTGGTCGCGAAGACCCGCAGCCCGGCCGCCTTCGCGAGCACGATCGCGGCCGTGGCGACACCGCCGCCGGCACCCTGTACGAGCACCGAATCACCGGGCCGTACACCGGAGTTGGTGAAGAGCATGCGGTATGCCGTCAGCCAGGCCGTGGGCAGACAGGCCGCCTCCGCGAAGGACAGCTCCTTCGGCTTGGGCAGCACGTTCCACGTCGGTACGGCGACCTGCTCGGCGAAGGTGCCCTGGTAGTGCTCGGTGAGGATGGAACGGGGTTCCCTGGGGCCGACGCCGTGACCGGTCTGGCCGATGACGGAGTGCAGGACGACCTCGTTGCCGTCCGCGTCGACGCCGGCGGCGTCGCAGCCGAGGATCATCGGCAGCTTGTCCTCGGCGAGGCCCACGCCGCGCAGGGACCACAGGTCATGGTGGTTGAGGGAGGCGGCCCTGACATCGATGGTGCTCCAGCCCGGCCGGGCCTCGGGGGCGGGACGCTCCCCCAACTCAAGGCCGGAGAGCGGCTGGTCGCGGTCGATTCGGGCGGCGTAGACGGCGAACATGACCTTGACGATAGGCTCCGCCGGTGGCGCGGGGAACTACCTCGCGGTGTGACACATGCCCTCTTGCGATTGGGTGCGGGGTGTTTGAGCCGGCGCCCTCTGGGGGCCGCGCCCCAGCCCCCCGTTGTCGGCCTGAACGGCCTCGTCCTCAAACGCCGGACGGGCTGAGATCGCCGACCGGCGCCGCCAAGCCGCGCGGTCCGATGTGCGCGGCCCGACGCCCGATGTCCACGGTCCGCAGCCTGCGGTCCGATGTCCGATGTCCACGGCCAGATGTCCGCGGCCCAATGCCCGATGCCCGATGCCCGATGCCCACGGTCCGCAGCCCACGGTCCACAGCCCACAGCCCGCAGCCCGCAGCCCGCAGCCCGCAACCCGCAACCCGCAACCCGCAACCCGCAACCCGCAACCCGCAACCCGCAGCCGCCGAACGATCCCCGCCCCCACGGGATACGCCCACCCTCCAAGACACCCGTCACGGGCGGGCGGGTGGGAGAGATTCAGCTTCCACGGCCCGCAGGCCGCCGAAGAACACAAGCCACCCACGGCACACGCCCACCCTCCAAGTCACCCGAACGGGCGGGCGGGTGGGCAAAGAAATGGCCCCGCCCGAACGCGGACGGGGCCATCGGGGTCACCGTCGGGCAACACCCTCCGCCCGCGCCGCCGCAGCCACAGCCGCGGTGACCGCAGGCGCGACCCGCTCATCGAACGGCGACGGAATGACATAGTCCGCAGCGAGATCGTCGCCGACGACACCGGCCAACGCCTCCGCCGCCGCGATCTTCATCCCCTCGGTGATCCGAGAAGCCCGCACCTGGAGCGCGCCGGCGAAGATGCCCGGGAACGCCAGCACGTTGTTGATCTGGTTCGGGAAGTCGGACCGCCCCGTGGCGACGACCGCCGCGTACTTGTGCGCCACATCGGGGTGCACCTCGGGATCCGGGTTGGCCATCGCGAAGACGAACGCACCCTCCGCCATCGAGGCCACCGCAGCCTCCGGCACCGTACCCCCGGAGACGCCGATGAAGACGTCGGCACCTTCCAGCGCCGCTTCCAGCGTCCCCGAGAGGCCCGCCTTGTTGGTCAGCTCGGCCAGTTCCCGCTTGACCGGCGTGAGGTCGTCCCGGTCGCGCGAGACAACGCCCTTGCGGTCGGCGACGGCGACATCCCCGAGCCCCGCCTCCAGCAGGAACTTGGCGATGGCCACCCCGGCCGCACCGGCACCGGAGATAACCGCCCGCAGGTCGCCCAGCTCCCGCCCGGTCAGCTTCGCCGCGTTCCGCAGCGCGGCCAGCGTCACGATCGCCGTACCGTGCTGGTCGTCGTGGAAGACCGGGATGTCGAGCCGCTCCTGGAGCCTGCGCTCGATCTCGAAGCAGCGCGGCGCCGAGATGTCCTCCAGGTTGACGCCTCCGAAGGAGGGCGCGAGCCGCACCACGGTCTCGATGATCTCGTCGACGCCGGTGCAGGCCAGCGCGATCGGCACCGCGTCCACGCCGCCGAACTGCTTGAACAGGATCGCCTTGCCCTCCATGACCGGGAGGGAGGCCTCGGGACCGATGTCCCCGAGTCCGAGCACGGCCGTACCGTCGGTCACCACGGCGACGACGGACGACTTCCAGGTGTAGTCGTGGACGAGTTCCGGCTGCTCCGCGATCGCGGTGCACACGCGTGCGACGCCGGGTGTGTACGCGAGGGACAGGTCGTCCTTGTCGCGGATCGGCACGGTGGCCTGCACGGCCATCTTGCCGCCGCGGTGCAGCGCGAACGCCGGATCGAAGGAATCGAGGGGCTCGGCCCCGCCGTCCTGATCCGTACTGCTGTCGCTGCGAGGATTGACGATCTCCGCTGCCACTTTGTCTTACCCCTTAGGTCTTCATTGATTTGAGGGTGGCCACTCCCTGGTGAGGGGTGGGCGGGCACCGCGCAGGGCCCAGAGAGTTGATGCGTACGAGCACCTGCGCGACGGGCGCGCCGCACACGCGCCCTGAGCCCCGGATGAGGGGTGTAAAGAACCTTCTTACCGGACGGACGGCACCGAGGACGAGTCCAATAGGCGCAAGGTCACATCTCGTCGGCCGAGGGCGGAACGATGATCGATCACATGGTGAGACATGCCGAAGATCTTCCGGCCGGAAGGAGTGATTCCAGCAGATGGTCCGCGGTCGGGCCGTCCTGATGTACCGACCTGATGCGATTCGGGGGTGACCCGTTATCCGATTTTGACATGGAGAGTCCCCTGATTGGTTCAGTCCGAATGGCAAGATGCCCTAATCACACGAGGTCGCGACACCCGAAGGTGTGTGTTCTCGTCGACCCGTCGGCACCGCCACCCATCCGCCGGAGGAACCCACCATGACCGCAAGCTTCACCCGTCGTACGACCGCCGCGCACACCCGGCTCACAGCGGTCGGTGCGATCGCGGTCGCGGGCGCCCTGCTGCTCACCGGCTGCGGTGACCAGACCAAGAAGGACAAGTCCTCCAGCAGCGCGTCCACCAGCTCCGCGCCGCTGGCCTCCAAGCTGCCCGCCTCGATCCGCAGCGCCGGGGTCGTCAAGGTCGGCTCGGACATCGCGTACGCGCCGGTCGAGTTCAAGGACAACTCCGGCAACGTCGTCGGTCTCGACCCCGACCTCGCCGCCGCGATGGGCAAGCAGCTCGGCGTGAAGTTCGAGTTCGAGAACGGCACGTTCGACGGCCTGCTCACCGGCCTGCGCTCCAACCGCTACGACATCGCCATGTCCGCGATGACGGACAACAAGAACCGCCAGAACGGCGTCGACCCCGACACCGGCAAGAAGGTCGGCGAGGGCGTCGACTTCGTCGACTACCTGACCGCCGGTGTCTCGATCTACACGCGCAAGGGCCAGACCGAGAACATCGCCTCGTGGGCCGACCTGTGCGGCAAGAAGCTCGCCGTCGAGCGCGGCACGGTCTCCGAGGACCTCGCCAAGTCCGAGTCGAAGAAGTGCACGGGCGGCAAGAAGATCACCATCGAGCCCTTCGACGACGACCAGCAGTCCCAGACCCGCCTGCGCTCCGGTGGCGCGGACGCGGCCTCCTCCGACTTCCCGGTCGCCGCCTACGCGGTGAAGACCTCCGGCGGCGGCAAGGACTTCCAGCTGGTCGGCGCCCAGGTCGAGGCGGCGCCGTACGGTATCGCGGTCGCCAAGAGCAACACCCAGCTGCGGGACGCGCTCCAGGCCGCGATGGACGCCGTGATCAAGAGCGGTGAGTACCAGAAGATCCTGACGAAGTGGGGCGCCGAGGACGGCGCGGTCAAGTCGTCGGTCATCAACGGCGGCAAGTGACCGCGGATCCGCTGTCGCTGAGAGGCAACATCCGTGACTTCTGACATCGACAAGACGGCGGGGCCGGTGGACACGCCCCCGGCCGGTCCGGAGGCCATCAAGGCCATTCCGGTCCGGCACTACGGGCGCTACGTCTCCGCCGTCATCGCGATCGGCATCCTGGTCTCGATCGTCTACGCGTTCGGCCAGGGCAAGATCAACTGGCATGCCGTACCGGACTACTTCTTCGACCACCGGATCCTGACCGGCGTCTACAAAACCCTCCTGCTGACGGTCCTGTCGATGCTGATCGGCATCGCCGGCGGCATCGGCCTCGCGGTCATGCGGCTGTCGAAGAACCCGGTGACCTCGTCGATCGCGTGGTTCTACATCTGGTTCTTCCGCGGCACCCCGGTCCTGGTCCAGCTGTTCCTCTGGTTCAACCTGGGCCTGGTCTTCGAGTACATCAACCTCGGTCCGATCTACAAGAACTACTGGTCGGACTTCATGACGCCGCTGCTGACGGCGCTGCTGGGCCTCGGCCTCAACGAGGCCGCGTACATGGCGGAGATCTGCCGCGCCGGCCTGCTCGCCGTCGACGAGGGCCAGACCGAGGCCTCGCACGCACTGGGCATGAGCCACGCCAAGACGCTGCGCCGGATCGTGATCCCGCAGGCGATGCGGGTGATCGTGCCGCCCACGGGCAACGAAGTGATCAACATGCTGAAGACGACCTCGCTCGTGGCGGCCGTCCAGTATCCAGAACTCTTCCGGTACGCCCAGGACATCGGCCAGAACTCCGGTGCCCCGGTGGAGATGTACTTCCTCGCCGCCGCCTGGTACCTGATCATGACGTCCGTCCTGAGCGTCGGGCAGTACTACATCGAGCGGTACTACGCCCGCGGTTCCAGCCGTGCGCTGCCGCCGACGCCCCTTCAGAAGATCCGGGCGAACGTGCTGTCCATCGGCCGTCCGAAGGGAGCCGCGGCATGACCGACAAGCTCACCAAGACCGACTCCACTGCGACCGATCCGTCGGTCCCGATGGTCAAGTCCGAGGGCGTCCACAAGTCGTTCGGCCCGGTCGAGGTCCTCAAGGGCATCGACCTGGAGGTGAAGTCCGGCGAGGTGTTCTGCCTCATCGGCCCCTCCGGCTCCGGCAAGTCGACCTTCCTGCGGTGCATCAACCACCTGGAGAAGATCAACGCCGGCCGCCTGTCCGTCGACGGCGAACTCGTCGGCTACCGCCAACAGGGCGACAAGCTCTACGAGTTGCGCGACCGCGAAGTGGCGTTGAAGCGCCGGGACATCGGCATGGTCTTCCAGCGCTTCAACCTGTTCCCGCACATGACGGCCGTCGAGAACATCATCGAGGCGCCCGTGCAGGTCAGGCGCACCGCCAAGGGCGAGGCCAGGGACCGTGCGATGCAGCTCCTGGAGCGGGTGGGGCTGGCCGACAAGGCGCAGAACTACCCCTCGCAGCTCTCCGGCGGCCAGCAGCAACGGGTCGCGATCGCCCGGGCGTTGGCGATGGACCCGAAGCTGATGCTGTTCGACGAGCCGACGTCGGCCCTCGACCCGGAGCTGGTCGGCGACGTCCTCGACGTCATGCGCGACCTCGCCGAGTCCGGCATGACGATGATCGTCGTCACCCACGAGATGGGCTTCGCCCGCGAGGTCGGCGACAGCCTCGTCTTCATGGACGGCGGCGTGGTGGTCGAATCCGGCCACCCGCGCGACGTCCTGACGAACCCTCAGCACGAGCGGACGCAGGGGTTCTTGTCCAAGGTGCTCTAGCGGTACGCGAGTCGGCGTAGCGGTACGCAGGACGAAGGGGCGGTACGAGATCCTCGTACCGCCCCAACCTCCTTCGGCGAAGGCCTACTTCAGCGCGAGCAACAACGTGTCCGACGGCGAGCACCACACCGCCCGCGCCTCCCCGAACCCCTTCTCGCGCAGCACGCGCGCGTGCCACGCGGCGGAGGGCATGTCGCCGTCGGCGTGGTCGCCGTAGATCTCGTAGCGACGGGCCGTGGGTTCGGCGAGGACCGGGTCCTGGGCGGCGAGCTGCCACCACTCGGCCCAGTCGAGGGCCCCGTCCCGCTTGGCCCGGTCCATCTGCGCGTGCCGCTGCGCGCGCTCCGCCGCGTTGATCCTGGGCGTCGACTCGTCGATCATGTGGTCCGCGTTCATGAAGACACCGCCGTCGCGGACGAGTCCCGCGACCTGACCGTAGAGGGCCGCGAGGGGTTCACTGTGCAGCCAGTGGAGGGCCGTGGCGGTCAGGACGGCGTCGTACGAGTCGTACGGCAGCCTCGTCGTCCACTCCGGGTCCTTGAGGTCGGCCGTGACGAAGGAGACCCGCTGGTCGCCCTGGAAGGTGCCGCGGGCGATGGCGAGGAGGGCGGGATCGAGGTCGACGCCGGTACTGGTGGCGTTCGGGAAGCGGGCCAGCAGCCTGGCCGTGATGCTGCCGGTGCCGCAGGCGAGGTCGAGCACGCGGGGTGCGGGGCCGGTGAGGGCCTCGACCATGTCGAGCATGATCCGGAAGCGGTCCTCCCGGTCGGGCATGTACCACTCCTGCTGCCGGTCCCAGCTCTCCTGCCAGGCCTGCCAGTCGGTTCCGACACCGGTCGTCATGAGGACCCCCTGTCCACTCGCCGTCGTAATACCCTGGAAGCACGATCAGCTGTTACCCGACCGCATCCACGACCATAGAGCCCCTCCGTAAGGACTACAAGTGGAACTGGCCTATTACTCGGACTACGCCGTACGCCTCGTCAACACCGAGGAACCGGCGCGGGGCAAGGACGCCCTGACCTCGGTCGAGGCCGTGCGGGACCTGTTCGGCACCAACAAGGAGGCGGCCCGCCGTGCCGCCGACGCCGACGTCACCCGCTTCCGTTCGGTCCGGGCGCGGCTGCGGGCGGTCTTCGAGGCGGCCGACGGCGGCGACGAGACCCTCTCCGTGAACCTGCTGAACTCACTGCTCCTGGAGTTCCCGGTGAGCCCGCAGATCTCCGGGCACCACCACCGCAACGAGGACGGCCGCCCGCTGTGGCACATGCACCTCGCGGACCACCCGTCGAACGCGACGGCCGGCTACGCGGCGATCGCGGCCATGGGCCTGGCCTTCCACCTCACCGAGTACGGCGTCGACCGCCTCGGCCTGTGCGAGGCCGCGCCGTGCCGCAACGCCTACCTGGACACCTCGACGAACCGCTCCCGGCGCTACTGCTCGGACCGCTGCGCGACCCGCGCCAACGTGGCGGCCTACCGGGCCCGGAAGCGCCTGGAGGCCGACCGGTCGGACAAGACGGGCCTCGCGGCCGAGAGCGCCCAGCGGACGAGCGCGAACGGCGACCGCTGACCGGCCTTCGGCGGCCGGTAGCGAAAACGCACCCTGCCCAGTACCAGATCCTCGGGAACAGCGCCGTAGTCGGTGCTGTCACCACCGGCGAACGCGTTGTCCCCGAGCACCCACCACCCCCCGTCCCGGCGCTCCGCGGCCCGCTTGACCACCAGCAGGTCCTGCTGGAACGGATGCCGCAGCACGACGACGTCCCCGGGCCTGACCCGCGCCCCGTACTGCACCACGAGCAGATCCCCGTGCAGCAGTGTCGGCACCATCGACGGCCCGGTCACCTCCGCCGTCCCGAAGGGCAGTACGGCCCTCCCCCGCTCGGTCTCCTGCGACAGCTCCGGCATCCCCGGCACCTCCCCGGTCCTATCCTCCACCAGTCTGAGTCCGACCCCGGACTTTTGTCCTAAGCCCATGGGGGCACTCGCGAAATCAACTTCTCCAGGGAGTAATGTCCCACCTGAGAAGACGATCACGAGGAAGGAACGCTCCATGCTTTCCCGCCTGTTTGCCCCCAAGGTGAAGGTCAGCGCGCACTGCGACCTGCCCTGCGGTGTGTACGACCCGGCCCAGGCCCGCATCGAGGCGGAGTCGGTGAAGGCCGTGCAGGACAAGATGGCCGCCAACGACGACCCGCACTTCCAGGCGCGCGCCATCGTCATCAAGGAGCAGCGCGCCGAGCTCGCGAAGCACCACGTCTCGGTGCTCTGGAGCGACTACTTCAAGCCCCCGCACTTCGAGAAGTACCCGGAGCTGCACCAGCTGGTCAACGACACCCTGAAGGCCCTCTCGGCCGCCAAGGCGTCCACCGACCCGGCGACGGGCCAGAAGGCGCTCGACTACATCGCCCAGATCGACAAGATCTTCTGGGAGACCAAGAAGGCCTGACACCCAGTCGGCCCATCCCGACCGGCGATCGGTGCACCATCGCAGGTCAGCGGGCATGGGGAAGGGGTCCCGCCGGTTCACCGGCGGGACCCCTTCGTCGTTCCTCACGTCAGCGACGGTATCCCGGACCTCCGGCACCGACCCACCGGCACCCGTGCCATCCTGGACGACGTGAACCGCGACGACCTCGTACGGCTGCGCCAGGCCCGTGACCGGATGAACCGCGAGTACGCCGAGCCGCTCGACATCGCCTCGGTCGCGCGGACCGCGCTGATGTCGCCGGGCCACTTCCAGCGGAGCTTCCGCGCCGCGTACGGGGAGACGCCGTACAGCTATCTCATGACCCGGCGGATCGAGCGGGCCAAGGCGCTGCTGCGGCGCGGCGACCTCAGTGTGACCGAGGTGTGCATGGCCGTCGGCTGTACGTCCCTCGGTTCCTTCAGCTCCCGTTTCACCGAACTGGTCGGGGAGACCCCGAGCGCGTACCGCGCCCGTTCCCACGAGGCCGGTGCGGTCATCCCGTCCTGTGTGGCCCGCACCTTTACCCGGCCGAACCGGGCGGGACCGCCGCTGCGCCCCTAGCCTGTCGTCCATGGATCTCAAACTCCGCCAGTGCTTCATCGCCGTCGACGACCACGACAAGGCGCTCGCCTTCTACTGCGACGTCCTGGAGCTGGAAATCCGTAACGACGTCGGTTTCGAGGGCATGCGGTGGGTGACCGTGGGGTCGCCGTTGCAGCCGGACGTGGAGATCGTCCTGGAGCCGCCGGCCGCGAACCCGGACGCCTCGCCCGCCGACAAGCAGGCCATGGCCGAACTGCTCGCCAAGGGCACCCTGCGCGGGGTCAACTTCACCACCGCCGACTGCGACGCCCTCTACGCCCGCGTCCAGGAGTCCGGCGCCGAGGTGGTCCAGGAGCCGACGGACCAGCCCTACGGTGTCCGCGACTGCGCGTTCCGCGATCCGGCCGGGAACATGCTGCGGTTCATGGAGCGGAGCGGGGACTGAGCGCGGCGGGGGCGGGTCGCGTGCCCCGGCTTACGATCACGCCATGAGCACCCCCGCCGGCCTCCGCTGGACCTATGCCTTCGTCGACCGCCCCCTCGCGCTCCTCGACCCCGCCCGCGCCTTCTGGACGGCCGTCACGGACACCCGGCTGTCCCAACCGCGCGGTGAGCGGGGCGAGTTCGTCACCCTGCTGCCGGAGGAGGGGACGGACGCCTGCGTGAAGATGCAGGGCGTCGGATCCGGCCCGGGCGGTGCTCATCTCGACTTCTCGGTCGAGGACGTGCCGGCGTTCGCGGAGTCCGCGCTGCGGCTGGGCGCGGACACCGTCGCCGAGCACGACGGCTGGGCCGTACTCCGGTCCCCCGCCGGGCAGTTGTTCTGCGCCGTCCCCTGGCACGGCGAGTCCGTACGACCGCCCGTCGTGGCCGGCACCCGCCTCGACCAGGTGTCCCTCGACATCGGACCCGGCTCCTACGACGCCGAAGTCGCCTTCTGGAGCGCCCTGTTGCCCGACTGGGCGTCGCTGTCGGGCGCGCTCCCCGAGTTCCATGTGCTCAAGCCCCCGGCCGGCCTGCCGATCCGCATCCTGCTGCAACGCCTCGGCGAGGAACGCCCCGCCTCCGCCCACCTGGACCTGGCCTGCGCCGACATCGGCGCGACCACGACCCGGCACGAGCGGCTCGGCGCGGCCGTCGTCTCCCACGGCAGGCACTGGACGGTGATGCGCGACCCGGCGGGCGGCACGTACTGCCTGACGGGCCGCGACCCGGAGACCGGCGGGCTGCCCGCCCGCGCCTGACGGCTCACCCCGCCCACACCTCGACCCCCACGACCGCGTCCACCGGAATCGGCCCGTACACGTGCGGGAACTCCTCCCCGCCCGGCTTCGGCGCCTCGTACTTCAGCGGTGCCGTGAGCCGTCCCGGGTCCACGACCAGGACCACCAGGTCGTCGGGGCCGTCGTAGGAACCGTACAAAAAGGCTGCCACGCGCGGGAGTTGGGCGCGGGTCGAGCAGTGGATGAAGCCCTCCTCCTGGAGGGTGCGGCCACGGGTCGACCACTCGAACGCGCCGCGCTCGCGGGCCGCGTCCCAGAGGGCGCGTTCGGTGATGTGGAGGATCGGGGCGGTGGGTTCGTGTTCGGGCATGGGGTCACGCTACGACTTCGGGTCGGGCGGGGTTCGCGGCCCCGGTTCGTCCGGCTCGGCGCCCCGGCGGACGTAGTCCTCGCACTCGGGGTTCCGGCACGGGCCCGCCACCCACTTCGGTACCCATGCGCCGAGCGTCTTGTACCGCCGGACGACGGTGGCCACGGGCCGTCCGCAGGCGGGACAGGTGTGCTGTTCGCTGCCCATGTCCTCAGCGTAGAGCCGCGCGGGGCTCGCGCCACATCGGATACATCTGCGGGCCGCCCGGGAGGTCGAGGGTGCGGTCGGTGAACGCGTAGCCGAGCCGCTCGTACAGCTTCGTGCTGCGTTCGCTGCTCGCCTCCAGGTACGCGGACAGGCCCTCGCGGTCGCAGCGGTCCAGGACGTGCCGGATGAGCGCGGCGCCGAGGCCCTCGCCCTGGCGGCCGGGTGCCACGGCGATCATCCACAGGTACTCGTGGGCGCGGCCGGTGGGATGCCCCTCCTCCATGAGCCGGGCGATCGTCTCGACCCGCTCGTTGTCGGGGTCGACCGCCTCCCGCAGTTGTACGGCGTCGTCCTCACCGCTCTCCGGGTGCGCCTGGGCCGGTACCGACAGCCACAGCGCGCACCCCGCGCCGTCCTCGGCGAGGTCGATGCGGCCGTCGGCGAACACGGCGTCGGCGAAGGCGCCCATCAGCTTGTGGTGGGTCGCGCGGCGGTACTCGGCCTCGGGGAAGATCCAGCCGCTCACCGGATCGTCCTGGAACGCCTCGTCCAGCAGTCGCACGACCACCTCCCGGTCGCCCTCGCCCGCCGCCCGTATCGCCACGCCCATGTCCCGCCCCCAACGTCTCAACAGTCGTATTCCGTACGGGTGTTGAGCCTATCCGGATTTCGGCGCAGGGGGCGGGCCCCGCGC
Source organism: Streptomyces sp. NPDC088350 (assembly GCF_044753545.1). Classification (NCBI taxonomy): domain Bacteria; kingdom Bacillati; phylum Actinomycetota; class Actinomycetes; order Kitasatosporales; family Streptomycetaceae; genus Streptomyces; species Streptomyces sp. NPDC088350. The sequence goes on along the minus strand of NZ_JBIVNL010000001.1, from coordinate 958,004 downwards.
ACCGTGGGGATGCGCGGGACCCGCCGGTCCGGAGCCCCGGTGGCCGTGCGGAGTCAGGGCCGCACCGCTCCCGAGGGCTCCGGAGTCGTCAACTGCTGCGCCGGGTCACGAACTCGGCCAGCGCGAGCAGTCCGCCCGCGTCCTGCGGGTCCGGAATCGCCCGGGCCAGCTCCTGCACGGCCCGTGCCATGTGGTCGGCCGCCTGGGCCTGCGCCCAGTCCCGGCCGCCCGCCCGTTCGACGGCGAGCGCGGTGCGCTCCAACTCCCCCTCCTCGTACGGCATTCCGTACAGCTCCGCGAGTTCCGCGGCCGCCGGTGTGCCCGAGGTGAGCGCGGCGACCACGGGCAGGGACTTCTTGCGGACGGCGAGATCGGCGCCGGCCGGTTTGCCGGTGTGGCGGGGGTCGCCCCATATGCCGATGACGTCGTCGATCAGCTGGAAGGCGAGCCCGGCCTGGCGGCCGAACGCGTCCAGCGCCTCGACGTCCTCGGCGGACGCCCCCGCGTACAGCGCGCCCACGGCGCAGGCGCAGCCGAGCAGCGCCCCGGTCTTGGCCTCGGCCATGGTGAGCACCTCGTCGAGGGTGACCTCGCCGGGGCCGACACCCTCCATGGCGGTGTCCGCGTGCTGGCCCTCGCAGAGCTCGACGACGCAGTCCGCGAGCCGGGCCGCCGCGGCCGAGGACGCCGGGTGCGGGTCCTCTGCGAGCAGCCGCAGGGCCAGCGCCTGGAGGGTGTCCCCGGCGAGGATCGCGTCGGCGTCGCCGAACACGGTCCACGCGGTGGGCCGGTGCCGGCGGGTGGTGTCCCGGTCCATCACGTCGTCGTGCAGCAGCGTGAAGTTGTGGACCAGCTCGACCGCCGCCGCGGCTCGCAGCGCGCCCGCCCGGGCCCGCTCGCCGCCGAGCGCGGCGGCGGCGGCGAGGACGAGGGCGGGGCGGATCGCCTTGCCGGCGTTGCCCGCCGCCGGTGTGCCGTCCGCGTGCTCCCACCCGAAGTGGTACAGCGCGATCCGGCGCATCGAGCCGGGCAGCGAGTCGATCGCCGAACGCAGCTCGGGGTCGACGGTCGTCCGGGCCCCCTCCAGGATCACCACCGCCTCGTGCCCGTCGGACGGCGGCGCCGACGGTGTCCCGTCGAGCGCCCGCGTCCCGTCGGCGGGCTGTTTCGTCTCCGTCCCGAACTCGGCCATGGGGTCCCCCTCGGAGAGTCCGCGGACGGCGGCGTTTCCGCTGCGGCTGAGCACATGTGACCGGGGTGTACCCGCCCTGACGGGCGGGGACACCGCGTCCAGCTGCTGAAACGTCACCTCCAGCGGCCGATCTCGACGTTCTCCAGGACGCCGAGGGCGTCCGGCACCAGGACCGCCGCCGAGTAGTAGGCCGTCACCAGGTATTTGATGATCGCCTGTTCGTTGATGCCCATGAAGCGCACCGACAGGCTCGGCTCGATCTCGTCCGGGATGCCGGCCTGCTGGAGGCCGATGACGCCCTGGTCGGCCTCGCCGGTACGCATGGCGATGATCGAGGTCGTGCGCCGGTCGCTGACCGGGATCTTGTTGCACGGGTAGATCGGCACGCCTCGCCAGGTCGGGATGCGGTTGCCACCGACGTCGATGGACTCCGGGACCAGTCCGCGCTTGTTCAGCTCGCGGCCGAACGCGGAGATCGCGCGCGGGTGGGCGAGGAACAGCTTGGTGCCGCGCCGCCTGCTGAGCAGCTCGTCCATGTCGTCGGGGCTGGGCACCCCGTCGTGGGGCTGGAGCCGCTGGTCGTACTCACAGTTGTTGAGCAGGCCGAACTCGCGGTTGTTGACCAGCTCGTGCTCCTGGCGCTCCTTCAACGCCTCGACGGTGAGCCTCAGTTGCTGCTCCGTCTGGTTCATCGGCTGGTTGTAGAGGTCGGCCACGCGCGAGTGGATGCGCAGGACGGTCTGGGCGACGCTCAGTTCGTACTCGCGCGGCCGGGCGTCGTAGTCGACGAAGGTGTGCGGGATGTCCGGCTCGCCGGAGTGGCCCGCGGCGAGGTCGATGGCCTTCTCGCCGTACTTGTTGGTGCGCTGCTCGGGGATCGCACGCAGCTGCGTGAGGTGTTCGCGGAGGCTGTCGGCGCGCTCCGCGACCATCTCGACGTCCCCGCGGGCCAGTACGAGCACCGTGCAGGCGGTGTCCGCGCGGGCCGTGTACTCCCAGATGGCGGCCGGGTCGAGCAGGCCCTGGTCGCCGAAGTAGGCGCCGTCGGCGAGGACTCCGAGGACCGTGTCGTCGCCGTAGGGGCCCGTGCCGATCTTCTCCACCCTGCCGTGCGCCAGCAGGTACACCTCGTCGGCCTGGCTGCCGAACGACGCGATCGCCTCCCCCGGGGCGAACTCGCGCTGCCGGCAACGGGTGGCCAGCTCCGAGAGCACCTCCTCGTCCTCGTAGTCCCGCAGCGCGGGCAGCTCGCCCAGCTCCGCGGGGATGACCTCGACGCGGTCGCCGGTCTTCACGAATGTCACCCGGCCGTCGCCGACCGAGTAACTCAGTCGTCGGTTCACCCGGTATGTACCACCCTGCACGTTCACCCACGGCAGTGTGCGCAGCAGCCAGCGCGAGCTGATCTCCTGCATCTGCGGCGCGGACTTCGTGGTGGTGGCCAGGTTCCGCGCAGCCGCCGTGCCAAGGCTCTGCTGCGGCTTGTTCTGCTCCGCGCGGACCTCTTCGCCTACCGACATAGAGAAATGCCCTCCCCATTCATGCCGGGCACGGGTGCGCCCGGCATCGTTCTCGCGCACCAGCCTTCCTCACGGAGCGTGCAGATGCTATTACCCGAAAGAGCGGGAATGGATCTTCAACAGCTGGGCACGGGGGCCATTTGGGTCGAATGCTGTTCGAGTGGCTGCCGGTGCCTCCGTTGTCCGGATCGGCTCGCACGCCGTACGAACAAGTCGTACGTACTGGATTTTTTCGGTACAAGCAGCGATAACAGGCGGCCGTGCACGTCGGCCGTCGCACAGTGCGAAGGAGGCGTTCATGGCCTCACCCATGTCCGCGGGCGGTTTCCTGGCCGGCCTGCGAGCGGAGGGCGTCACCGTCGTCGAGGTCGGCGACTGGGAGCACCACAACCGCAACCACAAGGGCCCGTGGGGCCCCGTCCACGGCGTGATGATCCACCACACGGTCACCAAGGGCAGCGCGGGCACGGTGGAGCTGTGCCGCGAGGGCCGCCCCGACCTGCCCGGCCCGCTGTGCCACGGCGTCATCACCAAGGACGGCACCCTCCACCTGGTCGGCTACGGCCGCGCCAACCACGCGGGCCTCGGCGACGACGACGTCCTGCGCGCGGTGATCGCCGAGAAGGCGCTGCCGCACGACAACGAGGCCAACACCGACGGCAACCGGCACTTCTACGGCTTCGAGTGCGAGAACCTCGGCGACGGCGAGGACCCCTGGCCCGAGGCCCAGTTGGAGACGATCGAGAAGGTCTGCGCGGCGCTCTGCCGCCACCACGGCTGGTCGGAGCGGTCGGTGATCGGCCACCTGGAGTGGCAGCCCGGAAAGGTGGACCCGCGCGGGTTCACGATGGACTGGCTGCGCGAGCGGGTCCGCGACCGGCTGAAGTGACCCCCGGGTGACACCGGCGACCTGGGTGACAATGGTGCCGTGACCAGCCCCGACCTCGCCGCCCTGCGGCCCCGGCTCCCCTCGCCGGTGCAGGAGATCGCGGACGGGCGTTTCGGCCGGCACGGCATCCGGCTGCTGCTGAAGCGGGACGACCTGATCCACCCGGACCTGATCGGCAACAAGTGGCGCAAGCTCGCGCCGAACCTCACGGCGGCGGCCGGACGTACGGTCGTCACGTTCGGCGGCGCCTACTCCAACCACCTGCGCGCCACCGCCGCCGCGGGCCGCCTCCTGGGTCTGCGCACGGTCGGTGTGGTCCGCGGCCAGGAGCTGGCGGACCGCCCGCTCAATCCGTCGCTGGCCCGGTGCGCGGCCGACGGGATGCGCCTCCACTTCGTCGACAGGTCGACCTACCGGCGCAAGACGGAACCGGAGACGCTGGCCGGCCTCCTGCGCGCGGTGGACGCGGAGGACGCGTACGTCGTCCCCGAGGGCGGCAGCAACTCCCTTGCCGTACGCGGCTGCCGGGCCCTGGGTGAGGAACTGCGCGCGCGTGCCGACGTCGATGTCGTCGCCCTCGCCTGCGGGACCGGCGGCACGCTGGCCGGACTGGCCGCCGGACTCGCCCCCGACCAGCGCGCCTTGGGGATACCGGTCCTCAAGGGCGGCTTCCTGACCGCCGACATAGAGAGCCTGCAACGGCACACTTTCGGTGGCCGACGGGGCGACTGGTCACTCGACGACCGCTTCCATTTCGGGGGCTACGCGCGCGTGCCGACCGAACTCGACGCCTTCGCCCAGGACTTCGAGGACCGGCACGGACTGCCCGTCGAGCGTCTCTATGTCGCCAAGTTGCTCTACGGACTTGTCGCGCTGGCCGACGAGGGCGCGTTCCCGCGCGGGAGCACGGTTGGAGCGATCGTCACCGGGCGGCCGTTCCCGTAGGACGCCGGGCCCCGACGATCGCTAGGCCGCCTCCCGATAGGCCGCCGCCTCCTCCAGGTCCAGCCTGCGCAGCAGGGTGCGGAGCATCTCGTCGTCGATGTAGCGGCCGTCGCGCAGGCGGACGAACATCGAGCGTTCGGCGCTGATCATCTCGCGGGACAGGCGGCGGTAGGTGTCGTCGACGGTCTCGCCGGTGACGGGGTTGGTGGCGCCCAGGCGCTCCCAGACGGCGTTGCGGCGGCGCTCCAGGACCTCGTGGAGGCGGTCGGCGAGCGGAGGGGGCAGGGCGTTGCGTTCGTCCTCCAGGAGGGCCTCCAGGCGTTTTTCGGCGACTCGGGACGCCTGCGCCTGGGCGTTGGCCTCCGCGAGCGTCTCGGCCTGCTGGTCGCGCCCGGGGAATCTCAGCAGCCGGATGATCGGGGGCAGGCTCAGCCCCTGCACCACCAGGGTCCCGATGACCGTCGTGAAGGTCAGGAACAGGATGAGGTTGCGCTGCGGGAAGGCGCCGCCGCCGTGCACGGTGAGCGGGATCGAGAAGGCGATGGCGAGCGAGACCACGCCTCTCATGCCGGCCCACGCGGTGGTCATCGCCCCCTTCCAGGTGGGGTTGTCCTCGCGTTCCCTGATCCGCGCCGAGAGCATGCGGGGCAGGAAGGCCGCCGGGTACACCCACACGAACCGGGTCACGACGACCACCAGGAAGACCGCGATCGCGTACCAGGCGGCGTCCAGGCCCCGGTACTCGCCAAGTCCCTTGAGGACCACCGGCAGTTGCAGCCCGATCAGCGCGAACACCGCCGACTCCAGGACGAAGGCGACCATCTTCCACACCGCCTCCTCCTGGAGACGGGTCGCGAAATCGACCTCCCACGCGCGGTGGCCCAGATACAACGCCACGACCACGACGGCGAGCACCCCGGAGGCGTGCACCTGCTCGGCGACCGCGTAGGCGACGAACGGGATCAGCAGGGAGAGCGTGTTCTGCAGGAGCGCCTCCTTGAGGTGCGTGCGCAGCCAGTGGATCGGCACCATCATGATCAGGCCGACGCCGACACCGCCGACGGCCGCGAGCAGGAACTCCCAGATACCGCCGGCCCAGGTGGCGCCCTCGCCGACCGCCGCCGCGAGGGCCACCTTGTAGGCGGTGATCGCGGTCGCGTCGTTCAGCAGGGACTCGCCCTGGAGGATCGTCGTGATCCGCGAGGGCAGTCCGACCCGGCGGGCCACCGCCGTCGCCGCGACCGCGTCCGGCGGCGCCACCACCGCGCCCAGCACCAGCGCCGCGGTCAGCGGCAGCCCCGGCACGATCAGGTACGCGGCCCAGCCGACGACGAACGTGGCGAAGAGCACGTAGCCGACCGACAGCAGTGCCACGGGCCGCACTTGGGCCCGCAGGTCGAGGTACGAGCTGTCGGTGGCCGAGGTGTACAGCAGCGGGGGCAGCAGCAGCGGCAGCACGACCTCCGGGTCGAGGGTGTAGTCGGGCACCCCGGGGACGTACGAGACGACCAGCCCGACCGCGACCAGGAGCAGCGGTGCCGGTACCGGGGTGCGCCGGGCCGCGGCGGCCACCACCGCGCTTCCCGCCACCAGCAACAGCAGTGGCATCACGTCCATCGTCCTCGCCCGCCCTCGTTTTTCCGCGCGGCCAACCGCACAGCCGTCGTAATCTGGCAATCATGAAACAGTGCACGCACGCCGACGCGCTGCCGCTCCCGGAGCCGGGGCCGCAGAGCGAGACCTGTCTTGAGTGTCTGGCGGCCGGCACCCACCCGGTGCAGTTGCGACTGTGTCTCTTCTGCGGCCATGTCGCCTGCTGCGACTCCTCGCCCGCCCGCCACGCCACAGCACATCACAAGGACTCCGGGCATCCGGTGATGCGGACGTTCGAGCCCGGGGAGAGCTGGCGCTGGTGCTTCGTCGACCACGTCCTCCTGTGACGCCGTAATCCGACCGCCGGTTTCGACGGTTCGACCGTCTGACGTCTGGGTACGTCAACCCGGCGCGCGCTCTTCCCAATTGGGCCCGCAGGACCCCTAGCCACGGAGCGTATCCGTAGGTTTACTATGAGTGACAGCGTGGGGTTGGGGTCCCGGGGACAGAAAAGTTCGGAGCGCGGTAGCGTCACCGCTGAACCAAGTATCGCGTTACCCCGGGGGGCGACCCCTGGGCCCCCGAAAGAGCTTGTACCACCTTGGAGGTGAGGGTGTCCCAGATCGCAGGCGAGCCCGCGACCCAGGACTTCGTGGAAGTCCGGCTGCCGGCTGCGGGTGCCTACCTGTCGGTGCTGCGTACGGCCACGGCCGGCCTCGCGGCCCGTTTGGACTTCACCCTCGACGAGATCGAGGACCTCCGCATCGCGGTGGACGAGGCCTGCGCGATCCTGCTCCAGCAGGCCGTGCCGGGCTCGGTGCTCAGCTGTGTCTTCCGCCTCGTGGACGACTCGCTCGAAGTCACCGTCTCCGCCCCGACGACGGACGGTCACGCCCCCTCGCGCGACACCTTCGCCTGGACCGTGCTCTCGGCCCTGGCGGGCAAGGTCTCATCGGCGGTCGACGAGGACAAAACCGTTTCGATCAGCCTCTACAAACAGCGCGGCGCGGGACCCGGGCCGGCGTGAGGAACGGGGACGGGCCGGTGCGGGACGAAGAGCGCGGCACACGGGAGCCGCCGGCCGAGGGCGGCCCGGGCACATCCCGCCTCACGGCGGACGGCAGCCCCCTCGTGCCGCGCGGCGGAATCCCGGAACAGGCCCGGCCGCACCCGGAGGAAGAACCCTCGGAGGCCGGTTTGACGGACGACGGTCAACGTGAGCAGGACGGTGCTGTGCGTATTGGTGGGGTCTCCCCCGCACCCGGGGGTCCCTCCGCTCAGGCTGGGTCGAGCGCGGGGGAGGAGGCGACAGCTCGGGGAAGGGCGACGGGCGGGACGATGAGCGAGCACGAGCGAAACGCCGAGGACAGCGTGCAGAGCACACCGAGCGTGCACAGCACGCGGCACGAGGACCGCAGCGGAGCGCGCGCCCTCTTCATCGAGCTGCGCACCCTCAAGGACGGCAGCGTCGAGTACGCGGAGCTGCGCAACCGGCTGGTCCGTATGCACCTGCCGCTCGTCGAGCACCTCGCGCGCCGCTTCCGCAACCGCGGCGAGCCGCTGGACGACCTGACCCAGGTCGCCACCATCGGCCTGATCAAGTCGGTCGACCGCTTCGACCCGGAGCGCGGCGTCGAGTTCTCGACGTACGCGACCCCGACGGTCGTCGGCGAGATCAAGCGGCACTTCCGCGACAAGGGCTGGGCGGTGCGCGTCCCGCGCAGGCTCCAGGAGCTGCGCCTCTCGCTGACCACGGCGACGGCGGAGCTCTCGCAGCGGCACGGCCGTTCCCCCACGGTCCACGAGCTGGCCGAGAAGCTGGGCATCTCCGAGGAGGAGGTCCTGGAGGGCCTGGAGTCGGCGAATGCCTACTCCACGCTGTCCCTGGACGTCCCCGACACGGACGACGAGTCCCCGGCGGTCGCGGACACGCTGGGCGCCTACGACGAGGCTCTGGAGGGCGTCGAGTACCGGGAGTCGCTCAAGCCGCTCCTGGAGGACCTGCCGCCCCGGGAGAAGCGGATTCTGCTGCTCCGGTTCTTCGGCAACATGACGCAGTCGCAGATCGCGCAGGAGGTCGGCATCTCGCAGATGCACGTGTCCCGGCTGCTGGCCCGGACACTGGCCCAGCTGCGGGAGAGGCTCCTCGTCGAGGAATAGGCCTCCGCCGAGGTCAGCTCTTCGGCTCCTCGGTACGACCGGGCCCTCGGATTCCGAGGGCCTGTGTCGTCGCCGGGTTCACCAGCAGCACCAGCGAGGCGATCGCGACCACCGCGAGGGCGATACCGGCCGGGATGGCCACGCTGTCGGCCTGGAGCAGGTTGTAGGCCAAGGGCAGCGCCATGACCTGGGTGATGACGGCCGGGCCCCGGCTCCAGCCGCGCCGGCCGAGCAGCCCGCGCGCGGCGAGCAGCGGCAGCAGCGCGAGCACCGCCAGGGTCACGCCACCGGTCACGGCCTGCTGCCGGTCGTCCGGCTCGCCGGTGAGACCCAGGACGAGCATCCACACCCCGGCGACGGCCGGGGCCAGACCCTCCAGCGCGACGAGGAGCGCCGCGTAGGTCAGGCGGCGCGGACGGGGTCCGTCGGGGCCGTCGGTCTCCGGGGCGGGGGTCTGCTCAGCGCTCACCCCAGAAGGGTAGCCCTCGGGAAAGGGCCCCAGGTGTTCAGGCTCACGCCGTCTCCTCTTACCCAACGCCTACCTCGGTATGGGACGAGTACCCCCCAGTAGGTACGCTGCAACTCATGCGTGCACTTCTCGTGGTCAATCCGGCGGCAACCACCACAAGCGCACGTACGCGCGACGTCCTGCTCCACGCGCTCGCCAGCGAGATGAAACTCGAGGCGGTCACCACGGAGTACCGAGGCCACGCCCGCGACCTGGGCCGGCAGGCCGTGGAGAGCGGGAACGTCGACCTGGTCGTGGCCCTCGGCGGCGACGGCACCGTCAACGAGGTGGTCAACGGCCTGCTGCACACCGGCCCCGACCCGGAGCGCCTCCCCGGCCTCGCCGTGGTCCCCGGCGGCTCCACCAACGTCTTCGCCCGCGCCCTGGGCCTGCCCAACGACGCCGTGGAGGCCACCGGCGCCATCCTGGACGCCCTGCGCGAGGGCCGCGAGCGCACGGTCGGCCTCGGGCTGACCTCCGGGACGCCCGGCACCGAGGACGAGGCCGTGCCGTCCCGCTGGTTCACCTTCAACGCGGGGCTCGGATTCGACGCGGGGGTGGTCGGGCGGGTCGAACAGCAGCGTGAGCAGGGCAAGAAGTCCACGCACGCGCTCTACGTGCGCCAGGTGGTCCGGCAGTTCCTCGGTGAGCAGCACCGCAGACACGGGACGATCACCCTGGAGCAGCCCGGCGAGGACCCGGTCACCGATCTCGTACTGGCCATAGTCTCGAACACGACCCCCTGGACTTACCTGGGCAATCGCCCGATGTACACGTCACCTAAGGCGTCGTTCGATAAAGGACTCGACGTACTCGGTCTCACCCGTCTGTCCAGCGCCGCGGTTGCCCGGTATGGCACCCAGTTGCTCACTTCGTCCCCCGAGCGTGGACCCCACGGCAGGCACGCTGCGGCTCTGCACGACCTGAGTGAGTTCACCTTGCATTCGAAGGTCCCGTTGCCCCTCCAGATGGACGGCGACCACCTCGGACTGCGTACGAGCGTGACGTTCACAGGCGTACGCCGTGCACTGCGTGTGATTGTGTGAGCAGAAAGGGCTGAAGTCCTTTCACTCGAACGTTTAGACCAGGGTCCACCCCATGGAAGTACGGCTGTGACCTAGTCGACACCGAGGAATCAAAAAAAACTTTCCGGTAGGGGTTGTATCCGCCGCTGAGGTTTGCGAGTCTCTACGTGGCGATCGAGACGGCCCGCAACACCGGCCTCCACGGATCACCGGAACCCCTCTTCAATCCACAGGACCCCGTCAGCGAACCTGGCGTTCGGCCCTTCACTTGTTGAGGGATTCGTGAAAGCGTTCACATTCACAAGCAACCCGCACGTAATACCAAGGAGAGGTAGCAGCCATGGACTGGCGTCACAACGCCGTTTGCCGCGAGGAAGACCCCGAGCTCTTCTTCCCCATCGGCAACACCGGTCCTGCGCTGCTGCAGATCGAGGAAGCCAAGGCCGTCTGCCGTCGCTGCCCCGTTATGGATCAGTGTCTGCAGTGGGCGCTCGAGTCCGGCCAGGACTCCGGCGTCTGGGGTGGTCTCAGCGAGGACGAGCGCCGCGCCATGAAGCGCCGCGCCGCTCGCAACCGTGCCCGTCAGGCCTCCGCCTGACGTTCACCCCGCTAACAGCCTGAGCTTGGCGGCGCGTACAGCGCGTACGCATCTCCCGCCCCCGAGCCGCAGCGCGCAGTACCCCCGATTGCGCATAGCAACGAGCGACTGGCCCCGGATCACCCAGTGATCCGGGGCTCTTTGCTGCAATCACAGGCGCGCGTACGTCACTTGTGCGCCTGCACCGGCACGTCCAGGATCACCCGGGTCCCCCGCTCCGGCCCCGCCACCATGTCGAACGTGCCGCCCAACTCGCCTTCCACCAGCGTCCGTACGATCTGCAGACCCAGATTGCCCGAGCGGTGCGGGTCGAAGCCTTCGGGGAGTCCTACGCCGTCGTCCTGCACGGTGACGAGAAGGCGGGCGTCCTTCGAAGTGCCGCCGCGGACGGCCGAGACCTCGACGGTGCCGGTCTCGCCCTCGCGGAAGCCGTGTTCCAGGGCGTTCTGCAGGATCTCGGTGAGCACCATGGAGAGCGGGGTCGCGACCTCGGCGTCCAGTATTCCGAAGCGTCCGCTGCGCCGGCCGGTGACCTTGCCCGGGGAGATCTCGGCGACCATCGCGAGCACCCGGTCGGCGATCTCGTCGAACTCCACACGCTCGTCCAGGTTCTGGGACAGCGTCTCGTGCACGATCGCGATCGAACCGACCCGCCGTACGGCCTCCTCCAGCGCCTCCCGGCCGCGCTCGGAGTCGATCCGGCGGGCCTGGAGTCGCAACAGGGCGGCGACCGTCTGGAGGTTGTTCTTCACCCGGTGGTGGATCTCCCGGATGGTCGCGTCCTTGGTGATCAACTCCCGCTCGCGGCGCCGCAGTTCGGTGACGTCCCGGAGCAGCACCAGTGAACCGATGCGGGTGCCCTTGGGTTTGAGCGGGATCGCCCGGAACTGGATCACCCCGTCGCGCGCCTCGATCTCGAACTCGCGCGGCGCCCAGCCGCTGGCGAGCTTGGCGAGCGCCTCGTCCACCGGGCCCCGGGTGGGGGCGAGTTCGGCGGTGGTCGTGCCCAGCGGCTGGCCGACGAGGTCGGTGGCGAGGCCCATCCGGTGATACGCCGACAGGGCGTTGGGCGAGGCGTACTGCACGATGCCGTCGCCGTCGAGCCGGATCAGTCCGTCGCCGACGCGCGGCGAGGCGTCCATGTCGACCTGCTGGTTCGGGAACGGGAAGGAACCGGCCGCGATCATCTGCGCGAGGTCGGACGCGCTCTGCAGGTAGGTGAGTTCGAGGCGGCTCGGGGTGCGCACGGTGAGCAGGTTGGTGTTGCGCGCGATGACACCCAGGACGCGTCCCTCCCGTCGTACCGGAATCGACTCGACACGGACCGGGACCTCTTCGCGCCACTCCGGGTCGCCCTCGCGCACGATCCGGCCCTCGTCCAGGGCCGCGTCCAGCATGGGGCGGCGGCCACGGGGGACGAGGTGGCCGACCATGTCGTCCTGGTAGGAGGTGGGGCCGGTGTTCGGCCGCATCTGGGCGACGGAGACATAGCGGGTGCCGTCGCGCGTGGGGACCCACAGGACCAGGTCGGCGAAGGAGAGGTCGGAGAGCAGCTGCCACTCCGAGACCAGCAGGTGGAGCCACTCGAGGTCGGAGTCGTCGAGTGCGGTGTGCTGGCGTACGAGTTCGTTCATGGAGGGCACGTGTGCGAGCGTACCCGCCGGTCTGTACCTGTCCTAAAAACACCCGCGGGCCGCGGCGCCTGGGAGGGACCCTCGACCCTCCCGGCACCGCAGCCCGGAGCAGCAACGGCCACGGGGTGTGCGGTCCCGATCGGCCGATGGATGAGGAGCCGGGGCAGTCAGGGCAGAGAGCCTCGGTTCCTCGGTCCGTCTTCCTGTGCGGGGAAGACGGAGGCTTGCGTCACTGACACATTGTGGACTAGACCACATTCGGTGTCCATGCTTTGAAGGCTGTGGGAAAGCCTAACCGTGTCGGGTCCTGTGCGGGACTGATTGGTCATGGGAATTTCCACGGCCGGCACATGGGGACTCAGCGGGTCTCCGTCACCTTGGCAAGGGCGCGGGGCGCGTCGGGGTCCTGGCCGCGGGCGATGGTGACCTCGTAGGCGAGGAGTTGCAGCGGGAGGATCTCCAGGACGGGCTGGAGTTCCTCGGGGACGCCCTCGACGGGCAGGACGAAGCCGGCCGAGGCCTGTTCGACCTGGCCGGCCGGGCCGATGACGACGAGGTCGGCGCCCCGGCCGCGGAGCCGGTCGAGCACGGGCTGGAGGGCGGTGCCGCCCTTGCCGTCGGTGACGACCGCGATGACCGGGGAGACGTTGTCGACCATGGCGAGGGGGCCGTGCAGGAGGTCGGCGCCGGAGTAGGCGAGGGCGGGGATGTAGCTGGTCTCCATCAGCTTGAGGGCGGCTTCCTTCGCCGTGGGATAGCCGTAGCCGCGGGAGGTGATGACCATGCGTTCGGCGAAGCGGTAGCGGGAGGCGAGGGTGCGGATCTCGTCCTGCCGGGCGAGGAGCTGCTCGGCGAGGTCGGGCAGTGCCTTGGCCGCCGCGCCGTCGCCGCCGCGAAGACCCTCGACGAAGAGATAGAGCGCGAGGAGGGAGGCCGTATACGTCTTGGTCGCGGGGAGGGCCTTCTCCGGTCCGGCCATGATGTCGATGTGGTACTCGGATACGGCGGCCAGCGGCGAGTCCGGGTTGTTGGTCACGGCGACCGTGATCGCGCCGGCCTCGCGGGCGGCGCGGGTCGAGGCCACCAGGTCCGGGGAGCCGCCGGACTGACTGACGGTGACGACGAGGACGTCGGTCAGGTCGGGGCGGGCGCCGTAGGCCGTGGTCGTCGACATCGAGGTGAGTCCGCAGGGCAGGCCGAGGCGGATCTCCAGGAGGTACTTGGCGTAGAGGGCGGCGTTGTCGGAGGTGCCGCGGGCGGTGAGGAGCACGAAGCGGGGCCTGCGGGCGGCCACCTCCTGGGCGACCTGCCGGATGCGCGGGGCGCCCTCGTCCAGGATGCGGCGCAGGACGGCGGGCTGTTCGGCCATCTCGCCGGCCATGATCCGGCCGGGGAGTTCGTTCTGGGGAGCCGGGGTCGTGGCGGTCATGCGGGGTCCTCCGGAGGTCGGTCGCGGCTGTGGTGCGGTGTCCATTTCACCCCTTCTTCCACGGCGGTGCCCGTGCGGGGTGGTGGGACACGGATCACCCTGGGAGGGCGGAACCGATTCTGTTAGATTGACCCACGATTGGTCTAAACCACATGGTTCTCTTCAGAACGGCAGGCCCAGCGTGGAAGTTGTCATCGTTCCGGACGCCAAGTCGGGCGGCGAGCTGATCGCCGAGGCCATGGCACAGCTGCTCCGGCGCAAGCCGGACGCCCTTCTCGGCGTGGCCACCGGGTCGACGCCGCTGCCCATCTACGAGGCGCTGGCGGCGAAGGTCCGCGCCGGGGTCGCGGACACCTCGCGGGCGCGGATAGCCCAGCTCGACGAGTACGTGGGGCTGCCCGCCGAGCATCCGGAGTCGTACCGCTCGGTGCTGCGGCGCGAGGTGCTGGAGCCGCTCGGGGTCGGGACCGACGCGTTCCTCGGGCCGGACGGGACAGCCGAGGACGTGCAGGGGGCGTGCGAGGCGTACGACCGGGCGCTGGGCGAGGCCGGCGGGGTGGATCTCCAGGTGCTGGGGATCGGGACCGACGGGCACATCGGGTTCAACGAGCCGTGTTCGTCGCTGGCCTCGCGGACGCGGATCAAGACGCTGACCGAGCAGACGCGGGTGGACAACGCGCGGTTCTTCGACGGTGACATCGAGCAGGTCCCGCACCACGTCATCACGCAGGGCATCGGCACGATCCTGGAGGCCCGGCACCTGGTGCTGCTCGCGACCGGCGAGGGCAAGGCGGACGCGGTCGCCGCGACCGTGGAGGGACCGGTGGCCGCGGTGTGCCCGGCGTCGGCACTGCAGTTGCACCGGCATGCGACGGTCGTGGTCGACGAGGGCGCCGCGTCCAAGCTGAAGCTCGCGGACTATTTCCGGCACACGTTCGTCAACAAGCCCGACTGGCAGGGGATCTGAGGCGCGGGTTCCGTGGTTGTACGCCGGTGCCGGGCCCCCTCGTGGAGGGCCCGGCACCGGTGTGTTCGGGGGTGTTCCCCCGGTCGGGGTCGCTCCCCCGGCTCGTGGTCACGCCCCCGCGATGACCTCCGCCGCCGCCTGTCCGCAGACGCGGGCCGCGCCGTGGGTGGCGATGTGGAGGGCGCCTCGGGGAGCGGCCTGCGGTACGCCCATCTCGACCACGACGGTGTCGGGCCGGGCCGCCAGCACGGTGTCGAGGGTCGCCGCCATCCACGGATGCCGGTGTTCGTCCCGGACCACGGCCACGATGCGCCGCGTCCCGGCCGCCGCCAGCACCGCGGCCCCCGCGTCCTCGCCGGCGAAGTTCCCCGTCTCCGTACCGGGCAGCCTCCTGGCCAGCTCGACACCCACACCCCAGGGTGTCTCGTCGCCGACGGCGATGTTGGCGACGGGGGTGAGAAGGGCGACGTACGGCGGTTCGGTGAGGGGGGTGAAGCCTTCGGCGCCGGTGGCCGTGCGGGCCCGGCGGGCGGCCACCAGACCGATGTCGACGCGCGTCACGTCCGGTGCGGGGGCGGAGGCCTCCTCCGCGGCCGGCGCCGGCGCCGAAGCCGTCCACCGGGCCAACGCCCGTACCCGCTCGGCCGCTTCGGCCAGGCGTTCCTCCGGGAGGTCGCCCGCGCGCACCGCTCCCACCAGCGCGTCCCGCAGCCGTCGTACCGTCTCGTCGTCCGCGAGGCCTCCGCCCACGCAGATCGCGTCGGCGCCGGCGGCGATCGCCAGGACGCTGCCGCGTTCGATGCCGTAGGTGGCGGCGATGGCCTGCATTTCCATGCCGTCGGTGACGATGAGACCGTCGTAGCCGAGTCGGCCGCGGAGGAGGTCGGTCAGGATGCGGAGGGAGAGGGTGGCCGGGCGGTCCGGGTCCAGGGTGGGGACCAGGATGTGGGCGCTCATCACCGCGCGGGTGCCGGCGGTGATGGCCGCGCGGAACGGGAGCAGTTCGCGCCGGTCCAGGACCGAGGACTCCGCGTCGATGCGCGGCAGCGCGTGGTGGGAGTCGACGGCCGTGTCGCCGTGGCCCGGGAAGTGTTTCGTGCAGGCGGCGACGCCCGCCGACTGGAGGCCGGTGACGTAGGCGGCCGTGTGCCGGGCGACCAGTTCCGGGTCGGAGCCGAAGGAGCGGACGCCGATGACCGGGTTGGAGGGGTTGGAGTTGACGTCGGCGGAGGGGGCCCAGTTCAGGTTCACTCCGCAGGCGGCGAGTCTGCGGCCCAGTTCGTGGGCCACCGCCCGCGTCAGGTCCACGTCGTCCACCGCGCCCAGCGCGTGGTTGCCCGGGAAGGACGAGCCCGTCCGCACCTCAAGGCGCGTGACGTCTCCGCCCTCCTCGTCGATCGCGACCAGTACGTCGTCCCGTTCGGACCGCAACTGGGCGGTCAGAGCGGAGAGTTGCTCGGGTGACGCGATGTTGCGGCCGAACAGGCCGACCGAGGCCAGGCCTTCGCCGAGGCGCCTCAGCAGCCAGTCGGGGGCCGTGGTGCCGGGGAAGCCGGGCTGCAGGACGGTGAGGGCGTCGCGCGTCAAGGTGTCGGTACCGCTGGCGAATGTCGTCATCGGTTGGCGTTATCCCTTCACAGCGCCGGCGGTCAGCCCCGCGGCCATCTTGCGCTGGACGATGAGGAAGAGGACGACGATCGGCACGGCCATCATCGTGGCGCCGGCCATCATCGGGGCGTACTCGGTGCCGTGCTTGGTGGTGAAGTTGCCGAGCCAGACGGTCGCCGTCTGGTGCTCCTGGCTGAGCAGCATGAGGGCGTAGAGGTACTCGTTCCAGGCCTGGATGAAGCCGTAGACCGAAGTCGCCACCATGCCGGGGGCCAGGAGGGGGAAGACCACGCGGATGAAGGCGCCGGTGCGGGAGCAGCCGTCGACCATGGCCGCCTCCTCCAGCTCCTTCGGGATGTTGACGATGAAGCCGCGCAGGGTCCACACCGTGAACGGGAGGATGAAGGTCAGGTACGTGATGACCAGGCCGGAGAGCTTGTCGTACTGGTCGAGGTCGTTCAGGAGCAGGAAGACTGGGATGATCATCGAGACCAGCGGGACCATCTGGACCGCGAGGATGCCGACGATCACGATCTTGCGGCCCCGGAAGGCGAAGCGGGAGATGGCGAGCGCGGCCAGCAGGCCGACGATCACGCCGATCACGACCACCGACAGGGACACGATGAGGCTGCGGCCGACCGGGCCCCAGAAGTCGGCGATGTCCAGCGCCCGGCGGAAGTTGTCGAGTGTGATGCCGGTGGGCAGCAGGCTCGGGTCCGGGTCGATGGCGTCCCGCGCCGGCTTGAACGCCGTGTCGAGCATCCAGTAGAGCGGGAAGCCGACGACGACGAAGACGAGCAGGCCGACGAGGTTCCAGCCGAGCTTGGACTTCCGGCGCCCACCGCTCGTCCTCCGGGGCGCATCGGTCGTGAGCGCGCTCATTCGACCTCTCCGATCTGAAGCATCTGGCGCATGTAGACGGCGACGACACCGAGCAGCAGCACCACGGTGACCAGGGCGATCGCCGAGCCCTGCCCGTAGTCGTTGACGACGAACGCGCGGTCGTACGAGTAGGTGCTCAGCAGTTGGAAGTCGGCCTCGGGGTGGCCGCCGCGCATCACGAACACCTGGGGGAAGACGCCCATGTCCCAGATCACCGACAGGGTCGTGAGCATCACGATGATCGGCTTGAGGATGGGCAGGGTGACGTACCGGAAGACGCCCCACGCGCCGGCGCCGTCGAGGCGAGCGGCCTCCTCCAACTCCTGGGGGACCTGGGTGAGTCCGGCGCTGAGGGTGATCACCACGAAGGGCACCGCGCCCCACACCACCAGCAGCATGATGACGAGGAGGCCCTGCGTTCCGCTCGCGAACCAGTTGTGGCCGATCATGTCGACGCCGGGCAGCCTGCTGAGCAGGGCGTTGAAGATGCCGTAGTCGGAGTCGAAGAGCCACTTGAAGACAGTGGTCGCGACGATGACCGGCATGCCCCAACTGGCCACCAGGACAATGTTGATGAGGGTCTTCATCCAGCCGGAGACCTTCTGCTGGAGCAGGGCGAGTGCCATGCCGGCGACCATCGTGAAGACGACCGAGCCGGCCGCGAAGACGATCGTGCGGACGACGACGCCCCAGAACTCGCCGTCGCCGAGGACCCCGGAGAAGTTGTCGAAGCCGACCCACTCGGCGGGCTTGAAGCCCCACAGCTGGGACTGCCCGAAGGACTGGAAGGACAGCGTGACCAGGCGGACCAGCGGATAGCCCATGACCAGGGCGAGGATGAGCAGACAGGGCGCGAGCAGCAGCCAGGGGATCCCGGCCGCTCTCGACGTCCGGTTTCTGCGGGCCGCGTCGGGGACGCGCGGTGGCGGCGCCTGCCGCTGTGGCGGCACCTTGGCGGGGGTGGTCGTGTCGGCACTCATCGCGCGCTCCTCAGCGATCCCTCAGGTCGTACGGCCGTACGTGAGGCAGGGCCCCGACCCGAGGAAACCTCGGGTCCAACAGGGCCCTGCACTCAGCTCACTTGGTGTTGATGACCTTGTCGATCGCGGTGTCCGCGGTCTTCGCGGCGTCCTCGACCGACTGCTTGCCGGTGCCGATGTCCTGCAGCATGGTCTGCAGGATCTGGGCCTTCTCGACCTGGCCCCAGCCCGGTGCCATCGGGACGAACCAGTTGGACTCGGCCGCGGTGGCCGGGACCGCCGTCGCGGGGTCGCTCTTCAGCGTCGCGAGGTCGGTCTTGTTGTTCGGCAGGTTGCCCTTGGCCATCAGGCCCTTCTGGCCGGAGGGACCGGTGAAAGCGTTGATCCACTCGGCGGCGAGGGCCTGCGCCTTGGACTTGACCGGGATGGCCAGGTCCGAACCGCCCAGGAACACGGGCATGTTCTTGCCGGACGGGCCGGGCATCACGAAGTTGACGAGGCCGGTCTTCAGCTTGCCGCCGGTCTTGTCGTTCTTCGGGTCGGCGGCGGTCGCGCCCTCCCACGCGGCGGCGAAGATCATGGACGCCTTGCCCTGGCCGTAGACGATGTAACGGTCGGACTCGTCCTTGGTCTTGTCGCCGTGCATGTACTTGTCGATGACCGACTTCCACTCGTTGAGCCCCTTGACGGACTCGGGCGAGGAGAGACTGGCCTTCCACTCGCTGCCGGACTGGGTGGCGATGGCGCCGCCGGCGTCGTAGACGAAGGACATGGCCGCGTACCAGTCACGGGTGGGCTGGTACCAGGCGCTGAACTTGCTGCCTTCCTTCTTCTGGATCTTGTCCAGGTCGGCGGTCAGCTCGGTGTACGTCGTCGGGGGCGTCTTGATGCCGACCGAAGCGGCGATGTCCTTGCGCCAGTTGGCGACGCGGCCACCGGCGTAGTAGGGGACGCCGTAGGTCTTGCCGTCGTAGGTCACGGAGGCCTTGAGGCCGTCGAGCCAGGCGGAGGAGTTGGTGAACTTGGCCGGGTCCACGGGGGCGAAGGCGCCCTTGACCATGTAGCCCAGCATCTCGGTGTTGCCCATCTCGACCACGTCGGGGGCCTTGTCGGTGGCGAGGACCGCGTCGAGCTTGGTGTTCTTGTCCGGCCAGCCGTAGTACTCGTGCTTGATCTTGACGCCGGGGTGCGCCTTCTGCACGGCCGCGTCGGCCGCCTTCACCAGCTGGGGCCAGTTGTTCTGCGCGTCGACGGTGAGCCAGACGGTCAGCTCCTTGGCGTCGGCGCCGCTGTTCGAAGAGCCTTTGTCGCCGTTGCCCCCGCACGCCGCGATGGAGACCATCATGCCCGCGATACCGATCGCGGCTATGAGCTTGCGCTTCACGCCACCCTCCTCAGGGATGCCTGCCACACCTCCCGCCCATGGGCCGGGACCTGAACCAATGGTGTAGACCAGTAGAGGGAGCTTGGACCAGACCACAGGACCTGTCAAGAGTTCACGAAACGCCTCTGACCAGCCGTTATGCGACCTACATATGCAGGAACCTTTAAGTAAGAAGGCAGCGAAAACAACCGCGCCGGAGTACTCTCTTCCGCTAGACCACTTGGCGTTGTGGACTAGACCAAAAGAGACGGCGACGGTATACAGAAGGGATCACGAAGTGACCCTTGTCCGGAGCCGGGAAGGCAGAGCATGAGCACCGAGGTCAGCAGTGCGGAGAACGAGGGTGGGGCCACCGTCCGCACCGCGCGTGTGCCGAAGTACTACCGCCTGAAGAAACACCTGCTCGACATGACGGAAACGCTGGCGCCCGGCACGCCGGTCCCGCCCGAGCGCACCCTGGCCGCGGAGTTCGACACCTCGCGCACGACCGTCCGCCAGGCCCTTCAGGAACTGGTCGTCGAGGGCCGCCTGGAGCGCATCCAGGGCAAGGGCACGTTCGTCGCCAAGCCGAAGGTCTCGCAGGCCCTCCAACTCACCTCGTACACCGAGGACATGCGCGCCCAGGGCCTCGAACCCACCTCTCAGCTCCTGGACATCGGCTACATCACCGCCGACGACACCCTCGCCGACCTGCTCGACATCACCGCCGGCGGCCGGGTCCTGCGCATCGAGCGCCTCCGCATGGCCAACGCCGAACCGATGGCCATCGAGACGACCCACCTCAGCGCGAAGCGCTTCCCCGCCCTGCGCAGGTCGTTGGTCAAGTACACGTCCCTGTACACCGCGTTGGCCGAGGTCTACGACGTCCATCTCGCCGAGGCCGAGGAGACCATCGAGACCTCCCTGGCCACCCCGCGCGAGGCCGGCCTCCTCAGCACCGACGTCGGCCTGCCCATGCTGATGCTCTCCCGCCACTCCCTCGACAAGGAGGGCAAGCCGGTGGAGTGGGTGCGGTCGGTGTACCGGGGGGACCGGTACAAGTTCGTGGCGCGACTCAAGCGCCCACAGGACTAGGGGACTTACGGAGTTACCGGGGTTGCTCTACGTTCCTCCCGTCGCCGCATGGACGGGAGGACTCCCCGGTGCGTACCGCGAACGTCCGAACCATCGTCGTCTGGACCCTCGTCGCGCTCGTCGCCGCGGCGGGCTGGTCCGTCCTCGCGCTGGCGCGGGGCGAGAACGTGTCGGCGGCCTGGATGGTCGCCGCCGCGCTCGGCTCGTACGCCATCGCCTACCGCTTCTACGCCAAGTTCATCGCGTACAAGGTTCTGAAGGTCGACGGCACCCGGGCCACCCCGGCCGAACGCCTCGACAACGGCATCGACTTCCACCCCACCGACCGCCGCGTCCTGCTGGGCCACCACTTCGCCGCGATCGCCGGCGCCGGACCGCTCGTCGGACCCGTACTGGCCGCGCAGATGGGCTACTTGCCCGGCACGATCTGGATCATCGCGGGCGTCGTCTTCGCGGGCGCGGTCCAGGACATGGTGGTGCTGTTCTTCTCAACCCGGCGCGACGGCAGGTCACTTGGCCAGATGGCCCGCGAGGAGATCGGCCCCTTCGGCGGCGCCGCCGCGCTCCTCGCCACCTTCGCCATCATGATCATCCTGCTCGGCGTGCTGGCCCTGGTCGTCGTGAACGCGCTGGCCTCCTCCCCCTGGGGCACCTTCTCCATCGGCATGACCATCCCGATCGCCCTGCTGATGGGCTTCTATCTACGGGTACTCCGCCCCGGCCGCGTCTCCGAGGTCTCCCTCATCGGCGTGGCCCTGCTGCTGCTCGCCCTGGTCGCGGGCCGCTGGGTCGCCGAGTCGTCCTGGGCCGGCGCGTTCACGCTCGCGCCCTCGACCCTGGTCGTGTGGCTGGTGGCGTACGGCTTCGTCGCCTCGATCCTCCCCGTCTGGACCCTGCTCGCCCCGCGCGACTACCTCTCCACCTTCATGAAGATCGGCACCATCGCCCTGCTCGCGATCGGTGTCGTGGTCGCCCTGCCCGCCCTGAAGATGCCAGCCGTCACCGACTTCGCGAAGCACGGCAACGGCCCGGTGTTCGCCGGCTCCCTCTTCCCGTTCGTCTTCATCACGATCGCCTGCGGCGCCCTGTCCGGCTTCCACTCGCTCATCTCCAGCGGTACGACACCGAAGATGATCCAGAAGGAAACCCAGATCCGCGTGATCGGCTACGGCGCGATGCTGATGGAGTCGTCCGTCGCCGTCATGGCACTGGTCGCCGCGAGCATCATCGACCCGGGTCTGTACTTCGCGATGAACGCCCCCTCGGGCGCGATCGGCACGACCGTGCAGAACGCCTCGCAGGTGGTGAGCAGTTGGGGTTACCACGTCTCCCCCGCCGACCTCGCGCAGGCCGCGAAGAACGTCGACGAGGCCAGCCTGCTGTCCCGCACCGGCGGCGCGCCCACCCTCGCGGTCGGCGTCTCGGAGATCTTCTCCAAGGTCACCGGCGGGAGTCTGCGCGCCTTCTGGTACCACTTCGCGATCATGTTCGAGGCGCTGTTCATCCTGACCGCGCTGGACGCGGGCACGCGCGTCGGCCGGTTCATGCTCCAGGACATGCTGGGCAACCTCTACCGCCCCTTCAGGAAGGTGAGTTGGAAGCCGGGCCTGGCACTGACGAGCGCGATCGTGTGCGCCCTGTGGGGCTACTTCCTCTGGGTCGGCGTCCACGAACCCCTCGGCGGGATCAACCAGCTCTTCCCGATCTTCGGCATCTCCAACCAGCTGCTGGCCGCCGTCGCCCTGGCCGTCTGCACCACCCTCCTGGTGAAGTCCGGCCGCCTCAAGTGGGCCTGGATCACGGGGATTCCGCTCGTCTGGGACGCGACGGTCACCCTGACCGCGAGCTGGCAGAAGGTGTTCTCCAGCGACCCGAAGGTCGGCTTCTTCAAGCAACGGTCCGTGTTCCAGGACGCGATCGACGCGGGCAAGGTCCTGCCGCCCGCCAAGAGCATGGACGACATGCACACCGTCGTCACCAACTCCACGGTGGACGGCGTACTTTCGGCCATTCTCGCCGTGCTGGTCGTGGTCGTCATCACGGACGCCCTCCGCGTCTGCGTTCGACACGTCCGCCGCCCGGCGCTCTCCTCGCTGAGCGAGACGCCGTACGTCGAGTCGAGGATCGTGGCACCGGCCGGGCTGATCCCGACCCGGGAGGAGAAGGAACAGGAGGCGGCGGCGCGCGATGTGGTCGGCGTTCGGACGGGCGGTTAGCGGAGTGGCCGGTGGAGTGCGCTGGTATGTCCGGGAGTTGACGGACGAGTCGGCGTACGAGCGGTATGTCGCGCACGTACGCCGGCACCACCCGGACACGGACGTCCCGGACCGCCGCACCTTCGAACGGATGCGGACGGACCGCCAGGAGGCCGACCCGAGGCGGGACTTCCGCTGCTGCTGACCCTCGCCCGACCTCTACCTGCCCCTTGCCTGCCCCTGCTTTTGACACCGATGTCAGGCCTTCACTAAATCGACATACCGATATGCGGACGGGGTCTTTCGCCGCGATGATTCCGTGACCTACATTGCCTGCGCGTTACACAGGTGATCAGTGAGGGGACGGAGCCGCGAAATGTCAGAGGTACCCGAAGTTCCGC
The DNA here is from genome assembly GCF_044753545.1 of Streptomyces sp. NPDC088350. Lineage (NCBI taxonomy): Bacteria > Bacillati > Actinomycetota > Actinomycetes > Kitasatosporales > Streptomycetaceae > Streptomyces > Streptomyces sp. NPDC088350. Next base: position 935,020 of record NZ_JBIVNL010000001.1, on the reverse strand, counting down.
CCGAAGCGGCGGCGCCGGTGGTGACACCGGTCCGCGTCGTCATCGCCGTCTGCCTGCTCGCACCCTTCGTGGCGATGCTCTGGGTCGGCTCCTACGCCAAGACGGACCCGGCGTTCATCGGCATCCCGTTCTTCTACTGGTACCAGATGCTGTGGGTGCTGATCTCCACGGCACTGACGATGACCGCCTACAAGCTGTGGCAGCGCGACCAGCGGGCCCGCCACGGAGGTAACCGGTGAACGACGGCGTGAACGGCGTCGCCCTCGGCGTCTTCATCTTCTTCTTCCTGGCCGTCACGGTCCTCGGCTTCCTCGCCGCGCGCTGGCGCCGGGCCGACAACGAGCACAGCCTCGACGAATGGGGCCTGGGCGGACGGTCGTTCGGCACCTGGGTCACCTGGTTCCTGCTCGGCGGCGACCTCTACACGGCGTATACGTTCGTGGCGGTCCCGGCGGCGGTCTACGCGGCGGGCGCGGCCGGCTTCTTCGCGGTGCCGTACACGATCCTGGTCTACCCCTTGATCTTCACGTTCCTGCCCCGCCTCTGGTCGGTGTCGCACAAGCACGGATACGTGACCACGTCCGACTTCGTGCGGGGCCGCTTCGGCTCGAAGAGCCTGTCGCTGGCGGTGGCGGTCACCGGCATCCTGGCGACCATGCCTTACATCGCACTCCAACTGGTGGGCATCCAGGCCGTGTTGGACGTCATGGGCGTGGGCGGCAGCGCGAACTCCAACTGGTTCGTGAAGGACCTGCCGCTGCTGATCGCGTTCGGTGTGCTGGCCGCGTACACCTACTCGTCCGGCCTGCGCGCCCCCGCGCTGATCGCGTTCGTGAAGGACGGGCTGATCTACCTCGTCATCGCGGTGGCGATCATCTACATCCCGATCAAGCTCGGCGGCTTCGACGACATCTTCAGCGCGGCGGGCGCCAAGTTCAAGGCGGCCGGGGCAGGCGGACTCGTCCCCGCACCGGCGGGCCAATGGACGTACGCCACACTGGCGTTGGGCTCGGCACTGGCGCTCTTCATGTACCCCCACTCGATCACGGCGACGCTCTCCTCCAAAAGCCGCAACGTGATCCGCCGCAACACCACGATCCTGCCGCTGTATTCACTGATGCTGGGCCTGCTCGCGCTGCTCGGCTTCATGGCGATCGCGGCCGGAGTCAAGGTCACCAACGGGCAGTTGGCGATCCCGCAGCTGTTCGAGGACATGTTCCCGGACTGGTTCGCGGGCGTGGCCTTCGCGGCGATCGGCATCGGCGCGCTCGTCCCGGCGGCGATCATGTCCATCGCGGCGGCGAACCTCTTCACCCGCAACATCTACAAGGACTTCATCAACCCGGACGCGACCCCGGCCCAGGAGACCAAGGTCTCCAAGCTGGTCTCCCTCCTGGTGAAGGTCGGCGCCCTGGCCTTCGTCCTGACGATGGACAAGACGGTGGCGATCAACTTCCAGTTGCTCGGCGGCATCTGGATCCTCCAGACCTTCCCGTCCCTGGTAGGCGGCCTCTTCACCCGCTGGTTCCACCGCTGGGCCCTCCTCGCCGGCTGGGCGGTCGGCATGATCTACGGCACCCTGGCGGCCTACGGCGTGGCCTCCCCGACCCAGTCCCACTTCGGCGGCTCCGCGAAGGAGATCCCGGGCATCGGCGAGATCGGCTACATCGGCCTGACGGCGTTCGTGCTCAATGTCGCGGTGACGGTGGTGCTCACGTTCGCGTTGAAGGCGTTCAAGGCCCCGGAGGGCGTGGACGAGACAAGCCCCGGGGACTACACGGCGGACGCGGGCGACCCGGGAGTAAAGGAGGAGCCACCTGTGATCGCCGGTCACTGATCCCGCCTAAGGGGCGCGGGGAACTGCGCGACCAGCCACACACGACCCGCAGCGGGCCACCGAGAGCACCCCCTCGGCGGCCCGCTTTTCGTACACACTCACCTACATGAACATCCTCATCCGCCGAGCAGACCCCACCGAATACGAACCCCTGGGCGAAATCACCGCCCAGGCCTACCTCCAAGACGGCCTCCTGGACTTCGGCGAAAGCGACGAATACCTCGGCGAGTTGAGAGCCGTAGCAAAACGAGCCGCCGCAGCCGACGTCCTCGTAGCAATCGACGACGACCACCTCCTCGGCGGAGTGACCTTCGTCCCGTCCGGCGGCCCCATGGCCGACATCGCACACCCCGGCGAAGCCGAGATCCGGATGCTGGCGGTCGCCCGCGACGCCCGCGGCAAGGGCGCCGGCGAGGCCCTGGTCCGCGCCTGCGTCGACCGTGCCCGAGCCACAGAAGCCTGCACAGCCATCGTCCTGTCGACCCAGCACACCATGCACGCGGCCCACCGCATCTACGAACGCCTCGGTTTCACCCGCACCCCGGACCGCGACTGGAAACCCCTCCCGGAGCTCGACGACATCACTCTCCTCACCTATGAGTTGACGCTCTGAAACAGCCGCGACACAACATCTGGGGGTGCCACGACAGCCCGGCACAAGATGTATGCTCATGCTCGCTGTCGCCGCAGGGGAATCCGGTGCGAATCCGGAACTGTCCCGCAACGGTGTACTTGCGTGCATACGCACGCCTGGCCAGTCCGAGGACCTGCCGACGGCGCGCCCGGCCACCCGGCCAGGGCGCATGACGTCCGGGCCTCGTGGAGTGGGCCGGTGGACGCGACGCCCCGTGCTCGCGAGCTGCCGCCTGCCCTCCGCAAGGCCCCGTGCCGAGCGAGGGAGAGCCCCACCGTGACCATCGCGCCAGCAGAGCCGGCATCAGCGACCCAGGCGACCGAGGACACCGCGACCGGAACCGACGCTCTCGGAACCACCGTTCCCGGAACGGCCGTTCAGGACGCCGACGGCCCCGGTACCGCGATCCTGCGGACCCTGACCGAGCTGACCGCCGACCTCCCCGACGCCGACCCCGGCCGGGTCGCCGCCGCCACGTTGCGCGGCCGGTCCGCGCACGCGGACGTGACGGAACTGCGCGAACTGGCCACGGAGGCGGCGGCCGGCCTCATCTCCGAGGACCCCGCCTACTCCCGCCTCGCCGCCCGCCTGCTGACGATCAGCATCGCCGCCGAGGCCGCCTCCCAGGGCGTCACGACGTTCACCGAGTCCGTCGCCGTGGGCCACCGCGAGGGCCTCGTCGCCGACCGCACCGCCGAGTTCGTGACGCTGCACGCGGCCCGCCTCGACGCGCTGATCGCCGCCTCCTTCGATGAGGGTGCCGACGACCGCTTCGGCTACTTCGGCCTGCGCACCCTGCACAGCCGCTACCTCCTGCGCCACCCGATCACCCGCAAGGTGATCGAGACCCCCCAGCACTTCATGCTGCGCGTGGCGTCCGGTCTGGCGGAGGACGACAGCACCCGCGCGCTCGGCGAAGTAGCCGCGCTCTACCGCCTGATGAGCCGCCTCGACTACCTCCCCTCCTCCCCCACCCTCTTCAACTCCGGCACCCGGCACCCCCAGATGTCGTCCTGCTACCTCCTCGACTCCCCGCTGGACGAGCTGGACTCCATCTACGACCGCTACCACCAGGTCGCCCGCCTCTCGAAGCACGCCGGTGGCATCGGACTCTCGTACTCCCGCATCCGCAGCCGCGGTTCGCTGATCCGCGGCACGAACGGGCACTCCAACGGCATCGTCCCGTTCCTGAAGACGCTGGACGCCTCGGTCGCCGCGGTGAACCAGGGCGGCCGGCGCAAGGGTGCCGCCGCGGTCTACCTGGAGACCTGGCACTCCGACATCGAGGAGTTCCTGGAGCTGCGGGACAACACCGGTGAGGACGCCCGCCGTACGCACAACCTGAACCTGGCGCACTGGATCCCGGACGAGTTCATGCGCCGGGTGAACGAGGACGGCACCTGGTCGCTCTTCTCCCCCGCCGACGTGCCCGAGCTGGTCGACCTGTGGGGTACGGAGTTCGACGCGGCCTACCGCAAGGCGGAGGCGCAGGGCCTGGCCAAGAAGACCATCCCGGCCCGTGACCTCTACGGCCGCATGATGCGCACCCTCGCGCAGACCGGCAACGGCTGGATGACCTTCAAGGACGCGGCCAACCGCACCGCCAACCAGACGGCCGAGCCGGGCCACACCGTCCACTCCTCGAACCTCTGCACAGAGATCCTGGAGGTCACGAACGACGGCGAGACGGCGGTCTGCAACCTGGGTTCGGTGAACCTGGGCGCGTTCGTCAATACGGCGACCGGTGACCTCGACTGGGAGCGGCTGGACGAGACGGTCCGCACCGCCGTCACCTTCCTCGACCGTGTCGTGGACATCAACTTCTACCCGACCGAGCAGGCGGGCCGCTCCAACTCCCGCTGGCGCCCGGTGGGCCTCGGCGCGATGGGCCTCCAGGACGTCTTCTTCAAACTCCGCGTCCCCTTCGACTCCCCGCAGGCCAAGGCCCTTTCCACGCGCATCGCCGAGCGCATCATGCTCGCCGCGTACGAGGCCTCCGCCGACCTCGCCGAGCGCAACGGCCCGCTCCCCGCCTGGGAGAAGACCCGTACCACCCGGGGCGTCCTGCACCCCGACCACTACGACGTCGAACTCACCTGGCCCGAGCGCTGGACGGCCCTGCGGGAACGTATCGCCCAAGTCGGCATGCGCAACAGCCTGTTGCTGGCCATCGCCCCCACCGCCACCATCGCGTCCATCGCGGGCGTGTACGAGTGCATCGAGCCGCAGGTCTCCAACCTGTTCAAGCGTGAGACGCTCTCCGGTGAGTTCCTCCAGGTCAACTCCTACCTGGTCGACGAGTTGAAGCAGCTCGGCGTCTGGGACGCCCGTACCCGCGAGGCACTGCGCGACGCCAACGGCTCGGTGCAGGCCTTCACTTGGATCCCGGCCGACGTAAAGGCGTTGTACCGCACCGCGTGGGAGATCCCGCAGCGCGGCCTGATCGACATGGCCGCCGCCCGCACCCCGTTCCTGGACCAGTCCCAGTCCCTGAACCTGTTCCTGGAGACGCCGACGATCGGCAAGCTCTCCTCGATGTACGCGTACGCCTGGAAGCAGGGCCTGAAGACGACGTACTACCTGCGCTCGCGCCCGGCGACGAGGATCGCCCGCGCGGCCCAGGCACAGACCCAAACCCCCATCCCCGTACAGCAGTTGACGCCCGACGAAGACGCGGTCGCCTGCTCCCTGGAAAACCCCGAGTCCTGCGAGGCCTGCCAGTAATGACCACCGAAGCCAAGGCTGTGACTCCTAAGAACCTGCTCGACCCGGGTTTCGAGCTGACCCTCCGCCCCATGCGCTACCCCGACTTCTACGAGCGCTACCGGGACGCGATCAAGAACACCTGGACCGTCGAGGAGGTCGACCTCCACTCGGACGTCGCCGACCTCGCGAAGCTGACGCCGGGCGAGCAGCACATGATCGGCCGGCTGGTCGCGTTCTTCGCGACGGGCGACTCGATCGTGGCGAACAACCTCGTGCTGACGCTGTACAAGCACATCAACTCCCCCGAGGCGAGGCTCTACTTGAGCCGCCAGCTCTTCGAGGAGGCCGTGCACGTCCAGTTCTACCTGACGCTCCTGGACACCTACCTCCCCAACCCCGAGGACAGGGCGGCGGCGTTCGACGCGGTGGAGAACATCCCCTCCATCCGCGAGAAGGCCGAGTTCTGCTTCAAGTGGATCAACGAGGTCGAGAAGCTGGAGAGCCTCCAGACCCAGGCCGACCGCCGCCGCTTCCTCCTCAACCTGATCTGCTTCGCCGCGTGCATCGAGGGGCTGTTCTTCTACGGGGCGTTCGCGTACGTCTACTGGTTCCGCAGCCGGGGTCTCCTGCACGGTCTGGCGACCGGCACCAACTGGGTGTTCCGCGACGAGACCATGCACATGAGCTTCGCCTTCGAGGTGGTCGACACCGTCCGCAAGGAGGAGCCGGAACTCTTCGACGACCAACTCCAGCAGCAGGTCACGGACATGCTGAAGGAGGCAGTGGAGGCGGAGCTGCAGTTCGGGCGCGACCTGTGCGGTGAGGGTCTGCCGGGCATGAACACCGACTCGATGCGCCAGTACCTGGAGTGCGTCGCGGACCAGCGCCTCCAGCGGCTGGGCTTCGCCCCGGTCTACGGCTCCGAAAACCCCTTCTCCTTCATGGAGTTGCAGGGCGTGCAGGAGCTGACGAACTTCTTCGAGCGCCGCCCGTCGGCGTACCAGGTCGCCGTGGAGGGCACGGTCGACCTCGACGAGGACTTCTAGGCCTCCCCGGAAGACGTCCGAGCCCCCTTTATCTGCCGCTTATTTCGCGGACGGCCCATGGAGCCTCCATGGGCCGTCCATGGACCTCCTATGGAGCGGCAAAGTTCTTGAGGCGTACCTGTTCCGGTCTCGTCGGCCCCGGATAGCTTCTGGCCGTTGTGTCATGTCACGCACAACAGCGTCACGGAACGTTCAAAGTGTCATGCCCATGACGACGTTCAACGCCGCCGCTACGCGCGTCACAGGCCTGCCACCAACGCCGAGGAACCCCCCTCTCCTACGACGGAGGCAGCACCCCCATGCGTGAAACGCCAAAACGGAGTCTGCGAAGACTGCTGACAGCCGCCATCCCCGCCCTCGCCCTGAGCGTCTTCGGCCTGGTGGCCGCGTCGCCGGCCGGTGCGCAGACGGCCCCCCACGCCGCCACCCAGTCCGCCCAGGTCTCCAAGGTCACCCAGAACGCGAAGGCCCTGACCGCCCCCGCGGCCCAGGCCGTCCACTCGACCGGCAAGGCCGGGCAGAAGGTGCCGACCGAGCACCTGTGCGCGACCGCGGCTCCCGGTCACGCGTCCTGCTTCGCCCAGCGGCGCACCGACATCAAGCAGAAGCTGGCCGCCGCCGTGCACCCGGACGCCGCCGCGGCCGTCTCCGGCCTGAGCCCGGCCAACCTGCACAGCGCGTACGCGCTTCCCTCGACCGGCGGTTCCGGCCTCACGGTCGCGGTGGTCGACGCGTACAACGACCCCAACGCGGCCTCGGACCTGGCCACTTACCGCTCCAACTTCGGCCTGTCGGCCTGCACCGTGGCCAGCGGCTGCTTCAAGCAGGTCAGCCAGACCGGCTCGACCACATCCCTGCCGACGAACGACAGTGGCTGGGCGGGCGAGGAAGCGCTCGACATCGACATGGTCAGCGCGGTCTGCCCGAACTGCAACATCATCCTGGTCGAGGCCAGTTCGGCGACCGACTCGGACCTCGGCACCGCCGAGAACGAGGCCGTGGCCCTGGGCGCGAAGTTCGTCTCCAACAGCTGGGGCGGCTCCGAGTCCTCCTCGCAGACCTCCGAGGACACCTCGTACTTCAAGCACCCGGGTGTCGCGATCACCGTCTCCGCGGGTGACTCCGGCTACGGCGCCGAGTACCCGGCGACCTCGCAGTACGTGACCGCCGTCGGCGGCACCGCCCTGTCGACGTCGTCCAGCACCCGCGGCTGGACCGAGTCCGTGTGGAACACCAGCAGCACCGAGGGCACCGGCTCCGGCTGCTCCTCGTACGACTCCAAGCCCAGCTGGCAGACCGACACCGGCTGCACCAAGCGTATGGAGGCAGACGTCTCCGCCGTCGCCGACCCCGCCACCGGCGTGGCCGTCTACGACACCTACGGCGGTTCCGGCTGGGCGGTCTACGGCGGCACCAGCGCCTCGTCCCCGATCATCGCCGGCGTCTACGCCCTCGCGGGCACCCCGGGCACCAGCGACTACCCGGCGAAGTACCCCTACTCCCACACCAGCAACCTGTACGACGTCACCAGCGGCAGCAACGGCTCCTGCTCGACCTCGTACTTCTGCACCGCGGGCACCGGCTACGACGGCCCGACCGGCTGGGGCACCCCCGACGGCACGACCGCCTTCGCCTCAAGCACCAGCACCGGCAACACGGTCACCGTCACCAACCCGGGCAGCCAGTCCACCGTGACCGGCGCCACGGCCAGCCTGCAGATCTCGGCCACCGACAGCGCGAGCGCGACCCTCACCTACAGCGCGAGCGGGCTGCCGACCGGCCTGTCGATCAGCAGCTCGACCGGTCTGATCTCCGGCACCGCGTCCACCGCCGGCACCTACGCCGTCACGGTGACCGCGACCGACTCCACCGGCGCCTCCGGTTCGGCCTCCTTCACCTGGACGGTCAGCACCTCCGGCACCGGCACCTGCACCTCGTCCCAGCTCCTGGGCAACGCGGGCTTCGAGTCGGGCAACACGACCTGGACCGCGAGCAGCGGGGTCATCACCAACTCCAGCAGTGAGTCGGCGCACGCGGGCTCGTACTACGCCTGGCTCGACGGCTACGGCTCGACCCACACCGACACGCTGTCCCAGTCGGTGACGATCCCGTCCGGCTGCACGGGCACGACCTTCACCTTCTACCTGCACATCGACACGGCCGAGACCAGCACCAGCACGGCTTACGACAAGCTGACGGTCACCGCCGGATCCACCACCCTGGCCACCTACTCCAACCTCAACGCGGCGAGCGGTTACGTCGCGAAGTCCTTCAGCCTGTCGGCCTTCGCCGGCACCACCGTCACCCTGAAGTTCAGCGGAGTCGAGGACTCCTCGCTCCAGACCAGCTTCGTCGTCGACGACACCGCCGTCACGACCAGCTGACCTCCTCATGAGCTGAGCCCCGGCCGTCTCGCAGCGGCCGGGGCTCTGTCATGTCGCCCTGCCATGCCGCTCTGCCATGCCGCTCTGTCATGTCCACGAATACTTCACAGTTCACAGGGGATCCGGATGCGTCCGTGACACGTCAAAGGGGCAAAGGAGGCCCCTCATGCGTCGATCGATTCTCGGTCCGTCCCTCGCCGTCGCCACCCTGGCGCTCGCCCTCACGGGCTGCGGCGGCACGAAGTCCGACACCGGCAGCGGCAGCGTGTCGCCGTCCTCGTCCCCCACGCCGGGCAAGAGCCGGTCGGCCTGCACGGCGAAGGAGACCCTCGCCGCCACCGACACCAACGGCACGTTCTGCCTGACGACGGGCAACACCGTGCGGATCCTGCTGGACGGTACGGCCACCCGGCCCTGGACGCCGGTCAAGACCGCCGGCAGCGGCCTGGAGGCCACCAACAGCGGGATCCTGATCCGGCCCGGCGACGCGAGCAACGCGTTCAAGGCGGTATCGGCCGGGACCGTGAAGCTCACCTCGTCCCGGCCGCTGTGCGCGACCGCCCCGCACAAGATCTCCTGCAAGGGCATTCAGGAGTGGTCGGTCACCGTCGTGGTGACGACGGCATGACCCGGTGGGCGGTCCGGATCTGACGGTCGACGCGCCGCTCGTGCGCGATGCCGAGCAGCGACGGGAAGGCCACGGCCGCGAAGATGCCGAGGACGGTCAGAAGGGCGATGAGGTTGTCCATGGCTGTGTTCATAGACACCACTGTCGCGCGTTACGCTCCTTACCGTGAGTGGCAGTACTGCCGCACACCCTCGATTTCCTGCCAGTCGTGGCGCACACTGGCAGCATGCTCAGGAACGTGGCCGTAGTCCTGCTCAACGGTGTGCACCCCTTCGAACTCGGTGTGGTCTGCGAGGTGTTCGGCCTCGACCGCAGCGACGAGGGCCTGCCGGTCTACGACTTCGCGGTCGCCTCGGCGGAGGGGCCGACGCTCTCCACCCACGCGGGCTTCTCGCTGGCCGTCGAACACGGCCTGGAGCGGCTGGAGAGCGCGGACCTGATCGCCGTACCGGCCGGTGCGACCTACGCGGCCCGGGAGTACCCGGAGGAACTGCTCGACGCGCTACGGCGGGCCGTCGACCGGGGTGCCCGGGTGCTCAGCGTCTGCTCGGGCGTGTTCGTGCTGGCCGCCGCCGGGCTGCTGGACGGGCGGCGGTGCGCGGTGCACTGGCATCACGCGGAGCTGCTGGCCCGCCGGTATCCGAAGATCGTCGTAGAACCGGACGTGCTGTACGTCGACGCGGACCCGGTGATCACCTCCGCCGGTACCGCCGCCGGCATCGACGCCTGTCTGCACATCGTGCGCAAGGAGCAGGGGCCGGAGGTCGCCAACGCCATCGCCCGGCGCATGGTCGTACCGCCGCACCGCGACGGCGGCCAGGCCCAGTACATCGAGCGGCCGTTGCCGCGCTCGCAGTGCGACACGGTCGGCGAGGTGCTGGTGTGGATGGCGGAGCACCTCGACCAGGAGGTCACCGTCGAACAGCTCGCCGCCCGCGCCCTGATGTCACCGCGCACCTTCGCCCGCCGCTTCCAGCAGGAGACCGGGACCACGCCGTACCGCTGGATCCTGCGTCAACGGGTGCTGTTGGCGCAGCAGTTGCTGGAGGCGACGGACGAGACGATGGACGCGATCGCCTGGCGCACCGGCTTCGGCACCGCGCCCGCCCTGCGCCACCAGTTCGTCCGCGCCCTCGGCACCACCCCGAACGCCTACCGGCGCACGTTCAGGGGCCCGGAAGCGGCCTGAACGGCCCCGGCCGGGTCAGTCGTTGGCGACCACGGGGTAGCGCGGCTCGTTCTCCGCCATCTGCCGCAGCGCGTCCTTGCGGTCGCGCTTGGAGAGCCGGTCGATGTAGAGGTAGCCGTAGAGGTGGTCGGTCTCGTGCTGAAGACACCGTGCGAAGTAGCCGGTGCCGCGCACCTTGATCGGGTTGCCCCGCTCGTCCTGCCCGGTCACCTCGGCGTAGTCGGGCCGGGCGAGCGGCGCGTACGCGGTCGGCACGGACAGACACCCCTCGTTGCTCTCGTCCAGATGCCGCTTGTCGGCGGGCAGGTCGACCGGCTTCGGGTTGCAGACGACACCGACGTGCCGCTTGCCCTCGTCGTCCTGGCAGTCGTAGACGAAGACCTTCAGGCCGACGCCGATCTGGTTGGCGGCGAGGCCGACCCCCTCGGCGGTGCGCTGCGAGGCGAACATGTCCGCCACCAGCGTCTCCAGGTCCGCACCGAACTCGGTGACGTCCGCGCACTCCTTGTGCAGCACCGGATTCCCCACGACCGTGATCGCCCGCGAGACCCCCCGCTCCCGCCAGGCCGCCTCACGCTCCTCGGTCTCCGAGGTGTCGACGACAAAGCCCTCGTCATCCACGGGGAGCACGCCCACGTGCTGCTGATCGGTGTCCTGCTGCGCCATGACGGACGTAAGCCTTCCTAGGTAAAACGGGGGGAGATGTTGCACGTACAGGGTACGTGGATGCTTTTAGGGGCGCGGGGAACTGCGCGACCAGCCACGACGGACCCGCACCCGACCACCGGCCTCAGCAGACCTCTTCCAGATCCCGCCAGTCCCGGGAATCAGGGCTGTCGGCAACCCACCCGTCCAACAACCCCCGCACCAGCGACGCCGGCGCCGCAAGCCCACACTCCCGCTCCGGCACCCACAACATCCCGTCCGTCCGATGCCCCAAAGGCCCAGGATGCCCCGGCTCACTGTGATCGTGCGGATCAAGATGCTCCCCGTCCCCCTCATCGGAAGGCATCCGGGACTCAGAACACATCCGGCACAGCAACCGTACCGAGGAAGACCAGTCCTCCGCCGCGAACCCCGCATCCGCCGCCAACTGCTCCAGCGCATCCCGGTCGGCCTCGGCGGCAGCCTCCAGCAGCACCACCCACGTCGGCACAGGGGACGGCGCCCACAACTCGATCTCGTCGAAGACGGGGTACGAATGCCCGGCCGCCGTGGTCCGCTCCCCGTGCGGCACCCCGTCGTGCAGCACGACCTCGCCCCAGCGTCGCCCGGACGAGGGAAGCGGAATCGACAGCACCTCGATCCGCGCCGGATCCAGCCGCCGCCCCCACACCACCTCGGCCTCGCCCTCCGGCGACAGCCGCACGGCCGCGCTGCCGAGGTCCATGCCGGCCGGCTCACCCGCCGCGGTGACCCCGCCGGGCACCCGCAGCCCGTACGCCTGCCAGGCCCGCCGGGCCAGCGGCCAGTCCTGGAGGGCGGTGGCCGCGATGCCCACGTTCCACCAGTCAGGTGCGCCGGCCTCCCGGTCGAGCAGCGCCACGGCACGGAGCCCGGCCGCACGGGCCTGCTCCCAGTCGTGCCGGAACTTGTGGAGGAGGGCGAGATTGAACCAGGACTCGGACAGCCAGGGCTCCAGATCGGCGGCCCGTGTCAGCAGCGCGCCCGCGTCCTCGTACCGACCGTCGCCGATCAGCGTGAACGCGCGGTCTGTGGCCTGCCGCCAGGAGGCGGAGGGCCGGTGCCGTCCCTTGCCGAAGATCCTCACGATTCCCGCCTGCCAGTTCCGTTCAGTGGGCTGGCTCTGCCCCCGGACACCCTCTTCTTCGCATCCAACCACGTGCGGCTGGGAGGGCGCTCATTACCCATGGGTTACCCAGCCGAAGGCAAGGTCAGACAGTCCCGGGACAGTACCCGGGCCAGCGCTTCCACGACCTCGGGAGCGTAGTCCCCGGCGGTCCCGAGGCGCAGCTCCTCCAGCGCCCGCAGCGGCCCGCCGGGGCCGCCTGCCCGGGTTTTCTCCTCGTACGCGTTCACGGCCCGGACGATCCGCGCGGAAACCGGCTGTTCCCGGCACGGGTCGGCCTGCCGCTCCACGACGGCCGCCACCTGAGGACTCACCCCGGTCTGCCGTACGACGGCCCCGCCGAGCAGCGCTATCCGCCGCTGCTCCTCCGCCGGGAGTACGGAGGTGGCCCCGGCCGGTACCGGGTCGACGAGGCTGAGCTGGCCGATGTCGTGCATCAGGGCCGCGTACTCCAGGACGGTCAGGTCGGGCTCGGACAGCCCCAGGTCCCGCCCGACCGCCTGACAGAGCGCGGCGACCCGGCGGGCGTGCCCGACCGGGGTGTAACCGGCTATCTCGGTGGAGCGGGCGAGGGAGGCGATGGTCTGCCGGTAGGTGGTCCGTACGGCCGCGTACCGCCGGAACGACAGCTGGGTCAGCAGCAGTGGCACGGAGAACACGGGCAGCGCCCACAGCCCCACGACGGCCACCGCTAGCGCCATCACCGCGCCCGTCGCGCACACCGCGGACCCGATACCGGGCATGCCCCGCAGCTCGTCCCGCAGCAGCGGCCCGAACGGCCAGCCCGTACGGGAGTGCGCGAGCGCGGCGGCGAGCACGGCGTCGCAGAGCGCGGTGAGGGAGAGCAGCGCGAGCAGGAGCAGAGCGTAGGCGGGCCCGCCCCAGTGCCGGAACACCCCCTGGTTGTACAGGGGTTGGAAGCAGACGGCCGCGAAGCCGACGGTCAGGACGCGGCGCGCCATGTGGTCCGGCGTACCGCTCTGGCCGCGCGCGATGTGCGGCACACAGCCGACGAGGGAGGCGGCGAGGACGACGGCGACGACCTGGAAGGCGCCGTGGTGGGTGGGCTGCCCGGCGTCGGCGCCGAGCAGGGCGTAGGAGAGGGCTGCGGCGGCGCCGAGCGGCGCGGTCTCCCGGAGACCGGTCGTCCCGTTCCATCGGCTCAACTCCCCTACGGCGACGAGGACTCCGAAGGCGAGGGCGACTCCGCGTTCTTCGAGGCCGGTCCAGAGGGTGAGGGTGAGGGAGGTGGTGGCGAGGAGGGCGGCGGAGGTGTGGATGAGGGTGAGGATGAAGGGGGTTTGGGGGGAAGGCATTTCGTCAACCCCTCAACACACTGGAAACGGGCGGAGCGGGTGGGAGGACAATGGACGACTGGACCTCGTCAGCCGTCACCGCCGGATGCCACCCACACCGCCCAAGGGCCCGCACCAACGCCCGAACCATCAAGGGGTCGAACTGCGTACCGGCACAGCGCGACAGTTCCTCCAGCGCCACTGACACAGGCCGAGCCCGTCGATAGGACCGAGTGGACGTCATCGCGTCGAAGGCATCGGCCACAGCGACGACCCGCGCGGACTCCGGGATCTGACTCCCCAACAGCCCGTACGGATACCCGCTCCCGTCCAACCGTTCGTGGTGGTGCAGGACAGCCGCACGGGCCTCCCCCAGAAAACCGATGCCGCGCACCATCTCGTGCCCGTACTCGGGATGCAGTTCGATCACCCGCCGCTCCTCGGGAGTGAGCGGCCCGTCCTTGCGCAGCAACCGCGTGGGAACGCCCAGCTTCCCGACGTCGTGCAGGATCCCGGCGAAGCGGAGCAGTTCGACCCGCGAGTCGTCCATGCCCAGCTCCCGCGCGATCATCATCGACGCCTGCCCGACCCGCTCACTGTGCCCGCGGGTGTACCCGTCCTTGATGTCGACGGCCTGGACGAGCGCGCGGATGGTGGCCTGATGGGCGGCACGCTCCCGGTGGTACTGGGCGAACACCCACCAGGACACCCCCATCGGCAACAGCACGAGCAGCGCGGCGACGGGGCCATAGGGGCTGCGCCACAGGACGGCCATCATCAGCCCGGCGAGCCCGTGCACACCGATCGGCGCCAGGGACCGTAGGAACAGCCCTCGCCAGGCCCGTCGTACCGGCACCCGCTCGGCCAGCGCGAGGATCCCGCCGTCGAGCACGGTGAGGACCAGGCAGAAGGCGAGCACGGCGGCCAGGGCGGGCACCAGCGCGTACGGGAAGTCGGAGGCGACGACGGCGTTCCGCCCGCCCAGCGCCCAGTGCACGCGTGCCGCCGCCCAGACGCCCAGCGCGAGCTGCGCGGCCCGCCAGCTCCGCCGCAGCCAGGGCGAGCCCTGTTCGACCCGGGAGAACAGCGCGCCCGGCACCGGTACGAGCGCGGCGGCGGGCGGTGGCAGGAGGAAGGCGGCGGCGAGCAGCACCGGGTAGAAGGTGCCCGCGAACCGGCGCCGGGCGATCTGCTCGCAGCCGGCGTAGAGCGCGGCCAACAGCGCGACCGCCCACCAGGGTGCGTGGACGGTCGGCAGCGGGCGCAGACAGAACAGGGCGCCGAGGACGGCACAGACCACGTACGCACGTGCCCGTGCCGGTGTCGCCTCCATGGCTGACGCCCTTCCCCCGACCATGCCTGTCCAGGCCGAGGAGCCTAGGGCGATCAGGGGAGGCACGCGGGCGTATCACCCGCGGATTAGCACGTTCGAGTGACGACAGCCCGTTCCCCCAAGGGAATCCGCGTTCAGGACTCCTGCGGAGAGGCCGTCACATCATGCTCGGGCACGATCTGCCCCGACCGGATCATCTCCAGCCGGCCCATGACCTTGGAGCGCAGGTCGGAGGGCACGTCGTCCTGCCCGCAGCACCGCTTGACGAGCTTCTTCACGGCCTGCTCCAGGCCGTACTTCTCCAGGCAGGGCGAGCACTCCTCGAAGTGCACCTCGAACTTGGTGCAGTCCGCGTCCGGCATCTCTCTGTCGAGGAACTCGTAGAGATGGTCGAGGACCTCACTGCAGTCCGTTTCGTGCGGCTCTCCGCAGCTCATGAGCCCGAGCCTTTCGCTTCGTTCGACTCTCCGGCACCGGCCGGGACCAGTCCGCGGTCACGCGCGTAGTCCTCGAGCATGCCGCGCAGTTGACGGCGGCCCCGGTGCAGCCGGGACATCACCGTACCGATGGGTGTCCCCATGATGTCCGCGATCTCCTTGTACGCAAAGCCCTCTACATCCGCGAGATAGACGGCGATGCGGAATTCCTCGGGGATCGCCTGCAGCGCTTCCTTCACGTCCGAGTCGGGCAGGTGGTCGAGCGCCTGCGACTCGGCGGAGCGCAGACCGGTCGACATGTGCGACTCGGCACGCGCGAGCTGCCAGTCCTCGATCTCCTCGGCCGCGGAGCGCTGGGGTTCACGCTGCTTCTTGCGGTACGAGTTGATGAACGTGTTGGTGAGAATCCGGTACAGCCACGCCTTGAGGTTGGTGCCCTCACGGAACTGGTGGAAGGACGCGTACGCCTTGGCGTACGTCTCCTGCACCAGGTCCTCGGCGTCGGCCGGATTACGGGTCATGCGCAGCGCGGCCGAGTACATCTGGTCGAGGAATTCGAGCGCGTCCCGCTCGAAGCGCGCACTGCGCTCCGCCGTGGACTCCGTGCTCGTGCCCTGGCCCTCGGGCTGCTCCGCCTGGCCGTGTTCGGTCCCTGCGTCGGTACCGGGAACCGGACCCACCTCCTCAAGATTCCGGGCAGCACCGAAGCCGGTACCACCAGAATCGGAGGATAGACGACGATCCGGTCCGCCCGCCGCCCCAATAGGGGTGGCCTTGGCCGCATGCAGCACCGACCACTCCAGATCGGAGCGGCTGCTGCGGGCCCCATCAGACTCTGCCGGGCGCAGCCCGTCCACGGGGTGGTGGCGGGAGACGGGTGGGCAGAAGGTCGAACCCATGCGGCGGACTTCCTTTCTACGACTGTCTACACCCGCCACAACAGTGGTAAGGGGCCCGGCATTCCCGCCCTTACCCGAGTGTTCGAGTCCACTCCACCACGTGCCCCGTGATGATCTCCAGGGCCCGGTCCTGACCGGTCTCCGCCCGCTTCGGCACCGCGAACCCATGATCGCCGTACGGCACCTCGACCAGTTCGAAGTCGCCCTCCGGGAACTCCGCCGGTTTCCCGAAGGGGTCGTTCCCGCCCTGCACGACAAGCGTGGGCACCCCGGACCCGAGCAGCTCGTCGGCCCGTGACCTCTCCGGCCTGCCGGGCGGGTGCAGCGGGAAACTCAGGGCGAGGACGGCGGCGGCGCCCAGCTCCGTGGCCGTACGACAGGCCACGCGCGCTCCGGCGCTACGGCCCCCGGAGACCACCGGCAGACCCGGCTTCGCGACGGCCGCCCAGATCCCCCGCCACCCCACGTCGAGCGTCTTCGGCGCGGGCGCCACCTTCTTCCCGGCGACCCGCCAGGGCTGCTCGACCAGCGCGACGGTGACGCCGTGCGCGGGGAGGACAGCGGCGAGGGCCTGGAGATCCCGCGCCTCGATACCACCGCCGGCGCCATGACTGACGGCGAGGACGAGCCGCGCCTTCTTTGCCTTGCACCAAGTGATGCGGGCGTCCCCCGCGTCGGTCTCGATGATCTCGCTGGAGGTCACATCGGAAGTCGCACTGGAAGTCACATCAGAAGAGTGTGCCCTCCTCGGGCCCCTCCAGCTCCTTCAGCAGCTCCGGTCCGTTGTTGCGGACGTTGCTGACGGCCGTGGACACCGGGTACGCGCGCATCAGCCCGGCGGGCGGCGGGGCGAGCAGCTCGCGCAGGTCGTCGGGGTCGGTGCGGGAGGGGTCGAGCCAGGAGTCCCAGCGGTCCGGGGTGAGCATCAGGGGCATCCGGGGATGGATGTCGGCCAGCGCGTGCGGCCCCTCGGCCGGGGCGACCGCCAGCGGGGTCGTCTCCGCCTCGGTGGTGATCACCGAGCAGGTGACCCACCAGGCCAGCGGATGGTCGTCGGGCAGGGTCCGGTCCCGCCAGAACTCGTACAGCCCGGCCATCGCGAAGACCGACCCGTCGGCGGGAAGCACGAAGTAGGGCTGCTTGCGCTGCCGCTTCTTCTTGCCCTCGACCTCCAGCTCCCGCTCGTCCTTGGCGGTGACCCACTCGTAGTAGCCGTCGGCGGGGATGATGCAGCGCCGGGTCGAGAAGGCGCGACGGTACGACGGTTTCTCGTGCACGGTCTCCGCACGGGCGTTGATCATCCGGGCGGCGCCCTCGGGGGTCTTCGACCAGCTCGGCACCAGTCCCCACTTCAGCTTCCGCAGCTGGCGAACCGGCGCAGGACTGTCGGCGTCCTTAAGTGGACGGTCGAGGACTGCATAGACCTCTTTGGTCGGGGCCACGTTGTAGTCGGGGGCCAGAACCTCCTCGGGCTCCCACTTCTCGATCTCAAAGACTCCTGCGAGATCCTCGGGCCCACGACTCGCTGCATACCGTCCGCACATACGTGCCAGACTGCCAGATTCGACGACACCCACGGGAGCCTCCGCCGCCAATGGAAAGCACCGCAATCGCCTCGATACCCGCCCTCTGGGACGAGGTCTTCGGCAGCCAGCCCGACCCGGATCTGTGGGTGGTGATCGCCACCATGGTCGCCGCGCTGGCCGTGGTCGTCCCGCACGGCCCGTGGCGCGTCTCCCGCAACGCCATCACCATCGCCCACGAGGGCGGCCACGGCCTGGTGGCCCTGCTCACCGGCCGCACCCTCACCGGCATCCGCCTGCACTCCGACACCAGCGGCCTCACCGTCAGCCGCGGCAAGCCGCACGGCCTCGGCATGATCCTCACCGCGGCGGCCGGCTACACCGCTCCCCCACTCCTGGGCCTCGGCGGCGCCGCCCTCCTGGGCGCCGGCCACATCACGCTCTTGTTGTGGCTGTCCACCCTGCTGCTGATAGCCATGCTGGTGATGATCCGCAACGCCTACGGCGCCCTCACGGTCATCCTCAGCGGCGCGGCCTTCCTCCTGGTGTCCTGGCTGACGGGTCCACAGGTACAGGCGGCGTTCGCGTACGCGGTGGTGTGGTTCCTGTTGCTGGGTGGCGTACGCCCCGCGTTCGAACTCCAGGCCAAGAGGTCAAGGGGCGGAGCGGGAGACTCGGACGCGGACCAACTGGCCCGCCTGACGCACGTACCGGCAGGCTTGTGGCTGTTCCTGTTCCACTTGGTGTCACTCTGCTCGCTGATAGGCGGCGGCAGGTGGTTGTTGGAGCTGTGACAAGCCCCGAAGGGGCAGGCGTCAGGGGCGCGGGGCTGTATCTAATTTGCGGCTCCGCCGTGCGGGCGCGACCAGCCCCAACGGCGCAGCACCCGAAAGACGACGTACTTATACAGTGGGGCCCATGGCCCCGAACGAAACCGCCCTTTGGCCCGCCCCCACCGCGCGCGGAGCCGTCGACGCGACGGTCCACGTCCCGGGGTCCAAGTCCGTCACCAACCGCGCCCTCGTCCTCGCCTCCCTCGCCAGCGAACCGGGCTGGCTCCGCCGCCCCCTCCGCTCCCGGGACACCCTCCTGATGGCAGCCGCCCTGCGCGCCATGGGCGTAGGCATCGAGGAAGGCGTAGGCACAGAGAAGGGCTCCGGAGAGTTCTGGCGGGTCATCCCGTCCGGCCTGCACGGCCCGGCCACGGTGGACGTCGGCAACGCGGGCACCGTGATGCGCTTCCTCCCCCCCGTCGCCGCCCTGGCCGACGGCCCCATCCGCTTCGACGGCGACCCGAGGTCGTACGAACGCCCCCTGAACGGCGTGATCGACGCCCTGCGCGTCCTCGGCGCCCGGATCGACGACGACGGCCGGGGCGCGCTGCCATTGACCGTGCAGGGCGGGGGCGCGCTGGACGGCGGCCCGGTGGAGATCGACGCCTCGTCGTCGTCCCAGTTCGTGAGCGCCCTGCTCCTCTCCGGCCCGCGCTTCAACCAGGGCGTAGAGGTCCGCCACATCGGCTCCTCCCTCCCCTCGATGCCCCACATCCGGATGACGGTCGACATGCTGCGCGCGGTCGGCGCCCAGGTGGACACCCCGGAGTCGGGCGGCGAGCCCGACGTCTGGCGGGTGACTCCGGGCGCCCTGCTGGGCCGGGACCTGACCATCGAGCCGGATCTGTCGAACGCGCAGCCGTTCCTCGCGGCGGCGCTGGTGGCCGGCGGCAAGGTCGTCGTACCGGACTGGCCGGCGCGGACGACGCAGCCCGGTGACCGGCTGCGGGAGATCTTCACCGAGATGGGTGGTTCCTGCGAACTGACCGAGTACGGGCTGGAGTTCACCGGTTCGGGTGCGATCCACGGTATCGATGTGGACCTGAGCGAGGTCGGCGAACTGACCCCCGGCATCGCGGCGGTCGCCGCCCTCGCGGACTCCCCGTCCACGCTCCGGGGCGTCTCCCACCTGCGCCTGCACGAGACGGACCGGCTGGCCGCGCTCACCAAGGAGATCAACGAGCTGGGCGGCGATGTGACCGAGACCGCCGACGGTCTGCACATCCGCCCGCGCCGCCTGCACGGCGGGATCTTCCACACCTACGAGGACCACCGCATGGCCACCGCAGGCGCGATCATCGGCCTCGCGGTCGAGGGCGTGCAGATCGAGAACGTGGCGACGACCGCGAAGACCTTGCCGGACTTCCCCGACCTGTGGGCCGGGATGCTCGGGAGCGACGGGGCGTAGGGGACTCACGCCATGCGTCGCTACGGCAAGAACACCGACGAGGACGACATCCGCCAGCGCCCGAACCGCAAGGGCAACCGGCCGCGTACGAACATCCGCCCCAAGCACGAGGAAGCGGTCGAGGGCATGGTCCTCACCGTCGACCGGGGCCGCCTGACCTGCCTGGTCGAGGACCGGGTCGTGATGGCGATCAAGGCCCGCGAACTGGGCCGGAAGGCCGCGGTCGTCGGCGACCGGGTCGCGATCATCGGCGACCTGTCCGGCGACAAGGACACCCTCGCCCGTATCGTCCGCATCGAGCCGCGCACCTCGGTGCTGCGCCGCACGGCCGACGACGACGACCCGTACGAGCGCGTGGTCGTCGCCAACGCCGACCAGCTCGCCATCGTCACCGCCCTCGCCGACCCCGAACCACGCCCGCGCCTCATCGACCGCTGCCTGGTCGCGGCCTACGACGGCGGCCTCGACCCGCTGCTCGTCCTGACCAAGTCGGACCTGGCGTCACCCGAGGAACTCCTGGAGCTGTACGGCGCGTTGGGCGTCCCGTACGTCGTGACGAGCCGCGAGGAGCTGGAGAACGGCACGGCGGTGGAGCGCGTCCGCAAGCAACTGGACGGCAAGATCACCGCGTTCGTCGGGCACTCCGGTGTCGGCAAGACGACCCTCGTCAACGCGCTGGTCTCGCTGGAGCGGCGGCGCAGCACCGGCATCGTCAACGCCGTCACCGGACGCGGCCGGCACACCACGACCTCGGCACGCGCGATCCCGCTGCCCGACGACTCCGGCTGGGTCGTCGACACCCCGGGTGTCCGTTCCTTCGGCCTGCACCACGTGGACCCGTCCCGGGTGATCAAGGCGTTCCCCGACCTGGAGCCGGGTACGGAGAACTGCCCGCGCGCGTGCAGCCACGACGAGCCGGACTGCGCGCTGGACCAGTGGGTGGCCGACTGTCACGCCGACCCCCAGCGGCTCTACTCCCTGCGTCGCCTGCTGGCCACCCGTGAGCGAACCGACGGCGACTGACCACCGCGTGTTTGTGGGGTCTCAAGTTCGGTAAGTGCATAATCGCACCGAGCCGGACAAACGGGAGGACAGCACATGGCGTGGCTGCTGGTTGTCGTGGCCGGAATTCTGGAGACCGGGTTCGCCGTCTGCCTGAAGCTGTCCCACGGCTTCACGCGCCTGTGGCCGACGGTCGCCTTCTGCACCTTCGCCCTGGGCAGCTTCGGCCTGCTCACCCTCGCCCTGAAGAAACTCGACGTGGGCCCCGCGTACGCCGTGTGGACCGGCATCGGCGCGGCCGGCACCGCGATCTACGGCATGGCCTTCCTGGGCGACCTGGTGTCGACCCTGAAGCTCGTGTCGATCAGCTTCGTCATCGTCGGGGTGATCGGACTGCAACTGTCCGGTTCCGCGCACTGAATTCATTTGGCCGGGCCGAGCGATGTCTTGGCTGGGCCCAGCACGTTATTTGGCCGGGCCCAGCGCGCTGCGCACGAGTTCACCGACGCCCCCTTCGCCCGGCGGTGCCGCCACGCAGGACAGGGCGAGCCGTACGACGAGTTCGCAGGAGCGGGCCAGGTCGGCGGTGTCCGGCTTGGCCACCCCGGGACCGACGAGCGCGGCCACGGCACGGTCGCGGACGACGGCCACGAAGTCGCCGGGCGAGGGCAGCGGTCCGTCGGCCCGGCGCTGTGCCGGTACGGCGGAGGAGGACGGCACCGCGGACAGGGTCGGCGAGGGCAGCCGCTCGCTCCAGCAGCCGGTGAGCATCGCCCGTACCAGCGCGTTCTCGCGGGCCGCGGACGTGGTCCACTCGGCGGTCGCGGTCAGCCGCTCACGGGCGTCGGCATGGGCGCCGAGGGCCCGGTCGACGCCGACGAGATACCCGTCGGCCTCCCTTCTGACCAGCGCCCGCGCGAGCCCCTCCTTGCTCCCGAACTCGTTGTACAGCGTCTGCCGGGACACTCCGGCGGCTGCGGCCACGTCCACCATCCGTACGGTGGACCACGACCGGCGTGCCAGCGCCGTATAGGCGGCGTCCAGCAGGGATTCCCGCGCTGCAGGCATCATTCGCCTCCCGGGGACGAGCGGCTCTGCGCCCAGATTTGACGCGCACGCGAGCACTGTCAAGGGTTCGCGGCGGTGCCGGGGGGCGCACTTCGGCCATCGCGCGCGGGAGTTGACGGGAGAGTTCCGCTCAGGGAGGGACGCGACGGTGCCCCACCTCCCGTTTCGCCCACCGGACCCTGTAGCCCCGGCGCGACCCCTGAAGATACGGTTCACGCATGGCCGACTATCACGATGACCTGCGCCTCGCCCACGTCCTCGCGGACGCCGCCGACGCCGCGACGACCGCCCGGTTCAAGGCGCTCGATCTCAAGGTCGAGACCAAGCCGGACATGACTCCGGTGACCGAGGCGGACAAGGCCGCCGAGGAACTGATCCGCGGCCATCTGCAGCGCGCCCGCCCGCGCGACGCGGTCCTCGGCGAGGAGTACGGCATCGAGGGCACCGGTCCCCGCCGCTGGGTGATCGACCCGATCGACGGCACCAAGAACTACGTACGCGGCGTCCCCGTCTGGGCCACGCTGATCTCCCTGATGGAGGCGGCGGAGGGCGGCTTCCAGCCCGTCGTCGGCCTGGTCTCCGCGCCCGCGCTGGGCCGCCGCTGGTGGGCAGCAAAGGGCCACGGCGCCTACACCGGCCGCAGCCTCTCCTCCGCGTCCCGGCTGCGCGTCTCCCAGGTCTCCAAGCTGACGGACGCGTCCTTCGCGTACTCCTCACTCACCGGCTGGGAGGACCAGGGCCGTCTCGGCGGCTTCCTGGACCTGACCCGAGAGGTGTGGCGCACGCGCGCGTACGGCGACTTCTGGCCCTACATGATGGTCGCCGAGGGCTCGGTCGACATCTGCGCCGAACCCGAACTCTCCCTGTGGGACATGGCCGCCACCGCGATCATCGTCACCGAGGCAGGCGGCACCTTCACAGGCCTCGACGGCCGCCCGGGCCCGCACAGCGGCAACGCCGCCGCGTCGAACGGCATCCTGCACGACGAGTTCCTGGGGTATCTCAACATGCGCTACTGAGCAGCACGAGACGCCCGCACACGCCCCCAACCGGCCGCACGCGCCCTCTTGTTGACCCGTGCTTTACCTGCGACTCTGAGAGTCCCCCCACTTGTGAACTTGTGAATCCGGTAACTAACGGACCCAAGGTCCGTGAACCACGCGGATTCCACTAGGAGGTGGCTCATCCCATGCTGCATCCCACGTCGCATCCCCCGCTGGTCCGCGACGCCATGAGCACGGTGGTTCTCACCATCGGCCCCGCCCACACCCTCCGCCAGGCAGCCGCCCTGATGTCGTCGCGGCATGTCGGCGCGGCCGTGGTCCTCGATCCGGACGCCGGCGGCATCGGCATCCTCACCGAACGCGACATCCTCAACTCGCTCGGCCGCGGCCAGAACCCGGACACCGAGCGCGCCCACGCCCACACCACCACCGACGTCGTCTTCGCCACCCCGGCCTGGACCCTGGAGCAGGCGGCCAGCGCCATGGCCCACGGCGGCTTCCGCCACCTGATCGTCCTGGACCGCGACGAACCCGCCGGCATCGTCTCGGTCCGCGACATCATCCGCTGCTGGGCACCCGTACGACAGCAGGTCCCGGCCTGAGGAGCGGTTGGACTGAGTCCAAGTCCAGCACCTCTCCAAAGTCACACCTATTCGGGAACTGGTCACCCTGCTGTTAAGCTGGCCTGCATGAGTGACCTACTGGAGCGGCTGCGCGGACGCGGATGGCGGATGACCGCACAGCGGCGCGTCGTGGCCGAAGTGCTCAACGGCGACCACGTCCACCTGACCGCCGACGAGGTCCACTCCCGCGCCGTGGCCAAGCTGCCCGAGATCTCCCGGGCGACGGTCTACAACACGCTGGGCGAGCTGGTCTCACTCGGCGAGGTCCTCGAAGTCTCCACCGACAAGCGCGCCAAGCGCTACGACCCGAACGCACACCGCCCGCACCACCACCTGGTCTGCGCCAACTGCGGCCAGATCCGCGACGTCCACCCGGGCGGCAATCCCCTCGCCGACCTCCCCGACTCGGAGCGCTTCGGCTTCACGGTCTCGGACGTCGAGGTGACGTACCGCGGCCTGTGCCCGAACTGCGCGAGCGCGTAGCAAGTCCTCCACGAGCCCCGGCACCGCCTCATCAGGTGGACGCCGGGGCTCTGTGCCGCGTACAGGCTCATGACGTCGACGGGCTTCCCGAATCTGACAGTCAGTCCGTCATATCGTCGTGCGCCACCCCCACCCCCACCCGCGTCCCGGCCCGCTGCCGGCCGCTTGCCCTTTCCGCGCAGCCCTCCCCAAGACGCGCAAGGTGACGATCGCGACGGGAACGCTGAGCACGGAATGCGTCGCGCCGCTCGAAGTCGCCCTGGACAAGGGCGAGTTCAAGGCAGAGGGGCTGAACGTCACCCTCAAGGTACTGCCGACCCCCGGACACGTTGCCGCTGCCGGCCAAGGGGGACATCGACGCGATGCGGGCGGCTCCGGACTCGCGCAAGGTCGACGACAATACAAGAGCGACCCGAGCTTCGTCACGTACCTCGCGAAACTCCTGAAGCAAGCGGCGTACCAGGCGGCGGGCGTATCAAAGGGGCCGCCCTAGAAACACCGAGGGCCGGAACCCTTTCGGATTCCGGCCCTCGGCCTTCAGTAGCGGGGACAGGATTTGAACCTGCGACCTCTGGGTTATGAGCCCAGCGAGCTACCGAGCTGCTCCACCCCGCGTCGATGAATGCAACGTTACGTCAGGCGGGCGGAAAGAAGCAAATCGCTTATTCACCCAGGTCACCAAAGCCCAACCCGCCCGGCGCTCGCTCTCCACCGCAGGCCAACACAACTCAGCCCGTCCGGCGCTAGCTTTCCACCGCAGGCCGGCACGACTCAGCCGGTCCGGCGCTAGCTTTCCACCGCAGGCCGCCACAACTCAGCCCGTCCGGCGTTTGAGGACGAGGCCCCTTCAGGGCCGTAGCGGGGGTCTGGGGGCGGCAGCCCCCAGGGACGGGACGGGTAGGGGCGGCGGGGGCGAAACACACCACCGCTACGCCGTCAGCTCCTGCCGCAACGCATCCCGCAACCGAGCCGCCCGCTCGGACACCTCCGACGGCCCCAAGGACACGGCCCGATCCGCCCACCGCTGCCCCTCGGCAAGCTCCCCTCGACGCGCGTAAACCAGGGCCAGCCGCAACGCCGCCCGCCCATGCCCCGCGTCAGCGGCCCGCGCCCACCACACCGCAGCCTCCGGCTCACTGCCCTCCCGAGCCAACAACAGCCCAAGATTGAAAGCCCCGTTGCGGGACCCGGCCTCGGCCGCCTCCCGATACCACCGAGCCGCCTCGACGACATCGCCGCGCGCGGCGGCAAGCATCCCCACCCGCACCTGCGCCCGCCGATGCCCCTGAGACGCCGCCCGCTCGTACCACTCCTCGCACTCGGTCTTCTCGTGCACCTGCTCGCCCAACTCGTGCGCGGGCGCGGGCGGTCGCCGCGCGTCGAGCACCGAGGCCAGCCGGTACGCCGCCTCCGCGCTCCCCCCGCCGGCGGCGCACCGCAGATGCCGCTCGGCCTCCCGCTCGTCGCCGTCCCGCAGCCGGGCGATCCCGACCTGCAACGCCGCCTCGGTGTGCCCGGCGGCAGCCGCCCGCTCGTACCAGGGCAGCGCTACGGCCTCCTCGCCACGCCCGGCGAAGAGGATCCCGAGGTTGAACGCCGCATCCACGCTCCCGGCCTCCGCGGCCTTGGAGAACCACGGCTCGGCCCCGGTCGCGTCGCCGCCCTGGAGCAGCAGCACGGCCAGCGCGTTCGCCGCCTCGCGGTGCCCGGCGTAGGCCGCCCGCCGGTACCACTGCTCGGCCTGCGCGGTACGCGCCTGCTCGGCGCAGAGCAGCCCGAGGTTGTACGCGCCGTTCACGTCACCGGCGTCCATCGCGGCCCGGTACCACCGCTCGGCGGTCTGCGTCTCGCCGCGCTCGGCGTGCAGCGCGCCCAGCGCGTTGGCCGCGTTGCCGTCGCCGTCCTGGGCGGCCCGGAGCCACCACACGGCGGCGCTCTCGGTGTCGCCGGCGTCGCGCAGCAGGAACCCGAGCGCGCAGGCGGCGCGGGCCTCCCCGTCCTTCGCGGACGTCAGATACCAGCGCCCGGCCTCCTTGAGCTCGCCCCGCTTCTCCAGGATCGCCCCGAGATGCAGCGCGGCCCGCTGGTGCCCGCGCGCGGCGGCCTGCCGGTACCACTGCTCGGCCTCGCTCCCGGCGGCCGGTTCGACACCGTTGTCAGCCCCGCCCTCGTCCTCGTGCGGCGCCTGTCGATCAAGCGCGCGCGCCAGCCGGTACGCGGCCTCGCGGTGCCCGCGCTCGGCGGCGGACCGCATCCACTGCTCGGCCAGGGCGTCCCCCCGGTGCTCCAGCAGATCGGCGAGCGCGTAGGCGCCCAGCGCGTGGCCCTGTTCGGCGGACTGGCGCAGCCAGTACTCGGCGGCGGGCTCGTCGCCGCGCTCGCGGTGGTACCGGCCCAGCGCGTGCGCGGCGGCGGCGGACCCGGCCACGGCGGCGATCCGCCACCATCCGGCGGCCTCGTCGGTGTATCCGCGCTGGTGCAGGAGGACACCCAGGTTGTTGGCCGCGGCCCGGTCGCCCTCGGCGGTGGCGGCACGCAGCAGCGGCTCGGCTCCGTCGAGATCACCGCGGCGCAGCAGCATCGCTCCGAGGACACTCGTCGCCTCGACGTCGCCGGCCTGTGCGGCGAGCCGTGTACGTGCCTCGTCGACAGCCTCCGCCTCACCGGTCTCGTCCCGGTCGGAAGGCTGCACAAAACGCCCTGTATCCAACAGAGTTGCCTTGTCCCCCATAACGTCCATCGTCGCACCACCTGCAACCTGGGTACACCTGGTATACCGCAGCCAGTGAGGTCTCTACAGCGTTTTGTCGACATGCCCACAGAGAGACAAGCGAAACACGGTTTCACCAAGTCCCCCCGGCGGCACGGCCGTCACCCTCGTCGGCACATGCGTTCGCACAGCGCGAAGGCCCGGATCCTTGAAAGGATCCGGGCCTTCGCGATCAGTAGCGGGGACAGGATTTGAACCTGCGACCTCTGGGTTATGAGCCCAGCGAGCTACCGAGCTGCTCCACCCCGCGCCGTTGTGTTGCAACCGTACCACGGTGCGGGGTGGGCCTTTGACCTAGTGATCAACTGCCGCCTGAGCTGCGCTAACCACTCGCACTGCTCGGACTGCTCGAAGCACTCGGACTACTACTGGAGCTCGGGCTGGCGCTGGGACTCGCACTACTGCCGGGACTCGCGCTGCTCTTGCCGCTGCCGCCGGACTTCCCGGCCGCGGCCTGCGCCGCCTCGGCCCGCTTCAGCGCGGCCTGGAGATCCTTCTGCGCCTGCCCGTAGGCCTGCCAGTCGCCCTTCTTCAGGGCCTGTTGGCCCGCGTCGAAGGCCTTCTGGGCGTCGGTCAGGGCCTGTTGGACCGTTGGATTACTGGATGTCGGTGGACTGGTGGTGCCCGTATCCGGTGGCGTGGTCGTACCGCTCTCCGCCCCGAATACCTTGTTGAGCCCCTCGTCCAGCGTGTCCTCGAAGGCGGTCTTGCCTCCGTAGGCCACCAACACCTTGCGCAGGAGCGGGTACTTGAGTCCACCACCGCGTACGTAGACGGGCTCCACGTACAGCAGCCCTCCGTCGAGCGGCACCGTCAGCAGGTTGCCGTACTCGATGTCCGAGTCGCCGCCCTTGAGGAGCTTGATGGACTCGGCGATGTCCTGTTCGGAGTTGAAGGCACTCTGCACCTGTTTGGGTCCGCCGACGGTCGTACTGGTCGGCAGCTTCAGGATTCTGATCTTGCCGTAGTCAGCCGTGCCCGCCTCGGAGTCGACGGCCATGAAGGCGCTGAGGTTGTCTCTCCCGTTCGGCGTGAACGTCGTCGTCAGGGAGAACGCCTGCGCGGTCTGGTCCGGCATCTTCATGCTCAGGTAGTACGGCGGCACCGCGCTGCCCGACTTGTTGGTCGGGTCGTCCGGCACCTGCCACACCTCGCTGCCGCTGAGGAACGTCTGCGCGTCCGTCACGTGGTAGCGGGTGAGCAGCTCCCGCTGGACCTTGAACAGGTCCTGCGGGTACCGGAGATGGGCCATCAGCGAGGACGAGATGTCGGCCTTGGCCTTGACCGTGCCCGGGAACGCCTTCATCCAGGTCTTCAGGACCGGGTCCTCGGTGTCCCACTGGTAGAGCTTGACCTCGCCGGTGTACGCGTCGACGGTCGCCTTCACCGAGTTGCGGATGTAGTTGACCTGGTTCTGCTGGGCCACCACCGCGCGGTTGTTGTTGGAGGCGGTCAGCGAGTCGGCCGTGGTGTCCCCGAGGGTCGTCCGCGAGGCGTACGGGTATCCGTTGCTCGTCGTGTACGCGTCGACGATCCACTGGATACGGCCGTCCACGACCGCCGGGTACGCGTCGCCGTCGATGGTCAGCCAGGGCGCCACCGCCTCGACGCGTTCCTTGGGTGTGCGGTTGTACAGGATCCGCGAACCCTCGCCGATCGCACCGGAGTAGAGCATCTGCGGCTCGTTGAACGCCACCGCGTACGCGGCCCGGTTGAGCGGGTTGGAGAGGCTGACCCCGCTCTTGCCCTTGTAGCTGGTGGTCTTCTCGCCGCTGTCGTCGGAGTAGTCGATCTCCTTCTGGGGACCGCCGACGATCGAGTACGTGGTGGTCTTCTCGCCGTAGTAGATCTGCTGCTCGTACGTCCCGAGGTCACCCGTGGACGGCAGATCGGACTCGGTGAAGACCGGGCGGCCCTCGGAGTCGGCCTCGGTGCCCTTGGCGGCGACCACGCCGTAGCCGTGGGTGTAGCGGAAGTGGTCGTTGATCCAGTTGTTCTTCGGAATGCCGTTGAGGTTCAGCTCACGCAGACCGATGACCGTGTCCTGGTCCTTGCCGTCCTTGCTGTAGCGGTCGACATCCAGGTTGGTCGGGAACGCGTAGTAGTTCCTGATCTGCTGGAGCTGCTGGAAGGTGGGCGAGACGATGTTCGGGTCCACGATGCGGATGCTCGCCGTGGAGTCGACGTCGGCGCGCAGCTTGGTCTTGTCCTTGGTGGTGCTCGTCCCCGAGTACTCCGTGACCTTGGTGTCGTCGATGCCGTAGGCCTCGCGCGTCGCCTTGAGGTTCTTCTGGACGTACGGGGCTTCCTTGGCCTGCTCGTTCGGCTGGACCGTGAACTTCTGGACGATCGCCGGGTACAGGCCGCCGATGAGGATCGCGGAGAGCACCATCAGGCCGAAGCCGATGACGGGCAGCTGCCAGGTGCGCCGCCACAGGGTGGCGAAGAACAGCAGGGCGCAGATGACGGCGATGCAGAACAGGATCGTCTTGGCCGGCAGATAGGCGTTCGCGTCGACGTACCGAAGGCCCGTCCAGTCGCCCGTCGCCTTGAAGTCGCTGGACTTGACCGCGAGTCCGTACCGGTCGAGCCAGTAGGCGACCGCCTTGAGCGCGACGAAGATGCCGAGCAGTACCGACAGATGCCCGGTGGCCGCGGCCGTGGCGCGCGCGCCCGGGCTGGTGATCCGCAGGCCGCCGTACAGGTAGTGCGTCAGCGCGGCGGCCAGCAGCGAGAGGATCGCTGCGGCGAAGCCGAAGCCGAGCAGGAAGCGGAACCAGGGCAGGTCGAAGGCGTAGAAGGAGACGTCGAGGTGGAACTGCGGGTCCTTCTGGTGGAAGGGCACGCCGTTGACCCACATGAGCCAGACCCGCCACTGACTGGACGCGGAGGCACCCGCGATCAGCCCGACGAGAGCCGTGATCGCGAGAAGCAGCCACCTCTTGTACGGCGCGATGCCCATCCGGTAGCGGTCGAGACTCTGCTGCTCCATCGACATGGCGCTCAGTGGCGGGCGCAAGCGGTGCGCCAGCCAGATGTTCACACCGACCGCCGCCGCCATCAGGAGGCCGAAGACAAAGAAGAGCCCGATTTTGGTCGACAGGGTGGTGGTGAACACGGACGAGTAATGCACCGACCGGTACCAGAGCCAGTCAGTCCAGAAGCCCGCGAACATCGTGAACGCCATGCCGAGTACGGCAAGGACGCCCAGTGTCATGAGCAAAGTCCGGACCCGCCGGGACGGGCGGCCCACTCTGATCCGCGGCCCTTGCGGGCCTCCGCCGCGGTCCGGCATCTGGAAAGCCAAGGTGCGCACCTCGAAGTTCGCTGTTGGTCGCTGTCGTTGCGTCAGGTCCCCGGGTTCGCGGACCTTCCGTAGCCCCGCGTGATCGCGGGCCCACACCTATGCAACTTACTCACCGTTTACTCGGTTCCCGATTCCGGCCATGAACGAGGCAGGATTGTGACCATGTCCAACACTCCCATGGCAGCGAACCCCCTCACCCGGGCCGTACTCGAGATCGACGAGTACGCCTCCGGCCTCGGCTGGGACCAGCCCGCTCGCCTCTTCGCCCTCGTAGACACCGCGCGGCTGCGGGCCCAGGAACCCGGCCTCGCGGCCCAACTCGGCCTGCGGGACGAGCCCGAGACCACCGGTCTCACCCCGATCGAGCAGGAGGAGATCCCGGCCGGAAAGCCGCTGGACGAGTTCCTCGGCACGATCGCCTGGCCCGACGCGGTGGCCGGCTGCGCGCTCACCGTCGAGCGCCTGATGCTGCCTCCGTCCGCCGAGGCCTCCGTCCCGGAGGGGCTGAGCGGGAAGAAGCTCACCCAGTGGGTCGCCCAGCACCCGGACCGCCAGGAGGTCCGCATGACGGTCGCGGTCCTGCGCGACGGCACCCGCGACTCCGCCCTGCGCCTGCGCGAGAAGGACTCCCCCAGGGAGGTCCTCACCGGCGGCGCCCTGGTCCCGGGCCTCGCCGAGGCCCTGTCGGCGACCTTCGAGGACTGACGTCCTCCCCCACGGCTCCGGTTCTTCTCGTACGACTCCGGGGGCGCCCTTTGGTCTCAGGGCGCCCCCGGAGTCGTACACGAGGTCTTAAGAAGAGGCTTGTTCAGCCCTTGGTGGTGCACTTCGGGAGGTCGGCGGTCTTGCCGCTGCTGATCAGCTTGAGGGAGCTGATCGCGTCCTTGATGGTGTTCACCTTGACGAGCCTGAGGCCACCGGGGGTGTCCTTGGCGGCCTCCGCACAGTTGTCGGAGGGCGTCAGGAAGTACCGGGCACCCTTGCTGCGCGCGCCGACCGTCTTCATCGAGATGCCGCCGATCGGGCCGACCTTGCCGTTGTCGTCGATCGTGCCGGTGCCGGCCACGAAGTTGCCGCCGGTGAGGTCGCCCGGGGTGAGCTTGTCGTAGATGCCGAGCGC
The DNA here is from genome assembly GCF_044753545.1 of Streptomyces sp. NPDC088350. Lineage (NCBI taxonomy): Bacteria > Bacillati > Actinomycetota > Actinomycetes > Kitasatosporales > Streptomycetaceae > Streptomyces > Streptomyces sp. NPDC088350. The sequence continues at coordinate 903,681 of NZ_JBIVNL010000001.1, read as the reverse complement.
GAACATCAGGCCGGCGCTCGGGCCGCCGACGTCGGCGAGCTTGATGTCGATGGTGAACGGGAACGTGTGATCGGTTCCGGCCGAGATGCCGACGATGGCGCGCTTGGCGCCGCTGTCGTCGGAGGTCGCGGTGGTGATCGTGATGCTCTTCGTCGCGGTCGCCGTCTTGTTCGCCTTCACGGCGGCGGCCTGGTCCTTGGCCGGGACGATCGTGAACACGACGTTCTCGCCTGGCTTGTGCTTGGTGACCAGCTTCGCGACGTCGTCGGGCTGCTTCACCGTCGTACCGTCCACGGCCTTGATCACATCACCGGCGTGCAGCTTGCCCTCGGCCGGGGAGCCCTTGACGACCGTCGAGACGATCACCCAGGACTTCACCGGGACGCCCAGCTGCTCCAGGGCGGCTACCTTGGCGCTCTCCTGGGACTGGCTGAACTCCTCGGCGTTCTCCTGGGTCGACTGCTGCTCCGTCTTGCCGTCCGGGTACAGCGTGTCGTGCGGGACGACCTTGTCGTCGTGGGCGAGCCAGCCGTACACGGCCTCGACGAGGTTCATGTTGTAGTCGGCGCTGGTGACCCGGACCGTCGTCATGTTCAGGTGACCGGTCGTCGGGTAGGTCTTGCGCCCGGTGATCTGCAGTACCGGCTCGCCGTCGTGGTCCCCGAGCGTGTTCACCGTGGGGCCCGGCGACATCTCCGAATACGGGACTTTGATGAAGACTCCCGCGCACAGGAGCGCGATCAGCATCAGGGTGGAGGCGAGCATCGTCGCGGTGCGGCGTGGCATGGCACGACAGTACGGGACGCTTCTGTCAGCGCACCGTCAGGGCCGCCTTCCGATCGCGCTTCCGTTCGCGCTTCTGTTCGCGCTTCTGTTCACGTGCCGGAGTGGGACTTCTCCATGGCCTCGCGGAAGCGGGCATAGCCGTCCAGTTCCGGACCGTCGCTGCGTACCTTGCGGGTTCTGTTGGCCCAACTGCCCCACAGACCGGCACCTATCGCAGCCACCAGCGGAATCAACAACCAGGCGAGTGCCGCCATGCCGACCTCCCAACCCCACATGAGTGACCTCAACTGACTGATCAGCAGATTAGCCAGCCCCACTGACAACGCTCATGCCAGGGGGGCGGTTACGCAACCGGAGGGCCGGTGAGAAGTCGATCGGGGTCGGGTGAGAAGTCGGTGAGCGGCCGTGGACAGACGCGGTGAGCGGGCACCAGCGAGCGCGCTGCGTCGGCGTCAGCAGGCGCGCCGGCCGGGCGTCAACAGGCGCCGACCCACTCCTCGGTGCCGTCGGAGAACTTCTGGTGCTTCCAGATCGGCACCTCGTGCTTGAGATCGTCGATCAGCTTCCGGCAGGCCTCGAAGGCCTCACCCCGGTGCGGACACGACACGCCGACGACGACCGCCAGATCCCCGATCCCGAGATCCCCCACCCGGTGGACGGCGGCCAGCGCCCGCACCGGATACTCCGCGACCACCTTCTCGGCGACGCGCCGCATCTCGGCCTCGGCACTGGGGTGGCAGGAGTACCCCAGCGCGTCGACATCGGCGCCGCCGTCGTGGTTCCGCACCGTCCCGACGAACAGTGCCGTCCCACCGGCCGCGTCGTCCCCGACGGCCTTGAGGACCTCGTCCACGGAGAGCGGCGTCTCCCGGATCCCGATCAGCTTGATGGGATCCTGCGCTGCCTGCTCACCGGGATGGTCGATCGTGGGTGCCATGCCTCCATCGTGCCGCACCCCGCGGACAGCACGGAATAGCACGTTCACCAGGCACGCGTGCGTGCCCGTTTGGAGCGTCCTACAGGAGCACGTTTCCCGCACGTGGTCCTAGGGAGCCCGCTTTCTCAGATCCGCGTCCTAGGGAGCCCGCTTTCTCAGATCCGCCGCCGGGCCTTCCGTGCCCGCCGTACGACCGCCGCCGCGCCGAGCAGCGCGACCGTCGCGCCCGCGGCACCCGCCGCCGTCGCGTCCTTGCGGCCGAGCCGTCGTCCGACGACCGTGTGCCGCCCGGCGACCTCCTCCAGCAGCTCCGCGAGCACTTCCTCGTTGGTCCACTGCGGCCGCCAGCCCGCGTCGTGGAGCCGGCTGCCACTCACCACCCAGGGGTACATCGTGTACGCGAGGTCGCCGGCCGGGGACGGGGTGAGCCCGATCCGGTGCAGCCGGGCCGCCGCGCCGAGCGCGACCGCGGACGGGAGTTCCATGCGGCGGATGCCGCTGAGTTCCTCGACCTCCTCCTGCTCCAGCCATCCGTCGCAGCCGACGGCCAGCTCGCCCTCGACCTTCTCCAGGACGGCGTACTCCAGAGCGCTGCACAGGTCCTCGACGTGGCAGAACTGCCAGGCGGGCCGCGACCCGGCCACCACGAGCAGCCGGGGTGACTCGAAGTACCTGGTCAGCGCGGTGTCGGTGCCGCCGACGAGCACTCCGGGGCGGACGACGGTGACATTGAGCCCGGGATGCGCCCGGGGCGCGCGCCGCGCGAGGCGCTCGACCTCCAGCAGGTCGCCCACACCGGTGGCCTCCGCGGTGGCCCGCAGTTCGGCGTCCTCCGAGAGCGGCAGTTCGTTGTCGGGCAGCGCTCCGTAGACCATCGCGGAGGTGCACAGCACGACCCGGTGGACACCGGCCGCCGCCGCGGCGGTCAGCACGGTCTGCGTCCCCCGCACGTTGTACGCCGAACGGGCGGCCGGGTCGGTCTCCAGGTCGAGATCGAGCGCCAGATGGACGACGACGTCGGCGCCGCGCAGCTTCTCCGCGATGGCCGGATCCCGTACGTCGAGGATGTGCCACTGGGCTGCCGCGCACTCTCCGCGCCGCTCGTCGATGGCGATGACCTGCTTGATCTCCTCGGAGGCGGCGAGCCGCTCGGTCAGCAGCGCCCCGACCCCGGACGCGGCGCCGGTGACCGCGACGACGGGCCCGCGCACGGCGGGACTGGTTGAGTGGTTTCGCGCTGCGCGAACCTGCGGATCTGGGGAACTCACCGGGCGTCTCCAGCGGTTGTCTTCAGTACGGACGCGCGTGACGCGTCCGGACCAGGTGGCATCCATCCTGCCGCAGGCCAGGTCTCGGCGAAGCACCGAGGCCCGAACGGCCCGCGGTGTCTACGCTGGGTGGTGTTGAAGGGCAGTCGTGCCGTCGGAGCAAACCGGCGGCCTTAGCAGCCGAGGAATCCCGTGAGTGACACCCCATTCGGATTCGGCCTTCCGCCGGAGGAGCCGGAAGACGGCGACGAGGGCAAGAAGAAGGACCAGGAGAGCGGTGGTGGTCAGGGACCGGCCAACCCGTTCGGTTTTGGCGGGCTGCCCGGTGCCGGGGGCTTTGGCGGCCCCGGCGCGGACAATCCGCTCGCAGCCATGTTCGGCTCCCTGAACCCCACCGACCTGGGCGCCGCGTTCCAGCAGCTGGGCCAGATGCTCTCGTACGAGGGCGGCCCGGTGAACTGGGACATGGCCAAGCAGATCGCCCGCCAGACGGTGTCCCAGGGCACCCAGGACGGCGTCAAGGACGCGAGCATCGGCCCCGCCGACCGCACCGCGGTCGAGGAGGCCGTCCGCCTCGCCGACCTGTGGCTGGACGACGCGACCTCGCTGCCGTCCGGCGCCGGCTCCGCCGTGGCGTGGTCCCGCGCGGAATGGGTCGAGGCGACCCTTCCGGCCTGGAAGGAACTCGTGGACCCGGTCGCCGAGCGTGTCGGCGCGGCCATGGGTGACGTCCTGCCGGAGGAGATGCAGGCCATGGCGGGCCCGCTGATCGGCATGATGCGCTCCATGGGCGGCGCCATGTTCGGCACGCAGATCGGGCAGGCCGTGGGCGTGCTCGCGGGCGAGGTCGTCGGCTCGACCGACATCGGTCTGCCGATCGGCCCGGTCGGCAAGGCCGCGCTGCTGCCGCTGAACATCGAGGCCTTCGGCAAGGACCTCGGCATCCCGCAGGAGGAGGTGCGGCTCTACCTCGCCCTGCGCGAGGCCGCCCACCAGCGCCTGTTCGCGCACGTGCCGTGGCTGCGCTCGCACCTGTACGGCGCGGTCGACGGGTACGCGCGCGGGATCAAGGTCGACACCGCCAAGCTGGAGGACGTGGTCGGCCAGTTCGACCCGCAGAACCCGGAGCAGTTGCAGGACGCCCTTCAGCAGGGGATGTTCCAGCCGGAGGACACACCGGAGCAGAAGGCCGCCCTGGCCCGTCTGGAGACGGCTCTGGCACTTGTCGAGGGCTGGGTGGACGCGGTGGTCCACGCCGCCGCGAAGCCGCGTCTGACGTCCGCCGACGCGCTCCGCGAGACCCTGCGGCGCCGCCGCGCGACGGGTGGTCCCGCCGAGCAGACGTTCGCCACGCTGATCGGCCTGGAGCTGCGCCCTCGCCGGCTGCGCGACGCCTCCCGGCTGTGGGCCTCGCTCACGGACGCGCGCGGTGTCGACGGCCGTGACGGCCTGTGGGCCCACCCGGACATGCTGCCGACGGCATCCGACCTGGACGACCCGGACGGCTTCGTGCACCGCGAGCAGCTGGACTTCTCCGAGCTGGACAAGATGCTCGGCGAGGCGGCCGAGAAGCCCGACCTGAAGAAGGACGACGACACCGAGTGAGCCTGCACGACGACGCGGTCCTCGTACTGAAGAGCTACGAGGACCAGACGGACCTGCGCCAGGCCTACCTGGACCACCTGGCCGCCCACCCGGACGGCATGTGGAAGTCCTGCCACGCAGGCCATGTCACGGCGAGCGCGCTGGTGATCGACCCTGTGCAGGGTCGCGTTCTCCTGACCCTGCACAAGAAGCTGCGGATGTGGCTCCAGATGGGCGGCCACTGCGAGCCGGAGGACACCTCCCTGGAGTCGGCGGCCCTGCGGGAGGCCACGGAGGAGTCCGGCATCACCGGACTCACCCTGCTGCCGGGCGGCCCTGCCCGCCTCGACCTCCATCCCATCCCGGCACCGTGCCACTTCCACTACGACGTCCAGTACGCGGTCGCGGCGCCCCCCGGCGCCGTCCAGGAGATCAGCGACGAGTCCCTCGACCTGCGCTGGTTCCCCTACGACGAGGTGGCCGCCGTAGCCGACGAGTCGGTCGTGCGGCTGCTGGAGGCGACGCGCGCCAGGCTGTGAACGTGTAAGGGGCGCCCGCAAGTGCGGACGCCCCTTACGTTCGGCTACTGGACGCTCAGCTCCAGACGTTGCCCTGGTTCTGCGCGTGCGCGCCGTGCTGGCCCATGCCGTACTGCGCGGCGAGGCCCTGGCCGATCGCGGCGTTCTGCGGGGGCAGGAGTTCGCTGGGCTGGACGAGCGCGTAGCCGCTGCCCATGAAGCTCAGCTCCCAGCCCTCGCCGGTGTTGCCGCGACGCCGCCACACCCCGGAGGAGTGCGTCTGGGCCTGCATCTGGACCCGCAGGCCGGTGGACCAGGCGACGATCGCGTCGGCGTCGCAGTTGACGTACTTGTCGGGCGTGACCTGCATCATCAGGGGCGCGCCCGAGGTCATCAGGGCGACCTTGCCGCGGCCGGTGATGTTGAGCTGGTACTTCCCGGAGCCGGAGATTCCGTACAGGCTGTCCACGGCGATGACCTCATGGTGCAGCGAGGAGTCCATCGCGAGGACGTAGCTTCTGTCGACGGTGAGGCCGTCCTGTTCCACATCCACTACGTGGATGTGCTGGGCGAGGTTGGCGAGGAAGAGGGTGCCCTGCCCGTGGCAGCGCATCAGGCTGAGGCCCTCGCCGGTGTAGGCACGCGCGCGTCCCTGCTGGTTGCTCTGGTACTCGGCGTCGAACTCGACGAGCCCCTGGTAGGCGACCATGGTGCCCTTGCGGGCGAGGATGTCGTCGTGGCCCTCCAAGACGATGCGCAGCATCTGCTTGTTCTGGAGGCTGTAGCGGTCCTGGGACTGCGAGTCGTTGAACGCGAAAAGCGGGCTCTGCATGGTGTCGTGTTCTCCCCTCAGCCCCGGAGCCGGATGCGGTCGGTGCTGTCCTCGCTGGGCTGGACGACGACGATGCCCTGCCCGGAGAAGGCCATCTGGTAGGCCTCGCCGCTGCCGCGGCCGATCAGCGACTGCGCCTTGAAGCTGCGCTTGCCCTTCACCTTGAGGTTCGGGGACCAGGCGACGAGCGCGTCAGGGTCGACGTACGTCTCGTCCTCGCCGCCTCCGCAGTCGACGACGATCGGCTTGCCCCGGGAGGTCAGCGCGACCCAGCCCTGGCCGGTGATCTTGGTGTTCCACAGGCCCTGGCCTGCGAACTTCGCCAGCCCCTTGACCCGCTCCACGCCCCAGGTGAGGTGGGAGTCGAAGGCGAGCAGGTTGGTGGCGTTGACGGAGATCCCGTCGCCGTTGAGGTTGATCACCACGACGTCCGCGCCGTAGTCGGCGAGGTAGAGCAGTCCGTCCCCGGAGCACTTCATGAGGGGCGCGCCCTCGCCGGTCATCCAGTCGCGCGCGATCTGGCGCACGGCCGGCGGGTTGGGCTCGTACTGGATGAAGCCTTCGTAGGCGATCATCGAGCCCACGCGCGCGAAGAGGTCGCTTCCGGTCTGCATGGCGACCTTCAGCATGTTGTTGCCGTGGTTCTCCATGCGGGCGGTGACGGGTGCGGGGGCGTAGCCCGCGAGCGGCTGGTTCATGACGGGCTCCCTCAGACCTCGTACGGCTGGACGACGACGAAATTGCCGGGGGCGGCCCGGAACTGCAGGTTGACGCTCTCTCCGGTGTCGCCCGGGTAGGCGTTGCGGCGCATCCGGACCTGGCTGGAGACGATCACCTGGGCCGCCGCCGACCAGGCGACGACCGCGTTGCAGTCGGCGAACGTGGTCGGCGTGACCGGCAGCACGACGGGCTCGCCGTGGGTCTTCACGACGATGGTGCCGGTCCCCTGGAACTGCATCGTGAACAGCGCGCCCCCGGGGATGCCGTGTCCCTCGATGCGTCTGACCTCGTGCTGGAGGCTCTCGTCGAAGGCGAGGACGTTCTCGGCGGAGACGCAGATCGCGTCCCCCTGGAGCTCGACGGGGTGCAGGTTGGTGGAGTTCTCGGCGAGGAACACCTGGCCCTGGCCGGTGCAGCGCATCAGCTGCATCTCCTGGCCGGTCGCGTTGCCGACGATCCGGCCGGCGAACCCGGCGCCCTTGTAGCCGAAGTCGACCTTGCCCTGGTAGAGCACCATGCTGCCCTGACGCGCCAGCACGGGCTGGCCGCCGATCCCGAGGTCGACACGGACGAGCTTCTTGTTCTGCTGCGTCCAGCGCTGCCCGGTGGGCGTCTCCTTGAACTTCTCCAGCGCGGCCGACACACCGGCGCCCTGGGGAGCGCCCGAGGGCACTCCGTAGCCGGCCGCCTGGCCCGGGACCTGCCCGTATCCGGGCGGCGCGGGAGGCTGCTGGCCGTAGCCCGGGGGCGGGGTGGGCTGGCCGTAACCGGGAGGGGCCGGGGGCTGGCCGTAGCCCGGCGGCAGCGGCGCGGTCTGGCCGGGCGCCTGCTGTCCGTACGGCTGCGGCGGCTGGCCGTAGGGCGCGGGGGCGGGTGCCGGGGGCGGCACCGTTCCGCCGACGGGCGGGGTCATCGGCGCGATGATCGTCGGCGCGGCGTGCACGGAGGGTGCGGGCGCCGGGGCCGGCGGGGGCACGAAGCCCTGCGGGGCGGGCTGCGGGGCCGGGACGGGTGCCGGGGCGGACGGGGCGCCGAACGCGGGCGGCGCGGAGGTCTGCGGGGGCGGGGCGAATCCCGGGACGGCTCCGGACTGCGGCTGCGGCGCCGCGGGCGCCTCCTCCTCCATGACCTCGCCGCCGAAGTTCTTCAGGAGCGCTTCGAGGCCGCCGTCGAAGCCCTGGCCGACGGCGGCGAACCGCCAGACGTCCTTCAGGTACAGGTCACCCAGCATCACCGCGCGCTCGGTGGTGAACTCCGAACCGTTGAACGAGTAGCGGGCCACCTCCTCGCCGCCCGCGACGATACGGACGTACCCGGGGGCGATCTGCGACATCTGCCCGGCGCCGTCGAGCGTGGCCGTGAACGCGAGCTTGTGGATCTGCGGCGGGATCCTGTCGAGGGTGACCCGGAAGGACTCCGAGTCGCCCGCCTGGGCACCCAGGAGCTGAATGGACTCCTCCGGGGACTTCGGCTGGTTGAAGAACACGAAGTACCGGTCGTCCGAGAGCCGCTCCTCGGCGTCGAGACCGAAGCAGCTGATGTCGAACGTCAGTCCGGGGCCGGTGATCTGCACGCCTACGTACAGATCGGTGCCCGCGGTGAGGTCACTGATCTTGGCCTTGTGGCCGCGTTGGAATTCCCTGGCCATGCGTAACGACCGTCCCCCATCCCGATGCGAGTGCGTCGCGTCAGGCTAACGGCAATCTCTGACACCGGAGGAAGTCGGTACAGACCCGGTACACAAACCCCCGCAGAGGGCCGTCACTCGTCGCGGGTGCTCGGCGGATGGGGCAGCCGCTCGGCCGCGACCACCCCTTCGAGGTACCCCTTGGCCCGCTCGGTGCGCGGATAGGCCTCCAGGAGGCGCCAGAAACGCGGACCGTGTCCGGGCACCAGGAGATGCGCGAGTTCGTGCAGCAGGACGTAGTCGACGACGTACTCGGGCATCCCCTGCAGCCGGTGGGAGAGGCGGATGCTGCCCTCGGAGGGCGTGCAGGAGCCCCAGCGCGTGTTCTGGTTGGTGACCCAGCGCACCGAGGTGGGCCGGGCGCGGCCGTCGAAGTACTGGGCCGACAGGCGCTCGGCGCGCTCGGCCAGCTCTGTGTCACCGAGCACGCGTTTGCTTTCCTGGGCGGCCAGCTTGTCGAGCATGACGGTGACCCAGCGCTTCTCCTCCGCCTCGGACATCCGGGCGGGGATGAGCACGACGGTGCGATCGCCCTCGCGGTACGCGGAGACCGTTCTGCGCCGACGCGCACTCCTGCGGACCTCGATCGCGCTCGCCCCCGAGCCGCTTGGCGGCTGGCTCGTCGTACGGCGCTGTGGTTTTCCGGCGCTGTGCAGTGGGTCGGCGGGCACGCCACGACGTTACCCTCTGCACACGCGGGAAGTCCCGCCCCTGGGACGGTTCGGTGTAGATCCACCACCGAGCGTTTGATTCGTACGACGAATACCCCCAGCCTGTGGACAACTTTCGGCGCCCGACGTCCGGGCCGGGCAGGCTGGCATCGCCGGCGGGGCACGGACCAGCTCCACCGGCACCCAGGACGTACTTCCTAGGGCTACGGGGGCCTGTCATGCATCCGATGGTGAAGCCCGCGCTGCGGCGCGGCTGGCGCGATCTCAACACCGTGCAGTTCGGGATGACACCGGCGCACGCGATGACGCTGGGCCCGATGGACACGGCGACAGGTAGTTTCCTCGACCTGCTCAACGGCACGCGCGGCCTGCCGCTCCTGCGCGAAGAAGGCCGGCGGATGGATCTGTCCGAGGGGCATGTCGACCAACTGGTGGAGCGGCTCACGCACGCGGGCCTGCTCGACGACGCGAAAGGGGGCGGTCCTGCGGCCGATGCGCTCCGCGCAAAGAAGGACGTCCTCGACCGGCTGCGCCCGGACCTCGCGTCGCTCTCCCTGGTCACCGGCGAGCCGGGCGCGGCGATGGGCCGTCTGGCGGCACGGCGCGGACTGCGCGTGCAGGTGAGAGGCGCGGGCCGGGTGGGCGCGGTGCTGGCGGCGCTGTTGTCGGGTGCGGGCGTCGGCGGGGTCGACGTGCGCGACGGCGGGCACACCGAGCCCTGGGACGTCGCTCCGGGCGGGCTGCCCGCCGAGGCCGTCGGCGAGCGCAGGGACGAGGCGGCGCGGCGCGCGGTACGCCGGGCGGCACCGGGACGTCCACCGCGCCGCACCTCGCACTCCGCGCCGGAGAAGAGCGACCCGGGTTACTCCCTGGTGATCCTCGCCCCGCGCGACGACGTCGCCGTGCACGCGCCCGACCCGGCCGCCGCCGAGGACCTGATCGCCTCGGGGACACCGCATCTGTACGCCGGTGTCGTGGAGGGCACAGGAATCGTGGGCCCGCTGGTGCTACCGGGTGAGACGGCCTGCGCGGGCTGCCTGCACCACGCCCGCACCGACCGGGATCCGACCTGGCCGCGTCTGGTCGCGCAATGGCGCTCCGGAAGACAGCCCCAGGTGCGGCCCTGCGATCTTGCGCTGGCCACGACCGTCGCCGGGCTGGCGGCCTCGCACGCGCTCGTCTTCCTGGACGGGCAGTCGCCGTCGAGCGCGGGCGCTCGGTGGGAGGTCTCGCTCCCCGCTCTGCACTGGCACGCACGACCGGTCTGGGCGCATTCCGCGTGCCCGTGCGGAGCCGCGGAGAAAGGTAAGGAGGGACACACCTCTACGGACGAGGATCGACACGCGACAATGGCAGGGAACCGGCCGTCGAGGGATGTGCGCCGTAAGGCAGACTCGGCCCGGCCGGCCGGGACTTGGAGGGCGCATGTCTGATCTTCCCCGCAAGGCGGTCACCCGTACCGCCAAGCTCGCCGCGCTCCCGCTCGGCTTCGCCGGGAGAGCGACGTGGGGGCTCGGGAAACGGATCGTGGGCGAGTCCGCGGAGATCGTCGGCCGTGAACTGCAACAGCGCACGGCGGAGCAGCTGTTCAAGGTGCTCGGCGAGCTCAAGGGCGGTGCGATGAAGTTCGGGCAGGCGCTGTCCGTCTTCGAGTCGGCGCTGCCCGAGGAGGTCGCCGGTCCCTACCGTGCCGCGCTGACCAAGCTCCAGGAGGCGGCGCCGCCGATGCCGACGCGCACCGTGCACGGGGTGCTCCAGGAGCGGCTCGGCGAGGACTGGCGTGAGCTGTTCCTGGAGTTCGAGGACAAACCGTCGGCCGCCGCGTCGATCGGCCAGGTGCACCGGGCCGTGTGGCACGACGGCCGCGAGGTCGCGGTCAAGGTGCAGTACCCGGGCGCCGGCGAGGCCCTGCTGTCCGACCTCACCCAACTGAGCCGTTTCGCCCGCCTGTTGGGCCCGCTCATCCCCGGGATGGACATCAAGCCCCTCATCGCCGAACTCCGCGACCGGGTCTCCGAGGAGCTGGACTACGGCCTGGAGGCACAGGCCCAGCGGGTCCACGCGGAGGAGTTCGAGGACGACCCGGATGTCGTGGTGCCCGCCGTGGTCCACCAGTGCGACCAGGTCCTGGTCACGGAGTGGATCGACGGGATTCCGCTGTCGGAGGTGATCGCCGACGGTACTAAGGAGCAGCGCGACCGGGCAGGCCAGCTCCTGGCCCGCTTCCTCTTCTCCGGCCCGGCCCGCACCGGTCTCCTGCACGCGGACCCGCATCCGGGCAACTTCCGTCTGCTGCCCGCCGACCCGGACGGCAAGGGCGACTGGCGCCTGGGTGTCCTGGACTTCGGCACGGTCGACCGCCTCCCCGGCGGTCTGCCGACTCCCATCGGGAACTCCCTGCGCATGACGCTCGACGGCGACGCCGAGGCGGTCTACGAGCTGCTGTGCACGGAGGGCTTCGTCAAGGAGTCGATAGAGCTGGACCCGGACGCCGTCCTGGACTACCTCGTGCCGATCATCGAGCCGGCGCAGGCCGACGAGTTCACCTTCAGTCGCGGCTGGATGCGCAGCCAGGCCGCCCGCATCGCCGACCCGCGCTCCCCCGCGCACCAGTTGGGCAAGCAGCTCAACCTGCCTCCGGCGTACCTCCTGATACACCGAGTGACATTGAGCACAATCGGTGTCCTGTGCCAGTTGGGCGCGACGGTACGGCTGCGCGACGAGTTGGAGGAGTGGCTGCCGGGGTTCGTGCCGGAGGACCCGGACGAGTACGAGGAGGCACCCGCGGCGGAGGCGTGAGCCGAACCGCGAGTGCCCCGCGGCCCTACCACCAGGCCGAGTCCAGCCGTCCCTCGATCGCCCTGAGGTTCTCCCTGGCGCAGGTGTCGCAGAGGTAGTGGCGGGTTCCGTTCTCCACGGAGCAGGTCCAGGTGAGCTGCGGGCCTTCGGAACGAGTGCCGCAGCGGGCGCACACGAGGGGCTGGGGCTCCGCGGTGGAGGCACTGGTGTCACTGCCTCCGGGAAGACTCGTCACGCGGCGACCATATCGCCGTGCCCGGGGATCGGCGGGCAGAACGCACCGCGGGGGCCGGTCCGTTCGGACGGACCGGCCCCCGCGGGGAGCATTCGCCTCCCGGGGTAGGGAGGCCACCGCTTCAGGTGTGATCGGTTACTGCATGACCGCCATGGCGAGCGCACGGCGGGCACGCATCGAGGCGCGCTCGGCCCGGCGCTGCATCCGGCGGGCGGTCACCAGGCGCACGGCCCGGCGTTCCCGCTCGGCCTCGTGCAGGCGCTCGTGCATATGCGCACGGGCCAGGGCTTCTGGGATGAGTTGCATCTCTCGGGTCCTGTTCTGGCGCGACTCGGTCGCACCCGGGGTGGTGAAGTCTGGGATCGCGGAGCCCGCGGGCTCGCTGGGCGTGGACGGCTTCATCGGGGCCTGCTTCTTGGGGTCGTGCGTGAGGGGGCGGTCGATCGTTCCGAAGGTGTTCATGCCGTGACCGGGTTCTTGCGCGGACGGCCACGGGGCCGCTTGCGGGCCACGACGACACCCTGGACGAAGAGCTCGCCACCCCAGACGCCCCAGGGCTCACGCCGCTCCTTGGCACCGGCGAGGCAGGCCTCGATCAGCGGGCAGGTGCGGCAGAGGGACTTGGCGTACTCGACATCGGCCGGCGACTCGGCGAAGAAGACCTCCGGGTCGTAGGAACGGCAGGGGACGGGTACGCCGAGGTTCTCGATGGCGTCGTCGAGCGCGGTGAGCGCAGTGAGGGGAGTCAAGGTGGAGTCCTCCGTGAGGCCGGGCGGGGGGATCGTTTCGGAAGGCGGTACGGACGGGGCGTGCGCTTCGAGTTGCACGGTTGTTCTTCCTCGTCTGGTCGGTCCGGCCCTGTTGGGCCGGGTGTCGGCTGGTACCGGGTTCTTTTCTTGTCCCGAGGCCCCTTCGCTCCGTCCTCCCCGTTCGGGGAAAACAGAAGGGCCGCGGATCCCGGGTGGGGTTCCGCGGCCCTGAAGGCGCCGGCCTGATCGATCAGGCTGGATCACTCCAGGGTTCTGGCCCACGGAAGGCCCACATCTGGTGGTGCTGCGTCGTCGTCTGCTTCCGGCCTCCGGCACCGGCCGCAAAGGCATAGGCCTGCGCCTGTGCCGCTACTGCTTCCAGTGCCTTGGTCGGTCGCTCATTGCGCTCACGGATGGGAAGCACCGCGAGAGACAGGGCGGACGCCGGACGGGCGGCAGGAATGCCGGACAGACCGGTGCCCAGGTTCGAAACGCCGAGCATGCACAGGGAGACGACCGAGGGATCGGTCATTTTCACGGTGCTGACGGAGCTGGTGTTGATGCTGATCACTGGAATCGCCTCCTCTCGGCGTCTCGGGGGACCGGGGGTGAGACCGGTCCTTCGGATATGTAAGTACAGCACGGAATCAGGGCCTTCGAGAAGGCCCCCTGTTCCCGTGCCTAAGAACCTATGGGGATTGCTGGGGCATGCGCAAACTATTTTCTCGACGAGTTTCCCTCAGTCCCCCGCGACACCCTCCGCAGGCTCCTGACCGCCGCAGATGGCCAGGACATCGGCCCCGTAGCGGTTGAGTTTGCGCGCGCCGACGCCGGGGATCCGGGCGAGCTCGCCGTCGTCGTCGGGGACGGTCTCGGCGATCGCCATCAGCGTCTTGTCGGTGAAGACGCAGAAGGCGGGCTGACCGCTGCGCTTCGCCTGCACCTCCCGCCACTCCCGCAACCGCTCGTAGAGACCCTCGTCCATGTCCGAGGGGCAGTCCTCGCAGCGCATCAGCTTCATCTCGCCGGCATCCGTGAGCGTGCGGCCGCAGACGCGGCAGCGGGCCGGGGTGCGCTGCGTCCGCCGCGGGACGGCTTTGGGACCGCTGCCCTGGTAGCCGCGCTCGATGCCCCCGGGGGCGACCGTGCCCGGTCTGCCCGCGGCGCCGGTCGAGCCGGGGCGCAGACCGTCCAGGAAGCGGCTGGGGCGGCGGCTGGGGCGGCCTCCGGGCGAGCGGGACAGGGCCCAGGAGACGTGGAGCCGTTCCCTGGCGCGAGTGACTCCGACGTAGAGGAGGCGGCGCTCCTCCTCGATCTGCTCGTCCGTCTTGGCGTAGGTGATCGGCATCATGCCCTCGGCGACACCGACCAGGAACACGACGTCCCACTCCAGGCCCTTGGCCGAGTGCAGGGAGGCGAGAGTGACGCCCTGGACGGTCGGGGCGTGCTGGGCGTTGGCCCTCTCGTCGAGTTCGGCGACCAGGTCGGCGAGGGTGGCTCCGGGTTTGGCCGCGGCGAAGTCCTGGGCGAGATTGACCAGGGCCGCGAGCGACTCCCAGCGCTCTCTGACGGCGCCGGAGCCGGCCGGGGGCTCCGAGGTCCACCCCTCGCCCGAGAGGACGGCACGGACCTGCGAGGGCAGGTCGATGACGTCGTCGAGCAGCGAGTCGTTGCCCCCGAAGCGGGCCGCGCCGCGCAGGGCCACACCGGCCTTGCGCACCTCGGGGCGGTCGAAGAACCGCTCGGCGCCGCGCAGTTGGTAGGGGACTCCGGCGTCGGCGAGGGCCTGTTCGTAGGTCTCGGACTGGGAGTTCGTACGGAACAGGATCGCGATCTCGCTCGCCGGGACTCCCGCGTCCGTGAGGTCTCGGATGCGGCGGGCGGCACCCTCGGCCTCGGCGGGTTCGTCGGTGTACTCGGCGTAGACGGGCTCGGGGCCCGCAGCGCGCTGGGAGATCAGCTCCAGCCTATGGTCGGCGGCACGGCCGTGCGCCTGGGAGAGCAGGCCGTTGGCGAGGTGGACGACCTGAGGTGTGGAGCGGTAGTCGCGGACCAGCTTGACGACGGTGGCGCCGGGGTGGCGGGTGCGGAAGTCGAGAAGGTGGTCGGGGGTGGCTCCGGTGAAGGAGTAGATCGTCTGGCTGGCGTCGCCGACGACGCACAGGTTGTCGCGGTCGCCCAGCCACAGCTCCAGGAGGCGCTGCTGGAGCGGGCTGACGTCCTGGTACTCGTCGACCACGAAGTGCTGGTACTGCGAGCGGACCTGTTCGGCGATGTCGTGCCGGTCCTGGAGGACGGCGACGGTCAGCAGCAGGACGTCCTCGAAGTCGATGACCGCGCGGTCACGTTTGACCTCCTCGTAGGCGGAGTAGAGCTGGGCGATCTCGGCGGGGGCACGGGGGATGTCGCGGCCTGCCTTGGCCGCCGCGGCGGCGTAGTCGGAGGGAACGGTCTGGGTGACCTTGGACCACTCGATCTCCGCGGTGACGTCGCGCAGTTCGCCGCGGTCCAGGCGGATGCGGCAGGCCGCCGCCGCGTCGGCGACGAGCTGGATCTTGCGGTCGACGAGCCGGGGCATGCTGCCGCCGATCGCTTTCGGCCAGAAGTACTGGAGCTGACGCAGCGCGGCCGAGTGGAACGTACGTGCCTGGACGCCGGTGGCGCCGAGCTGGCGGAGCCGGCCGCGCATCTCGCCGGCCGCCCGGTTGGTGAAGGTGACGGCCAGCACGCTGGACGGCTGGAGGACTCCGGCGCGCACTCCGTAGGCGATCCGGTGGGTGATCGCCCGTGTCTTGCCCGTGCCGGCACCCGCCAGCACGCACACCGGACCGCGCAGGGCGGTCGCCACCTCGCGTTGCTCGGGGTCGAGCCCTTCGAGCACCGCGTCGGCCGAGTCCGGTACCTGCGGGAACAGGGAGGAGTGCGTTGCTGCTGTCACACGGCCATGCTGCCAGGTCGCCGGAGACGGGTGAGCCGGTTGTCCACAGGGAGGCACCCGCAGTCGTACTAATGCGGCAGGCGTCACGTCCTGCGGGATACCCCCGGCGGGAATGGCGGCCGTGTCGCGTACGTTTCCCCCACAGCGAGCACCCATCCCCCGAGCTGTTGAGGAGCGCGAGAAGATGTCGGGCACTGTGACGATGTACAGCACCACGTGGTGCGGTTACTGCCGCCGGCTGAAGAGCCAGATGGACCGCGAGGGAATCACGTACAACGAGATCAACATCGAGCAGGACCCGGCTTCCGCGGCGTTCGTCGAGAAGGCGAATGGCGGAAACCAGACGGTGCCCACCGTACTGTTCGCGGACGGTTCGACGCTCACGAACCCTTCGTTGGCCCAGGTCAAGCAGAAGATCGGCGCCTGAACGACGGTCGGCGCGCGCAGCTCCGCAGAAGGCGGTCCCTGATGTCAGGGGCCGTCTTCTTGTCGTTCGTGACACCTCGTCCGCCGCACGCGACCGGCTTGTCCCACACGGCCACATAGCGCCACAGGAGCCGTCGCCGGAACCGGGCGCCGGGCAGCAGGCGCCGAACGGCTTCCCTGGCCTCTCCCCAGCACATGGCCGAGTCCTCGACGGGCATGCCGACGGGTCCGCGTTTCCCGCCGTTCCGGCGCGCCAGGAACCGGCTGACGGGCAGCCCGCAGCCGCTGATCACCCAGTCCAGGAACGTCCGGTTGTACGCCAGGCCGACGATCACCAGTCGGCCGCCGGGTGCGAGCAGACTGACCAGCCGTCCTACGGCGTCCTCGAACTCCGTGTGGTGGACGACGGCGACCGCGCTGACGAAGTCGTACTTGCCGTCGTCGAGTGAGGTGCCGTCGAGGTAGTCCGCCTCCAAGAAGGTGACGTTCTCCGGTACGTCCGTGCGGGCGAGCCGGATCATCTGCGGGGAGCGGTCGACGCCCGTCACGGATCCGGCCCTGCTCGCCAGCTTGCGGGCGAGCAGGCCGTCTCCGCAGCCGGCGTCCAGGGCGGCGCGGCAGCCGTCGGGCACGGCGTCGACCACCACGGGGTGGTAGTGGACGTTGTGGTTCCAGTACGGGTCCCGCATCCGTGCCCCCTGGTCGCCTCAGACGAAGGTTCGCGTCGGCAGCGGCTTGCCGTACCAGAGCTCGATCAGTCGGGCCGCGATCGAGATGCCGTACGGGGGCAGTACCTCTTCGGACTCGAAGGCGGCGCGCAGTTCCTCCCGGGAGAACCAGCGGGCCTCGTGGATCTCGTCGCCGTCGACGTTGATGTCGGTCGAGGTGGCACGGGCCATGAAGCCCAGCATGAGGCTGGACGGGAAGGGCCAGGGCTGGCTGGCGACGTACTCGACGTGGCCGACGGTGATGCCTGCCTCCTCGAAGACCTCGCGGCGCACCGACTGCTCGATGGACTCGCCGGGCTCCACGAAGCCGGCGAGTGTCGAGAAGCGGCCCTCGGGCCAGTGGACCTGGCGGCCGAGCAGGATGCGGTCCTCCTCGTCGGTGACGGCCATGATCACGGCGGGGTCGGTGCGCGGGTAGTGTTCGGCGCCGCAGGCCGGGCAGCGGCGGATGTGGCCGGCCGCCGCGATCACCGTGCGCTCGCCGCAGCGGGAGCAGAAGCGGTGCAGGCGCTGCCAGTTCTCCAGGGCGACCGCGTGCACCATCAGGCCCACGTCCCGGGGCGACAGCAGGAGGCCGGCCTCGCGCAGGCCCGCGGGGCGTGCCGACTGGTCGATGCGGCCGGGGAGGGCGTCCTTCTGGAGGGCGAAGTAGCTGACGCCGTCGTCGTCGGTGCCCAGGAAGTAGCGGTGCGCCTCCGTGAGGGGGGCTTCGAAAGAGGGCGTCATGACGAGTTCGGTCTTGCCGTCGGGTGTCTCGTCGATGAGGGCCTGGCCGCCGGAGACCACGAAGCAGCGGGTGGTGGGGTGGCTCCACGCCGCCGCGAGCCAGGCCTCGTCGAGCCGGTGGTGGGCGGCTCGGTCGATGCCGCTCGGGGCGGTGAGCGAGATGGGTCGGTCGGCTGTGTGGTCGGTCCAGGTGGTCACGGGTGCTTCCAACTCCCCCGGCAATGCGGATTGTTTCGGCGGGCGGTTCAGCGGGACGTTCGGCAGGAGGCGACCGGGTTCCGGCGGGGACGGGGTGGGCGGGGCGGTTGTTCCAGTGTGCCCCGTGCGTGTTGCCGGTCCGGATCGCGCGGGATCGTCAGGGCGCACGGCGCCAGGTGTCGGCCAGGTCCCCCCACAGGTGGGCGGTGGTTTCGACGCCCTTCAGGAGAAGGTCGAGTTCGACCTTCTCGTTCGGGGCGTGCCAGCCGTCGGAGGGGACGGAGATGCCCAGGAAGAGGACGGGTGCTGCGAGGACTTCCTGGAGGTCGGCGGCCGGTCCGGAGCCGCCCTCGCGGGTGAAGAGGACCGGCTTCTCGAAAGCGCGGCCCATGGCGCGGACGACGGACTGCAGGGCCGGGTGGTCCAGGGGCGTCAGGCACGGGCGCGTGGCCGCGCTGAACGTGATCTCCTGGCGGATTCCTGCGGGCACCTGCTGGGCGGCCCAGGCTCGGACGACGTTCTCGATGTGGTCGGGGTCCTGTCCCGCGACCAGCCGGAAGGAGAGCTTCACCATGGCCGAGGACGGGACGATCGTCTTGCTGCCCGGGCCTTGGTAGCCACCGCCGATGCCGTTGACCTCGGCGGTGGGGCGGGCCCAGAGGCGCTCCAGGGTGGTGTGTCCGGCCTCTCCGTGGGTGGCGTGCGACTTGGCGGTGCGCAGCCACTCCTTCTCGTCGAAGGGCAGTGCGGCGAAGAGTTCGCGCTCCTGGTCGGTGAGTTCGACGATGCCGTCGTAGAAGCCGGGGACCGCCACGCGTGCGTGCTCGTCGTGGAGTGCGGCCACGAGGCGGGCGGCGGCGGTCGCCGGGTTGGGCACTGCGCCGCCGAAGGAGCCGGAGTGGATGTCCTGGTCGGGGCCGTGCAGCCGGATCTCGCACTCGGCGAGGCCGCGCATGCCGGTGCACACCGTGGGGGTGTCCTCGGCCCACATGCCGGTGTCGGAGACGATCACGGCGTCGGCGGTGAGCCGGTCGGCGTGCTCCTCGACGAGCGCCCGGAAGTGCGGGGAGCCGGACTCCTCCTCGCCCTCGACGAGCAGCTTCAGGTGGACGGCCGGGGTGGTGCGGCCGGTGGCGGCGAGGTGGGCGCGGACGCCGAGCGTGTGGAAGAACACCTGGCCCTTGTCGTCGGCGGCCCCGCGCGCGTAGAGGCGGTTCTCGCGGACGACGGGCTCGAAGGGCTCGCTGTCCCAGCCGTCCTCGCGGGCGGCGGGCTGGACGTCGTGATGGCCGTAGACGAGGACCGTGGGTGCCTCGGGGTCGTCTGAGGGCCACTCGGCGAAGACGGCGGGGGCGCCGGGGGTCGGCCAGACCTCGACGGTCGGGAAGCCTGTCTTCCGAAGTGCGGCGGCGAGCCAGTCCGCGCTGCGTCGGACGTCGGGCGCGTGCTCGGGCTGGGCCGACACGGACGGGATGCTCAGCCACTCGGCGAGGTCGTCGAGGAAGACCCCGCAGTGCTGCTCGATGTACGTGCGGACCGCGCTGACGGCACTGTCAACGGTGTGGCTCATGGTCACGAGCCTATCGGCCCGCACTGACATCCTCGGTGGGCGGTTCCTCACAGTTTGCTTGCGCGCCCGGCTCCTCCAGCAGCAGCCGCTCCAGTGCGGCCCGGTCCGGGAGGCCTTCCGGACGGACGACCTCGCCGCCGCGCACATACAGGAACGCGGCCGTGACCGCCTCCAGGGGCACACCCTGCCGCTCGGCCCAGGCCACCCGGTAGATCGCGAGCTGGAGCGGGTCGGCGGTGCGGGTGCGGCTGGTCTTCCAGTCGAGGATCTCGTACGTCGCCGCGTCGCCGTCGCCCTGCTTGTAGACGGCGTCGATACGGCCCCGTACGACGCGGCCGGCGATCGCGAGCTCGAAGGGGCTCTCGACTCGGTAGGGCGTGCGCCGGGCGTACTCGGTGCGCTCGAAGGCGTCCTTGAGGGCCTCCAGGTCACGTTCGTCGGCGATCTCGGCGTCGCTGCCGGGCAGTTCCTCGGGCTCCAGCATGGGCAGGGTCAGCGCTTCGAAGCGTGATTCCACCCAGGCGTGGAAGCGGGTGCCCCGACGTGCGGCGGGTTGTGGGGGGTGCGGCATGGGGCGCGCGAGTTCCTGCGCGAGCCCGTCGGGGTCGGCCGCGAGGAGGAGCAGCTGGGTGGCGGTCAGCGAAGCGGGCAGGGGTACGTCGGTGACGCTCCGGCGGGCGCGCAGGAGTTCGCCGGTGAGGGCGTCGAGGTCGCGGTCCCAGGAGGCGATGGCGCGGGCTTCCTCGGGGGTGAGGGGCGTGCCGGGCGGTTCCGCGGGGTGCGGGAGTGCGCCCCCTGGCGCACTGGAGTGTTCGGCCGGGTGGGGGGCCGTCGCCTGGTGCGGGACGGTCGGGCGGTCCGTGGTCCAGGCGTCCCAGTCGGCGGGGTCGTCCTCCGGGAGGCCGTCTTGGGCATCGAGGGGGACTTCTTCATAAGGAGGCTCGTCGTAGGGCGGTTCGTCGTCCTCCGGGGGTGGGGGCCAGTCCTGGTCGTCGTGGGTGTTCGGGTCGTGTGTCGCCGCAGGGTGGCCTTCGTCGTGGGAGGCGAGGTACTCCAGGTGGTCCATGACCATCTTGGCGGCCTGGTGGCGATGGGCCATCGCCGTGTCGTCCAGGGGCAGTGGCCAGGCCTGGTCGGCGGTGGCCGCGTGCAGGGCCGGGTTCTCCTCGCCCTCCTCGGGCTGGTCCGCCCAGGCCTCGATCTCGCCGTGTCCGGCCGCGCAGTGGTCGTACAGGGCCTGGAGGAAGTCGGAGGGGCCGCGGGGCTTCTTCTGGGTGGGTCCCCACCAGTGGCCGGAGCCGAGCAGCAGGGAGCGGGGGCGGGTGAAGGTGACGTAGCCGAGGCGGAGTTCCTCGGTGTGCTGGTGGTCCTTCATTGCCTCGTGGAAGGCCTTCAGGCCCTTGGAGTCCCAGGAGGCCACGTCCGGCAGGGTGGCGGTGTCGCCGCGCAGTGCGTGCGGCAGGACCTTGCCCTGGGCGGTCCATTTCTCGCGGCCCTGGCTGCTGGGGAAGGTCCCGGTGACCAGGCCGGGGACGGCCACGACGTCCCACTCCAGGCCCTTGGACTTGTGCGCGGTGAGGACCTTGACGGTGTTCTCGCCACCCGGGAGGGCGTTGTCGAGGCCCTTCTCGTACTGGGCGGCGGTCCGCAGGAAGCCGAGGAAGGCGAGCAGGGTCGCCTCGCCGTCGCCCGCGGCGAAGGAGGCGGCGACGTCCAGGAAGTTCGACAGGGTCTCGCGGCGGCGGGCGGCCAGGGCGTGCGGTGACGCCGCCAGTTCGACCTCCAGGCCGGTGACGGCGAGGACGCGGTGCAGGACGTCCATCAAGGGGTCGGACAAGGAACGGCGCAGGTCACGCAGTTCGGTGGCCAGGCGGGCGAAGCGCACGCGCGCGTCCGGCGAGAAGGGCAGCCCGTCGTCGTCCCCGTGGCCGTCGCTGCCGTAGAGGGGTGTCTCCAGGAACGTGTCGAGGGCGTCGGCGAGCGATATCACCTCGGAGGGGTCGACCCCCTCGACGGCCTCGGCGAGTCGGCGGTCCGGGTCGTCGTCGGCCCCCACGCGTGTGTGCGCCACGAGGAGCCGGGCGCGCCGTCCCAGCAGGGCGAGGTCGCGGGGGCCGATGCGCCAGCGCGGGCCCGTCAGCAGCCGGACCAGGGAGGCGTTGGCGCCGGGGTCCTGAAGGACTTCGCAGACGGCGACGAGGTCGGCGACCTCGGGGAGGTGCAGCAGCCCGGAGAGCCCGACCACCTCGACCGGGATGTCGCGGGCCACGAGGGCGCCCTGGATCTCGGCGAAGTCGGTGGCCGTCCGGCACAGGACGGCGATCTCGCCGGGCGCCTTACCGGTCCGTACGAGGTGGGCGATGGAGTCGGCGAGCCAGGCGGTCTCCTCGGCGTGGGTGGGCAGCAGCGCGCAGCGCACCATGCCGTCGCGCTCGGCGCCGGGGGCCGGGCGGAGGGCCTCCACGCCCGCGTGCATGGCGCGCAGGGGTTCCGCGAGGCCGTTGGCCAGGTCGAGGAGGCGGCCACCGCTGCGGCGGTTCTCGCTGAGCGCCTGGCGGGCGGCGAGGTGGCCGTCGGCGTGGGCGAAGTGCTCGGGGAAGTCGTCGAGGTTGGCGACGGACGCGCCGCGCCAGCCGTAGATCGCCTGGCAGGGGTCGCCGACGGCGGTCACCGGGTGGCCCGTGCCGGCGCCGAACAGGCCTGCCAGGAGGATGCGTTGGGCGACCGAGGTGTCCTGGTACTCGTCGAGCAGCACCACCCGGAACTCGTCGCGCAGGATCTCGCCGACCTCGGGCCGGGTGCGGGCCAGGGTCGCGGAGAGGGCGATCTGGTCACCGAAGTCGAGCAGGTCGCGCTCGCGCTTGGCGGCCCGGTAGCGGCTCACCAGCTCGGTGAGTTCACGGCGGGCGGCGGCCGCCTCGGGAACCTTGCGCAGCTCGGCGTTGCTGAGCTTGCGGCCTTCCAGCGCGCGCAGCAGCTCGGCGTCGTAGGCGCGCAACTTCTCAGGGTTTACGAGGTGTTCGGACAGCTCGCCGTCAAGGGTGAGGAGGTCACTGACGAGGTCCGGGAAGGAGCGGGTGAGCGCCGGATAGGGGCCGGGGGCTTCGCGCAGCACGCGCGCGGCGAGCTGGAAGCGGGTGGCGTCGGCGAGCAGGCGGGACGTCGGTTCGAGGCCGATGCGCAGGCCGTGGTCGGTCAGGAGGCGGCCCGCGAAGGCGTGGTACGTCGAGATCACCGGCTCGCCCGGGGGGTTGTCCGGGTCGATGACGTCGGGGTCGGTGACGCCCGCCTTGATCAGCGCCTTGCGGACGCGCTCGGCGAGTTCACCGGCGGCCTTGTTGGTGAACGTCAGGCCGAGGACCTGCTCGGGGGCGACCTGGCCGGTGCCGACCAGCCACACCACGCGGGCGGCCATCACCGTCGTCTTGCCCGACCCGGCTCCGGCCACGATCACCTGCGGGGCGGGCGGCGCGACGATGCAGGCCGTCTGCTCCGGGGTGAACGGGATGCCGAGGAGCTCCTTGAGCTGATCGGGATCGGTGATACGGGCGGGCATGTCGGAGAGGCTAGCGGCGGCCACTGACAGTCGAGGACCAATCGCCCTCAGGGGAAGAAGAAGCGCAGGTCAGCACATGTGGTGCGATACGTCACGCGGGTTACTCGACCACGTGCCGTCCTTCGGGCCGGGCGCTGCACGAGGCCCGGAACGCGCAGTGCGCGCAGTGCTGGCCGGCCGTGGGCGTGAACCGTTCGTCGAGGACCTTGCCCGCGGCCGTGGCGAGGAGTTCACCGGCCCACTCCCCCTCCAGGGGCTCCTGGGCCTGCACCTTGGGCAGGGTCTCGCCGCCGTCCCGTTGCGCGGCGCCCTGGCGCAGCTGGACGAGTTCCGCGCCGCCCGGTTCGGGGCGCACGCCGTCGAAGGCCTCGTCCACGGCGCCTTCCTGGACGGCGAGTTGGTAGACAGCGAGCTGGGGATGGCGCTCCACCTCGCGGGCGGTCGGCGTCTGCTTGCCGGTCTTGAAGTCGACGACGTAGGCGCGTCCTTCGCCGTCCGTCTCGACGCGGTCCATGGAGCCTCGGATGCGCACTTCGTAGTCGCCCGCTTCGAGGGTGACGTCGAAGTCGTGCTCACTGGCGACCGGCGTACGACCGGTGCGGACACCATTGGAGTCGACGTGCCACTTCAGGAAGCGTTCAAGCGCCACGCGCGCGTTGTCCTTCTCCTGCGCCGACTTCCAGGGGGCGTCGAAGGCGAGCGCGTTCCACACGGTGTCGAGGCGCTCCATGAGGACGGCCAGGTCGGCGGGGGTGCGTCCGGAGGCGACCTCGTCGGCGAGGACGTGCACCACGTTGCCGAAGCCCTGGGCGGCGGTCGCGGGCGCGTCGGCCTTCACCTCGCGGCCCAGGAACCATTGCAGGGCGCAGGTGTTGGCGAGCTGGTCGAGGGCGCTTCCGGAGAGCACGACGGGCTGGTCGCGGTCGCGCAGCGGCACCTTGCTCTCGGTCGGCTCGAACATGCCCCACCAGCGGTACGGGTGCGCGGAGGGGACCAGCGGGCGGCCGTCCTCGTCGGCGAGCGCGGCCAGCCTGGCCAGCCTTCGCGCGGCGGCCTCCCTGAGGGTGTCGGACACGCGCGGGTCGACGGTCGTGGCGCGCAGTTCGGCGACCAGCGCGGCGACCGACAGCGGGCGGCGCGGGCGGCCGGTGACGTCCTTGGGCTCGACGCCGAGTTCCGTGAGGAAGCGGGACGGCTGGTCGCCGTCGTCCGCGGGTGCCTTCACGGCGGTGACGACGAGGCGTTCACGCGCGCGCGTGGCGGCGACGTAGAACAGGCGGCGCTCCTCGGCGAGCAGGGCGCCCGGGGTGAGGGGTTCGGCGAGTCCGTCGCGGCCGATGCGGTCGGCCTCCAGGAGCGAGCCGCGTCGGCGCAGGTCCGGCCACAGGCCCTCCTGGACACCGGCCACGACGACCAGGCGCCACTCCAGACCCTTGGAGCGGTGCGCGGTCATCAGGCGTACGGCGTCGGGGCGTACGGCGCGTCGCGTGAGCGTGTCGGCGGCGATGTCCTCGGCGTCGATCTCCTCCAGGAAGTTGAGGGCGCCGCGGCCTCCGGTGCGCTCCTCCGCGCGGGCCGCGGTCGCGAACAGCGCGCAGACGGCGTCCAGGTCTCGGTCCGCGTTGCGCCCGGCCGCGCCGCCGCGCCGGGCGGACCGCTCCAGGCGCCCGGGCCACGGCGTGCCCTGCCAGAGGTCCCACAGCGCCTCCTCGGCCGTACCGCCGCCCGCCAGGCGCTCTCGTGCCTTGCGCAGCAGCGCCCCCAGGCGCTGGGCTCCACGCGCGTATGTGGGGTCGTGCGCGACCAGCCGCTCCGGCTCGGCCAGCGCCCGCGCGAGCAGCTCGTCCGAGGGCGGCGGCACGGCGTTGCCACCGGCGCGCTCCTCCTCGCGCAGCGCCCGGCCCAGGCGGCGCAGGTCGGCTGCGTCCATGGCGGCGAGGGGGGAGGCGAGCAGGGCGAGGGCGGTTTCGGTGTCGAGCCAGGCGGGGCGAGCGGGTTCCTCGGAATCGGCTTCCGCCGTGGCCTGTTCTTCGCCGGCTTCCGCCACCGCGTCTGCGTCGTCGGATTCCGCCACGGCCTGTTCAACGCCGGCTTCCCCGACCGCGTCTACGTCGTCGGCCTCCCCGGCGGCTCGCAGGGCTTCGGTGTCGGCCTCGGGCCGTGCCACGGCTTCCGCTGTCGCCACCGCTCGCAGTGCCGTCAGCAGCGGTGCCACCGCCGGTTCGTGGCGCAGGGGCAGGTCGTCGCCGTCGATGTCCAGGGGGACGCCGGCCGCCGTGAGGGCGCGTCGGACCGTGGGGATCGTCCGGGAGCCGGCGCGCACCAGGACGGCCATGTCGCTCCAGGGGACGCCGTCCTCCAGGTGTGCCCTGCGGAGGATGTCGGCGATGTTGTCGAGTTCCGTGCCGGGGGTCGGGTACGTGTACACCTCGACGCGGCCACCGTCCCGTACTGGGGACAGCTCACGGTGGGCGCGCACCTTCTGTGCGGGGAGCCGGGTCAGGGGCATGCGCTGGGTCAGCAGCCGGGTGGCGGTCAGCACGGCGGCGGCGGAGCGACGGGAGGTCCGGAGTACCTCCACGGGGGCCGGACTGCCGTCCGCGCGCGGGAATGCGCTCGGGAAGTCCAGGATGCCGTTCACGTCGGCTCCCCGGAACGTGTAGATCGACTGGTCGGGATCGCCGAAGGCGACGAGGGTGCGGCCACCGCCGGCGAGGGCGTGCAGCAGGCGTACCTGCGCCGGGTCGGTGTCCTGGTACTCGTCCACGAACACGGCGTCGTACTGCGCGGCGAGCCGTTCCGCGACTTCGGGGCGGTGCGCGAGGAGCACCGCGCGGTGGACGAGTTCGGCGTAGTCGAGCACTCCTTGGAGGTCGAGTACGTCGAGGTACTCGGCGAGGAACGCGGCGGCGGCTCGCCAGTCGGGGCGGCCGATACGGCGGGCGAAGGCGTCCAGGGCGCGGGGGTCCAGGCCCAGTTCGCGGCTGCGGGCGAGGACCGCGCGGACCTCGTCGGCGAAGCCGCGGGTGGTGAGGCAGGCCCGCAGTTCGTCCGGCCAGCGCACATGGGCGAGGCCGAGCCGCTCCAGGTCGGGCTGGCCGGCGAGCAGTCCGCGTACGGCGACGTCCTGTTCGGGGCCGGACAGCAGCCGTAGGGGCTCGACGAACAGGTCGCTGTCCTGGTGGGCGCGGACCAGGGCGTAGCAGAACGAGTGGAAGGTGGTCGCGCGGGGCGCGCGGGCGGCTCCGATGCGCAGCGCCATGCGGTCGCGCAGTTCGACGGCCGCCTTGCGGCTGAACGTCAGCACGAGGATGCGCGCGGGGTCACCTCCCCGGGCGATCCGTGCCGCGACGGACTCCACGAGTGTGGTGGTCTTGCCGGTGCCCGGACCTGCGAGGACGAGGAGTGGACCGGTCTCGTGGTCAACCACCGAGCGCTGTGGCGCGTCCAGGTGGGGGGGAGCCGGTCGGGTCGGCGGGGTACGCACCAGTCGGTAAGCGCCACGGTTCCCCTGTCGCACCTGGGGGTGCGACAGGCGCCTGGTGGAGGAAGAGGAGCTCACGTGGTTCGCCGGTCCTGGTGGGTGTGCTGGTTGCTGGACCATCGCGCGTGGAGGGCGGTGGTCGCGGGGTGAGGGGGACACGTGCCGCCGACGCTACGCCGACGGGCCGTACGGAAGCAGGGCTTCCCCTTCTTCCCTCACGGCTCGCGCGACCCTCGCGTCCCTCGCCCCTCGAACGTACGGCATGCCACGCACGTGCCGGGTTTCCCCCGTACGGGCCACAGGTCGCCCCGGGGCGCGTCCGATGGCGGAAGCTGTCAGGTGTGACCGTCCGTGCGCTCGCCGCCGTCCCATCGCGCCCGTTTCATGTCGACACGGGGCAGGTGGCCCTCGGCGGCCCTGCCGGCCTCCTTCAGGGGGGTGCCCTCCGCGCGGTAGTGGTCGAGCGCCTCCAGTTCGTGGCCGGGGAGCAGCACGCCGTCCGCGCGGACGACCCGCCACCACGGAACGACTCCTCCGTAGAGGGCCATCACGCGGCCGACCTGGCGCGGACCGCCCTCCTCCAGCCACTCGGCGACGTCGCCGTACGTCATGACGCGCCCGGGCGGAATCCGTTCGGCCACGTCGAGGACCCGCTCCGCGTACTCGGGCAGCGCGTCGTCGTGCTCCGGGCCGACACCGTTCGGAAGGCTCTCCTCGCTCATCCGCCCCATCCTGCCGCACCCCACCGACAATGCGACGCGCTGGCGACCATGGGTATCCCTCGCCCTGGAGCGGCGCGTGCGGCAGACTGTGCGCCCCCGCATTTGCACCCTGATGCCCCCGTGTGTCGGTGGGGCATGCCACCATCGTGCGGGCGGTGACCGGTGATACGAGATCAAGAAGAGACGATGAAGCAGCAGGGTGTGCATCCCGAGGACGCGGAGGGCACCTCTGACGCTGCGTCGCGCCCGGACACCGCCGACGCCAACGAGCAGGACGCCACGGAGGGGCCCACCGAAGCGGCGGCCCCCGGTCTCGACGACTGCGACGACGACACACACGCCGAAGAGGTCGAGGGCGACGAACCGCTGCTCCCCGCGCGCGTGCACCGCCCCTCCGATCTCATGCGCCTCCTGGTGGGTTTTCTCGCGATCGTCGTACTGCTGGCGATCGCCGCGTTCGCGCACGGCACGACCTCGGGGCTCGAACAGGACATCAACAAGGGCACCGGGCAGGCGCCCGACCTGCTGATCAAGATCGCGGGGCTGGCCTCCAGCATCGCCATTCTGCTGGTGCCGGTCGCCTTCGCGATCGAGCGGCTGATCAAGCGGGACGGGCTGCGCATCGCCGACGGCGTGCTCGCGGCGGTCCTCGCGCACGGCGTGACCCTCGCCACGGACCTGTGGGTCGCCAAGGCCGCCCCGGGCTCGATCCAGGAGGCGCTCACCCAGCCCTCCCCCGGCGACATCCACGCCCTCACCGATCCGGTGCACGGCTATCTGGCGCCCGTCATCGCCTACATGACGGCCGTAGGCATGTCCCGGAGGCCGCGCTGGCGCTCCGTGCTGTGGATCGTGCTGCTGCTCGACGCCTTCTCGATGCTGGTCACCGGGTACACGACACCGTTCTCGATCATCCTGACGGTGCTGATCGGCTGGACCGTGGCCTACGGGACGCTGTACGCGGTGGGCTCGCCGAACGTCAGGCCCACCGGCCGGACGCTGATGGCGGGCCTGCGGACGGTCGGCTTCCATCCCGTGGGCGCGGCCCGCGAGGAGGCCGTCGACACGGAGAACGGCGACCGCGGCCGACGCTACTTCGTCACCCTGGAGGACGGTCCACCGCTGGACGTCACCGTGGTCGACCGGGAACAGCAGGCCCAGGGCTTCTTCTACCGCGCGTGGCGCAATCTGACGCTGCGCGGCTTCGCGACCCGCAGCAGCCTCCAGTCGCTGCGCCAGGCGCTGGAGCAGGAGGCCCTGCTCGCGTACGCGGCGATCGCCGCCGGGGCCAACGCCCCGAAGCTGATCGCGACCTCGGAACTCGGCCCCGACGCGGTGATGCTCGTCTACGAGCACACCGGCGGACGCACCCTCGACTCGCTCGCGGACGAGGAGATCACCGACGAGCTGCTGCGCAACACCTGGCACCAGGTGCAGGCGCTGCAGTCGCGGCGCATCGCCCACCGCAGACTCGCGGGTGACGCGATTCTGGTGGATCGTTCCGGCACGGTGATCCTCACGGACCTGCGGGGCGGCGAGATCGCGGCCGGTGAACTGCTGCTGCGCATGGACGTCGCCCAGTTGGTGACGACGATCGGCCTGCGGGTGGGCGCCGAGCGCGCGGTGGCCTCGGCGGTCGATGTCCTCGGCCCCGACGCCGTGGCCGACTGTCTGCCGATGCTCCAGCCCATCGCCCTGACGCGCTCCACGCGCGCGACGCTGCGTCGGCTGTCCCGGGAGCGGGCCCAGCGGGAGCGCGACGCGATTCTCGAGGCGTCCCGGCAGACCCGGCTGGCCCGCGCGGAGGAGACCCCGGAAGGTTCCACGCCCGTACTCGAGAAGCCCGACAAGAAGGCTGTACGCGCGGAGCAGCGGGCCGAGAAGCGGGCCATCGACGAGGCGTTGGACGAGGCGCGCGAGGAGGATCTGCTCACCCAGATCCGTCACCAGGTACTGCTGATCAGGCCTCAGGCGCACGTCGAACCGGCCCGTCTGGAGCGGGTGCGGCCGCGCACGCTGATCAGTTTCATGGCGGGCGCGATCGGTGCCTACTTCCTGCTGACGCAGCTCACGCACATCGAGTTCGGTCCGCTCGTCGCCAACGCCCAGTGGGGCTGGGTGGCCGCGGCCGTGCTGTTCTCCGCGCTGAGCTACTTCGCGGCGGCGATGGCGCTCCTGGGGTTCGTGCCGGAGCGGGTGCCGTTCCTGCGGGCCGTGGCGGCGCAGGTCGCCGGGTCGTTCGTGAAGATCGTGGCACCGGCCGCGGTCGGCGGTGTCGCCCTGAACACGCGCTTCCTGCAGCGTGCCGGGGTGCGGCCGGGGCTCGCGGTGGCGAGTGTCGGCGCGTCGCAACTGTTCGGTCTCGGCTGCCACATCCTGATGCTGCTGTCGTTCGGCTATCTGACCGGCACCGAGAAGACGCCGTCCCTGTCGCCGTCCAGGACGGTCATCGCCGGTCTGTTGACGGTGGCAGTGCTGGTGCTCGTGGTGACCTCGGTGCCGTTCCTGCGGAAGTTCCTCGTCACGCGCGTGCGGTCGCTGTTCGCGGGCGTCATCCCGCGCATGCTCGACGTGCTGCAGCGGCCACAGAAGCTGGTCACCGGCATCGGCGGCATGCTGCTGCTGACGGCCTGCTTCGTGATGTGCCTGGACGCGTCGATCCGGGCGTTCGGCGACCAGTCGACGTCGCTCAGCCTGGCCAGCGTCGCCGTCGTCTTCCTCGCGGGCAACGCGCTCGGTTCCGCGGCCCCGACCCCGGGCGGTGTGGGCGCCGTCGAGGCGAGCCTGACCCTGGGTCTGATCGCCGTCGGCCTCCCCAAGGAGGTGGCCGCTCCGGCGGTGCTGCTGTACCGGCTGCTGACGCTGTGGATTCCGGTGCTGCCGGGCTGGCTGTTCTTCAACCACCTGTCCCGCAAGGGCGCCCTGTAGAGCACGCACGCGTACGCGCATACGGCAC
The DNA here is from genome assembly GCF_044753545.1 of Streptomyces sp. NPDC088350. Classification (NCBI taxonomy): domain Bacteria; kingdom Bacillati; phylum Actinomycetota; class Actinomycetes; order Kitasatosporales; family Streptomycetaceae; genus Streptomyces; species Streptomyces sp. NPDC088350. The sequence continues at coordinate 873,591 of NZ_JBIVNL010000001.1, read as the reverse complement.
GCACGCGTGCGTACCTCGTACGGCCCGTGCCCCGAGCGCCGTGCCGTGTACGACCTCAGGATGGGTTCATGCCGAACCCTTCCCGGCTGCGTGCCGCTGCCCTGACCGCCACCGTCGTCCTGCTGTCCGCCACACTGGCGGGCTGCGGCGGCGACTCCAAGGACGAGGATCCGACGGCCCAGAAGCTGAGCTGGAAGGACTGCCCGGCCCCGTCCGAGTCCGAGGGCGGCGGCACCGCGCCGTCACCGCTGCCGAACGGCGGCAAGTGGCAGTGCGCCACCATGAAGGCACCGCTCGACTGGAGCAAGCCCAAGGGCGACACGATCGGGCTCGCGCTGGTCCGGGCGAAGGCCAGCGGTCCCGCGAACAAGAGGATCGGTTCGCTGGTCTTCAACTTCGGCGGCCCCGGGGGCTCGGGCGTCACCACGCTGCCCGCGTTCGGCACGGACTACGCGACCCTGCGCACCCGCTACGACCTGGTGAGCTTCGACCCGCGCGGGGTCGGCCGCAGCGCCGGCGTCACGTGCGAGAGCGACTCCCAGCTCGACCAGTACTTCCAGCAGGACGCGACCCCGGACACCTCGGCCGAGCGCACCAAGCTCCTGGCCAACACCAAGCAGTTCAACGCGGCCTGCGAGAAGAACTCCAAGAAGATGCTCCCCCAGGTGCGCACCACGGACGCGGCCCGCGACATGGACCTGATGCGCCAGGTCCTCGGCGACGACAAGCTGCACTACTTCGGCATCTCCTACGGCACCGAACTCGGCGGTGTCTACGCCCACTTGTTCCCCAAGCACGTGGGGCGAGCCGTCTTCGACGCGGTCGTCGACCCCACGCAGAACTCCGAACAGGGCTCCCTGGGACAGGCCAAGGGCTTCCAGCTCGCGCTCGACAACTTCGCCGACGACTGCACGTCGAAGACCACGGACTGCCCGGTCGGCAATACCGCGCAGGACGTCAAGGACCGCATCGCCAAGCTGCTCAAGAGCCTCGACAGCAAGCCGATCCCGGGCATCTTCCCCCGCCAGTTGACGCAGACCGCCGCGACCAACGGCATCGCGCAGGCGCTGTACTCCAAGGACTTCTGGGAGTACCTCACCGAAGGGCTCGAACAGGCCTACAGCGGTGACGGCAAGGTCCTCATGCTGCTGTCCGACTCGATGAACGGGCGCAGCGAGAACGGCGAGTACAGCAACATCACCGCGGCGAACGTCGCCATCAACTGCGCCGACGACAAACCGCGGTACACCGCCGACTACGTGGAGCGGAAGCTGCCCGAGTTCCGGGCCGCCTCCCCCCTCTTCGGCGACTTCCTGGCCTGGTCCATGGTCACCTGTACCGACTGGGCCGTGGCAGGCGCCGCCGATCATCCCGACGTAAGCGCGGCCGGGTCGGCGCCGATCCTCGTCGTGGGCAACACCGGGGACCCGGCCACCCCGTACGAGGGCGCGAAGAAGATGGTCGACGCGCTCGGCAAAGGCGTCGCGGTCGAGCTGACGTACAAGGGCCAGGGGCACGGGGCGTACGACAGCAAGAACAAGTGCGTGCAGAGCGCGGTGAACGGCTATCTCCTGAACGGGAAAGTCCCGGCGGCCGGCACCGTCTGCTCCTGACCTCACCCCCGAAATCCGAGCAAAAGCGCAGGTCAAACGGTTATCCACAGGCCGTCACGGGCTCGGCCCGCGCCGCCTACTATGGCCTGACCGCCATCCGCGGCGTGACGCGGACGGCCCGCGAGGGGGGAAATGCACATGGCGCGATTCGTACGGTGGACGGCCCTGTTGGCCGCCGCCGCACTGCTGACGGCCGGCTGTAGCAGCGGCTCGGCGGACGACGACAAGGGCGGCGCGGGGACGAGCGCCGCCGATCCGTCGACGGGCGACTCCACCTCTACGTCCGCGTTGCCCGCCTCGCTGACCGCGCAGAAGCCGGATTGGGGGCGCTGCAAGGCCACCGGCGACTCGGCCGCGCCGAGCAGCGACTGGCAGTGCGCGACGCTGAAGGTGCCGCTGGACTGGACGAAGCCGGGCGGCTCCACGATCGGGCTCGCGCTGATCCGCTCCAGGGCGACCGGCGGCGACCGCATCGGCTCGCTGCTGTTCAACTTCGGCGGTCCCGGCGGCTCGGGCGTCGACTACATGCCGTCGTACTCCACCACCGTGTCCGCGCTGCACGAGCGCTACGACCTGGTGAGCTGGGACCCGCGCGGGGTCGCCGCAAGCGAGGGCGTCCGCTGCCGCAGCGACAAGGCGATCCAGGCCGCCGAGGACATCGACGCCACGCCGGACACGCCGGCCGAGGAGAAGGCGTACTTCCAGGACGCCGTCGCCTTCGGCAAGGGCTGCGAGAAGGCCGCCGGGAAGCTGCTGGCGCATGTGTCGACGACCGACACGGCCCGCGACATGGACCTGATGCGCCAGGTGCTGGGCGACGCGAAGATGCACTACTTCGGCATCTCGTACGGCACCGAACTCGGCGGTGTCTACGCCCACTTGTTCCCGAAGAAGGTGGGGCGGCTGATCCTGGACGCGGTCGTCGACCCGAGCGCCGACTCGGTGGGCCACGCCCTGAACCAGACGAGGGGCTTCCAGCGGGCGCTGGACGACTACCTCAAGTCGACGGGGCAGGACCCGGACCAGGGCTCGCAGAAGATCGCGGCCCTGCTGAAGCGGCTCGACTCCACACCGCTGGCGACCACCTCCGGGCGGAAGCTGACCCAGACGCTCGCGCTGACCGGCATCGTCCTCCCGCTGTACAGCAAGGAGAGCTGGCCGACGCTGACCAGTGCCCTGGACTCGGCGGAGCAAGGGGACGGCTCGGAGCTGCTGGCGCTCGCCGACGGCTACAACGACCGTGACAGCGCGGGGCACTACGGCACGACGACCCATTCCCAACGGGTCATATCGTGCTTGGACGACAAGCAGCGGCCGACGCCCGCGCAGATGCAGAAGCTGCTGCCCGAGTTCGAGAAGGTCTCCCCGGTGTTCGGCGAGTTCATGGGCTGGGACACGGCCGGGTGGTGTCACGACTGGCCGGTGGCCGGGCAGTACGACACTCCGGAGGTCGGCGCGCCCGGCGCGGCGCCGATCCTGGTGGTCGGCAACACCGGGGACCCGGCGACGCCGTACGAGGGCGCCCGGAAGATGGTCGACGAGCTGGGCAAGGGCGTCGGTGTGGAGCTGACCTGGAAGGGCGAGGGCCATGGGGCGTACGGCAGTGGGAGCGACTGTGTCGACTCGACGGTGAACGCGTATCTGCTGAAGGGGACGGTGCCCGAGGACGGCAAGGTCTGCGCCTAGTAGCGCCTACGTCCGCCTGGACCACTGCCCGAATCTCTGCCCGAGCAGCGGAAAGGGGCCCGGCACCCGTGGTGCCGAGCCCCTCCTGGGAAGGTGTGCGTCTAGTAGACGGGCTTGTCGGGCTCGATCTGGTTGACCCAGCCGATCACGCCGCCGCCGACGTGGACCGCGTCCGCGAAGCCGGCGGACTTGAGGACGGCGAGGACCTCCGCACTGCGGACACCCGTCTTGCAGTGCAGGACGATCTTCTTGTCCTGCGGGAGGGTCGCCAGGGCGGTGCCCATGAGGAACTCGTTCTTCGGGATCAGCTTGGCGCCGGGGATCGAGACGATCTCGTACTCGTTGACCTCGCGGACGTCGATGATCTCGATGTTCTCGCCGTCGTCGATCCACTCCTTGAGCTGCTTGGGAGTGATCGTCGAGCCGGCGGCCGCCTGCTGGGCCTCCTCGGAGACGACGCCGCAGAAGGCCTCGTAGTCGATGAGCTCGGTGACGGTCGGGTTCTCGCCGCAGACCGCGCAGTCGGGGTCCTTGCGGACCTTGACCTGGCGGTACTGCATCTCCAGGGCGTCGTAGATCATCAGGCGGCCGACGAGCGGGTCGCCGACACCGGTGAGGACCTTGATCGCCTCGGTGACCTGGATGGAGCCGATGGACGCGCAGAGCACGCCCAGGACGCCGCCCTCGGCGCAGGAGGGGACCATGCCGGGGGGCGGGGGCTCCGGGTAGAGGCAGCGGTAGCAGGGGCCGTGCTCGGACCAGAAGACGGAGGCCTGGCCGTCGAAGCGGTAGATCGAACCCCACACGTACGGCTTGTTCAGCAGTACGGCGGCGTCGTTGACCAGGTAGCGGGTCGCGAAGTTGTCCGTGCCGTCGACGATCAGGTCGTACTCGCGGAAGATGTCCAGCACGTTCTCGGCTTCAAGCCGCTCCTCGTGCAGGACCACGTTCACGTACGGGTTGATGCCCAGCACGGAGTCGCGGGCGGACTCCGCCTTGGAGCGGCCGATGTCGGCCTGGCTGTGGATGATCTGGCGCTGCAGGTTCGACTCGTCGACCTCGTCGAACTCCACGATGCCGAGCGTGCCCACGCCCGCCGCGGCCAGGTACATCAGCGCCGGCGAACCCAGACCGCCGGCGCCCACACAGAGCACCTTGGCGTTCTTCAGCCGCTTCTGCCCGTCCATGCCCACGTCGGGGATGATCAGGTGGCGGGAGTACCTGCGGACCTCGTCTACGGTGAGCTCGGCAGCCGGCTCGACCAGGGGTGGCAGCGACACGGGGACTCCGTTGGTCGGTCAATCACTACAGTTGTTCTCTCCGTAACACTGCCATGCCCTTCTTCATTCCGAGACACCCGTTCCGATCCGCGAGACGAGCTCGTCCCAGTAGCCGGGCATCGTCTCCCAGGGGTCGGTGCGGCCACCGCGATCGGTGCGGTCCGTGAAGTAGATGGTCGAGGCGCCCTGCCAGCGGGCGATGCGCAGCGCCTCGTCGAGATGACCGCGCGGGACGCCGTGCACGAAGTGGCAGAAGCGTTCGGGCGGGTGGTCGGCGGTCCACTCGGCGACCTGCGACCAGCGGTAGGCGCTCCAGGGGCCGGAGAAGGTCACCAACTGGTCGGCGCACTCGGCGTATCCGGGGTAGGGGTGGGTGCCGTGCCCCAGGACGAGGTGGGCGCCGTCGCGGATCTCACGGAGCGCGGTGACCGTGCGGCGGACCTCGGGGAGCGCGGCGCGTTCGGCGGGGCAGCGGTCCAGGAGGAAGCCGTCGACCCGGTACCAGTCGCGATAGCGGTGCGCCTCGGAGATCAGGTCGCCGAAGGCCCGGGCGCCGTTCGCGGCGTCCAGGTGGCCAAGGACTCGGACGCCGGTGTTGCGGAGCCGGCCGACCGCCTCCAGGCAGTGCGGGTCGGGGCGGGCCCCCGGGCCGGAGGAGACATTGAGGACGACCCAGTGCAAGGGGGTGCCGGGGCGGGCGAGTTCGCCCCATTCCGTGGGGGCGACGAGGGGGTGGGCGTAGCCGGGGACTCCGAAGCCGGTGCGGACGCCCGTGCTCGCCGTGCCCGGGGGTGCGCTGGTCAGATGCGGCATGCCGCCTCCATCCAGATGTCGGCGAGGGACTCCTCCAGGTTGATCCGGGGCCGCCAGCCGAGCCGGTCGCGCGCGGTGCGCACATCGGCCTGCTGCCAGCTGCCGCAGCCGTCCGGGTACGGGTACGCGACCGGGGCCGCGTGGTCGGGGTCGCTGCGGGGGTGGCCGATGGCGGCCCGCAACGGTCCGGGCGGGCCGTCGAGTTCGTGCAGCGCGCCGCCGTATCCGGCGACGCGGGCGAGGACGGAAGCGGCGTCGCGCAGTCGGACCGCGCGGCCCGAGCCGATGTTGATGACGCCCTGCGCTGCGGAGAGCGAGGCGGCGTGGACGGCGCGGGCCACGTCCCGTACGTCGACGAAGTCGCGTTGCGCGCCCAGGCCGCCGAGTTTGAGTTCGCCGTCGCCGGACTGCATGGCCCGGCGCATGGCCTCGGCGAGCCGGCCGAGCGGGGAACCGGCGGGCGTGCCGGGTCCGGCGGGTGAGAAGACGCGCAGCACTACGGCGTCCAGGCCGGACCCGAGGACCAGTTCGGTGGCGGCGAGTTTGCTGACGCCGTACGGGCCGCCGGGGCGGGGTACGGCGTCCTCGGCCGTGGAGGAACCGGGCTGGCTGGGGCCGTACTCGGCGCCGCAGCCGATCTGCACGAGCCGGGCGCCGCAGCCGCTGCGGCGCAGGGCCTCGCAGACGGTGGCTACGGCGACGGTGTTGTGCCGGGTGAGTTCGCGGGCGCCGCCTCTGGTGGCACCGGCGCAGTTGATGACGACTCCGGGGTGGACGGCGTCCAGGAACCGGGTGAGCGCGCCGGGGCTGCCGGACGCGAGGTCGAAGCGGACGTCGGCGTCGTCGCCGCGGCCGAGCGCGGTGAGCTGGACGGCCGGGTCGGCGAGCAGGCGGTCGGCGACGAAGCGGCCGAGGTAGCCGTTGGCTCCGATCAGCAGGACCCTCATCGGACGGCTCCCGGGGCCGACTCTCCGGATCGGGAGGTGATCATCTGGTGTTCTCCTTCACAAGGTGATGCGGTTGCCTCCGGCGGTGGGGCCGGGCGCCTGCGGCCGGGTGACGGGGTCGGCCGGTACGGGGCCGTGCCGGTGTCACCGCGGCTCGTCCGCCGGCGCGTGCGCCGAGGCTCTGGTCAGCGTGCGGGTGGTGTGGAACAGGAGGGTCAGGGCGGCGACTCCGCAGGCCAGGGCGGGGACGCTGCCCGGACCCCAGGAGTCCATGAGGGTGTCGACGGAGACGGCCAGGAAGCCGCAGCCGGGGAGCCGGCCGATGAAGTCCAGGGACAGGGCCGTCGCCTCGGTCGTGGCCGCCGCGCCGAGGGCGAGGGCCGGGGCGTGGGTGAAGCCGTGGACGGTGAGGAGGCGGGCGAGCAGCAACAGGGCGCCCAGGGTGACGGCCTGCGCGTACGCGGCGGGCTCGCCCAGGACCGCGCCGCAGAGGGCGAGGAGGGCGGTGAGGGCACACAGGAACAGGGCGAACGTGCCGAGCAGCAGCGGCTGCACGGAGCCGGCGAAGTCCTCCAGGGCGCGGCTGGTCGCGAGCTTGCGCCGGGCGCGTACGGCGAAGTGGTGGGCGCACCAGGCCGCGGGGGCGCAGGCCAGGGCGAGGGCCAGGACGGGTGCGGTGGCCAGGGACCAGGGTCCGCCCGTGGTGCCGGTCGGCAGGCCGTCGGGCCCGCCCGCGTCCGCCGCGCGGAGCAGGCCGTCGCCGAGGAGGGCGTAGGCGAGCAGCCAGTACGTCCACAGGCGCGTACCGGGCGGCGTGCGCCACGCGTGCGTGCCGGGCAGCGTGCTCAGCGGGCCGCGCCCGAGTATCGCGCGCACGCCGAGCGCCACGGCGAGGACACCGACGGCGGCCACGGTCAGCCGCAGCCGACCGTCCGTGAGACGCAGGCCGGTCACGGTCGCGGCGCAGAGGACTCCGGGCAGGAGGGCGAGTACGGCCCAGCCGGCGCGGGCGGGCTGCGCGGCCACGGCGTCGGGGGGCGGGGTCGCCGCGTCGTCGCGGGGCACGCGTGCGTACATCTCCTCGGCGAGCGCGAAGACGTCCCGGTGCCGGAAACGGGCGGCGGTCCGATCGGTGACACCGTGCGCCTCCAGACCCGCCGCGATCTCCAACGGGTCGACGGCACGCTCGCACAACTCACGGTGCCGGTGCATCAGCGCCTTCACGGGGTCGGCTGCGCCGCGCCGGGTGGGGGCGGGTTTGCGGTCGGTCGTGCGGGGGGTCTGTCCGGGTGGTGTGCGGGGGGTTGCGGGCCTGGCGTCGCCTTCGGGGTGAGGGGCTCTGTGGGGGTGGGTGGCGTGTGGGGTGGGAAGCGGGGCGAGGGCGGCGGGGACACAGGCGTCACAGGTGGCCTGGTCGGCGACTGGCGGGGCGGCGTCGGCGACTGGCGGGGCGGCGTCGGCGACTTGGCCGGCAACCGGTCCGGGCTCGTCGCGGTCGGCCATGTCACGGACGTCGTCGGCGACTTGACGGAGGGCCGCCGGGCCCCCCTCCCCCAACACCCGCGCGCCCAGCACCACACGCGCGCCTTCCCCGCCCGGCACTGCCTCGGTCTCCGCCTCTCCCTCCGCCTCCAACTCCTCCCGCCCGCCAAGCCACTCCTCCGACCGCGCATCCCACGCCCCCGCCCCGCCGGGCCTCCCGGGGCGGTCGAGTTCGCCGAGGCCGCTCATCGGGCCGCCTCCGTCGTCGGCAAGGGAGTCGTCGCGCGGACCGGCGTTCCCGTCGCCCAGGTCGGGCCGCCGCGGGCGACGACGCGGGCCATGGGGTCGGTCCAGCGGCCGGGGACATGCGCCTCGGCGGGGGCCGCGAAGGGGAGGGGTTCACCTGCCTCGTTCAGGACGACCCGGCGTACCGGGGAGTGCGAGACGATCTCCAGGTAAATGCCGTGAAATGCCGCGATGTTCTGCTCGACGGTGAACAGTTCGAGTGCGCGGGCGCGCGCGGCGGCGCCGAGGCGCTCGCGGCGCTCGGGGTCGTGCAACAGGCTCACGCACGCCTCGGCGAGCGCCCGCGGATTGCGCGGGGGCACGACGAGCCCCGTACCGCCGATGACCTCGACCACCGCGCCGACGTCGGTGGACACGGTGGCCCGGCCGCAGAACATGGCTTCGACCAGGCCGACCGGGAAGCCCTCGACGACGCTCGACAGGACGATCACCGTGCCGGCCGCGTACGCGTCGGCGAGTGTGGGGGCTTCCGGGCCGCCGATCTCCTCGAAGGACACCGGGTTGTCGCCGACCGCGTGCACGCCCTCGGCCTCGTCGGGGAAGAGCTGTGCGGCCAGCGCCCGGCAGTGGCCCAGGTAGGCCTCGCCCTCGGCACCGGACGCCGCGCCGACGATCCGCAGGCGCGCCTTGGGCTCCTCCTTGCGGATCTCCGCGAAGGCGTGGAGCAGGGAGATCAGGTCCTTCGCGGGTTCGATACGGCCGACCCACACCAGCGTGTCCGTGTCGGCGCGGTCGGGCGCCTCGCCCACCTCCGCGAAGCGGGACGCCTCCATGCCCGGGTAGACCGTGCGGATTCTCGTACGGTCGGCGCCGCAGCGTTCCTGCCAGCGGCGGGTGTGCGTGTTGCCGGGGGTGATCAGCGCGGCCCGCCGGTAGATCTCGGCGGCGAGCCTGCCGTGGAAGGCGGCGAGCAGTGCCCGTACGGCGGGCGGCGCGTCCGCGGAGGCCAGGTAGTGCGTCCGCAGTGGCACGCCGTACTCGGTCACCAGCAGCGGTACGCCGGCGAAGTGCCGGGCGAGCAGCCCGGGCAGGGCCGCGGTGCCGCCGGCCGTGGCATGGCAGAGGTCCACGGAGCCGAGGGCGTCGTCCTCGTACCAGTCGAGCGAGAGGGGGCGCAGGGCGCGTTCCACGTGCGCGGCGACGGTGAGGAGTTCGGGTACGCGCGCCTCGCGTACCGTGCGGAGTGCGCCGGGCGCACGACAGGCGCGTTCGAGTGCGCGTACGGCGCGTTCGGAGCGCAGCGCGGATACGAGGCCGCCCTCGTCGCGGGCGAGTTCCGCGAGCCCGTACAGCGCGTTGGCGAAACGGTCCGCCACATCGGCGGAGGCCGCCGCCGCAAGCTCCGTGGGCCCCGTGGCGGCGGTGTCGGAAGCCTGCCCGTCCCCCGCGCACAGCACGGCCGCCAGCTCCTCGTAGCACTCGCCGAACCGCCGGCGCGCGCGGCGCCCGAGCACCACCCCGTCGTCCTCGGCGCTCCACAGCGGCGCGGTACGCACCCGGCTGACCTGGGGCGGCAGTTCGAGCCAGCCCTCGCCCTCCTGCCGCTCGCTGCGGCTGAGCGCGTAGACGTCGAACTCGTGCTGCCCGAGCCCGCGTACGAGCCGGTCGCACCAGAGTCTGGCGTCACCGCTCACATACGGATAGCCACCCTCCGTAAGCAGTCCTATGCGCACGGGCACACCCCCGATCTCCCATATGGGGAGCCGCCGTTGACCCGGCGGCTCGCAGCGGGACGAACGTATGCGGACAAGGCGGTGGCGCGATGGACGGTTGTCCATCGCGCCACCAAAAGGGGTGAACGGTCGTAACTTTCCCGTGCGGGTCGCGTTCGCTCGCGCTAAGGGATCACTACGGGATCACTGAACGACCATCAGGAAGCGGATCGTTCAACGATCCTCAGGCCGTCGCCAACTCCCGTCGCACCGCCCTGCGCCGGGCCGCGACCTGGGGATCGAGGGCCGGTACGGCGGCCAGGAGCTGCTTCGTGTACGGGTCCTGCGGGGAGTCGTAGACCTCGTCGGCGGGGCCTTGTTCAACGATCCTCCCGCGTCGCATCACCGCGACCCGGTCGCTGACCTGGCGTACGACGGCGAGGTCGTGGGCGACGAACACGAGCGCGAGGCCGAGTTCGCGCTGGAGTTCGCCGAGCAGGGCGACGACCTGGGCCTGTGTGGTGACATCGAGAGCGGAGACCGGTTCGTCGCACACGATCACGCGCGGGTCCGCCGCGAGCGCCCGTGCGATGCCCACACGCTGGCGCTGGCCGCCGCTGAACTCGTGCGGGTAGCGGTCGTAGTGCGCCCCTTCGAGCCCCACGCGCTCCAGCAGTTCGCGGACGCGCCCCCGGATGCGCCCCTCGTCGCGTTCGCCACGCGCGCGGAGCGGGTCGGCGATCGACTCGCCCACGCTGCGGCGAGGGTTGAGGGAGGAGACGGGGTCCTGGAAGACCATCTGGACGTCCGGGCGTACCCCGCCGCCGGGCTTGATCTCGCCGGACGTCGGCTCGAGCAGCCCGACCAGCATCCGGCCCAGCGTCGTCTTGCCGCTGCCGCTCTCGCCCACGATGCCGAGGGTCTCGCCCCGGTGGATCGTCAGCGACACGTCGTCCACGGCCGCGAACGCCCGCTTCCCGCGCCCGAATTCACGCCGCAGGCCCGTCGCCTCCAAGACGACCTCCGCGTCCGCCAGAGACGCCTCGGAGGGCGCGCGCGGGGCGTCCACGCGCGGGACCGCGCCGAGCAGATCCCGGGTGTACGGCTCGGTCGGCGTCCCGAGCACGGTGCCCACCGGCCCGTGTTCGACGGCCCGCCCGTGCCGCATGACCAGGATCTCGTCGACGCTCTCGGCGGCGACGCCCACGTCGTGCGTGACGAGCAGCAGCCCCAGGCCGGTCTCCTCGCGCAGCGTGTGCAGCAGGTCGAGGATCTGCGCCTGGACGGTCACGTCGAGCGCGGTCGTGGGCTCGTCGGCGATCAGCAGGTCCGGTTCGCAGGCCAACGCCATGGCGATCAGGGCGCGTTGCCGCATGCCGCCGCTGAACTCGTGCGGGCGCGAACGGGACCGGCGTGCCGCGTCCGGAATGCCGACCCGGTCCAGTACGTCGACGGCACGCGCGCGTGCAGCCCGACGCGACACGCGCGTGTGCACCCGGTACACCTCGGCTATCTGGTCGCCGATCGCGTAGTACGGGTCCAGGGACGACAGCGGGTCCTGGAAGACCATCGCGGCCTTGCCGCCGCGCAGCCGCCGCAGGTCCGCGTCGGAGGCCTCCTGTACGTCGATGCCGGCCACCCGCACCGAGCCGCCGACGTCGGCCCCCGTGCCCCTGTGCAGCCCCAACAGGGCCGAGGCGACCGTGGACTTGCCCGAGCCGGATTCGCCGACCAGGCCCAGCGCGGCGCCCTTCTCCAGCCGGAAGGAGAGGCCGTCCACGGCGCGCAGGGAGCCGAACCCGACGGTCAGGTCGGTGACTTCCACCAAGACGTCCGCAGCGCTGTCCACCAGGACCTCCGCCGTGCCATCCGCCGAACTCATGCGAGCACCACCCGTCGGTCGGCCACCGCGTACAACACGTCCGCGACGGCGTTGGCGATGACCACGAAGAAGCCGATGACCAGGACCATGCCGACGACCACAGGGAGGTCGACGACATTGACGGCATGGACGAGTTCCTGTCCGATGCCGGGCAGTCCGAAGAGCGTCTCGGTGAGCACCGCGCCGCCGACCGCCGAGCCGACGTTGTTGGCGTTGAGCGCGATGATCGGCGCGAACGCCCCCCGCAGCGCGTGCCGCCCGATGATCGACCGCTCGCCGACGCCGTACGCGCGGAACGTGCGGATGTGGTCCTCGGCGAGCGTCTCCAGCATCGACGCCCGGGTGAGCCGGGCGAACGCGGCGGCCTCGATGAGGGCCAGGGAGAGCCAGGGCAGGAGCAGGTTCCAGGCCCACTGTTCGGGATCGTCGGTGAGGCCGACGTACTGCGGGAAGGGCAGCAGTTGGAGCTGCCCGCAGACGACGATCATCAGCACCAGGCCGATCACGAACACCGGGGTGGCGACGCCCGCGAGCGTGATGCCGGTCAGCAGGCGCTCGGTGAACCGGCCGCGCCGCCACGCCGACAGGACGCCGGTGCCGACGCCGAGGATCAGCCACAGCACCATCGCGCCGAACACGAGGGACAGGCTGACCGGCAGCTTCGCCAGGATCAGCTGGGTGACCTGCCGGTCGCCCTGGTACGACAGCCCGAGGCAGGGCGCCGAGCAGTGCTCCACGGAGGTGCCCGTGGAGTAGTCCTGGCCGACGAGGATGCCCTGGAGGAAGTGCCAGTAGCGGAGGTACAGCGGGTCGTCGAGCCTCAACTGCTGTGCCACCTGGTGCACTTGCTCCGGGGAGCAGCGCGGGCCGCAGGTGATCTGGGCGACGTTGCCGGGGGTGACGAAGAAGACGACGTAGACGATCACCGAGATGGCGAACAGGGTGATCGCGGTGCCGATACCGCGGCGCAGGACGAATCCTCCGAAGCCGCTCATGAGGTGGCCTCCTTGGTGCTCGCGTCGGCCGCGGACTTCTTCGTGCTCGCGTCCGCCTTGGCCTCGCGCTTGCGGCCGGTGCCGATGCGCAGGCGGGAGGCCGCGCGCGGGTCGAGGGCCGTACGGATGCCGTCGCCCAGGACGGTCAGCGCGAGGACGGTGACGAAGAGGGCGCCGGCGGGCAGCAGCAGGTACTGCGGGGCCGCCTGGTACCAGACGTCGGCGGCGGTGAGCATCTGCCCCCAGGAGGGCGTCGGGGGCTTCACCCCGACGCCGAGGAAGGACAGTGCGGCTTCGGTACTGATGTTGATCGGTACGAGGAGTGCCGCGTAGGTGATGACGGGCGCGGCCAGTCCGGGCAGCAGTTCGCGGCGGGCGATGCGCCAGGTGCCCCAGCCGCTGAGCCGGGCGGCGGAGACGTAGTCGAGTTCCTTGAGGGTGAGCGTCTGGGCGCGCACGATCTTCGCGATGTTGCCCCAGGCGATGAGCCCGATGACGAGCGCGACGAGCAGGGGGCGCGGGAAGCTGCTGGGCACGATCGCGAGCAGCGCCAACGACATGATCATCAACGGCATCGCCACGATGATGTCGGTGATCCGGCTCAACAGTTGATCAACCCATCGACTGCCGAGGGCGGCGGCGACGCCGATCACGACCCCGATGGTGACCTGTACGACGGTCGCCCCCAGGGCGACGCCGAGCGAGACCCGGGCGCCGTACGCGAGGCGGGCGAAGAGGTCGCGGCCGGTCTGCGGTTCGACGCCGAGCCAGTGGTCGGCGGTGATGCCCCCGAAGGAGCCGGTCGGCACACCTCCGCGCGCGGAGTCGATGAGCGAGGGGTGGTAGGTGAAGGGGTCCTGGCCCTCGATCGCGGTGAGCAGCGGCGCGGCGAGCGCGACCAGAACGAGCAGGGCGACGACGACCGCCGCGACGAGGGCGGCGCGCTGCGCTCGCAGCCGCCGCCAGAACTGACGGGCCCCCGAGCCCGCCGGGACGGAGACGTCCGTCCCGGCGGGCTGGGAGGCGGCAAGTGCCTCGCTCATGGGGTTACTTGACCGCGACCTGGGAGATGTCCAGGACGCCGGTCCAGTCGCTGATCACGACGTTCTTGATGTCCTTGCCGACCAGTCGCTTGTAGACGGGGTGGAACAGCGGCACGGTCAGGGCCTGCTCGCCGATCTTCTTGTCCAGTGCACCCCACCTCTTGGCGGCCTGGTCAAGATTCGTCAACTTGTTGATCGCGTCAATCTCGGCATTGACCGACTTGTCATTGAGCAGGCCGGTGTTGAAGTTCGCGCCGTCCTTGACGATCTGGCGGCCGTCGAAGATCGGGGCGAGGAAGGGGCCGCCGGAGGGCCAGTCGGCACCCCAGTGGGCGAGGAAGAAGCCCGGCTCGGTCTTGACGCTGTGGATCTTGTCCTTGTAGTCGTTGATCTCCAGGCCCTGCAGCTTGACGGTGATGCCGGCCTTCTTGAGCGCGTCCTGGAGCGCGGTCGCGATCTCCGGGCTGGTCTCGAAGTCCTTGTCGTTGGAGTGCGTCAGGGTGACGGTGATCCCCTTCGGGTAACCGGCCTCCTTCAGCAGCTCCTTGGCCTTCGCCGCGTTGCCGGACGCGCCCGCCGGGAAGAGGTCGTAGGGGTCGTAGCCGAAGGACTTCTGGTTCGGCAGGAAGGTGGTCGCGGCCTCGGCCAGCGACGAACCGCCGGCCGCGTTGACCACCGACGAACGGTCGACGGCGTACGAGATCGCCTGCCGCACCTTGACGTTGTCGAACGGCGCGACCGTCGGGTTGAACGCGATGTAGTTCGTGTAACCGAAGTGCCCGGTGCCGACGCGCGCCGCCAGCTCCTTGTCGCCGGTCACCTTGGCCAGCTCGGCCGGCCCGAGGTTGGTGTCCGTGGTGACGGCGGCGGCGTCCGCCCCCTGGGACGACGACAGCCGCTGGTTGATCACGGACGAGTCGAGCCCCGACTTCACGTCGATCTTGTCCGGGTAGGCCTTGCGCTCGGCGTCCGTGGCCGTGGACCAGTAAGTGTTGCGCTCCAGGACGAGCGTCTCGCCGTCGTTCTGGTTGCTGACGACCTTGTACGGCCCCGAGGAGATCGGGTGCTGCTCGTACTTCGTCCCCGTGTCCTTCGCCTTCGGAACGGGTGTGAACTGCGTCTGCGTGGCGAGGTAGGGGAACTCGCCCTCGGGCTTGTCGAGATGGAAGACGATGGTCCGGCTGTCGGGCGTCTCGATCGCGGAGAGCCCCTTCTTGTCCTTGTACGGCCCCTGGTAATCGGCCGCGCCGACCAGCCAGTCCCTCAAGTAGGGCGCGCCGCCGGAGAGTTCGGGGGCGAAGGAGCGCTCGATGCCGTACTTGATGTCGGCCGAGGTGATCGCGGTGCCGTCCTCGTACTTGAGGCCCTTCTTCAGGGTGTACGTCCACACGGTCGCGTCCTTGTTGGGGCGCCCGGTGTCGGTGGCGAGGTCCGGGACGACCTTGGCGCCGGCCGCGCCGTTCTCGCGGTTGCGGGTGGTAAGGGTGCGGAAGACGAGGGACGGGACGTTGCCGCCGCCGGAGGTGTACAGGCGCGCCGGGTCGAAGTCCTCCTGGGGGTTGGAGTTCAGGACCGTGAGCGTGCCGCCCTTGTGCGGCGTGGAGTCGCCACCGGAGCCCTTGGCATCGTTGTCCTTCGGCCCGCAGGCGGCGGCGCCCGCTGCCACGGCCAGGCTGACGGATGCCACGGCCACGCGCCGGGCTATGACGGACGGTTGACGCATCGGAATGACGACCTCTCGGGGGGATTCTCGAGGGACTCTCAGGGAGTTCTCGAATAGCGAGACGGATGGACGAGGGGTGAGACGGAAGTGAACAGGCGTCTGCCCCGGCGTCAGGTCGTCGGAAACGCCCTGCCGAAGTCACACGGGCAAGGGCGAGATGGTGCGGGTCGCGACACGAACGCCAGGGGCGGTGTTCAGCGACAGAGGATGTCGGCCACGCAGAGCGGGGTCACGCCGATGAGCGCCAGCTCGATGGCGGCGCGGTGCGCGACATGACTAGACCACATGCCCAAAAATATGAAGGAAGTTGCGGCTCGTGTCAATGTGACATAAGCGCCGCCCGTCAACTGGCCGGATACGGCCAGGGGTTCGCCAGGCAGTGGATTCCGTCATGGTCGAGGAACTTGGTCTGCTGCTGCATGACGGGGGCCAACTCGCCGTCCTTGTCGCAGGTGACGTGCCCGTAGCCGAGACGATGACCAACTTCATGGTTGATCAACATCTGTCGATACGCGTACATCTTGTCCCCATATGTTGACGACCCCTGCGCCCATCGATACGCATTGATCATCACGCGTTCGGTGGAGGCCGAGTCGCACGACACGTTGTCCTGAGTCGTGTCGAGCCCGGACTTGGCACACCACTTGGCGGTGGTACCAGGGCTCGCGAGGGTGATCACGAAGTCCGGTTTGCCGGAGTAGATCCGCTCGAAGGTACGGGCACCGTTGTGGGCCCAGCTCCGGTCGTCGTTGAGCGTCTTCTGCACGGCCTCGGCGAAGAGCGCCCCGTCGAGCCCGAGCCCCTGCTCCACGTCCACGCGGTACGTGTACTTGCGCCCCTTGCCGGGCGCCTTGTCGACACCGGGCACCGCGTCGAACGTGTCCGGTCCCTTGAGCGTGGCGCTGAGCGGGTACTTCTTGTCCATCTTCTGGGCGTACGTCAGGGTCACCGCGCGGGGAGAGGCGGACGGGCTGGACTGCGGGGAGGCGGTGCCCCGTACGTCGCGGGCCTGGTCGGTGGCCGCCTGCGACCGCACACCGTCTTTGCCACCGTCCCTGGCTACCTGTCCGGCCACGATGACGGCCAGCACGGTGGTGACGGCGGCGGCAGCGATGCCGGTGTAGGCGCGCCCCTTGCCGCCCCTGGCGGGGGCGGGTGGGGAGCCCGGCTGGTCAGGGTCGGTGGAAGGCGCGTCGTCGGTGTCGACGTCGCCCTCAGGGGTCCAGGTACTGACGGAGCCGTACGGGTCGGCGGGGTGCGTCGCGACGGCTGTCCGGGGTGCGAAGACGTCGTCGTCGCCCGCTTCGAAGGCGTCGACGTAGTCCTGCCGGGGACCACGACCGGCCTGACCGCGTCGCCGGGGGCCGGGCTGAGGGGCTTGGCGCTGCCGGGGGATGGAGAGTGCCGGGTCGGGGGTGGAGGGCATGGCGGCGGGGGCGGAGGGCGTAACAGGGGTACCAGTTGCACCAGGCACACCGGGCGGGTACGGCAGACCGGGCGGGCCTTGAGCAGTGCCGAGGGGGCTGTACGGCACGCCGTGTCCCGCGCCGGTGTGTCCCCTCAACTCACCCCAGCCACCGCCGGATTCAGGCTGCTGGGGGTGACCGGCACGGGCTTGGGGGGTGCCGTGAGCAGGCGTGCCGTCGGGGAGACGGGGGACACCGCGCGCGGGAGTGCCATCGGGCAACCTCGGGACACCGTGCGCGGGAGTGCCGTCCGCCATGCCGGGTATTCCGTGAGCCGGAGTCCCGTCCGGAAGCCGTCGCCCCTCATGACCAGGCGGCCCACCCTGAAAATGCGGCACCCCCTGAGCCGGGGTCCCGTCCGCAAATCGCGGCGCACCCTGTCCGGGCGGCGCCCCCTGGAAACGCGGTACCCCCCGCCCAGGCGTGCCGTCTCCCACATGCGGCACTCCATGAGCCGGCGTCCCCTCAGGGAATGGCGACGCCCCGTACCCCGGATTCCCGCCGGCCGAAGCCTGCCGCCGACCCGGTATCACCCCAGGCCCGGGCCGCCTCTGCCCGCCCCCTCCACCTGATCCCGCACCCGCACCTGAAGCCGCACCGCCACCCGCACCGCCACCGGTACCCGCACCCGCACCCGCACCCGCACCCGCACCCGGCACCGAACGCCCCGGCGCCACGACACGCTGCTCCGCCCGGCTACCGTCCCGTACCCCGTCCGCCCCAGGACGCGCCCCGCGCAGGGGCCCGGTGTCGGCCCCGGACCAACCCCCCTCGCCCCTCTGACCCCGCTCAGAACCCCGAGCCTCCAGACCCCGCTCAGAACCCTGGGCCTCCTGAGCGCTGCGAGCGCCCTTGCCGGCTCCCCTGCCCGTGTTGCCGGGGTTGCCTATGTCCGCGGAGTCACCCTTGGCGGCGGACCTGCGGCGACTATGGCGTCCCACGTCGGCCCCTCAGCTCCCCGCGTTCGTATCGTCGGGCTTGGCATCGCCCCCGGCACCGGACCCCGCGCTCGCTCCGGCGCCGTCGGCATCACTCACCGTACGCACCGAACCGGCGTCACGGGACCCCCGCGCACCGCTCCCGCCCCCTCGGCCGAAACCTTCCGCCCCCACCGCACGGCGATCCCTCGCGGCGCCCGCACGCTCATCAGCGACGGAGACCAACTCCCCCGCATCCGCGAGGAGTTCGCGGAACGCCGCCGCCACCGTCTCCGGGTACTCCATCATCGCGACATGCCCGGCGTCCGGGAGGGACAGCAGGCGGGAGTCGCGGAAGGTGCGGGCGGCTCGCTGGGCCATGCGGTAGCCGACCAGTTGGTCGCGGCCGCCGTAGACGAGGAGGGTGGGGGCGAGGACGCGCTCGGCCTGGCGCCAGAGGCCGTGTTGGCCACCCAGGGTGTACGCGTTGACGATGCCCCGGGAGGAACGGGCCATCGCGTCCCAGAAGTACGGCAGTTGCAGGCGCCGTTCCAGTTCCTCGACGGCGTGGCGGAACGCCTCGGGGGTCACCTGGCCGGGGTCGCCGTAGCAGAGGCCCAGGACCCCGCGGACGCGCTGTTCGGCCGTCCAGTCCCTGCTGATGCGGGTGAACAGGGCCGCGATTCCCGGTACGCCCAGCAGCGCCGTCGGCACCGCCGAGCGCTGGACGCGGATCTCCGGCAGGGCCGGGGAGATCAGCGTGAGCGTGCGGACCAGGTCCGGGCGCACGGCGGCCACGCGGGTCGCGATCGCGCCGCCCAGCGAGTTGCCGAAGAGGTGCACCGGGCCGCGCCCGGCGGCATCGAGGTAACGGATGCACGCGCGCGCGTGCCCGGTGACGGAGTAGTCGCCGTCGTCCGGGGGCGGGGAGTCGCCGAAGCCCGGCAGGTCCAGGGCCTCGCTGTCGACCAGGCCGTCGAGTTCGGCCATGAGCTGCGACCAGTTCTGCGAGGAACCGCCGAGCCCGTGGACGTAGAGCGCGGGCGGCAGTCCTTCGCGCGCCGGCGGTCTCGACCGCACCGTGAGGGTGATGCCCGGCAGCCCGACCGACCGGAGCCGCTCCCCTTCGCCGACCCTGACGGGCGCCACCTTGGGGAGCACACTGGCGGCCGACACGGAGGGCAGCTCTGTCGAAGACATGCGGCAATGTTACGAGACGATCACGCAGTAGTTCGTGTGTTCGCAGTCACAGACACACCCATGGGTACGCGCATGGACCCGCTCACCGCATGGCGTCCCGATCGGGTGGGTCCTAGGCTCGTACCAGGAAGGGAGTCCGCAATGGCCGTCGACCCCACCGATCCCGACACCTTCGAGGTCGAGAACGACGACGCCGAACTCGACGTCGAAGCACCAGAGAACGACGCCGCCGAGCAGCTGACGGACCTGACACCGGACCGCGACGACCCGCTGACGGCGCTGGATCCGGACTCCGCGAACGAAGCCGACGTCATCGAACAGGCCCGGGTCGTCTCCCTCGACGAGGACGACTATCGCTGACGGCCCCCTGTCACCACTGTCCCCGTCACCACAGTCCCCGTCACCACAGTCCCCGTCACCAATGCCCTCGTCACCACCGTCCTCGGCGGGTAAGAAACAGGCTCCGAACCGCCCGCCCCTGCCCACTCCATCCCCCTTCGAAACACTTTGCGCCGCTATCGCCGCCGTCCGGTCCGTGAAATTCTGCGCTCGCACCGCGCACACCACGGTTACCGAAAAGTACGATGGCGGCGCGGCGCTCACCGCATGAGGACGACATTTGGGAGGCGGCGTGACAGCCATCGAGCAGACAGAGGCGGCGCGCCCGCGGGGCACACGCCTGCCGCGCCGTGCCCGACGGAACCAGTTGCTGGGCGCCGCCCAGGAGGTTTTCGTCGCGCAGGGATACCACTCGGCCGCTATGGACGACATCGCCGAGCGCGCCGGCGTCAGCAAGCCGGTGCTCTACCAGCACTTCCCGGGCAAGCTCGACCTCTACCTCGCCCTCCTCGACCAGCACTGCGAGTCGCTGATCCAGGCGGTGCGGACCGCGCTCGCGTCGACCTCCGACAACAAGCAGCGCGTCCGGGCGACGATGGACGCGTACTTCGCCTACGTCGAGGACGACGGCGGCGCCTTCCGGCTGGTCTTCGAGTCGGACCTGACGAACGAGCCCGCCGTGCGCGAGCGCGTCGACAAGGTGACGAACGAGTGCGCCGAGGCGATCTGCGACGTCATCGCCGAGGACACCGGTCTGTCGCGGGCCGAGTCGATGCTGCTGGCCTCCGGTCTGGGCGGCCTCGCCCAGGTCGTCGCCCGCTCCTGGCTGCACAGCGACCGCAGCGTCCCGCGCGACCAGGCGGTCCAGCTGCTGGCCTCGCTGGCGTGGCGCGGCATCGCCGGTTTCCCGCTGCACGGAAACGAACAGCACCACTGACGGCCGGGCTCCCTTTTTTGTTCCCGTCCGTTGTTCGCTCCTGGCGTTCCCGGCGCGGAGCATGTACGTCCCCTCACCGGGCTAATGTGTGCTGGGTACGGCGCGGAAGATCGCGCACTTTGCTGACCGTCGGAGGGACATAGCGTGGAGGTCAAGATCGGCGTGCTGCACACGCCTCGCGAGATCGTTCTGGAGACCGGTCAGAGCGCCGAGGAGGTCGAGCAGGCCGTGGCCGAGGCACTGACCGGGAAGGCTCCGCTGCTGAGCCTCGTGGACGAGCACGGCCGCAAGGTCCTCGTCCCCGCCGACCGGCTCGCCTATGTCGAGCTCGGCGAGGCGGCCCCGCGCAAGGTGGGCTTCGGCGCGCTGTAGCCACGAACGGACGAGGGGCCCGGTGACCGAGAAGGTCACCGGGCCCCTCGCGTTTCCCTCAGCGTTTCCCCAGGTGTTCCCACTGGAGTTCCAGCACAGATGGAGCACAAGTCCCCCACAGAGGAGGATTGCATTCCGCAGGTCACGGGTATGACCGGCTACGACCGCAGTACACAGGCCGACCGTGGGAGGGACCCCCGTGATGATCCTGGAAGCGCTCGGCTCCGCTGTGCTGGGTCTGCTGCTCGCGTGGGCGGCCACCCACCGGCTCGCCCACCGTCTGCCGGCCCGCGCCCTGGTGTTCTCCACGGGTGTCGCCGGAGCCCTTTTCGGTGACTTCGTCACCCACAGCGCGCTGGGCCCCGGCAGCGGTCTGCCGAGTCTGCTCGGCGCGGCGGTCGTCTCGGCCGCGTCGCTCTCGCTGCTTCTTCGACCCGCCCGACGGTTCCGGGGACGATCCGCACCGGCATGACCGAGCGCACGGCTAAGCCGCGAGCCCCAGGGCCGCCATCCGCTTGGTGTGCGCCTCGGTGATCCGGGAGAACATCCGGCCGACCTCGGCGAGGTCGAACCCGTCCGCGACACCGCCCACGAGCATCGTCGACAGCGCGTCCCGGTCGGCGACCACCCGCTGGGACTGCGACAGCGCCTCCCCCATCAACCGCCGCGCCCACAGGGCGAGTCGGCCCCCCACGCGCGGGTCCGCGTCGATCGCAGCGCGTACCTTTTCTACGGCGAAACTGGCGTGGCCGGTGTCGTCGAGAACCCCGAGAACGAGCGAGCGGGAGTCCCCGTCGAGGCGGGCGGCGACCTCGCGGTAGAAGTCGCTGGCGATCGAGTCGCCGACGTACGCCTTGACGAGCCCTTCCAGCCAGTCCGAGGGCGCCGTCTGCTTGTGGAAGCCGTCGAGCGCGGCGACGAACGGCTGCATCGCCTGTGTCGGCTCGGCCCCGATCTCCGCGAGCCGGTCCCTGAGCCGCTCGAAGTGGTGGAACTCGGCCGACGCCATCTTCGCCAGCTCCGCCTTGTCCGCGAGCGTCGGCGCCAGCTTGGCGTCCTCCGCGAGCCGCTCGAACGCCGCCAGCTCGCCGTACGCGAGCGCGCCGAGCAGGTCGACGACCGCGTTGCGGTACTGCGGTTCGACGGAGGCCGTGGCCCAGTCCTGGGCGGCGACTCCGGTGGGTTCGGCGGGCGCGTCGGAGGCGTTGTCAGCGGTCGTCATGAAGCGCACAATAGCCCGCTCACCGCGCGGCGGAAGTCCCTGGTCAATCAGTGTGACGACGACTACGTGACCAAATCGGCCAACGCATGTGCGCGATTCCGGGGTATGGTGGTAATGCGCCCGCCGAGTATTCGCCGGGCCGCACGAATGAGGATGCCCGGTCGGTGGCCCGATCGGCTCCGACCCGACAGCCCTCCTCGCCCGTACGGCACGTTGCGTACGAAGTTCGGAGGGGGACCCTCAGCGGTTCGAGCGCTAGAGCGTCGGCAGTGGTCCCGTGCAGTACGGCTTGCCCTCACGGGTTGTCCGTAAGGCAGCCGACGTCCCCGGCACGGTCCTGACACGACCCCCGCGCTCGCCTCGCACCGCGCACACAGAAGAGGCAGCACCCTGACTACTTTCCGAGAGCTCGGAATCCTTCCCGAGACCGCTGAGGCCCTTGAGGCCGTAGGTATCGTCTCCCCCTTCCCGATCCAGGAGATGACGCTCCCCGTCGCCCTTTCCGGCACGGACGTCATCGGCCAGGCCAAGACCGGCACCGGCAAGACGCTGGGCTTCGGCCTCCCGCTCCTGGAGCGCGTCACCGTCCCCGCCGACGTCGAGGCCGGCCGCGCCAAGCCCGAGCAGCTGACCGACGCCCCGCAGGCGCTCGTCGTGGTCCCCACGCGCGAGCTGTGCACGCAGGTCACGAACGACCTGCTGACCGCGGGCAAGGTGCGCAACGTGCGCGTCCTCGCCATCTACGGCGGCCGGGCCTACGAGCCGCAGGTCGAGGCGCTCCGCAAGGGCGTCGACGTCGTCGTCGGCACCCCGGGCCGGCTGCTGGACCTGGCGGGCCAGAAGAAGCTCGACCTCAAGCACATCCGGTCGCTCGTCCTCGACGAGGCCGACGAGATGCTCGACCTGGGCTTCCTGCCCGACGTCGAGAAGATCATCAACTTCCTGCCGGCCCGCCGCCAGACGATGCTGTTCTCGGCGACCATGCCGGGCGCGGTCATCGGTCTCGCGCGCCGCTACATGACGCAGCCCACGCACATCCGCGCCACCTCGCCGGACGACGAGGGCGCGACGGTCGCGAACACCGCGCAGTTCGTCTACCGCGCGCACAACATGGACAAGCCCGAGCTGGTCGCCCGCATCCTGCAGGCCGAGGGCCGTGGCCTGGTCATGGTCTTCTGCCGTACGAAGCGCACTGCGGCCGACCTCGCCGACCAGCTCCAGCAGCGCGGTTTCGCCTCCGGCGCGGTCCACGGCGACCTCGGCCAGGGCGCCCGTGAGCAGGCGCTGCGCGCGTTCCGCAACGGCAAGGTCGACGTGCTCGTCTGCACCGACGTCGCCGCCCGCGGTATCGACGTCGAGGGCGTCACGCACGTCATCAACTACCAGTCCCCCGAGGACGAGAAGACCTACCTGCACCGCATCGGCCGTACCGGTCGCGCGGGCGCCAAGGGCATCGCGGTCACCCTCGTCGACTGGGACGACATCCCGCGCTGGCAGCTCATCAACAAGGCGCTGGACCTCGGCTTCCCGAACCCGCCGGAGACGTACTCCACCTCCCCGCACTTCTTCGAGGAGATGAACATCCCCGCGGGCACCAAGGGTGTCCTGCCCCGCTCGGAGCGCACGCGCGCCGGGCTGGCCGCGGAGGAGGTCGAGGACCTCGGCGAGACCGGCGGTCGCGGCGGTCCGCGCGGCCGGGGCGGTCGTGGTGGTCGCGACGGCGGCCGTGACAGTGGTCGCGATGGTGGCAGGGGCGGTCGCGATGGTGGCAGGGGCGGTCGCGATGGTGGCAGGGGCGGTCGCGACAGCGGCCGGGACAACAGCCGGGACGAGTCCCGCTCCGCCGACACCGAGCGCGCGGCGCGCACCCCGCGTCGCCGCCGTCGTACGCGCAACGGCGCCCCGATGGACGGGACTTCGGCGGCTCCGGCCGTGACGTCGTCCACTCCGGAGGAGACCGCGGTGGCCGCCTCCGAGGACACCGCGACCCGCACCCCGCGCCGTCGTCGCCGCACCCGCACCGGAGCGACGGGAGAGCAGCTGCCGGCCACGACAGTCGCGCCCGAGGCCGCGGAGAGCGCGGTGGCCACGTCGGAGGGCTCGACCCTGGACGCCCCCGCACCCTCGCGCCGCCGCCGTACCCGCAAGTCGGCCGAGGCCGAGATCGTGACGCCCACGGCCGAGGCCGTGGTCGCCGAGACTCCGGTCGTCGAGACTCCGGTCGTCGCGGAGACGCAGCCGCGTCGCCGGACCCGTAAGGCCGTACAGACCGCGGAGCCGGTCGAGGCCGCGCCGGAGACAGCTGCCGTGGCCGCGGTCGACACGGCCGAGGCCGTCGAGACCAAGCCGCGCCGCACCCGGACCCGCAAGGCCGCGGCCCCGGCCGAGGTCACCGCCGTGGACACCGCCGAGGCCGTCGAGACCGCGCCGCGCCGCACCCGGACCCGGAAGGCCGCGGCCCCGGCCGAGGTCGCCGCCGTGGAGACCCCCGAGGTCGTCGAGGCCGCGCCGGAGACGGCTGCCGTGGCCGCGGTCGACACGGCCGAGGCCGTCGAGACCAAGCCGCGCCGCACCCGGACCCGCAAGGCCGCGGCCCCGGCCGAGGTCACCGCCGTGGAGACCCCCGAGGTCGTCGAGGCCGCGCCGCGTCGCCGGACCCGCAAGGCCGCCGTCGCCGGCATCCCAGCGCAGGCGGCCGAGGAGCAGGGCGGTGCCGCCGAGGTGTCGCTCGACTCCGCGGAGGGTACGGAGGCGAAGCCCCGTCGCCGTACGACACGCAAGGTCGCCGAGGCTCCGGTCGTCGCCGAGACGCCGGTCGCGGCAGAGGCCACGCCCCGTCGGACCCGGAAGACCGCGGCTGTGGCCGAGGTCGCCGCCGTGGACACCGCCGAGGCCGTCGAGGCCAAGCCGCGCCGTACGCGCAAGACGGCCGCTGCCGCCGTGGTCACGGAGGCGCCGGAGGTCGTGGAGACCAAGCCGCGCCGTACCCGTAAGGCAGCTGTCGCCGCCGTGGACACGGCCGAGGCCGTCGAGGCGAAGCCCCGTCGCACCCGCAAGGCAGCGGTCGCCGCCGAGGCACCGGAGGCCGAGGCCGCCGTAGAGGTGAAGCCGCGTCGCACCCGGAAGACCGCGGCCGTCGCCGCCGAAGCCGCTGTCGACACGGCCGAGGGCGTGGAGGCCAAGCCGCGTCGCCGTGTCGCGACCCGCAAGGCGACCACCGCCGAGATCCCGGCGCAGGTGACCGAGGAGGCGGAGGCCAAGCCGCGTCGCACCCGTAAGACGGCCGCCGTCGTCGCGGAGTCGGCGGAGGTACCGGAGGCGAAGCCGAGGGTGCGCCGTCCCCGCAAGACCGCGGCGACCCCGGCAGTGGAGGCCACCGAGGGCTGATCCGCCCCCGAAGGTCGACAAAGGCAAGGCAGTACCGGACGGCCCGGCCCGCGTGAAGTGGGCCGGGCCGTCGGCGTTCCCCACTCCCCCGTTAACCCCGTTTACACCCTCCCGTCTCCGTCCCGCTCAGCCCCGCCGGATAACCTCGCCCCATGAGTAGGCCCCCCTCCTTCACCCCGCCCCCCGGTGCTCGCGCGTACCCGCTGCGGACGGCTCGCGGTGAGTTCGCCGTCGTGGACTCGGCCGTGGCCGACGGTGTCGAGCCGAAGGGGGTCGCGCTGTTGCTGCCGGGGTTCACCGGGAGCAAGGAGGACTTCAACCCGTTGCACGAGGCGTTCGGGGCGCGCGGGTATCGGACCGTCGCCGTGGACGGGCGCGGGCAGTACGAGACGGACGGGCCGGCGGAGGACGAATCCGCCTACGCCCAGGGCGAGTTGGCGCGGGACGTGCTCGCGCTGGCCGAGGCGGTCGGCGCGCCGGTGCAGCTGCTCGGGCACTCCTTCGGCGGGCAGGTCGCACGGGCCGCCGTGATCCTCGACGACTCGCCGTTCGTGTCGCTGACTCTCATGGCGTCGGGGCCGGCGCAGATCTCCGCCTCGCAGCAGGAGCGCGTGAAGCTGTTGCGGGACGCGCTCGCCGTGATGTCGATGGCCGAGGTGTGGGACGCGATCCAGGCGATGGAGGCCCCCGAGGAGACCGAGACCGGCGGTGCGCTGGACGAGGGGCTCGACGACCGGGCCGACCTGCGCCGCCGCTGGCTGGGCACCAAGCCGGCCCAACTCCTCGCGGCGGGACACCAGTTGTGCGTCGAGCCGGACCGGGTCGCCGAACTGGCCGCGGTACCGCTCCCCTTCCACGTCCTGTCGGGTTCGCGCGACGACACCTGGCCGGTGCCGCTCCTCGACGACATGGCCGTACGGCTGAAGGCGCGGCGGACGGTCATCGCGCGGGCCGAGCACTCACCGAACACGGACCAGCCGGCCGCGACGGCCAAGGCCATCGCCGACTTCTGGGACAGCACCGCGCCCTGAAGATCAGTACTGCGTCTGCAGGTGCTCCCAGAACCCGTCCCGGAGTGCCCGCCGCAGGTCGGCCTGGCCGCGCAGGGAGTACTGGAGCAGCCCCTCCGCCTCCACCAGCAGGTCCTGGTCGACCGATCCCGGCAGATACGGATGCCCGGGCAGCAGCTCCACCAGCGCCTCCCGCCCGCGCGCCGAGAGCCACTTCGCCGCGATCTGCGCGCCCACGAACCGGACGTCGTCGCGGGTGGGCCGGGTGGCGGCGGCCTCGTAGACGGCGGACGCGCGCCGGGAGACGTACGGCTTGAAGAAGTCGAGGTCGAAGGTGCGCTGGCTGTCGACCTCCCAGAGGAGGGGCTCGGCCTGGTTGCGCCCCTCGGGGGCCTCGATGCCCCACAAGTGGACGCGGGCGCCGTACCCTTGGGCCGCCTCGACCGCCGAGACCAGGTCCTCGTCGCCGCCGATGAGGGCCGCGTCGCTGATGGCGCGGTGCCGGGCGAGGGACTCCAGGTCGGAGCGGATGAGTGAATCGACGCCCTTCTGCTGGTTGTTGGCGTTGAGGTTGCCCAACCGCACCTTCACGTCCGGGAGTTCGGCGATGGCCTGCTGCTCGGAGGTGTGGATGCGGCGCCGGGCGCCGTCGTACCAGTAGACCCGCAGCAGCCGGCTGTCCGCGAAGATCGTGCGGGCCTTGTCGATGAGCGCCTCGATGAGGCCCTCGGTGTCGAGGTCGAAGGTGCGTCGGTCCTCGGTCCCGGAGACGAGTCGCCCCGCGGCTGCATACAAATACCCGGCGTCGACGAAGATCGCATGCGTCGAGGGCGTCTTCGCCACTTCGGCGAGCATGCGCTGCAGCAGCTCGTTCGTGCGGTCGATGCGGGCGCTGAGGGCCGCGAGGTCGTCGTTCATCGCCTCCATTGTCCCGGCGGTCACGCTGCGAACACAACCGGTCCCGGTCAGTCTCGCGTCGATCTCTTACCGGTCAGTAATTAGGCGTGCGAAAAATTTCCTTAGCGTAGGGAATGTTTGTAACACGCATCCCGTTGACTACATCAGTAACCAAGTAGTTCTCCTCAGGAGGATGACCAGACGAAGGGAGAAGCCATGCGCTTCGAAATCATGCGTCTCGACGAGGTCGACGGCACCACCGTGGACAGCACCGTCGTGGACGCCGCCTCCGTCAATCGGATCGTGCAACAGGCCGCCGCCATAGGACAGCGCCTGTGGATCCGCCCCGCCGAGACCAAAGCCTCGTAACACCAGCCTCGTCACACCGACGACATTCCCGCGGATCTCCGCCGGACTTCAGAACCCCCGTACGGCACCGACGCCGTGCGGGGGTTCCGCGTGTCCGGCCCTTCTCAGCTCGCCCGGACCACCTGGGTGATCCCGTTGATGATCTGCTGCACGGCGATGGCGGACAGCATCATCCCCGCGAGCCGCGTCACCAGTACCACCCCACCGTCCTTGATGACCCGGATGATCAGCAGCGAGTACCGCATCACCACCCACAGCACGACATGGATCGCGAGGATCGCCGTCCACACCGACACCTGTGTGGCCACGCTGTCGGCCTTCTGCACGGCGAGGATGACGGACACGATCGCACCGGGCCCGGCGAGCAACGGCATGCCCAGCGGTACGAGGGCGACGTTGACGTCCTTGGTCTGCTTCGGCTCGTCGGTCTTGCCGGTGAGCAGGTCGAGCGCGATCAGCAGAAGCAGCAGCCCGCCCGCGATCATCAGCGCGGGCACGGAGACATGCAGGTAGTCGAGGATCTGGTGCCCGAGCAGCCCGAAGACGGTGATCACACCACCCGCGACACACACGGCCTGGAAGGCCATCCGCTTCTGCACCTTGGACGGTCGTCCGGAGGTCAGCGCGAGGAAGATCGGGGTGATCCCAGGGGGATCCATGATGACGAAAAGGGTCAGGAAGAGGGAGCCGAAGACGGCGAGGTCGAACATGGGTGAGCCACAAGCCTTGCAGGTGAGGGTGAGCGGAGACGGTCGGTCGGAGGCGGGGTCAGACTCCGCCGGCCCCCGGCACCGGGAACGCCCCGGTGGCGCGCCGCGTGATCTCGCCGTAGACCTCGGGATCGGTCGTGTACTCACCGAGCTGCACGGTCTTGCGGCTGCCGTGATAGTCGCTGGACCCGGTGACGAGCAGCCCGAGTTCCTTGGCGAGCCCCCGCAGCCGTACGCGCGTCTCGGCGTCGTGGTCCATGTGCTCGACCTCGATACCGTCGAGCCCGGCCGACGCCATCTCGGCGATCGCGGCCTCCGGCACGGTGTGCCCGCGCTTGCTGGCCCCCGGATGCGCGAACACGGTCACGCCTCCCGCGGCCTTGACGAGCCGGATCGCCTCGAAGGGATCGGTCTCGTGCTTGGCCACATGGGCCCGCCCCCCGTCGGCGAGCCAGTCCACGGTGAAGGCGTCGTTCACACTCGGTACGACACCCAGCTCGACCAGCGCGGTGGCGACATGCGGCCGCCCGACCGACCCGTCACCGGCGATCCGCGCGACCTGCTCCCAGGTCACCGGCACGCCCAACTCCTGAAGCCGCCCCACCATGGCCCGGGCCCGAGGCACCCGATCGTCCCGCACCAACTCCCGCTCGGCGAGCAGAGCCGGCTCCTCGGGATCAAAGAGATAAGCCAGCATGTGCATGGACACCCCGTCGATCCGACAGGACATCTCGGCCCCGGTGACCAGCGTGAGGCCCGCGGGCAACGCGTCGATCGCCTCGGCATACCCCCGACTGGTGTCGTGATCCGTCAACGCCACGACATCCAACCCGGCAGCGGCAGCATTCCGCACCAGCTCAGCGGGCGAGTCCGTCCCATCGGAGGCCGTGGAGTGGGTGTGCAGATCAACACGCACGCGCAGACTCCAAACGGCAACGATTAACAAGGGACCACTCAAGGGTAACGGCAACCCAGGGACCCCATAAACGCCCCAGGTATCTTGCCCTTAAGGGGCGCGAGGAACTGCGCGACCAGCCACAACGCACCCGCACCCGCCCCGAAACGGAACCCGGCACCCCGCTAGGCGCTACGGCTCAAGCAAGCGCGGCGAAAGCGCCCCACACGGCACCAAATCAACTTCCGCCCCCGCATCCCGCAAATCCGTGAGCACCAACTCGTCATACATCAACAACCCCGACTGCTCAGGCCAGACAACCGCCCACAGCCACAACCCCAACGCCTCCCCCGCGAACACCGCCCGGTCATCCGGCGCGGACGCGACATGCCACAACGGCGTAGGCCGCCCCGCGGCAAGCAGCTTCGCCTGAGGAGGCTTCTCGACGTTGATGTAGGGACCGGGATCCGGCCCGTCGATCCCCGCATACCGCGCCCCGAGCCCGACACCGAGCTCCTCGGCGACGAGAATCAGTTCCCCCATACCGCCGAGCGGCCCGGGCCCGGAACACGCCACAGCGGTCGCCCGCCCGCCACTACGGTCGTCCCCCGCACAGGCCACACCGGTGAACAGCCATCCGACCGGCAACGGCCACGGCATCCACACCGGCACCTTCGTCCGATGCACCACGACACTGAGCGCCTCGACGCTGGGCGGGATCACGGGCTGCAGCGGATGCACGGTCCCGTGGACGTCGCACTGCCAGGAATCGGCGAAGAGTCCGGGAGCCCTGACCCGGCCACCACACTTCGGGCAACTGGGTTCGCCCCTCATAGGGCCCCACGGTCCTACCCTCACTCCCCCACGTCAAGGACGATCACCCGTCCGGCCGGGACCACTCACGGAACGAAACTAGATGCACCTTGCATTTATTACCCCGCCTAACTTACTATGTGCATATACCAACTACTTGGGAGGAAGCATGGACGGCACGGACGACCCATTCGACGCGGGTGCCGACGCCGGCAGCCTTCTGCGGCAGCCGAAGGCCGTATGGGCCACCGCCGGCGCCTCGGTCGTCGCCTTCATGGGCATCGGACTCGTCGACCCGATCCTGCCGTCGATCGCCAAGGGCCTGGACGCCACGGCCGGCCAGGTCTCCCTGCTCTTCACCTCGTACTTCCTGATCACCGCCCTCGCGATGCTGGTGACCGGCTTCGTCTCCAGCCGGATCGGCGGCAAGAAGACCCTGCTGCTCGGCCTCGCCCTCGTCGTGGTCTTCGCCGGCCTCGCCGGCACCTCGAACTCGGTCGCCGAACTCGTCGGCTTCCGCGCCGGCTGGGGCCTCGGCAACGCGCTGTTCGTCTCGACGGCCCTCGCCGTCATCGTCGGCGCGGCGGCCGGCGGCAGCGCCGCGGCGATCCTGCTCTACGAGTCCGCCCTGGGCCTCGGCATGGCCTGCGGCCCGCTGCTCGGCGCCCTGCTGGGCAACCAGAGCTGGCGCTACCCCTTCTTCGGCACCGCGTTCCTGATGGCGATCGGCTTCCTGTGCATCACGGTGTTCCTGAAGGAGCAGCCGAAGCCCGCCCGCAAGACATCGCTCCTCGACCCGATCAAGGCCCTCGGCCACGGCGGACTCGCCTCGGCCGCCGTCTCGTCCTTCTTCTACAACTACACGTTCTTCACCGTGCTGGCCTTCACCCCGTTCGTGCTCGACATGACCCCGTACAAGTCCGGTGCCGTGTTCTTCGCCTGGGGTGTGCTGCTCGCCGCCTTCTCGGTCCTCGTCGCCCCACGCCTGCAGGCCCGGTTCGGCTCCCTGAAGGTCCTCGGCGGCTCACTCGTGCTCCTCGCCGTCGACGTACTCGTCCTCGGCTACGGCAGCCACACCACCGCCGTCGTCTGCACGGTCCTGTCCGGCGCCTTCATCGGCGTGAACAACACCGTCTACACCGAGCTGGCCCTCGGCGTGTCGGACGCGCCGCGCCCGGTGGCGAGCGCGGGCTACAACTTCGTCCGCTGGTTCGCCGCCGCCGCCGCGCCGTTCTTCGCGCCGCGGATCGAGGGGTGGAGCAACATCCACATCCCGTTCGTGGTCGCGGCGGTCACCGCGGCGCTGGGCGCGCTGGTGGTCCTCGTGCGCCGGAACGCGCTCACTCACGAAGCCGAAGAGCTGGAGCCGAGGCACGCGGCCGAGGACGGTGTCGCGGTGTTCGCCAACTAGCCGATTCGCGGCTGCCGTTGGTGAGCTTGCTCACTCCGGCTGTCGCTCGGGCTGTCAGTCGAGCGGGACGGACTTGCGGGACGGATCCCGTAGGTCCGTCCCGTTCGTCAGCCAGCGCTCCTGGAGGGCCGGCGCGCCGTGGACGCGTTTCCAGGCGGCCTCGTTCGGGGTCATCGGGAGCAGCGGCAGGAAGCGCACCGGGTCGAGCGGCTCGTCGAGTTCGAGGTCCTCGACCAGACCGCCGGGCTCGGCGACCAGTACCGAGGTGAACGGGGCGCCGGGCCACAGCGGTTCGCCCACGTCGAGGGAGGCGCCGGGGGCCACGACCACGCCCTCGACCTGCGGGGACGCGGCGAGCACGGCGAGCGGGCGGAGCACCTTGTCGGTGTCGGCGTGGCCGCCGCGCACGGACAGGACCAGTTCGGCGCGCGGTCCCGCGACCGGGTCGGCGAGCATCGCCGTGGGGTCGCTCATCGGCTGCGCGGACATGCCGAGCGTGGCGTAGCGGACGATCGGACCCTCCTGGTCGTCGTCCTGGAAACGCAGCACCTCGACGCGGTCCGTGCCCAGGAAGGTGACCGCCGCGCGCGCGTCCGGTTCGCCCAGCGCGGTACGCAACCGGGCCTCGACCAGAGCAAGAACATCAACCATGCGGGGAGCATAGAACTCGTCAGTACCGGGCAAAGCAGCGCCTTGACACTTCGGCCGGCTGATAGTCTGGGCCGGTCGTTCGGGCAGCACGCAGAAGCGTCGCGGTCAAGTCCCGACGCCGTTGAGACTCCCCTACGGGGGACCGGCCGGAGGAGGTGGGGCTGCAATGGACCGAAGTCGACCTGGCAGTACCACCCGCTCTTCCGGCCGCTGATGTCGTAGCTCTGGTTCTGGCCTCCAGCCGGCTGTCGCCGCTCGCACGTCTTCACCGTCGCGGAAGAGCACTTCGTTTCTTTACCTGATCTGTCCGGCCCTGTCTGTGGTCTGCCTGTTCCGAAGGCAGCTCTCAGTCGGCCGGTGCCTGTAAGTCAGTGCCTGTATCAGCAGCGAAGTTCGCCACCGTGACGGTGCGGTGCTCCCCGCTTTGTGGACGTGCCAAACATCCGCACTCAGGACGTCCCCATTCCGGGCAGTTCCAACCGTCGTTGGCGCCTTTCGTTGCTCGTCGCGAAGGAGCCCGCCATGTCGATGATCCGCGACCTGCGTGCCGTGGTCCGCCCGTCCCGTCCCTCCCTACGCAAGGACGGCGGCGCGTACGACACCACGCGTGACCCCGGTACCCCCTCGGCCGTCGTCGACTGCGCCGTCTACCGCGACGGCGCCCGCGTCGACACCGGCAAGCCGCTGACCCCGCACGAGGCGATGCGCCTGGTGCGCCGCGACGGGGGCTTCGTGTGGATCGGCCTGCACGAGCCGACCGAGGCCGAATTCGCCGGTATCGCCCGGGAGTTCGGCCTGCACCCGCTCGCCGTCGAGGACGCCGTGCAGGCCCACCAGCGGCCCAAGCTGGAGCGTTACGACGACTCTCTCTTCACCGTCTTCAAGACCATCCACTACGTCGAGCACGACCAGCTCACCGCCAACAGCGAGGTCGTCGAGACCGGCGAGGTCATGTGCTTCACCGGCCGGGACTTCTTCATCACCGTCCGGCACGGCGGCCAGGGCTCGCTGCGGGCGCTGCGGTACCGGCTCCAGGACGACCCCGAGCTGCTCGCCCGCGGTCCCTCGGCGGTGCTGCACGCGATCGCCGACCATGTCGTCGACGGCTATGTCGCGGTCGCGGACGCGGTGCAGGACGACATCGACGAGGTCGAGACCGAGGTGTTCACGCCGGGCCGCAAGGGCGGGGTCTCGCGCGGTGTCGACTCGGCGCGGATCTACCAACTCAAGCGCGAGGTACTGGAGTTCAAGCGCGCGGTGTCACCGCTGCTGCGTCCCATGCAGCTGCTGAGCGAGCGGCCGATGCGGCTGATCGACCCCGACATCCAGAAGTACTTCCGGGACGTCGCCGACCACCTCGCCCGGGTCCAGGAGCAGGTCATCGGCTTCGACGAGCTGCTCAACTCGATCCTCCAGGCCAATCTCGCGCAGGCGTCCGTCGCGCAGAACGAGGACATGCGGAAGATCACCGCATGGGCCGCGATCATCGCCGTACCGACGATGGTCACGGGGGTGTACGGCATGAACTTCGACAACATGCCGGAGCTGCACTGGAAGTACGGCTATGCGCTGGTGCTCACCTTCACCGTGACCGTCTGTCTGTCGATCCACCGCATCCTGAAGCGCAACGGCTGGCTGTGAGCGGCCTGGATAGGCTGGGCGCCATGACAAGCGAGCTGCTCGACCAGGCCCTCGTCGAGGAGGCCACGAAGAAGTCCGGTCTCGTCTGGGTCAACGGTCCGGGCGTCCCGGCCCGCGCCCTGTGGCACGTCTGGCACGAGGGCGCGGTCTGCCTGATCGGCGACGGTCCGGGCGAGCAGCCGCTGCCGGGGCTGGCCGACGGCTCCACCGCCGAGGTCACGGTCCGCAGCAAGGACAAGGGCGGCCGGCTGGTCTCCTGGACGGCGAAGGTCGTGGAGCTGGCACCGGGCTCCGAGGCCTGGCAGGCGGCCGTCGCCGAGCTGAAGGGCAAGCGGCTCAACGCCCCCGACGGCGAGGCGATGACGGAGCGCTGGGCACGCGAGTGCCGGGTGCTGCGCCTGGAACCGACGGGAGCGACGGCCGAACTGCCGGAGGGTTCGCTGGCGGAGCCTCCGCTGCCGACCCCGGCGACGACCCGCCAGCCGATCCCGGCGAGCCTGCCGAGGCTGCTCCTGAAGAGACGCAAACGCGGGTAACAGCCGCTAGGAAGACGGCAGTTGCCTGCCGTAGTCGACAGTGTCGTCGTCCGCCGGTTCCGTCACGGCGAAACTCTTACCCCAGTCCGAGAAGGTGAGGGTGCCCGCGCCGCCCGCGCGGACCAGGCGGAGGGGATACGGCTTGCCCTCCAGGGAGACGTCCAGGGTGCCGCCGGAGCCGTCGTCACCGGTGATCCGGATGGTGCGGACGCCGTTCTGGTCGTGGTGTCCGTCCGTCGCGAGTGTGCCGTGCAGAGTCAGCAGACTGGAGAGGAGCACGTCCTTGTCCGTGAAGCCACTGAACTTCTCGTACGAAGGGTCGCCCTGCGGCACCTTCACGTACTTGCCGTGCAGCGAGTCGCCGGCGCCCGAGTCCCCGCTGCTGTTCCAGAAGTCCGCGTCGGCCTTCAGGTACAGCTGCTCGCCGACCCTCAGCAGCCCGAAGGTCGACCCCTTCGAGGTGACCGACCCGCTGCCGCCGTCGGACTTCAGCCGCATGTCGAGCCTGTACGTCCGCCCGCTGGTGACGACGGTCCCGGACAGCCGTACCGCGTCGGCGGCGCCCGCGGCCGTCACCGACGTCGACTGGATCTTGTCGGCGGCCAGCTTGCCGACCCCGTTGGTCCCCGCGTCCGGATCCTCACCACTGCACCCCGCAAGCCCCGTCACGACCAGGGCACACACCGCGCCGAGCAGCGCCGCGCGACGGTTTCGGAGCAGGGGGATCGCAGTCACAGGTGGGGGGCCTTTCGTGCGGCGGGGGGCGATGGCGTACGGCAGCGTACCGGGGTCGGCGGTCGGCGGCGGAGCCAGTCCGTCCGCACCGCCCACCTGCGCGGATCGCAAACGGACGGGCTAGCCTGAAGCCCGTCCGAGCGGGCAATTCGGACCATCCGGAAACCATGAAAAGCATGCCGGGAACCACGAAAAGAATGGAGGTGCGGCCATGGCAGGGGGCGCCCCTCGGGTCTTCGTCTCGCACCTCTCCGGTGTCGCCGTGTTCGATCCGAACGGCGACCAGGTGGGCCGCGTACGCGACCTGATCGTCATGCTGCGCGTCGGCCAGCGGCCACCACGGCTGCTCGGCCTCGTCGTCGAACTCTCCACGCGGCGCCGCATCTTCCTCCCGATGACCAGGGTCACGGGCATCGAGTCCGGCCAGGTCATCACCACCGGCGTGCTGAACGTCCGCCGCTTCGAGCAACGGCCCACCGAGCGGCTGGTGTTCGGCGAACTCCTGGACCGGCGCGTCACGCTCGTCGAGACCGGCGAGGAGGTCACCGTCCTCGACCTGTCGGTGCAGCATCTGCCGGCCCGCCGGGACTGGGAGATCGACCGCGTCTTCGTACGGAAGGGCAGGAGCGGCGGAGCCTTCAGGAGGGCCAAGGGCGAGACGCTGACCGTGGAGTGGTCCGCCGTCACCGGTTTCTCCCTGGAGGAGCAGGGACAGGGCGCGGAGAGCCTCCTGGCCACCTTCGAGCAGCTGCGCCCCGCCGACCTCGCCAACGTCCTGCACCACCTCTCCCCCAAGCGGCGCGCCGAGGTCGCCGCCGCCCTCGACGACGACCGCCTCGCCGACGTCCTCGAAGAGCTCCCGGAGGACGACCAGATCGAGATCCTCGGCAAGCTGAAGGAGGAGCGCGCGGCGGACGTCCTGGAGGCGATGGACCCGGACGACGCGGCCGACCTCCTCTCCGAACTCCCCGAGGACGACAAGGAGCGCCTGCTGAACCTGATGCAGCCCTCCGAAGCGGCCGACGTACGCCGCCTGATGTCGTACGAGGAACACACGGCCGGCGGCCTCATGACCACCGAACCGATCGTCCTACGGCCCGACGCGACCGTCGCCGACGCGCTCGCCCGCGTCCGCAGCGCCGACCTCTCGCCGGCCCTCGCCGCGCAGGTCTACGTGTGCCGCCCGCCCGACGACACCCCGACCGGCAAGTACCTCGGCACGGTCCACTTCCAGCGGCTGCTGCGCGACCCGCCGTACACCCTGGTCAGCGCGATCATCGACGACGACCTCCAGCCGCTCGACCCGGACGCGACGCTCCAGCTCATCGCCGGGTTCTTCGCGACGTACGACATGGTCGCGGCGCCCGTGGTCGACGAGACCGGGTCGCTGCTCGGCGCGGTGACGGTGGACGACGTCCTGGACCACATGCTGCCCGAGGACTGGCGGGAGACCGAGTTCCATCTGGACGAGGGCGCCGAGCGCGACGAGGACGACGAGGAGGAGGTGGCGGCTCATGACTCCTGAGCGCGAGACCACACGCGAGCGGACACCGGCGGGCGCGACCGCCACCAGCCGGACCCGGACCCGGCTCGACCAGCCGCGCGCGCCCCGGCGCCGGCTCGTGCCCGAGTACGACCCGGAGGCCTTCGGGCGGCTGTCGGAGCGGATCGCGCGGTTCCTCGGGACCGGGCGGTTCATCGTCTGGATGACGATCGTCATCATCGCGTGGGTGCTGTGGAACATCTTCGCCCCGCGCGATGTGCGCTTCGACAACTACCCGTTCATCTTCCTCACCCTGATGCTGTCGCTCCAGGCCTCCTACGCGGCCCCGCTGATCCTGCTCGCGCAGAACCGGCAGGACGACCGCGACAAGGTCAACCTCGAACAGGACCGCAAGCAGAACGAGCGGTCGATCGCCGACACCGAGTACCTCACCCGCGAGATCGCCTCCCTGCGCATCGGTCTCGGCGAGGTGGCGACCCGGGACTGGATCCGCTCCGAGCTGCAGGACCTGGTGAAGGAACTCGACGAACGGCACGACGGGCACACGGTATTCCCGACAGTCCGGGCAGAACGGTCCCGGGCACGTGACGTAGACGACCGCTGACGGGCTTACCGGGGGCCCTGTGCGGCGCCGTACCATCGTCCCTATGGCTACGGAAGACGCGGTGCGTGAAGCGCTGTCGACGGTGAACGACCCCGAGATCAACCGACCCATCACCGAGCTGGGGATGGTCAAGTCGGTGGAGATCGGCGCGGACGGAGCGGTCGCGGTCACCGTGTACCTGACGGTCTCCGGCTGCCCGATGAGGGAGACGATCACGCAACGCGTGACCGATGCGGTCTCCGCGGTCGACGGTGTCAGCCGCGTCGACGTGACGCTCGACGTCATGAGCGACGAGCAGCGCAAGGAACTCGCGACCGCCCTGCGCGGTGGCAAGGCCGAGCGCGAGGTCCCCTTCGCGCAGCCCGGCTCCCTCACGCGCGTGTACGCGGTCGCCTCCGGCAAGGGCGGCGTAGGCAAGTCCTCGGTGACGGTCAATCTCGCGGTGGCGATGGCGGCCGACGGGCTGAAGGTCGGGGTCGTCGACGCCGACATCTACGGCCACAGCGTGCCGCGCATGCTGGGCGCGGACGGCAGTCCCACCCAGGTCGAGAACATGATCATGCCCCCGTCGGCACACGGCGTGAAGGTCATCTCCATCGGCATGTTCACGCCGGGCAACACACCGGTGGTGTGGCGCGGGCCGATGCTCCACCGGGCTCTCCAGCAGTTCCTGGCGGACGTCTACTGGGGCGATCTGGATGTACTTCTTCTTGATCTGCCGCCCGGGACGGGCGACATCGCCATCTCCGTCGCCCAACTCGTCCCGAACGCCGAGATCCTGGTCGTGACGACCCCTCAGCAGGCGGCGGCCGAGGTCGCCGAGCGCGCGGGCTCCATCGCCGTACAGACCCACCAGAAGATCGTCGGCGTCGTCGAGAACATGGCGGGCCTGCCGTGCCCGCACTGCGGCGAGATGGTCGACGTCTTCGGCACGGGCGGCGGCCAGTCGGTGGCGGACGGCCTGACCCGCACGACCGGTGCCTCGGTCCCGGTCCTGGGTTCCATCCCGATCGACGTCCGCCTCCGCGAGGGCGGCGACGAGGGCAAGCCGGTCGTCCTGACCGACCCCGACTCCCCGGCGGGCGCGGCGCTGCGAGCGATCGCGGGAAAGCTCGGGGGACGACAGCGGGGCTTGTCGGGACTGTCCTTGGGGATCACTCCCAGGAACAAGTTCTAATTCTTGATGCCCTGAGGGGCAGCTCGGCCAGGGGCACGGGGCTGTATCGATGTGCGGCTCCGCCGCGTGGGCGCGACCAGCCACAACGGCTGGCCGCTCCCCTTCGCCCCAGCCCGCCGCTAGGCGTACGCGCCGATGTCCTTGATCATGGCGAAGCCGAGCCCATACGCACTCATGCCCCTCCCGTACGCCCCCACGTGCACACCCTCCTGCGTAGACCCGGCAAGCACCCAGCCGAACTCGGACTCGCGGTAGTGGAACGGCGTCGGCACCCCGTCCACCGGCAGGGACAGCGTCGACCAGTCGTCACCGGCGAGGTCGTCCGCCAGCACCCACGCCGTCTCCGTCTGCTGCTCCAGCCAGTCGTCCCGCAGGGTGTGGTCCATCTGCCCCGGCCAGGTGAAGGACAGCAGCCCCACCCCGGCGAGCCAGGCCGCAGAGGACACCGACGTGGCCTCCAGGAGCCCCGTGCCGTCCGCGGTGCGCCGCGCGGGGTTGCCCGCGACGGTGACGACCACCGCGAACTTCTCCTTGTCCTCGGTGCCTTCGTTGCGTACGGAGGGCTCGTCGCCGTGCCCGATCGAGCCGTGCTCGACGGCTCCGTCCGCCGCCATGCCCACCTGCATCAGCCAGCGCGGCCCCGTGAAGGCCTCGTCGAGGCCGTACCACGGGAAGGGCGCCAGCAGGTAGCTGTCGACCGTGCGCCGGGCGGAGGGGACCTGTTGTCCACCCTCCGCGGCCGGCGCCTGCGCGCCTACCCGACTCGTCGTCTCCATGCTCCGGACGCCTCCTCGCTCTCGTCGGACCGGGGCGGCCCGCCCCCCTTCGGGCGACTCGCCCGGTCCGCACAACAACTCGGCAGCATAGCCACCTCGTGGGAAGCAGCCCGGAAAGCGCCCGGCGCGTGAGGCGCACGGGGGCCGTGTTCAGGCCGTACGGAGGCGTGGAAGACGTCGGGGACGTATGAAACGCGTCACGTATGACGCACGTACAGCTCGCCTACGACGTGCTCAGGTGGCGTCCGCGTCGAAGGGCGGGCGCTCGTCCTTCTCGGGGTCCTCGGGCTTCTTGGTCATGTCGAGACGACCACCGGACAAGGAGGAGGACGACGAGGAAGAGGAGGGGGTGTCCGCGCTCTGGACCGCCTCCGTGACCTCGGCCATCTCCTTCTTCAGGTCGAAGCCGTTGCGGATCTCCTTGAGCCCCAGTTCGTCGTTGTCCAGCTGCTTGCGCAGGAACGTCTTGGGGTTGAGGTCCTCGAAGTCGAAGTCCTTGAACTCCGGGCCCAGCTCCTCGCGGATGTCCGCCTTGGCGCTCTCCGAGAACTCTCGGATCTTCCGGATCGTCCGCATGACGTCCTGGATGACCTTCGGGAGCTTGTCCGGACCGAAGACGAGCACGGCGAGCACAATGATCGTCACCAGCTCGAGCGGTCCTATGTCATTGAACACCTGAAGCTCCTTGCGATGTCCTCGGTCCTCGGCCCTCGGGGTCTGTGCGGGTCTTCCGTGGTCCGGGCCGGGTCCACGGTACCCGGCGATCCCACCCGACCGGTACTGTCCCGGGGGCTACGAGTGGGTGTACACGACCGGTTTTCCGGGTTGTTTGCCTAGTGGGAGCGGGCGCGCGGCTCTCACCTGTGACGTTTCTGTCAATCACCGGCTCAGCCGCCGGTCGAGGAGCCGAGGACGAGTGACACGGTCATGTCCTTGCCGTCCCGCCGGAGGGTCAGGCGCAGCTGGTCGCCGGGGCGGTGGGCACGGGTCCTGACGATGAGTTCGTCGCCGGAGTGGACGCGCTCGCCGTCGACCTCGGTGATGACGTCGCCCGCCTGGAGACCGGCCTTGGCACCGGGGCCGCCGGCGCTGACCGCGGGGCCGTCCCCGCTCCCCTTCGCGGCGACACGGGCTCCGTCCCCGGTGTAGTTCATGTCGAGGGTGACGCCGATGACCGGGTGCGTGGCCTTCCCGGTGTTGATCAGCTCCTCGGCGACGCGCTTGGCCTGGTTGACGGGGATGGCGAAACCGAGCCCTATGGAACCGGCCTGACCGTCTCCGGTATCGAGCCCGTTGTCGGCGGAACGGATCGCCGAGTTGATCCCCACGAGCCGCGCCCGCGAGTCCAGCAGGGGGCCGCCGGAGTTGCCCGGGTTGATGGGCGCGTCGGTCTGCAGGGCGTCGACGTACGAGACGTCGCTCCCGTCCGCCGCGTCGCCGCCGGCCGTGATGGGCCGGTCCTTGGCGCTGATGATCCCGGACGTCACGGTGTTGTCGAGGTCGAAGGGCGCCCCGATCGCCACGACGGGGTCGCCGACCCGCACGTTGTCGGAATTGCCGAGCGGCATCGGCCTGAGCCCCCGCACACCGCTCACCTGTACGACGGCGAGGTCGTATCCGGCGTCGTGCCCGACCACCTTGGCCTTGACGGTCTGTCCCC
Organism: Streptomyces sp. NPDC088350; assembly: GCF_044753545.1. Classification (NCBI taxonomy): domain Bacteria; kingdom Bacillati; phylum Actinomycetota; class Actinomycetes; order Kitasatosporales; family Streptomycetaceae; genus Streptomyces; species Streptomyces sp. NPDC088350. The sequence continues at coordinate 832,940 of NZ_JBIVNL010000001.1, read as the reverse complement.
CACTGAAGCGCACGGATATCTCACCGTCGCTCCCGGCGGGCTGCACCACATGGTTGTTGGTGAGGATGTGCCCCCGCGTGTCCAGCACGACCCCGGTACCGGTCCCCGACTCCTCGTCACCGGTCACATGCAGCGTCACCACACTGGGCAGCGCCCGAGCGGCGATCCCGGCCACACTCCCGGGCGCCCGCCCGGTGTCCTCTCCCCCGGCCTGCGTCAACACGATGTCCCCGCCCAGCCCGTCCCGCTCGACATACGCCCCTACGACACCTCCGACGCCCCCGGAGAGCAGCGCGATACCCAGCGCGGAGGCGGCGAGGCGTTTCCGGGCGCGGTTGTGGTGCTGCTGGTGGGCGGGGGCAGGGGCGCCGGTCTGCTGGAGGGGGGCGGGGGATGCCCAGGGGTCGTAGCGGTGCCAGGGGTCGGTGGCGGGGAGGCCGGGGTCGGGTTCCGGTTCGGGGAAGGGCTGATCGGAAGTACCGGGGGGCTCGGAGGCCGCGACCGGGGCCGCCGAGGCGGGGTGCGGGTCGGTGGAGGCAGGGCGGGGCACTGAGGGACTCGGTGAGCTGGAGTCGGACGGTGCCGGTGACGGTGGAGTTGGGGCACCAGGGGCACCAGGGGCCGCTGTAGGCATCTGTGGCGCCGTGTCGTGCCCAGCGGTGACCACCGGATGCTGGACGGGCGGCGCGGGCGCCCAGGGACCCGGCTGACCGTACGGCGGGGTGCCGTAGGGGTCGGGGTCGTGCAGGGGCTTGGGGCGGTGGGCGGGGGCGGGGGCGGGAGAGGTCGGTTCGACGTCAACGTCACCACCGTCAACGTCCGCAGCCACACCGCCGGTTGGAGACCCGGCCGCAGGACGGACCGGCGCAGAGTCGCCGCCCGTACCCGCGACGGCACCCGCACCCGCACCGCCGGCCAGGAACTCCGACCCGGGACGGCCCGACTCCGGACCACCGTCGGCATCCGCGACCACACCGGCGCTCGACGCCTCCGGCACAGGGCGGGCCAACTCGAAGTCGCCCTCGCCGGAAGCCGCTTCGCCGCTCAGTCCCTCGCCGACCGCACGCGACTCGAAGCCGTCGTCGCCGGTCGCCCGTGATGCTCCGTCCCGCACCGCGTCCGGCGGCCACAGCGTGAAGTCCCCGCCGGTGTCGGCGTCGACGTCGACCACGTCCGCACCCGGTGTCGCCGCCCGGGAATCCGCTGCCCGGCCCCGGCCCCACCACGTCGACTTCGTGGGCCTCGGATTCGGTGTCCCGTCGTTCATGTGCTCCCCAACCACCGGCCGTGCCACCCCGTACTCCCCGGATTCAACCAGGTTCGCGGGGCGCGGTGCAGGGGCCGGTCAGGGCAGGGGGCGGAAGGAGGTGGTGGGGGTGGGAGTGGGGGAAGAGGTGGTGTGGGGGGTGGGGGTGGGGGTGCGCAGCAGACCGGGGGCCATGACCTCGGGGGCCGTGGACCAGGACGTGAGGGCGATGGGCGGGGTCGCGATCAGCGGGCGTATCAGCGGGGACATGACCGCCGCACCGGCCATCACCGGCGCGCTCAGCGTGTGCATGACCTCGTCGCCCTGGGCGACCGCCGGGGACGGCACCCCGGGCAGCAGCGGCGCGGAGACGGACGTCGGTGCCACCGAGGTGTCGCCGAGCATCGACCGCTGGTTCGTACCCTGGGCGAGTAGGGGCCCGACACCGCGGCGACGCCCCGCGTCGGAAGTCGCGGCGCCCGTGCCCTGTGTACGCGCGGGAGTCACACCCGCACCGCCGCGCGCCTCGGCGGCCGTGTCGCCCGGCGTGACCGTGGCCACCCCGCCCAGTGCGATCGCGGCCAGCGACACCGCGCCGGCGGCGACGAACGCGAACCGCATCCCGCGCGAGGCGGAGCGGTCGGTGTCGTGCCGGCTGACGTCATGGATGCGGAAACCCTCGCGTGCGGAGGGTGCGGAAGGGGCCAGGGCCGTGGAGGCGTGCGGGGCCGCAGGGACGTAGCCGAACTCGAACGCGTCGAGCGGGCCGTCCCTCCGCACGCCGAACAGGCCGACTCCGGCGAAGAGTCCCCCGCCGGGCGGCTCCTCGTCGTCGGTGTCGCCGCCTCCCCCGGGAAGCCCCTGGAGACGGGCCAGGAAGCTCTCGGAAGGGGGCGGTGGGGCCATTTCCGCGAACACGTTCTTCAGTCGGCGCTGCGCGTCGGCCTCGGCCTTGCACTTCGTACAGGTGGCCAGGTGTGCCAGTACGCGATCGCGCGACTCATGACCGAGCTCTCCGTCCACCAGGGCGGAAAGTCGGTCTCCCAGGTGCTGCTCCGCAGGCGTAGGACGTGATCCACTCACGCGGTCGCGCCCCCTCCCCCCAGCGCGGGCACACGCGCCACGAAGGAGCGGCGCTCGGCCCGTGCTTCCGGCGAGCGGTGCGCGAGGGCCTTGCGGAGCTGGGAGCGGCCGCGGTGGATCCGGGAACGGACCGTGCCGAGCTTGACGCCCAGGGTCGCGGCGATCTCCTCGTACGAGAGTCCCTCGATGTCGCACAGGACGACCGCGGCCCGGAACTCCGGGGCGAGGGTGTCCAGGGCCTGCTGGACGTCGGCGTCGAAGTGCGCGTCGTTGAAGACCTGCTGGGGCGACGGCTCGCGGCTGGGCAGGCGCTCGGCCGCGTCCTCCCCCAGCGCGTCGAAACGGATGCGCTGCTTGCGGCGGACCATGTCCAGGAAGAGGTTGGTGGTGATGCGGTGCAGCCAGCCCTCGAAGGTGCCGGGCGTGTACGTCGACAGCGAACGGAAGACTCGGACGAAGACCTCTTGCGTCAGGTCCTCGGCGTCGTGCTGGTTCCCCGTCAGTCGGTACGCGAGCCGGTACACACGGCCGCTGTGGGTGCTGACGATCTCCTCCCAGGTGGGCGGAGTCCACGCCTGCCCGTCCGCGTCGGTGGAGAAGGTCGCGGTCTGGGCATGGTCAGCGGCGTGGCTGTGGTCAGCAGCGGTGTCGTTCACGGATTTCGGCCTGCCCGCCGATCCGAGAAAGCGCCGGAGCACTCCTCCCCGATCCACAGGTACAGCCGCACCTCCCCTGTCGGCTCTGGTGGTGTCCAGTGGAGCCCCTACCATAGCCACCTCGCCCGTTAGCTCCGGATAAGCGGTTTTACGAGAATTTGATACACGCTCATACCGACCTCGCGGTGGAGCGAGCCGTTGCTCATGGCCTTGCTCGCGCCTCTGCCCGACGTACTGATCCATCCTCATCCCCCGCTCTTCCCTCCGGCCGCGTCCCCCAGTGCATTCCTCCCCCTCTAAACGCCCGGTCCCATCAGCAGGTTCCCGGCACCAACGGATACAGTCACGCCCAGGCAACCACGGGGACAGGAGAGGGTCATTACCGGCAACCGGCAGACGAGCTGGGCGTTCGCCGACGCCTATGTCGCCGAGGACGAAGCACTGCGCTGGGCCCGTGACCGGGCCCGCGAGGCAGGGCTGCGCTCGGTGTCGCCCGGCACGGGCGCCGCGCTGCGGATGCTCGCCGCCACCGTGGACGCGAAGGCGGTGGCGGAGATCGGCACCGGGACCGGCGTCTCCGGGATGCATCTTCTGTACGGCATGCGGCCGGACGGGGTACTGACCACCGTCGACCCGGAGCCGGACCACCAGCAGTTCGCCCGCCAGGCCTTCCGCGCCTGCGGCTTCGCCAGCAACCGGGCCCGCTTCATCCCGGGCCGCGCCCTGGACGTGCTGCCCCGGCTCGCGGACGCCGGCTACGACCTCGTGTTCTGCGACGGTGACCGGCAGGAGTTCCTGGACTATCTCGCTGAATCGTTGCGCCTGCTGCGTCCGGGTGGCCTGGTGGTCTTCGAGGGCGTCTTCGCCAACGGCCGCACGGTCGACTCGGGCCCTCAGCCCACCGAGGTACTGCGGCTGCGCGAGCTGCTGCGCGCCGTGCGCGAGAGCCCCGAGCTGGTGCCGTCGCTGCTCCCGGTGGGCGACGGGCTGCTGTGCGCCGTCAAGCGCTGAGGCCTCCGGCGGATCAGGTCGCGGGACATCGGCGGTGTCCGATGTGCGCCGGTGAGCGGCGCGTGGCACGTCAGCCGTAAGGCGGAGGAAACGTGTGACATCGGGGGGGCCACCACCGCGGACGACGCGGAGGCAGCGCGTCGGCGACGACAACGCCGCAGGTGTGCGAACCAGGCCCCGCGTCTTCGGCGCGATCCGCCGGACGGGTCCCCACAGCCCGTAGGACCCCGGAAAGCAGCGACCCCGGCACCGTCTCGGGTGCCGGGGCAGCTGAAGGGGTATGGTCGCGTTCCGCCGCGTCAGCCGACGACCTTCTTGAGGGCGTCGCCCAGCGCGTCGGCCTCGTCAGGGGTCAGCTCGACGACGAGCCGACCGCCGCCTTCGAGCGGAACGCGCATGACGATGCCCCGCCCCTCCTTGGTCACCTCGAGCGGGCCATCGCCCGTCCGCGGCTTCATGGCCGCCATGCTCGTTCCCCTTCCTGAAACCAGCTCATCGTCGCCGACGGCCCCATGGAGGGCACGCGCGGCCCCTAATGAGACACGCGTCACCGGCATCGAACACATTGCTTCCAAGCCATTATCCCGCATCTCAGGACCCGATGACCAACATCAGTCGGCATCGCTTGGGCAACGCGCGCGAGCAAAACCACTCAATTCGCCGACGCGACTGCGATACTTCGCCGCCGCACGGACCCCCGCCGACCGAATCCGGAGCGGAATTCTTTGACGCAGGTCACACGTCGGGTCCGGTGCGCGGACGGTGATCTCCGCCATGCTGTCCTACGGACGTACGGGTACCGACCGGTACGCCGCAGCCGCGACACCGGAGGGGACACATCATGGCCGACACCGTGCTCTACGAGGTGAGCGACGGACTCGCGACGATCACGCTCAACCGCCCCGAGGCGATGAACGCGCTGAACATCGCGACCAAGGTCGCCCTCCGGGAGGCGGTACGGACCGCCGCGGACGACAGTGCCGTCCGCGCGGTGCTGCTGACCGCGGCCGGGGAGCGGGCGTTCTGTGTGGGCCAGGACCTCAAGGAGCACATCACGCTGCTGGCCTCCGACCGGGAGGCCGGGACCGGGGTCACCATGACCACGGTGAAAGAGCACTACAACCCCATCGTGCGCGCGCTGGCCGGCATGGCGAAGCCCGTGGTCGCGGGGGTCAACGGGGTCGCTGCGGGAGCCGGTTTCGGGCTCGCGCTGGCCGCGGACTACCGCGTCGTGGCGGACACCGCCGGCTTCAACACCTCCTTCGCGGGCGTGGCACTGACCGCGGACTCCGGCATCTCCTGGACGCTGCCCAGGGTCGTCGGACCCGGGCGCGCCTCCGACCTGCTGCTGTTCCCGCGCACGATCACCGCGCAGGAGGCGTACGACCTGGGGATCGCCAACCGGCTCGTCCCCGCGGGCGAGTTGCACGCGGAGGCCGAGAAGGTGGCGCGGGCCTTGGCCGACGGTCCGACCGTGGCGTATGCGGCGCTGAAGGAGGCCGTCGCCTACGGCCTCTCGCACACCCTTGAAGAGACGCTGGAAAAAGAAGACGAACTCCAGTCCCGCGCGGGCGCGTCGGAGGACCACGCGATCGCCGTGCAGGCCTTCGTCAACAAGGAGAAGCCGAAGTACTTGGGTCGCTGAGCCGGCTCAGGAACGGCGGGACACACAGTCCACCAGGTGGTCGTCGACCAGCCCGCACGCCTGCATCAGCGCGTACGCCGTCGTCGGGCCGACGAATCTCAGGCCCCGCTTCTTCAGGGCCTTCGACAGGGCCGTCGACTCGTCCGTGACCGCCGGGACGTCTCCGAGTGTCTTCGGGGCCGGGCCCGGCGTCGGGGCGTGGGACCAGATGAACTCGTCCAGCTCACCCGGCGCCCAGTCGTCCAGCACGCGCGCGTTGGCGATCGTCGCGTCGATCTTCGCGCGGTTGCGGATGATGCCGGTGTCGGCGAGGAGCCGTTCGCGGTCGGCGTCCGTGAAGGTGGCCACCTCGGCGATCCGGAAGCCCGCGAAGGCCGCGCGGAAGCCCTCGCGGCGGCGCAGGATCGTGATCCAGGAGAGGCCGGACTGGAAGGCCTCCAGGGAGAGCCTCTCGTAGAGCGCGTCGTCGCCGTGGACCGGGCGGCCCCACTCCTCGTCGTGGTACGTGACGTAGTCCTCGGTGGACAGCGCCCAGGGGCAGCGCAGGGCGCCGTCCGCACCGGTGACGGCGTCGCTCACCGCTGGTCGCCTTCCGCGGGCTTCTCCATGGAGACGTGGACGGTGGCCCGGGCACCCGCCAGCGCGGACTCCAGGTCGGCGATCCGGGCGTCGCGCTCGGCGAGTTCCGCGGCGATACGGCTCAGCGCGTCGTCCACCTCGGCCATGCGGTAGCCCCGCGCGGCGAGCGGGAAGCGGAGGGTCTCCACGTCGACGTGGTTGACCGGCCGGTCCAGGGGCAGCGGGTCGTCGAGACGCTCGGGCGCGGCGTCGGGCAGCGGGGCGCTGTCGCCGCCGCCGATCACCGAGAGGGTCACGGCGCCGACCACGACGGCGAGCGCGACGACCAGGAACAGGAACATGAACATCGCTGGGGTCTCCACGGGCGTCGAGGTCGGACGTGCCGAAGCCGAATGTGTCAGGGTCCGATCGTGCCATGCGACGCTGACAGTTAGGGTCACAGGCGGCTGAAGACCGGTACGTACTAGGAGAGGTCACAGGGGATGCTCAGGCTGGGCAGGCGTGAATTCGACGCGCACGAGCCGGTGATCATGGCGATCGTGAACCGGACCCCGGACTCCTTCTACGACCAGGGGGCGACGTTCCGCGACGAGCCCGCCCTCGCGCGCGTGGAGCAGGCCGTCGCCGAGGGCGCCGCGATCATCGACATCGGCGGGGTCAAGGCCGGTCCCGGCGAGGAGGTGACCGCCGAGGAGGAGGCGCGGCGCACGGTCGGTTTCGTGGCCGAGGTGCGGCGCCGCTTCCCTGACGTGGTCATCAGCGTCGACACCTGGCGGCACGAGGTCGGCGAGGCCGTCTGCGAGGCCGGGGCGGATCTCCTGAACGACGCGTGGGGCGGCGTCGATCCCCGGCTCGCGGAGGTCGCCGCGCGGTACGGCGTGGGGCTGGTGTGCACGCACGCGGGCGGTGCGCAGCCGCGTACCCGGCCGCACCGGGTGGCGTACGACGACGTCATGGCCGACATCCTGCGCGTGACCCTGGGGCTTGCCGAGCGGGCGGTGGCGCTGGGGGTGCCGAGGGAGTCGGTGCTGATCGATCCCGGGCACGACTTCGGGAAGAACAGCCGGCACAGCCTGGAGGCGACGCGGCGGCTCGGCGAGATGGTCGCCACGGGGTGGCCTGTGCTGGTGTCGCTGTCCAACAAGGACTTCGTGGGCGAGACGCTCGACAAGCCGGTGAAGGAGCGGGTTGTCGGGACGCTCGCGACGACGGCGGTGTCGGCGTGGCTGGGGGCGCAGGTGTATCGGGTGCATGAAGTCGCGGAGACGCGGCAGGTGTTGGACATGGTGGCGTCGATCGCCGGGCATCGGCCTCCGGCGGTGGGCAGGCGGGGGCTGGCGTAAGGGTTTTTCGCCCCCGCCGCCCCTGCCCGTCCCCTCCCTGGGGGCTGCCGCCCCCGGACCCCCGCTTCGGCCTGGACGGCCTCGTCCTCAAACGCCGGACGGGCTATTTGCTACCGGCCCGCTTCCTTGGACACCAGCGCTACCGCCTCGTCCACGTCGTCCGTGACGTGGAACAGGAGGAGGTCCTTCTCGGATGCCTTGCCCTGGGCGATCAGCGTGTTCTTCAGCCAGTCGACCAGGCCGCCCCAGTACTCGCTTCCGAAGAGGACGATCGGGAAGCGGGTGACCTTCTGGGTCTGCACCAGGGTGAGGGCCTCGAAGAGTTCGTCGAGGGTGCCGAGGCCGCCGGGGAGGACCACGAAGCCCTGGGCGTACTTGACGAACATCATCTTGCGGACGAAGAAGTAACGGAAGTTCAGCCCGATGTCGACGTAGGCGTTGAGCCCCTGCTCGAAGGGCAGCTCGATGCCGAGGCCGACGGAGATGCCCTTGGCCTCCAGGGCGCCCTTGTTGGCCGCCTCCATGGCTCCGGGGCCGCCGCCGGTGATCACGGCCCACCCGGCCTCCACGAGGGCGTGTCCGAGCCGTACGCCCGCTTCGTACTCCGGTGAGTCCGGCTTGGTGCGGGCCGAGCCGAACACGCTGATCGCGGGCGGCAGTTCGGCCAGCGTGCCGAAGCCCTCGATGAACTCCGACTGGATGCGCAGGACACGCCACGGGTCGGTGTGGACCCAGTCCGAGGGGCCGCCCGCGTCCAGGAGGCGCTGGTCGGTCGTGCTCGCGGTCACCTGGCCGCGCCGCCGGAGGACCGGTCCCAGGCGCTGCTCCTCCGGTGGCTGCTGCTTGCCCTCGGGGTTGCCTGTAGCCATGTGCGCTCCCTCCACTTGCAGGTGTTTCGTACCTCAGCGTAGGTCTACGCGGGTTACAGCGGGGGGACGTACGGATGTCAGCCGGTCAGCCAGTCCACGAGCCGCCGTTCGGCCTCGGGGATCAGGGCCGCCTCGACCCGCTCGTCGACCTTGTGGGCGAGGAGTTGGGCGCCCGGGCCGTAGTTCACCGCGGGCACGCCGAGGGCGCTGAAGCGGGCGACGTCGGTCCAGCCGAACTTGGGGCGGGCCTCGCCGCCGACGGCCGCCATGAAGGCCGCCGCCGCCGGGTGGGTCAGGCCGGGGCGGGCGCCGCCGGTGTGGTCGTCGACGACGAACTCGTCGACCCCGCAGTCGGCGAAGTACTCGCGCACGAAGGCCTCCGCCTCCGCCTCGCTGCGGTCGGGCGCGTAACGGAAGTTGACGACCAGGGTGCACGCGTCGGGGATGACGTTGGTGGCCACGCCCCCTTCCACACGCACCGCGTTGAGGCCCTCGTGGTACTGGAGGCCGTCCACGAAGGGCTTGCGGGGCTCGTACGCGGCGAGCCTGGCCAGCGCGCGCGAGGCGGCGTGGATCGCGTTGGAGCCCATCCACGCGCGCGCGGAGTGCGCTCGTTCACCCGTGAACTTCAGGAACACCCTGAGCGTGCCCTGGCAGCCGCCCTCGACCTGGCCGTCCGTCGGCTCCAGGAGGACCGCGAAGTCGCCCTCCAGCCACTCGGGATGCGCTTCGGAGACGTGCTTGAGGCCGTTGAGGTGGGCGGCGACCTCTTCGTTGTCGTAGAAGACGAAGGTGAGGTCGCGGTTGGGGGCCGGGACCGTTGCCGCGATGCGGAGTTGGACCGCCACGCCGGACTTCATGTCGCAGGTGCCGCAGCCCCACAGGACGCCGTTCTCGTCGAGGCGCGAGGGGACGTTGTCGGCGATCGGGACCGTGTCGATGTGGCCGGCCAGGATGACGCGTTCCGTGCGCCCGAGGGTGGTGCGGGCGACGACGTTGTTGCCGTACCGGTCGACCGTCAGGTGCGGCAGGGCGCGCAGCGCGGTCTCGATCGCGTCCGCGAGGGGCTTCTCGCCACCGCTCTCCGAGGGGAGGTCGACGAGCTGTGCGGTGAGCCGTGCGGCGTCCTGCGTGAGGTCAAGTGGGGTGTCGGCCATGTCCTCGACCCTAACGCGAACGGCTGGGGCGCCGGTTGTCCACACCCGGCGCATCGGTAACAGGAGCCTCCAGTACCTTGTGGGGATGCCTGAGCAGTCCCCCACTCCCAAGAAGCGTCGACGCGGCCGCCTCTTCCGGTTCTCAGCCGCCCTCGTGGTGCTGCTCGCCGTCGCGGGTTACCTCGTCGTCCAGTACGTCACCGGCGGTCGGGGCGGGCCCGGCTGCAAGGTGGTCTCCGGCAAGGACGACGGCCAGGAGTACGAGTTCACACAGGAACAGGCGATGAACGCGGCGACGATCGCGGCCGTCGGCACCGGGCGCGGGATGCCCGCGCGGGCCGTGACGATCGCGCTCGCGACCGCGCTCCAGGAGTCGCAGCTCGTCAACATCCAGCACGGCGACCTGGATTCGCTCGGCCTGTTCCAGCAGCGGCCCTCGCAGGGCTGGGGCACCAAGAAGCAGATCCTGGACCCGACGTACGCGGCGGGCGTCTTCTACGAGCACCTGGCCAAGGTGAACGACTACCAGAAGCTCCCCCTCACGGTCGCCGCGCAGCGCGTGCAGCGCAGCGGTTACCCGGAGGCGTACGCCAAGCACGAGCCCGACGCCGCGCTGCTGTCCGCCGCCCTCACCGGACAGGCCGCCGCCACCCTGACCTGCCAGGGTCTCCCGGACACCACCGTGACCGCCACCGGCCCGGACGCCGTACGGGCCGCGCTGGTACGGGACTTCGGGCGCACGATCCTGAAGAAGACCGGCGCGGAGGTGACCGGGGACTCGACGTCCAAGGACACGTCGAGGACCAAGTCCACCTCCAAGTCCACGCCCGCTCCCGGCGCGAGTGCCACGGGCGGGAGCAGCACCGTGACCCTGCCGGTGCGGTCCGGCAGCACGAAGACCGGCTGGCAGCTCGCGCACTGGGCGGTGGCCAACTCCTCGGTGCTGCACATCGAGCGCGTGTCGTACGCCGGCCGCGAGTGGGCCGCCGGCAGCGCGGACGACCCGTGGCACTCCACCGGCACGAAGGCCGCCGGCGGGGTCCGCATCGTGACCGAACGGCAGGCCGGGCAGTAGTACGAGTCCTCACCCGTAGGGGTTCCGCACGGTCGATCCGGGTCCGGGCTTGCCCGGGTCTTCGCTCGGTGACCCCCGCATTCGGCGAAACCCTTGAGGACAAAGGGCTGCACGCATTCGGCAGACTTTCGGACCGGGCGCTCTTTGTCCGTTTTTATCCGTAGCTGATAATGCGACGCATTGCGAACTCTTTACGTTGGCGCTCCGCAACCTTCGCGCGCTTCGAGCGGTAGTCACTGCGTCCGAGCCCGGAGATCAACACAAGGAGCATCATGTCCCTCCCCCTGACCCGCCGGATCGCCCGTGCCGCGCTGCTCGTCGCAGCGGGAGCGGCAGCCGGGGTCGGTGCGGCCGGCTCCGCCAGTGCGGCCCCCTCCCTGCCGGCCACCCCGAACCTGGGCGCGCTGACCGCCCTGGACGGGGCGAGCGTCGGCAACACGGTCGACGGCGCGAGCCAGAACGTCACGGGGGTCGCCGGCAAGTCCGGTGGCCAGACGCTGGAGAAGGCGGTGCCGGCCGCAGGCAAGACCGGCGGGAAGGTTGCCAAGACGGTGGCTCCGGCCGCGCAGCATGTTGCCGGGGACACGGCGGGGCAGGCGGGAGGCCTGCTCGGCGAGACGGCGAAGACCGCTACCGCCGGTGGTGGGTTGCCGACGGATGCGGTCACCAAGGGTGGGTTGCCGTCTGCGCAGGAGCTGCCGCTCAAGGGGCTGCCGCTCGGCTAGTTCGCCTGAGCTGAAGGGGTCCAGGGAGTTCCCTGGGCCCCTTTTCTGCGTTGTTTGTCGGCTTGCGGCCGGTGGGGGCTGGTCGCGCCCACGCGGCGGAGCCGCACATCGACACAGCCCCGCGCCCCTAAAAGCAAAAGACCTTTCAGCTCAGCCTGTTTACAGCTGCCCGGACTCGCTCGTCCGTCGCCGTCAACGCCACTCGTACGAAGTTCGCGCCCGCGTCTCCGTAGAAGTCGCCGGGCGCCACCAGGATGCCCAGGTCCGCCAGGTGGGACACCGTGTCCCAGCAGGACTCGTCCCTCGTTGCCCACAGGTAGAGGCTTGCCTCGCTGTGTTCGATGCGGAAGCCGTGGGACACGAGGGCCTCGCGCAACAGCGACCGGCGGGCCTTGTACCGCTCACGCTGTTCCTGGACGTGGGTGTCGTCGCCCAGAGCCGCTACCACGGCCGCCTGCGTCGGGGCCGAGGTCATCATGCCGCCGTGCTTGCGGATCTCCAGGAGCGGGGCGAGGACGGCCGGGTCGCCGGCCAGGAAAGCCGCGCGGTAACCGGCGAGGTTCGAGCGCTTGGAGAGGGAGTGGACCGCGACGATGCCGTCGTAGGAACCGCCGTTGACATCGGGGTGCAGGACCGAGACCGGGTCGGCCGCCCAGCCCAGTTCGAGGTAGCACTCGTCGGAGAAGACCAGGATGTCGTGCTCGCGGGCCCAGGCGACGGCCCTCTTCAGCTCGTCCTTGGACAGGACCTTGCCGGTCGGGTTCGAGGGCGAGTTGAGCCAGAGGAGCTTCAGGCCTTCCGGGTTCAGGGTCGTCGGGTCGTCGTAGACCTCGTACTCGGCGCGGGCCAGGCGGGCGCCCACCTCGTACGTCGGGTAGGCCAGGCGGGGGTAGGCCACGCGGTCGCCCGGGCCCAGGCCCAGCTGGGTGGGGAGCCAGGCGACGAGTTCCTTGGAGCCGACAATGGGGAGGACGTGGCGGTGGGTGACGTCCCGGGCGCCGAGGCGGCGCTCGACCCAGCCGGTGATCGCGTCGCGCAGGGCCGGGGTGCCCCAGACCGTGGGGTAGCCGGGCGAGTCGGCCGCGTCGATCAGGGCCTTCTGGATCAGGTCGGGGACCGGGTCCACCGGCGTGCCGACCGACAGGTCGACGATGCCGTCCGGGTGTGCCGTCGCCGTCTTCTTGTACGGCTCCAGCTTGTCCCAGGGGAAGGTGGGCAGCAGGTCGGAGACTGCGGACACGATTTCTGGCTCACTTTCTTCGGTACGACCGGTACGGCAAACGCCTCGGCCCCGTAGGGCGCTGATCGGGCGTGATCAGGCCGTACGGGACCGAGGCGGCGCGTCTGCGCGGGCCGCTCCTACTGGTTCTGCGGCGGCAGCGCGGCGACGAAGGGGTGGTCGCGCTCGATCAGGCCCAGCTTGCTGGCACCGCCCGGGGAGCCGAGCTCGTCGAAGAACTCGACGTTCGCCTTGTAGTAGTCCTTCCACTCCTCGGGAGTGTCGTCCTCGTAGAAGATCGCCTCGACCGGGCACACCGGCTCACAGGCTCCGCAGTCGACGCATTCGTCCGGGTGGATGTACAAGGACCGGGAGCCCTCGTAGATGCAGTCGACCGGGCACTCCTCGATGCACGCCTTGTCCTTGACGTCGACACAAGGCTGCGCGATGACGTAGGTCACGCTGTCGTTCCTCCTCGATAGGGCGCTGGCGGGCCTCCGTAGGCTCCGCCGCCAGGCGCGCTGGAGCGCGGCGTCGTCCATGCCCGCACCTAGTATCTCCGTTCCGGGGCGTGATCCATACAGGAGGGGTGAACTGACCTGTGGAAATCTCTGCGGCTGGACGGCTTGAGGTCCGCATCACCGCTGCTGACGTGGGCAAACGGGTGTCCGTCAGGCGCTTGACAGGTACTGAAGACACGGCGGAGAAGTTCACCGACACGGTGGGTGTTCTCACATCATGGGACAGCGGTGTGCTGACGATCACACGGAAGGGTGGGGAGTCCGTCCGTATTTCGGAATCCTCGCTGGTGGCGGGCAAGGTCGTCCCGGCCGCTCCGGCCCGCCGAAGGGGACCTTCCGCTTCCTACGCCGAACTCGCCCGCGTCTCCTCCCGTGCCTGGCGCCCGGTGGAGAGCGAACGGCTCGGCGAGTGGGAACTGCGCGCCGCCGCCGGGTTCACCCGCCGCGCCAACTCCGTGCTCCCGCTCGGCGATCCCGGCCTGCCCCTCGACGAGGCCCTCACCGCCGTACGACGGTGGTACGGCGACCGGGGCCTGCCCGCGTACGTCCAGACCGCGACCGGTGCCGAGGGCACGCAGGAACTGCTCTGCGCCGAGTTGGAACGGCGCGGCTGGACCCGTGAGGTCACGGCCGAGTTGTGGGTCGGGGCGCTGGCTCCGGTCGCCGACCGGGCCGAGGTGTCCGGTGTCGTCCTGTCCCGGTCGGCCGACGAGGCGTGGCTGGCCCGCTACCAGCGCAAGGGGGTGAGCGAGGTGGCCCTGAAGGTGCTGGGGGGAGGGCCTTCGGTGTGGTTCGCGACGGTGCCCGGCGAGGGGGCGGGCGTGGCTCCCGCCGCGATCGGGCGGTGCGTGGTCGACGGGCGGTGGGCCGGTTTCGGCGCCGTCGAGGTCGATCCGGCCCTACGGCGGCGGGGGCTGGCCTCCCTCGTGATGGCCGCGTTGGCCTCGCGGGCGCTGGACGAGGGGGCGTCGGCCGCGTGGTTGCAGGTCGAGGCGGACAACGCGGGGGCGCGGGCGCTGTACACCGGGATGGGGTTCGGGGCGCATCACGCCTACCACCACTATCGCGAGCCGGTGGCCCACAGTGGCGCCGGCCGCCTCGGATCGTCGTGAGGGGGTACGAGTTCGCCATGCCTGCTCCCTGTCCCCCGTCGCCCGAGCGGTCGGCGGCAGTGCGTCGCCGGTTCGCCGAGGAGGCTCGGTCCGAGCGGCCCGATCTCGCGACGCTGTGTCTGCTGGTGGGGGCCTCGGCGGACGGGGCGTTGGACGACACCGGGATCGACTCCGCGCAGATGGAACTCGACCGGCTGGCGGGGCAGTTGCCGTACCGGCCCGGGGGGCCGTCGGCCTGGGCCGGCGCGCTGCGTCAACTCCTCGGCGTGCGTTTCGAGTTCCGGGGCTCGCCCGGTGACTATCAGCGGCTGGAGTCCTCGTTGCTGCACGCGGTGCTGCGGCGGCGGCGCGGGTTGCCGATCCTGCTGTCCGTGGTGTGGATGGAGGTGGCCTGGCGGGCGGGGGCGCCGGTGTACGGGGTCGCTTTGCCGGGGCACTTCGTGGTGGGGTTCGGGCCGGCGGAGGATCAGGTGCTGGCCGATCCGTTCGACGGGGGGCGGGTGTTGTCGGGGGGCGACGCGGAGTTGCTGGTGGCGGGGGCTACCGGGGCGGCGCTGCACCCCTCGATGCTTGTGCCTGCGGCGCCGCTGGAGGTGGTGTCTCGCGTCCTGAACAACATCCGGGCGTGGGCCGCGGCTCGGCCGGAGCGGTCGGATGTTGCCTTGTGGGGTGTGGAGTTGGCGTTGCTGTTGCCTTCGCATTCGGCTCGGTTGCGGTACGAGCGGGCTCAACTGTTGGTTGAGCGGGGGGATTTCCTCACGGGGGCGGATGAGCTGGAGGCGTATGCGGAGGTGGTGGCTGTGGTGGATGAGGCTGCGGCTGAGCGGGTGCGGGGGCAGGCGCGATCGGCTCGGGCCATGTTGAACTGACGTTCGCCTATGCGCCGTTGAGCTTTGGTCGTCTTGCGGGTGCGGGTGCGTTGTGGCTGGTCGCGCAGTTCCCCGCGCCCCTATCGGGGCGCCAACCCTGGCCTGTGATTACAACCAGCCCTTCTCCCTTGCGATCCTCACCGCCTCCGCCCTGTTCCGTACCGCCAACTTCTGAATGGCCGTCGACAGGTAGTTGCGGACCGTGCCCTGGGACAGGTGGAGGGTCTTGGCGAGTTCGGCGTTCGTCGAACCGTCCGCCGCCGCCCTCAAGACCTCACGCTCTCGGTCGGTCAACGGGTTGGCGCCCTCGGCCAGGGCCGCTGCCGCCAGGGTGGGGTCGATTACTCGCTCGCCCGCCAGGACTTTCCTTACCGCTTCCGCCAGTTGGGCCGCCGGGGCGTCCTTGACGAGGAACGCGTCGGCGCCCGCTTCCATCGCGCTGCGCAGGTAGCCGGGGCGGCCGAAGGTGGTGAGGACGACCAGTTTCACGGCGGGGAGTTCCTTGTGGACCTGGGCCGCCGCCTCGATGCCCGTGCAGCCCGGCATCTCGATGTCGAGGAGGGCCACGTCCACGGCGTGCCGCCGTAGCGCCGCCAACACCTCGTCGCCGCGCGCGACTTGGGCGACGACCTCGATGTCGTCCTCCAGGCCGAGGAGTGCGGCCAGTGCCTCGCGGACCATCGACTGGTCCTCGGCGAGGAGGACCTTGATCGTACGGCTCATGCGGGCGATCCTACGTCCGGCGAGGAGACCGGAGCTCCGGCCGGCACCCGTGCGACCAGCCGGAAGCCGTGTTTGAGGCGGGTCGCCTCCAGGCAGCCGCCGACCTTCTCCAGGCGCTCGCCGAGACCCGTCAGACCGTTGCCGGGGCCCTTGCCCGAGCCGCCGGTGCCGTCGTCCTCGACGGACAGTTCGAGGACGGGGCCGTCCAGGGTCTGGCGGCGGACCAGTTCGACCACGCAGCGGCGGGCGCCGCTGTGCCGTACGACGTTGGTGATCGCCTCGCGCAGGGCCCAGGCGAGGGCGGACTCGCTGGGTTCGGGGGTGTCGGTGAGGTCGGGGTCGGTGGGGAGGTCGGCCGTTACTCCGGCGGCCGTCAACGCGACCTGGGCGCCCGCGAGTTCGCCGGGGAGGCGGGGGCGGCGGTAACCGGTGACCGCCTCGCGGACGTCCACCAGGGCCTGGCGGCTGACCTGTTCGATGTCGGCGACCTGCTGGGCCGCCTTGTCGGGGTGGTCGGGGAGCATGCGGCCGGCGAGTTCGCTCTTCAGCGTGATCAGGGAGAGGGAGTGGCCCAACAGGTCGTGCAGGTCTCGGGCCAGGCGCAACCGCTCCTCGTTGGCGGCGAGTTGGGCGACGGTGGCGCGGGCCTTGCGCAACTCGACCGTCGTACGCACGAGTTGCTTCACGCCCATCATCGCGAAGCCGAGGAGCAGCACCACCAGGAGCAGGCTCCAGTCGTCCTCACCGACGTACAGGCCGACCAGGAGCATGGCCAGGGTGTTCGTGCCGATCGCCCCGTACGCGATCCGCTGCGGCAGGGCCGCGCCGCAGGTGACGGAGACGTACACGAAGAGGCCCGTCCAGGGCTTGCCCAGGGTGAGGCACAGGGCCACGGCGATCATGCCGAGCAGCAGGACGAGGGCCCCGACGATCCGTCCGGAGAAGGCCCGGCCCATGTTCCGGAAGACCAGGGTCAGATAGACGCCGGTGAAGGAGACCAGGGCCAGCCAGCCGAGCGTGACCGCGGCCGTCGAGTGCCGGCCCGAGGTCAGGTCCTGCACCGGTGAACCGAGGAAGATCAGCCAGGGCAGGATCCAGACCAGCTTGCGCGCCGCCTCGGCCCGGTTGCGGGGTTCCTGGCCGACCCGGATCGCGTGCTCCGCGGGCTTCCCGTCGTCCGTCATCGCGCTCACGCCTTCAGCGTGTCCTTCCGGTACAGCCACGCCGCCCCGCCCGCGAACAGGGCGAAGTAGACGACGAGGAGGGTGACGTCCTTGGCGTGGGGCGACTGGCTCTGCTCGATGGCCTGCCCCAGGGCAGCGTACGCGTGCGTGGGCAGCCACTTCGCGATGTCCTGGAGCCACGCCGGGAAGGTCGAGGACGGGAACCACAGGCCGCCGAGGATCGACAGACCGAAGTAGATGATCATCGTGATCGGGCGGACCGCGTCCCCGCTCGCGAGGTACCCGATGGCCACGCCGAGCGCGGCGAAGACGAGGCTGCCGGCCCAGATCGCGCCGGTCAGCGCGAGCCACTGCCAGGCGTCCAGCCGTACGTCCTTCACCGCGGCGGCGACGACGAACACGACCACGATGGACGGCAGGCTGACGACGGCGGCGCTGGCGGTCTTGGCGAGGACGTAGCCGCGTCCGGGCAGCGTGGTCAGCCGGAGCTGCCGTACCCAGCCGTTCTCGCGCTCCTTGGCGATGCGCTCGCTGTTGCCCATCAGGACGGCGGTCAGGGCGCCGAAGGAGGCCATGGAGACCATGACGTACTTCGCGACGCTCAGGCCGGTGCCGTCGACGTTGCCGGTCTGGTTGGAGACGAGCAGGAAGATGACCGAGGGGTAGATCACCGAGAAGAACAGGAACTTGCGGTTGCGCAGGGCGCGGGTGAGTTCCAGTTTGATCAGGCTGTTCATGACTGCTTGGCCTCCTCGGCGGCGGTGATGGCGACAAAGGCCTGCTCCAGGCCGAGCCCGGCGACTTCGAGGTTGCGGGGGTAGACGCCGAGGCCGTAGAGCGCGTGGACGGTCGCGTCGGCGTCGGTGGACTGGATGCGGATCGTCTGGCCCGAAATGTCGATGGTGGTGAGGAACGGGAGGGCCCGGATCGGCGGCTCGTCGATCTCGCCGTCCAGGTCGAAGGCGATCCTCCGGGCGCCCGCCTTCGCCTTGATCTCGGCGGACGTGCCGTCGGCGAGCAGCCGGCCGCGGTGCAGGACCAGGACGCGGTCCGCGATGGCGTCGGCCTCTTCGAGGTAGTGGGTGGCGAAGAGGACCGTACGGCCCTGGTCGGCCTGTTCGCGCATGGTGGCCCAGAAGGCCTGGCGGGCGGAGACGTCCATGCCGGTGGTCGGCTCGTCGAGGACGATCAGGTCGCTGTCGCCCGCGGTGGCGAGGGCGAAGCGGACGCGCTGGGCCTGCCCGCCGGAGAGCTTGTTGACCTTGCGGTCGGCGATCTGGGCGATGCCCGCGCGGGTGATCACGTCGGCGACCCTGTACGGCTTCGGGTGCAGGGCGCAGGCCAGCTTGACCAGCTCGCCGACCGTGACCTCGTCCATCAGCCCGCCGCTCTGCAGCATCGCGCCCACCCGCCCGGCGACGATGGCCTCGCGGGGGCTGGTGCCGAAGACCTCGACCTTGCCGGTGTCGGCCTGCTTGAGGCCCAGCAGCAGGTCCAGGGCGGTCGACTTCCCGGCCCCGTTCGGCCCCAGCAGGGCCACCGTCTCCCCCGCGTGCAACGCGAGCGACAGCCCGTCGACGGCCCGCACGCTGCCGTAACTCTTGCTCACCTGATCGAACCCGACCACCGGGGTGGCCGTCGCCGCTGTTGTCGTCATGCACCCATCGTGGCCGCCGGGGACCGGTTCCCGGCAGTGTCGGCGGTCCGGTGTGCCGCATGACAGATGTCATGCCGGGGGCGGTGTCCTACGACGAGAGGGCCACCCGGCGCCTGTGCCGGGTGGCCCTCTCGTCGTTCGTCCGGGCTGTGCCGCTAGCTGGGGGTCGTGTCGATGATCCCCACCCGGTCGGTCGTGCTGACCAGTGCCTTGCGCAGGGCGAGGTACACGTCCTGCGGGGTGACGGCGGTCTTCTGGCCGGTCGCCCGGGTGATCTTGACGCTGTCGAAGGTGCTGCCGTAGAGCGTCTTGAGGGCGGTCAGGTCGGGGCTGTCGGTGAGCTTGCCGTTCACCGCCTTCACACCGAGGAACTTCCAGAGGGAGTTCTGCGGGCTCAGCTTCAGCTGGACCCCGGTGTCCGTCTTGACCGTGACGAACCCGGACATCGCCGGTTCCGCGAAGGCCTTCATCTCACGGTCGACCTCGGCGTTCGTGACCGCCGGCTGCTTGGTGGTGGTCGGGACCGTCACCGCGCCGGCCGTGCCGGTCTCCACCTCGGTGCGGTACGCCGCCTCCACGGCCGCGGTGGAGCCGGCCCCGTCGATGGCCTTGCCCGCCTTGCCGTAGACGGCGACCGCCTTGCCCGCCTTGAACTGGATCGTGCCCTCGGTCACCGCGCCGGAGCCGGAGCCGCCGCCGAGGTCGGAGAGGGCGGCCTGGAGCTTTTCCTCGTCGGTCGGCATGTCGGGCTCGACGACCCGGTGCCGGCCGAAGAGGGAGCCGATCACGGAGACCGGGTTGTAGTCGCTCGTGGCGGCCGAGGCGACCGTGGACGCGAAGTCGAACTGCAGCCCCGCCTGGTCCGGCTTGAGCGAGACCGTCTTGCCGCCGACCGACAGCTTCAGCGGCTTGTTCACCCGGTCGCCGAACGCGTCGTCGAGCTTCTTGACGGCGTCGTCGCGGGTGCCGCCGCCGATGTCGACACCGAGCACGGTGGTGCCCTTGGGCACGTCGGTGTGGTTCATCAGCAGCCCGGCGCCGTAGGCACCGCCCGCGAGGACGAACGCGCCGACGACGAGCAGGACCAGCTTGCTGCGGCCCTTCTTCTTTTTCTTCGCCGCGCTCTTGCCCGCGTTCTTGGCGGCCGGCGTGCTCTGCGTCGAGCCGGGCTCGGGCACCTTCGCGGGCGTGTGCGGGAGCGGTCCGTCGGGGTGGGTGCCCGGACCGAACGGCGAGTTCCCCGTGCCCGGGACGACCGGCATACCGCTGGTGACGGTGTGTCCGGAGACCTGGTCGGCGGGGGCGCCGTAGCCGGGCATGCCGGGTTCGGGGGCCGGCTTCTGGGGGGTGAGGATCGCGGTGTCGTCGCTGAGACCGCCGCCGGGGATCATGCCGGGGAGAGCCGCGCCGCCGTGCGCGCCGGAGCCAGAGCCCATTCCGGGGCCGCCGGGGCCCATTCCAGACCCACCGGGGCCAGCGCCAGGACCGCCGGGACCTGTGCCGGGACCACCGGGACCTGTGCCGGGACCACGGAGGCCCGCGCCAGGACCGCCAGGACCACCCGGACCACCCGGGCCCCTGCCGCGAGCGCCGTGTCGGCCGGAGGACGCGCCCGGGCCGCCGGGACCGCCCTGGCCCCCCGGACCGGCGAGTCCACCGGGAGCGCCGGGACCACCGGCGCCGTTCGTGCCGCCCTGTCCGTCGGCGTAGCCCACCGGCGCGCCCTGTGCTCCGCCCATGGGGCCGGGCGGCAGCATCAGGCCGTTTCCGGTGACCGGACCGCCGGTCGGGCCCGCGGGACCCTCCGGGCCGCTCTGACCGCCGCGTCCGTTCGGGCCGTTGAAACCACTGGGTCCACCGGGACCGCCCTGGCCGCCGGGACCACCGGTGCCCCCGGGACCCCTGCCCTGGCCGCCGGGCCCGGGGAACTGCTCGGCGCGCCCGCCGTGGCCGTTGGCCCCGGGGAAACCTCCCAGCTCGTCCTGGCCGTCGGGTCCGGGATAGCCACCCTGGTCGCCGTGGGCGTTGGGTCCAGGGAAACCGCCCTGTGCGCTCTGACCGTTGGGGCCGGGGAAACCACTCTGCTCACCCTGGCCATGGACCTCGGGATAACCGCCCTGCCCGCCCTGGCCGTTGGGGCCGGGGAAACCGCCCTGCCCGTTCCCCGAGAAGTACGGCAGGTCGTCGCGGCGCGGTTCGCCCGGTCCGCCGGGTCCGCCCGGTCCGCCGCCGTTCGGGCGCGAGCCGTTGCCCAGCGGGCCCGCCGCCAGTGCCTCGGTCACGTCGAAGGAGCCCGTGCCGCCACTGTGTCCGGGGGCGACGGGTCCGGAACCGGTGGCGCCGCCGAGTCCGGCGCCGTTCGTACCGCCGTTCGCGCCGGCCGGCCGGGAAGCGCTCGGCAGGCCCATGGCGCCGACCACACCACCGGGGCGGGCGCCCGTCGGCCGTGCACCGGCGGGTGTACCCGAGGAGGCACCGGGAGTCGGGGTACCCGCGGCCGAACCGCCGGGAATTCCCGCCCCGTTGGTGCCGCCACCGCCCTGACCGCCCTTCGCGGGGCCGGACTTGCGGGGTGCGAACCAGTCGCTCGTCTTCTCCTCGGCGCCGGGCAGCGCGAGTTCACCGGTCGGCTCGACGACGCCCGCGGGCAGCGCGGAACTCGGCAACTGCACCTCGGCGGTCGTGGACGCGTCCGCGAACTCGGTGTCCGCGACGGGCGTCCGCACGACGACCGGCGGAATGGGCCGCGAACCGGGGATGTTGATCCGGATCCGGGTCGTCAGCGTCGTCTCGGTCTTGCGTTCCTCCGGCTGCGCGGCCGAACGCCCCGCATCCGTACGGTCGTCGGAAGCCGCGGGCGTCCCGTACGGCGGGGTTCCCGAGGGGTATGCGGCTCCGCCGCGCCCGTCGGGCCCGGAGGACGGAGTGTCAGTTTCACGACTCAAGGCAGGTTCTCCCGGTTGGCTCCGCCGCCCGACACCCACGGGCGACTCGGCGGCGCGCACCACCATACTGGCCACTTCTTGGCGGTATCCCACGACCGCTGGGGAAACCCACACCGGACTCGCACGCGTGCGTCACCGCGAAGTGGTACGTCACTTGCCAAGTCGGACGTCAGGGCTGCTTGGTTGCCGCCCCAAACCCAACGTGGCGCACATCACAGCCACGGCCATCCCGCCGAGCAGGAAGAAATAGGAACCGACTCCCGCGCCGAAGAGGAAGTCGCCTTCCGGTCGGCTGGCGGTGAGCAGGACGACGGCGACCATCCAGCCGGCCGCGGGTGCCACGGCCCCGCCCCGGCCGTCGGCGGCTCTCGCTCCGCCGAGGAACAGTCCGCCCGCTCCGGCGAGCGCGAGCAGCAGTCCGCCCGGGAACCAGGCGGCCTGCACCAGCGCCCCCGCCGCCCCGACGACCGCGCCGAGCACGAAGAGTCCCAGGTAGGCCAACACGCGCAGGGCGGACGGCCGTTGCAGCGGCTGGGCGAGCAGGCTCCCGCCGTTGGTGGCGCTCATCACGGGCCCAGCCCTTCGAAGAGGTCGGTCTCGGGCGCCCCACCGGGTACCCCGCTCACGGAAGAACGCGCCAACTCGTAGTACTCGGTGGTGAACACGGGCTGCGCGAGTTCGTTCGACAGCACGAAGTACGGCTCGTCCGGGGCCACTTCGATCTGCGTGGCGTGCGCGCGCATCGCCGCGGTCTTGGCGGCGGCGTACGCGGTGCCGTCGATCGCGGCGGTGATCCGCTCGTCGTCCACGACACCCGGTACGTCGTCCACGGCGGCCGTCGCGGCGAAGGGAAGCTCCGGCAGTACGGCACGGAGCCGCGCGAAGCCCTCCTCGACGACGGTCCGGGGTACGCGGTTCCAGTAGACCTTGGCGACCGGATGCCCGGCGTCGGCGGCGAGTTCGGCGGCGCGCATGGCGACGCGGTGGGCCTGGATGTGGTCCGGGTGGCCGTAGCCACCGTCGGGGTCGTAGGTGACCAGGACCTGGGGGCGTACCTCGCGGATCACCTCGACGAGGTGTCCGGCGGCCTCGTCGACGTCGGCCTGCCAGAAGCAGGCGGGGTCGTCGTTGTCCGGGGTGCCCATCATCCCGGAGTCCTGGTACCGGCCGCGGCCCCCCAGGATTCCGTGGTCGGCGACGCCGAGCGCCTTCATGGCGGCCGTGAGTTCGCGCTCCCGCTCCTCGGCCAGCGCGGAACCCGACAGATGCCGCAATTCCGGCGGGATGACCTCGCCGTGCTCGCCGAGGGTGCACGTCACCAAGGTCACGTGGGCACCCTCGGCCGCGTACTTGGCCATGGTCGCGCCGTTGTTGATCGACTCGTCGTCCGGGTGCGCGTGCACGAGCAGCAGACGACGGCCGGGCAGTTCCGTCATGGGCCCACCCTAAAGGGGACCCGTCAGAACTTGATGCTGCCGATCATGCTGGCGATGTTCGTCGTGAGATCGCTGATCGTGGGCGCGATCGTCGAGGAGGCCAGATAGAACCCCAGGAGGATGCAGACGACCGCATGACCGCCCTTCAGCCCTGACTTCTTGACCAGAAGGAAGACGACGATCGCCAGCAGCACCACCGCCGAAATCGAGAGTGCCACGGCGGCTCACCTCCAATGATCCCAGGGACTAGGGGGGTCGGACTATGGGGGCAAATGGATCCATGGCGTGGACCCGTACAGCAAATCCATACAGCAGCCAGCAGGTTCATACCCACCCAGCGCCAGTGATCATAACTATCCGCGCTCGCGCATCGCTCGGCGCACAGCCGCACAAGGGGGCGCATGGCCAATATGGTCGGGGCATGACGACCGAGGCTGACTCCTTCCCCCGACGGCACGCCCGTACCCAGCGGTTCACGCTCGGCGCGCCGCGCGCGTTCACCGTGGCGCCCGACGGTTCCCGGGTCGTGTTCCTGCGTTCCTCCTCCGGCACGGACCGGGTGAACGCGCTGTGGGTCCTCGATCCGGCGGACGGCGGGGAGCGGGTGGCGGCCGACCCGCGCGCCCTCCTCGGCGGCGCAACGGAGCACCTCTCCCGCGAGGAGCGGGCGCGCCGCGAACGCAGCCGCGAGGGCGGCGCGGGGATCGTCGGCTACGCCACCGACAGCGAGGCCGAGTTGGCGTCTTTCGCCTTGTCAGGGCGGCTTTTCGCGGCCGAGCTGCGAGCCGGCACGGCACGTGAACTCACCGTCCCCGGACCGGTGATCGACCCGCGCCCCGCCCCCGACGGACGGCACATCGCCTACGTCGCCGGCGGCGCCCTGCGCGTCGTGGGAGCCGAGGGCGACGGCGACCGGGCGCTCGCCGAGCCGGAGTCGGAGCAAGTCACCTACGGGCTGGCCGAGTTCATCGCGGCCGAGGAGATGAGCCGTACGCGCGGCTTCTGGTGGTCGCCGGACTCGGACCGGCTGCTGGTCGCCCGCGCGGACGACACGCCGGTCCAGCGCTGGTGGATCGCCGACCCGGCCCACCCGGAGCGCGAGCCGCAGCGGGTCGCGTATCCGGCGGCGGGCACGGCCAACGCGGACGTGCGGCTGTACGTGATCGGTCTGGACGGGGTGCGCACGGAGGTCGTCTGGGACCGGGCGCGGTACCCGTATCTGGCGCGAGTGCACTGGTCAGCGGCGGGTGCGCCACTGCTGCTGGTACAGGCCCGGGACCAGCGCAGCCAGCTGTTCCTCGCCGTCGAGCCGGACTCCGGGGCGACCCGGATGGTGCACGCCGACGAAGATCCAGTTTGGCTTGATCTTTTCCCTGGCGTGCCCTGCTGGAGCCCCTCCGGGCAGCTCGTGCGGATCGCCGACGAGGGCGGTGCCCGGGTGCTCGCGGTCGGTGAACGCCTGCTCACGGGACCGCAGTTGCACATCCGCGCGGTGCTGGACGTCTCCGACGACAGCGTGCTGGTCTCGGCGTCGGCGGGCGAGGACGCGCCCGCCCCGGAGACCGGCGAGGTGCACGTCTATCGCGTCAACGAGCTCGGCCTGGAGCGTCTCTCGCAACAGCCCGGAGTGCACTCGGCGGTGCGCGCCGGGGGCGTGACCGTACTGCTGTCGGCGGTGCCGGACCGGCCGGGCACGCGGGTACAGGTGCTGCGCGAGGGCAAGAAGACGGCGACCGTCACGTCGTACGCCGAAGATCCCGGTACGACCCCGCGCATCACGTTCACCGAGGGGGGCGCACGACGTGTACCGTGCGCCCTGCTTATGCCACGGGACTACGACGGCAGCGGCCCGCTCCCGGTTCTGCTCGACCCCTACGGCGGTCCGCACGGTCAGCGCGTGGTCGCCGCGCACAACGCGCACCTCACCTCGCAGTGGTTCGCGGACCAGGGTTTCGCGGTGGTCGTCGCGGACGGCCGGGGCACGCCCGGCCGCTCACCGGCCTGGGAGAAGGCGATCAGGGACGACCTCGCGGCAGTCGTCCTGGAGGACCAGGTGGACGCGCTCCAGGCGCTCGCGGCCGACTTCCCGCTCGACCTCGGCCGGGTCGCGATCCGGGGCTGGTCGTTCGGCGGCTATCTGGCCGCACTCGCCGCGCTGCGCTGCCCCGACGTCTTCCACGCGGCGGTGGTCGGGGCGCCGGTCACCGACCTGCGCCTGTACGACACCCACTACCAGGAGCGGTACATCGGGCACCCCGCCGAGCAGCCCGAGGTCTACCGCCGCAACTCCGTGATCGACGACGCGGGCCTGGTGGACGCGGCCGAGCCGCACCGCCCGATGCTGATCATCCACGGCCTGGCGGACGACAACGTGGTGGTCGCCCACTCCCTGCGCCTGTCCTCCGCGCTGCTCGCGGCGGGCCGCCCGCACGAGGTGCTCCCCCTGTCCGGGGTGACGCACATGACCCCGCAGGAGACGGTGGCGGAGAACCTGCTGCTGCTCCAACTGGACTTCCTGCGGCGTTCGTTGGGGCTCCCCCGCTGACAACGGGCAACGGACCGGGGCGACATGGCGCGCCCCGGTCCGTTTACGGCACCCGCACGGCCGTACGTTGTTCAGGTTGACGCGTCCGTATATCGGGACCGGGTCGGCCGAGTTGCCTGCGTGTTAACGCGGTTGATACCTGTTTGTGGTGTTATTCCGCCCCATCCGCAAGATCGTCCGGGGTCGCTTCGGGGGTCTCCTCCTGCGGTACGACCGTCTTCTCCTCCGCGAAGTGACAGGCCGAGTCGTGCGCCGCGGGGCCGCTCGCGAGCCGGAACTCGGCGGGTACCGCGAGCAGCGGCACCTCCAGCGAGCACCGCTCCCGCGCCTTCCAGCAGCGGGTGCGGAAGCGGCATCCGGACGGGATGTTCGTCGGCGACGGCACGTCCCCCGACAGGATGATCCGCTCCCGGTGCTCCCGCGCGTCCGGGTCGGGCACGGGCACGGCGGACAGCAGCGCCTGGGTGTACGGGTGCGTCGGGTGGTCGTAGATCTCCGCGTCCTTGCCGATCTCCACGATCCGGCCGAGGTACATGACCCCGACCCGGTCCGAGATGTGCCGGACGATCGACAGGTCGTGCGCGATGAAGACGTACGACAGGTCGAACTCGCCCTGGAGCCGGTCGAGGAGGTTGATGACCTGGGCCTGCACGGAGACGTCGAGCGCGGAGACGGGTTCGTCGGCGACGATGACCTCGGGGCGCAGCGCCAACCCCCGTGCGATGCCGATGCGTTGGCGCTGGCCGCCGGAGAACTGGTGCGGATAGCGGTTGATGTACTCGGGGTTGAGCCCGACGACGTCGAGCAGATCCTGAACCCGCTTGCGCCGGTCGCCTTTTGGCGCGACCTCGGGGTGGATCTCGTACGGCTCCCCGATGATGTCGCCCACCGTCATACGGGGGTTGAGGGAGGTGTACGGGTCCTGGAACACCATCTGGATGTTGCGCCGGGCGGCCTTCAGGGCGCGGCCGGACATCTTGCTGATGTCCTCGCCCTTGAACTTGATCGAACCGGCCGTCGGGCGCTCCAGGTTGACCAGCATCTTGGCGACGGTCGACTTGCCGCAGCCGGACTCCCCGACGATGCCGAGGGTCTCTCCTCTGGCGAGCGTGAAGTCCACACCGTCGACCGCCTTGACGGCACCGACCTGTTTCTTGAAGAGGATGCCCTGGGTCAGCGGGTAGTGCTTGACGAGTCCGGCGACTTCCAGGATCGGCTCAGCCATTGAGGCACTCCCTCCAGAAGTGGCAGGCGCTGCCCCGGTGTTCGTCCACCTCGTACAGCTCGGGTTCGTCGGTCCGGCACACGTCCTGGGCCATCGGGCAGCGGGGGTTGAAGGCGCAGCCGGGCGGGATGTGCATGAGGTTCGGCGGCAGGCCCTTGATGGCGTAGAGCTCCTGGCCCTTCTGGTCCAGGCGCGGGATGGAGTCCAGCAGGCCGCGCGTGTACGGGTGGGCCGGTGCCTTGTAGATGTCGTGGACGGGGGCCGACTCGACGATCCGGCCGGCGTACATCACGGCGATCTTGTCCGCGACGTCGGCGACGACTCCGAGGTCGTGGGTGATGAGGATGAGCCCCATGTGCAGTTCGCGCTGCAACTCGGCCAGCAGGTCCATGACTTGTGCCTGGACGGTGACGTCGAGGGCGGTGGTCGGTTCGTCGGCGATGATCAGCGCCGGTTCGAGGGCGAGCGCCATCGCGATCATGATGCGCTGGCGCATACCGCCGGAGAACTGGTGCGGGTAGTCGCGGACGCGCTGGGCCGCGCCCGGGATCCGTACGCGCTCCATCAGTTCGATCGCCTTGGCGCGGGCGTCCTTGCGGGACATTCCCCGGTGCACGACGAACATCTCGCCGAGCTGGTCGCCCACGGAGAGCACGGGGTTGAGCGAGGACAGCGCGTCCTGGAAGATCATCGCCATCTCGGCGCCGCGCACCTTGCGCCGTTCCTCTTCCCTGAACTTCAGCAGATCCTTGCCCCGGAACAGGATCTCCCCGCCGGTGATCTTCCCCGGCGGCACATCGAGAATCCCCATCACGGCCTGCGCGGTCACGGACTTCCCGGACCCCGACTCCCCCAGCACGGCGAGGGTCTCCCCCTCGTCCACGCTGTAGCTGACCCCGTTGACGGCCTTGGCGACCCCGTCCCTGGTCCTGAACTCCACGTGCAGATCCCGCACTTCGAGCAGCATGACGCCGCCTCACCTCAACTTCGGATCGAGGGCGTCGCGCACCGCGTCGCCGAGCATGATGAACGCGAGGACGGTGATCGCCAGGGCTCCGGCCGGCCAGAGGAGCATGTGGGGGGCGTTGCGGATGTACTGGGACGCCGAGGAGATGTCGATGCCCCAGCTGACCGTGGGCGGCTTCAGGCCCACGCCGAGGTACGACAGGGTCGCCTCCAGCGAGATGTAGGTGCCGAGCGCGATGGTGGCGACGACGATCACGGGTGCGACCGCGTTCGGGGTGATGTGCCGTAGCAGGAGGCGGGAGTTGGAGGCGCCGAGTGCCCTCGCGGCCTGGACGTAGTCGTTCTGCTTGGCGGTGATGACCGAGCCGCGCGCGATGCGGGAGATCTGCGGCCAGCCGAGCAGCACCATGAACCCGATGACCGGCCAGACCGTGTTGCTGGTCACCACGGACAGGAGGACCAGACCGCCGAGGACGACCGGGATCGCGAAGAAGATGTCCGTGAGGCGGGACAGGAGCGAGTCCCAGATCCCGCCGAAGAAGCCGGCGAGTCCGCCCAGCACCGATCCGAAGATGGCGACGCCCAGCGTGGCCAGCACGCCGACCGTCACCGACGTACGGGTGCCGTAGACCGTGCGCGTGTAGACGTCGCAGCCCTGGCCGTCGTAGCCGAAGGGATGGCCGGGCTGGGAGCCTTCCTGGGCCTTTGCGAGGTTGCACTTGAGAGGGTTGCCGGAGGCGATCAGTGACGGCCAGAGGGAGATGACGACCAGGAAGAGGATGACCAGCGCGGAGAGGATGAAGACGGGGTTGCGGCGCAGGTCGCGCCAGGCGTCGGACCAGAGGCTGCGGGGCCGCTCCTGGGGGCCTGTGCCCTCCGGTCCCCCGGGAGTCTTCTCCAGCGTCTCCGCCTCGCTCGTCGCGAGGTCCATCGTCGCGCCCATGCCGGTCCCCGCAATGGCGCGATCCGGCTCGAACGGCTGCTCAGGCATAGCGGATCCTCGGGTCGAGTACGGCGTACAGGAGGTCGACGAGCAGGTTGGCGACCAGGAAGACGAGGACGAGGACGGTCACGAAACCGACGACGGTCTGCGTGTTCTGGCGCACGATCCCCTGGTAGAGCTGGAAGCCGACGCCGTGGATGTTGAAGATCCGCTCGGTGACGATCGCGCCGCCCATCAGGGCGCCGATGTCGGTGCCGATGAAGGTGACCACGGGGATCAGGGAGTTGCGCAGGAGGTGGCGGATGACCACCCGGCGCCTCGGGAGGCCCTTCGCCACGGCCGTACGGACGTAGTCGGAGCGCCGGTTCTCCGCGATGGACGTCCGGGTCAGCCGGGTCACGTACGCGAGCGAGACCGAGGCGAGGACGAGCCCGGGGACGATCAGCTCGCTGAAGGTCGCGTCCGAGGAGACGGACGGTTTGATCCAGCCCCACTCGACACCCAGCAGGAGTTGCAGCAGCAGACCGGTGACGAAGGTCGGGATGGAGATCACGACGAGGGTGAGCAGGAGGACCGTGGTGTCGATCGGGCGTCCGCGCCTGAGGCCGGTGACCACACCGAGCGCGATGCCGACGACGACCTCGATGACGATCGCCACGACGGTCAGCCGGATGGTGACCGGGAACGCGGTCGACATCAGCTCGGTGACCTTCTGGCCGTTGAACGCCGTACCGAAGTCACCGGTGAAGACGTTCCCCATGTAGGTCAGGTATTGCTGCCACACGGGCTTGTCGAGCCCGAACTCGCGCTTCAGCTGGGCGGCCGTCGCCGGGTCGCACTGCCGGTCGCCGCAGAGGCCCGCGATGGGGTCGCCCATCACGTTCACCATCAGGAAGATCAGCAGGGTGGCGCCGATGAAGACCGGGACCATCTGCAGCAGACGCCGGACGACGTACCGCCCCATCGCGGGCTCAGCCGACCTTGATCTCGTTGTACACGGGGACGCTGAACGGGTTGAGCGCCACGTTGGAGAGCCGGTCGGAGTAGCCCGCGCTGCCGTTCTGGTACCAGAGCGGGATGGCGGCCATGTTGTCCCGTACGACGCCCTCGGCCTGCTGGAAGAGCTTGATCGCCTTGCCCGTGTCCGTCTCCGCGTTGGCCTGGTCGACGAGCTTGTCGAAATCCTTGTTGGACCACTGGCCGTCGTTGGAGGAGGCGTTGGTGTAGTAGAGCGGCTGGAGGAAGTTCTGGATGAGGGGATAGTCCATCTGCCACCCCGCCCGGAACGGCCCGGTCATCTTGTGCTGGCCGATCTGGTTGCGGAAGTCCGCGAAGGTGCCCACCGGATTCCCGACACACGCCTTGTCGTTGCCGAGCGCGTTGTTGATGGAGTTGCACACGGCGTCCACCCACTCCTTGTGCGAGCCCGTGTCCGCGTTGTACGTGATCTTGACCTGCCCGCCGGGAATCCCGCCGCCCTCCTGGACCAGCTTCTTCGCCTCGGTCGGGTTGTACTTGCAGGAGTCCCCGCACAGCCCGTCCTGGAAGCCGCCCGCGGTGCCGAGCACCGGGGAGGTCCAGTCGGTGGCCGGGGTGCGGGTCTTCTGGAAGATCGTGCTGGTGATCTGGTCCCGGTTGATGGCCATGGACAGCCCCTGGCGGACCTTGTCCGAGCCGCTCTTGTTCCAGTTCTTGTCGTAGTACGGGAACGCGAGGGTCTGGATGATGCCGGCGGGCGTGTTGATGTACCGGCCGCCGAGGTCGCTCTTGACGTTCTTGAGCTGCGAGGCGGGGATGTCGTCGACGAGGTCGAGGTTGCCGGCCATCAGGTCGGTGTAGGCGGTGTTGTTGTCGGTGTAGACCTTGAGGGTCACGCCACCGTTCTGCGCCTTGTCCGCACCGGTGTAGCCGTCCCACTTCTTGAGCTGCATCTGCGAGCCCTTGGTGTACGACTGGATGGTGTACGGCCCGTTCCCGACCGGCTTCTTCAGCCAGCCGGCGTGGTCGGAGAAGAACGTCGACGGCAGCGGGGAGTAGGCCGCGTAGCCGAGGGTGTCCGGGAAGGTCGAGAACTTCTGGGTGAGCTTGATGGTGAAGGTGTCGGTGCCCGTCACCTTGAGGCCGCTGAGGGTGGCGGCGGACTGTGAGCCGCTGTCGGGGTGGACCTTGTCGTAGCCCTCGATGTACCCGAAGAAGTACGCGTTCTTCTGGTTGTTCTTGAGGCTGGCGCCGTAGTTCCACGCGTCGACGAAGGACTTGGCGGTCACCGCCTCGCCGTTGCTGAACTTCCAGCCGCTCTTCACCGTGACCGTGAAGTTCTGCGAATCCGTGGTCTCGATCTTGTCGGCGAGCATGTCCGTGGCCTTGCCGGTCTTCGGGTCGTACCGCTTCAGACCGCGGAAGACCATGTCGAGGACCTTGCCGCCCTGCACCTCGTTGGTGTTGGCCGGCTCCAGCGGGTTCTGCGGGTCTCCCCAGGAGGCGCTGAGCACCGCACCGCTGCCACCACCGCCGCCGCTACTGCTCCCGCCGCCCCCACAGGCGGTCGCCGCGAGGGCTACCGCCGCCGCGCAAGCGGCCCATTTGGCGTGCGTGGCTCCACGCATCGAGTGCCTCCTCAGGAAAGCCGATCCATGCCGATCCGTTACCGGTCAATATCGGCTCAAAAGGAGCACATCGCCTGCGGGCCCACCCGTTCGGGGGACCTCCGGCCCCTGTTCGGTCGATCGTCGACATGGAGCACAATGGATCACCGCGAAGCGATGCGGAACCGTTGGATTGCGACGCCCCGATGTACGCATTCCGATACGCAGGCGTCCGCATAACGAACTCATTGCCCGTTTCGCGCAGTTGGCCCGACATAAAGCACGGATCGATCACGGCGCGCTACCCGCGTAGCTACGGATTAGTCAAAGAAAGGTAAAGAACGCAAAGAGAAAGTCAAGTCGACCTAGATTTTATTGACCTTGCATGAATTGCGTTGAAAAAGTCCGGCGTAGCCCGTAGGGAGCGCCCTGCGGAGTCCTTGACCCACAGGGCACGGAGCGTCATGACCCCCCCAACCCCTTCACCGGCCGCCCCGCTCGAGGTGACCGAAGAAGACAACGCGACACCGGCGAAGCACTCGCCCCTCAAGGGCGACGAGAGCCGCTCACCGGGACGGCTCGCCTGGAGTCGTTTCAAGCGCGACCGGACGGGGGTCATATCCGCCTATGTAGTGATCTTCTTCTTCGTCATCGGCATCGGCGCTCCGGTGATCGCGAAGCTCTACGGCAAGGACCCGTACACCACGTACGGCATGAACATCCCTGGCCTGCTCAACGAGTTCAACTTCCCGATCAAGGCCAACGGCGGCATCAGCTCCGACTTCTGGTTCGGCATCGAGCCGCAGCTCGGCCGGGACGTCTTCACCTTCCTGCTGTACGGCATCCGCAACTCGCTCATGATCGCGGCCATCGCCACCCTGCTGACGACCCTGCTCGGTGTCGTCATCGGCATCACCGCGGGCTACCTCGGCGGCAAGACGGACTACCTGGTCGGCCGCGTGATCGACATCCTGCTGGCCTTCCCCCAGACCCTGTTCTTCATCGCGTTCTGGCCGGTGGCACTGGCGATCTTCGTGTCGCCGGAGGAGAACACCCCGGTCTGGCTGACCGTCACGAGCCTGATCCTGGTGATGACGGCCTTCGGCTGGGCCTCCATCGCCCGACTGCTGCGCGGCGAGGTACTCGCCCTGCGCGAGCGCGAGTTCGTGGAGGCCGCCAAGGTCACCGGAGCCTCACCGGCCCGGATCATCTTCAAGGAACTCCTGCCCAACCTGTGGACGCCGATCCTGATCCAGTCGACGCTCCTGCTTCCGGCCTATGTCACGGCCGAGGCGGGTCTCGCCTTTCTCGGCGTCGGCCTCTCGGATCCCACGCCCGACTGGGGCGTGATGATCCAGAACGGCGCCAAGTACTACCAGGACGACATCACGTTCATGCTCTTCCCAGGTCTGTCGATGGTGATCTTCGTCGTCGCCTTCAACCTGCTCGGCGACTCGGTCCGCGACGCACTGGACCCGAAGACCAAGCGCTGAGCCCCGCCCCGGCCGGAGCGACGGGGCCCCGGCCGGGATCCAGTACCACCTTCCTCTACGAGAACGGGTCAGCCATGTCTCTCTCCCGCAGAAACTTCGTCATAGCCACAACTGTCGCGGCCGCAGGCTCGACGCTGCTGTCCGCGTGCAGCAGCGGCAACGCGGGAGGCGGCAGCGGAACCACTCCGAGCGACGGCGCCACCTCGTACACCGGCGCCAAGGTCACCGTCGGCACCAAGGCCGACTCGACCGGCCCGGCCCCGGAGATCGCCGGCGCGAAGAAGGGCGGCACGATCTACGGCCTCGCGCCCGACGACTTCTCCCACCTGGACCCGCAGCGCATCTACTTCGCGTACAACTCGACCGTCGCGCTGCTCCTGCACCGCTGCCTGACCGGGTACAAGATCGACTCCTCCGGCCACCAGAAGCTGGTCGGCGACCTCGCCACGGACACCGGCACCCCCTCCGCGGACAACAAGACCTGGACCTTCACCCTGAAGGACGGTCTGAAGTGGGAGGACGGCACTGAGCTGACCGTCGAGGACGTGCGCCACGGCATCGAGCGCTCCTGGGCCTCCTTCATCACCGAGGGCGCCAACTACGTCCAGTCCGCGCTGACCGGCAAGGGCGGCAAGTGGCGTGACGCGTACGCGGGCCCGTACGGCGGCAAGCACCTGTCCTCGATCGTCACCGACAAGGCGAAGAAGACGATCACGTTCAAGCTGGCCGAGGCCAAGCCGGACTTCAACTTCACGCTGGCGATGCACTCCTACGCCGCGGTGTCCCCGAAGCTGGACACCAAGGAGAAGTACGACAAGAAGCCGGCCGCCTGCGGTCCCTACAAGATCAAGGCCCACACGACCGACAAGTCGATGGTCCTGATCCGGAACAAGAACTGGGACGCGGCGACCGACTCCATCCGCAACGCCTACCCGGACGGCTTCGAGTTCGACTTCGGCATCCAGACCCTCGACTCCACCGACCGCCTCATCGCGGACCAGGGCAACGACCAGTACGCCGTGTCGATCTACAAGGGCGTCCCGGCCGAGCGCATCCAGAAGGTGCTCACCGACCCCGCGCTGAAGAAGCGCAGCTTCAACGGCCTCCTCACCGGTGTCTACTACTACGCGATCAACACCAAGCGCGTCACCGACCTGAAGGTCCGCCAGGCCCTCAACCACGCCTGGCCGCTGCAGCAGATCCGGCAGATCTACGGCGGCCCGTCCGCCGGTGACATCGCCACCTCGATCCTCAGCCCCGACATCATCGGGTACGAGAAGTACGACGCCTACGGCAAGCTGAAGACTCCGCAGGGCGACCCGGCCAAGGCCAAGGCGCTGCTGAAGGCGGCCGGCAAGGAGGGTATGAAGATCGTCTACGCGTACCCGAAGGACCCGACCTACGACAAGACCAAGGTCGTCATCGAGAACGCGCTCAAGGCGGCCGGCTTCACCCCGGTCATCAAGGCGGTCGACTCCACGTCGTACTACGACCAGATCCAGCAGATCGACAACAGCTACGACGTGACGTGGTTCGGCTGGTCCCCGGACTGGCCGACCGCCTACACCGTGATCCAGCCGCTGTTCGACGGCGGTGCCATCGGCAACGGCATGAACAACATCTCGCAGACCAACATCAGCTGGATCAACGACGGCATCAAGAAGAACGCGGTCATCGCCGACCAGGCGACGGCGGGCAAGGCCTGGGCCGCGCTGGACAAGCGGATCATGGAGGAGGTCGCGCCGATCATCCCCGAGACGTTCTCGCGGCGCTACTACGTCTACGGTTCCAAGGTCGGCGGTGCCCAGTTCGACCCGAACTTCTCCGCGACGCTGCTCTACAAGACGTTCGTGAAGGCCTGACGTTAGGCCCCCGGCGGGGCGGCTGTCGGCCGCCCCGCCTTCTCACCCCCCTACGGCATCCGTCAGGAATACCCAACTGCCATGTTCCGCTTCCTTGTCCGCCGCACCCTCGGCGCAGCTGTGATCCTGCTGATCATCAGCGCCCTGGTGTTCGTCCTGTTCTACGCCGCTCCGCGCGACCCCGCCCGTATCGCCTGCGGCAAGGTCTGCACCCCGGAGACTCTGGCTCTGGTGAAGAAGAACCTCGGGATCGACCACTCGGTACCGGTGCAGTACTGGGACTGGCTCAAGGCTCTGTTCGTGGGGCGTGACTACTCCTCCTTCGGGCACTGCGACGCACCGTGCCTCGGCTACTCGTTCCAGAGCCGTGAGCCGGTGACGGCCACCATCCTGGACCGCTTTCCGACCACGATCTCGCTGGCCCTCGGCAGCTCCGCGGTCTTCCTGATCTTCGGTATAGGCACCGGCATGCTGGCCGCCGTCAAGCAGGGCAAGGCCGTGGACAAGGTCGCCAGCTCGGCATCGCTGATCGCGTCCTCGATGCAGATCTACGTCATCGGCGTGCTGGCCACCTACCTGCTGGTCGACCAGTGGCATCTGCTGGACCGCGCGAGCTACACGCCGTTCACGGACAACCCGGCCCAGTGGGCGCAGGGTCTGCTGGTGCCGTGGCTGGTGCTCTCGCTGATCTGGACTGCCAACTACACGCGTATGACGCGCTCGCAGATGGTCGAGTCCCTCAGCGAGGACTACGTCCGTACGGCCCGCGCCAAGGGCCTCTCCGCCCGCACGGTGTTCTTCCGCTTCGCCTGGCGCGGTGCCATGGGCCCGATCATCACCATCTTCGGCCTCGACCTCGGCACGCTCCTCGGCGGCGCCATCATCACCGAGTCGACCTTCAGCCTGCAAGGCCTCGGCATGCTCTCGGTGAAGGCGGTCGGCACCAACGACCTGCCGATGCTGCTCGGCGTCGTCCTGGTCTCGGCGGCCGCGATCGTCATCTTCAACATCATCGTCGACGCCGTCTACGCCCTCATCGACCCGCGCGTGCGCCTCGCTTAAGGAGAGCCATGAGCAACCCCTTCCTCTCCGTGCGCGACCTCAAGGTGCACTTCGCCACCCACGACGGCGTCGTCAAGGCCGTCGACGGACTCTCCTTCGACGTCGAACGCGGCAAGACCCTCGGCATCGTCGGCGAGTCCGGCTCGGGTAAGTCCGTGACCAACATGGCGATCCTGCGCCTGCACGACCCGCGCAACACCGTGATGGACGGTGAGATCCTGCTCGACGGAAAAGAGCTGATCACAGCCTCCGAGCG
The DNA here is from genome assembly GCF_044753545.1 of Streptomyces sp. NPDC088350. Classification (NCBI taxonomy): domain Bacteria; kingdom Bacillati; phylum Actinomycetota; class Actinomycetes; order Kitasatosporales; family Streptomycetaceae; genus Streptomyces; species Streptomyces sp. NPDC088350. The sequence goes on along the minus strand of NZ_JBIVNL010000001.1, from coordinate 796,948 downwards.
GGAGCTGGAGCAGCTGCGCGGTAACAAGATGTCCATGATCTTCCAGGACGCGCTGGCCTCCCTGTCTCCTTACCACACCATCGGCGCGCAGATCGGCGAGACGTACCGCAAGCACACCGGCGCCTCCAAGAAGGAGGCCCGGGCGCGGTCGATCGAGATGCTGCGCCGGGTGGGCATCCCGCAGCCGGACGTCCGTGTGGACGAATACCCGCACCAGTTCTCCGGCGGTATGCGCCAGCGCGCGATGATCGCCATGGCCCTGGTCTGCGACCCGGAGCTGGTGATCGCCGACGAGCCGACCACCGCGCTGGACGTGACGGTCCAGGCCCAGATCATGGACCTGTTGAAGGACCTCCAGCAGGAGTTCGGCACCGCGATCATCTTCATCACGCACGACCTGGGTGTCATCGCCGACATCGCCGACGACGTGCTGGTGATGTACGGCGGCCGGTGTGTGGAGCGGGGCACCAAGCAGGAGGTGCTGCGCACGCCGGAGCATCCCTACACCCTCGGTCTCCTCAGTTCGATGCCGACCCTGGACGGGCCGGTCGACGTGCCGCTCTCCCCGATCCCGGGCTCGCCCCCCTCACTGCTCAACCCGCCGTCCGGCTGTCGCTTCCACCCCCGGTGCACCTTCACGGAGAAGGTCTCCGGCGAGCGCTGCTCGGACGAGCAGCCGGTCCTGCAGATCGGGGACGGGCGCGGCGCGGCGTGTCACCTGACGTCGGAGCAGAAGCGCGAGCTCTTCGCCGACTACGCCACGGCGCGGACCAACTGACGTACAAGAGACGGGACTTCACCATCATGAGCAGCACCACCCCCCTCCTGGACGTCAGCGGCCTGACCAAACACTTCCCGATCAGGGGCGGCTTCCCGATCCGGCGTACGGTCGGTGCCGTGCAGGCGGTCGACGGCCTCGACTTCCAGGTCGGTGAGGGCGAGAGTCTGGGCCTGGTCGGCGAGTCCGGCTGTGGCAAGTCGACGACGGGCCGGCTGATCACCCGGCTCCTGGAGCCGACCGGCGGCAAAGTCACCTACCGCGGCCAGGACATCACCCACGCGGGCCGCAAGGCGCTCGCGCCGATCCGGTCCGAGATCCAGATGATCTTCCAGGACCCGTATGCCTCGCTGAACCCGCGCCAGACGGTCGGCAAGATCGTGTCCGGGCCGATGGAGATCAACGACATCAACCCAGCCGGCGGTCGCGAGGCCCGTGTCCGTGAGTTGCTGGAGATCGTCGGCCTGAACCCGGAGCACTACAACCGCTTCCCGCACGAGTTCTCCGGGGGCCAGCGCCAACGCATCGGTGTCGCCCGCGCGTTGGCCCTGGAACCGAAGCTGATCGTCGCGGACGAACCGGTCTCCGCCCTGGACGTCTCGATCCAGGCCCAGGTAGTGAACCTGTTGCAGAAGGTCCAGAAGGAACTCGGCATCGCGTTCGTGTTCATCGCCCACGACCTGGCGATCGTCCGGCACTTCTCACAGCGGGTCGCGGTAATGTACCTGGGCAAGATCGTGGAGATCGCCGACCGCGACGACCTGTACGGCAACCCGCGCCACCCCTATACGCGGGCCCTGTTGTCCGCCGTGCCCGAGGCCACGGTGGACGAGACGCCTGCACGGGAGCGCATCCGGCTGGTCGGTGACGTGCCGTCGCCGATCAACCCGCCCACCGGCTGCCGCTTCCGCACCCGCTGCTGGAAGGCGACGGAGAAGTGCGCGGCGGAAGCCCCACCGCTGGTGCAGGTCGAGGGCAACAAGCCCGGCCACCTGACCGCATGCCACTACCCCGAGACGGCGGACACCGTTCCGGCACCCCGTCTCTCCAAAGACCCCGAGGCGGCGGCCTGACACACCCCTTTAGTCAGCCGCCCCCTTCAGGAACGGACTTTCACCGGCCCATTGACCCGAGCCCATGAACGTCCGGTTCCAGGGGACGAAGGTCCGCGCCCACCCAGGCGCGGGCCTTCGCCATTCCCTGGGGCTCAGTCCGACTCTCCCCGCTCCACGCAGAATTCATTGCCCTCGGGATCGGCGAGAACGACCCAGCCACCGCCGTCCGGCCGAGTGTGGTCGGCGATTTTCGTGGCGCCCAACCGCAGCGCCCGCTCGACCTCCTGGCTGCGGGTCCGGCCCTGCGGCTGCAGGTCCAGGTGGATGCGGTTCTTGGCCGCCTTGGACTCGGGTACGCGCACGAAGAGCAGCGTCGGGCCACCGGCCGGGTCTGCGATCACCGCCTCCGGATCGCCGGGCTTGTCGTCGTCGGCCAGCGGGCGCCCCAGCAACTCGCTCCAGAACAAGCCGAGTTCGTAGGGATCGCCGGTGCAGTCGAAGGTGAGGGTGCGGATGGTGGGGTTCAAGGCGCAACTTTCGTCGGCGGAAGGCGTGTCGGTTCCTGTCATCGCGGCGAGCATCCCGGAGGGTGGCGGCGATGTCGACCGGTTATCGGACCGCCGTGGCGAGGGCGTCCGGGCCAGTCTCCTTGCATTCAGCGGCAGTTCGGAAGTCTGCAAGAAATGAACGAGCCCCCTGTCCAGCCTCTCCCCGTGTGACAAACTGCCGCGGTGGTTGATCGTTCGTTCGCGGATCTTTCGCTCGCCGCGCTGTACGACACCCTCAACCCTTGGGGGCCCGGCGACGACTTCTATCTCGGGCTGGTGATGTCCGCCGGCGCCGTGCTCGATATCGGGTGCGGTACCGGGCGATTGCTCGGGCGGGCCCGGCGGGAGGGGCATCGTGGGCGGCTCATGGGCCTCGATCCCGCCGCCGCGATGCTTGTGCAGGCGCGGGCTCATGAACCCGGGGTCGAGTGGGTGCTCGGGGATCTACGGACACGGGAGTGGCGCGGCGAGTTCGATCTCGCCGTCATGACCGGGCATGCCTTCCAAGTACTGCTCGGCGACGAGGAGTTGCGCCTCGCCCTGCGCGCCGTACGCGCCGCCCTCGCGCCCGGCGGGCAGTTCGTGTTCGAGACGCGGAATCCGGGGGCCCGGGCGTGGGAGACGTGGACGCCGGACGGGGTGCGGGAGGTCTCCGACGGGCGGGGTGGGGTCGTACGCGTGTGGCACGAGGTGGAGTCCGTGACGGTGGGTAGGGGTGGGGGTGGGGGTGCGAGTGGGGGCCGGGAGTATGTGACGTTCACCGAGACCTTCGGAGGGGCTCGTTGGGAACGGCCGCAGGTCGACCGGACCACCCTGCGGTTCCTCGGCACCGACACCCTGGACTGCTTCCTTCGCGAGGCCGGGTTTGCCGTGGTCGAGAGGTACGGCGACTGGGGGCGTGAGCCGTTCGCCTTCTCTGCCAGCCCTGAGATCATCACCGTGGCGGAGACTGTGGGGCGATGCAGCTGAGGCGTTTCCGAAGTGGCCGTTGGGCCACTCGCTTCCTTGCCAGTGTCGGGCTTCCACGGTCCGCGTCAAGGGCGCTCCCTGCGGTCGCGTCGGCTACGCCGATTCCGCTGCGCTCCACCCTTGACCCGGCCCGCTCCAGCCCGTTGGAGAAGCGAGCGAGCGGCCCGGAAGAACGGGGGCCCGGGCCTGTATCCCCTTGCCTGAGCTGCGTCCCGGACCGGTGCGGCGGGGGCGCGCTCGCGTCTCGCCGGCACGCCGGGCCGTCTCAGCGGCCAACGCCCGGTGGGGGGGTCTCAGAAGCTGGGTCCCAGACTAACCGCTCACATGTCACGTGAATAGTTAGAAATGACCCCAGCCTCCAGAGGGTAGGGGTACGGAGCCAGCTGCAAAGTAAGCCCCAGGGAGCGGTCATGGGCCATGGGCAGGTGCGGGCCACCAGCCAGAGCGACACCCCGCCGCTCCCCGTCAGCCGTCACCCACCCACGCCCACCGCTAGGTAAGTCCGGACCGGGGGTTGGCCGCTGAGCCTGCCCGGCGTGCAGGCGAGACGCGAGCGCGCCCCCGCCACCCCGGCCCGCAGCACAGCCCACCCCACGGGACACCTGCCTGGCCACCCATCCCTCCGGGCCGCCCGCTCGCTTCTCCACCGGGATTGCGTGAGACGAGTCAAGGGTGGAGCGCAGCGGAATCGGCGCAGCCGACGCGCAGCGCAGCGGAGCGCCCTTTACTCGGCTCACGCAATCCCGACACTGACAAAGAAGCGGGCGGCCCAACGCCCACTTCTCCATGCCGTCGAGATGGCCGACCCCTACTCCTCCAGCGCCGCCAACCCCGGGTCCAGCACGATGTCCTCGTCCCTGGCCTCGATCGTCGGTTCCTCCGGGAAGTGGCAGGCCGTCAGGTGGCCCGAGAGGTTGCCGGAGATCTGGATCAGGGGCGGTTCCTCAGTCGCGCACTTGTCCTGGGCCTTCCAGCAGCGGGTACGGAAGCGGCAGCCGGAGGGGGGAGAGATCGGGGAGGGGACGTCGCCGGCGAGGCGGATGCGTTCGCGGCCCACCGTTTCGTCGTCGCGCAGGTTCACCTCGGGCACAGCGGACAGCAAGGCGTGTGTGTACGGGTGCCGGGGGCGGGTGTAGATGGAGTCGCGATCGCCCACCTCGATGATCTTGCCGAGGTACATCACCGCGAGCCGGTGCGAGAAGTGCCGTACCACTGCCAGGTCGTGGGCAATGAAGAGGAACGCGATGCCGAGTTCCTTCTGGACCTTCTGCAACAGGTTCACTACCTGGGCCTGGATCGAGACGTCCAGGGCGGAGACCGGTTCGTCCGCGACGATCAGCTTCGGTTCCAGGGCCAACGCGCGGGCGACACCGATGCGTTGGCGCTGGCCCCCGGAGAACTCGTGCGGGAAGCGGTTGTAGTGCTCCGGGTTCAGGCCGACGATCTCCAGCAACTCACGGACACGGGCCTCGCGACCGCCGGCCGGGTTGATGTCATTGATCTCCATCGGGCCCGAGATGATCTTGCCGACCGTCTGGCGCGGGTTCAGCGAGGCGTACGGGTCCTGGAAGATCATCTGGATCTCGGAGCGGATCGGGGCCAGCTGCTTGCGGGAGGCGTGTGAGATGTCCTGGCCGCGGTAGGTGATTCTGCCCGCGCTCGGCTCCAGCAGGCGGGTGATCAGCCGGCCCGTCGTCGACTTACCGCAGCCCGACTCGCCCACCAGGCCGAAGCTCTCCCCCACGTGCACGGTCAGGTCGATGCCGTCGACGGCCTGGACCGCGCCCACCGTACGGCGGATCGGGAAACCGCCCTTCACCGGGAAGTGTTTGGTCAGGCCCTGCACCACCAGGAGCGGGTCCCGGGAGTCTTCCGGGGCCGTGTCGCGCGGGGCGGGCAGGACGAGGTCCTCTGTCATGACGTCTCCTCCTAGCCCAGTCGGGGCTTGATCTCTTCGATGAAGATGGACCGCTTCTGGTCAGCCGTGAGGTGGCATGCCGAGGCGCGGTCGGGGGCGAGCAGCGGGCGTTCGGTGACGCACCGGGTGCCACCGACCCGGTCCTGGAAGGTGCAGCGGGGGTGGAAGCGGCAGCCCGACGGGGGGTTGAGGAGCGAGGGCGGGGCGCCGGGGATGGGGGCCAGCGACTCGCCCAGGTCCGAGTCCAGGCGGGGCATGGAATTCAACAGGCCCCAGGTGTAGGGGTGTTGGGGGGAGCGGAGGACTTCGTTCGTCGTGCCGCGTTCCACCGCGCTGCCCGCGTACATCACCATGATGTCGTCGGCCATGTCGGCGATCACGCCCAGGTCGTGGGTGATGAAGATGATCCCGGAGCCGAACTCCTGCTGGAGGTCCTTCAGGAGGTCGAGGATCTGGGCCTGGACCGTGACGTCGAGGGCCGTTGTCGGCTCGTCGGCGATCAGCAGGTCCGGGTCGCAGATCAGCGCCATCGCGATCATCGCGCGTTGGCGCATACCGCCGGAGAACTGGTGCGGGTAGTCCTTCGCCCGTTCCTTGGGGTTGGGGATGCCGACCTTGCCGAGCATCTCCACCGCGCGCGCCCACGCCACCTTCTTCGAGGCGCCCATGTGCTTCATGTACGGCTCGGCGATCTGGCGGCCCACCGTGTAGTACGGGGAGAGGGCGGTCAGCGGGTCCTGGAAGATCATGGCGACCTTGTTGCCGCGCAGCTTCTCCAGGTCCGACTCGCGGGCCGTGGTCAACTCCTGGCCGTCGAGCAGGATCTCGCCCTCGACGGTGGTGAACATCGGGTTGTGCAGGCCGAGGATCGTCAGGTTGGTGACCGACTTGCCGGAGCCCGACTCCCCCACGATGCCGAGGGTCTTGCCGCGTTCGACGTCGAAGGAGAGACCGTCGACGGCGCGCACGATGCCGTCCTCGGTCTTGAAGCTGACGTGCAGGTCCCGCACGGAGAGAAAGGCACCCGCGTCGGCCGGCGAGGGAGCTCCGGCTTCCTTGGTCAATGTGGTCACGAGTGCTCCTAGGCCAGCCGCACGCGCGGGTCGATGAAGGCGTAGCAGGCGTCGACGATGATGTTGCACAGCAGGATCATGGAGGCGGAGAAGATCATCACGCCCAGCAGCAGCGGCAGATCGCTGAACTGCACGGACTCCACCGCGAGTCGGCCGAGGCCGGGCAGTCCGAAGGTGTACTCCGTGATGATGGCACCGCCCAGCAGCGCACCGAGGTCGATACCGAAGATGGTGACGATCGGGATGAGCGAGCCGCGCCAGGCGTAGCGGAAGAAGACGTACTTGCGGGACATTCCCTTGGCGCGGGCGGTACGTACGTGCTCCTCCTGGAGCTGCTCGATCATCGACGAGCGCGCCATACGGGTGTACTGCGAGGCGAAGATCGTGGACAGCACCACCCACGGGATGATCAGCCCGGTGAACCAGGTGACCGGATTCGCGGTGAAGTTGTTGTACGCGGGCTTGGCGAAGATGTGCGACTGGTAGACGAGGGCGGCGAGGGCCAGCGGTCCGAGGAAGTAGATCTGCAGCGAACTGATCACCATGGATCCGGCGGTGACCGTCTTGTCCAGCAGTGTTCCGCGCTTCCACGCGGCGACCATTCCGGTGCCAAGACCGGCGATCAGGAAGACCACCGCGGCACCGAGAGTCAGCGAGAGCGTGGTGGGCAGGCGGTCCATCATCGTGGCCCAGACCTGGTCGTTGGTGTGGTACGAGTACCCGAAGCAGGGGGCGGGGCAGGGCCCTTGGGCGAACTGGTTGCTGCCGAAGAGCAGGTTGTGCAGGAAGATCCCGTACTGCTCGGGGATCGACTTGTCGAGGCCGAGCACATGGTGGATGTTCGCGAGGCTCTGCGGGTTGCACGTCTTGCCGCACATCAGCAGCGCCGGGTCACGCGGCATCCCGAAGAACAGCAGGAACGTCACGATGCTCAGCAGGAACAGGATGACAATGGCACCGAGGATCCGGCGGACGAGGAAGCGCAGCATGCGAGGGGCTTTCTGACGTCGGCGGGCCGGGCGGTACCCGGTGCGCTGCCGCTCTGGGCGGACTCACGCACCGGGTACCGGTCGGACAGGTGGGGTTACTTGATGTACAGACGACGCGGGTCGATGCCGCCGATCACGTCGTCGTAGACGAGGCCGCCGACCTTGGAGCCGGCGATCTGGACCTGCTTGTAGTAGATGGTCGGGACGGCGTTGACGACGTCCTTGGCCAGGTACTGGTCGATCTTCTCCCACGCGGCAGCCGACTTGACCGGGTCGGTGATCTTGTTGGCGGCGTCGATGTCCGCGTTCACCTTGGGGTCGTTGATGTGCGAGTAGTTGGGCGAGCCGTCGGCGACCGCGCGGCCGTCGAACAGCGGCGGGATCACGGTCGAGGCGGACGGCCAGTCGGCGCCCCACGCGGAGTGGTAGATGTCGTAGGTGTTGTTGACCTTGCCGATCTGGTCGTAGAACGTCTCGGCGGGGATGTCCTGGCGCTGGACGTTGAAGCCGGCCTTGTCCAGTGCGGCGGCGATGGCGGCGGAGTACTGCTGGCCCTCAGGGGTGTTGATGTAGCCGTAGGTCAGCTTCATGCCGAGCTTGCCGGCCTTCTTCAGCAGCGCCTTGGCCTTGACCGCGTCACCGCCGGGGTTCTTCTTCTTGCCCCACGGGTCGAAGGAGGCGTCGTAGCCGCTGACGGTCGGGCTGATGAAGCCGCCGGCGACCTCCGCGGCGGAGCTGCCGCCGAACGCGCGGACCATCGGGGTGATCGGCAGGGCGTAGGCGATGGCCTCACGGACCGCCTTGTCCTTGAGCGCCGCGTGCGACTGGTTGATGTTGACCTGGCCGACGTAGGGCTGGTAGCCGGCGACCGTGCGGGCCTTGACGGCCGCGTCGCCGCCGAGGACCGCGGAGATGTTGCCCGCGTCCACCGAGTTGTTGAAGCTGATGCCGGTCTGGTCGGCGCCGGTGTTGGCGAGGAGCGACTTGGTGGAGTCCTCGTACTGGACGTTGAACGTGAAGTTCATCTGGTCCACGTACTGGCTGCGGATCGGGTCCGTCGTCGCGTCCCAGTTGGGGTTCTTGACCAGCACCATCGACTTGCCGGACTTGAACGACTGGATCTTGTACGGGCCGGTCGTCAGCGGGGACTTGTCGTACTTCTCCTTGGTGTCACCCTTGGCGGAGACGACGTCGTAGCCCGCCATGGCCAGCGCGTACGGCAGGTCGGGGTGTGCCGTCTTGAAGTGGAAGATGACGGTTTTGGCGTCGGGCGTCTCGAGAACGCTGCTCGGCAGGTGCTTGCCCTTGTAGGGGCCGTCCGGCAGCAGCGAACGGTAGTCGGAGCCCGAGGTGTCGGCCATCCACTGCTGTATGTAGGTGGGGCCCTGGTTGATGAACGACGCGAAGAGCCGCTCGAAGGTCTGCCGGAAGTCCGCGGACGTGATCGGCGTCCCGTCGGAGAACTTGATGCCGTCCTTGAGCGTGTACTTCCAGGTCTTGCCGCCGTCCGTAGTGGTGCCGGAGTCGGTGGCGAGGTCGCCGACGACCTCGTGCTTGCTGCCGTCGTTGCTGGTCGCCTTGTAGCCGGTGAGACCTCTGTGGATCAGCGTGGCGAGTGAGCCCTCGTCCGAGACATAGATCTGCCCGGGATCCAGGTGTGCGTACGAGTCCCGCTGCAGCACTTCGAGGGTGCCGCCCTTCTTGGCGCCCGGCACGGCCGTGGCCGGACCCTGGGAGTCCGCCGCGCCACCGAACTTGATGGACGCCTGCTGCCGCTTGGCGTTCTGCTCGTCCTTCTTCTGGTTGTCGCTGGCATTGCTGCCGCCCTTGCTGCAGCCGGAGAGCACGAGTGCCCCCGCCGCCAGCACCGACAGTGCGGCGTATGTACGGCGTCCGCCCCTACTCATCACTGAAGTCTCCACCCATCTGTGTGTCGCCTTATGCGAAGAAATGGCTGTGCGTATCCGGGCGAGGACGCCCACGAACTCTCGGTCAGCGAGCCGTCTTGGGATCGAAGGCGTCCCGGACCGAGTCCCCGAGCAGGTTGAACGCAACGACGAAGATGACCATCGAGACGCCGGGGAAGAACATGTAGGTGATGTCGTTCTGCAGCACGAGCTCGGTCGACGCTTTGGAGAACATCTGTCCCCAGTCGGGCGTGGGCTCGACAATGCCGACACCGAGGAACGACAGGCCCGCCTCGATCGTGACGAAACTGGGGAGCATGTACGTGGTCTGCACCAGCAGCGGGGTCACCACGTTCGGCAGGATCTCCTTGCGGATGATCCGCCAGGGCGAGGCACCGCTCACCTTCGCCGCCTCGATGAACTCCCGCTCCCGCAGGGCGAGTGTCGTGCCGCGCAGGATGCGCGCGAGGCTCATCCAGCCGAGCACCCACTGCACGACGATCAGCGCGACCACGCGCACATACGTCGGCGTCTCGTCCCGGGGGCTGACGAACAGCGAGACCACGACGGGCATGCTGGCGATGAAGAACAGCTGTGAGGGGAAGGCGAGCAGGAAGTCGATGAACCGGCCGATGGCGTAGTCGGTCTTGCCACCGAGGTAGCCCGCCGTGATGCCGAGCAGGATGCCGGTCACGACCACCGCGAGGGTGACGGCCACGGAGATCGTCAGTGAGGTCCGGATGCCGTAGATCAGCTTGGTGAACACGTCGTAGCCGTTGCCCGGTTCGAGTCCGAACCAGAAGTCGCTGCTGATACCGCCGTTGGGCTGCACCGGCACACCCGCGCTGTCGAAGAGCTCCGGGCGCTCGTCGGCGTAGATGGTGTAGGGGTCCTTACCGTACAACTTCGAGATCAGCGGCGCCGCCGCCGCGATGACGAAGAAGAAGAGCACGACGAACGCCGAGAAGACGCCGGTGCGGTCGCGCTTGAAGCGGATCCACATCAGCTGGCCGGGCGACCGGCCCTCCAGCTTCTTCACCTCGGGTTCGGTCTGCGGCCCTGGTTCGCCGTCGACGACGACCGAGGTTCCGCCGTCCTCAATGTCGATAGGACTTGTCACTGTTCGCCCATTTCACAGGTGTGGGTGTGCCGAGCGGGCGATCCGCGCAGGGTGTGCGCGGATCACCGGCCGGATCTAGGAGAGAGGTTCGGAGCGCCCGGGTGTGGCGGGAGATCCCGCAGCCGGACGCGCGTAGTTGAACGGCGGCACTGAGCCGCCGGCCGACTCCTTCAGAGCCAATCTCCGTATGGGCGAGCGAAGTTGCTACTGACGGACGGCGTGTCCCACCTGGCGTTCGTGACACCACGCATGGGGCTCCTCCTCATGACTCCACGTGTTCACCAACAGGAGGGGGTCCACGTCTTCCCTCCGTCACCCCTGACGGAGGATCAGACACCCCCTGGTGCTCGCGAGTCGGCGCCGTCCCCACGGCGCGGTGACCCATTGACCCGAGCGTTACGCGGCTAACTATCTGCCATGTGCCAGGTGCCGACCACTGTCTTTAAATCTCAATTCAGTCACAGCTGACACGTACATCTTCCAAAACATGGACAAACTGTTCGACGAGAGAAGGCCACGAAACGGACTTGTTACATGGGTATCGGGCGAGGATCTCCGCATTACGGACACACCGCCCCAGGGGGCGGGGCCCCGCGGGCTCAAAACCAGTTGCAAAAAGCCCGGGTGCCCCCAAGACGGGGGCACCCGGGCTCAGTTGGCCGGTATCAGCGCCTCAGATCGCGGCGCATTGCATGCATCAGCCGTGCTTGGCGCGGCTCGCGGAGCGACCGCGCTCCTTCTGGTCGAGGACGACCTTGCGGATGCGAACGGACTCCGGGGTCACCTCGACGCACTCGTCGTCGCGGCAGAACTCCAGGGACTGCTCCAGGGAGAGCTTGCGCGGCGGCACGATCGCCTCGAACGAGTCGGCGGCGGCCGAGCGCATGTTGGTGAGCTTCTTCTCCTTGGTGATGTTCACGTCCATGTCGTCGGCGCGCGAGTTCTCGCCGACGATCATGCCCTCGTACACCTCGGTGCCGGGGTCGGTGAACAGCACACCGCGCTCCTGGAGGTTCGTCATCGCGAACGCGGTGACGGCGCCCGCACGGTCGGCCACCAGCGAACCGTTGTTCCGGGTCGTCAGCACGCCGAACCACGGCTCGTGGCCCTCGTGGATGGAGTGGGCGATGCCCGTGCCGCGCGTACCGGTCAGGAACTCGGTACGGAAGCCGATGAGACCGCGGGACGGGACGACGAACTCCAGGCGGACCCAGCCCGAGCCGTGGTTGGACATGTTGTCCATCCGGCCCTTGCGGACACCCATGAGCTGTGTGACCGCGCCCATGTGCTCCTCGGGCACGTCGATCGTCATGCGCTCGACCGGCTCGTGCACCTTGCCGTCGATGATCTGCGTGACGACCTGCGGCTTGCCGATGGTCAGCTCGAAGCCCTCGCGGCGCATCTGCTCGACCAGGATGGCCAGCGCCAGCTCACCGCGGCCCTGCACCTCCCAGGCGTCGGGACGCTCGGTGTCGAGGACGCGCAGCGAGACGTTACCGATCAGCTCGCGGTCCAGGCGGTCCTTGACCTGACGGGCGGTGACCTTGCGGTCCTTGACCGCGGCCTTCGCGGTGGCGCCCTTGCCGGTGCCGCCGCGGCCGACCAGCGGCGAGGTGTTCGTACCGATGGTCATGGAGATCGCCGGCTCGTCGACCGTGATGAGCGGCAGCGCGATCGGGTTCTCCGGGTCGGCGAGGGTCTCGCCGATCATGATGTCCGGGATACCGGCGACCGCGCAGATGTCACCCGGGCCCGCCATCTCGGCCGGCTTGCGGGTGAGCGCCTCGGTCATCAGCAGCTCGGTGATGCGCACGTTGGACATGGTGCCGTCGCGCTTGATCCACGTGACGGTCTGGCCCTTGCGCAGCTCGCCCTGCTCGACGCGGAGCAGCGCGATACGGCCGAGGAAGTTGTCCGCGTCCAGGTTGGTGACGTGCGCCTGGAGCGGGGCGGCCTCGTCGTACTCGGGGGCCGGGACGTGCGACAGGATCGTGGAGAAGAAGGGCTCCAGGCTGTCGCTGTCCTGCGGGACGGTGCCGTTCTCGGGCTTGGTCAGCGAGGCCACACCGTCGCGTGCACACGCGTAGACGATGGGGAACTCGATCTGCTCCTCGTCCGCGTCCAGGTCCAGGAACAGGTCGTACGTCTCGTTGACGACCTCGTCGATCCGGGAGTCCGGGCGGTCCGTCTTGTTGATGCAGAGGATGACGGGCAGGCGCTGCTGGAGCGCCTTGCGGAGCACGAAACGGGTCTGGGGCAGCGGGCCCTCGGAGGCGTCGACGAGCAGCACCACCGCGTCCACCATCGACAGACCGCGCTCGACCTCGCCACCGAAGTCGGCGTGGCCCGGGGTGTCGATGATGTTGATGGTGATGACGTCGCCGCCATCCTTGGGGTGGTACTTGACGGCCGTGTTCTTGGCCAGGATCGTGATGCCCTTCTCACGCTCCAGATCGTTCGAGTCCATCATGCGGTCGTCGAGCGACTCGGCGGCGTGCGCGGCGAAGGCACCGGCCTGCTTCAGCATGGCGTCGACGAGGGTCGTCTTCCCGTGGTCGACGTGGGCGACGATGGCGACGTTGCGGATGTCGTGGCGCGTGGCCATATTGCGGCGTACTCCCGGAGAGTGAGGAAGGCCTGCGCGTACGTCTGTGTTACGCGGACCCTGCCGGGCTGGACACGCCACGGCCTTACCCCATCGTACGTGGCGTACGGGGAAGGGGCCTCCGCAGGGCCTTACGGGCGGGAGCGGGAGGGGTCAGGCGGGCTCCCGCGCGGGCGTTCCGGCCGGGCACAGCCGCAGTCCCGCGGTGCGCCCCGCTTCGTCGTCGGAGGGCTGGGAGCAGGGCAGGAACCCCACCCCGGCCGTCTCCCAGGTCAGCACATGGCCCCGCACAACCCACCCCCGTACGACAACCGCCGCCCCGCAAGTCGCTGCGGGACGGCGGCCGTGCTCGTGATGTCCGGGTGATGTCAATCCCTAGTCCTTGGTCGGGCTCGCCGACGGATGCGCCCCCTTCTTCAGGAAGCCCATGTCCTCGTACACCGGCGTCTGGAAGCCGAAGGAGCCGGCGTTGACGATCGTCCTGCGGGCGGCGGTGAGCTGGGGGCGCTGGTAGAGGGGGATGGAGCCGGCCGCCGCCCAGATGCGGGCGTCGGCCTTGCGGACGAGGGCGGCGGACTCGTCCTCGTCGAGGGTCGAGGCGGCCTGGTCGAAGAGCTGGTCGACCTGGTCGGTGCCGACGCGGGTGTAGTTCTGCTCGACGTTCAGGGAGCCGTCCGCGGCCGGGACCGGCTTGGCGAAGATCGGGCGGGCGTCGGTGGCGGGGAAGGCGGACGCGGGCCAGGAGTAGAGGGCGAGGTCGTACTGGCCGGACGCGATGTGGTCCTTGAAGTAGCTGTCGTCGGAGACCTTGGTGATCTCGGTGCGGATGCCGACCTTCTCCAGCATCCGGGAGATGCTGTCGGCGACCGCGCGCAGCGACTCCGAGCCGGTCCCGGAGGGGAGCACGAAGCGGAGGGTGAGCGGCTTGCCGTCCTTGGCGAGCGTCCCGGTCTTCGCGCCGGCGGGGGCGGCCGTGCCCTTGGGGGCGTACGCGCCGGGGGCCCCGCCCTGCTTCACCTTGCGGCCGTCGTACTGCTTGCCGTCGGCGAGGTGCTTGGAGCCCTCGTCGCCGCCGTGCCCGGAAGCCTTGTCGTGCTTCTCGGTGTGGTCGCGGGGGTCCTTGTTGTCCTCGCCGACGATGTACTGCCCGTCGGAGCCGCCCTCGGACTCGGACTCGCCGTCGGCCTTCCCGCTCTTCCTGCCCTCGGAGCCGGCCGCCTTGTCGCCCTTGTCCTTGACCGGTCCGCCGGGCACCCATCCGGCGTCGGCGAGCAGCGCCTGCGCCTCCGCGGTGTCGTGGTCGCCGAGGGCGCCGCTGTTGTCGGCGTACGCGGCCTGGCCGGAGAGGGCGAGGTGGCTGCCGACCGGCATGGCGGGCAGGCCCAGCGGGGTGAGGACGACCTTGGCGAGCGCCTCCCGGTCGAGCGCGCGGGCCACGGCACGCCGGACGCGTTCGTCGGCGAGGGGGCCTTCGGAGCCGTTGAGGGCGAGCTGGGTGTAGGCGGGCTCGAAGGAGCGGCGGACGGTGAAGGCGCGCAGCGCGTCCTGCTGGCGCAGGTAGGCGGCGAGCGCCTTGCGGGCCTTCTTGCCGAGCTTCTTCTTCTCCTTCGGGCTCTCGTTCTTGCTCTCGTCCCCGGCGGTGGGGCTCGCGCTCGCGCCCTGGAGCGGGGTGCCGGTGCCCTTCGCGCGTCCCGCGAGGGCGATGCGGCTCGCGTCGGCGGGGTCGATCTCGGCCAGGTCGACTGTGCCGTCGGCGAGCGCGGCGGCCCGCTTGTCCAGGGGTACGGCGTGCAGCACGATCTCGGAGAGCTTCGCGGGCCTGCCCCACCAGTGCGGGTTGCGGGCGAGGACGATCTCCTTGTCCTTGCGGTCGATCTTCCGCACCCCGAAGGCGCCGGCGGTGACCTTCAGTTTGCGGCGGGCGCCGTCGTTGAAGGCGTCCGGGGTGCCCATGACGTCCTTGGGGTACAGCGGCGAGAACAAGGACTTCCAGTCGGCGTACGGCCTGCTGAAGGTGACCTTGACCTCCAGGTTGCTGGCGCCGCGCTCGATCTTCTCGATGCGGTCGTAGCCGGCGTTGCGCGCGGTCCAGTACGCGGAGTCCTTGCCGGACAGGGCGCGCCACTGGGCGGCGAAGTCGGCGGCGCCGATCTCGCGGCCGTCGCTCCACACGGCCTGCTGGTCGAGCTTGTAGAGGACGACCTGCTTGGGCGAGGTGTCGACGACCTTCGCGGACTCCAGGAAGTCGGCGTCGCGCTGCGGCCGGCCCTGGGCGTCGAGCCGGAACATGGCGGGCAGGACGGCCTGGGCGACGCGGGTGGTGGTGTCGTCGGCGTCCGACTGGAACGTGTTGAGGGTCTCCGGTACGTCGTCGACGGCCCAGTTCAGGGTGCCGCCGTCGGCGACCAGGGCACGGCCGACCGGGGCGATGTCCTGTCCGGCGAGCGGCTTGCCCGACTCGTCGTCGGAACCGCACGCCGCGAGGGTGGGCACCGCGAGCGCGCCCGCGGTGAGGAAGGCGACCGAGCGCATGACCGCGCGCAGTCTGACGCCGTCGTGGGACATCACTGCTACCTCCGGTAAGCCGCGGGGCTTCTGATCACTTTTGGCGGTATATGGAGCTGATCAGATCTTTGCGGCCACTGAAGAGGAAACGGTTCGGCCAGGAAGGGCGACACGGCGAGGGGCGCCGGGAAGCCCACCCGTGCGGCGCAATGTTCGAATCTGCCCCCGTACACACCAACGCACCCCGGCCAATCCGTGCACACCGCTTCCCACCGGGAGGTGTGGCGCGCAACACTCGCAGGCGCATGAACGTTGCCGTCCAGGGCCGACGCCCGCGGAAGTGAGGTCACGTCATGTCCGTGCACGACGAACTGACGTCAGTCCAGCGCTGTCTCGACGACCTGTTCAGGTCGGTGGGGCGGCTGGAGAACCAATTCGGCAGCGGCGGCCTGGAGATGCGCAGGGTCAAGGCCGACGCCGACCGGCTGCGCGAGAGCGTCGCACTGCTGCGCGACGCCGCACCAGGGATCGAGCGCCCCCGGCGCCCCGATCTCGTCTCCATCCCCGACACCCCCTACGACAACACGCTGTGGACGGACTCGGACGACGAAGGACTCGGCGCCCGCGACCGCCACGCACCCTGAACCGACCGGAGTCCTGACTTGGCCACTGGTACGGAACCCCATCCGAACAGCGGCGGCGTACACACCGGTACGCGCGCCGCCATCGACGCCCCGCATCTGCGGACCGACCGCTGGTGGCTGGCCCCGGCCGGCACCGCCGCCGGACTGCTGGCCTTCGTCGTCTATTCGACGTGGCGGGCCTTCGCGGACTCGAACTACTACTCGGCGCCGTACGTCTCGCCGTTCTACTCGCCCTGTCTGGCCGAGCGGTGCAGCACCATGCACGCGGGCCCGAACGCCGATCTCTTCGGGAGCTGGTGGGGCATCTCGCCCGCCATCATCATCCTGATCTTCCCGCTCGGCTTCCGCCTGACCTGCTACTACTACCGCAAGGCCTACTACCGCGGCTTCTGGGCCTCGCCCCCGGCCTGCGCGGTGGCCGAGCCGCACAAGAAGTACACCGGCGAGACCCGCTTCCCGCTGATCCTGCAGAACGTCCACCGGTACTTCTTCTACGCGGCGCTCCTGGTGGCGGGCACGCTGACCTACGACACCGTGCTGACCTTCCGCGACGAGCACTACCACTGGGGCCACATGGGCCTCGGCACCCTCGTCTTCGTGGCCAACATCGTGCTGATCTGGGCGTACACCCTCTCCTGCCACTCCTGCCGGCACATCGTCGGCGGCAAGCTCAAGCACTTCTCCAAGCATCCCGTGCGCTACAAGGCGTGGAAGTTCGTGGGGCAGCTGAACAACCGTCATATGCAGCTCGCCTGGGCATCGTTGATCAGCGTGGCCGCCGCCGACTTCTACGTGTACCTGGTCGCCTCTGGAGCCTTCAATGATCCGCGCTTCTTTTAGATTGGCAGGGGCCTTCTGATGTCCGTGGTCGAGCGACAGGAGTGGGACGTCGTCGTGGTCGGTGCCGGTGGCGCCGGCCTGCGCGCCGCCATCGAGGCGCGCGAGCGCGGTGCCCGTACGGCGGTGATCTGCAAGTCGCTGTTCGGCAAGGCCCACACGGTGATGGCCGAGGGCGGCATCGCGGCGGCGATGGCCAACGTCAACGAGCACGACAACTGGCAGGTCCACTTCCGCGACACCCTGCGCGGCGGCAAGTTCCTCAACCAGTGGCGCATGTCCGAGCTGCACGCGAAGGAAGCCCCGGACCGGGTCTGGGAGTTGGAGACCTGGGGCGCCCTCTTCGACCGCACGAAGGACGGCAAGATCTCCCAGCGCAACTTCGGCGGCCACGAGTACCCGCGCCTGGCGCACGTCGGCGACCGTACGGGACTCGAACTGATCCGCACGCTCCAGCAGAAGATCGTGTCGCTCCAGCAGGAGGACAAGAAGGAGACCGGCGACTACGAGTCCCGCCTGAAGGTCTATCAGGAGTGCACCGTCACAAGGGTGTTGAAGGACGGGAGCCGGGTCTCGGGGGTCTTCGCCTACGAGCGCGAGACGGGTCGTTTCCTGGTCCTCGAAGCGCCCTCCGTGGTGATCGCGACCGGCGGCATCGGCAAGTCCTTCAAGGTGACGTCCAACTCGTGGGAGTACACGGGCGACGGCCACGCGCTGGCGCTGCTCGCCGGGGCGCCGCTGCTCAACATGGAGTTCGTGCAGTTCCACCCGACGGGCATGGTCTGGCCGCCCTCCGTGAAGGGCATCCTGGTCACGGAGTCGGTGCGCGGCGACGGCGGAGTGCTGCGCAACTCCGAGGGCAAACGCTTCATGTTCGACTACGTCCCCGACGTCTTCAAGGAGAAGTACGCCGAGTCGGAGGCGGAGGGCGACCGCTGGTACGAGGACCCGGACCACAACCGCCGTCCCCCCGAACTGCTCCCCCGCGACGAGGTCGCCCGCGCCATCAACTCCGAGGTGAAGGCGGGCCGCGGCTCACCGCACGGCGGGGTCTTCCTGGACGTGTCGACGCGTATGCCGGCGGAGGTGATCCGGCGCCGACTCCCGTCCATGTACCACCAGTTCAAGGAGCTGGCCGACGTCGACATCACCGCGGAGGCGATGGAGGTCGGGCCGACCTGTCACTACGTGATGGGCGGCATCGCGGTCGAGTCGGACACGGCGGCGGCACGCGGGGTACCGGGGCTGTTCGCGGCCGGTGAGGTGGCCGGCGGCATGCACGGATCGAACCGGCTGGGCGGCAACTCCCTCTCCGACCTGCTGGTGTTCGGCCGCCGGGCGGGCTGGCACGCGGCGGACCACGCGGCCGACCTCGCGGACAGCCGCCCGCTGGTCGACGACACCGAGGTGGACCTGGCGGCGGCGGAGGCACTGCGCCCCTTCTCGGCGGAGGGCCCCGAACCCGGCAAGGAGAACGGGCGTCCACCCGAGAACCCGTACACCCTCCACCAGGAACTCCAGCAGACCATGAACGACCTCGTCGGCATCATCCGCCGCGAGGGCGAGATGGAGCAGGCGCTGGAGAAACTGGCCGACCTGCGGGTACGGGCACGGCGGGCGGGAGTTGAGGGCCACCGGCAGTTCAACCCGGGCTGGCACCTCGCGCTCGACCTCCGGAACATGCTGCTGGTCAGCGAGTGCGTGGCGCGGGCCGCGCTGGAGCGCACCGAGTCGCGCGGCGGGCACACCCGCGAGGACCACCCCGGCATGAACCGCGACTGGCGCCGCGTCAACCTGATCTGCCAACTCACCGACCCGACAGGCGGGTTGGGGGCCACGGACCCGGTGGCCGCCCAGATCGGCCTGACCCGCGAGACCACCGACCCCATCCGCGCCGACCTGCTCGCCCTCTTCGAGAAGGAAGAGCTGGTCAAGTACCTCGCCGAAGAGGAGCTGTACGAGTGAGCAGCTACGAGGCCCGCTTCAAGGTGTGGCGGGGGGACGTCAAGGGCGGCGGCCTGGAGGACTTCGAGGTCGAGGTCAACGACGGCGAGGTGATCCTCGACATCATCCACCGCATCCAGGCCACCCAGGCCTCCGACCTCGCCGTGCGCTGGAACTGCAAGGCGGGCAAGTGCGGTTCGTGCTCGGCGGAGATCAACGGGCGCCCGCGGCTGATGTGCATGACCCGCATGTCGGTGTTCACCCGCGAGGAGACGATCACGGTCACGCCCTTGCGTGCCTTCCCCGTCGTACGGGACCTGGTGACCGACGTCGGCTTCAACTACCAGAAGGCCAGGGAGGTTCCGGCGTTCGTGCCGCCGGAGGGTGTGGGTCTTGGCGAGTACCGGATGATGCAGGAGGACGTCGACCGCTCGCAGGAGTTCCGCAAGTGCATCGAGTGCTTCCTGTGCCAGGACACCTGCCATGTCGTCCGCGACCACGAGGAGAACAAGACGGCGTTCGCCGGTCCCCGATTCCTCATGCGGGTCGCGGAGTTGGACATGCACCCGTTGGACGCGGCCGCCGAGACCGGCCTGGACCGGAAGAAGACCGCCCAGGACGAACACGGCCTCGGCTACTGCAACATCACCAAGTGCTGCACCGAGGTGTGCCCCGAGGGCATCCACATCACGGACAACGCGCTGATTCCCTTGAAGGAACGGGCGG
Source organism: Streptomyces sp. NPDC088350 (assembly GCF_044753545.1). Lineage (NCBI taxonomy): Bacteria > Bacillati > Actinomycetota > Actinomycetes > Kitasatosporales > Streptomycetaceae > Streptomyces > Streptomyces sp. NPDC088350. The sequence continues at coordinate 777,330 of NZ_JBIVNL010000001.1, read as the reverse complement.
TTGACCGCAAGTACGACCCGCTGGTGTGGCTGGGGTCGAAGATCAGGAGGCGGTCTTCAGAAGGCTGAGCGCCTCACCGAGGTGGTGCTCGGCGATGCCCCGCATGAACTCCGGGTCGTGGAAGGCGCCCACGTCGAGGAGGCGCAGGGGGCCCGCCACCAGGGAGAGGTGCGACGCCAGGCGGTAGAGGCGGAGCCGGTCCTCGTCCAGGCCCTCGGGGCGCAGGGCCGCGTAGTGGTGGCCGAAGCGCAGCTGGAGGAAGACGTGCTCCCATTCGACGTCGAAGTACATCAGGCCCTCGATGTCGATGAGGGCGAGGTCGCCGTCGGGGGTCACGCGGACGTGGTCGGGGCCGAGTTCGCCGTGGATGAGGGTGGCGGGTCCGGTACGGGGGCGTACCCGGGCGGCCAAGGCCCTTATCTCGGCGGCCAGTTGGGGGTGTGCGGCGGCGGCTCGTGGATCGCGTGCCGGTAGCTCGTCGAGGTCACTCAGGGCGCGTGCGACAACGAGTTGCTCACATGAACTCCCGTACGAGGAACCGCCGTTGTCGACCAGCGCGACCTTCCCGAAGCGCGGGCCCGTACAGGAGTGGAGGGTGGCGAGCAGGGCCGCCATCCGCTCCAGCGCCTCCGGTACGGCGGCCGGGTCGCCGTCCAGCAGATCCTCCAGGGTGCCGCCGGGGAGGTCCTCGACGAGCGCCGCGTCCGCCGGGAGGTGGGTGTGCGTGGGGTCGGCGTGGAGGAGCCGGGGCGCGCGGACACCGGCTGCGGCGAGGCGGTCGGCCGCCGCGGTGAAGAGGGTGAGGCCGGAGGCGTGGGAGAAGGGGTCACGGGGGTCGCCGGGGCCGGCGTCCCAGAGGTCCTCTTCGGGCGACCAGACGTAGGCGACGGCGGTCGGCACAGGACCGTCGTCGAAGGTGAGGCGGTAGACGCCCTTCTTCGAGCCGCCCAGGATGCGGGTGACCGCCGTCGGGGTGCGGTTGAGGGCGGCGCGGGCCAAAGGGGTCAGGTCGGCGCGGGTGAGGGGTTCGCGGGTGGCGGTCATCGGACTGCGGGGCGCTGCGCACGCCATTGCAGTGCACAGCCGAGGACGATCAGGGCGAGCGCCGTCGCTGCGCCCGCGTCGCCCACGGCCAGGGAACCCGCCCACCAGCGCAGGGAGATCCCCGTCGCCATGCCCAGCGCGAAGACCAGCTGCCCGTATCCCCACAACTCCGGCCGTACGACCCGGCCTTGCAGCGTCGGCAGCATCCGGCCGGTCGTCACCGCGACGACTCCGCTCACGGCCACCAGCAGACAGGCCATCGCGGCCAGCCCCGTCCACACCATCGTCCACCCCCGTCAGACGTGGCAGATCATCGCACCCCGAGCCGTGAACAGCACTGTGTTTTCACGGAACTTGAACGCGGGCTCAGTGCACCCAGTCCTCCCGGTACGCCGTCCAGTCCGCCTCCGTCGCCGCGAAGTCGACGTACAGGGCGACACCGAAGTTCGTACGGTGCGCGTCCGTACGGGACAGGCCGAGGCGCACGCCGCGTACGGCGGCGGGGACGGTCTCGGCGGCGCCTCGGTGGCCGAAGCGGTTCTCGTGGAAGAAGGGCAGGCCCATGAGGAGGCCGGTGGAGTCCGGGGTGACCTCCAGGGCGAGCGAGGTCTGCTGGGCGACGTAGCCGCCGTAGACGCTCTGCAAGGGCTGCATCGTGTCGTACGACATGACGGCGATCTGGTCGACGCGGCGGGCGACCTGGCCGAAGTACGCCTGCGACCACCACTTGGGGTGGTTGGTGAGGGTGCCCCAGAAGGAGTGGAAGGCGGGGAGCGGGTCGATCTGGTGGGCGGCGACGGAGAGGAGGGCGTGGTGGGCCTGCGTCACCTCGTGGAGTCTGTCGAGGAGGTCTAGGTAGTCGGCGTCGCCGGAGTGGAGGGGTTCCAGGTCGAAGTGGGCGCCCTCGAAGCCGGCGGCGAGGATCTGACGGGTCGAGGCGACGATCGCGGTGCGGGTCGCCGCGGGTCGCAGGCGCAGGCCGTCGGGGGTCTCGGTGGCGAGCTTGTCACCCAGCCAGGCCTGGACCCTCACGCCGGGGAGTTCCCGGTGCACCGACTCGATCAGCCAGGCCGCCTTGGGGTAGTCCGACTCCGGGAGGGTGCCGTCGTGCTCCAGGGGGCCCGAATGGACGTACAGGTCGCGGATACCGGTGCCTTTGATACGGCGGGCCAGTGCGGTCACGTCCACGTCGCTCTTACGACCGTCCACCCAGGCGTGGCCGAGCCAGATCGCGTCCCGGTTCCTGGTGTGCGTGCCGTCGGAGGGGTCGCCGGTGTAGTTCACGCGGAGGGCGATCTCGGCGGCGAGGGTGGGGAGGAGCAGCGCGAGGACAAGGCCCAGGGCGCTACGGCGGGCCCACCGGACCCACTTCTTTTTCCCACCCGCACCACCCGTACTACTTTCGTCGCCGGGTGCGGGTGGCCCCTGTGGGGGCACAGCACCGTCGGCGGCCGCGGGCGGATCGGTCGCCGCAGGCACGCCGGTCACCTCAGGCACGCCGGTCACCTCAGGCACGCCGGTCACCTCAGGCACGCCGGTCACCTCAGGCACGCCGGTCGCTCCGCTTCCGCCTCGCTTCCCAGTATCCGATCCGCTCGGCTCAGCTCCGGCCTCCGGTAGCGGCGCCGCATTCCTCTCCCTCTCCCTCTCCCTCTTCCCCTCCCCCTCCCCCACGCCCGCGTCCGTTCCTGCCCCCGTCTCCGTACCTCCCGTGTTCCCCATCCCCGCCTCTCCCCTCCCCGTAGCCGTACACGTCGCACCTCACCCGTCCCCCGCTGCCACCCTCGCCCCGTCCCGGTCGCGCGCCCGCATTCCTGCTCATACGCTCCGAAATGTGACGTCATCCTTGATACGGGGCCGGCCGCGGCGCGGGGCCTCTCACATATCCGTGCGGGTGGCGCATGCCGTGGTCGGCGGGGCGGCCGGGGTCGTGTGGCTGGTGTTGCCGGTGATGACGATCAACGCGGAGGTTCCGGTTGCGGCCGCCCGGGGTGGGCCCGTCGCCGCCGAGCACGGCGAGCGGGGTGCCGAGGGGTCGACGTCCGCCGCCGATCTCGTGCTGCCGCTCGTCGCCGTCGGCGGGGTGGGGGTACTCGCGGGGTACGGGTACGTACGCCGTACCCGTAGGGCCCGTACCCGTACGACTCCCGGTGTGGTGTCGCCCCAGCCCCCCGTGACCCCGCTCCCCGTACTGGAACGGCAGGCCGGTGCCTCCCTCGTCCAGGCCGACGCCTGCATACGCACCAGCCGGGAGGAACTCGCCTTCGCCGGGGCCCGGTTCGGGGCGACCGCCGTCGAACCGTTCGTGCGGGCCCTGCGGGAGGCCGAGCGCGAACTGTCCGCCGCGTTCGCGATACGCCTGCGCTACGGCCAAGGGGTCCCGGAGGAGGAGACCGCCCGGCGCCAGGCCCTCGCCGGGATCGTCGGACGGTGTGCCGAGGCCGGGCGGCGACTGGACGCGGAGGCACCCGGGTTCGATCAACTCCGGGCGTTGGAGCGGGAGATCGGCCCCGCGCTGGAGGTCGCGGAGGGGCGGTTCCGCGAACTCGCCGGCCGTACCGGCGCCGTAGAAGCCACCCTCGCCGACCTGAACACGCGCTACCCGGCGACCACGGCCACGACCGCGACCACCACCACGTCAGTGACCGGATACGTCGAACAGGCCAAGGACCGGCTCGTGTTCGCGACCACTCATCTCAACCGGTCCCGCCAGGCGGCCGACTTGGGACACACCGACACGGCGATACGCGACCTCCGCGCCGCCGAGGGCGCCATCAGCCAGGCCGACACCTTCCTGACCGCTGTCGACCGGCTCGCCCATGCCCTCGCCGCCGCCGCCGAGTTGGTCCCGGCCGCGCTCACCGGCGCGGAGGCGGAGATCGCGAGAGCGGTACCGCCCGGGACCCCCGGGCCGGCGGCCGACGCCGACGCCGCCCTCGCCGCCGTACGAGAGGAACTGACCGGCGACGGCCCCTACGACCCCCTCGCCGCCCTGCGCCGCATCGTGCGGGCCATGTCGCCGCTGGGCGCCGGGCGGGACGGTGTGCTCGGTGCCGCCGCGTGGCTCGTCGGGCGGGGTGACGTCCGCGCGGCGGGCGGCTTCGTCGCGACGCACGGGGGCGCGGTGGGCGCGGACGCCCGCACCCGGCTCGCCGAGGCGGAGCGACTGCTCGATACCGATCCTCCCGATCCCGCCGCGGCCGACGTACTCGCCCTGGAGGCCCGGGAGTTGGCCGAGCAGGACGTCCGCGTGCACGGGAACCCGTACGCCGGCGCCGCCGAGCACACGAGCGGGGTCGGCGGGGCCGTCCTCGGCGGGGTCCTCCTCGGCGAGGACCCGGACGGCGGACCGCCGGTCGCCTTCGGCGGGCCGGACACCCGGAAACGGCGCGGCCTTCCACCGCCGGACCCGGAAACCACCGGAACAGCCTGACCAGCACGTCCGCGGACCCGGAACCACCGGAACAGCCTGACCAACACCTCCGCGGACCCGGAAACCATCAGAACAGCCTGACCAGCACCTCCGCGGACCCGGACCCCATGGGAAGAGCCCGACCAGCAGCTCGCCGGCCCCCGAACCCGCCAGGACAGGCCGCGCAGCGCCCCACCGGCCCCTCCCCGAACCCGCCAGAACAGGCCGCGCAGCGCCCCACACCAGCCCCTCCCCCGAACCCGTCAGAACAGACTCAGCAACGCCTCCGCCGGATCCACCATCCCGTTCTCCCCGTCCGGCAGCGGGAGTTCGAACCACACCGTCTTGCCTCGGGGTGTGCGGCGGGAGCCCCAGGCCGCTGAGAGGAGGCCGACGAGTTGGAGGCCCCGGCCGCCCTCGTCCGTGTCGCGGGCGCGGCGGCGGCGGGGCTGGACCAGGCCCGCGTCCCAGACCTCGCACACCAGGGTGCGGTCCAGCAGCAGCCTCAGCCTGATCTCGTCCTCGCCGTAGCGCAGGGCGTTCGTCACCAGTTCGCTGACCAGCAACTCGGCCGTGTCGACGAGGGGTTCGAGGCCCCAGGACTGGAGTCGGGCGCGCGCGTACTCGCGGGCGCGGCCCACGCTGCGGGGTTCGCGGGGCAGGGTCCAGTCGCCGACCGAGTCGGCGGGCAGGCCCTGGACGCGTGCCATGAGGAGGGCGATGTCGTCCTCGCCGTGGTGGGTGTCGAGGGTGTTGAGGACGTGGTCGCAGACGTCCTCCAGGTCGCGGTGGGTCTCGGCGTTCAGTGCCGCCGTGGTGGGCGGGTGGCCGTCGGACGAGAGGCTGGCCGGGTCGGTGAGGGCGCCCACGAAGGCCTGGAGGCCCTCGTCGAGGGGGTGGTCGCGGGATTCGACCAGTCCGTCCGTGTAGAGCGCCAGCAGCGCGCCTTCGGGCAGTTCGACCTCCACCTCCTCGAAGGGCTCGCCGCCGACGCCGAGCGGCATGCCCGGCGGGACGTCGAGCATCAGGGCCGCCTCGCCCGGTTCCACCAGGACCGGCGGGAGATGGCCCGCGTTGGCGAAGGTGCAGCGCCTGGTCACCGAGTCGTAGACCGCGTAGATGCAGGTCGCGAGGTACACCTCGGAGAGGTCGGCCTCGCGGGGGCGGCGAGCGGCGCGGGTGGCCTGCTGGACCCCGCCCGGGGTGCCGAGGCCGCGGGCGATCTCGTCCAACGCGGAGAGGACTTCGGCGGGTTCCAGATCCAGCAGCGCCAATGTCCGTACCGCCGTGCGGAGTTCGCCCATCGCCACCGCCGCGCGCAGCCCGCGGCCCATGACGTCTCCGACGACCAAGGCCGTGCGGTGGCCGGGGAGTTCGATGACGTCGAACCAGTCGCCGCCGACCTCCGTCGCCGCGTTCCCCGGCAGGTAGCGGCAGGCGATGTCGAGGCCGGAGGCCTCCGGGTCGCCGGGCGGGAGGAGCGACCGTTGCAGTATCAACGCCCGCTCGTGCTCGCGCCGGTACAGGCGCGCGTTGTCGATACAGACGGCGGCCCGCGCCGCCAGCTCCACCGCCAGGTCCCGGTCCCGGTCGCCGAACGGCTCGCTGCCCTTCGTACGGGCGAACTGCACCAGTCCTACGACCGTGTCGTGGGCGACCATCGGGACGGCCAGCGTGGACTGGACGGGGCCGCCCTCCTCGGCGGGGACGTACTGCGGGCGGGCGGTGCGCAGGGCGTCCGCGCAGGGCGAGTTGAAGGGGTAGTGGTGGACCGCGCCGACCGTGACGGGTGCGCCGCCGCCGGCGAAGGGGGCGTCGGAGACGGCGCTGGCGAAGGCCACCCGGCGCAGTTCGGCGCTGCCGTCGGAACGGCCCGGCGGGGTCTCGTCGCCGGCCAGGAGGCCCTGGTAGAGGTCGACGGTCGCGAGGTCGCAGAAGCCGGGGACGACGACGTCGAGGAGTTCGCGGGCCGTGGTCTCCAGGTCGAGGGAGTTCCCGATGCGGGCGCCGGCCTCGTTCAGAAGGGCGAGATTGCGCCGCGCGGAGGCGGCCTCGCGGGCGGCGGCGCGGCGGGCGGTGACGTCGGTGCCGAGCCAGGCGATGCCGATGGGCCGGCCGCTGCCGCTGTGCACGCGATAGAGGTTGATGGACCAGTGGCGGCGCTCCTCGGAGCCCGGCACGAGCCCGGTGACGTGCATGTCCGTGATGGAGTTGCCGGTCTCCAGGACGCGGCGCAGGGTCGCGCTGACCCGCTCGGCCTCGGGGCTCTGCAGATAGTCCTGGACGCCCCGGCCGCGGTGGTCGTCGGGGGTGCCGCCGAAGGTGTTGGCGATCTGCTGGTTGGCGCGCCTGACCCGCAGGTCGGGGTCGATCAGCAGGAACCCGAACGGAGATTGACCGAATATCGCCTGCGAGGCGGCGAGATCGGTCTCGATGCGACGCAGGATGCGGACGTCGACAACGATGCAGACGGCGGCCCGCTCGCCCTCCTCGGTCCGGGTCGGCATCACATAGACCTCGGCGAGTCCCTCCTTGACCGGCTCGCCCTCCGCGGTCTCCGCCACCCGGAAGGGGACCACTCCGGTCCACTCCCGGCCGTCCAGGATCTCGGCCATCTTCCGCTGGCCCCGCTCATGCAGTTCGGGGTCGACGAACGCCTCGATGGGATCCATGCCCACCGCACGCTCCGTGGGGATGCCGAAGAGCTGCTCGGCCCGGAGACTCCACTGGTCGACGAGCCCGTCGGGGCCGATGGAGAAGGAGGCGACCTTGATGTAGTCGTAGATCGAGCCGGGTGGACTGCTCTGCCACATGGCGTCGCCCACGGACATCGCGTCGCCCTCGGACATGCCGTCGGCGACCCGCAGGGCGTCGGCGGGCACGTCGGCGAAACCCGCGGCCTCAGCCCTCGCGCCGCCCGACGGGTCCTCGGACTCCGTGGCCTTCGCTGGTATCCCGCTCACGCGAACCGTCCCCTCCAGCTCACCGCGTCCGGCACCGGTCACCGGGGGCGGCTGCCCGCAGTATCCAGCACTACGGCGCCCCACAACACGGTGTTCACGATCACAGGACAATCCCGATGCATTTCGGACCGGCCTGCGACAACACTTCCAGTCTTCTAACCAGCGGACACGCAGTCGAACCACGCGAATCGACAACCGTCACAGGCCTGAACCCGTCGATGGACACCGCTGTCCGGTTCGTACAGCCTCCCGCGGCCCCGATTCACCCCGGCACGGCCAGCTCGAACCACACCGTCTTGCCGCTCTCCCCGGGTCTGGTGCCCCAGCGGACGCAGGCGCCGGCGACCAACTGGAGGCCCCGGCCGCTCTCGTCCTCGGGGCGGGCGACGCGCTCGCGGGGCAGGTCGGGCAGCGGGTCGGAGACCTCGACGAGCAGCACGCCCCGGGGGCCGACGGGGCGGACCAGCCGGACGCCGATGGGGCCGGTGGCGTGCCGGAGCGCGTTGGTCACCAGCTCGCTGACCAGCAGTGCCGCGATGTCGGCGAGGCCGTCGAGGTCCCAGCGGCGCAGCTGGCCGCGGACGGCGGAGCGTGCGGTGCGGACGGCTCCGGGGTCCGCGGGGAAGGTCCACTCGGCGCAGTCGCCTTCGGTGTCGATCAAGCCGATCACATCCCGGGCCAGCCAGCTCACCCATGTCCGATTTCATGGGGTTAATGGGCACATACCCGATATACAGGGCCCGGTACCGTCCCCGAGGGCGCACTGTGGCACGAACGGCGTACGCCGAGCCCGGCACGCTCCGCCGTCCCGCCCCAGGACGGGCTCAGTGCGCCCGGATATCGATGTGCGCGAGCGTCTCCCGTACGGCGGGCACGTCCTGGTCCAGCCAGTCGACGGTCCAGACGTCGGCGGGGGCCAGCCAGCGCAGCTCGTCGTGGTCCTGGAGGGGCTTCGGCCGGGGCGAGGCGGGCAGCAGCCGGGCCGTCCAGACCTGGAGGACGTACGGCGGCCTCAGCGGCCACTCCCCCGGGACGCGCTCGACGGTCTCGGCGTCGACGCCGAGCTCCTCGCGCAGTTCGCGCACCAGCGCGGCGTCGGGGCTCTCGCCGGGCTCGACCTTGCCGCCGGGGAGTTCCCAGCGTCCGGCCAGTTCGGGGGGCGCGCTGCGGCGGGCGGCGAGCAGCCGGGCGTCGCCGCCGTCGCCGTCGAACAGGGCGGCCCCGACCACCACAATCCGTTCGTTCATGCGCCGGATGCTACGGGGTGCGGTCAGTTGCGGGTGGCGTCCCCGTTCTGCCCGATCCGCTCGACCCAGTAGAGCTGCCTGTGTCCACGGTCGTCGAGGCTGTCCGCGATCTTCTGGGCCTCGGCGCGGGTGGCGTACCTGCCCACGCGGTAGCGATTGCCGTTGTCGTCCTGCCGTATCACGAGCCAGGGAAGAGTGATCGTGCCGTCGTTCATCGCGCCCCTCCGCTTCCCGCTCGCGGTTCGTGCCGTGCCCCACCCCATAAGGAAACCGCAATCCGCATATGCCCGAGCCTACGCCTAACCTTCACGCAGCGAATACGGGTTTTCACAAAGAGGTACGCAACCAGCCAAGACGGAGGGGGCGCACGATGACGAACGCGCCGTTGGCGCACCTCGATGCATCCGGTCGGAGGAAGGGTACAGGCGCCGTGAACGACCTGCGAGAAAGACCGGAATCCAACGGCCCGCGGGACAGGGCGGATTGACCGGTTCCGGCGACAAGTGCCGGGAGGCGCGCGCTACTTGACCGGCAATGCGCTACTTGACCGGCAAGTGGTAGGCGATCCGGTAGCGGTCGGCCGGGACGACCACGTCGGCCGTCTCCACCGGGCGGCCCGAGGCGTAGTACGTGCGCTGGATGACCAGGACGACATGCCCGGGGACTCCGCCCAGGGCGAGCAGCTCCTCGGCAAGACCGGGCCGGGCGCCGACCTCCTCCGTGACGTTGTCCACCACGACGTCGATGGCGCGCATCCGCTCGACGACCCCCATGCCGCCGAGCGGGCCCTCCTCGGGCAGCATCACGGGCGTACGGCCGGTCACCGCGAGGGGCTCCCAGGACGTGGAGAGCATCATCGTCTCGCCGGCGTCCCGGAACACGTACTTCGTGCACATCACGCGCTCGCCGGGCTGGAGGGCGAGCCGCTCGGCGATCGTGCCGCCGGCCTCGGCCTGCTCGCTGCTGGACTCCCAGGTGCCGCGCGCCTCGCCCTCGGCCTGCTCCTGCCGGAACGGGGTCGCGCCGGTGGGCGGCCGGAACCCGGAGCGGGAGACCCGCCGCGGCACGGGACGCTCGCGCACATACGTCCCCGAACCGGAACGGCCCTCGACCAGCCCCTCGGCCATCAGCACCTTGCGCGCTTCGAGCGCGACCGTGTCGGAAACCCCGTACTCCTCGCGGATCCTGGCCTGCGAGGGCAGCCGGGTGTGCGGGGGCAGCTGGCCGTCGACGATCTTCTTGCGGAGATCACCCGCGACGCGCAGATACGCCGGCTGCTCACCGAATGTCACTGGCCGCTCCCATCAGGTTGTACAGACAGCAACAGCCTGGCAACCGTGGGTTGTGCCATGCAAGCAAAGGCCAGAGAATCACTCGATGTGATGACTTATGCCCGGCGTGGGCTTTACCCAGGCACTTTCTCCCCGCTATAGGAGCCCTCACACCTCCAGGCCGGTGTCACCTCCGCGGCTGTCCCCGCCGCCGCCGTTCCCGTCGTACGACGGAGGGGTCGTGGCGAGCCCCAGAGCCTTGCGGGCGGTGACCGACTTCTGCGGGTCGATGAGGGCGGCGCCCTTGTCGTAGTGCGCGTAGAACGCGTCGGCGTCGGAGGCCCGCGCCGCCTTCGCCCACTCCTGCTGTGCCGCGCGCAGGTCCTTGACCAGGGCCGCGACCGGCTTGCCGGAGCCGCCGGACCACGCGTGGGCGTCCAGCAGGTCGGCCTGCTCGGTCAGCGCGGCCGAGACCCGGCCCGCCCAGGCCTTGTGCCCCGGCAGGTCGTCCTCGACGTACTGCGCGTCGGGCGCCGAGTCCAGCGCCGCGTTCAGGACGTGGGCCGCCTTCAGATACGCGACCTGGTCCGGGCCGAGAGTCGTGGCGTCGTTGCGCAGCGAACCGCCGGGCAGGCTCGTCTCCGCGTCCGTGTCGCCGAACACGCAGGTGATCTCGCGGTCCCCGAGGCTCCAGCTCTGCTCGGTCGGCGTGACGTAGTAGATGTCCACGTCGTCGGGCACGGCCCAGCCGTCCATCGCGTAGGAGTCCTGCAGCGCGTAGCACCGGTCGTCCGCGGTGGCGGTGACCTTCTTGTCCCCGGGATACGAGTCGCCGCTCATCCGCACCACGGCGAACACCTCGCCGTCGTGCTCGCCGCCGCAGGGCACCACGTCGAAGTCGTACGCCATCCCCTCCAGCGAGCCGCTGGGCGCGTCGAAGCACTCGCCCTTCACCGGGGAGGCGCTGGAGTTGTTCCGCGCGCTGTCCTTGACGTCGTCCCAGAACCCGGTCGCCGCACCGGTCGCCCCGAGCACCCACACCATCAGCCCGAACGCCGAGAGCACCATCCCGGCCGCCGCCATGCTCCGCCCGCGCTCCCCCCGCTTCTTGATCTGGTTCAGCGCGATCAGCCCGAGGACGAGCCCGACACCCGGTATGCAGCACAGGATGCCGAGCACCAGGGCGGCGACGGACATGCCGTTGAGGGGCGCGGGGTTGTTGTACGGGGTGTAGCCCTGGGACCAGGTCTGGTAGGGCTGGGGCCCGTAGGGGGACGGGAGGCCCGGCGGGGGCGGGGGACCTTGGGGGTACGGGGCGTACGGGGTCTGCGGCTGTGTGCCGTACGGGGGTTGGGGCGCGGTGCCGTAGGGGGTCTGCGGGGGCGGGGCGTACGGGTCCTGTGCCGGCGGGGCGTAGGGGTTGTACGGGGTGGAGGGCGCCTGCGGGAGGGGAGCGTGGCCCGGGGGCTGGTCCTGGGGACCTTCGGGACCCTGGGTGGGCGGGGGTATGGACACGGGTACCGTGCTCCTGGTTCAGGCGGGGATCTTCAGATGCGGAACGGACCTACGACAGACGCGGAACGGACCTACGACTCGCGCATGTTAAGCGTGAGGTGAGTGGCTGACGACCGCCGGGGCTGATCATCCGGCGCCGGGTCGCCGACGATAGCCTTCCCGTGCGCGATCTTGCGTTACGGGACTCACGGGGGCGGAATTGGGAGCGGTCCAGGGGACGGCGGTTCAGGGTGCGGCTGTCGGGGTGACGGTCGACGCGGTCAATCGGCTGGCGGCGCGGTGGGCGGACACGGTGGCCGGCGGGGCGGTCTTCTCGGCGGCCGGGGTGTGGCCGTTGCTCGCGTTCCTGGCCGACGGGGCGGCGGGGGCCGCGCGGGCGGAACTTGAGGACGCGGTGGGGATGCCCGCCGACCAAGCTGCCGCTGCCGCACGGGAGTTGCTGGGCGCGATGGGGGCCATGCGCGGGCTGAGCTCCGCGCTCGGACTGTGGACCGGGCCCGAACTGACCGTACGGGAGGAGTGGTTGGCCGGGTTGCCGGCGGACACGCACGGGGTGCTCGCCGGGGATCCCCGGGTCTGTCAGCAGGTGTGGGACTCCTGGGCCGCCGAGCGGACGGGCGGGTTGGTCGAGCGGATGCCGGTCGCGTGGGACGAGGACGTGACGATGGTGCTGGCGAGCGCGCTGGCGCTCCGCACCGAATGGCCGCGCCCCTTCGACGAGTTGCCCCTTCGGCCGGAGGCCGGGCCTTGGCAGGGGCGGCGGTTGGCCGGTCTGCGCCGCACCGGCGTCCGCCTCGACCGGGTCGGTGTGACGAGCGGCCCGCACGGCTACGTCACCGAGTTGAAAGTCCCGGGCGACAACGGCATCGACGTCCGTCTCCTACTCGGCGAGCAGCGCATGACCCCGGGCCAGGTGCTCGGCACGGGCGTGGACATCCTGGGGCGTCGCCTCCCCGTGGTACCGAGCGGCCAACTCCCCTACGGTGACGTGGGTCCCGGCCTGCGTGTGGAGCAACAGCCGTGCGGCACACCGCGACCGCCGGAGCTGACCGTGACGACGGTGGCGTACGACATGCGGACGCGGCACGATCTCCTCGCGCTGCACGGCCTGTTCGGGCTCACGACGGCGAGGGACACCGGCGACGGCCACTTCCCCGGCATCAGCCCGCTCCCGCTGGCGGTCGGGAAGGCCGAGCAGTCCGCGGTGGCGCAGTTCGGCGCGCCCGGTTTCCGCGCGGGCGCGGTGACCGCCGTCGCTCCGACCCCCGCAGGCGCGCTGCCCGACCTCCGCCACACGACCACCGTCGTCACGGCCCGCTTCGACCGCCCCTTCGGCTTCCTGGCCGTGCACCGGGAGTCCCGCCTGATCCTGACGGCGGGCTGGGTCACCGATCCGACGCCGTACCGGGGGTAGAGGGCTCAGGACCGGGTGCGCCCCGTACGTGGTAATCCCCCGCGCGCTTCCCGCACCCGCCGCGCAGGGCACCCCATCGTCGAACGGTGACCAAGCCGACCCGCCTGCTCCTCCCCCTCCTCGCCGCCGCCCTGCTCCTCCCCCTGCCCCCGGCGTCCGCCGCCCCGCGCCCCCGTGACGACTGCGGGGCGCGCGGCTGGGCCCCCTCGGCCACCCGGATCGACCCGGCCGACACGTACCACCCGTACGTCGGCAACGGTTACCTCGGCGCCCGCGTCCCGCCCGTCGGCGCCGGCTACGCGGCGTCCGGCGAGAAGACCGGCTGGCCGCTCTACACCCCGCGCTACGACGGCGCGTTCGTCTCCGGCCTCTACGCCCGAGGCCCCGCGAACACCGCAGGCCGCGAGGCCCTCGCCGCCCTCCCGACCTGGACCGGCCTCGATGTGACGGCGGGCGCGGAGACATACGGCAGCGGCAGCCGGATCACGCGGTACCGCCAGACCCTGAACCTCCGCTGCGGCTACGTCCGTACGTCCCTCACCTGGACCACCAAGGACGGCCGCCGCACCGACCTCGTCTACGACGTCCTCGCCGCCCGCGACTCCCCGCACACCGGCGCCGTACACCTGCGCGTGACCCCGCACTGGGACGGCGAACTCACCCTCACCGACCGCCTCGACGGCCGTGGCGCCCGGCGCGTCACGCAGGCAGGCGGCGGGCCCGCCGGCGACCACACCATCGGCGTGGCGTTCCGCACGGACGGGACGGGGGTCGACGGGGCCGTGGCGTCGGTGCTGGACGTGCCCGGGAAGCACTCCCAACGCACCCTCCGTGCAGGGAAGTTGAGCGCACGTCAGACGGCCGTCCTCTCCGTCCGTTCCGGTCGCTCCTACACCGCCACCAAGTACGTCGGCGTCGACACCGCGCTCACCGCCCGCGACCCCCGTTCCGCCGCGCGGGACGCCGCCGGGCAGGCCGCGCGGCGCGGGTGGGACGCGCTGCTCGCCTCGCACACCGCCGCGTGGCGGGCGCTGTGGTCGTCCGACATCGAGGTGCCGGGCCACCCGGACCTGCAACTCTGGGTCCGCTCCGCCCAGTACGGGCTGCTGTCCGCGCTGCGTCCCGGCGCCCGGAACAGCATCGCGCCCGTCGGCCTGACCAGTGACAACTACGCGGGCATGGTCTTCTGGGACGCCGAGACCTGGATGTTCCCCTCGCTGCTCGCCACCCACCCCGACCTCGCCCGCCCGGTCCTCGACTACCGCTACCGCACCCGCACGGCCGCCGCCGAGAACGCGGCGAAGACCTCGGTGAAGGGCCTGTTCTTCCCCTGGACGAGCGCGAGCCGCGGTCTGCTGTGGAACGAGTGCCAGAGCTGGTTCCCGCCGCACTGCCTCACCCAGAACCACCTCCAGGGCGACATCGCCCTCGCCGCCTGGCAGTACTACCTCGCCACCGGCGACCGCACCTGGCTCCGCACCGAGGGCTGGCCTCTCCTCAACGGCCTTGCCCAGTACTGGACTTCGCGGGTCACGAAGAACGCCGACGGCTCGTACTCCGTCAAGGAGGTCGCAGGCCCCGACGAGTACAGCAACGGCGTGAACGACGCCGTCTACACCAACGCCGTCGCCGGCACCGCCCTGCGCGCCGCCGCCGACGCGGCCCGCACCCTGGGCACGACCGCCCCCGCCGACTGGCTCACCCTCGCGAACCGCCTGCGCATCCCCTACGACCCGAAGCGCAGGATCTTCCTCCAGTACGACGGCTACGGCGGCTCGCGGATCAAGCAGGCCGACACCGTGCTGCTGATCTACCCGCTGGAGTGGCCGATGCCGGCCGGTGCCGCCACCGCCACCCTCGACTACTACGCCCAGCGCACCGACCCGGACGGCCCGGCCATGACCGACGCCGTCCACGCGATCGACGCGGCGGCGATCGGCGAGCCGGGCTGCGCCGCGTACACCTTCCTGCGGCGGGCCTACCAGCCGTTCGCGCGCGGCCCGTTCGCCCTCTTCTCTGAGTCACGCGGCAACAAGGCGGGCGCGTCCGACCCCCTCGCGGGCTCCCCCGCGCAGGACTTCCTCACCGGCAAGGGCGGCTTCCTCCAGGTCTTCACCCACGGCCTCACCGGGCTGCGCCTGCGCCCCGACGCCCTCCACCTCGACCCGAGCCTGCCGCCCCAACTCGCCGACGGCGTACGCCTGTCGGAGCTGCGCTGGCGCGGTCGTACGTACGACATCGCCATCGGGGCGAGGACGACGACGGTACGGCTGCGGTCCGGAGCGCCCTTCGCGCTGGACACCCCCGAGGGGCGGCGCACGCTCTCCGGCACGGTCACCCTGAAGACCCGGCGCCCCGATCTCACCCCCACCACCGACCTGGCCCGCTGCCGGTCCGCGACGGCGACCTCCTCGGAGTCCGGCCGCTACCCGGAGGCCGCCGTGGACGGCAGCCCCGCGACCAGCTGGTCCCCGGCCACCGACCGTGCCTCGCTCACCGTCGGCCTGGGGCGGCCGGTGCGCGTCGGGACGGTGCGGCCCACGTGGACGAAGCGGCCGGGGGCGTACACGGTCGGTGTCTCGGCGGACGGGCACACGTGGCACGTACCGGACGGGACACTCGCCCGGTACGTCCGGGTCGTCGTCCACGGCTCGGGCGCCGCTCTCGCCGAACTCGACGTGCGCTCGTGACGGCTGCCGAACACCCTTGGGGGCAGGGTCAGTCGGCCTCCGCCGCCAGTCTCCGCTGCTCCTCCTCCACGATCCGGCGGGCCAGCGTGGCGTCGGAGATGTCGGTCGCGTCCGGGGTGGCGTCCGCCAGGGCGCTGCGCCGGGCGAACGCGTCGAAGAGGCGGTCCTTGTTCTTGAGGATGGTCAGGAGCCGGTCGTCCACGCTGTCGGTGGCGAGCATGCGGTGCACCTGGACCGTACGTATCTGGCCCATGCGGTGGACGCGGGCCACGGCCTGGTGCTCGACGGTGGGCTTGACCTGGGGTTCGCAGAGGATGACCAGGGAGGCGGCCTGGAGGTTGAGGCCGACCCCGCCCGCCTCGATCTGCGAGAGCGGCACGGCGTGGCCGGGGGCCCGGGTGAAGTCGTCGACCAGTTGTTGTCGGCGGGCGGCCGGGACGCTTCCGGAGATGGGCCCGAACACCCCTTTCTCCAGGGCCTGTTCCACTGCCGCGAGCACGCCGGGCCACGGGCAGCAGCGCGCCGAGCCGCTCGTCGAGCCGGGTGGCGGCGTCCCGGGCGCGGCGCAGCTCGGGGCCCGCCTCGACGAGCCGTTGGAGAGCGATGACCAGGGTGGTGGTGCGCGGTTCCGGGTGGTCGACGTCGATGCGGACGGAGACGGTCTCGGCGACGGCGCGGGCGATCTGCCGGGCGGCGGCGAGGGCCCGGTCGGCGGTCTGCTGTCCTACGCCGGGCAGTTGCCGCAGCTCGTACCGGCTCGCCTCGTGCACCGCGCGCACGGAGGTCAGCCCCGCCGCCTCCACGGCCCCGAGCCGCAGCCGCCCCTCGGTGACGTCCTTCAGCCGGGCGACCGGGATGGACTCCAGCTCCTGGGCGACGAGTTCGGCCCGCAGCGGCTCCAGTGCGGAGCGGACGGTGTCGAGGGCGCGGGTGTGGTCGTCACGCAGGGCGCGCGCCACGTCGTACCACCGCGTGCCTCGCGCGCACAGCTCCCTGGCCCGTCGGCCGGCCCGCGGAAACCCGCCCTCCATGTCACCCCCCGCTCCCCATCCGTCTCCCTGCCCGCCCATCGTGGCACGCGGCACTCACAACGGGGCCGAGCCGTTACGCCCTGGCGTGACAAGGGGAAGACGGCGGTCGGCCTCTGGTGGGGGCGTACGCGGAGGCCTGCCGGGGGGTCATGAGCGGGGGGTGAGACGCGTGGCTACTATGAGTCGGCTTTGGGGAGTCGGTGTCCTTAGGGGGTAGTCATGAACGCAGACCGTGTCGGACGTACGAGACGCATACCGTTCGCCTTCGTCGGCGTGGCCATGCTCGCGCCGCTGCTCGTTCCCGCCGCTTCCGCGCAGGCGGCGTCGAACTCGCTGACCGTCACCACGCTGGGGCGGCACGGCGCGAAGGTGGCGACGACGGTGACCGTCGTCAACGCGACGTCCGGTGAGACGCGCACCGTCAAGTCCGGCAAGAAGCTCAGCCTGCCGTCGGGCAGGTACCTCGCGATGACGGACATCTACGAGAGCGCCACGGACGGTCTGGGCACCGACACCATCGGCGCGCAGGTCGTGTCGGTGTCGGGGGCCAAGTCCGTGACGCTGGACGCCCGTAAGGGCAAGGCCGTGCAGGTGTCACTGGACACGCCGGCCGATGTGACGGAGCCTGCCCGGATCAGCGCGCAGGTGTGTGCCGCCAGTATGGACATGCCCTCGGCGTACAGCGCGGGCGGCTGGAACAACGCGGGGGCCCTCTACGCCATCCCCAACTCCTCCAAGCTGCTCCAGTTCGCGTACATGGCGCAGTGGTCGGGCGACGACAGCTATGTCGCGGTCAAGAAGACGACCGGTATCCCGGCCGCGCCCGGCGGTTCGTTCAAGCGGTCCAAGCTGGCGACGATGCGGTTCTCGGTGCGCAGCGGGACGCAGGTGGGCAGCGACAACTACACCATGCTCCAGGCCGCGCCGAAGGTCGACGACTGCACGACCGGCCTGAAGGCAGACGTCCTCAACGAGAGCGCGCCCTACAGCGCCACCTTCCATGTGACTCCCGGGAGTTGGCAGCCGAGCGACGACATCGTCGCGAGCAACGGCGACAGTGTCTCCGGCGGTTACCCGGCGACCAGGACGCTGAAGGCGGGGCAGAGCTTCACCCAGTCGTTCGGGCGGGCCGTGTGGAGCCCCATGCACTACCTGCCCATCGTCGGCGACAAGTCCCTGACGTTCATCCCGGACGCCCTGATCGGCGACCCCGACGTGGGCATCTGGGGGGCCGACACGACGAAGGAGACGGTGGTCCTGTCCAAGGGGAACACCACCGTGAAGAAGCAGACCCTGACGAACTGGGGTACCTCCGACGCCGAGTTCTCCGCCGCCGTCCACTCGGTCGGCACCTACCGGCTGACCGTGGACGCCCACCGCTACCACCCGGGCATCACCTTCCCGTCCGGCATGCTGTCGTCGCGCATCACCCTCGACTGGCGGTTCAAGGCCGACCCGACCAAGTCGGGCAGGGTCGCGCCCGTCTTCATGACACGGTTCCTGCCGGCCGGCCTCAACAGCCACAACCAGGCGGCGGCGAACAGCACCACGACGGTCACCGTCAGCGCCGGCCGCGGCTCCCAGGGCCCGGACACGAAGTTCACCAAGTCGACGGTCAAGTCCCTGAAGGTCTGGGCGTCTTCGGACGGCGGCAGGACCTGGAAGGCCGTCTCCGTCACGCGTTCCGGGTCCTCCTGGAAGGCCGCCGTGCACAACCCCGCCTCCGGCGCGGTCGCCCTGCGCTCGCAGGTGACCGACTCCACCGGCGGCACCTCGGTGGAGACGGTCTACCGCGCCTACGCGATCGGCTGATCCTCCTCGACCGTCGGGCCACAGGGCGGGTCACCGACCGGGGGCTCAACGGGTGTGGGATCGGCGGGGGTTGGAGCTTCCACCGACGGCTCGGGCGTGGGCGACGGCGACGGTGCCGGCGGCTCGTACGGGGTCGTCGGCTCCGGAGTGACCGGCTCCGGGGTCTCCTGCACGGGAGCGCTCGGCTCCGGCGTCGGCTCCTCGCTCACGGGAGGCGTGGGAGCCGGTTCCGTCGGCGTCGGGTACACAGGCGCCGGTTCCGGGGTCGGCTCCGTGACCACCGGCGGTGTGACCACCGGCGGCGTGGGAGTCGGCGTCGGTTCCGGCTCCGGGGTCACCGGTGGAACGGGAGGCTCGGTCGGAGGCGCGGTCGGAACGGGAATCGGAACCGGCTCGCTGGTCACCGGAGGCGTCGCAACAGGAGCCGTAGGAACGGGTGTTCCGCCACCGCTGCCCACCGGTGTCCCGGTCGACCGGTCGCCGGTCGTGCCAAGGGAGGCCGGAGACACGGCACTTCTGGCCCCGTCCGGCGCGGGTGCCGCGGAACGGCCGCGGGCGCGCGGCGCCTTCGAGGGCTTCCCCGTCCGCGGCTCGGACGCCACCGGCGCCTGGGACACCGGGACTTCGGCCACCGGGCCCTTGGCGACCGGGACCTCGGTGGCGTCGGCGCCGCCGAGGAGGGCGACCACCGCGACGGCGCCCGCGACGGCCGTGCCGACCGCCGCCGCCATCTGCGTCTTCGACGCACCGGCTGCCGCGTGCCGTACGCCGTGCAGCAAGCCGCCGCCATGACCGCCGGCCGCGGCGGTGGCCGCGCCGGCGGATCCCGCGCCGAACGCGAGCAGGAACTTGCCCGCGCCGCCGAGCACGAACACCAGCAGGGCCGGTGCCACGAGCGCGGGCAGCCGGTCGTTGGCGCGCATCAGGGCCGCGAGCCGGGCGCGGCAGTCGTCGCACGCGTCGACGTGGCCGAGGAGCCGTTCGGACTGCCGCTCGGTGGCGCCGCCGCGCACGTACGCGGGCATACGGGCCCAGTGGACCTGGCAGGCGGGATCGTCCGGGGCGCCGGTCTGGGCGCGCAGGAACGCCTGCCGCATGCCCTCCCGCGCGCGGTGCAGCAGTACGGCCGTCGCGCCCTGCTTGGTGCCGAGTTGGGGGCCTATCGCGGCCAGCGGCAGGCCCTCCGCCTCGGCCAGCCACAGCGCCTTCACCCAGCGCTCGGGCAGTTGCTCCAGCACCCGCACCAACAGGTCGGTGGACGACACCTGTTCGGCCGGGTCGCCCCCGTGGGCGTGCACAGGGGCGGCGCCGGCCCGCTCGTCGGCCTGCGGATCGTGCGGCGTCTCGCGTGCGGCGCTGCCCGCCGCGGTCGCGAGATGCTTCACCGTGGTCATGAGGTACGCCGGTACGTTCTCGATCTCGTGCCCGGCGGACAGCCTGCGCCACACCCTGAAGTGCGCCTCGGCGACGAGGTCTTCGGCGACCCAGGCGTTCCGGGTGAGCGAGCGGGCGTAGGCGACGAGGCGCGGCTGCTGCTCCTCGTAGATCCGGGCGTACGCGGCGGTGGGACCGTCGTTCATGGCAGCAACGCTCCAGTTGCCAGTGGGGCGGGGAAGGATTTGTAAGCCTAGATGGCAAAAATTTCAATTAAAGTTGCAGTCGTTCCGCAAGGTGACACAGGTCACATGAATTGGCTTGCGTGATGGCGTAATCAAAGGCCCCTCCACGTGATCAAGGAGGGTGTCGGCACAACGGCCGCCGCCCCACCCGAATCGGAGACCGCCCATGCGCCATCTCACCCTGGAACAGCCCACCAACGCCCGTCTGATCGCCGACGACGACCACGAGCTGGCGGTGACGGTCACCCTTCGCTACTCCTCCGGCGACCCCTTCGCCGTCCAACTCCTCTTCCCCGCCTGGATATCGCTCGACGGCAAGAAGGTGACGTGGACCTTCGCGCGGGCGCTCCTGGAGGAGGGTCTCGGGATCCCCGCCGGGATGGGCAACGTGCACATCAGGCCGTACGGCCCCGCCCACACGGCCGTCGAGTTCCACTCGCCGGAGGGCATCGCGATGATCCGCTTCGACACGGTCGCCCTCCACCACTTCCTGCGCCGCACCTACCGGGTGACCGAACCGGGCCGGGAGGCCCTGGAACCGTCCCTCGACCGCGGACTCGCCTCGCTGCTCGACGGCGCGTGACACGAGGGTCGGACAGGGGGGCGGACAGGGGCCGGACAGGGGAGCAACTGCCCTCTGTGGCAGGTCAATTGGGCTTGTTATCTTCCCCCCATGAGTGAATCGCCGCAGCGGCCACCCCAGGCGTCCCGAGTATCCCGAGTGTCCCGGGGATCCCGGATGTCCACCCGTGCCGTCGTCGTCGGAGGCAGCCTCGCCGGCATGCTCGCCGCCGCCGCGGTCAAGGACCATGTCGACAGCGTCGAGATCATCGAGGCGCACGGACTGCCCGAGGGGCCCGGGTCACGCCCGGGTGTTCCCCAGGCGGCGCATTTCCACGTCCTGTTGTCGGGTGGGGCGAACGCGATCGAGGACCTGCTGCCGGGCACGGTCGAGGAGTTGCTGGGCGCGGGCGCCCACCGCGTGCCCATGACGACGAACATGATGATCTACTCGCCCGAGGGCTGGTACCGCCGCTGGCAGCGGGACACCCACTTCCTGATCGCCGCGAGCCGCGACCTCACCGACTCCGTCGTCCGCCGGCAAGTGCTGAAGGACCCGCGCGTCAGCGTGCGCCCGCACACCAAAGTCACCGCCCTGCTGGGGAGTTCGCGCCGCGTCACCGGCGTACGGCTGCGCGCGGCGGACGGTACCGAGTCCGAACTGACCGCGGATCTGGTCGTCGACGCCTCCGGAAAGGCGGCCCGGACTCCGCAGTGGCTGGCCGAGTTGGGCGTCTCCGGCGCGGCCGAGGAGCGCATCGACTCCGGTTTCGCGTACGCCAGCCGGATCTACCGCGCCCCCGTCTCCACCCGGAACTGGCCCGTGATCAGCGTGCAGGCCGACCCGCGGCGGGGCGAACCCGGCCGGACCGGCGGCATCGTGCCGATCGAGGACGGCCGCTGGCACGTCAGCCTGATCGGCACCCCGGGCGCCCAACCCACCCGCGAGGCGGCCGAGTTCGAGCCGTACGCACGTACTCTCCGCCACCCCGTGATCGCCGACCTCCTGGCCCACGCCGAGCCGCTCACCGATGTCGCCCTGACCCACAGCACGGTCAACCGCCGCTTCTCCTACGAACGCCTCACGTCCTGGCCCGAAGGGCTGGTCGCGCTCGGTGACTCGGTCGCCGCGTTCAACCCCGTGTACGGGCACGGCATGTCGGTGGCGGCCATCGGCGCGGTCGCGCTCCGCACCCGACTTGCGTCCCTGGGCCTCGCCGACGGCCTGTCCCGCGCGGCGCAGCGTGCCATCGCCCGTCCCGTCGAACTCGCCTGGAGTCTCGCCGTAGGACAGGACATCCACTACAGGACGACAAAGGGCAGGAACGCGGGCCCGGCCGACCGGCTCCTCCAGCGGTACGTCAGCCGGCTGTCCCACACCGCCACCGGCTCGTACCGCGTGGCGACCGCGATGACGAAGGTACTCACCCTCCAGTCCCCGGGCACGGCCCTGCTCCGGCCCGGCGTCCTCGCGGCGGCGCTGATCGGGCCACTGCGGCCCCAGCTCGAAGCGCCGACGTTCACCGCGGCGGAACGACGACTGCTGGCCGACGCCGGAATCCGGCTGCCGGAGCTCCCCGCCTAGGGCGGGCGCGGCCTCGGTGCGCTTCTTCAGGACGCCGGCCTCGGGAGCGACGAGCGACCTGCGCAGTGCGGCAGGCGGGCCACCTGAACGCATCCTGACCGGCTCGCGGCGCACTCCCGTCCCCGCATCGTCTACAGTTCCGTAGACCGTCTACAGGATTGTAGTCAGGGAGGATCATGCGTCGGACCATCCTGGTCGTCGAGGACGATCACGCCCTGCGGGGCGTGCTGATGCGCGGACTGCGCGACGAGGACTACGACCCCGTCCCCGCGCCGGACGGCGCCACCGCCCTGCGCCTGGCCACCGCCGACGTCTCCGCCGCCGTGCTCGACATCGGGCTGCCCGACGCGGACGGGCGGGACGTGTGCCAGGCGATGCGGGCGAACGGGTTCCTCTCGCCGGTGATCTTCCTCAGCGCGCATCACCGGCTGCCCGACCGGCTGTCCGGGTTCTCGGCCGGGGGCGACGACTATCTGCCCAAGCCGTTCCATCTCGCCGAACTCGCGGCGCGGCTGCGGGCCGCCCTGAAGCGGGCGGCGCCACCGCCGACCGCCACGGCGGGAGACCTGGTGCTGGACGCCGTCCGGCACACGGTGGACGTCCGGGACACCCGGGTCGACCTGACGCCGACCGAGTTCCGCCTCCTGGCCGCGCTGATGGCGGCCTCCGGCGGCATCGTCAGCCGCCGCGAGCTGATCCGCGCGGGCTGGCCCGAAGGCGCCCGGGTCCACAACAACACCCTCGACCAGTACCTGACCCGCCTGCGCCGCAAACTCCGGGAGGCGGGCAGCGCCCGGACGATCGGGACGGCCCGCGGGGTCGGGCACCGGTTGTCATGAGCGGCATCCGGCGCCGGCCGCGGGCAGCGGTGGACGCCGTGAGGATCGCTTGGTGTCCAACGCGACGCGCCGGGCCGGGCCGGCGACCCCGTCATGAGCGACACCCGACACGAACAGCGGGCCGCCCTGACCGTCCCCAGTCACCACCTACCGTCCCGCCCGCACGCCCGCACGCCCGCACGCCCGCAGCATCGGCGGCCACCTCTCACGAGCGGTTCCCGACACCGGCCGCAGGCCCGCCCCCATGACCGCCGCCACCAGGACCCTCCACCACCTGCCACCCCGCAGGATCGCCGACCCCGGCACGAGCGGCGCCCGACACCGGCCGCAGACCCCGTGACCGCCGCCTTCCACGACCTGCCACCCCGCCGGATCCGCAACCACCCCTCATGAGCGACACCCACCACCCGGCGCAGGCCACCGTCACCGCGCCCCTCCGCCGCCTGCCACCCCGCCCGATCGGCAACCACCCCTCATGAGCGACACCCACCACCCGGCGCAGGCCACCGCCACCGCCGCCCTCCGCCGGCTGGCTCACCAGCGCCCGCCGCTACGCCGACTCGGCCGTCACCGTGCGCGCGTACCGCGCCCCCGACGGCGTACGCGTCGGTGTCATGGACGACGGCCCCGGCGTACCGGCCTCGTTCGCCGCGCGGCTCTTCGAGCCCGGCCGGCGTGCGGATCCCGGCGACGGCCACGACGGCGCGGGCCTCGGGCCGCCGCCGGCACGCCGTCTGGCCCGCTCGGCGGGCGGCGAGGTGACCTACGACTCCGGGCACGCCCCAGGAGCACGGTGCGTGGTCAGCCTGCCGACCGGACGACCACGCACCGGATGACCACGCACCGAACGCCGGACCGTCACGCCAGGGCGTCTTGCCCGACGTCCTTGCGGGAGACGGCGAGGTAGCCGACGAAGCCGAGGATGGCCGCCGTCCAGGCCAGCGTGACCGGACCGAGTCCCCAGGCGAGACCGCCCCGTTGGTGGCTGAGGGCCATCCAGTCGGCGACGGACGCGCCGAGCGGGCGGGTGAGGACGTACGCCGCCCAGAACGCGCCCACCGCGTTCAGGCTGCCCCACCGGTGCGCGATGGCCGGTACCGCGATCGCGACGCCGTACAGGACGGCGGAGCCCAGATAGCCGAGGCCGATCGTGGCGGTGAGGTCCCCGCAGGCCGTGCCCAGCGCGAACGTGGCGAGCACGGCGGCCCAGTAGAAGCCCTCGCGGCGCCGGGTGTGGATGCTGTGGATCGACAGGGTGCCTTCGCTGCGGTACCAGAGGACGAAGACGGCGGTCAGTACGACCATGAAGAACGGTGTGGAGATCGCGTACGGGACGCCGAGGCCGACGTGCAGGACGTCGGCGGCCATCGTGCCGAACACGCTGACCATGACGATCGCGGTCCAGTAGATCCAGGCCACGTACCGCCGCACCGCGAACTGCACCGCCAGGGCGGCCACCAGGGCGACACCGCCGAGACCGACGGCGGGGATCGGGCCCAACGCGTGGGCCAGGAAGTCGGAGGCCGTCTCACCCATGCCGGTCGTCAGCACCTTGATGATCCAGAAGTAGACGGTCACCTCCGGCACCTTGCTCGCCGCGTGCCGAATGCGGCGCGAAGGCCTGTCGTGAGTGAGGTGATCAGTCGTCATGTCAGCCACGATGACATGGCCTTCGGCCATTGCCCCAGACCTCTTTGCCAGAGCTTTGGACCTTCCGGTGCATGAGTTTCCCGAGGCCCGTCCGAGCCTGAACACAACCTGAAAGCGACGGCGGATCCCCTGGTCAGGGGCGTGCGGCGGGTGGTACACGCGGCGCGGCGGCCTTCGTCGCCGCGCCGCGTGGACGCCGTTGCCGTCCCTGTCCGGGAGCGACTATCCAGGAGCGACGGCGCGGCCGGTCTGCGGGGAGATCATTCCGGCGCACAGATGGCGGGCGGCGAGGCCCTGGGCGATCCGCGGGATCGCCGCGACCGTGTTGGCCGGCCAGTCGTGCATGAGGATGATCTGGCCGTTGGTGAGCCGGCCCGCCGCCTGGACGATCGCGTCGGTGCTCGCGCCGTTCCAGTCCTGCGAGTCGACGTCCCAAATGATCTCTTTCAGACCGTACTTGGCCTCTACGGCCTTCACCGTGGCGTTGGTCTCGCCGTACGGCGGCCGGAACAGCCTGGGCGTGCCGCCGCCCGCCGCCGCGATGGCCTGCTGGGTCCGGGAGATCTCCGAGTCGATCGTCGCCTGGGTCTGCTGTGTCAGGTGCGGGTGGGTGTAGCTGTGGTTGCCGACCCACATACCGGCGGCGACCTCCGCCCTGACCTGTGCGGGGTACGCAGCGGCGTACCTGCCCTCGTTGAACGTCGTGGCCCGAAGACCGTTCTGCTTCAGCGAGTTGAGCAGGCTGGGCGTGTTGCCGGACGGGCCGTCGTCGAAGGTGAGCCCGACGTAGCCGGAGCAAGTGGCGGCAAGCGCCGGGGTGTTCAGGCCAACGGCGAGGGTGCCCGCGGCAACCAGGGCGACGACGGCCGGCCCGGCGACCAGAGAGCGTAACGAGAGGTGCGGTGCTGTGCGCGGTGCGGCTTTCATGTGAAGTGGTCCTCCGGCATCGGGAGTTGGGTGGTCACCGGACGGTGATGGTGGAGTTCCCGCTGCTCTGATAGCCCTCGGTCGCGAGGATCATGTAGTACTTGAAGCTGCCCAGCGGCATTCCGGCGCGGGCCCAGGCGTCGAAGTGGTTGCCGGTGGTGATGGTGCCGCCGGTGCGCTTCGTCTGCCGGACGCTCCAGTACTGGTTGAAGGTCTTCGTGCCTTCCACGGAAGGGGCGTTGTACCGCGTGGTCTTGTAGATGTCGTACGTGCCGCCGTCACTGGTGACGGTGCCCATGTACGTTCCGGTGGGCCGGTAGGTGCCCCAGTTGTCGACGACGTAGTACTCGACGAGCGGGTTCGACGTCCATCCGTACACCGACAGATAGCCGTTGCCGGACGGGTTGAAGGTCCCCGAGTACGTCACGCTGCGGCGGCCACCGGTGCTCCAGCCCTTGCCGGCCACGAAGTTGCCGGTGTTGCGCCACGTGGTGCCGTAGCTGCCGCCGGAGCCGAGGTTCATGGAGACCGACCCCTGGGTGTCGGTCCAGAACGAGTAGTAGTAGCCGTTGTTGGTGCCGGTCTGGTTCGTGGTGACGACCGTGTCGGCGCTGGCGGTGCCGGGCAGGGTCATCGCCGCGAGGAGGGCCAGCAGCAGAGCGCAGGCGCCGCTGACCAACAGCCTGAAGCGTTTTGTCGTGCGTGCGGGTGTGTTCTCCATGCGGCGTCAGTGTTGGTACGTCCCTGTCAACTGTCAATGGTTTCGGTGTTGAGTGCGAAATATTCGCCGACCTATCAGGGAAGAGACTTACCGAGAATGCGCAGCTCACGCAGCACCTTGAACGATTCACGGCGGGAGAGGTAAAGAAAATGGCGAAGGCTCAAGATCTGAATTCCGAATGTTTCGATCGAATGTTTCGAGAAATCCACCGATCTTCCGGCCGTGCTGCCCCGATCCGGACGGCGCCGATCATCGCGAACCCGCTCCCCGAGAGCCGCACCCTCTTCCAACTGATCGACGAACTACGGCCGTTCCGGCCTCCCCGAACTGGCCGCGCCTTTCCGGACGTCCGCCGCCGAACTGGGCATCCCGCTCCAGCACGGCACGTACGACGCCCTGTACTGGGAGAACCCCAGTCCCGCCGTCCACGTCCTGCCCCCGCCGGACCGCACCGACCGCCTGGCCGCCGGTTCGGAGGACATCGGCGCGTCCACCTGGTGCGCACCCCTGCGCTACGGCGGTGTCACCGCGATCGTCGAAGTCCCCATGTGGGCAAGCGACTCGGCCGAGGACCTGTCCCCTTGCCCGGATGCCGAACACGCCCTGCGCGACCTGGCCGACCTTCCTGGACGGCGGACGCAAGATGACCGCCGTACTCGACAAGGCACGCGGCTTCCTGCCGCCGCCCGAGGACGACCCGCTCCGGCGCGTGCTGGAGTGGATGGCCGAAGGCCTCTACGACATGGTCGCCGACTCCTGGGGACCGCTCGCCCGCCAGGCCGCCGCGTCGGACGACAGGGCCGCCCCGGCGCCGCACCGCGAACTCGACGAGCTGCTCACCACCTGGTGCAGAGGACTTCACACCCAGAGCTTGACGGCTTGGAGCCAGCGCGTGTTCTCCAGGGTGCCGCCGAAGATGAAGCCGGGGCGTGGCTGGGTGCAGTCCGAACTGCCCCAGTCGTAGCCGTGGGATTTGGCGGTCCGGCAGATCTGGCCGCTGCCGATGTTGATGGCGAAGCCCGTCATGTAGGGGGCGCTCGACTTCGTGCTGCCGATGTAGTTGTTCTTGCCGTCGCCGATGACGGCCGTCCACTGCGGTTCCCATTTGCCCTGGCCACTGGTCGACTTGGGGTCGTGCACGAAGGCGTTGGCGGCCGAGCCGCCGCCGCCGTACACCGCGATGTTGAGGGCCTTGATCGGATGGGTCCCGCTCGTCGTTCCGGCGAGCGTGCCGTCGCAGACGGGCTTCTGCCAGCCCTGCCCGGAGAGGTACGCGCGGTAGCAGATGTGCCGCCCGGACGGGTCGCTCCGGTGGAGCCGTGTCACCGCGGTGGCGGCGGTGTCCTGCGCGGGCTTCGCGGTCACGGTGGCCCGGGGTGGCTTGGCGGTCACGGTGACGGTGACCCCTGTCACGCCTCCCGTTCCTCCGCCTCCGCCGCCCCCTGCGCCCCCGCCGCCGCTCTTCGGGGTCTTCGCGCCCTTCGATGCCTTCGGCTTGGCCGACGCCGAGGTGGCCGTCGCGCTGGGCAGTGGGGGCGGTGTGCTCGCGGTCGAGGAGGCGGTCGGCGCCGTCTCCTTCGCCTGCGGAGCCCCGCTCGTCTCGGTGCTCGAACGGGCGGTCTGCTTCTGGCGGCCTCCGTCGCTCGGTGCGCCGCTGCCCAGGATCACCAGCGGAACGATGATGAGAGCGGCCACGCCGACGGCCACCGGCCCGACGACCAGGGGCTTGTGGAGCAGACCGGGCGACCCGTACTCGTCGTCCGACTGACGCGACCCGTTCCCCGTGGCGACCTTCGAACTCGGGCGGGCGACGGGCGGGGGCGGCCCGGTGAGCCGGCGCTGCCGCTGCTGCTCCCGTGCGTACGCGTCGACGTCGAAGACTTCGTCGCGGTCGTCCTCTTCATCGTCTTCGTCACGGTCTTCGTTGCCGTCTTCATCGGCGGCTTCGTCGTCGTCATCGAGATCGTCGTCGGCGGTTTCGGCAGGGCCGGCTCCGGCTCCCGCAACGGGTCCGAACGGCTCGACGCCCAGCGCGAGTTCGGCGGGCTCGGGCGGCAACTCCCGGTGTTCCCGCTCCTGTTGCTGCTCTTGTTGCTGCTCCTGTTGCTGCTGTTCCAGAAGGCTGCTCGAACCGTCGGGGGCGACCTCGACGAACGCCACGTAACCCGCGGTGGGATCGGAGATGGTCGCCGTCACGGTGGTGTTCCGGTCACGGGCGAATCCGTGCAGTCTGTCGAGGATCGCGGCGTCGACCGCCTCTCCCTCCGCCAGCGGTACGGGTTCGCCGTCGATCGCGGCCGAGCCGTCTCCGGAGATGACCACCGAGTGGCGCGGCGCCGGCGCGGACGGCTCCTCGGCGGATTCCGGTTTGCCGAGATCCACCGGTTCCCCGGACACGGCCTGATCGTCCCCCGTGATCGGCTCGTCCGTCTCTTCACCCCGGCTCATGACTCTTCCTTTCTGACGCTTCCCGGCCGAAACGGCCCCGGTCGGGAACGGCGTGACAGTCCCCGGGTAGCGCAACGGGCGCCGTGGAGGAACGGTTCAATTCCTCGGCCACGGGCCCGTGTCGGCCGGACGGGACGAGCCACACTCCGTCAGGTGCCTTGTGCGGCAAGGCTGTTGAGTACAGTCCGGGGGGTGAACGGATACGAAGACTCCCTGCGTTTCGCCGTGCTGGGTCCGGTCCGGGCATGGCGGGGTGAACAGGAACTGGACCTCGGTTCGCCACAGCAGCGGTCGGTCCTGGCCGCGCTGCTGTTACGGCGGGGCCGGTCTGTCGCACTCGGCGAACTCCTCGACGCGGTCTGGGGCGAGGAGCAGCCGTCGGCCGCCGTGTCCGTCCTGCGGACCTACGTGTCGCGCCTCCGCAAGGTCCTGGAGCCGGGCCGGAAGGCGGCCGAACCGCCACAGGTGGTCGTGTCGGTCGGGGACGGATACCTGGTCCGGCTGCCGGAGGACGGCCTGGATCTCGCCGTGTTCGAGCAGCGCGTCGCGGAGGCGAAGACGCTGCGCGCCACCGGGCGGTCGTCCGCCGCCGCGGAACTGCTGCGCGCCGCGCTCGGCGGCTGGCAGGGAGCGGCGCTGGCCGGTCTCTCCGGCCCCCTGGCCGAGTCCGAGGGCTCCCGGCTGGACGAGGAGCGACTGGCCGCGCTGGAGACCTGGCTGGACATCGAGGTCGAAAGCGGACGGCACGGCGAGGTGATCGCCCAGCTGATCTCGTTGACCGGCAAGCACCCGCTGCGGGAACAGCTGTGCCGGCTGCTGATGCTGGCGCTCTACCGCTCCGGGAGGCAGGCCGAGGCGCTGGCGGCCTACCGCGGCGCACGGAGCACCCTGGTGGCCGAGCTGGGCATCGAACCCGGTGCGGCGCTGCGGGACCTGCACGACCGCATACTGGCGGCCGACGCGACCCTGGACCCCGGCCCGCCCGAGCGGACGACACCTCAGCCGAAGGAGCCGACGGAGCCGGCTTCCCCGGCGCCCCCGGCCGCCCCGGTCGTCATGCACGCGGCCCGCCCGGCTCAACTGCCCGCCGATCTGCCGACGTTCGTCGGTCGAAGCGCCGCACTCGACCAGGTCCGAGCCCTGTGGCCCGAGGACGGCGACGCCCCGCCCACGGTGGTGATCAGCGCGATCGGCGGCATGGCCGGCATAGGCAAGACCACCCTGGCCGTGCACTGGGCGCACGAGATCGCCGGCCGCTTCCCCGACGGGCAGCTCTACGTCAACCTGCGCGGCTTCGATCCGACCGGCTCGCTCGTGACGGCGGACGAGGCGATCCGCGCCTTCCTCGGGGCGCTCGGCGTCCCCCCGATGCGGATCCCCGCCGGCCTCGACGCCCAGACGGCGCTGTACCGCAGCATGCTCGCCCGGCGACGGATGCTGGTCCTCCTGGACAACGCCCGTGACGCCGACCAGGTCCGCCCGCTGCTGCCCGGCTCCCCCGGCTGCCTGGTCATCGTCACCAGCCGCAACCGGCTCACCGGCCTGGTCGCCGGGGAAGGGGCGCATCCGCTGACGCTGGACCAGCTGACGCCCGCCGAGGCACACGACCTCCTGACACGCCGTCTCGGCACCGCCCGACCGGCGGCGGAACCGCGGGCGACGGACGAGATCATCACGCGGTGCGCCCGGCTGCCGCTGGCGCTGGCCATCGTCGCCGCCCATGCCGTCGCCCATCCCGGCTTCCCGCTCAGTGCCATCGCCGAGGAACTGCGCGCCAGCCACGGCAGCCTCGACGCCTTCGCGTCCGGCGACGACATCACCACCGACGTACGGGCCGTCTTCTCCTGGTCGTACAACGCGGTGTCCGCGCCGGCCGCGCGCATGTTCCACCTGCTGGGCCTGCACTCGGGACCCGACATCTCCGCGCCCGCGGCGGCCGCCCTCGCCGGGCTCCCCCTGCGGGAGGCGCGCGGCCTGCTCGTCGAACTCACCCGCGCCCACCTGCTCACCGAACACTTCCCGGGCCGCTACACCCTGCACGACCTTCTGCGCGTCTACGCCACCGAGCGCGTCCAGGCCGTGGAAGCGCCGCAGGAGCGGGAGTGGGCCGTGGAGCGGCTGCTCGCCTGGTATCTGCACACCGCCGACGCCGCCTATCCGCACATCACGCCGCAGCGTCGCCGGATCTCCCTCGAACCGCCGCCGCCCCTGTGCCGTCCCCTGGAGTTCACGACGCACGACCAGGCGTTGGACTGGTGCGAGACCGAGCGGGCCAACCTGGTCACCGCGGTGCACCAGGCGGCCGGTTCCGGCCTGCCGGGTGTCGCGTGGCGGCTGCCCGCCGTCCTGTGGGGGTTCTTCTACCTCCGCAGCCATACGCACGACTGGGTCGACACCGCGCGGGCGGGCCTGGCCGCCGCCCGCGCCGACGACGACCGCTGGGGCGAGGCGCAGGGCCTCGCGGACCTGGCCGCCGCGCTGCGCGGTTCGGGCCGGCTCATCGACGCCGTCGACCACTTCCGCGAGGCGATGGTCGCCTACCGGGAGCTCGGGGACGCGGACGCCAGGGGGTCGGCCGTGACCAATCTGGGAGACGCGTATCTCCAGTCCGGCCAACTCGGCAAGGCGGTCGAGTACATCCGCAGAGGGCTGGCCATGGAACGGGTCGTCGGCAGCGCCTGGGGCGAGGGAATCTCCCTGGCCAACCTGGGCGACGCCTACCAGCGGCTCGGCCGGTTCGACGAGGCCGTCGACTGCCTGGAGCAGGCGTTGACCGTCCTGCGCGCCAGCGGCAACCGCTGGGTCGAAGGCGTCACCCTCGACATCCTCGGTACGGTCCACAGCCGCCTCCATCGCTACGACGACGCCGTCGAGTACTACCACCAGGCCCTCAAGGCGCACCGGGACATCGGCAACCGGTGGGGAGAGGGCCACACCCTGGGCAACCTCGGTGACACCCGACTGGCCGCCGGTGAACCGGAGGCCGCCCGTGACAGCTGGCGGCAGGCACTGGCGATCTTCGAGGAGTTCGACCACCGGGACGCCGGGAAGGTCCGCTACCGCCTCGACCGGCTGCAGAACGGTTCGCCTGATGCCGGCACGCAGGACGCCGCGTCAGAGTGGGCCGCCTGACCAGAACCTCCTGTCCGTCAAGACCTGGCCGTGGCCCCGGAGGGCGAGGACACGGCCAGGCTGCACCCGTACAACGGGCGGGAGTTGAGGATGGTTCACCTTCCGGGTCAGTTCGCGTCGTGGTAGACACGGCCGCTGGCGTTGGCGGTCGTCCCGTCGTAGAGGCCGGTCGGGCTGGTCTGCGTGGAGAGCGTGAACCACGCGTAGCGCTCCACGAAGCTCAGGCTGTCCAGCATCTGTGTCGACGACCTGATGAAGTCGGTCTGCTCCTGCTCGCTGGGATAGCGAGGGGTGCCCTGGGAGAAGTCGATGAGGCCGTACTCGGTCAGCCAGACCGGCTTGTGGTAGCGGTCCCAGACGGCTTGCAGATAGCCGCGCAGCTGGTTGGCGGCGTCGGGGCCGAAGTCGGAGCCGTACCAGTGCACGGGGATGAAGTCGACGCGCAGACCGCGGTCGCCCGCCCCCTTCATGAAGCGGTCCAGCCAGCCGCCGTCGTCGGCGGCGCCGGAGGCCACCGCGGGCGCGCCCAGCCGCAGTCCGGTGGACTCCAGCCGGGGCCACAGGTCCAGGGCCTGCTCGGGCGTCATGTTGGACTGCCCCGCGTTGTCGGGCTCGTTGAAGCCGAGGAGTTCCTTGCTGCCGTTCTGGACGGCCGCGCCCAGTTCGGCGTCGGTGACCGAGCCGGGGCCCCAGATCATCGGGACGAAGTCGACACCGTCCGGCTTGGTGACCGCGCCGGTGGAGGAGGCCCAGTTGAAGTACCAGGACGCGCCCGAGTCGGCGAGCGCCTGGGAGGCACCGTCGACGGCGTTGAGGCTGACGCCCTTGCGGGTCGGGGCGGCGGTGGTGACGGGCTGGGTGGCGGGTGCGGGCTGGGCGACGGTCCCGGGGTCGGCCGGGGCGGGGGTGCCGGTTCCGAAGGCGACGGTCAGACCGCTGCACTTGGTGCACTGGTACATGACCTTGTTGCCCGGCTCGGCGTCCTGCTTGGACCAGGCGTACGCCGTCGGGCACTTCTGGTTGATCATGTCGCTGTACGGGGTCTTCGCGTCCCGGTTCGGATTGACGCACACCAGCGACCGCCCGGTACCCGGGTCCTTGGTCAGGTCGTCGGCCGGGCAGGCGGACAGCAGATCCTCGGCGCACCCGGCCACCGCGCACTCACCGCTCTGCGGCGGCGTCACGTCGTTCGGCGTGATGGTGACGGGCGCGGCGACGGCGTCGACGTAGCTGACGTCGTACCAGGGGGCCAGGGAGTCGGCCGGGTCGAAGTTGAACTCGGCCAGTCCGGTGGGCTGTTGACCGACACTGCAGTGGTCGGCGTAGGGTCCGCAGTCGCCGACGGCGCAGTGGAACGTGCTGCCGTCCTCACCACTGCATCCCTGGCGGGCGAAGAAGGTGCCGCGCCAGTGCCCGGCACCCTCGTGCTCCGGGACGGTCAGGGTGGCGGACTGCCCCGGGTCCAGCGCCGGCAGCCCGGTGAGCGCGGCCGAGCCGTCGGCGTTGACCTCGCTGCCGACCCAGATCCGGCTGTCCGTGTTGTTCCGCAGGGTGACGGTGTGGTCGGCGGTGCCTACGTCGGCGGCCGGCGTTCCCTTGAGGTCCGTGCCGCTGGAGCGGTGGGTCTGGATCGCTATGGCGGTGCCGGAGACTCCGACGATGACCAGCAGCAGGGCGAGCAGGAATGACGTGCGTCTGCGCATGGAGCGTGCCTCTCCGTCGGGCTTGCGCGCGGGGGCGCGACGATCAGGTGTCGCCGCCGCTGGCACGACGGATGGGGGTGGTGGATGGTTCAGCGGGCGGGGGATGTCTTACCGTCGTCCCATCGGCCGAGCGTGCCCGTCGCTGTCCGACCGAACAGCCTTCGTCGCCGCCGTCTCAGTGGCACCGGAACGCGGCGAAGGGCGGTAAGGGAGCGAGGGGTCGTTGATGAGCGCCAGCCCCACAGGGCCGAGCACGGGCGACACCTCGCCGGGCGAGAGCGGCTCGACGTCTCTGTCGGATGCCGAGAGCGTGGGACTCGGCGGAGCGGACGGCTCGGTGCCGTGTCCCAGTTCCTCCCTCCGGCGGGCCGCGAGGAAGGCATTGCCGTCGGAGAGGCGTTCCTCGCTCGGATCCTGGAAAGCCGCCCCCCGCGTCGAGGGGCTTCTGGATGACGCCGGGCGCTCCCAGCGGTCCCGGAGTGCCTGCGTCTCCGGGTCGATGTCCGGAGGCCCTTCGTCCCGGAGCTTCCTCATATAGGCGTTGTTGGCGTACTCCGTGACAAGCGGCATGCGCCCAGGCGATTTGTCGTATGCCGTCTTCCACTTGTTCGGCTCGGCGTCCTCACCGATCAGGCGCAGAATCTCGTTCTCGAAGGCCTCCCGTTCGAGTATCGGAAGGTTCTTCACGGTCGCTTCGAGCTCTCCCAGCCGCTCGAACGCGGACATCTCCGATGAGGACATGTACGGCGGCTCGGCCGTCGTCGCCCGAGTCCGGCCGCCCGAGTCCGGCAGGGGAGCCCCACCGGGCGCGGCCTCCTGCCCGCCACCGGACGGGCCGAACCCCTGTCCACCGCCGGGCGCTCCGGCCTCCTGTCCGCTTCCGGGCCCGGCCCCTCCGCCCCGCGCTCCCCGCGTTCGCCCCAGGACGCGGTCCAGGAGCTCACGGAGCGTGTCCCACATCTCCTCCAAGGGGCCCGCGCCGGTCAGACGCGCTCCGTTGCGGCGATGCCAACCCCGCAGCCGACGCTCGTCCTTGAGCAAGGCCTGCGCCAACTGAACCGCGCGCGTGGGCTTGGGCTCGGGACTCTTCGTCAGCCGTTTCCGGCTTGCGGACGCCGCATTGTCGTCGGCCACGGTGCCCCTCTTTCGGGTCGGAGGTGCTGACGTGAGGCACAACGGGCCGTCGGAGCAGGGCGGTTCAACGCCGGACGCTCAACCACCGCGCGACGGACCGCGATCAGGCTTCCGCGCCTGGCCCCGCATCGGGTCGGAGGTGCCGTCATGAGCGACAACGGGCCGCCGGGGACGAACAGTTCAACGCCCCGCAACCACCGTGTCGAGGAACAGACGGGCCCGACTCGTCCTCGCCGCCCACTCGAATCCCGCCGGCAACGGCAGCAGGCCGGGGGGCAGCGGAGACTCGGAAGGTAGCGGGGCACTGCCGACCGGTCGCGGCAGGTCCTGACGGGAATAACACCCGTCCGCGTCCGACGCGGACCGGCGCCGCTCCAACAGACCCCGCGCCGCGAACCGTGCGGCGCCGGTGGCCGGCGACGAATACCTGACCTCGTAGGGCTCGTAGGAGATGTGCGCGCGTTGGTTCAGCGCTTCGCGTCCGGGGCGAGGGCCTTGGGGGATTCCGCTCGGTCACGCAACCGACTCAGTTCCTGTGCCAATGCCGCGAAGTTACGGCTTTCCTCCGCAGGTCAACCTGCTTTCTGGCAGCGGTTGTGGCGCGTCGGGCAGGAGGGTGTAGGCCCCTCTGCGGGTTTTGGTGATCCGTCCGTTCCGTGCCCAGCGGCTCGGTTGGGTGACGAAGACGGTCGAACACCTCCCCCGACGGCACGCGAGCCTCGTGCGTTGCGGCCACGGAAGCCTTCACCTGATCGGTGGCCACGCTGAAAGAGTTCACTGCCGCAATGGAGGCGGATAGTGCCGTTGGGCGAACGCGCCTTGACCATCCGGCAGGTAGCCGGTCGGGGCGGGCGTGAACGGTGGCGGTGCGTCACGGGGAAATGGCTCAACTCGGGGCGGAGCCAGGGCACGATGGTAACCAGGCCGGCATCCCGCGAAGGGGCCGGCGGGGTGCCTCAGCGCCCTCAACACGGGGCCAAGGTGGTCCCGATGCCAGACTGACGGTCCCGTCAGGTCCGTGTCCCAGCCAGTGAGGTCGTCCCAGGCCATCCAAAGGGCGTGGAACCGGCCGACGGCCTCCGGGTGTTCCCACCACCGGGAGCACCAAGGTGCATCGGAGCTTCTCTCACGGCCGTAGTACGGCATGATCAAATACCGGACCCAGGATGTCAGCTTCTGCAGTTCTGCGTTGTAGCCGTCATCTTCCAAGTAGAAGATGAACTCTGGTGTCGTGCGCCTCGTGGAATCAGCCGTCGACTTCGGCGGCGTGGTGTACTCCTCCGTCAGGGGAGCTTCTTTTGCCTGGTGCCGGCCTGCCTTGCATCCTGCAAGTGTGCCTCTCGGATCACGTAGTTCCTCCATCGTGGTGCCCAGGTGGTCCCGATGCCAGCTCGATGGTCCGCTCCGTTCGTACGTTTCGCTGGTGAGATCGTGCCAGGCCATGAACAGCCCGTGCAGCCTGGCCACGGCTTCGGGATGCTTCCACCACAGGGGGCACCACGGCGAGGACGGAGTTTCCTCCTTCCCGTAGAGCGGGAGGAGCGCGAAGTGGACCCACTCAGCCAGGTGCCGGATCGCCGTCTGATACGCAGCGCCTTGCAAGTAGAGAATGAAGCGTGGTTCCTGGTGGTCGTCGTCGTGAGACGTTGCGGATGTCACAGCGGCATCTCATCCCGATCGTTCTCGGCTGCGGGTCGGTGTGATCACAACGTGCAGCGAGGCCGGGAGGTTCATTCATGGCATTGAACCAACGTGAGTCGGTAGCCGTTGTGTCGACGCCGGGAGGTGGTCACCGCCTACCGGACTGTATCCGAGAGGAGAGACGGCATGGACCCATTGGGAAACGAAGAGGCCAGGCATCAACGACCCGAACGGCAACGGCTCCGTGACGCGACGGAGGCGTTCGGCGGACGGTATTCGCCGGGATCGACATCCAGCAGCGACACAGCAGATGTCCGCGACTTCGCAGAGTCATCTCTGGACGGGGTGAGGCTGAATCAGGTCGACAACGGAACCCGGCCCACATACGTACAGAGGGAGGAGGGAGACTCCATCGACTACGACCCCTCGACATTCGAGGGCGGTTACGGCGCGCCCGGCGGTTCACGGACCCTGGGATCAGCTCAATCGGTCGCGGTACACGAGGCCACCCATGGCGGCGTGACGAACTCTTTCGACAACCATGTCGGCGATTTCAGCAACATGAACCTACCGCGCGACGACACCGCCTTCCAAGAATCCGCCGCCAGGCAGATGGCGGCGGTGACGAGCAACATGCAGAACGTGGGATATCTGGCCTCCATCGACGGAAAGATCTCAAGCCGAACTCGGGAGATCGTGGGCCAGCCCGCGAGAGAATTCCTTGAGCGGAACGCCTCCGGCGGGGTCGGTTATGCTCAAGCACTCGCTCACGCCGAGTACGTGTCGGTGATCGCCGAACTGAAGACCGAGATCAAGCACAGCAATCCCCGGTCGTACAGGGACAGCCCGACCTATAGGTATCTGACCAGACTCAACGAGCAGATACGCCCCGCTCGTATCTCAGGTCAGGGTGAGATCCAACCCGTTCAGGCCCGAATCAGCACTGACCAAATGACCTCTGCCGCAAGGCGGGAGCACGGCGGCCCGAGCAGTGGGCACGCCAGTTCAAGCAGGGGAGGTTCAAGGCGCTGACCAGCCCGGACACACTGGAGGTTGCCCCCGGGTTGCGGTGATCTCAGTGGACGATCCAAAGCGGAGCGAGTCGTCCTCGGGACTCACACAAACGCGGTGCGCCGCCTCGGTGGTACTGGCGGGGCGTCCCGGTGGCAACGTCCAGTGGATTCGGCCGCCGCGTCGGCCGACGGCGAATTACTGGTGACGGCACACCGAGCCACGGAATCAGGTTGTCAAGTGGCTGTGGTGACATGCGGGTGAAGGCGTCATGTCGTTGTGGCATCGGCGCGGGCAAAGACGGTCCCGAAGAGCCTGTGATCCCGGATGAGGGCCAGAGAACATTGAGACGGCGCCGGGCAAGCGTCAGGACGGCTTGCTTGCGGGATTTCCCTTCAGCGCGTTTGCGCTGGGAGAACCGCTTGGATCCGGGATTCCGGAACGCTGCGCGGAGTCGGTCTGTGCCAGGTCGCCGTGCATCTCAGCTGTGCGAGCGCCGCCGGGAACGCGTTGATCGACCCGTTCTGTACCTGACGCGAGACTGGGCCGCCACCGACGAGCGCCGCCGGCTGGCCGGAGTGCCCGACGAGTTGCCTCTTCACGACCAAGCCGCAGCAGGCTGCGGTGATGCTCGCTCACGCCCGCGCTGCCGGTTTCCCGGCCCGCTGGGTCGCGGCCGATGAGGTCTACGGTGGCCGCGAACTGCGCCTTCGTCCTGGCGAAGCCGCCCTGCGGGGCCCGGCAGCGGCTGCGGACCGGACACGGCACCAAGGGCGATCGCCACTACCACTGGGCGATGATCGAGATCATCGCCCATGACACCCCACCCGGCCGCGATGCATTCAGGTCGGAGGTGCTGTCCCAGCGACAACGGGCCGCTCGGGGAGAACGGTTCAACGCCCGGCAGCCACGGTGTCGAGGAACGGGCGGGCCCGACTCGTCGTAGTCGCCGGCTCGAATCCCGTCGGCAACGCCGGCAGGCCAGAAGGCAGCGGGGACTCGGGAAGCCGCGGGGCACTACCGACCGGTCGCGGCAGGTCCTGACGGGAATAACATCCATCCGCGTCCGACACGGACCGACGCCGCCGCATCAGACCACGCGGCGCGAACCGCCACGTATGGGTAGCAGGCATGTGCGTACCTCCCCGACCTTGCCGGCTGCGATCTGTCGACTGAACACCGACGCCGGTTCGAAAGGCACAACGGCTCGCGCACGCCCGGGGGTTCAGCACCGCCAGCCCGGAGAGCAGACGGTCGAGCCGACGGCGGCAACCGGCATCGGAGTCCTCCGTCAGCTGTGGGCCGAGAGGGGCGACAGGCCGACAGCCCCGCGGCCCCCAAGAACGCCCCGGCCCCGGACGGCCCGGGTTCAGTCGACCCGGGTTCAGCCGGCTGTCACCGCGACGCCTCCGGCCGGCCGAATGAGTACGGCGGCGATGGAGACGGCATCGAGCTTCGTGCGCATGACGAGGAGCAGCCTTCATGGTGATGTGCCGGGTTGTGCTGCGGGGCGAACGGTTCAACGGCCGGTTGTGGGGCTTCGTTCAGTCGCCGAACGGGTCGACGGCGTCGACGGGAGGGGCCTCCTTCGAGCGGTGGACACCGGGCTTGCAGCCGGCGAAGGGGCCCATCGGATCCCGCAGGTTGGCCATCACCGGCGCCAGATGGTCGCGGTGCCAGATAGCGGGCCCGGTCATCTCCGAGCCGGGGCCCGTCAGTTCTCCCCAGGCCATCCACAGGCCGTGGAGTTGGGCGACCGCTTCGGGGTGCTCCCACCAGCGCGAGCACCAGGGGGCGTTGGAGGTGACCTCCCTGGCGTAGACCGGCAGCAGTACGTGGTGCGCCCAGAGGGTCAACTGACGCAAGGTCTGGCGGTACTTGGTCCCCTCCAGGTAGAGGATGAAGCGCGGTGCGGTGGGGGGAGCGGGAGGCAGGGAGGGGGGCCTCCGGGACGTTTCGGGGGTTTCGGGTGCTGCGGCCTCTTGCCTGGCGCTGTCGGCGTCCACTGCCATGTTCCTTCCGGTCTCGTATGAGGAGCAGAACGCGCGTACGCGGCGCTGGGTTCAACGGATGCCGCACTTCCTGACCCCCTGCCGAGGCAGCGACCGAACGCTCGGCGCCAAAGGCGGCGTCGCCTTCAGGAGCGGCTGAACCGCACAGCCGTACTACCCGTTGTGGTTCGTCGAGATGAGTGGACCGACACGATCCGCCCGTACGACAGCATCACTTGATCCGGCGATCAGGTAGCCACCATGCAGCGAGAGGACCCCGACATGCCGGTAGACCTCGATGACTTCGACGCTGATCAAGCCAGGGCCGAGTGGCGCCTGAGCCGGTACGGGGGGCTGGGGGACGATCCTGCGGTTGTGGCCGCCTACAAGGCGTTCCACCAGCAAATCCGGTACGAGGTGGAGTTGCAGAACCTGGGGTATTCGGACGCGCAGATCATCGCGCAAAATACAGCCGATGGTCTGCGCGACGTAGTTGATCCCCTTGTCGGTGAGCTGTACAACAGGAACGCCTTTCACGCACCGGCCATGTGGTGGGTCGAAACACAGGGACAGTATGGCCGGGATGAATTCGCCCAGCAGGTCGCAGAAAAGGCGGATTACGCTCGCGAACATGGCCACCTATGGGGACGGACGGGCCCGATGGCGGCTGAAAAAATTGCCGAAGCAGAGGGTGGGATGATCCTGGAGCAGGCGCCTCCAGCAGTGGTGAGCAACGAGATTCACTACGGCACCGACGGCTATCCCAGCTATCCCCCCACCCTGAAAAGACTCTGGGACGAGTATTCGAAGTACTACGTGGGAGACTTCCACGGAGTGGTTAATGTCAATACATTCCGAGGGATAGCACAGCCCAGCGTACTGGCCGACATCGAAATACCCGAGATCCTGAGAAGGATCGAAAACGGCGAGGACGTCCCCCACATACGCATCAACGAGGTTCACATGAACTCCAACGGGGAACTGGAGACGAAACGGCATTTCATCGTGCATTCGCAGGAATCCTTCGACAAGGTTCCGCGGTCCGAAAGGACACCGTCCTACGTAGCACAACAGAACCAGCTGTACACGGAAGGGAAGGAGGAGCGGCGAAAGCTCTACAACATGCGCGGATTGCAGAACTCGCTCCCCGGATTCGGAGCATCCTCGTCCAAGGCGTCCTCATCCAAAGGATCTTCCAAGAGCACACGCGTCTACTACGTGCTGTCGCACCCGGACGCCCCGCACGTCGAGCTGACGGAAAGCCCGAAGTCGATCTCACGGAGGGCGAGCCAGGCATCCAGCAATGCGCAGAAATTCGGCCTGACGGAGATGTTGGACCAGAAGCTCGCGGTCCTGGCGTATGCGCAGGGTCAGCGGCAGGGAAGCGCTTCCACTGGCAGCCAGCGCGGGCTCGACCGGTCCATGACGAGCCTCAGCCTCGGTGCTCCGCTGGCCCCGGTGAACACGCAAGTGGGGACATATGGATCCTCGTACTCGAACTCCGACGGATACTCGCCCACGAATATGGACGGGCTCAATACATCCGCATACTCCCAGTACTCGACATCGAGTGACGAGGGCGTCGGCGCCCCCCTCGATCGGACCGAAGCCCACACCGGTTCGTCGTTTCACTATGACGACAACGGACTGGGGTACACATCGGATTACAGCAAGATCCTACACAAAGGGGTCGAATACAACTATCTCATGCATGGGACGGATGAGAAAGGCCTTGAGTACTACGCCTACAAGAATTCCCAGGACGGAACTCTCGGAGTATTCACCTTCGGCAACAGCGAGGTGGCACCCATGTGGGAACCGTTCGACAAGCATTCCGCCGACCAATGGGCCGCCAGTCAGACCGCGGCGTCATCAAGTAACAGCAAGGGAAAAGAGAACGCCCAGGGGCAGGGAAAGTCCAGGCATGAAGCTCTGGCAAAGTTTTTCAATATAAAGCCGGCACAGGCCAAGAAGAGGTCGTGACGAGTGCAGTGGGTGACAACACCAGGAAGGGGAACGTATGACGTCGGGTGGAGCGGACGGGTCGAGCGCGGAGGAGGTGCCGGCGTCGGCTTCCCCCATTCCCGTCGTGATCTCCGCCGACGGGTCCGCCGTCATCAACGGTGTGCCGGTGACGGGGGAGGCCGAGGTCAACGACGCGATCCTGGACTCGCTGCACGAACTCGCACGCAGCCGGAACGCCTCCGTCACGGCGGCGATCTCGGACCCCTCGGCGGAACTGGTGGTGCTCGTCGAGGTCGAACCCGACGGCGCCAGTCGGCTCCTGGAACAACGGCAGTACGAGGACGCGGCTCCCTTCGGCGGGCTCGCCGAGCCTGCCAGGCCGTCGGGCGACGTTGACGTTGACGTCGACATTGATGACGACGACACCGACTTTGACTTCGGCGCCGAATACGACGACGACGATGACGGCGATGACGGCGATGACTGGGCGTCTGAGCTCACGCCGCCGCCCCTGGTCAGCTCCGCCCCTGCCGCCGGCTCGGCCCGCGACCCGCAGCGGCCCGGTCGCGGGAAGGGTGTGCGTCAGTCGGACGACGAGTACAAATCGCCGGGGTTCTTCAGGAGCCCCGTCGGCATCGGGGTGGCGGGCGGCATCACG
The DNA here is from genome assembly GCF_044753545.1 of Streptomyces sp. NPDC088350. Taxonomy (NCBI): domain Bacteria; kingdom Bacillati; phylum Actinomycetota; class Actinomycetes; order Kitasatosporales; family Streptomycetaceae; genus Streptomyces; species Streptomyces sp. NPDC088350. Next base: position 735,346 of record NZ_JBIVNL010000001.1, on the reverse strand, counting down.
GCGTTCCTCGTGGTCGTTCCGCTGATCGTGCTCGGCAGCGGTTCGGGCAGCGGCGGGCAGGATCAGACCCTGAACATGGGCAAGAACTCCACCAGGCCCTCGGCACCGAGAGCCCCGGGCAGGGTAACGGTTGCACCGGTGATCACGAACCTGCCCTCGGTCACGGAGTCGGCGACGGCCGGGCCGCCGTTGACCGGCCTGGTGACCACCAGCCCGTCGGCGACGGCCAAGCCCCGGAGCACGGTCGGCGGCGGTTCGTCCACCGCGACGAAGGGAAGCGGCGTCGTACCCCGGGCGGCGCCCAAGCCCAAGCCCAAGCCGCACCGGCAGACCGCCGGGGAGGCCGTCGCGCTGCTGGCGGCGAGCAGCCCCGGGCGGCACATCTGCTACCGCGTGTACCTGGACAGGGACGGCTGGCAGAAGCCCGCGTGCGACGGCGGCACGGCTGGACGCGTGGGCGGGTCCCAGAAGATCAAGTCGATCAACATGGCGACGGCCGGCACGAAGGGTACGGCCGCCAACGCCTGGGTCCACGTCGAGCAGTGGAAGACCCCCTGGAGCGGCGCGGTCGACGGCGTCGACAACTACATCGGATCGACCAAGGCCGACTACCCGTACGTCCTGGGCTTCGTCACCAACGTGGGCGACGGCGCGATCTGCCAGAACGCGGCCGTCAACGGCCAGTGGGGCGGCCTCGCCTGCGACCAGCCCACCGGCCAGGCACCCGGCAACTGGATCTGGGGCGGCACGCAGGACGACTCCCTGTGGTTGCAGGCCGTCAGATTCACCGTGTGAAAAGAAGGCAGTCACTTCGGACGCTTGCCAAAAGCATTGGAACTGCTGTCGGCAAGCTGTTCAGGAAACAATCGATGCTCCGCACCGCGATGGCCGCCATGACGTTGCCCCGGCAGCCGTCCCCGGAAGGGCCGGAACCCACGGAGCGCGCCAGGGACGTGGCGGCGAGGGCGAGCCGGTCGATGACCGCGCCCGGGACCGGACCCACGACCGGTTCCGGAAGCGGGGTACGGCGACGCTGAGCGTGTCCTTGTGCGGGGCGGCGGGCCTTCGGGCTCCGTCGCCCCACTCTGCTTCTCCGTGCCGTACGCGCCGATGGTTCACACGGTGCCGGGCCGAGGGCTCGAACACCGTCCGCGCCAAGGGAGTTCACGCGTCCGGCCGCACCACCCCGAGGATCTGCATCGACGCCGCCGGCGACTCGTACACGTACCGCCCCGGCCTTGGCGCCGAGATGATGTTCCCGCCCCCGACGTAGATCGCCACATGGCTCGCGTCGGAGAAGTAGATGATGAGGTCACCGGGCCGCATCTCCTCGACCGGGACGTGCTTCAGCTGGGCCCACTGCATCTCCGACGTGCGGGGGATGGTGACGCCCGCCGCCAGCCACGCCTGGGACGTGAGGCCGGAGCAGTCGAAGGAGTCGGGGCCCTCGGCGCCCCAGACGTAGGGCTTGCCGAGTTGGCGGGTGGCGTAGGCGATGGCCTTCCGGCCGGCGGCGGTCGCGTCGGTGCCGACCTTCTTGAGGATGCCCGTGCTCTCCCACTTCGCCTGGGCCTGGTGGGACTCCCTCTTCTCCAGGTCGGCGAGGCGGGCACGCTCCTTGGCCGCCAGCGAGGACTCCAGCGTCTTGGCCTCGGCGATGTGTTGCTCGATCGTCCTGCGCTGCGTCGCCATCGCGCGGCGGCTCGCCCGCAACCGCCGCAGTTCGGCCGCCGCCTCGTCCGTGCGGGTGCGCAGCGCCGACTTCGTCGTCTTCAGGTCGGTCAGCAGGTTCTGCGTGTTCTGCTGGGCCTGGAGCGCCAACCCCGCGTTGTCCAGGGCCCGTCCGGGGTCGCTGGCCAGGGCGAACTGCAGCTCGGCGGGTATGCCGCCGCCGCGGTACTGGGCCCTGGCCGTCGCTCCGGCAAGGGAGTTGAGGCGGGTCAGTTTCGCCTCGGTCGTGCGGATCTGGGAGTTGAGTGAAGCGACCCGCTTCTTCTGTGCCGTCACCTTGCCGTCGGCCGCGTTGTACTTGTCGGTCGCCACCTCCGCCTGGTGGTACAGGCTCTCCAGCTTGTTCTGTACCTCGGTGAGGGTCCGGGGGTCGGCCTGGGCGCCCTGTTGGGTCGCCGCCGTCAGTGCGCAGGCCAGCGCGAGCGCTGCCGCCGCCCGGTGGCCGTGGATGCGCGGGGGCCGTCTCATCTGGGCCGAAGCTCCCTTCGTACGCGTCGGTCGGGGTGGGAACGCGGGGTCCCTCCGCACAACGGGGGCGACCCGTCCGGCGGTTCAAGGGGGCCGTGAACCAGTGGCACCGCGGCATCCGTTGTGCGCGAGAAGAGGTGTACGGGCCGGTGAAGGGGACTGAATGAACGCCAAGCTGCTGCTGCTTGCCCTGAGCACGGGGCTCGGACTCGGGTTTCTCCTGCTCGCCGTCCGGCAGTTGGTGACCATGGCGCGGCTGTGGGCACGCGGAGTGCTCGTGACGGGTGTCGTGACCCCGCGGGTGCCGGGCGACCGCCGGCGGACCGGACTCGTGGTGTTCACCGACCACTTGGGGCGGGTCCACGTCATCGACCCGGGCGCGTACGGGTCGCTGAGCGGACTGCCGCCGGCCGGCGGGAGCGTGCCCGTGGTCTATCCGCGTGCCCGGCCGGCGGCGGCCAAGTTGTGGACCCCGCGGTATCTGCTGTCACCGGCGCTCGGGTGGTTCCTGTCGTCGACCGCGGCCTTCGCCAGCGGGACCACCATGGTGACACGGTGAGGGAGCGCGGGGCGGTCCGTCCCGGGCGGGTCCAGGACGTCGATGTGCTGCGCGGGTTCGCCCTGTTCGGCATCCTGCTCGTCAACGCCCAGCTGATGGCGGGTCCTTACACGGCGTTCGGCGGCGGTCCCGACGCCTCGGCCGTCGACCGGGCGGCGGCCTGGGCGGTGACCGCGACCACCAGCCTCTACCAGCTGTTCTCCTTCCTCTTCGGCTACAGCTTCGTCCTCCAGGAGCGCTCCGCCCGGGAGTCGGGAAGCCCGTCCGCCCTACACCATCTCCGGCGTACCGCAGGGCTGTTCGGCCTCGGTCTGGTCCACGCCGTGCTGCTCTATCCCGGCGACATCCTGATGACGTACGCCGCCCTCGGGCTGGTCCTGTACGGGCTGCGCGGCCTGAGCCCCCGGGCCGCCGTGCGGGTCGCGGTCTGTCTCGTGGCGGGTCTCGCCGCGCTGCTGCTCGGGTACGGGCTGCTGACCGTCGCCTTCACCGAGCCGGTCACCCCGGCCCAGTACGCCCCGGAGGCCGCGCGCGCCGTGGCCGCCTGTCGCGGCGGTTTCCTGTCGGTGGTCGGGGCCCATCTGCGCGAACTGCCGACGGCTCTCGGCGCGAACCTGACGTACACCCCCGACATGCTGGCCGCGTTCCTGGCCGGCCTCGCGGCGGCCAAGGCGGGGCTGGTGGAGCGGCGCGGGCGGGACCGGCTGTGGCTGCGCGGGGTCGTCGTACGGTGGCTGCCGGTCGGTCTGGCCGGCGGGGTGGTCACCGCGTGCTGTGCGGACGGGCCGCTGGACAGCCGGTGGTTCCTGGTCGGACACGCGGTGTCACTGCTGACCGCGCCCGCGCTCACGGCGTCCTACGCCTGCGGGCTGCTCCTGCTGACCGGCGCCGCGCGCCCGGCGGCGGCCCGCGTCCTCGCCGCCTCCGGGCGCATGGCCCTCACTCAGTACCTCTCACAGTCGCTGGTCCTCGCGCTCGTCTTCACCGGTTACGGCTTCGGTCTCTACGACCGGGTCGGCACCGCTGTCGTCCTCGCCGGGTGCCTGGTGCTGTACGGCGCCCAACTCGCCCTCGGTGCATGGCTGATGGGGCGGGTGCGGTACGCGCCGGCCGAGCTGGTGCTGCGGACCGTCACGCTCGGGCGATGTCCCGGTGGCTCTCCACGGCGTTCTCCTTCTCCAGGGTCAGCCCCGGCAGCAGACGAGCCGCGGCGCGTTCCGTGATGGCCGCCGTCTCCGCCTTCGCCGCCGCCGCGATCTCGCCGGCGCCGGGCTCCTTGTACCAGGGGCGCAGCCGGATCAGGGCCGGCTTGACGCCGGTGGCGAGGAGCAGGGCGGTGCCCTTGGGGAGGGCGCGGATCCTGTCGGGCGGCAGGACGGACTCCTGGCGGTAGGAGTACGAGCGTGAAGTGCCGTCCTTGCTGCGGGAGATGCTCGGGGTCTTCACGTCGTGCTGGCCGACGAGCGTGGAGATCTTCTGGACGAAGTCGGCGTCGTCCAGGCCCGCGCCGAGGAGTTTGATCGTCGCCGCGCTCCACAGCGCGTCCATGCCGACCTCGCCCCACACGCGGGCGCCCTGGCGGTAACTCTGCAGCAGGGTCACGACGTTGATGCCGCGCGAGCCGAAGTGCGAGTAGAGGTCGGGGAGATCGGAGATGCGGCAGACGTTGGCGGCCTCGTCGAGGACCGCGGTCAGCGGCGGGTCGAGCCGGCCGCCCATGCGTTCGGCGGCGACGACGCCGGCCCGCATCGTCGCGTCGGCGAGCCCCGCGATGACGCCCGCCGCCGAACCGCCGCCGTCCTTGGACAACAGGTAGAGGGTGTCGGTGCCGAGCACGTGCAAGTCGGGGCGGAACTCCGGGAGTTCGGGGTCGGGCGTGACCCAGGCGAGGATGTCGGGGTCCAGGAGGCAGGAGGCGGTCTGGCGGGCGGTCTCGTAGATGCCGTCCCGGGTCTCCACCGCGCCGCGTACGGTGCCCTGCAACTGGTCGGCCATCGCGACGAGTCCGACCTCGCGGAGCAGGTCGATCGGGGTGCGGTCGGCGGGGTCGGCGAGCCAGGCGAGGAGCTCGTGCAGCGGGGCCCTGCCACGGGCGGCGGCCAGGAAGAGGGCGGTCAGGGTGTTCTGGGCGGCCGAGATCCAGAAGTCCTTCTTCGCGGTGTCGTCGTTGACGGACGCGACGAAGTGGCCGGCCATCCGGCGGGCGCCCTCGATGGTGTGGCACTCGCCGAGGATGTTCCACCACATGGCACGGGGGGCGTGGGCGATGCCCTGCGGGTCGAACGTCCAGACCGTGCCCGCCTTCTCGCGCTGGGCGCGGGTGACGGCGTACACGTCGGACTTGTTGGAGGTCAGCAGGACCGCGCCCTGGGCGCGCAGCACCCGGGGGACGGCGATGCCGGTGGACTTGCCGGCGCGGGGTGCCATCAGGTCGAGCTCCACGTCCTCGTAACTGCTGCGCAGTTCGGGGCCCTTGGGGTCGAGTTCGCCGAGGAGGTTGCCGGTCTCGTCGGGGTGGAGCTGTTCGCGGCCCTTGAGGGTGGGGCGCAGTTCGCGGGCGCGGGCCTCGATGCCCTTGGGGCACATGGCGGCGAGTTCACGCCGTCCGGCGAGGCCCTTGTGCCCTCTGCCGCGGTCCATGAAGAAGGTGACGGCGAGGGCGGCGGGCACCGCGACGAGCGCCAGCACGCCGAACATGCCGGCGTAGAGCACGGCGGCCGGTGTGCCGGGCCACAGCGCGGCCGGTCCGTGGACGACCAGGGTGGCGATGCTGGACCTGCTGAACGGCGGGGCGTCCCAGCCGTGGCCGGAGAGGCCGGCGCCGCAGGTGCCGCCGGCCCAGGCGAGGGTGAACGCGAGGAGGCCGGTGCCGGCGACGGCGGTGATGGCCCACGGGAGTTGCTCACCGAGGTCGCCGCTGCGGGGTCCGCTCATGCGGTCCACCCCCCGGCCGACGCCTCGACGGCGGGGAATCCCGGGGCGCCGGGGAGTGCCGGGGGCCCTTCCTGCGCGAGCCGCGCGACCTCCGCGGCGGCGCGGGTCGCGGCCTGTTCGATGGCCGCCTCGTTGGTCGTCCAGCGGGTGTTGGTGTTGTGCAGTTCGCGTTCCGCGTCGGTGATGGCGACCTTGATGGGGATGCCGGGGCGACCGCCGACCTTGATGAGGAAGCGGCCCCGGCCCGGGGGTTCCTCGTCCTCGCCCCGGACGCCCCAGCCCGGGGGCGAGGACCAGGACGACACGAGTTCGATCTCGCGCCGGGACAGTCCGACCACCTTGCCGAGGTCGATCATCTCGGTCTTCGGCAGACCGGCGCACACCACCATCCCGGCCCGCTCGACGAAGCCGCGCGCCTTGGCGCGGTCGGCGTCGGTGCCGAGTGCCTCGGCGTCCTTGAGGGTGTGGGTGATCTTGGCGTCGCCGAGGCCGAGGGAGCGGTTGAGGCGGGTGAGGGCGTCGATGCGGTCGACGATGCCGGAGGCGGCGCGCAGCGGGCGCCACAGCTCGTCGAGCACGGTGAAGAACCAGCGCCGGGGCGCGAGTCCGGCGTCCGCGAGGGCGTGCGAGGCGGCCACCGTGCCCAGCCCGTCGGACCAGGCGGCGAGCATCGCGGCGGCGGTGAGCTGGGTGTCGGCCTCGCCGATGCCGGAGATGTCGATGCACACGGCGGACGCGTTCGCGTCGATCCGGGTGGACGTCTCGGAGGCGAAGGTGTCGCCGAGCGGGCCGTCGAGGATGCCGAGCAGGGAGCGGTGCAGCGGGTCGACGGCGTCCCGGTAGCGGGCGTCGTCGCCCCGGTCGAGGGTGACCGCGCGGACCCGGGCGGGGCCCTCGGTGAGGACGCGCAGCACGTCCGGCAGCAGCACCGTACGGCCGGGAAGGGTGCGTTCGCGCAGGTGGTGCAGGACGGCGGAGAGTACGGACTGCTCGTGGTCGTCCATCGGACGGCCGCGCACGATGGTGACGAGGGCGGCGACCATGTTCAGGACCCGGCCGTGGGCCTCGGCCTTGAGGACCTCGCCCGCCTCGCCGCCGATCTTCGCGGCGGCCTCGCCCATGGCGCCCGGGTCGAGGACGTTGATGCCGCCCCGGCCGCGGCCGATGGAGATGACCTGGCCGCCCAGGGCGCGGACGGTGTCGGCGTAGTCGGGCTTGAGGTCGCCGAGGACCAGCGGGACGACACCGGTCGCGGCGAGCCCGATCAGCATCCGGTTGATGAGGGTGGACTTGCCCAGGCCCGGCATGCCGAGCATGAACAGGGAGGGGTTGGAGATGTAACGGGCCCGGGTGAACCAGTTCAGCGGGTCGCCGCAGACCGTGGCGCCGGTGAACAGGTGCTGTCCGAGCGGCACTCCGGTCATGGGCGAGCCCGAACCGGCGGCGAACGGCCACATACCGCAGGCCTGCACGGTGGTGGCCCGCCACATGGTGGGCGGATCCATGTAGCCGACGCGTCCACCGCCGGCGCCGGGCCAGCCGCGGGCCGGGACGTACAGCTCCCTGGGCTTGGCCGGGGTCTTCCCCTTGCCGCCGCGCTTGGCGTCGGAGGCGGCCTTGGCCTGCGCGGACTTCTTCCCGGAGGTCCGCGCCCCGAACACGTCCGGGCCGAACAGGACCGGCCCGCCGTCCGGTTCCCCGAGCGACCGTTCCTCGGCCAGGCGGTCCTCCCGCTCGGCCTGCTTCTGTTCGCTACGGCGGCTCACAGCGCCTCCTGCAGTTCGTGCGGGACGAGGGTCTGCTCCCACGGAAGGATCCCGGCGGGCAGGGTGCAGCTGAAGGCCGCCGCCTGCATCCGGTCGGCGGGGCGCATCAGCACCCGGGAGGCCGCGGTCAGGTTGCGTACGGTGACGCTGGCGTCGTCCAGTTCCGCCATGCTGTCGACGGTGACCGTCAGCATCAGCGAGAACTCGACGAGGCCGGCGCCGGACGCCTCCTCGTTGGCGGTCTGCTCGGCCGCCCGCACCTCGGAGGCCGCGCGCGCCTGCACCATGCCCTTGCCGGACGTCGCCATGAACTGGGCGCTGCGCCGGTCGGCCTCGACGATCCGGGCCGAGGTGGCGGGGTCGATGGCCCGGTAGACCAGGGCGACCCGCTTGCGCCGGGTCCCGGGGGCCGCCTCCAGCATGCCGCGCAGCACCGAGGAGCGGATGGTGCCGCGCGGCGCCAGGGTCAGCATCCAGGTGCGGGAGACACCCGAGTCGTGCTGGTAGGCGTTCACCGTCTCCACGGCGGCGGCGGGTCCGGCGTCGTCCCACTCCAGGCCCGTTCCGCCTTCCAGGGCACGGGCGTTGAGGACGTCGGCGGCGACGGCGGGGTCGTAGGCGACCCGGACGACCTCGGCGATCCGTTCGGACGACAGCGGGTAGGCGGCGCCGCCGCCGGCCGCCACCAGGCCGCTGAGCAGGCCCGGGATACGGATGGCGAGTTCGGTGATCACGTCCTCCTTCCGGCGCTTCTGGCCCGCCGGGTTGCCGTAGGTGAGGGTGACGTAGGTGTGCATCTCGGAGGAGGCGCTCGGGTAGCGCCGGACGACCTCCTCCATGACGGCGCGGGCGGCGGGCGGCGCGTCGGGGTGGATGCGGGGCAGCACCTCGTGGGCGAGCCGGGTGCCGGGGTCGGGGGCGGTCTCCACGATCACGGTGGCGCCCTTCAGCCCGGGTTCGTGGGAGAGCCGGGCCAGCCACTCGCCCCACAGCGCGACCCAGACGTCGACCTGGTCGGGGTCGATGAGCGAACCGCCGTCGGGGTCGCAGCCCAGGACGATGGTGTACAGGTCGCGCTGCGGGTGGTGCAGGACGCCGAAGGGGCGGTCGTAGGCGTCCCGCCCCTCGGTCGCGGTGACCTTGTTGAGCAGCCCCGGCGGGCGGTACCGGCCGCCGGGCCGCGCGGACAGCGGGCCGGAGACGTAGAGGTGCGCGCCCGCGGCCTTCCGGCGCCACCAGCCGACGCGCAGGGCGAACAACTGGTAGACGTTGCGGCCGTCCTGGGTGCGGATGGCGAGCGGGACGAGGAACAGGACGACCGGCACGAACACGACCACCGCCGCGTACAGCGAGATCAGCGACGCCAGCAGGGTGGCGACGAGTCCGCCGAAGATCACGAAGGTGCCGAGGAGCCCGAGCGATCCGAGCCCCGCCCGTCTCGGCCTGCGCCAGTTCCCGTAGGTCGGATGGGAGACGGCTTCCGTGGACATGTGACCGGTTCCTTTCGTGAAGTGACGTGGTTACGGCGTGGGTTGGGGGCGATGGGGAGACCGCCGGGCCCCCTGGGGGAAGGGAACCCGGCGGCCGTTCGTCGGGGGCGGCGGCGACGGGCGCGCGGCCCTGGTGTCGTCGCCTCCCCCGGGCTCACTTGTTGTTGCCGAGTTCGCCGTCGGCGCCCTCGACGGCTCCGGACACGGTCGAACCCGCGACCTGGGCCGCGGCCACGGCCGCGAGGATCGCGACACCCGCCGGGCCGCCCATCGCCGCGGCTTCCTTGCCCGCGCCCTTCGCGGCCTCGCCGCCACCGCCCGAACCGGAGGAACCGGAGGAACCCGATGAACCGGACGATCCGCCAGCACCGTCCGAGCCACTGGAACCGGACGAGCCACCCGCGCCGGACGAACCCCCCGCACCGGACGAGCCGCTGGCGCCGCCGCTGCCGCTCGCGCCGCTCGGGCCCTCCTGTCCGCCACCGCCGGACGAGCCGCTCATGGCGCCGACCTGCACGGCACCGCTGGCCAGTTGGCTGCCCGCCTGGCCCATGGCGGCCATCGGGTTGCCGGTGCCCATGGCCGCGGCGGCGGGCACGATGAGTTTCAGCAGCGCGGGAAGCGCGACGGCGGAGAGGAGCATCACGCCGATACCGGCGATGCGGGTGTTGACGTTGGCGCCCGCCTTGCTGGTCTGGCCCGCGGTGATCATCGCCATGCCGGCGTTCAGCACGAGAGCGACCGCGGGCTTGTAGAGCAGCCACGAGACCATCCAGCCGATGTGCTTGCGCCACCAGCCGGCCCCCCAGTCCGTCATCGAGGCCGCGGCGGCCATCGGAAGGGTGCCGAGCATGATCATCATGACGCCGAGCCGGATGTACATCAGGATCATGTGGAGGATGCCCGCGAGCAGCAGCAGGAAGGCGAGGATCAGCAGCAGGAAGGACTGGATGCTGCTGTTGTCCCCGCAGGCGCCGATGTTGTCCAGCGCCTTCTGCACGGAGTTGTTGAACAGGTAGGTGGAGTAGTCGTCCGCGACCTTCGCGGCGGCCAGGCAGATGGTGGTGGCGGCGCCCGACACGAGGACGACGCGCATGATGCCCTTGAGCGCGGTGACACCCGCGGTTCCCCTGCGCTCGATCGCCATCTTGCCGGCCGCGAACAACAGCGAACCGACGGCCAGATAGACCACGATCCACGATGTCTTGTCGCTGAGATCGTGCGAGGTGGTCGTGTCCTCCAGGGTCGGAACGCTCTCGGCCACCCCCGCGAACACCGCGATCGCGGCGGCGAGGATGGTCTTCGCGATCAGACCGATGACCGTCCCGACGGGGTCGCCGAGAAAGCTGAAGAAACCGGTGATCGCGTCGGCGAGCGGATTGCCGTTGCTGCAGGCCGCCACGTCAGACCCCCCAGAGTGTGTAGCCGACGGCGCTCTGCGCGGAGGCCAGCTGCGAGTACAGTCCGCCGCTTCCGTCGGGCTGGATCTTCCAGTCGCCGCCGCTCCAGCGCACGTCGACGCTGGTCGAGGCATAGCCCTGCGTGCTCTTGATCAACAGCGCGACGGTCGCCGCCCCGCTCGTGTACGAGGTCACCTGGAACCCGGCGTACGACGAGGTGACCGGGGCGCTGTGCGCACCGTCCGTGTCCGGCACGGCGGTGCGCTGGAACACGAACAGCCGACGTCCCTGCCCGGCGACCACCTGCTGGTCGGTGACGGTGCGCCACTGGGATCCGCTCATCTGGGTGGGGATCACGGTGGCGGCCAGCGCGGCACCCATGGGCGTGTGCGCGAAGCACCACCACACGGCGCCCTGGATCCTGGTCGGCCCCTCCGAGGCGGAGACCGGGACCCGCCCGACGTCGAGCGTGCGCCAGCTGATGTCCTTGGGCACGGACGGGGGTATCGCGTCGCCCGCGCTGTCGTCGGTACGGCAGCCGGCCGGGCGGCCGTCCTTCTTGGGGGTACCGGAGAGCGGGCCGTTGGACGCCGACGCCTTGACACGGTCGCCGCCGCTGCCCGAGCCGGACGTCAGCGCGGTGACCCCGCCCAGTACGACGACCAGCCCGAGGAACCCCGCCGATGCCTGCCAACCGCGCTGTTTCCAGTACGGCCCGGTGTCCTCGGACCGCCGTTCTCCGCGCCGGAACAGACCGACCGCCCGCCCCATCAGAAGACGAACTTGACGAGCGGGCCGGCCGTGGCCACCAGGACACAGCCGCCGAGCACCATGCCGAGGCGGCTCATGTGCTCCGAGCTCTCACCCCGCTTGACGGAGATGGCCATCATCGCGCCGGTGACCAGCACACCGCAGACACCGGCCGCGGTGCCGGCCCAGGCGAGGATGCCGAGGACGAGGTTGACCTTGTCGGTCAGCTGGGAGGGGGCGTTGCTCGTCGGCTGGGGAACGTCGCCGGTGCCGCCGGTGGCCGGATTCGGAACCGCGGCGGCGAGGAAGTGGGTGGCTTCGAGCAGTGCGGACATGGGGATTCTCCGAGGAGTAGGCGCCCGGCCTGAGCGGTGGGCGAGAGGGTGAACCTGCGGTACGGGAAGGCCTGTTGGCCCTAAGGACCCTGAAGGGTCAGGTCGCCGAGGAACGAGACGAGCGGGCCGGCCGTGGAGGCGACCACGCAGGCGAGGACGACGTAGAAGACACCGCGGAAGTGCTCACCGCCCTCGCCGGGGTCGCCGCGGCGGAGCTGGAGCGCCATCTGCATGCCGACGATGATCAGTCCGGCGACGCCACAGGCCGAGGCGCCCCAGCAGAGGGTGTTGATGATCGTGTGGGCTTCCGGGGACGGGGAGTAGTACCGCGGACCGGTGGCGGCCAAGTAGAGCCCGCCGGACAGGAGTTGGCTCACGACAGGGCTCCCTCGCCGTAGAGCTCGCCGCCCACCAGCCGGGAGAGCGTGACGAGTTGCCTGGGCACGTACTTCGGGTGGTCGCCCGTGCGCCACGCCGGGATCCACGGCACGCGGTGCACGCGGGCGACGGAGCGCAGGACCCGGATCCGCCGCAGCAGACCGAGCGGCAGCCGCCCGGGGGCGTCGGCGAGGAGGACCACGGCCAGCAGTTCGAGCCCCTGCGGGGCCTTGCCGTCCTTGAGCGCGCCGAGCGCCTGGGAGACGGCCCGCAGTCCGGCCGCGCTCGTCCTGCCGACCAGCACGATCCGGTACGGCTCGCCGCGCGCGGGCTCCGGCCAGCGGGCGCCCACGTCCACTCCGCCGAGGACCTCGACCAGCGAGGTCGCGCCGGACCCGCCGTGCGCCTTGACCCATCCGACGTCCTCCCGCGACCTGCCCCGCGCCGCCGCCCCGGGCCGCTTCGGCTGCCCCCAGCCGGCCTCCGCCGCGCGGGCCGGAGCGGCCTTGCGTGCGGGGGCGGCGGACCGGGGGGCGGCCTGCCGCGGGGCGGGCGCCGCGGTCCGGGGGGCGACGGCCGGCGACGGGCCGGGGGCCGCGGGCCGAGGAGCGGCAGGCGCCACCGGCCGCGGCGCGGGCTGTACGACGGCCTGCGCCTGAGGTGCCGGAACCGTCTGCCGCACGGGTGCCGACGGCAGCCCGCCGCCGAAGCCGTGCTGCGGTGAGTACGCCGACTGCCCGGCACGCGCCTCGTATCCGGCCGGTGCGGAAGGTCCGACGGGTGCGGGAGGTCCGACGGGTGCGGGAGGTCCGACGGGTGCGGGAGGTCCGACGGGTTCGGCCGCGGCACCGTCCGTCGCCGGGGGCGCCGGCGGCGCCGACCGCGTGACCTTCGGTCCCCGTACCCATGCCTGCCGGCCCGGCGGTGTTGCCGAAGGAGTGCCCATGGTGTTCTTCCCGCCCCCCTCTTGGCTCTCTTGGCTCGTACTTCCGCTGCTCTGACTCATCCGGATTTCCACTGGTTTGAACTTTTTTGCCGCGCGGCCCGTTTCGATCTGCCGGGGCCGTTCGGACAGCACAACGGGCCGTGCGGCCACAGCGGTTCAAGACGAGATGAGAAGAAGGCGGACGAAGATGGGTGCGGGAGAGGGCGAAGAGGGCGCCGGCTCGAAGGCCGTCATGTACGGCGTGGCCGGCGCCGGTGTCGGCGGCTGCATGATGATCCCGCTCGCCGTGGCGGGCGCCGTGCCGCTGATCATCGTCTTCGGCGGGCTCGGTGTCCTGCTGGCCCCGCTCATCGCGCTGATCCTGCTCTTCGGAGGAGGCGGCGGCAGCGCCGACGACTACAGCAGCGACAACGACACCGCGAACCAGATGCTGACCGTCCTCCAGGGCGACGGCAAGGGCGAGTTGGACACCTCCACCGTCCCCGCCGACCTGGTGGACCCCATCCAGAAGGCCGGCAAGCTGTGCGACGCGATCGGCCCGATCGTCATCGCCTCCCAGGTGGAGAAGGCGTCCGGCTTCAACTCGGCCCTGGTCGGCCCCCAGGGCGAGGTGGGCATCTCGCAGCTGCCTCCGGACATCTTCAAGCAGTACGGCAAGGACGACGACAACAACGGCAAGACCCAGGCGACGGACAACGCGGACTCGATCATGGCCCAGGGCCGCTACATGTGCGATCTGGCAAGCCAGGGACAGAAGTTGCTCGACGACGGCACGGTCGTGAAGACCACCGACAAGGACGGCAACACCACCAACAGCGTCCTGGACCTCGCCCTGGCCGGCTACGCCATCGGGATGGACGCCGTGAAGGCGGCCAAGGGCGTCCCGCAGTCGAACGACGCCCTGAGCTACGTCCTCGCCATCCGCGCCCAGTTCGCCAAGTACCAGGGCATCGCCGCCCCGCCCACGGGCGCCACCCCCGGCGTCACTCCCAGCTTCACCGAGACCGGCGCACCCGCCGCATGAGGAGGACAGCAATGGACCACTTCGAGGTGTACATCTCCGAGGAAGGTCTCGCCGAGATCGACGGCGAACCGCTCGTCCCCGCACCGGACCAGTCCGTGCACGAGGCCGTGCTGGACCGGTTGCAGCGGCACGCGGAGGAGCGCGACGCCCCCGTCGGGGCGACGGTCAAGGACGGCCCCGGCGCCGCCCACTTCGTCCTCCAGGTACTCCCGGACGGCTCCAGCCACGTCCTCGCGTACGACGCGGACGCCGATGCCGACACCGATGCCGATGCCGACGCCGACGCCGACGCCGAGGAGGCACCGGAAGCCGAACGGCAGCCGGCGTCCCGACCGGAGCCGGGGCCGGCATCCGAACCGGCATCCGAACCTGCCTACGCACCGGCATCCGAACCTGCCTACGCACCGGCCTACGACGTCGCTCCCCCGCCCTCCACCGGCCCCGCCGTCACCGCCGTCACCGCGCACGGCGTCGCCGCGCCCACCACCGCTGCCGCCGTCACCGCGCACGGCGTCGTCGGCCCCTCCGTCACCATCTCTTCCGCCACTCCCTCCGTCACCACTCCCTCCGTCACCGCGCCCGGCGTCGCCGCGCCCTCCATCACCGCGCCCGCCGTCGCCAGCCCTTCTGTCACCACCCCCTCCGCTACCGCGCCCTCCACCACCCCTTCCGTCACTGGCCCTTCCGTCACCGCGCCCTGCACCACCCCTTCCGTCACTGGCCCTTCTGTCACCGCGCCCGCCGTCACCGCGCCCTCCACTGGCCCTTCCCTCACCGGCCCTTCCGCCACCGCGCCCTCCGTCACCCTGCCCGCCGCCCCCTCCGTGGCCGCCTCCGCCATCGCCACCGCGGTCGCCCGTGCCCGCGCCACGGCCGCCGCCCGTAGCGCCGCCGGTACCGCCGTGCGGGAACCCGCCCCCGGCGTCGGCCTGCCGCCCGGCGAACTCGCCCAAGAGATCAGCCGCATCAACGCGTTGGCGACCAGCGGCAGGCTCGACGAGGCGTTCGCCGACGCGACCGCGTTGCGCGAGAGCCTGACCGGTTCGGTGGGCGCCGAGCATCCGCACGCGGTGGAGGCACGGGCCGTGGAGGCGTACCTCGCGCACCTGCGCGGCGACCACCGCGAGGCCGTCGTACTGGCGTTGGCCGTGGCCCGGATCCGGTGCGGGGCCGGGGACGAGCGGGCGCCCACGGAGGTGGCGCGGGCTGCGGCGGCCTGGCAACAGCTCGACGACTCCCAGGCCGCCGTCGCCCACGGACGCGAACTGCTGCACATGTGGGACGTGTTGAACCGTCGCGGTCCGCTGCCGCCCGGCCACGTCGAACTCGCCGAACAGGTCCACAGATACGTGACGGCGTTGGAGGCGGCGTACGCCTGAACCCCCCGTGCGCCCTCCAGTGCCCTCCCGCGTACGCCCCGCGCACCGGCACTGACCGGTCCGTCAATCGCCTCGTACAACAGGCGTCAACCAGACGTGGACCGTCCCTCGGAACACTCCCTTCCCCAGGAGACCCGGCTCCGGCCAGCAAGCGGCCGGAGCAGGTCACGCCGAGGAGCAGGAGCACTTCCATGAACGTGACGGCCATCGGATCGGCGAGCGCGGTCTCGCCCGAGGAACGGGCGCTGCGCGACCTCTATCTGGAACACGGGCCGGCCCTCTACTCGTACGTGCTGCGCATGCTGGACGGGGACACGCACCGCGCGGAGGACGTCCTCCAGGAGACGTTGCTGCGCTGCTGGAACAACGGGAACCTGACCGACGACGAGGGGATGGCCGTACGCCCCTGGATGTTCCGGGTCGCCCGGAACCTCGTCATCGACGCGCACCGGACCCGGCTGGCGCGCCCGTTGGAGATCAGCGGCACCAACTGGCTGGGCGACATGTGCGCCGAGGTGGACGACATCGAACGGATGCTGTCGTCCATGGTGCTGCACAAGGCCCTGCAGATGCTCACGCCCGCGCACCGCGAGGTGCTCCGGGCGACGTTCTTCGCGGACCGCACCACCCAGCAGGCCGCGGACTACCTGGGGATTCCCCGGGGCACCGTGAAGTCCCGGGTGTACTACGCCCTGCGCAGCCTCCGCCTCGCCCTGCGGGAAACCGGGGTCGTGGTGGAAGAGGTCGTGGAGGACGTGCGCGAGGACATGCGGGGGAACGGGCGGGAGGAGGAGACGGACGTGGCGTGTTGACGGCGACGGCGACAGGGACAGGGACGGCGACAGGGACAGGGGCAGGGAGGGGCAGGTCCATCGATCAGGCGTCAACCGCCGGGCGGCGCCTCCGCCTCCGCCTCCGCCTCTGCCTCCGCCTCCGCCTCCGACTCCGGCTCGTCGGTGTCCAGTGCGCGCAGGATCGCGCCCACGTCCTCGGCGTCCGGGTGGCCCATCTCCTCCAGCAGCGCGAGCGCCGACCGCAGCGCCTCGCGGGCCGCGTCCCGGTCACCGGTGGCGCGGTGGGCGTCGGCGAGGTGACGCAGGACGTCCGCTTCGAGATAGCGGTCGCCGATCGCGGCGAACAGCCGCGCCGACCGCTCGAACCGCTCGACGGCCTCCGCGTACCGGCCGAGGTGGTGATAGGCGTACCCGATGGTGTCCTGCGTCGAGGCCGCTCCGTAGGGGTCGCCCATCGCGTCGTAGAGGACGAGGCTCTCCCGACAGCAGTCGAGGGCCTTCGCGTGGTCGCCGATCAGGATGTACGTCCAGGCGACCTGGTTGAGCACACCCGCTTCGCCGTTACGGTCGCCCTCGGCCCGGAACAGCGCGCGGGCCTGCGCGTAGTGGTCGAGGGCGGCGGCGCGCCGGTCCGTCCGGTTGCCCAGGTAGGCGAGGCCACGGTGGACCCGGGCCTGGCCGAACGGGTCGCCGGCGTCGCGGAACAGCTCCAGCGCGCGTTCGAGGCACTCCAACGCGGGCTCCGCGTGGTTGAGTTGGGAGTGGGCCACACCCAGTCCGCACAGGGAGTACGCCTGTCCGAGGGGATCACCGAGTTTCTGCGCCGCTCCCAGCGCCGCGCTGTTGATCTTCAGGAGGTCGTGCCAGAAACCGAGCCGGTTGAAGTAGACGTCCAGGTCCGCGGCGGTGCGCCAGGCGTGTTCGTCGTAGCCGTGGGCGGCGGCGTGTTCGACGATCGCCCGCAGGACGTACCGCTCCGTGCGCAGCCACGCGGTCGCCTGTGCCCGGTCGTTGAACCGGAGCGGCTCGCTGCCCGTTGTGCTCGGTGGCAGGGCGATCGTTTCGCGGAACGGATCCAGGACCGAGGAGGCGTTGTGGGCGGTGCGCAGGAAGTGGTCGTGCATTCTCAGCAGCGCCGCGCCGCGGGTGCTCGCGCTGTCCTCGACCTCGGCGAGTTCGCCGGAGTAGGCGCGCAGCAGGTCGTGGAAGACGAACCGGCCCGGGGCGCGTTCGATGAGCAGGCTCGCCCCGGTGAGTTCGGACAGCAGGGCGCGGACTGCCCGTGGTGGTGCGCCGGTCAGCGCGGTGGCCGCGGCGGTGGTGATGTCGGGGCCGGGATGCAGGGCGAGACGGCGGAAGAGTCCTGCCGCCTCGGGCGACAGCGCCTGATACGACCAGGAGAACACGGCACGGGCGTCGGTACCGGCGTCGTCGCCGACGAACGCGTCGAGGCTGCCGTGGTGGTACCGGAGCTCCTGCGCGATGTCGGCGAGCCGGAAGCCCGGGTGGTGGGCGGCGCGGGCCGCCACGATGGCCAGGGCCAGCGGCAGCCGGGCGCACAGCTCGGTGATCGCGGCGACGGCCTCCGGTTCGGCGTCGACGCGGGCGCCGCCCAGCCGCCGGGACAGTAACTCGTACGATTCCCCGGCACTCAACAGGCCCAGCGTGAGCGGATGCGCCCCGTGCCCGGCGACCAGCCCGCCGAGCCGGCTCCGGCTGGTGACGATGACGAGGCTGCCGGGCGTACCGGGCAGCAACGGCCGCACCTGCTCGGCGTCCCGCGCGTTGTCCAGCACGATCAGGACCCGCCGCTCGGCGAGCACACTCCGATAGAGAGCGGCCTGCGCGTCGAGCCCCTCCGGGACGGCCTGCGGAGCCACACCGAGCGCCACGAGAAACATCTCGATCGCCGAACCGGGAAGCATCCGGGAGGCGTGCGGATCGTAGCCACGAAGGTTGACGTAGAGACTCCCGTCGGGAAAGCGGTGCGCGATCCGGTGGGCCCAGTGCACGGCGAGAGTCGTCTTCCCGGTCCCCGCCATCCCGTCGACGACCCCGACGACAGCGGTCCCGGGCGGCCCACCCCCCTCCGGGAACAGGGCGGCGACGTAGTCGAGTTCGGTACGACGACCGGTGAACAGGGGGAGGTCGGCGGGGAGTTGAGCGGGGCTTATGGGTCTGGCACGGCGGGTCGGTGAGGGAGAGTCCGCTTCCGGAGGGGGCTCGGCGACGAGGCTGCGGGGGGTGTCGGTGGTGCGGGTGTCCGGTTCCGGAGAAAGCTTGGCAACGGGGCTGCGCGGGGCATGGATGCCCCGTCCCGGAGGAGCCCCGGCGCCGGGTCGGTACGGGGCGCGGCTGTCCGGTTCCGGACGGGACTCAACGCCGGGCCGGTACGGGGTGCGAGTGTCCGGTTCCGGACGGGACTCAACGCCGGGACTGAGCGGGGCGTAGGTGTCCGGTTCCGGAGGATGCCCGGCGCCGGGGCCGTGCGGGGCATGGGTGTCCCGTCCCGGACGGGACTCGACGCCGGGACTGAGCGGGGCGTGAGGGGCCGCTTGCGGAAGCGGCCAGGCAACGGGGCTGTGCGAGGCGTAGGTGTCCCGTTCCGGACGAGGACCGACACCGGGACCGCGCGGGACGTGAGGGTCCGCTTGCGGAAGCGGCCAGGCAACGGGGCTGTGCGAGGCGTAGGCGTCCGGTTCCGGACGAGACCCGGAGCCGGGACTGTAGGCGGCGTAGGCGTCAGGTTCCGGAGGAGATCCGGCAGCACCGGGGCTGCTGTACGGGGCAGGCGTCTCACCGGTCGGTTCGTGGAGTACGGGCCGAGCGAGCTCGGGGTCTCCGGCCAGGAGTCGTGCGTGTACGGCACGTAGGGACGGGCCCGGCTCGATGCCGAGTTCGTCGACCAGCGTGCGGCGTGTCCTCGCGTAGGCCTCCAGCGCCTCGGCCTGCCGCCCGCACCGGTACAGGGCGGTCAGCAGCAGCTCGCTCAGGGCCTCCCGCAGGGGATGCGCGTCGCGCAGTGCCAGCAGTTCCGGCACCACCGCCTCGTGCCGGCCCAGCTCCAGCTCCATGGACAGCCCCAACTCCAGGGCGCCCAGCCGCCGTTCGGCCAGATCGGCCCGCGCGGCTTCGGCGAACGGACCGGGCACACCGGCCAGTGCCGCACCGTCCCCGGCGGCCAGCACAGTACGCAGCGACCGGACCGCGCCGGTGCTGTCACCGGCGGCCCGACGGCGCCCGGCCTGCGTCACCGCCTCCTCGAACTCGGCCAGGTCACTGGAGACCCGGTAGGTCCGCAGGGCGTATCCGTCCCCGATGGAGACCAGGAGCGCGGACGGCTGCCCCGGCGTCCGCTCGGGCTCGAGCAGCTTGCGGAGCCGGGAGACATAGGTGCGCACCATCGCGACAGCACCCCGAGGCGGCTGCGCACCCCAGATCCCGTCCACGAGTTCGGCCACCCCGACCACCCGCCCCCGGCTCAGCAGCAGCATCGCCAGCACGGCACGCTGCTGAGGGGAGCCGAGCGCCAATTCGACGGAACCCCGCCAGGCACGCAGCGGGCCGAGCAGGGAGAACCGGAGTGTCTCTGGTCCAGTTTCCTCCACGGTCCAGGACAGTAGCCGCCGAGCTGCCGAACGTCAGACCGAAGCGGCGAATCCGGCCACGCGTTCGCACAGAAGACACACTCCTGAAATCAGCTCGCGTCCTACCGCTGCGGCGGCCCGTACCGGAATCCACGCACTGTCCAACACCCATCCAGCACGGCGACGACGAAGAGGGCGGACTCGCTGGAGCCCGACCCCTTCCGACCTGCACGCTCAACAAGACATGTCACGTGCGACAGCTGCGCGACTACACGTTGAACCGGAACGTTGAGCACAGCCCTGCGAACTGCGGGAACGTCGATTCTGAAGATCCCATCCAGCACGCATCCAGCACGAGGGCGGTTCATCCAGCACGCCCCGAGCAACCGGCACCGTTGTGTACACATAGAACACTCGGTACTCTTGGGCGCATGACGCAGCCACTACCCATAGAGTCCATCCGCGTTGTCCGGGCGCACCTGGCCGAGGTCGTGGAACGGGCCGACCGTGACGATGTGCCCACGGTGATCACGCGCCGAGGCAAGGAGGTAGCGGCCGTGGTGTCCATCGAGGTGCTGCGGAAGTACCAGGAATGGGAAGAGCGCGAGATCAACCGAATCATCGACGAGCGCATGGCGAGCCCGGCGGCCGGAATCCCGATCGAGGACATCATGAGGGAGACGCTGGCGCGCAGTGAGTGAGTACCGCACGGTTTTCCGGCCGGAAGCGCAAGCAGAGCTGCGCAAGATCCCTCGGGATATGGCCCTCCGCATCCTGGCCAAGCTGACTGAGCTGGAAAGTGATCCGTTGGGCTTCAACACCACAGCCCTTGTATCCCAGCCCGAACGGCGTCGCCTACGCGTGGGGGACTACCGCGTCGTCTACACGATTGACAACGGAGAGTTGGTGGTCTGGGTAGTTCACGTGGGACACCGGTCCACTGTTTACGAGACCTGATCGCCGCTGACCCCACGTCAGAATATCCAGCACCCATCCAGCACAGTGATGACGAAAGGGTGGGGCTCGACAGAGCCAGGATGGACGCCGCCAGGCCCGTCAGGCGGGCCATTGGGGGGATTGTGGGATCTCTTGGCTTCCGCGGCCACCGCGTCGGCAAGGCCCTCCTCACCCCCCCGTCGCGCGACCCGCTCATCAGCGCCGAAGGCCATACCGCGCTATGGTTGATGTATGGCTACCAAGAAGGTGACTATCACTCTCGACGAAGCCCTGGTCGAAGCTCTGGCCGGAGCCGCCGAGGAAGAAGGCATCCCGCTTTCCCGCCTCGTCGCCGGAGCAGCAGAACGCGAGCTGCGCCTGCGCGCCAGCCGCGCCGTCATCCAGGAGTGGCAGGCCGAGCACGGCGCCTTCACCCCGGAAGACCTCGCCGCTGCCCGAGCGGATCTGGCCGCCGCCGACGCCGAGTACCTCAGTAGCTCGGGAGCCTCGGCCGCGTGAACATCCCCTACCTGTACGACGCCGGGGTGCTCATCGCCATCGACAACGACGACCGGCGCATGTGGGCCCGCCACAGCCTGGCCCTGGAAGACGGCCGGGACATCCACGTCCCGTCCGTCGTCGTCAGCCAGGCATGGCGGGACTCCCGCCGCCAGGTCAGACTCGGCAAGTTCCTCGCCGGGTGCCACGTCGTACCCGTCGGCCTCGAAACCGCCAAAACCGCAGGCATCCTCTGCGGCAAGGCCGGCACCTCCGACATCGTCGACGCTACCGTCGTGACCATGGCAGCCAGCCTCGGCGCCATCATCTGGACCTCGGACCCGGACGACATCCGCACCCTCATCGACGCCCAGGACATCAAACCCGCCCCTGTCATCCGCACCGTCTAGTTGTTGCGGGTCAGGAGGTTGGTGACGGCGCATAGTGGTGGGCAAGATGGGTGGCGAGGTCGCGGAGGTGTGCCCTGGCTTCGGTGGGGCCGTGCACGGTGATGGCGCTCCCGAACGGCAGTAGTGCTCGCACGTCCTCCAGATGCGGGAAGCGGATCGTCACCTTTTGGCCGGTGGCGGATTCTTCTTGGTCGTCCGGGACGAGTCGTAGGCCGAAGATCCGTTGCGCTCGCTCGATCTGGGCCTGGTCGATGGTGGCGCTGACCTCGATCGCGTGGTTGTGCTCCCACTGATCGATGAGCGCTGCGGCGACGGTGGCCAGGGTCTGGCTCTCGCGGATCCGTCGTGGCCGGTCGACTTCTTTCCACGTCGTGATCCGTTCGAGTCGGTACATCCGTGGCACTCGGGCGCAGTCGGCGACGAGGTACCAGATGCCGGCCTTGGCGAACAGCCCGTAGGGATCCACGACCAAGTCGCGTGGGCATGACTCGCGTGGGCTGTCGTACTCGATCCGTAGCCGGTGACCTCGCCGCACCGGGCCGATCAGCGAAGCCGGAGTCGTGCCGGAAACTCGTGCCTGACGCCAGGGTCGGCTGTCCACGTGCACCACGTCGGTGAGTGGCAGGAGCTCATCGACTCGACGCGGCTGTGCGGCGGCGATCTTGGAGAGCGCGCGCCGGTTTTCGGCCGATACGTCGAGCTCCGCACGTTGCTTCTCGTCCAGCCCGGCGAGCGACAGATGATCACGCTCGCCCGGTGTGAGCCGCGTGAGGTCGGGCCCGGACCCGGGCAGCATGGTCACGCCGCCGAGGCGGCCACGGTGTGCGGTCACCGGCAGACCGGCGTCGCGGAGCCAGTTCAGGTCCCGGGTGATGGTTCGAAGGGACACCCCGAGCGCTGAGGCGAGTTCCTGTGTGGTCACGGCATCCCTCGATGTGAGGAGCAGCATCAGGGTGAAGAAGCGGTCTGGGGTCACCCACCGATTTTTTCAGGAATTGCGACGCGATGCGGCGCATATCCCGGTCAGGCTGGCGGATGCGTACCCACCTACGACCTGTGAGAAGGAAAACCCATGACCACATCCGTCGTGTCCATTGTCTACGTGAACGACGCTCCCGCCGCGGCTCGTTTCTACGGCGACCTCCTCGGCATGAGCCCCTCGTTCGAGACGTCGGGATACATCACCTTCGACCTCGGGCCGGGCGCTGATCTCGGCGTGTGGTCCGGCCAGTTCGAGGATCTGTCACCGGACGTCCCGCGCACCAGCGAGGTCTGCCTGGCCATCGGCGGTGGACCCGACGAGCTCAACGCGATCTTTGAGCAGTGGAAGTCCAAGGGGGTCACGATCCTGCGCGAGCCTCATGACGCGGGGTTCGGGCTGACGTTCCTCGCAGCCGATCCTGACGGGAACCGTATCCGCGTCGCACCGCGGGGCTGAAAGGCCGCAATGCGGCAGGCGCGCACGACAGGTGTCGCGCCTGCCGTCGTCCGACTTCGAGCGGGCGACGAGTGCCCCACGTGAATGCGCCCCTGAGTCGAGGGCCGTAGGCGGCTGGTGAAGCGGTGCCAGCGGCGTGGCTCTCCCTGATCCGCTCGGGCAGCTCACTGTCGCGACACCGCTGTTCGCACGGCTGCTTCTCGGCGCTGCGCCAGAGTAGCGGGCAAGGAGGACGCCGATCCCGGGCCGACACAAGCTCCAGGCCAGCTCGCCAGGGAAGAAAGGGCGGCGCGCACGGTCATCAAGCACGAATGCCGCCAACGCGCACGCGGGATAACGACGTTCCTCACCAGTAGGCTTGGCGGATCCGCCCGGCGAACCCTCCGGAGACAGCATGCTGACCCGCCTCGAAGTCCACGGGTTCAAGAACCTCCTGAACCTGTCTATCGACTTCGGCCCCTTCACCTGCATCGCAGGGGCGAACGGCACCGGCAAGTCGAATGTTTTTGACGCAATCCAGTTCCTCTCCCTGCTCGCCGACCAGTCGATGATGGAGGCGGCCCAAGAGGTCCGGGGCGTACACGGCGAGCGCCATGGGGACCCCCGTGACCTTTTCTGGAAGGGCTTCGAGCCTGGCCGTCACCGGATGTGGTTCGCCGCCGAGATGATCGTCCCGCTCAACTCGCAAGACGACTTCGGCCGAGCCGCGAAGGCCACGACCACGTTTCTGCGGTACGAGCTTGAAATTGGCTACCAGGAGCCATCCGGACTTGACCGTTTCGGCCGCCTCACCCTGCTCCACGAGACGCTGAGCCACATCACCAAGGGCAAGGCCCCCCGGCACCTCCTCTTCCCCCACCGGGCGAAGGAGTTCCGCAACATCGTCATTCAGGGCCACCGCAGCGGTGCCCCCTTCATCTCAACGACGACGGAATCTGGCGAATCTGTCGTTAAGATCCACCAGGATGGAGGCAGCCGAGGTCAGCCCAAACCGGCCGCAGCCTCCCGGGCACCCGCAACCGTCGTCTCCACTATCACCAGCAGCGATGACCCCACCATCCTCGCGGCTCGTCGTGAGATGCAGTCCTGGCGACGGCTCGCTCTTGAGCCGTCGGCACTGCGCAGATCCGACCGGTACGTCGACCCGCAGGTGATGGGCGCCGATGGCTCCCACCTGCCCGCGACACTCTTCCGTGTGGCCCACGACACTCCCGGCGCGGATGCCAGCCAGGTCTACGCCAGAGTGGCTGGGCGTCTCACAGACTTGACCGGTATCCATATCCGCGATCTAGATGTCGATCAGGACGAGGTACGGCAGCTCCTCACAGTCAACGTGCGCGAGGTGGCCGGCATGACGCTGCCCGCACGCAGCCTCTCCGAAGGCACCCTGCGCTTCCTCGCCTTGTGCGTCCTACTTGAGGACACATCCGTTCGCGGTCTGATCTGTATGGAGGAACCCGAGAACGGTATCCATCCCGCGAACCTCAATGCCATGGTCGCCCTTGTCCAGGACCTCGCCGTCGACCCGACCGAGCAACCTGGGACGGACAATCCATTCCGCCAGGTGCTGATCAACACGCACTCACCCGGAGTCGTGCAACTCGTCAACCCTGAAGACCTCTTGTTCGCGGACACCGCGGTCCACAAGTCCGAGAACGGCTCCCTGAACCGAGCACTACGTCTGCGTCCACTCGCCGAGACGTGGCGCGCCACGAGGGCCGGCGGCGACTTTGTGACTAAGGCCGACGTCCTGCCGTATCTCACCACACCCGTGGGAGCGCAGCTCACGCTGGACTGGGGGGCCGCGTGACCGCTCGCATTCTGTTCATTGGCGAGGGCAGCAGCGACAACGGACTCGTACCGCACATCGAGTCCATTGCCGCACGCAAGGGACTCGACATCTCGATCACCGTCCCCGATTTCGGCCTGCTCCGCCCACCGACCGGCCATTCAGTCCCGGACAAACTGCGGGCAGCCCGCACACTAGGAGGGACCTACGACCTGGCGGTGGTGCAACGAGACGCCGACCGCGGTCCCACCCAGGACCGCAGGGACGAGATCGAGGACGCAGTGCGTGCCGAGTGGCCCGGTCTTCGGCACGTCGCCGTGGTACCGGTCCGCATGCTGGAAGCCTGGCTGCTTCTTGATGAGGCATGTCTGCGCCAGGTTGCCGAGAACCCGCGCGGCTACGTCAACCTCGACCTCCCTAAGGGAGCTGCGGCGGAAAGAATCGCCGACCCTAAGCAACTCCTCAAGGACTCACTCGCGCGGGCAAGCGAGTACAAAGGGCGCCGCCTCGCCCAGTTCCAGAAGCGTTTCGCGCAACACCGGCTGCGCATGCTCGAACTCCTGGATCCCGAGGGGTCAGTGACTTGCTTGCCATCATGGCAGGATTTCATCAAGGACCTCGACGAGGCACTCGAGATTCTCAACGAATGACCTGACGGGCGATTTGGCGTCACCTTGCAACGTAACCCTGGAGATCCAGCACCGTACGGAATTCCAGAGGTGACGACACGTGCCAATAGGTGCCGTAATCGCACCCCTCAACCAGCGCTCGAAGCTTCAACCCACCTAAGCGCCTTCCGATCGCCAGAAAAGGGGTCCCCCTAAAAGGTAGACCCCCTCTGACCTGCACTTTCCGAAACCCCAGAAAGCGGTTTAACTTTCAACTAAACATTGAACCGGAACTCCACCACATCCCCGTCCTGCATCACATACTCCTTGCCCTCCATCCGCGCCTTCCCCTTGGCCCGGGCCTCCGCGACCGAGCCCGTCTCCACCAGGTCGGCGAAGGAGATGACCTCCGCCTTGATGAAGCCCTTCTGGAAGTCGGTGTGGATGACGCCGGCGGCCTCGGGGGCGGTGGCGCCCTTCTTGATGGTCCAGGCGCGGGATTCCTTGGGGCCTGCCGTGAGGTAGGTCTGCAGGCCGAGGGTGTCGAAGCCGACGCGGGCGAGGGTGGCGAGGCCGGGCTCCTCGGCGCCGACCGACTCCAGGAGCTCCATCGCGTCCTCCTCGTCGAGCTCGGCGAGGTCCTGCTCCAGCTTGGCGTTGAGGAAGATCGCCTCGGCGGGGGCGACCAGGGCACGCTGTTCGGTCTTGAAGTCCTCGTCCACCAGCTCGTCCTCGTCGACGTTGAAGACGTAGAGGAAGGGCTTCGTCGTCAACAGGTGCAGGTCGTGGAGGAGTTCCTCCTTGCCCGAGCCCTGGACGATGCCCTGGGAGAAGAGGGTGTCGCCCTTCTCCAGGATCTCCTTCGCCGCCTCGACCGCCGCGACCTTCGGAACGACGTCCTTCTTGATGCGCGAGTCCTTCTGGAGGCGCGGGAGGACCTTCTCGATGGTCTGCAGGTCGGCGAGGATCAGCTCGGTGTTGATCGTCTCGATGTCGTCCTTGGGCGAGACCTTGCCGTCGACGTGGACGACGTTCTCGTCCTTGAAGGCGCGGATGACCTGGCAGATCGCGTCGGACTCACGGATGTTCGCGAGGAACTTGTTGCCCAGGCCCTCGCCCTCCGACGCGCCCTTCACGATGCCCGCGATGTCGACGAAGTCGACGGTCGCCGGGAGGATCTTCTGCGAGGAGAAGATCTCGGCCAGCTTGGTCAGGCGCGCGTCGGGGACACCGACCACGCCGACGTTCGGCTCGATCGTGGCGAACGGGTAGTTGGCCGCCAGCACGTCGTTCTTGGTCAGGGCGTTGAACAGGGTCGACTTGCCGACATTCGGCAGACCGACGATTCCGATCGTGAGCGACACGTTGCGACTTCCCGTACGTGAGAGGCGTGAGAGCGATGGAGGGGACCTGCGGGGCTGCGGCCCGGGGCCGATCCACCAGTCTACGGCGTGAGCCGCGCCCTCCCGGCTTCGCGTCGAACACGTGGCCAAGGTCTGCCCATCGGCGTGTCTGAGGACCTATTCGGCACATAAACCGACCTAAGTTGGTCCAGTGGAGCAACACAGGACACGACCCCCACAGCCCGGCGCAAGACGCGGGGCCCCGCCCCTGCCCCCGCAGGCGGGCCGGGGCCCGAACGGCGGCCCGGCCCGCACACCCCGCCCGGACCCGCCGGCCCGCGGCACCGCACAACGCCGTCCGGCGTCCGTACGACGCCCGGGTCCTACGGCGGCCCCGACCGCACGCCAGCTGCCGAACCCCCGGCTCACCGGGCTCGGCGGCGGCCTGTTCTGCGCGGCCGTGATGTTCGCGCTCGGGCTTCTCGACCAGCTGCTGTTCGGGGCGTCTCTCACCGTGTACGGCGTGCTGTTCCTGCCGGTGTGCGTGCTGACCGCGGTCTGGATCCGGCGGGGCGACCTGCTGACCGCGCCGGTCGTCGTACCGATCGCCTTCGCCGTCGGCCTGCTCCCGATGGCCGACGGCAGCGGCGGGCTCGTCAACCGCCTGATGGGCCTGTTCACCGGCCTCGCGACCCAGGCCGGCTGGCTCTACGGCGGCACGCTCGTCGCGGGGCTCATCGCCACGGTCCGCAGAATCCGCCTGCTGAACCGGCGCCGTCGGACTTGACACTCCGCAGGTGACGCTTCACGCCTTGACGCTTGCCCTGACTTGGCTTGCACTCCTCGCGGGGGGGGTGTCCCGCGGATCACGCCTCAGACACGGGCCCGATGAAGCACCGGCGCCGACTGTCCTGCGACCCGCCCCCGCCGGGCAGCCCCCGTCCGACAGCCCCCATCGGGCAGCCCCCGTCCGACAGCCCGCGCCCGGCAGCCCCGCTGAACAACCCCCTGCCGGACCGCTGAACGACACCCCTCAGTCGTCCCCCGCCGCATGCATCGCCGCCCCCACGATCCCCGCGTTGTTCTGCAGCTGCGCCGGGACGATCTCCGCCTTGATGCCCTCGATGAAGTGCAGGAACTTGTCGGCCTTGCGGCTGACCCCGCCGCCGATGATGAACAGCTCGGGCGAGAACAGCATCTCGACGTGGGCGAGGTACTTCTGGACGCGGTGGGCCCAGTGCTCCCAGGTCAGCTCGCCGTCCTCCTTGGCCTTGCTGGAGGCCTTCTTCTCGGCGTCGTGGCCGTTCAGCTCCAGGTGGCCCAGCTCCGTGTTCGGGACGAGGACGCCGTTGACGAACAGGGCGCTGCCGATGCCCGTGCCGAAGGTCAGCAGGATCACCGTGCCCTTGCGGCCCCGGCCGGCGCCGAAGTGCGTCTCGGCGACGCCCGCCGCGTCCGCGTCGTTGACGACGGTCACCGGGAGGCCGCCCAGTCTGTCCCTGAACAGCGCGCCCGCGTCCATGTCGATCCAGCTCTTGTCGACGTTCGCCGCCGTACGGATCGTGGCACCGCCGGTGACCACGCCCGGAAACGTGAGCCCGACCGGTCCCGTCCAGCCGAAGTGCTCGACGACTTCCTTCACGCCGTCGGCCACCCCGTCCGGCGTCGCCGGGTGCGGGGTGAGCACTTTGTACCGCTCCTGGGTCAAATCGCCCTTGTCCAGGTCCACAGGGGCGCCCTTGATCCCGGATCCACCGATGTCCACGCCGAAGATCTGCATGGCTCCACGCTACGACGAACGACTGACAGTCACTGCCCGGAGGGGGTCGAACGGTCCGAACCCGTGCGCTCGGCGACCAGTGCCGCCGCCTCTTCGCGCAGGTCGCGGCGGAGTTCCTTGGGCAGCGAGAACGTGATGGACTCCTCGGCCGCCTTGACGAGTTCGACGTCCTCGAAGCCGCGCGCGGACAGCCACTCCAGGACCTGCTCGACCAGGATCTCCGGCACGGATGCGCCCGAGGTGACGCCGACCGTGGTCACGCCCTCCAGCCAGGCCTCCTCGATCTCGTCGGCGAAGTCCACCAGGTGGGCGGCGCGGGCGCCGGCCAGCTTGGCGACCTCGACGAGCCGTACGGAGTTGGAGGAGTTCTTCGAGCCGACCACGATCACCAGGTCGGCCTCCTCGCCCATCTGCTTCACGGCGAGCTGGCGGTTCTGCGTGGCGTAGCAGATGTCGTCGCTGGGCGGGGAGATGAGCTGCGGGAACTTCTCCTTCAGCGCGTCCACCGTCTCCATGGTCTCGTCGACCGAGAGGGTCGTCTGGGACAGCCATACGACCCTGGACGGATCCCGGACCTCGACCTTGGAGACGTCGGACGGGCCGTCGACCAGGGTGATGTGGTCGGGGGCCTCCCCGGAGGTGCCGATGACCTCCTCGTGGCCCTCGTGCCCGATGAGGAGGATGTCGAAGTCCTCGTTCGCGAAGCGGACGGCTTCCTTGTGGACCTTGGTCACCAGGGGGCAGGTCGCGTCGATGGTGGCCAGCCGGCCCTGCTTGGCCTCGTCGTGGACGACGGGCGCCACGCCGTGCGCGGAGAACATCACGATGTTCCCCTCGGGGACCTCCTCGGTCCGCTCGACGAAGACGGCGCCCTTCTTCTCCAGGGTCTGCACGACGTACTTGTTGTGCACGATCTCGTGCCGGACGTAGATCGGAGCCCCGTACTGCTCCAGGGCTTTCTCGACGGCGATCACGGCGCGGTCCACACCCGCGCAGTAGCCACGGGGGGCGGCGAGCAGGACACGGCGGCCAGGCGAAGCAGTCATGCGTCCCATCGTAAGGCCGCGCTCGACGGGTCAAAGATCGCGTCCTTGAGGAGACTGGCCGTGGAGCGGGAGGCGTGGGGGCCGGACACGACGTACGGGAGACGCGAGATGGCCGACACGGGCACGGATGCGGACGCGACGAGCACGGCCGACGACGGGCCGGGGCTGCGGCGCAGTCTCGGTTTCCGGGATCTCGTCGTCTACGGGCTGCTGTTCATCGCCCCCATGGCGCCGGTCGGCGTGTTCGGCACCCTGGACGCCAAGTCGCACGGCGCCGTCGCGCTGGTCTATGTCGTCGCCACGGTCGCGATGGCGTTCACCGCTTTCAGCTACGCGCAGATGGTGCGGGTCGTCCCCCAGGCGGGGTCCGTGTTCGCCTACGCGCGCGTGGGGCTCGGCAGGGAGGCCGGGTTCATCGCCGGCTGGATGGCGATGCTGGACTACGTCCTGATCCCCGCCGTCGCCTATCTCTTCTCCGGGATCGCCATGAACGCGCTGGTCCCGGAGGTCTCGCGGTGGGTGTGGACCGCGCTGGCCGTCGTCGTCACCACCTGCCTCAACCTCTGGGGGGTGCGGGCCGCCGCGCGTGTGGGCTTCCTGGTCCTCGCCATGGAGATCGTGGTCCTCGTCGTCTTCGTCGTGTCGGCGATCGTCGTCCTCGCGCGCGACGGCGCCGAACGGGGCTGGCTGTCACCGCTCTCCGGGGACGGCACGCAGGGCTCGTTCGCGCTGTCGGCGGTGATCGGCGCGGTCTCGGTCGCCGTCCTCTCCTACCTGGGCTTCGACGCGGTCGCCACCTTCGCGGAGGAGGTCACCGGCGGCTCCGAGAAGGTCGCCAGAGCGCTGCTGTTCTGCCTCGCCCTGGCCGGCGTGCTGTTCATCGCCCAGACGTACCTGGTCGCCCTCCTGGAGCCGACGACATCCGCACAGCTCGCCGCCGACGCCGGCAAGCAGGGATCGGCGTTCTACGACGCGGTCGACGTCTCGGTCGGCAACTGGCTGCACAACCTGGTGGCCGTCAGCAAGGCGATCGGCGCGGCGTTCGCGGCGCTGGTCGGGCAGGCCGCGGCGGCCCGCCTGGTGTTCGCGATGGCCCGCGACCGGCGACTCCCGCGCGCCCTGTCGAAGACGGACTCCGGGGTGCCGCGGATCGCCCTGCTCAGCGCGGCGGTCATCACCCTGATCGCCGCGGTCTGGGCGGCACGGCGCGACGACGGACTCGACCACCTGGTGTCGGTCGTCGACATCGGCGCCCTCACCGCCTTCACGCTGCTGCACGCGAGCGTGGTGGGCTGGTTCGCGGTACGCCGCCGGGGCGGGCCGGTGGTGTGGTGGCGACACGTCCTGGTGCCGGTGCTGGGGGCGGCGATCACCGTCGCGGTGATCGTGGAGGCGTCCGGTACGGCACAGGTGGTGGGCGCGATCTGGCTGGCGGTCGGGCTGGTGGTGCTCGTGGTGCAGGGCAACCGGAACAAGGCCGACGCGGAGACCGGTTGACGGTCACACGCTCCTCACCTCGGCCGCGTTGTCACAGGCGGCCGTTACTCTCGGGCGCATGGCTCTCAACACGGCTCCGGACGCCCCGCTCCCCGTCGGTGAGGTCTCCCGGCTGATCGGCGGGTGGATCGACCGGCTCGGGGCGGTGTGGGTCGAGGGGCAGATCACCGAGTTGTCGCGGCGCCCGGGTGCCGGTGTCGTGTTCCTGACCCTGCGCGACCCGTCGTACAACATCTCGGTGAGCGTGACCTGCTTCCGGCAGGTGTTCGACGAGGTCGCCGATGTGGTCAGCGAGGGCGCGCGGGTGGTCGTCCTCGCGAAGCCGGAGTGGTACGCGCCGCGCGGGCAGTTGTCGTTGCGGGCCACGGAGATAAGGCCGGTCGGGGTGGGTGAACTCCTCGCGCGGCTGGAGCAGTTGAAGAAGTCGCTGGCCGCGGAGGGGCTGTTCGCGGCCGAGCGGAAGAAGCCGTTGCCCTTTCTGCCGCAGTTGATCGGGCTGGTCTGCGGGCGGGCCTCGGCCGCCGAGCGGGACGTCCTGGAGAACGCGCGGCACCGCTGGCCCGCCGTCCGTTTCGAGGTGCGCAACGTGCCCGTGCAGGGTGTGCACGCCGTGCCGCAGGTCGTGCAGGCCGTGAAGGAGCTGGACGCGCTCGACGGCGTGGACGTGATCATCGTGGCGCGGGGCGGCGGCAGCGTGGAGGACCTGCTGCCGTTCTCGGACGAACAGCTCGTACGGGCCGTGTCGGCCTGTCGTACGCCCGTGGTGTCCGCGATCGGCCACGAGCCCGACAACCCGCTCCTGGACTACGTGGCGGACCTGCGCGCCTCCACCCCCACCGACGCCGCGAAGAAGGTCGTACCGGACGTCGGCGAGGAGTACGAGCGCGTACGGCAGCTGCGCGACCGGGCGCGGCGGTGTGTGGGGGCGTTCGTGGACCGGGAGGAGCGCGGGCTGGCGCAGGCGTTGTCGCGGCCGTCGATACAGGATCCGCACCGGATGATCGACGAGCGGGCGGATCATGTCGCCGCGCTCCTCGGCCGGGGCCGGCGCACGCTCGGGCATCTCCTGGACCGCGCCGACTCGGAGCTGACCCACACGCACGCGCGCGTGGTGGCCCTTTCCCCGGCCGCGACCCTGAAGCGGGGGTACGCGGTGCTGCAGAAGGCCGACGGGCATGTCGTCCGGGACCCGGAAGAGGTGACGGCGGACGAGGTGCTGCGCGCGCGGGTCGCCGAGGGTGAGTTCACGGTTCGGGTCGAGGCGTAGTTCCTGTTGATGCATAGGGTGGGCGGATGACCAGCAAGGTGACGGAAGAGTCGCTCGGGTACGAGCAGGCGCGCGACGAACTGATCGAGGTCGTACGGCGGTTGGAGGCGGGCGGTACGACGCTGGAGGAGTCGCTCGCGCTCTGGGAGCGGGGTGAGGAGCTGGCCAAGGTGTGCCGGCGCTGGCTGGACGGTGCGCGGGCGCGGCTGGACGCGGCGCTGGCGGAGGAAGAGGCCGAAGAAGAGGGCCGCGAGTAGCACCGAGGGCGATCTGCTGTGAGGCGGATCACCATACCCCGATTTTGGTTGAATGTTGAACCTCCCGTCGCGTACGGTCGGCCTCGTCAGCCTATCCGGACCTCGGTCCGGATATCCGCTTCCGGCCCCCCGAGGAAGTTCACGCATGTCTCTCGTACTTGACCCCGCCGCTCAGGACCTGCTGTTCCGCGAGGCCCGCACCGCGAACACCTTCACCGACGAGCCGGTGACGGACGAGCAGGTGCAGGCGATCTACGACCTGGTCAAGTACGGCCCGACCTCGATGAACCAGTCGCCGCTGCGCATCACCCTGGTCCGCTCCCCCGAGGCCCGCGAGCGCCTCGTGAAGCACCTCTCCGAGGGCAACCAGAAGAAGACCGCCGCCGCCCCGCTGGTCGCGATCCTCTCCGCGGACAACGAGTTCCACGAGGAACTGCCGAACCTGTTCCCGCACTTCCCGCAGGCCAAGGACGCCGTCTTCGCCGAGCGCTCGGTCCGCGAGGGCAACGCCGCGCTGAACGCCGCCCTCCAGGCCGCCTACTTCATCATCGGCATCCGCGCCGCCGGCCTCGCCGCAGGACCGATGACCGGTCTCGACTTCGCGGGCGTCCAGAAGGAGTTCCTGGACGGCGACCACACCCCGTTCGTCGTCATCAACATCGGCAAGCCGGGCGAGGACGCCTGGTTCCCGCGCTCCCCGCGCCTGGCGTACGACGAGGTCGTCACCACCGTCTGAGACGCATGACACCCATGACGCACAGAAGGCCCCCGGCGCACTCGGCGCCGGGGGCCTTCGTCACATCCGTCGGCTCACTTCGTCCGCAGCGCCCGAGCCATCTCGGTCAGCTGGGTGAAGGAGCCCGTGCCCGCCACGACCGTCGTCGAGCCCTTGTCCGCGAGCACGAGGGCGTCGTAGCGACCGCCGGTGTAGCGGGTCCAGGTCCGGCCGTCGATGGTCTGGGTGGTCTTCGTCGCGGCGCCGCCCTGGCTAGCGGCGTCGACGAAGTCGGAGGGCTTCTGAGTCGACTGCTCTATCTGCACGTACTGACCGCCGGGGGCACTGAACCCGAGGTGCCAGGCGTCGAACGCGGCGCCGTCGTAGCGGACCGAGGTCGCCTTCCAGCTCGTGGACAGGCCCTCCGGCGCCGCCACCGGGTACGGCGCCGCGCGGCGTGCCGTGAGCAGCTCCACGCGGTAGTCGACCCGCTTGACGTCCGGAGCGTGGTCGCTGTGCGGGATGAAGATATAGACGATCGCCGCCGCGATCCCGATCAGGCCCAGGGAGAGAATCATGTCCCGGACCGTCTTCTGCTTGCCGTTCGAACCTGCCACGTCCCTATCGTCGCAGGTGCCCCGGTCCGCTCATCCGTGGGGCCCCCTGCTCATTTTGTCTGCCTGGCGATAGAGTCGGGGCCATACCCTCATCCGGCCGTCGTCGTATCAGAAAGGTGCGCTCCGATGACCGAGCATCATCATCTGCCGTCCGAACTCGAAGTCCCCTCCGAGGCCCCCGACCGCAACCTCGCCCTGGAACTCGTCCGGGTGACCGAAGCCGCCGCGATGGCCGCGGGCCGCTGGGTCGGGCGCGGCGACAAGAACGGCGCCGACGGTGCCGCCGTGCGTGCCATGCGGACCCTCGTCTCCACCGTCTCGATGAACGGCGTCGTCGTCATCGGTGAGGGCGAGAAGGACGAGGCGCCGATGCTCTTCAACGGCGAGCGCGTCGGTGACGGGACCGGGCCGGAGTGCGACATCGCCGTCGACCCGATCGACGGGACCACGCTCAACGCCAAGGGCATGCCGAACGCGATCGCCGTGCTGGCCGCCGCGGACCGGGGTTCGATGTTCGACCCGTCCGCGGTCTTCTACATGGACAAGCTCGTCGCCGGGCCCGAGGCCGCCGAGTTCGTCGACATCGAGGCCCCGATCTCGGTGAACATCCGCCGGGTCGCGAAGGCGAAGCGGGTCACGCCCGAGGACGTCACCGTCGTCGTCCTGGACCGGCCGCGGCACGACGGGATCATCAAGGAGATCCGGGAGACCGGTGCGCGGATCAAGCTGATCTCCGACGGCGATGTCGCCGGGTCGATCCTGGCGCTGCGCGAAGGCACCGGCGTGGACCTGCTGCTCGGTATCGGCGGCACGCCCGAGGGCATCATCTCGGCCTGTGCCGTGAAGTGCCTGGGTGGCGTGATCCAGGGCAAGTTGTGGCCGAAGGACGACGCCGAGCGGCAGCGGGCGTTGGACGCGGGGCACGATCTGGACCGGGTGCTCACCACCGACGACCTGGTGTCCGGCGAGAACGTGTTCTTCGTCGCGACCGGGATCACGGACGGGGAGCTGCTGCGGGGCGTGCGGTATCGCGCGGAGACCGCGACCACCGACTCGATCGTGATGCGGTCGAAGTCCGGGACGGTGCGGCGGATCGACTCGGAGCACCGGTTGAGCAAGTTGCGGGCGTACAGCGCGATTGATTTTGATCGGGCCAAGTAACGCGCCCAGGAGAGGGGCTCTGCGGATCGCTGGCGGCTTCAGGTGCGCTGTGGCTGGTCGCGCCCACGCGGCGGAGCCGCAGATGTCACAGCCCCGCGCCCCTTGGGGAGTGCCCTGGTCGGCGATGAAAAGGCACCCCTCCCAGTGTGAAAGAGGCGCCCCCGGTGCGGTGGGGGCGCCTCTTCTACGTCGGTCAGCCTGCCGCCGCTATGCGGCCCGCCGCGCGGGCCTTCTGGAGTTCCAGATCGCGACGGCGGCGCCTGGCCAGGACCACTCGGCGTTCGGCGGCGGTGAGGCCGCCCCAGACGCCGTACGGCTCGGGTTGCAGAAGGGCGTGCTCCCGGCACTCGACCATGACCGGACAGCGGGCGCAGACGCGTTTGGCGGCGTCCTCGCGGGAGAGTCGGGCGGCGGTGGGTTCCTTGGAGGGTGCGAAGAACAGGCCTGCCTCGTCGCGCCGGCACACCGCTTCGGTGTGCCATGGAGCGTCTTGGTCCCTGTCTCGCGCAGGCACCCGCTGAGCCGGAACAGCAGCTACCTGCAGGGACGAATGCGGCGGTTGCAGCACGGTCTACTCCTGACGACGGCTTCGCGAGCGAGAGACGATGCAGCAAGGCCTACCCGCTGTGCGCGCGCCTATGCACTGAGTTCCGAAGCGCTGGTTTTCGGGCGCTTCTGCGCGATGTCAGGGACGGACCGGCACGGACCGATCAGCTCCGCATGTGTCCCGATTCACATCCGTCAACGGTCCAGGTGCCTGCGCAAATTCTTGTCGACCTTGCGCTGGACCCGATCGAGAATGTCCGCA
Source organism: Streptomyces sp. NPDC088350 (assembly GCF_044753545.1). Lineage (NCBI taxonomy): Bacteria > Bacillati > Actinomycetota > Actinomycetes > Kitasatosporales > Streptomycetaceae > Streptomyces > Streptomyces sp. NPDC088350. Next base: position 699,635 of record NZ_JBIVNL010000001.1, on the reverse strand, counting down.
ACGAGCTTGCCCCGCTTGGGTTTTGCCTCGATGTTCCCGAGTACGGCCCACCCGTCGACATAGACCACGGGCGCGTCCGGCTCCAGTGAATCCAGCGTGTCCACCTCGAAGTTGCCGAGGATGCCGCCACCAGTGCCGCGCAGCGACACGTTCTCAGGGACGCGGATCTCGACGTTGCCGAACACCGAGATCGCCTTGATGACGACCTGCTGGTACTCGAAGATCGCCTCGCTGAGGTCGATCTCGACGCTGCCGAACACGGCGTACGCGTGCATACGGCGGCCCGCGCGCCAGCGGCCCTTGCGCATGGCGGTGCTGAACACCGCCACCACGTGTCCGTCGGCCTCGGCCGGGATCGCGCCCTCCGTCGGGCGGTTCGGGGCCGGGCTGTACGACGACGCCGTCGCCCGGTGTCCGTGGGCGGCCGGCAGGTCCTGGATGAAGACCTCCAGCTCGCCGACCGTCTTGGCGCTCAGCACCCCCTCGACGCGCTCGGCGTGCTCCTCTGCGGTCAGGCGCCCCTCGGCCAGGGCATCGCGCAGGATGTCGGCGATGCGGTCACGGTCGGCGTCCGAGGCGCGCAGCGCGGTCGCGGCGGGCGCGGGCCGGGGGGCCGTGGGCGCGGGCGAGGGCTGCTTCTGAAGGTCCACGACAGCAGAGTACCCAAACGCGATAGATCGCGACTAGGGGTGGGGACAACCCGGCATGCCGCCAACTGAGCCTTACCTCACAGGCTCGCTGTCGGTGGCAGGTTCTACGCTGGTGACCGCCTGCCAATGGCGGCCGGCCGTGCTGTCTGTCGAGTGAGGAATGGGCGAGAATGCCTGAGTTCGCGTACACCGATCTGCTCCCCATGGGAGAGGACACCACCCCGTACCGGCTGGTGACCTCCGAGGGTGTCTCCACCTTCGAGGCCGACGGGCGGACGTTCCTCAAGGTCGAGCCCGAGGCGCTGCGCAAGCTCGCCGCCGAGGCGATCCACGACATCCAGCACTATCTGCGGCCGGCCCACCTCGCGCAGCTGCGCCGGATCATCGACGACCCCGAGGCGTCGAACAACGACAAGTTCGTGGCGCTGGACCTCCTGAAGAACGCGAACATCGCGGCGGCCGGTGTGCTGCCCATGTGCCAGGACACCGGTACGGCCATCGTCATGGGCAAGCGCGGACAGAACGTCCTCACCGAAGGTGAGGACGAGGCGGCGCTCAGCAAGGGCATCTACGACGCCTATCTGAACCTCAATCTGCGGTACTCGCAGATGGCCCCGCTGACCATGTGGGACGAGAAGAACACCGGGTCGAACCTGCCCGCCCAGATCGAGCTGTACGCGACCGACGGCGGCGCCTACAAGTTCCTGTTCATGGCGAAGGGCGGCGGCTCGGCCAACAAGTCGTTCCTCTACCAGGAGACGAAGGCGGTCCTCAACGAGGGCTCCATGATGAAGTTCCTTGAGGAGAAGATCCGTTCGCTGGGTACGGCGGCCTGCCCGCCGTACCACCTGGCGATCGTGGTCGGCGGCACGAGCGCCGAGTACGCGCTGAAGACCGCGAAGTACGCCTCCGCGCACTACCTGGACGAGATCCCGGCGGAGGGCTCGGAGCTGGGGCACGGCTTCCGGGACAAGGACCTGGAGCAGAAGGTCTTCGAGCTGACGCAGCGGATCGGCATCGGGGCGCAGTTCGGCGGCAAGTACTTCTGCCACGACGTGCGCGTGGTGCGGCTGCCCCGGCACGGAGCCTCGTGCCCCGTCGCCATCGCCGTGTCCTGCTCGGCCGACCGGCAGGCCGTCGCGAAGATCACCGCCGAGGGCGTCTTCCTGGAGCAGTTGGAGACGGATCCGGCGCGGTTCCTGCCCGAGACCACCGATGAGCATCTGGACTCCGGTGAGGAGGACGTGGTGCGGATCGACCTCAACCAGCCCATGGACGACATCCTCGCCGAGCTGACCAAGTACCCCGTGAAGACCCGGCTCTCGCTCTCCGGGCCGCTCGTCGTGGCGCGTGACATCGCCCACGCCAAGATCAAGGAGCGGCTCGACGCGGGCGAGGAGATGCCGCAGTACCTGAAGGACCACCCGGTGTACTACGCGGGGCCCGCGAAGACTCCCGAGGGTTACGCGTCCGGGTCCTTCGGGCCCACGACGGCCGGTCGCATGGACTCGTACGTCGAGCAGTTCCAGGCGGCGGGCGGGTCCAGGGTGATGCTCGCCAAGGGGAACCGGAGCAAGCAGGTCACGGACGCGTGTGACGCGCACGGCGGCTTCTACCTCGGGTCGATCGGTGGGCCTGCGGCGCGGCTCGCCCAGGACTGCATCAAGAAGGTCGAGGTCGTCGAGTACGAGGAGCTCGGCATGGAGGCGGTCTGGAAGATCGAGGTCGAGGACTTCCCGGCGTTCGTGGTCGTCGACGACAAGGGCAACGACTTCTTCCAGGATCCGGCGCCGGCGCCGACGTTCACGACGATTCCGGTGCGGGGGCCTGGGCTGGCGTAGGGGCTTCGGGGCGGTGGGGGTGGCGGCAATTGTCTTCGCCCCCGCCGCCCCTACCCGTCCCGTCCCCAGGGGCTCCGCCCCCTCGGCCCCGCCAAGGGGCTCCGCCCCCTGGACCCCCGATCGGCCCCGAAAGGGCCTCGTCCTCAAACGCCGGACAGGCTGGGGGATGTCGAGCGGGACGAAGGAAACCGTCCCACTTCATCCCAGGAACGTGCGGGACGGCATCTTTGCGTGCTTTGCCGGAAAAGCTCCGTGCTGACTGGATCACAGCCCGTGGTCCTCGGTCGACTCGGAGGAACCCCCCATGATCCGACGCACTCTGCGCAACGGCCTCGTGGCCGCGCTCGCAGCCGTCGCCGTCTTCCCCGTGACAGCCGTCGCCTCCACCACCGCCCCGGCCACTCCCGCGAGCATCTCCGTACCGGGCTGGAACACCCCGCCGGCGGCTCCGAAGCACCACAAGGCCCCCAAGCACCACGTGCGGAAGCACCCGGCCACCCACGTATGCCGTCACCGGACGGCGACCCACGCCCGGCGCCACGTCCTGACGCCCGCCGGATACCACCGTGTGACGCGTCACACCCGGCACCACCTCGCCGCCCGCACCTGGGGCCGCGTCACGACCCACCACTACACCCGTCTGAACGTCCGCTCCGGCCCCGGCACCGGCTACCGCGTCGTCGGTACGCGGCCGGTCGGGCGGACGCTGTCCATCGTCTGCGAGACGCGCGGTTCCGGCGTCTTCGGCAACCACCGCTGGTACAAGCTCCCGCACCACGAGGGCTACGTCTCCGCGCACTACGTCCGCGACCGCAGCGCCGTCCGCTGGTGCTGACCCTCGGCTGACCCTCGGCTGAGCCACGGCACCACCCGACGGGACGGCCCAGTGCGTCCCGTCGGGTGGTGCCAGGTCAACACCCCTTCATATTCCGGCCATCCGGGTGTGGCCCGGCACCGCCCCCGGGAACAGATCACCGCGGTCACCCCGGTACGGCGAGGGAGCAGGATGGAAAGCCACGTGACGGTCGAGAGGCAGCCGCTGCCCGGCCCGTACGACGACGCAGGGCTCCTGACGGAACGGCTCCGCCTCCTCAAGCAGCGGACCGGGCTCAGCCTGGCCGCGCTGGCCTCCGTCACCCCGTTCAGCAAGTCGACCTGGCATCGGTATCTGAACGGCGACCAACTCCCGCCCCGCGCGGCCGTCGAGGCACTCGCCCGGCTCGCGCACACCGACCCCGGCGCGCTGCGCGCCCTGCTCGCCCTGTGGGACGCGGCGGTCCAGAAGCAGTCCGGGCCCGTTCCTCCCCCGGCAAAGCCCCCGATCCCCCTCCAGATCCCCATGCCGGTCCCGTCCGTACCGCCCCGTCGGCTGCGCGCCCCCGTCCGCGCCCTCGTCGCCCTCGCCGCGATGGCCACCACCGTCGCGGTCACCGCCGGTGCCGCCGATGTCCTCGACCACGACGCCGGGGCGGAGATGCGTGCCGCCGCCTCCTGTCGTGGCGGCGGCTGTCAGGGGGAGCTGCCGTCCTCCGGGACCTGTGCCCGGGACGCCCGTACGGAGAGTGTCGTCGCGCGGGCCGCGCAGGTCGTGCTGCTGCGGTACTCGCCGTCCTGCGCGGCCGTCTGGTCGGAGGTGCGCACCCGGGTCGCGGGAGCGCGGGAGATCTCCATCAGGGCGGGGCAGGACGAGCTGTCCGCCGAGTACCCGGGGCACCGGTCGGACGGTTACAGCAGTCCGATGCTGGCCGCCGCCGATCCGCGCGGGGCTCAGGCGTGTGCCGAAGTGGGCGGGAAGGCGGTGTGCACCGGCCCGCACCGCTGACCCGGAACGTCGGAACCCATCGGAACGCCTCGGAACGCCTCGGGACACTCCGTTTCCCTCCGCTGCGGTGGGAACACGGGAGGTGTCCGCGATGCTGTCCCCACAGGAGGTGATCGGCGATGGCCGACGGTCAGGCAGAGGGCGCGTTCCGCATCGAGCACGATTCGATGGGGGAGGTGCGGGTTCCGGTCGACGCGAAGTGGCGGGCGCAGACCCAGCGGGCGGTGGAGAACTTCCCGATCTCGGGGCAGCGCATCGAACGGGCCCACATCGAGGCGCTGGCCCGGATCAAGGGTGCCGCCGCCAAGGTGAACGCCGACCTGGGCGTGCTGGACAAGGACATCGCGGAGGCCGTGCAGGAGGCGGCCCGTGAGGTCGCCGACGGGAAGTGGGACGAGCACTTTCCCATCGACGTGTTCCAGACCGGGTCCGGTACCTCGTCCAACATGAACACCAACGAGGTGATCGCCACCCTCGCGACCGAGCGGCTCGGGCGTGACGTTCATCCCAATGATCATGTCAACGCCTCTCAGTCGTCCAACGACGTCTTCCCCTCCTCCATCCACATCGCGGCCACCGGTGCCGTCATCCACGACCTGATCCCCGCGCTGGAGCATCTCGCGGGCGCGCTGTCGCGCAAGTCCGTCGAGTTCGCCGATGTGGTGAAGTCCGGGCGGACCCACCTGATGGACGCGACGCCGGTGACGCTGGGGCAGGAGTTCGGCGGGTACGCGGCGCAGGTGCGCTACGGCGTCGAGCGGTTGCAGGCCTCGCTGCCCCGGCTGGCCGAACTGCCGCTCGGGGGTACCGCCGTGGGCACCGGGATCAACACCCCGCCCGGATTCTCCGCCGCCGTGATCGCCGAGGTCGCCCTGGTCACCGGGCTGCCGTTGACCGAGGCGCGGGACCACTTCGAGGCGCAGGGCGCCCGGGACGGGATCGTCGAGACCAGCGGGCAGTTGCGGACCATCGCCGTAGGGCTGACGAAGATCGCGAACGATCTGCGGTGGATGGCGTCCGGGCCGCGCACCGGGCTGTCGGAGATCTCGCTGCCCGATCTGCAGCCGGGGTCGTCGATCATGCCCGGCAAGGTCAATCCGGTCATTCCGGAGGCCGTGCTCATGGTCGCCGCGCAGGTCGTGGGCAATGACGCGACCGTCGCCACCGCCGGGGCCGCGGGCAACTTCGAGCTCAATGTGATGCTGCCGGTGATCGCCAAGAATGTCCTGGAGTCGATCAGGCTGCTCGCCAATGTGTCGCGGCTGCTCGCCGACCGGACCGTGGACGGGATCGTCGCGCACCGGGAGCGCGCACGGGAGTACGCCGAGTCGTCGCCGTCCGTCGTCACCCCGCTGAACAAGTACATCGGGTACGAAGAGGCCGCCAAGGTGGCCAAGAAGGCACTGGCGGAACGGAAGACGATCCGCCAAGTCGTGCTGGAGAACGGCTATGTGGAGCGCGGTGACCTGACCGTCGCGCAGCTCGACGAGGCCCTCGATGTCCTGCGGATGACGCGTCCGTAACCAATCGTCGCCATGGCGAGAACCGTGACGCGCGCCGCAGCGTCGTATGCCCGGGGCACCTAATATCTGTCCATGGCAGACGGTGGAGCGGTACGAGCGGTGGAAGCGGGTACGTCTACGGCCTTCTGGGCGCCCGGGAGTCAGATCCTGTGGCGCTACCGGGAGAACGCCGGCGAGCGCTTCCACATCGCCCGCCCCGTCACGGTCGTCCGGGACGACGAGGAGGTGCTCGCCGTCTGGATGGCGCCCGGCACCGAGTGCGTGAAGCCGGTGCTCGCGGACGGTACGTCGGTGCACGGGGAGCCGTTGGAGACCCGGTACACGAAGCCGCGCACGGTGCAGTTGGACCGCTGGTTCGGGACGGGTGTGCTGAAGCTGGCGCGGCCCGGTGAGCCGTGGTCGGTGTGGCTTTTCTGGGAGCCCGGATGGCAGTTCAAGAACTGGTACGTGAACCTTGAGGAACCGCTGGCCCGTTGGGACGGCGGCGTCGACTCGGAGGATCACTTCCTGGACATCACCGTTGATCCGGACCGGAGTTGGCAGTGGCGCGACGAGGACGAGTTCGCGCAGGCCCAGCGGGACGGACTGATGGATCCCCAACTCGCCGAGCGGGTACGGAAAGCGGGCTGGTCGGCGGTGGAGACGATCCGCGCGTGGGGTCCGCCGTTCTCGGATGGTTGGCAGCACTGGCGCCCGGATCCGTCCTGGGCTGTACCTTCACTTCCGGAGGACTGGGACCGCACCCCCGCGCACATGTCCACATGAGACCCTTGATGCGCCCCCGGTGCGCAACCGTAGGATCGTCCTCCGCAAGGGCACCGCACAACTCCCGGGGCATGTACCGGGACTGACCAGACGTCACCGAGGGGCGGCAGGACGTGAGCGAGGGGTACGAGGGCAACACCGGTCCGGGCCGTCGGTCCACCGGTGACACAGGAACAGCCTCTGACCACGCGGGAATTCCGTTCCTGGGGCATGTATTCCGGGTATCGGCATTTCGGCGGGACGATCCGCGCGTACGGCGCGCGGTCCCGGACGGACGGATTCGACACGCGTGACGGAGCACCCCACCTCTTTCGAGCGCCCCCAGGGCGCCGACCCCACGGACCCCCGTGGGGCGCTTCTGCGTACCTCGACGCCACCGCCCAGGCCGTCCGGTGCCGCCGGTTTACCGGCCCAGGCACGCACCGGTGAGCCGTCCTCGGCGCCGGGTACGAGCACGTCCCGCGCCAAGGGGAAGGACCCGGCAGGTACCCCTGTGAAGCCCGACACCGCAGGTGGCTCCGAGCACTCCCAGCCCTCGGCCGCCGAACCCGACGCCCACCGCCCGCGTCCCGTGCCCGACGGCATCCCGGCCCAGCCGGGCGGCGAGATCTCCGACGCCGCCGCCAAGGAGCGCCGTACGGGACAGGGGCTGCCTCCGGGCGGTCCCATGCCGATGCGGCGGGACGGGGACCGGCTGCGCTTCGTGGGCGCCGCGACCCGGCGGATCGCCCGCGGCATCGACCTGGACGAGATCGTGATGGGGCTGTGCCGGGCGACCGTGCCGACCTTCTCGGACGCGATCCTGGTCTATCTGCGCGACCCGCTGCCGGTCGGCGACGAGCGGCCCACGGGTCCCGTCGTGCTGCGGCTGCGCCGTACCGACCGGATCCCGGAGGAGCGGGACACGGAGAACGGCTTCATGCCCGCGATCCAGCCGGAGCAGCCGTCCGAACTGTCGGCGGTCACCGCCGAGTTGTGCGAGGTGCGGCCCGGCGGCGCGCTGAACGAGGTGCTGCGCGGCGTACGTCCCGTGTTCGCCGACTCTCCCGCCGCCCGTGCCGCGCTGCCGGAACTGCTCGGCGAGGGCGGCGAGTTGATCGTCCCCACCGGCCAGCGCGCGATCCTCGCCCCGCTGCGCGGCCGGCGCCGGGTGATCGGCGCGGCGCTCTTCCTGCGCCGCCCGGAGCGCATGGCGTTCGAGGCCGACGACCTCCTGGTCGCCGCCCAACTCGCCACGCACAGCGCCCTGGGCATCGACAAGGCGGTCCTCTACGGCCGTGAGGCGTACATCGCCGACGAGCTCCAGCGCACCATGCTCCCCGAGACCCTCCCCCGCCCGACCGGCGTGCGGCTGGCGTCCCGGTATCTGCCCGCCGCCGAGACGGCCCGCGTCGGCGGCGACTGGTACGACGCGATCCCGCTGCCCGGCAGCCGCGTCGCCCTGGTCGTCGGTGACGTCATGGGCCACTCCATGACCTCGGCCGCGATCATGGGCCAACTCCGCACCACCGCACAGACGTTGGCCGGTCTCGACCTGCCCCCGCAGGAGGTCCTGCACCACCTCGACGAACAGGCCCAGCGCCTGGGCACCGACCGCATGGCGACCTGCCTGTACGCGGTCTACGACCCGGTCGCGCACCGCATCACCATCGCCAACGCGGGACACCCGCCGCCGGTGCTGCTGCACCTGGGCGGCCGGGCCGAGGTCCTGCGGGTACCGCCCGGCGCCCCGATCGGCGTGGGCGGGGTGGACTTCGAGGCCGTAGAGCTGGACGCGCCCGCCGGGGCGACGCTGCTCCTGTACACGGACGGGCTGGTCGAGTCGCGGCTGCGGGACGTGTGGACCGGGATAGAGCAGCTGCGCGAGAAGCTCGCCGCGGTCGCGCAGCTCACCGGACCCGACCATCCGCCGCCCCTGGAAGCCCTGTGCGACGAGGTGCTCGACATGCTCGGCCCGGGCGACCGGGACGACGACATCGCGCTGCTCGCCGCCCGCTTCGACGGGATCGCGCCGAGCGACGTGGCGTACTGGTTCCTCGACCCGGAGGAAACGGCGCCCGGCCAGGCCCGCAGGCTGGCCCGGCGCGCGCTGGCCCGCTGGGGCATGGAGGACATGAGCGACTCGGTCGAGCTGCTGGTCAGCGAGGTCGTCACGAACGCCGTGCGATACGCCTCCCGGCCGGTCACCCTGCGGCTGCTGCGGACCGACGTGCTGCGCTGCGAGGTCGGCGACGACGTGCCCCAGCTGCCCCGGCTGCGGCAGGCGCGGGCCACGGACGAGGGCGGGCGCGGGCTCTACCTGGTCAACAGACTGGCCCGTCGGTGGGGAGCCACCCGGCTCAGCACCGGGAAGGTGGTCTGGTTCGAACTGAACCGGAGTTAGGCCCCGTCCAGAAGTTGTCCGTGAGGCGAAAGGGCGCCCGGCACGAAGCCGGGCGCCCTTTCGTTCGTGTGACCCGGCTACTGGCCGAACTGGTCGAGCGGCTGGTCGGTGATACTGCCGGTCGGTGTCGTCGGCGGAGTGGTCGTCGGCGTCTCGATGGGTGTCTGCGACGGCGTCTGGGACGGCGTCTCCGAAGGCGTCTCCGAAGGCGTCTCGGACGGTGTCTCCGAAGGCTTCGGCGTCTTCGACGGGGTCTCCGACGGCGTCGCGGTCGGCGAGGGCGTGTAGCTCGGCTCGACCGCCGCGCCCTGGTCGGTGTTCAGGTCGAACTTGTTGTTCGCCTTGGTCACTCCGAACATGTACGTCGCCCAGATCTGCGCCGGGTAGCCACCACCGTTGATACGGCCCGGGTACGGGATGAGACCGGTGGCGCCGGTCAGCGGCACCTGCGCACCGCTTCCGGCCTTCTCGCCGAACAGGCCCACCGAGGTGACCAGGTCGGGCGTGTAGCCGGTGAACCAGGCCGACTTGTTGTTGTCGGACGTACCCGTCTTGCCCGCGACCTGCTGCCCGTCACGCTTGGAGTTGTCCCGCACGGACGTCTTCGCCGTACCGTCGTCGACCACACCGGTCAGCACCGAGGTCACCGTGTCGGCGGCCTGGACGGGGATGACCTGGGCGCCGATCGGGTTCGGCATGGTGACCGTGCGCGTGTTGTGCGAGACCGACTTGATGATCGCCGGGGTGACCTTCCTGCCGTGGTTGTCGAAGGTGGCGTAGACGCCGGCCATCTCCATCGGGCTCGCGCCCATGGTGCCCAGGGTCTGCGCCGGTACGGCCTTCAGGTCGCCGGTGTCCATGCCCAGCTCGCCCGCGGTCTTCATCACCTTGTCCATGCCGACGTCGACACCGAGCTGCGCGAAGACGGAGTTGATCGACTTGTTCATCGCCGTCTGGACGGTGACCTTGCCGTAGTTCTGGTCGTCCTCGTTCTGCGGCGCGAACGCGATGTCGCTGCCCACGACCGGGCGCTTGCTCGTGCCGTCGTAGCGGGTGTCGGTGGTGATCGTCTTGCCGGACTGCGTCTTGGCCTGGTCGGCCAGGGCCGCGGCCAGGATCACCGGCTTGAAGGTGGAGGCGGGCTGGTAGTCGGTGCGGGTCGCGTTGTTCGTGAAGTGCTTCAGATAGTCCACGCCGCCGTACATCGCCACGACCGCGCCCGTCTTGGGGTTCACGGACACCGCGCCGGGCTGGACGTTGGCGTCGACCTTGCGCTTCTTGCCGTTGAGCTTGCTGGTCAGCTGGGACTTGACGGACTTCTCCAGCTGGGCCTGCTTCTTCTTGTCGATGTTGAGCGTGATCGTCCAGCCGCCCGCGCTGACCAGCGCCTCGGCCTCCTTGGTGTTGGCGGCCTGGCCACTGGAGATCAGCTGCTTCTCCAGCGCCGCGTCGGCCTCGGTCACCAGGTAGCCGATCTGGCCCGCCATGCCGGCCTCGGCCTTGGGCGGCTTGGGGGTCGGGAAGGTCATGGCCTGGCGCTTGGTGGAACTCAGCCAGCCCTGCCCGACCATGTTGTCCAGGACGTAGTTCCAGCGTGCCTGTACCAGTTTCTTGCCGGTGTCGGTCGCGATGGCCCAGTCGTACTGGTTCGGCGCCTGGAGCAGCGCGGCGAGATAGGCGCCCTGCTCGACCGAGAGGTCCTTGGCGTCGACCCGGTAGTAGGCCTGCGCGGCGGCCTGGATGCCGTAGGCGCCGCGGCCGTAGTAGCTGGTGTTGATGTACCCGGCGAGGATGTAGTCCTTGGACTTCTCGCGGTCCAGCTTCAGCGAGATGACCATTTCCTTCAGCTTGCGCGTGACGGTCTGGTCCTGCGTCAGGTAGTAGTTCTTGACGTACTGCTGGGTGATCGTGGAGCCGCCCTGCGCGCCCTTGCCGGACAGCGTGTTGAGCAGGCCGCGGGCGGTGCCCCTGAGGTCGACGCCGGCGTCCTTGTAGAAGGTCTTGTTCTCGGCGGCGACGAACGTCTCCTGGACGTCCTTGGGCACCTGTGAGAGGTCCACGTTCTCGCGGTTGACCGTGCCCTTGCGGGTCAGGATCGAGCCGTCGCTGTACTTGTAGACGTTGCTCTGGAGCTTGGCGTCGGCGTTGCCCGCGGGGATGCTGATCATCATGTAGAGCACGATGAACGCGCCGATCCCGAGCAGGCAGAACCCGAGGAACGCGCCGAGGATCTTCTTCCAGGTGAACAGCCTGCGTATGAAGCTCTTGCCGCCCTTGGCGTCCTTGGCTTCCTTGCCACCCGTGGCACCGGTGGCACCCGTGGTGTCCGCCCCCGACGAGCGGCGGGTCTTGGGCGCCGCGCGGTGGCCACCGCGTTGGCGCGCTCGTCTCTCTTCCGCTCGTCCCATGAGTCCGTTCCGCTCCGCTTCGCTCTCTTGTGCTCTGGTGTCACACAGGTTCGCCCGTCAAGTCAGCTCAGAAAGCTAACACCAGGAGTTGTGACAAAGGGTCGTCGATCCGGTCCATTACGGACGTGACAATCAGCACCCGTCCTTATGGAACCGACGTACGAGAGGGGTCGAGGGTTGCCATGAGGGGGTAATTTGATATCAGATTGCTAGAACATCGATATGGGGGAACATCATGACCACCGAAGTACCCGCAGACGTACCCGACATGCCCGCCCCGCGCGTGCGCGAGTTCGCCGCGCACAGCATCGGCGGCGGGCTCGCGCTCGTCCTCGGCCTCATCGGGCTGTTCGGCTCCGTCGCGCTGCTCGTCGGGGCGAGCGCGGTCCACGCGTCGGGCGCCAAGGCCGCGCTGGTCATCGGGGGCGTCCTCGTCCTCCTCGCCGCGTTCATCGCGATGCGCGGGCTGAACACGGTGGCGCCCGGCGAGGCGCGGGTCGTGCAGCTCTTCGGGCGGTACCGGGGGACGATCCGGCAGGACGGGCTGCGCTGGGTCAACCCCTTCACCTCGCGTACGAGGATCTCGACCCGCGTCCGCAACCACGAGACCGCGGTCCTCAAGGTCAACGACGCCTACGGCAACCCGATCGAGCTGGCCGCGGTCGTGGTGTGGAAGGTCCGCGACACCGCGCAGGCGACCTTCGAGGTGGACGACTACACCGAGTTCGTCGCCACCCAGACCGAGACCGCCGTACGGCACATCGCCATCGAGTACCCCTACGACGCCCACGACGAGGGCGGGCTCTCGCTGCGCGGCAACGCCGAGGAGATCACCGAGAAGCTCGCCGTCGAACTGAGCGCCCGCGTCGAGGCGGCCGGCGTCCGGATCATCGAGTCCCGGTTCACGCATCTCGCGTACGCGCCCGAGATCGCCTCGGCGATGCTCCAGCGGCAGCAGGCCGGAGCGGTCGTCGCGGCCCGCCGGCAGATCGTGGACGGCGCGGTGGGCATGGTCGAGGCCGCGCTGGCCCGGATCACCGAGCAGGACATCGTGGAGCTGGACAACGAGCGCAAGGCGGCGATGGTGTCCAACCTGCTGGTGGTGCTCTGCGGGGACCGGGCACCGCAGCCCGTGCTGAACACGGGGACCCTGTACCAGTGACGGTTCCCTCCGGGGGTTCATCCCCTCAGCGTCAGCCGCAGCAGCGCAAGCAGGTGCTGCTGCGGTTGGACCCGTCCGTGTACGAGGCGGTCGCGCGGTGGGCCGGGGACGAGCTGCGGTCCGCGAACGCGCAGATCGAGTTTCTGTTGCGGCGGGCGTTGGCGGAGGCAGGACGGCTTCCCGGTGAGGCCGGACCGCTGCCTCGTCGTGGCCGGCCTCCTGGGGGCTCCGCCCCCAGACCCCCGACAGACTGATGGCGCGCGGCCCCGGCAGAGGATCCCAGCGTGTAGCAGAACCGTGACAATCGGCCCCGACCTGCACACCCGCACCCCCCGCCACGAGCTACACACCGTGCGTATACACACGACGTATACCCCGTGTGTACAGTGCTCCGCATGTCCATCGGTCACACCCTCCTAGGGCTCCTGGAGTCCGGCCCGCGTCACGGTTACGACCTGAAGCGGGCCTTCGACGAGAAGTTCGGTCACGACCGGCCGCTGCACTACGGCCAGGTCTACTCGACGATGTCCCGGCTGCTGAAGAACGGTCTCGTCGAGGTCGACGGGATCGAGGCGGGCGGCGGTCCCGAGCGCAAGCGGTACGCGATCACCGACGCCGGGATCACCGACGTACAGAAGTGGCTCGCGACGCCGGAGAAGCCCGAGCCGTATCTGCAGTCGACCCTCTACACCAAGGTCGTCCTCGCGCTGCTGACGCACCGCGACGCGGCGGAGATCCTCGATGTGCAGCGCTCCGAGCATCTGCGCAGCATGCGGATCCTGACCGACCGCAAGCGCAGGGGCGATCTCGCGGACCAGTTGATCTGCGATCACGCCCTCTTCCATCTGGAGGCCGACCTGCGGTGGCTGGAGCTCACCGCCGCGCGCCTCGACAAACTCGCCGAGGTGGTTGCCAAGTGACGACACATCCCGCTGGTTCCCTGCTCGCGGCCCAGGAGCTGCGCAAGGCCTACGGGCCGACCACCGCGCTCGACGGCGCCGAGTTCTCCATCCATCCCGGTGAGGTCGTCGCCGTGATGGGGCCCTCCGGGTCCGGGAAGTCGACGCTGCTGCACTGTCTCGCCGGGATCGTGCCGCCCGACTCGGGCTCGATCATGTACAACGGGCAGGAGATGGCGACGATGAGCGACGCCCAGCGCAGTGCGCTGCGCCGCTCGGAGTTCGGGTTCGTGTTCCAGTTCGGCCAGTTGGTGCCCGAGCTGACCTGTGTCGAGAACGTGGCGCTGCCGCTGCGGCTGAACGGCACCTCCCGCAAGGAGGCCGAGCGCGCCTCGCTCCTGTGGATGGAGCGCCTTGAGGTCGACGACCTCGCGAAGAAGCGGCCCGGTGAGGTCTCCGGCGGTCAGGGGCAGCGCGTCGCCGTGGCCCGTTCGCTGGTCACCAGCCCGCGGGTGCTGTTCGCCGACGAGCCGACCGGCGCGCTCGACTCGCTCAACGGCGAGCGGGTGATGGAGCTGCTGACGGAGGCCGCCCGGTCGACGAACGCGGCCGTCGTGCTGGTCACGCACGAGGCGCGGGTGGCCGCGTACTCGGACCGCGAGATCGTCGTACGGGACGGGAAGTCCAGGGACATGGAGCGCATCGTATGAACGTGCGATGGGGGCACCTCCCGCGCGAGCGAAGCCGAGCGTGGGGGAGGGCCAGAGACCTGGCCATGGGGGTGCGGTTCGCGTTCGGCGGCGGGCGTGAGGGCTGGGTCCGGGCCGGGCTGACGGCCGTCGGGGTCGGGCTCGGGGTGGCGCTGCTGCTGCTCACCACCGCGTTGCCGAACGCGCTGTCGCAGCGCAGCGACCGCGGCAACGCCCGGCAGGACTTCACGTACAGCGGGAAGCACCTGGCGAAGGCGGACGACACGGTCGTCGTCGCCGACACGGACACCACGTTCCGCGACAAGGACGTGCGGGGCCGGCTGCTGGAGCCCGAGGGCGCCAGGGCGCCGCTGCCGCCGGGCGTCGCGAAGTTCCCCGCGCTGGACGAGATGATCGTCTCCCCCGCGCTGAAGAAGCTCCTCACGTCCGACTCCGGGAAGCTGCTGCGCGAGCGGCTGCCCTACCGGATCACCGGCACCATCGCGCAGCACGGGCTCATCGGGCCCGCCGAACTCGCCTACTACGCGGGCGGAAAGGAACTGCTCCAGCACCACTCCAGCAACCAGATCGAACGCATCGACTACTTCGGGCCCTCCCCCCACGCCCAGCCGGACAAGCTCGACCCGATCCTGCTGCTGCTGATCCTGATCGTCTTCGTCGTGCTGCTGCTGCCGGTCGCCGTGTTCATCGCCGCGGCCGTGCGCTTCGGCGGCGAACGCCGGGACCGGCGGCTCGCGGCACTGCGGCTGGTCGGGGCGGACGGGCGGATGGCGCGCCGGATCGCGGGCGGCGAGGCGCTCGCGGGGGCGCTCCTCGGGCTCGTCTTCGGCACCGGGTTCTTCCTGATCGGGCGGCAGTTGGCGACCCGGCTGGACGTGCGGGACATCAGCGTGTTCTCCAGCGATCTCAACCCGTCGCCCCTGCTCGCCCTGCTCGTCGCCGTCGCCGTGCCCGCCGCGGCCGTCCTGGTGACGCTGCTCGCGCTGCGCGGGGTCGTCATCGAACCGCTCGGCGTGGTCCGCAAGGCGAAGCCGCCGCGCCGCCGGCTGTGGTGGCGGCTGCTGCTGCCGCTGGCCGGCCTCGCGATGCTCTACCCGATGATCGGGCAGGGCAACAGCAACGGGAACTTCAACCAGTACCTGGTCATCGGTGGCACGGTCCTGCTTCTCGTCGGCATCACCGCTCTGCTGCCCTGGATCGTCGAGGCGACGGTGGCCCGGCTGAACTCCGGCTCGGTGTCCTGGCAACTCGCCGTCCGCAGGCTCCAGTTGAGCAGTGGTACGGCCGCCCGGATGGTCAACGGCATCGCGGTCGCGGTGGCCGGGGCGATCGCGCTGCAGATGCTGTTCGCCGGCGTCGAGGGGGACTACACCAAGGAGACCGGCAACGACGTCAACCGGGCCCAGATGGAGGTCACCGTCGGCAGCGGCACCCCGCTGGCCCAGGCCGGACAGCTGCTCGCGCGGACCAAGGGCGTGCGCCGCACGTCGGCCATCTCGCAGTCCTATTTCGGCGAGCGGGCGAGGAATCCGAACAACGAGCTGGAGGTCTCCGTCGGCAGCTGTGCCGAACTGCGCGAGGTGGCGAGCCTGACGTCCTGCCGCGACGGTGACATCTTCCGGGTCGTCAACGGCGACTACGACGACAGGACGAAGCAGTTGGCCACGGCGGGCCACACGGTGTACTTCAACCCGGCGTACGACGAGTCGCCGAGCACCGTGGCCCCGACGCCCTGGAAGGTGCCCGCGGGCGTGAAGACGGCGCAGCCGCGCGAGGACCCGACCGGTTACGCCCGCAACGGTCTGCTGATCACGTCGGGCGCGCTGCCCTCGAACGCGGTGAAGGGCCTGGACCAGCACGTCTTCGTCTCGCTCGACCCGTCGGTGGCGGACGCCGGCGACTACGTGCGCAACACGACCGCGCGGATGGACCCGCTGGCGGACGTGTTCATGTTGACGTCCACCAGGCAGTCGCTGCAGTTCAGGTCGATCCGTACCGGGCTGTTCGTCGGCGCCACCTGTGTGCTGTTCCTCATCGGGGCGAGCCTGCTGGTGTCGCAGCTGGAGCAGCTGCGCGAGCGCAAGAAGCTGCTGTCGGCGCTGGTCGCCTTCGGTACCCGGCGGCGCACGCTGAGCCTGTCGGTGCTGTGGCAGACGGCGATCCCGATCGGCCTCGGCGTGGCCCTGGCCACCGTGGTGGGACTGACGCTGGGCGCGGTGCTGCTGAAGATGACGGCCACCTCGGTGCGCATCGACTGGTCGAGCGTGCTGGCGATGTCCGGGATCGGTGCGGCGGTCGTCCTGGCGGTGACCCTGCTCAGCCTGCCGCCGCTGCTGCGGATGATGCGGCCGGACGGGTTGCGCACGGAGTAGCCCGTCCGCAACCCGTCCGCCCGCCGGTCTCAGAGCCCGTACTCCCGCACCACGCGCCGTACTTGGGCGAAGAGCATGCCCACGTTGACCGACTTGCGGCAGACGACCACGGCGACGACGTCCTGCTGCTCGGTCATCCGGACGAACAGATGGGTGAGGTTCTCGCTGTTGACGAGGATCTCCTGGAAGAAGTGGTGGTCACTGGTGATCCCGCGACGCTCCTTGAAGACGTCCTCGATCATCACGACCGTACGGCCCTGGAACAGGTCGAGGGTCGCACCCGCCAGCAGGTCGAGGACCTCTGGCGGGTGGTTGTCGATGGTCTCGTACGACAGGAGCATGCCGGTGGACATGTCGACCACGCCCGAGGCCACACAGTCGGGGGCGTCGGTGCGGAGGGTTTTGACCAGGCCCATCACCTGGTCGGAGAATCCTGGGGTCATACGTTTCGTCGCCATCCCTTCACACTCCTTCTGATGCCTTCTCAGTGAGGATCGACTCGATGCGGTCGAGCGTCGGCCGGGCCGCGAGATGCAGCCGGTCCACGTCCATCCCCTCGTCGCCGAGCACCACCATCAGGGCGGTGTCGCCGACGGCGTAGGTCGCGGCGCAGCCGTGACTGCCGTACGTCACCGTCTGGCGCAGCGTGCCGCGGTCGGTGGCCTCGGCGGTGCGCCGGGCCAGGCCCAGGCCGGCCGCGGCGAGCGCGGCCAGGGCCTCCGGGTCGATCGAGTCGGCGGTGTCGGCCGCGATGAGCAGTCCGTCGGCCGCCGTCAGCGCGGTGTCGGTGATTCCGGTCACCTGTTCCCGCAAGGTGCGCATTTCCAATGTCAGGGCTTTGTGATCCACTTACTCAACTCCCCTAAAACTGATCGCTTTTGTCCGTCGTGTTCATTTCGGGGTTCCGTTCCGCAGCCGGAAGAACCCTTTCCAACCCGCCCCGCTCTTTTCGGGGACGAGAGTTTCGGTGATGCCGCTGGCACCCGGATTCCGCCGGGGCAGGGCGGTCGGCGCGGTGAACTGCGGTGGCGCGGGCGCCGGTTCACGACGGCGTACGACAGGCGCCTCGGGCGGCACCCGGACCGCGATCGGCACGGGGGTGTCGGCGCACTCCAGCAGCCCCTCGGCGAGCATCCGCGCGACCTCGGCGGTGACGGTGTAGACCCCGCGCCCGGTACGGAACGCGAGATCGCGGGCGGTACGGCGGCCGTCGGCATGGGTGAGCAACTCCCGTTGCAGGAAGCCGAGTCCGGCCTCGTCGAGAGCGTGCGCCGGGGGCCGGGGGCGTTCCCGGTCGGGGCGTACGGGATACGGCAGCGCGGCGATCGCGGCGAGTTTCCGGGTCGCGTCCTGGAGCAGCCGGGCCGATGGCTCGCCGAGGCCGACCGGGGCCAACGGCCGGGCGTCCGGGGCGCGTTCGCAGTCGTCGACGTCTCCGGCGGCGACCGCGAAGGCCGCGTCGTGGAGGGCCAGCACACAGACAATCCGCAACTGGGCGGCGCCCGCGTACCCGTGGGCGATCAGCCCGGCCAGCGGCCAGCGCGAGCCGCCCGACTCCCGTACCAGATCGGCCCATTGCTCGCCGCCGATCCGGCCCGAGCGCAGCAGCAGCGCCTCCGGGCCGGGGGCGCCGGGGCTCTCCACGGCGACGACGAGCCCGCCGCGCAGATGGAAGATCCCGCCGGGTCTGCCGGACACCCGCAGTCCCCCGGTGAACTCCTCGCACCCACAGGCCGAGAGAGCCGCCGCGAGCAGGTCGTGACCGACCCGGCCGAGGGAATCCCGAATGCCCGACATCACTCCCCTAGGCTTTTCGTACACGCAACTGACGTGTAGCGCTGAGGGGTGAAGGTGTATCAGTCCGGGCGCATATTCCGGACGGGTTCTTCCTACCTGCCTGCGGCTGACGGAAGTTGAGAATTCCCGCCGTTCGATTTCCTTTGTACGGCGCTCATTTGACCGAACGGGGACGGGTCAGTTGCCGGTGCCCCACACCCTTACGGGCAACGGCCGCAGGGCTTCCCGAAGGGCTGCGGCCAGCTCCTGGTACTCGGCGCGGCGGGCCGCTCCGGTGCGCATCACGAGGGCGATCCGGCGGGTCGGGGCGGGCTCCGCGAAGTACCCGGTGAGGAGTTGGTCGCTGCGGGTCGCCTCGACCCGTACAGCGGTGCGCGGCAGCAGCGTGACCCCGAGCCCGCCGGCGACCAGCTGCACCAGGGTGGAGAGTCCGGCCGCGGTCGTGGTGACCGGGGCGTCCTCCCGCCCCGCCTCCCGGCAGATGTCGAGCGCCTGGTCGCGCAGGCAGTGCCCCTCGTCGAGGAGCAGCAGGTTCAGCTCGCGCAGCGCCTCGCGCGGGATGCCGGACCGGCCGCCGAGGTCGTGGCCGAGCGGGGTGACGAGCACGAAGTCCTCGTCGAACAGGGGGAGTTCGACGACTCCGGGCATCCCGAGGGGCACGGCGAGCAGCAGCAGGTCGAGGCGTCCGGTGGTCAGCCCCTCCAACAGGTTCGCGGTCTGCTCCTCGTGCACCTGGAGGTCGAGGTCCGGGTACCGGTCGTGCACCAGCCCCAGCACGGTCGGCAGCAGATACGGCGCTACGGTCGGGATGACCCCGAGGCGCAGCGCCCCGGTGAACGGCGCGCGCACGGCCTCCGCCTCCGCCATCAGCGCCCCGACCTCCTCCAGCACGGCCCGCGCCCGTACGGCGAGCCGCTCGCCGGCGGGCGAGAGCAGCACCTTGCGGGTGGTGCGCTCCAGGAGGGTGACGCCGAGGGTCTCCTCCAGCGCGGCGACGGCGCCGGAGAGGGCGGGCTGGCTCATGCCGATCGCGGTCGCGGCGTCCCGGAAGTGGAGGTGCTCGGCGACCGCGGAGAAGGCGCGCAGCTGGGCCAGGCTGGGCTGGCGCCGCTTACTCGTGTTACCAACGGTCACTGATAACCGCCTCCGATCAACGTGCCCCAGTGTAGCTATTCCCGCAATCAATGCACGTTGGAGGGGGATCGGGGCCGTACTGGCGGAGTGACTTCGGCTGTCGGTGAACGGGTGGGTGGGTGGAAACGGGAGTCAGTTACGGGGCCTGGTCCGGCGGTGGGGGGTCGACAGGCGTCGAGGACACGGCCGTAGCGCCTCTCGGCTTCGGCGACTGGCTCGGGGGTGGATCCTGGGAGTACGACTTGAGGTAGCCGACGACCGAGTTCAGTACCGCCACCAGCGGCACCGCCACCACCGCCCCGCCGATCCCCGCGATCATGCCGCCCGCCGCGACCGAGAGGACCACCGCGAGCGGGTGGACGCGGACCGCGCGGCCCAGGATGAACGGCTGGAGGATGTGGCCCTCGATCTGCTGGACGGCGAGGACGACGGCCAGGGTCATCAGGGCCGTGAACACACCCTGGGTGACGAGCGCGACGACGACCGCCAGCGCGCCGGAGGCCACCGCGCCGACCAGCGGGATGAACGAGAACAGGAAGATGAAGACGGCGAGCGGCACGGCCATCGGCACACCGAGGAAGTAGATGCCGATGCCGATGCAGACCGCGTCGATGAACGCCACTATCACCGTGCCGCGGACGTAGGCCGTCAGCGTGCGCCAGGCGCGCGGACCCGCGCCCGCCATCGCCGGCCGGGCCGCCGCGGGCACCAGCTTCAGCGCCCACTGCCAGATGCGCGGGCCGTCGTAGAGGAGGAAGAGGGTGGAGAAGACTGTCAGGAGGATGCCGGTCAGGGCTTCCACGATCACCTGGACGCCCTCCAGGCCGGCCGAGGTGATCTGGTCGGTGTTGGCGCCGATGGCCTCGCGGAGGTTCTTCGCGATCTGGTTGATCTGCTTCTCGGTGACGTGGAACGGGCCCTTCAGCAGCCAGTTGCGCAGGTCGTCGACGCCGTTCTGGACCTGGTTGGAGAGGTTGTCGATGTTCGCCATGACCTGCCAGGTCACGAACCAGCCGATCAGCCCCATCACGACGAAGCCGAGGATCGCGGTGAGCGCCGTGGCCACCCCGCGCGGAAAGCCGTAGCGGATCAGGCGGGCCACCGTCGGCTGGAGCAGGGCCGTGATGAGCAGAGCGGCGACGAAGGCGAGCACCACCAGCTGGACGGCGCTGATGACCCGCATCAGCACCCAGACGGTGCCGGCCAGGATCAGCAGTCGCCAGCCCGCCTCGGCGGCCACCCGCACACCCCACGGCACGGCGAGCGCGGGGTCGGGACGGTCACGGGCGATGGTGACGGGTACGGGTACCGGTACGGGTTCCGTGAAGTGGGGGGTCTCGGGGGACCGCTCGGGTTCTGGCTTGGGGTCGGAGTCGGGATCGGGGTCCGCCTCCGTGTGTTCCTTCTCCACCTCGGCGCGCCGCTCGTCCAAGCGCTCCCCCATCTCGCTCAGCCCGTTGCCGAGCCGGCCGAGCCACCCTGGCACTCGCGACATGATCCGCCCTCTTCCCCCGTCCGTCCCCACCACTCCTCCCCCTGGAGCCCGTTGCGTGTCCGACCGTACATGGCCGAAGCCCCTCCCCATAGGACGGGGAGAGGCTTCGGAAGGTTGAGCTGTCGACGCGCGGGCCGGGCCTAGTAGTAGTGGTTGGCCTGCCAGAACGTCCAGGCGTCACAGGGACTGCCGTAGCGCTCGTTCATGTACTGGAGGCCCCACTTGATCTGCGTGGCCGGGTTCGTCTGCCAGTCGGAACCGACGGACGACATCTTGGAGCCGGGCAGGGCCTGGAAGAGGCCGTAGGCGCCGGACGAGGCGTTGACCGCGCGGTAGTTCCAGCTGGACTCGTGGTCCACGATGTTGCTGAAGCACTGGAACTGGCCGCTGGGCACCATCGAGGCGGCCATCGACTGGATCTCGGAGACCGTGTAGGAGCCCTGCTGCGGGTAGCTCGACGAGGAGCTGCTCGCGTTGGCGGCGGCCTTCTTCGCCTGGGCCTTCTCCTTGGCCAGCTTCTCCGCCTTCTCGGCGGCGGCCTTCTTGGCGACCGCTGTCTTGGCGGCGGCCAGGCGGGCCGACTCCTCCGCGTCCTTCTTGGCGCTCGCGTCGGCCTGGATCGCCTGGGCGTCGGCCTGCTGCGTCAAGGAGGCGGTCTGGACCTGGGCCTGCTGGCCCGTGGGGATGTCCGCCAGGAGCGTGGTGTCGGCTGCCGTCGTCTCGGCGTCATTGTTCTGCGCCTGTGCGACGCTGCCCGAGGCAACGCCTACGACGCTTCCGACGGCGGTGACCGCGGTGGCCGAGGCCA
Organism: Streptomyces sp. NPDC088350; assembly: GCF_044753545.1. Taxonomy (NCBI): domain Bacteria; kingdom Bacillati; phylum Actinomycetota; class Actinomycetes; order Kitasatosporales; family Streptomycetaceae; genus Streptomyces; species Streptomyces sp. NPDC088350. The sequence goes on along the minus strand of NZ_JBIVNL010000001.1, from coordinate 677,866 downwards.
CTGCGAATCCCCGGACCGAAATCCGGCTCACACGGTTTCCTTCCAGCATCGTCCGCTTCGGTGACCCTGGCGGACGCAATCGTGCCCCTGAACGCTGGCCTCCCAACTGCGGGGTCACGGGAGGCACGGGCCCGGTGGGCAACTCCCGCGAGGGGAGCGCCGCGTGGAGAGCGGGCGGCATACGACTTCGCTGTGGAGTTGACGGTGATGCTCATGTGGTGCGTACCGCTGGGGGTACACGTGTGTCGTATGCGGGGCCTGACAGGAACGAGACTCTGCCGTAACCGGACGCCGGGTGGCAATTCCGAGTTGCGTGTGAAAGCTCACATCCCGTTTGCCCCAGGGGATTTGGAGAAACAGCGGGACGCCGAAGCGCCGCCCCGCTAAGCTCATCGGCTTTTCGGGACGGCGCCAACTGGCCTGAATACGGCCTCAATTACCTCAGATCTGGCCGTCCTCCAGCATTTCGGTCACAAGCGCCGCGATCTGGGACCTCTCGGACCTCGTCAGGGTCACATGCGCGAAGAGCGGGTGGCCCTTCAGCTTCTCCACCACGGCGACGACACCGTCGTAGCGACCGACCCTCAGGTTGTCCCGCTGGGCCACGTCATGGGTGAGGACCACCCGTGAATTGGCGCCGATGCGGGACAGCACGGTCAGCAGGACGTTCCGCTCCAGGGACTGTGCCTCGTCCACGATCACGAACGCGTCGTGCAGCGAGCGGCCGCGGATGTGGGTGAGCGGCAGGACCTCCAGCATCCCGCGGGCGGTGACCTCCTCGATGACCTCGCGGCTGGTGACCGCGGACAGCGTGTCGAAGACCGCCTGGGCCCACGGGCCCATCTTGTCGGCCTCGGAGCCGGGCAGATAGCCCAGTTCCTGTCCGCCCACCGCGTACAGCGGCCGGAAGACCATCACCTTCTTGTGCTGGCGGCGCTCCAGGACCGCCTCCAGGCCCGCGCAGAGCGCGAGCGCGGACTTGCCGGTGCCGGCCCGGCCTCCCATGGACAGGATCCCGATGTCCGGGTCGAGCAGCAGATCCAGCGCGATGCGCTGCTCCGCGCTGCGGCCCTTGATGCCGAACGCCTCCCGGTCGCCGCGCACGAGACGGACGTTGCCGTCGGCCGTGACCCGGCCCAGCGCCTTGCCGCGCTCGGACTGGATGGTGAGACCGGTGTGGACGGGAAGGTCGGCGGCGTCGGGGACGTAGACACGTCCTTCCTCGAAGAGGATGTCCACCTGTTCGCCCGGCAGGGTCAGTTCGGACATTCCGGTCCAGCCGGAGGAGCCCGTGATGGCCAGTTCCGCGCGGTACTCCTCGGCGAGGAGCCCGACGGACGAGGCCTTGATCCTGAGCGGAAGGTCCTTCGACACGACTGTGACGTCGTACCCCTCGGCCTGCAGGTTGCGGGCGACCGCGAGGATGCGGGAGTCGTTGTCCCCCAGGCGGTAGCCGCTGGGCAGCACGCTGGGGTCCGAGTGGTTGAGCTCGACCCTGACGGTGCCGCCGAGTTCCCCGATCGGGATGGGGGCGTCGAGGCGACCGTGCCGGACCCGGAACTCGTCGAGCAGGCGCAGGGCCTGCCGGGCGAAGTAGCCGAGCTCGGGATGGTGCCGCTTGGCCTCCAACTCTGTGACCACGACGATCGGCAGCACGACTTCGTGCTCGTCGAAGCGGTTCAGCGCGTTCGGGTCGGCCAGCAGAACGCTGGTGTCGAGAACATAGGTGCGCCGGTCAGGCATACGGCGCTTTGTGCTGGTCACCACGGAAGGACGTACCCCCTCGGAAGAGGTCGGGGAGCGACGGAGAGGAGCTGGACCGGTCCAGGCCGCGATGCGCGGGCCGGAGACCGGCCCTCCGTCTCGCCCGTACTGACCGCACGGTCGAACTGGTGCAAAGGGCCTCCCGGGCGGACGGCCCCGTGCCGTCCGCTGAGATACGACACCCGTGGTTCGGGCGTCGACCTGCTTGGCTTATGCCCTCGAACATGCGCCGCCATGCCACGGCATATGACGGCGCCCCGGTGAACTCCTTGTTACTTCTGCACCAATCGGGGTACTCGCGGCGACTTGCCCGTCATCCGCCGTAACGCCGGTGTCGCGCCGCGTAGTCACGCATGGCGCGCAGGAAGTCCACCTTGCGGAAGGCCGGCCAGAAGACTTCGCAGAAGTAGTACTCGGAGTGGGCCGTCTGCCAGAGCATGAAGCCGGACAGCCGCTGCTCGCCGCTGGTGCGGATCACCAGGTCGGGGTCGGGCTGGTCGCCGGTGTAGAGGTGCTTGCCGATGAGGTCGACGTCCACGTGCTCGGCGAGCTCCTCCATCGAGGTGCCCTTGTCGGCGGCGTCCAGGATCATCGAGCGGACCGCGTCGGCGATCTCCTGGCGACCGCCGTAGCCGATGGCGACGTTGACGAGTATCCCGTCGACGTGCGCGGTGGACTCCTGCGCCTCCTTGAGGACGGACTGCATGCCCGAGGGCAGCAGGTCGAGGGTGCCGACGTGGTGCACGCGCCAACGGCCGTCCGCGGCGAGGGAACTGACGACGTTCTCGATGATGCCGAGCAGCGGGCCGAGTTCTTCCTGGGGGCGGTCGAAGTTGTCCGTCGACAGCAGCCACAGGGTGACGACCTCGACGTCCGTCTCGCTGCACCAGCCGAGGAACTCCTCGATCTTGTCGCCGCCGGCCTGGTGTCCCTGGACGGTGGTGGAGCCCGCCGCCTTCGCCCAGCGCCGGTTGCCGTCCATGATGACGCCGATGTGCTTGGGCACCTGGGTGTGGTCGAGATGGCCTCCCACCCTGCGTACGTAGAACCTGACCAGCAGGCGGCGCAGGGTGTCGCGCAGGTTCACGTGTTGTCAGCCCCTCCATGGATGGCAGTCCCCGGCTGCGAAGCCTACCCCCGCAACGGCGCCGTTCCCCCAAGGGGTGTCTGGGCTCATCCCGGTTCGACACGAAGGTCGGGCTCGGGTCGCCTTCGGCGGGTGCGAGGGGGTGCCAGGGGGTGCGAGGGGGAGTACGAGGAGGGTGCGGGGGGGGTGCGGGGGTCGCCGCCGCACGGCACAAAAAAATCGGGCCGGTCCGTGGGGGGGATACGGACCGGCCCGAGGGGGGGGTTTCCACCATAACCCTTCGTAAGTGATGCTGCGTGCATCGGCGTGCCACAACTACTCTCCGAAGTCGGCCGACAACATGTCGAGGGCCGTGGAAGTCCCGATTCCGGCCCTGATCATGGCCGGTTCACAGCGGATTCCGGGGAGAACGTGGAGGTTTTCCGCCGACCGCGGCGTGTCGCCCGCACGGGTGACGGCGTCAGCGAACGCCCGCTTGACGGGCAGGGGCACCGCGCGGCCCCCTCCACCGCGCGGCGCCGACCGCGCAGCTTTGCTCACGCGAATTACCTTGGTCCGAACTTACGTGAGGAGGTGGGCGGGAGGCGAGTCGATCTCGATAACGATGTGAAAACCCCGTGCGCGTGGGGAGGACGTGCGGTGCCCCGCGCTTCGGTCCGAACCACGGCAGCAAAGTCACGTGCACGAGCCCGCACGGCTACGGCCCGGTGACCCGCTGGATTTCGCCAAATGGCCTGCGGCGCCGGGAAGTTGGGCCGGGGGCAATCTACGTGCGGCGCGCGTGCGGCTTGCGGGCGTCGAAGAGGTGGCGGGTGCTGTGGGCCACGAACGGGCCCGTGGCCTCGATCCGCTCGTGCAGAGCGCGGAGTTCGGGCTCGTAGGCCTCGACCGTGAAGTCGGGGACCATCCAGATCACCTTGCGGAGGAAGTGGACGACGGCCGCGATGTCGTAGAACTCCATGCGCAGCCGCTCGGCGCGCAGTGCGACGATCTCCAGGCCCGCGGCCTCGGCGTCGGCCCGTTCGCGCTCGGGGTCGCGGGCGCCGCTCACCGCTTCCGGCTGCGGGCCGAGGAAGTGCTCGACGAGTTCGAAGGCGCTGCGGGGGCCCACGTGCTGGGCGAAGTAGGTGCCGCCGGGGCGCAGGACGCGGGCGATCTCGGGCCAGTTGGCGCGGACCGGATGGCGGCTCAGGACGAGGTCGAAGGCGGCGTCGGCGAAGGGCAGCGGGGCGTCGGCGGGCGCGGCGACCACCACGACACCGCGCGAGCGGAGCAGCGCGGTGGCCTGGGCGACGTTCGGCGGCCAGCCCTCGGTGGCGGCGGCGAGCATGGGGGGCTGTGCGGCGGCCCGGCTCAGGGCGAAGTCGAAGACCTCCCCTCCCCCGGTCTGGACGTCCAGGACGGTGTTCGCCCAGGTGAGACGGTCCCCTGCGGTGCGCGCGTATTCCCATGAGGGGCGTGCCTCGGTGGCCCGGCCCTCGAACCAGGAGAAGTCCCAGCCCTCGGTGGGAACGGCGACGCCTTCCGCGACGAGGGCCTCGAAGCTCCTGCTGTTGTCCATGGGGCGATGGTCGCAGGGCGTTGTCAGTGGGCGCTGCTAGTTTCCGAAGCATGGTGAACGACGGGGACGACAACAGGGGCGACACGGATGCGGGCCTGCCGTACCACGGCGACGAGAAGGCGACGCTGCACGCGAGCCTGGACCGGGTCCGGGACGCGGTGCTGTGGAAGCTCGACGGGCTGGACGAGGAGCAGGCCAGACGCCCGATGACACCCTCGGGCACGAGCCTTCTCGGGCTGGTGAAGCATCTGGCCTCGGTGGAGTACGGCTGGTTCGTGGAGAGCTTCGGCCGCGAGGTGGAGCCGCTGTGGTTCGACCCGTACAAAGGCGAGGACATGCGCGCGGGCCCGGACGAGACGACGGAACAGATCGTCGCCTTCTACGGCCGTGCGCGCGCCGCCGCCGACCGCGTGATCACGGAACTGCCGCTGGACGCGGTCGGCCGGCCTCCGTGGCGGCAGCACTCGGTGTCGCTGCGCTGGGTGCTGGTCGATCTCATCGAGGAGACGGCGAGACACGCGGGGCACATGGACATCGTGCGGGAACTGATCGACGGGGCGGCCGGGGACCATCGGCCGTCGTAGCCGACGGGTGGTGGTCGGCGGGGGGACGGAGGCGGCGTGCAGGGGACGGAGGCGGTGTTCAGGGGACGAGTGCCCTGACCTCCTCCGCCGCGAAGCGTACGAAGCCCTCCGGGTCGGGTTCGTCGCCGGTGGGCTGGAGGACGACCGTGTCGGCGCCGGCCTCCGCGAGACGCTGGACGGCCTTCGCGACGGTGCCCGCGTCGCCGGCGACGCCGAGGTCGGGGACCGACTCCAGGCCCTCGTCGGCGAGTTCGGCGCGCAGTCGGGCGGCGGCGTCGGGACCGGTGGCGGTGAGGAGATAGACGACCACCCTGTGCGGCTCGGTGCGGCCGGCCGACTCCCGTCCCTCGTCGATGAGTTGACGGGCCCGGCGGACGCCGTCCGGTGCGGTGCTCGCGGTGAGGATCGTGCCGTCGGCCGCAGCGCCGGAGAGGCGGAGGGTGCGGGGGCCGGTGGCGCCGGCGAGGATCTCGACGGGACCGTCCGGCGGCCAGTCGAGGCCGACGTCGTCGAGCGTGACGTAGCGTCCGGCGGTCGTGAGCCGCTCCCCGCGCAACAGGGCGCGCAGCGCGTCGAGATGCTCGCGCAGCAGGGTCACCGGGGACTCGACGCGCGCCCCGACCTGTCCCATCCAGTCCTGTACGCCGTGGCCGACGCCGAGGACGGCGCGCCCCGGGAACAGCCGGTGCAGCGTGGCGGCCTCCATCGCGGTGATGGCGACGTTCCGCAACGGCACGGGCAGCAGTCCCACCCCGATCCGCACCCGCTCGCTCCACGCGAGCGCGGCTGCGGCGGCCGAGATGCCGCCCTCGCGGAAGCAGTCCTCCCAGAGCCAGAGTTCCTCGAGCCCGGCGGTATCGGCGAGTTGGACCACCGCTCGCAGTCGCTCGGGGGGAAGTTGGGGCCGGAACACAGCGCCGAGTCCAGTCATGGGTTCTTCCTACCCGGCGGGGGCGGGGCGGACAACAGCTTTACGCGTCGGCGGGATCGATCGTCACCGGTTCGGGGCTCCTCACCGGTTCGGGGCTCGTCACCGTCTCACGCCGCCGCGAACGCGCCCAGCAGCAGACCCGTGAACGCGCCGCCGAGCATGAACGGCCCCAGCGGGATCGCCGTCCTACGGCCCGCCCGGCGCAGGGCGACCATGCCGAGGCCGTACACCGCGCCGTACAGCACTCCCGCGAAGCCGCCCGCGACGAGCACCGGCCAGCCGTACCAGCCGAGGGCGATTCCGAGGCCGAGGGCGAGTTTCACATCGCCGAAGCCCATGCCGGCCGGGTTGATGACGTACAGCACGAAGTACGTGGCACCGAGCGCGAGTCCGCCGAGCAGCGCGGTGAACCAGGAACCGGCGTCGGCGGGAAGCACGGCCGCGATGCCGAGGAGGGCGAGGGTGGCCGCGGCGAGGGGGAGGGTGAGGACGTCGGGGAGGCGGTGGACGCGGTGGTCGACCAGCGCGAGGAGGACGGCGACGGGGGCGCCGAGCAGCCAGACGACGAGTTCAGGGCGGGGGCCGGTGGCCGCGGCGAGGGTGGCGCAGATGAGGGCGGTCGCGGTGGATACGGCGGGGGTGCGGGGGCCGTAGGGGCCGCAGGGGGTGTGGGCCGGGGGTGGTGTCGGGGCGTGCGGGTTGGTGGTGTTGGTGGTCTCGGGGATGCCGGGGGTTTCGGGGGTGCCGGGGGTATCGGTCGCGCCGGTCGTATCGGTCGCGCCGGTCGTGCCGGGGGTTTCGGGGGTGCCGGTCGTATCGGTAGTGCCGGTGGTATCGGTCGTGCCGGTCGTGCCGGTCGTGCCGGTCGTGCCGGTCGTGCCGGTCGTGCCGGTGGTATCGGTAGTGCCGGTGGTATCGGTAGTGCCGGTCGTGCCGGTGCAGTGGGCGCGGCCGAGCCAGCCGTCGAGCGTGCCCTTGATGGGGTGGCCGTCGGGGCACTCGCCGTTCCAGGGTTCCTCGGGGTCCACGGAGAGGCGGTGGGCTGCGCGGGGCAGCAGGAGGCCCGACCACGCGCCCCACAGGGCACCCACGAGGATCAGAATCAGGCGCACGCCGGGACGATATCCGGATACGGCGGGCGGGGACATGGGTCCGTGGGCCCATGTAGGGCCTACTCCCGGGTGGATACGGTCGGTTGACACCGGATCCGTTGTGGCGCAGGAAGGTGACCTGACATGGGGCGACGCTGGAATGACGGGCGGGGCAAGCTGATCGTGCGGGGGGCCGCGGGGGCGGTCGCGGTCCGGCTGGAGCTCGCGACCTCGTACCGGGCCCGGACGAAGGGGCTGCTCGGCCGGGACGGGATCGACGGGGCGATGCTGCTCTCACCGGCGAGCAGTGTGCACACGTTCCGGATGCGCTTCCCGATCGACGTGGCGTACCTGGACCGGAACCTGGAGGTCGTCGCCGTCCACACGATGAAACCGGGGCGGCTGGGGCTGCCGCGGTTCCGGTCCCGGCATGTGCTGGAGGCGGAGGCGGGGGTTATGGCGGAGTGGGGGGTGGGGGTGGGGGACCGAGTGGGGGTGGAGACGGAGTAGGGGTGTGAGGGGCAGGTGGGCGGGGGGTCACTGCGGCAGCGTGCCGTCGGCCGTCAGTCGGGCCAGTGCCTCACGGCTGCGGGGCACGGTGTCGTGCCAGCGCAGCATCGCCACGGCCTGGTCGGGGACGAAGCCGAACCGGGCGTACCGCTCGGCGAGTTCCATCGCCCACGGGGTGACGAGGGTGTCGTCGTCGACGTACATGCCGAGCCAGGTGAAGACCTCGCCGGCGATCCAGCCGCTGATCCATGTCACCCAGCGCCGGGCGAAGTGGGCGGCCTCCTCGCTGTTCGGGTCGGGCGGTACGCCGGGGATGTCGAGCAGGGCGCACTCGCGCGTCGCCTCCGTCATCCGTTCCTCTGTGACCAGGTTCGCGTACGGCATGAACTCCCGCATCACCCTGCGGATTTCGAGCCAGGCGGGCTGCTGCTCGTCGTCCTCGTCGCCGGTCCGGTCGGGGTCGGGGCCGGGGACGGCTTCTGGTAGGGGTGCGGTCGGCGCGCAGGCCTGGAGGATCGCGCGGGCGCGGGCGATGTTGTCCGCGGTTTCCGGGAGTTCGGCGGGCCACTGGAAGCCGGCGGCCCAGCTGTAGGGGAGTTCGCGCACGGCGGGAGGCAGCAAGGGGTGTTCTCCCTGCGCCGGTTGGCGCGCGCGGGCCTCGTAGCCGGGGCGGCGCAGCAGCATCAGGGAGTCCCTCGCCCAGGCGCGAGTGCTCTCGTCGCCCACTCTGTCGTCCCGCACGAGACCGAGCAGGGCCCGCTCGCCGTGGGGCGTGCCGAGGTGCCGTAGGAGACTCACGGCGTCGTGGGCGGCGAGGCCGTTCACCGCGCATCGTTCCGCGACCGCCGCGATGTCTGCCTCGTCGTGGGGATGCCGCTGGAGCCAGTGCAGCACGTCGTGGGTCCAGGCCGACAGCATGGAGTGGGTCAACGCGTCCGCGATCAGATCGAGTTGGTTCTCCAGCCACCAGGCCGGTACCGATGGCCGTGCCGTGGCCGCCCACTCCCCGAGTACGTCGCTCACGCCCTCACGGGTGAACTGGCCTGCCGTCGGCATGACTTGGGCCAGCCGGTGCCCGGCCTCTTGGCGGATGCGGTCGTAGAACTCCCATGACTCCTCGCTCCAGGCGCGCGGCGCGAGCGACGGTGGCGGGTCGGAGAGCGCGGCGGTCAGTGCGTCGAGAGCGGCACGCTCGTTCGCCTCCGTGTGGGGAAGGTCGTGGAGGCGCTGCCCGCGTTCCGGGGTCAGGTCGTTCCACGGGGGTGGGAGCCGGCGCATGGCCGCGGGCAGCAGGTGATGTGCGGTCACGGTCCGGTCCCTCCGTTCCTCTCGTCGTCCGCCACGTCCACTCCGCATCAGGAGACACCCAGGTACTGCATGGCGGTCTTCGGGTCCTTCATCTTGCCCGAGTCCCGGGCCGCCTGCCGTTCGGCCGGAGTCTTCCTGCTCCACGCGTCGTTCATCGCCTTGAGCTGCTGCGCCGAGATGTCCTGTCCGGCGACGCGCAGGTCGAGGCCGTTGTCGGCGAGGGTCTGCGCGGGCGTGCCGTCCGGGACGGTGCCGGTCTTCTTGTCCTTCTGGAAGCCGTCGAACACCTTGTCCCAGCCGTCCTGCGTCTCGATCTCGTAGCGGGCCTTCCGACCGGGGTTCGCCTTCTGCCAGTCGGCCAGTTTCTGCGCCTGGGCACGGATCGAGGCCTGGGTTGCGGCCTGCCCCGTGTTCTTGACCTCCACGACGTTGAGGGTGCCGTCCTTGCCCTTGTAGACCACGTCGGCGTCGTCGATGCCGCTGAGATCGGCGGTGGTGCCGTCGCCCATGTCCACGGTCTGGCGGCCCTTCTTCGCGCCGACGCCGGCATAGACCTTGGTGCCCTCGGCGGCATCGTCCGCGGCACGCGTCGCGGCCTTGACCTCGGCCATGGCTTCGGCCAGTTGGTAGCGGTCGCCGGCCCTGAGCACGGTGCCGCCGAGCGAACCGCGGCTCTGGCTGTCGATGGCCGTGTTCTTCAGCATGTCCGCCAAGTCCTTGAGGGACTGGGTCAGTTCGGCCTTCCCGATCTCCCCCTTGCTCAGGTCCGGGTTGTCCTTGGCCTTGGCGACGAGGTCGTCGATCTTCTTCTCGTCGAGCGTGAACCGGTCGCCCTTGGGCGTCTTCTGCTTGTCCTTGGCGTCCGTGATGGCCTTCTTCGCCTCGTCCGCAGCGTGTTGCAGCTCGGCGGTGCGGGCCGCCGCGTCGGCCTCGTCCGCCTTCTTGCGGGCGTCCTCGGCCTCCTTCTCGGCGTCTCCGTCGCAGCCGCCGCCTTGGGCGAGTACGACGTACGGGGAGCCGCCGGCGGCCAGGACCGTGGTGCCGGTGCCGGAGGAGCCGGTGAGGGTACCGGGGGTGTCCGGGGCGGTGTCGTCGTACGGGATCCGGCGGTTGGGCGCGCCGACCAGGCAGCCGGTCTGCCGGGCCTTCTTCTCCGCTTCCGCCGCCGCCTCGTCGGCCTCCTTGGCGGCCTTCTCGGCACCGGCGACGTCCCCTGCCTTGGCCGCCCTCTTCGCCTCCTCCGCCGCCTCGGCCGCCTTCTCGGCGAACTTGCCGAGTTTGCCCAGCTTGCCGATCTTGCCGAGGTCGCCGATCTTCTCGCCGACCTTGCCGATGTCGTAGCCCGGGATGAAGAGGGAGCCGATGTTCCAGATGACGTGGGTGACGGCTCGGGTCTTGTCGCCGTTGTTCCAGTCCTTGGCGACCTCGTCGCCGATGAACACGTCGTAGAGGACCTTGCCGCCCGTCTTCACCGAGGCGCTGCCCCAGTCCCACAGGGCGCCGCCGTAGTCGCCGTCGGACCACTTCTTGCCGGCGTCCTTGGAGTTCTTCGACCAGTCGTCGCCGAGTTGCTTGCCGTAGTCGCCGATGCCCTTCACGGTGTCGATCGGGTGGCGGACCATGTCGTAGATACCGGTCAGGTCGCCCCAGATGCCGTCGACGAAGAGGCCCTGGCCGACTTGTTTGATCTGGTTGCCGGCGCAGCCGAAGAAGGCGCCGACGCCGGAGAAGCAGCCGTCGTCCTTCTTGCCGTCGGCGGGGGTTGTCTTCTTGTCGTCGGTCGGGTCGGTGGTGGTGGTAGTCGTGCCGGTGCCGCCTGTGGTGCCGGTGCCGCCGTCGGTATTGCCGTTGCCGTTGCCGTTGCCGTTCCCGTTGCCGTTTTGCGCGGTCACGTCCGTGTTGCCGCCGGCCTGAGCCGGGCAGGACATGCCCGTGACCTTGCAGATCTCCGACTGGATGCCGGTGAAGATCTGGGTGCCGAGGCCGCTGACGAGCAGGGCGGTGATGATGGCGGCGACGATGGCGATGAACCCGGCGTACTCAACCGCCGTCTGCCCCTCGTCCCGGCGCCAGCGGATCAGCCGGGACAGGGAGAACGGGCGGCGCTCGACGCGTTCCGGTGCGGTGAGGCCGTACCACTGGCGGCTCTCCGGGCGGAACAGGAAGAAGAGGACGAGGATCGGGAGGAGGAGTTGCAGGCCGCCGCGCGCGGAGCCGGAGGCGAGGTTGACGACACCGCCGAGGATCAACCAGGCCTGTACGGCGACGAGTCCACGCCGGACCCGGGTCCCGCCCTCCCCGCTCCGCCGGGCCAGCCACCAGCCGAGGACGCCGGGCGCGGCGGCGTAGGCGACGAGGGCGACGACCTGGCCGTCGAGGGCGTCGTACGACGCGGCGGTCATCAGCAGACCGAGCCCGCCGACGACGGTGACCGCGAAGAGTGTGTGCACCAGCACCAGCGCGGTGGCGAGCGGCACCGGCATCTCCCGACGCCCGCTCGGCCCACCGCGCCCGCCGACTCCCCCGATCGAGGCCATGTCTCCCCCGTCCCCCGATTTCGCTCAACACCGCCAGAACTTCCAGAGGTTAGAGAGAGGGTGAGTGCCCGAGATGGGTCCGTGGGCCCAAATCGGTACCCAAGTCCCGGGTGGGCCCCTTGGCTCAAGACCTACCCGGAAGGTCACGGTTCTCCTGCGCCAGGTGCTGAGGCGGCCGGGCCGAGAGGCAGAGCTGCTACACCCCGTATGCGAGCAAATCGGTACGAGGCAGACGCCTCACGCATTGTGCGGCGCATCGCTGCGGAGTTCTCGTCCGCCACGTAGTGCCCGAACTGTTCGGCCGGCAGGACGTGTGTGCGGTCGGCCCTGGCCTTGACCGGCTGGGGAGTGAGAGTGACACGGATACGTGGCCCCTCACTCACCATCCAGCCGATCATCGCTCCGCGACAGCAGGGGCCACGCCCCGTCAGTCACGCCGCGTGATCGTCGAACACAACCTTGTTGTGACCCTCCGCGACCACGTGCAGGTCCACCGCGACATCGAGCGCCGTGGAAAGCCGGACCAGCAGATCCGCGGTAAGGGGGAGCATGCCACCCAACTCGACGGCCTCCACGGAGTCCGCACTCATGCCGAGCCGCTCACCCAAGGCCACTTGAGTAAGCCCCAGGGCCTTACGACGGTCGTAGACCAGTTGCCCCAGTTCGTGAGCAAGCCGGATCTGCTCACGCTCGGCGACCACTTCAGGGGGTTCGACATAGCCTTCCGCGACTCGCCGTTCCCGCGACAGCTTCCAGCGGGTGTGGTTCACAGCACCTCCCGGAACTCACGGGTGAACTCGTCATGCGCGGGTCCGTGCTCAGCTTCGCACAGCTCCTTCGCCAGCATGGCGCGCTTGACCTCCGCTTCTTCCCGCATTCTTGTCTTGCGGAACACTGTGAGCAGGACGATCCGGCGACCGGGCGCCAGCCAGTAAGCAACCCGCATGGCGTTGCCGCCCAGCATGAAGCGCAGTTCCCGCACGCCCTCTCCCAGGTTACGAGAGTGCGGCTCACTCAGGGTCGTCGGAGATCCGGCCAACAGCTCAGCCTTCTCCTCCGCCTGGCGGTAGTGCTGTGGAGGCAGGGCCTCCAGCCAGGCCCTCACTTCCGGCTCCAGTTCGATCACGTACAGCTCGGTCACTGCGCGAACGTAACGGGGCACGCAAGGCGAGGAGCCGGATTCCTGAGCGCCGTCACTCATATGTGCGTCCATCGGCCAGGTAACCCCGCGCGCCCGCCCGCGGCAGCACCGCCCACATCCGGGTCCCGCCGCCCGGTTCGCGTGCCTCGCCGAAGCCCCAGTCGCCGGCGCAGGCCCGGACCACACAGGACAGGACCCGCAACGTGGCCCGGCGGCGGGAGTCGCAGGCCGCCGCGAGGCGGGGGTTGGTGTGGCGGGGGTGGGCGTCGTAGAGGATCACCCGGAGGGCGCCGTCGCGGTAGCGGAGCGATACGTAGACCTCGGCGGCGGGGGTGAGACGGCAGGCGCAGGCGGCCAGTTCGCTCACTCTCTGTACGGCCGCGTCCGCCATGTCGGCGAGGCCGTGCGCCTGGAGGATCGAACGGGTCGCGGTGCGGGCGATCGCGGGACTCGGCGGGGCCGCGGGGAGCGTGAGGCCGTAGGTGAGGGTTTCGGGGGTCGGAGGGGCGTGGGGTACGTCGGTGAGGGGTGGGGTCTGGCAGGAGGTCATCGTTCCGGGCATGGCAACTCCCTTGGTCGGAGGGCGGGTTGACGCTCCGCGCGGTGGCCTGTCTCCCTGACACGGGCCCACCCCTCCCAGGGGAGGAGATGCGGGCGGGCACGCGCGATGCGCTTCCGGTTCGGCGGAGGGGTCGTAGTCGACCCGTCACTGAATGTAGAGGCAGTGGAGTCACAGTGTCCACCTGATTGGAGATAATTACCCCCATCACTCATCTGCTGGCAGACTGACTGCACCTCAGCGGGAGAAGGGCGGCATGGCGACAAGAAGTACGCCGACGGAGCGGCAGAAGCGACTGGGTGCCGAGTTGCGGAGGATGCGCCTCACGGCGGAGGCCACCACGGAGTACGCCGCCGGGCTGCTCGGAATCGACCGCACCCGGCTGTCCAACATGGAGTCGGGCATTCGCCCCTTCTCGGCCGAGCGCATCCGTACGCTCGCCTGCAACTACGGCTGCACGGACGAGAGTTACGTCGAGGCCCTGGCGCTCATGGCCGAGGGCAAGGAACGCGGGTGGTGGGAGCGGTACCGGGGCACCCTGTCCGCAGGACTGCTGGACATCGCCGAGTTGGAGTGGCACGGCGCGCGCGTGCGGACCGCGCAGGTCATGCACGTACCCGGACTCCTCCAGACCGAGGAGTACGCGCGCGCCGTATTCGCCGCCGTACTCCCGCCGTTGAGCCGGCTGGAGGTCGAACTGCGAGTAGCCCATCGCATGGAACGCCAGCAGGTCTTCGACCGGCCCGAACCCCTTCCGTACGTCGCCTACGTCCATGAAGCCGCGTTGCGCATGCCGTACGGCGGCGCCGAGGCGACTCGGCAGCAACTGGAGCACCTGGCCGCACAGTCCGAGCGTGACTCCGTCGACGTACGGATCATCCCCACCAGCGTCGGCGGCTTCCCGGGGGCGGGGCACGCGCTGTTGTACGCGGACGGGGCCGTGCCCCAACTCGACACCGTGCAGCTGGACTCCGCGCACGGGCCGGAATTCACCGGTGCGGAGGCTCAACTCGCCAAGTACCGTGCCCACTTGGACTGGATGGACAACGCGGCGCCGTCCCAGGCGGCCTCGCGCGACCTCATCCGCAACGCCGCCCGCGAACTCTGAGGAGGCCACCATGACCGGCATCAACTGGGAAGCCCCGTACTGCGGGGAGGGCAACAACTGCTTCCGCATAGGCACCGACGACAACGGCAACGCCTACATCGCGGTCGCCGGGCAGGAAGACCAGTACCTCACCGACAGCCGCGATGCGCTCCGTACCCTCATCCGGGACATCAAGGCGGGGAAAGCGGACCATCTGTTGTAGACGTGAGTCAGCCCCCCGTGCGCGGGAACGTCACCTCGACCCTTCGGTTCTTCTTGCGGCCCGCTTCCGTGGAGTTGTCGGCGATCGGGTACTGCTCGCCGTAGCCGCGTACCTCGAAGGTGATGTTCGGGTCGTTCAAGTCCGAGTCCAGGACGGCCTGTACGGCGTCGGCGCGCTGTTTGGAGAGGACGTCGCCGTGTGCGGACGAGCCGAGGTTGTCGGTGAAGCCGAAGACGCGGACCGTTGTCGCGTTCTGCTTCTTGATCTCCTGGGCGATCGCGTCGATACGGGACTTCGCCGCGGCGCTCAGCTTGGAGCTGTCCTTGCCGAAGAGGACCTCGGCCTGGAGGGCGAAGGTGACGTCCGAGTTGGTGTCCTCACGGCGTTCCTCACCGCCCTGGTCCTCGACGACCGACTTGATGTCCAGGACCTTGGGGGCGGCGAGGGTCGCGCCCTCGGGGAGTTTCAGGTCCGGGTCGTTCGGGTCGACCTTCACCGGGGCGGAGGCCGAGACCTCGGTGCCCGGGGGGACGCTGGGGCTCGGGGTGTCGTCGGCGTGGGCCGCGACCGCGCCGACGATGTTCGCGGCGACCATGATCGTGGCGGCGGTGACGACGAGGGCGAGACGGGGAGTGGTGGTCACTGTGGCCTCACCCGGAGATCTTGATGGTGCCGCTGGCGAAGGTCGGGATCTGCAAAGCGACCTCGGTCGTGGTCGTCGGCGGGGCCGGGAACTGCATGAAGACCGGAAGGGTCTGTCCCGCTTCGAGGGTCGAAAGACCGGTCGTCGTCAGTGGGCGCCCGTCGGTGTCGCGCAGGACGTAGTAGCGCTTCTTGCCCTGGGAGTCCACCAGGGTGGCACCGCCGAGCGAGGGGCCATGCGCGATGATCTCGGTCTCGTTACCACTCGTCTGAGGGGGAACGACGACCGACTTGGCCCCGTCGTTCTTCAGCGTGCCACTCACGGTGACAAAGCCGCCCGAGTCGCGTTTGGCAGAGGTGACTTGGAGCAACAGACCGTCCGCGCCCTGGAGTTCGGCCAAGGGCGCTTCCGATTGCCCCTCCTGAGCACTCGGCTGGGATCCACTGCCCTTGGACGCCGATGCCGACGTGTCCGGCTTCTTGTCGCCACCGCCACCGCCACCGCCGCAGCCGGCCAGCCCGACGGCCAGCCCGGCCGCGACGGTCAACGCGACCATCCCCCTGCGGACCTTCGCAGTGAACCGAATGCTCATCACTCTGCTTCCTTCACCACTCGTCATTCGCTTGTCAGTCGGCCAGATGGACGTCGAACAGGTCCTGGGGTTCGGGGAGATGGGTGAGATCAGTCGGGTTCAGGTCCCATTTCCTCCCGTCCCTGCAGGTGAGCTGCGGTAGTACGTTGTTCCCGGTACCCCCACCCGGGAGCTGGAACGTACAGAGCGGCTCGATCACGGCTCTGGCGGTCGCGTGCGCGTATCGGCGCTCCGTGCCGGGGACAAGGGACTTTCCGACGGGCTTGTCGGTCTGGACCTCGACCTTGTAGTCCAGGACGCCCTGGTCGCAACCGGTTCTGTGCGCATCGTTCTGCGCGGCGAGTTGATCGGCACGCCAGCAGGAGTTGCCCGCTCCCAGGCCGTCGAAGATGTCCTGCCACTTGGTCGGGTCGAGTACGTCCTGCACCCACTCGTCCGCGAGTTGTTTTCGGGTGTCCTGCGCCGCCGCGAGCGCAGCCGCGTCGGCGGCTGTCTGGGCACCGTTCCGATCCACCGCGGCCTGGCCGACCGCAAAGTAGGCGAACGCAAGGAAGAGCAGGCCCCCCACCACCGTGATGTAGATGGGGAAGGCCTGCCCTGCATCGCCGTACCGGCGAAGTCGCGTCAGGGAGCGACCTTGGCGACCTGCGCCTCGATCTTGCCGAGAATCGTCTGACCGATGTTCGTGCCCGTGATCGCCAGCACGATCGCCACCACCACCGCGATGATCCCCAGGTACTCCACCGCGGTCTGCCCCTTGTCGCCGGCCCGGCGCTGGACGGCCGCGACGGTCGTGTTCTTCCAGCCGTTCACGCGGACCTTGGTCGCGACGGCGGTCTTCAGCATCAGGTCGCTCATGGTGTTCCCCTCCGAGTGACGCGTTACCGGCTTCCTCGTCGCCGGTGCCGCTTTCGACATGAGAACGGTATTCCGGAACACCCGGTCCGCAAGAGGGCCCCAGGGCCCAATCCCGGGCCCAATCGGAGTCCCGGCCGTCGCGCTGGACCCGGCCGTCGCCGAGCCGGGCCCGTAGGCCCAGGAGTGGGGTGCGCCGTCGCGTCATCACAGGTCACCCCAACCCTCGTGCCGAACCCGGCGCCGTACCGAGCCACTTGGCGGCGGCCTCGGAGCGGCTGGTGCTGTGGAGTTTGGCGAAGATGCGGTTGATGTGGTTCTTGACGGTCTTCTCGGAGATGAAGCAGGTGGCGGCGATCTGCTGGTTGGTCATGCCGGACGCGATGTGGTCCATGATCTCCGCCTCCCTCGCGCTCAGTTGGAACCGTGACCTGTCCGGAGTGGGCGGCGGCGCCGTGGGTTGACGGCCACTCCCCCATCCCGACGCCAACTGTCCCACATCCGGTTGCAGTTGCGAAAGGTTTTCCGAAGAACTTAGCGTGGGGGTGGGGATAGAAGACGTCATTCCGTGTGCACTTGCACTTAGTTGAGACTCGTAGGAGCCCAGACCCTCCGGCAGTGACGCGCCCGTACCCGCCTGCTCCTGCCGCAGCTGCGCCAGCAGCGCGCCCGCCGCCGACGGCGTGAAGTGGGCCCTGCCCAGCTTGATGTCCCTTACGGCGGTCACCAGTTCGTCCGCCGTGAACTCGCCGTGGACCAGGTAACCGCCCGCCCCGCGCCGCAGCGCCTCCTGGACGATCTCCGACTCCCTGCTGTACGTGAGCATCACGACCGGCGCGATCCGCACCAGGTACGGAAGCGCCGAGATGCCGTCCACGCCCGGCATCCGTACGTCCAGGAGGACCACGTCGGGGCGGTGCAGGTGCGCCGCCTCGTACGCCTCCCGGCCGTCCTTCGCCTCCGCCACGACCGTGATGTCCGCGCGGCCCGACAACAGGGCCGTCAAGCCGGCTCGGACCACCGGGTTGTCGTCGGCCACCACGACCCGGAGGAGCGAAGTCGGCGTCGGCGTAGGGAAGTTCGGGAACGGGGTCGGCGGTGGCGGCTGCGGCGCGCCGGGGTGGGGCGTCGTCTGGTCCGGCATGGCTGCCTCCTCTCGGGTCGTCGGTGTGGGGGGATGGGAAGGGGTGGGAAGGGGTGGGAAGGGGTGGGAAGGGGTGGGGGGAGCTGGAGTGTTCGCTGCGTCTTCTCTGTGGTCAGTTCGTCAGCGCTCCCAGGGGGAGTTCCAGGCGGACCTCCGTGCCCGTGTCGTGGCCGCCTCTGCCGATGCGGATGCGGGCGCCCACCGACGCCGCCCGTTCGACCATGCCGACCAGGCCGAAGTGGCCCGCTCTGCGCAGCTGTTCGAGGGTCGTGCCGGGAGGCAGGCCGCGGCCGTCGTCGTAGACGCTGATGCGGAGGAGGTTGTCGTGGACCCCTGCCCGTACGTCGACCTTGGTGGGGGTCGCGTGGCGGTGGGCGTTCTCCATCGCTTCCGCGGCGATGGTGAGGAGTTGGCGGGCCACGGCGGGCGGGACCGGCGGTACGCCGTGTTCGCCCGTCGGGCGGTACGTCGTGGGCAGGCCGGTCCTGGTGTGGAAGTCCCTTGTGCGGGCGGCCAGTTCGACGAGTACGTCGGTGCCCTCGTCCGGGTCGGACTCGCGCCGCAGGTCTGCCAGGAGTTCGCGGGATTCCGCCGCCGCCCTGCGCGCCGAGCGGGCCACCAGTTCCGCCTGCTGTCTGACCAGGGTCGGGTCCATGCGGTCCGCGCCCGCCGAACCCGCCAGGCCGTCCGCCGCGAGTGCCACGCCGTGCAGGGTCTTCGCCACCGAGTCGTGCAACTCGCGTGCCAGGCGGGCCCGTTCGGCCCCTACCGCCTCTGTTACGGCGAGACGGGCCTGGACCGTCGTCAGGGCGGTCGTGGCTTCGCCGAAGCGGAGCATCAGGTTGCGCAGGGTCACTCCCACCGCGCCGGCGATCACGCACAGGCCGGGGAGCAGGGATGCTTCCGCCACGCCTTTGTGGGCGTCCGCCGCCACGGTCTGGGCCAGGAGCAGGATCACGGCCTGGAGGCTCGCGAAACAGCCCGCGCCTCGCCAGCCGTAGACGATGCCGGCGAGCAGGGGGGTGCAGACGCTGACGTAGGCGAGCGTGCTGGTGGGCCCTGCCGAGATCAGGAGGAGGGAGCCGAAGAGGGTGTCCAGGGCCAGGAGGGAGGGGTGGCGGAGCAGGAGGGGGCCGAAGCGTTCCCAGTCTCTGAACAGGACGTAGGAGGCCATGAAGGTGACCACTACGGCCGCGCCCACGAGGCGGGTGGCTACGCCGGGGTTGGCGTGGACGAGGGCGGAGGGGGCGGCGAGGGCGATCATGGCGAGGCGGAAGCCGAAGACCTGCCTGCACATCGCTTGCAGCGCGCTTACCTGGATGGGCAGGGCGATCCGGCCTTCGGCCTGGATCGTTTTCCCCCCACCTGCACCGCCCGTGCTGCCCGTGCTGCTTTCGTTGTCGGGTGCGGGTGGCCCCTGTGGCCCCTGTGGGGGGCCTTCGCCATCGGCGGCTGTCCGCCCCACGCCCGGCTGCGCCGGTACCCCCGGCAGCGTCGCCCCCGTACCCCCCGCCCGCACCCACCCCGGCGGCAGCGCCGGCGTCACCGATGTCACCGGGATGTCCGACGCCCCCGACCGGACATGGTCCGGCAGCACGGTGCCGGCGGGCGGTGTCGTGATCTCCGCCGGTTTGGGGCGCCGGCGCAGCAGGCCCGTGCGTTCCCGTTCCTCCGTCGTGGCCATCTCTTCCGTCGCCCCCGTCCCTACTTGCCCGTGATCGTGCTGAAGTCCGTGCCGGAGCCGAGGAGGAGGCCCGCGCCGAGGAGGAGCATCGTGGCCGGGACCATGAACGTGGTGATCATCATGGTGGCCTTGGGGACCGCTCTGGCCGCCTTCCTCCGCGCGTTCTGCGCGTCCGTGCGGCGCATGTCCTTCGCGAGGGAGACGAGGGTGTCCACGATCGGCGCGCCCAGTTCCTCGCCCTGCTGCAACGCCGTGACGAACATGGCGACTTGCTCGCTGTCGTTCCGGCGTCGCAGTTCCGCGAAGGCCGCGCGGCGGCTCATGCCGAGGTCCATCTGCCGTAGCGTGATGCGGAGTTCGTCCGCCCACGGGCCCTCGTACTTCGACGCGACGCGGTCGAGCGCCTGGCGGAAGCCCAGGCCCGCGCTGACCACCACGGCGAGGACGTCGAGGAAGTCGGGCAGGGTCCGTTCGATCACGTCCCTGCGGATGCGGATCGCCGACCAGATGCCGACCTCCGTCCAGAACGCGCCGAAGGCGAACAGGATCAGGGCGAGGAGGTAGTTCCCCTTCATCAGGAACACCAGGCCGCCGAAGCCGCCGAGGAAGCCGTAGACCGCGCGGCGGGCCGCGTAGCGGTCGATGGTCAGGCCGCCGGGGTTGCCCGCGAGGTCTATCCTGCGGCGGTACCTGGCGACCAGCTTGGGGCCCATCAGGCGCAGGACCGCCGGGGCGTAGCGCATGCCCATGCGGTCGACGAGGGAGTCGACCGCGCCGGTGCGGGTCGATCCGACCTCCAGGGCCAGGACCAGGTCGCTCGGCAGCTTCACGTCCGCGCGGTACATGCGGACGCCGGCGAAGATGCCCCACACGCTGAGGCCCATGACCAGTGCGAGTACGAGTGCCGTCATCAGATCTCCCCCTCTCAGACGTCGATGCGGGACAGGCGGCGGATGAGGATGAAGCCCACCGCGTACAGCCCGAACGCGATGATCACGCAGGCCTGGCCGATCGGGGAGCCCGTCATCCGTTCCAGGGCACCGGGTTTGACGCCGTTCATCAGGAAGAGGGCGCCCACGCCCATCACCGGAACGGCGTACGACGTCATGTTGACCTGGGAGAGCTGGGTGCGGACCTCGCGGCGGGTCTCCTTGCGTTCGTCCAGGGTCTCCGTGAGGTTGCGCAGGGCGCTGACGACCTGGCCGCCCGCCCGGTTGGAGAGGACCAAGGTGGTGACCAGGACGACGAGTTCGCGGGAGGGGAGGCGGTCCGCCAGCTCGCCCAGCGCGTCGTCCATGGAGGCGCCCACCGCCAACTGGTTGGCCACCTTGGCGAGTTCCTCCCCGGCCGGTGCCTCCAGCTCCTCCGCCGCCATGCTGATCGCGGTGCGCAGCGCGAGGCCGGCGTGGGTGGCGTTGGCCATGATGCGGGCCAGTTCGGGGAGTTGGCTGATGAACCGCTCGATGCGCTTCTGGCGCTGCCAGTTGAGGAACTGGATCGCCACCCCGATGCCCAACAGCCCGGCGATCGGGCCGAAGAAGGGGGCCAGGGAGGCCTGGCCGATCAGCCAGAGGGCCGCGACCGTGGCCAGCATGTAGACGAAGAACTCGCCCGGGGTCATGTCCAGGCCCGTTGCCGCCAGCCGCAGTTCGAGCTTCCGGCCCAGCCGCGTGCGGCGCAGCCGGCGGTCCAGGTTGCGGAAGCGGCGGGGGCGGCCGAGCGGGATCTGGCCGGTCGACGACAGCCGGTCGACCAGGGCCGCGCGCTGCGCCTTGCCGGTGGCGTAGGCGTGCACGCCGACGACACCCAGGACACAGGTCAGCAGGGTGATGCCGGTGGTGAGCGTGACGATCGTCTGGAGATCCATGGGGTCGGTCCCTACCTACTGGCTTCTCGGAGGGCTAGCTGTTCTGCGGTGTGGGCGACGCCGAAGGCCTGCGGCAGGGGCTGGCTCGCCATGTAGAGACGGTCGGCGGTACGGCGTGAGAGCGGGAAGTACTCGAAGGTGCCGTAGACCCGGCCGTCGGCGGAGATGGGCTGGGGGCTGAAGCGGGCCACCGTCGCCAGCCGGTACGGCTCGCTGCCGTGGCTGTCGAGGAGGGCTATCTCGGTGATGCGGCGGGCGCCGTCGGCGAAGCGGGTGAGCTGGATGATGACGTCGACGGCGCTGTTGATCTGGTCGTGCAGGGCCTCGAAGGGGATCTCGACCTCCGACATGGAGGCCAGGGTCTTCAGGCGCATCAGCGCGTCCTCGGCACTGTTGGCGTGGACGGTGGCGAGGGAGCCGTCGTGGCCCGTGGACATCGCCTGGAGCATGTCGAGGGATTCGCCGCCGCGGACCTCACCGACGACGATGCGGTCGGGGCGCATACGCAGCGAGTTGCGGACCAGGTCGCGGATGGTGACCTGGCCGTTGCCCTCCACGTTCGGGGGGCGTGCCTCCAGGCGGATCACGTGCGACTGCTGGAGCTGGAGTTCGGCCGAGTCCTCGATGGTGATGATGCGCTCGGTCTCCGGGATGAGGCCGGAGAGCGCGTTGAGGAGGGTGGTCTTCCCGGTGCCCGTGGCGCCCGAGACGATGATGTTGAACTTCGCGTGCACCAGGCCCGCGAGGAGATACAGCATGTGCTCGTCCAGGGAGCCGAAGCCGACCATCTCCTGGAGGGTGAAGGAGCGCGGGAAGCGGCGGATGGTGAGCGTGGCGCCCGTCAACGACAGCGGCGGGATGATGACGTTGACGCGCTCGCCGGACGGCAGCCGCGCGTCGACCATCGGATTCGACTCGTCCACCCGGCGGTTGACCGTCGACACGATGCGCTCGATGGTCTGCATCAGCTGGTCGTGGGAGGGGAAGCGGAGCGGCAACTGCTCGACCCGGCCGCCGCGTTCGACGAAGATCGCGTCCGGGCCGTTCACCATGATCTCGGTGATCGACGCGTCTTCGAGGAGCGGTTCGAGGATGCCCAGGCCCAGCGCCTCGTCGACGACCCGGCGGATCAGCTGCGCGCGCTCGACCGTCGAGAGGACCGGGCCCTCACGGCTGATGA
This sequence comes from Streptomyces sp. NPDC088350, assembly GCF_044753545.1. Lineage (NCBI taxonomy): Bacteria > Bacillati > Actinomycetota > Actinomycetes > Kitasatosporales > Streptomycetaceae > Streptomyces > Streptomyces sp. NPDC088350. Next base: position 655,518 of record NZ_JBIVNL010000001.1, on the reverse strand, counting down.
TGTGCCCGAGCACCCGCTCCAGACGGGCCCGTCGCTCGGCGGCGGCCAGCGCGCTCATCTCCGCGAGGTCGATCTCCTCCAGGAGTTTGGCGCGGTAGGAGGCGACCATGTGGCCGTCCTCGCCCCGATGGCCGTTCTCCTCGGGATGGTTGACTCGTTCCCGCAGACCCATGAGTCCTTGCTCCTTGCTCCGCGTTCAGTGGTCGAGCGGCATGGTGGCGGTCTTGCTGGCGTCCCCGAAGCCGTCGTAGCCGGGGATGACGGACGGGATGTGGATGGACGCGGTGACGGTGACCGTGTCACTGCCGAACGTGGCCGCGCAGCCGGTGACCGAGAGCCTGGCGCTGACCGCGTCGCTGCACGCCGGCTGGGCGCCCTGCCGGAGCGAGGCGCTGCGTGCCCCCGCCCTGGCCGCCGTCCCCGCCTGCTCCGCGGTGTAGGCGATCAGCCCGAGCTGGACCGCCGCCAGGGTGACGAGGATCAGGATCGGGATGAACCCGAGGTATTCGATGGCGACTTGTCCGCGGTCGCGCGCTCGGAGGCCGTGGGTCATGTCAGTTGGTCACCTCCTCCACGGCGCCCGCGTGGGCGTGCACCGTGAAGGGGAAGGCGATCGAGCCCGGGAAGAGGACGGGCACCTTGAGCGTGACGTCGGCCGTGACGAACCCCGTGCCCCCGCACCTCACTTCGGCGTCCCCCCTCCACGCGGCGGACAGCTTGCTGAGGCCCGCCTGTTCGCAGGCGGCCTGCCGCGCACCGCGTGTGGCGGCCGTGCCCGCCCGCACCGCCTCGTCGGCAGCATTCCCCGCGAGCGTGTACGTGTACCCCACCAGCACGAACTGCCACATCAGCACCAGTGTCAGGATGATCAGCGGTGTCATGCCGAGGAACTCGATGGTGACCTGGCCCCGGTCCCGCCCCTTCGCGCGCATACCCGTCCCCCTCACTCTCTCCGGCGCCGGAAGCTCACCGAGCCGCGGTCGCCGCCGCGCGACCGGCCGCCCCGCTGGGCGACTTCGGGGACCTTGACCAGTCCCAGTTCGCCCGCGAGACCCCAAAGGGCCTGTTTCACCACGCTCTTGTTGTCGAGTTCGTGGAGCCGGCCGGCGTCCACCGCGCCCTGGAGTTCCTTGAAGTTGGCGGGGATCGCGGTCGCGGCGACCGTCGTACCGGTGATCCGCTGGATCAGCGCGGGCTGGATCTCCGTACCGCGCGTGTACCGGTTGACGACGATGGTCGTCTCCTCGGCCTTGCGGATCTGCAGCCGGTCCCACATGCGGACGGTGCGCTTCGCGGCGCGTACGGCGACCACGTCCGGGGTGGTGAACAGCAGTGCCGTGTCGGCCATTTCGACGGCCGCCGCGCTCGCGCCGCTCATCTGGGCGCCGCAGTCGACGACGACGACCTCGTAGCGGGAGCGCAGCGCGCTGACGATCTGGCGGGCGGCCCGGTCGGTGACCTCCTCGCCGCGCTCGCCCTCGCCGGGGGCGAGCAGCAGTGCCATCCCGGTGTCGTGCCGGAACACGGCGTCGGCCAGGACCCGGGGCGAGATGTCGGTGATCGCGGCGAGGTCGACGACCGAGCGGCGGAACTGGACGTCCAGGTAGGAGGCGATGTCCCCGGTCTGGAGGTCCATGTCGACGAGCGCGACGCTACGGCCCGACACCTGGGCGGCGAGGGCGAGTTGGATCGCGGCGAGGGTGGCGCCGACGCCGCCCTTGGCCCCGCTGACCGTGAGGACGGTGCCGCCGACGCCGGTGAACACGTCACCGCCGTGGCCCAGATGGCGCCGTACGCCCACGGACCAGGCGGCGACGGCCTGGACGCGGGTGGCCAACTCCTCGTAGCTCAGCGGCAGGGCGATCAGGCCGCGGGCGCCGGAGTCCATGGCGGCCTGGAAGAGGCCGGGGCTGGCGTCGGTGGTGACGAGGATGACGCCGACCGCCGGGAAGCGCAGCGCGACCTCGCGGACCAGCTCCAACGCGGGGACGGGCCCGATGCGTTCATGCACCACCACGACCTCGGGCAGCTCGTCGACGGACTCGGCGGCGAGCCGGGCCAGGGTGTCGATGAGCTGCGTCGAGTCGGCCACCGGGGCCACCGGGTCGGCGTCCGGGAGCTGGCTGAGCAGGGTCGTGATGGCGCGGATGGCATCCGCGTCGCCGACCGCCGGAAGAATCCTGGTGGGCATGCGGGCCTCTCACTTGTCCTTCGCGAGTTCGTACGTCCGGTCCTGCTCGGGCACGGTCGTAGCGCTGCCCGGCGCCACCAGCGCGAGCCGCACCCGCTCGGCGAACGACTCGGCGTAGGTGATGCGTTGGGCGTCGAGTGTGGAGAGCGCGAAGGTGATCGGGACGGCGTTGGTGGTCTGCTGCTGGTTCTTGTCGCTGTTGCTGCCCGGGTCGAGGGCGGTGATGTGGCCGACGTCGATGACCTTCGCGTTCGTCACGATGATCTTCGACTGGTCGGGGTCGCCCTGTTTCGCGCCCGCGAAGGTGGCGTACACGTTGACCGTGGAACCCGGTGTGATCTTGCCGGCGACGCCGGTGGCCGCGTCGATCATGATGGCGACCTCCTGCTGCCCGGGCTGGAGGGCCGGCTGGTTCACGATCATGTCGGTCTGCAGCAGGGAGCCCTCGCGCAGGGTGGTCACCGCGATCTTGCCCTCGATCTGGCGGAGATCGGTCACGGCGTTGCCCGACAGCCACCGCTTGGGCATCCTGATCTTCTTGAACTGGGCGGTGGAGAGGGTGGTGTAGGGCGCCACGTCGGCCTTCAGCTGGTAAGCCGTGACCTCGGGGCCGACCTTGGACTTCACGTCACTGATGACGGAGAGGACGCCGGCGAACGCGCCGAGGGCGCAGAGGACCGACAGGAGCAGGAGTATCACGCCGCGGCGCTGACGGGAGTTCATGAACCGTACAACCTCATTGGGGATATCGGTCGAGCGGAAATGAGCGGATCGAGCGGGATCAAGCGGGATCGGGCCGGGTGGAGCTGATCGAACGGATCGTGTGCTGTAAGCGTGTCCTGTGAGTGGAGGACTTATCCGGTCGACGTTTGGTTCTCGTGAACGGGCGGTGTGGCCGAGCAGAAGACACAACGGTCGCCGATGACGTCGATACCGCACCAGTGGCACACGGACTGCCGCACAGAGGCGACCAGTTGGTACAGCACCGACAGATCGGGCAGATACGTACAGAACTCGATCATCTTGTTCGTACCCCACCAACTCACCGACTCGGCGGGCAGGGTGGCCTCGCGCAGCCCCATCGCGTTCCACGCCGGGGCGAGGGTGGTGCCGATCCAGTCGGACTGCAGCTGCCCCTTGGCGACCAGCATCCAGGTGCCGAACTCCGGGCCGTCGAGGGTGACTCCGGAGGCGACCCGGACGAGCTGCGGCTCGGGGTGGGCGATCACCGCGAACTGGCTGCCGGGCACCCAGGACTTGGCGTGCGACTTGAGGCCGACCGGGACCCGGTCCAGTTTGGTGACCGAGCCGAGGAGCGCGCCGGCGTGGATGTAGTGCGTGAGCAGCCGGCCGGCCGAGGCGAGCACCCCCGGGCTGAGGTCGCAGGTCGCGAGCTGCCTCAACTGGCGGGCCAGAACGGCGAGTCCGAGCGGGGGGAGATTCGGACGGAACAGGGCGATCCGGTCGCTCTCCAGGATGGACCGGATGGTGTGCAGTCGCCGGTCCACACCCTCGGAGACGGCCTGCGAGGACACGACGACGACATGCCCGTGCTGGTCGATGAGGGCCTGCATCTCCGACAGCGCCTCGTCCAGCGGTCGTTGATCCAGGTCCCGCAGGACGACGGCGGGCAAGGTCCGTTCGTCCTGTGCTGGCAGCGCCATGTCGGCACTGGTCACGGCAATGGCAGTTGGCACGCGCAGCTCCCCGTTTCACGCCTGTCGGCACACCGGCATCACTCCGGCACACCGAGTCGACTTCATTGCGTGACTACCTCAGCACTGTAACCACGCCCCTGTTACCGGAGAACAGCGTTTGTGCAGCTGTGCCGCAACCGTCATCGCGCACAACACGCCAAAACGGGGCAGGTCGAGCAGCTGATCGAGGTCGGGTGCGCGTTTGGGCCCTCAGGGGAAGACCCGTTCCTCCTGCACGTACGCACCTGGACGTGCGGCGCGTGTGGCACCGTCCACGACCGCGATCACAATGCCGCGAAGAACGTCAAACAGGCCGCCGGACCGGCGGTGACAGCCTGTCGAGCGCAGGTAGGACCAGAACCCTCGGTTCCGGCACAGCGCGAAGAAGCAGGAAGCCACGGAATCCGGTCCGGAGCCCGTACCGCGTAGGCGGCAGAGCACCGGACCGGAAGGCCGGAATCTCCCCGCTTCAGCAGGGAGAGCAAGTCAATGGCAGAACTTCAACAACGGCGCTCGGTTAGGTTGACACGACCGTCCATTACGTCAACCCCCCGGCAGGTACCCCGCATGCCCTTACCCTCCCGGCTCGGACTCCTCCGCGATCCGGACTTCGGGCGGCTGTTCGCCGCCACCGCGCTCGGTCAGTTGGGCGATCGCGTCATCTTCCTGGCGTTGCCCCTGGTCGCCATCGTGGCTCTGGACGCGGACGAGTTCCAGGTCGGACTGTTGACCGCGATGACGACGGCGGGTTCGCTGCTGGTCGGGCTGCCGGCGGGCGCGTGGGTGGACCGGATGCGGAAACGGTCGGTGCTGATCGGCACCGACCTCGCACGGGCGGTCGTACTCGTGACGGTACCGGTGGCGTGGTGGGCGGGCCTGCTCACCATCTGGTGGCTCTACGCGGTCGCGTTGGTCCACGGGGTGCTGACCGTCTTCTTCGATGTCGCGTACGTCAGCTATCTCCCGCACCTGGTGGGCCGCGACAACCTCGTCGAGGGCAACTCGAAGCTCTCCGCGATCCGTTCGGTGACGAGTATCAGCGGGCCGGGGGTGGCCGGTCCGCTGGTCGGCTGGGTGGGCGCGCCCGCGACGCTGTTGGTGAGCGTGGCCGGGATGGCCATGTCGGGGCTGCTGGCGATCAGCATCCGCAAGCGCGAACCGGGCTCGCAGCAACGGGAGTTGAAGCCGGGTGGGCAACCCCGCCTGTGGCGCGACATCAAGGAGGGCCTGAGGTTCGTCCTCAAGTACCCCGCCCTGCGCGCGATCATGCTGAGCGACGCGATCTTCAACCTCTTCCTGGTGATGTACCAGACCATGCTGCTGGTGTTCCTGGAGAGGGAGTTGGGACTCGATTCCTCCGCCATCGGCCTCATCCTCTCGGGGATGGGCTGCGGTGCGTTGCTGGGCGCGCTGCTGGCGACCAGGGTCGCGCGCCGGGTCGGCCAGGGCCGGGTCATCTGGCTCGCGTCACTGGTGACGTGCCCGCTGACCGCCCTGATGCCGTTGTCCCGGCCGGGGTGGAGCGTCTGCGTGGCGGCGGTAGGACTCGCCTCGCTCTCCCTGGGCGGAGTCGTCCGCGTCGTGACCCAGTCGAGCTTCCAACAGGCCCTCACCCCGGACCACCTCCTGGGCCGCGTGAGCGCGACGGCCCGGTTCGTGTCCTGGGGCGGAATTCCGCTGGGCGGGCTGCTGGGCGGAGCGTCGGGTTCTGCGTTCGGGGCTACGGCAACCCTGTGGATCGGCGCGGCGGGCATGACGGCGAGTGTCCTGCCGAACGTGCTGTCGCCGCTGCGTACGATGCGGAGGCTGCCGGTGGGGAGTGAACTCGACCCGGTGACCTGAGAGTTCAGCCCGCCTTCTCGGAATTCTCGGCACCCCCAGCACCCTCCGCGAGCTTCTCCACCAACCCCTGCGCCTTCTCGACGGCGGTGTCGATCAGCTCGCTGTGCTTCCCGCCCGTCTTCTCGTCGACGAGATCACCGGCCTTCTCCAGCCCGTCGGAGATCTTGTCCCCGTGCTCCTCGGCGATCTCCTCGGCCTTGTCCTTCAGCTTGCCCAGATCCCGCAGGTTGTCGAACACGACAGTTCTCCCTCGCCTCAACGGGCTTACCCGGTCAGGGACATGGTCCTCACAGCGGGCGTTGGAGAACAAGGTGGCCCGGACGTGGATGCCCCGGCGGGCGGGGGTGCGGGACGGGCGCGTTCGGGGCGCAGATGTCTCGTTTCAGCGGGCCGTGCGGTATGACCCGGCGGGCGCCGCCGGAAAAATCGCGTCCTCGTCCCCGTTCCCCGAAACATTTCCGTAGGCCCACCGCGTCAGTACAAGTGAGGGCGGTGCGGTCAACAGCCCACGGGGGCCGGGGGAACAGGTATGAGACGACGACAGGGACGTGCCGATGCGTACGAGGAGTTCGCCGCGGCGCGCGCCGGGCATCTCTATCGGTCCGCCTGTCTGCTGACCGCCGGGGACACGCATCTCGCCGAGGATCTGGTGCAGGAGACCCTCGGCCGGCTGTACGTCGGCTGGGGACGGATGTCCAGGGTCGGCAACCCCGCCGGGTACGCCCAGACCGTCCTCACCCGTACCTTCCTCACCCATCAGCGGCGCCGCAGCAGCACCGAGCGCGCCACCGACGTCCTGCCCGACCTGCCCGACCCCGGCGGCTCCGGCGGGGACACCCCGTTGCGGCTGACCCTGCTCCAGGCGCTGTCCCGGCTGCCCGCCAAGGACCGTGCCGTGGTCGTCCTGCGCTACTGGGAGGACCGGTCCGTCGAGGAGACCGCCGACGTCATGCACGTCAGCTCCGCCGCCGTACGCACCCGCTGCGTCCGCGCGCTCGGCCGGCTGCGCGAACTGCTCGGCGAGAACCTCGACGAGTACGCGCGTCCCTGAACGCCCCAGTTCATCGCCCCCTCAACTCCCCTTACGCGAAACGGTGGTCCGCCATGCCCGACATCCAGCACAGCGACCCCCTCGACCCCTTCGAGGAACGGCTCACCGCCGGTCTGCGGCACGCGGGCGACGTCTTCGAGACCGACCGCGCCGCACTCGTCACCGCCGGCGCCCTCAAGGGACGACGGCGTCTGCTACGACGCCGGAACGCCGCCGTGATGGGCGGCGCCGCCGGTATCGCCCTCGTGGGCATCGGGGGCGCCCTGCTCCTGCCGAGCGGCGACCCCGCCCGACCACAGGGCTCCGCGGCCACATCCACCCGCGCCTCCGCCGCCCCCACCCCCACCCCCGTCTCCGGCGACGCCCTGATCCGTACGCTGGAACACCTCCTCGCCAACGGCAGGTTCGGCACGTTCTCGAAGGCCGTGGCCCGGGGCACGGACGAGGGACCGGCGCCGTACGTCCATGTCGTCTTCGACGACGGGAAGGGCGCGGCGGCCGTCGACGTCGGGCTCGGCCGGATCCGGCCGGGGAGCGACGAGGCGCGTCAGGTCACCACGTGCCCGGGGAAGGCGCTCGCGCACTACGACGCGTGCGGCACGAGCCGGCTGGCGGACGGGTCGGTGGTCATGGTGCTTCAGGGGCACGAGTATCCGGACCGCCGGGTGGACACCAAGTGGTGGAGCGCCGAACTCGTCACCCCGCAGGGGCAGCACGTGAGCGTGAGCGAGTGGAACGCCGCCGCCGAGAAGGACGCGCCGGTCAGCAGGCCCCAACCGCCGCTGTCTCCGGCGCAGTTGAGGAAGCTCGCCGCCTCGGCCGCGTGGCGGGAGGCGGTCGACGCGATGCCGGCGGACTCGGCGGCACCGAGCGCCGAACCGAGCGACACGGCCGTCGGCGCCCCCGTCGCCCCGACCCTGCGGACCCTGCTGCCGAAGGGGCTCACGGTGTCCGAGAGCAGCGGCGACGACACCGGGTACGGCTATCTCGTCGTCGACGACGGCAAGGGCAGGAGCTTCGTACAGGTCAACGTCCAGGCCGACATGTCGGACGTCGAGGGCGACCTGTTCGGTTCCGGCGCGGAGGTCCTGTCCGACGGTACGAAGGTCGCCACGCACCAGGGGCCCGGCGAGAAGGGCGGCGCGGGTGTCGTCATGTGGACCGTCGACACCATCCGGACCGACGGAAGGCGCGTCGTCATCAGCGCCTTCAACTCCGGCGCCCAGGACACCGCCGCGACCCGCAAGGCCCCGGCCCTGTCCGTGAAGCAGCTCCGGGAGATCGCCCTGAGTCCGACGTGGTGGTAATCCGGCCACCGACTTTTGACACCCTTGACCTGACCATGCCAACACATCACCATAGGCGCCACACAGGAACACCCGGAGGAACCCGCCCGAGAACACGCACAGGAACACCCCACCCGCACGCGGTACTTCACGCACGTCGCACTGAAACACCCCCCAACTCCAGCAAGGAGATTTCATGCGACTTCGTACACGCGGCTCAGGCGCCCGAAGCGGCAGACGTACCGCCGCGCTCGCCGCCCTGATGGCCCTCGCCCTCGCCGCCCCCGTCGCGGAGACGGCCACGGCCGCGAAGGCCACCGCCGACAGCGCGCACCAGGCATCCCCGGCCGCGGACGACATCCGCCAGTACGAGATCCACGTCGACCACAACACCCCGGTCACGCGTACGGCCATCGCGGCGGCCGGCGTCACCGTGGACGAGTCCGACGAGGAGACCGTGGTCGTCTCCGGCCGCGCAGCCCAGATCAAGCAACTGCGCCAACAGGGCTACGACGTCTCGCTGTTGGGCTCGGCACCCGACCGCTCCACGGCCGCGGACACCGCACGGCTCCTCGACTTCCCCTCGGCCGACTCGAAGTACCACAACTACGCCGAGGCGAACGCGGAGATCGACCAGCGGCTCGCCGCCTACCCGGGCATCATGAGCAAGAAGGTGATCGGCAAGTCGTACCAGGGCCGGGACATCGTCGCCATCAAGGTCAGCGACAACGTGGCCACCGACGAGAACGAGCCCGAGGTCCTCTTCACCTTCCACCAGCACGCGCGCGAACACCTCACGGTGGAGATGGCGTTGTACCTGCTGCGCGAGCTGGGCGCGGGCTACGGCACCGACTCCCGCGTCACGAACATCGTCAACAGCCGCGAGATCTGGATCGTGCCCGATCTCAACCCGGACGGCGGCGAGTACGACATCGCGACCGGCGCCTACCGGTCCTGGCGCAAGAACCGCCAGCCCAACTCCGGTTCCAGTTACGTCGGTACGGACCTCAACCGGAACTGGAACTACAACTGGGGCTGCTGCGGCGGCTCTTCGGGCTCGACCTCGTCCGAGACCTACCGGGGCGCGTCCGCCGAGTCGGCGCCCGAGGTGAAGGTGGTCGCGGACTTCGTACGCAGCCGGGTCGTCGGCGGGAAGCAGCAGATCACCGCGGGCATCGACTTCCACAGGTACAGCGAACTGGTGCTGTGGCCCTTCGGGTACACGTACTCCGACACCGCCACCGGGATGACCGCGGACGACGCCGCCGCGTTCAAGGCCGTCGGGCAGAAGATGGGCGCGAGCAACGGCTACACGGCCGAGCAGTCCAGCGACCTGTACATCACGGACGGTTCGATCGACGACTACCTCTGGGGCAGCCAGAAGATCTTCGACTACACCTTCGAGATGTATCCGACGTCCAGTTCCGGGGGTGGGTTCTACCCGCCCGACGAGGTCATCGAGCGGGAGACCTCCCGGAACCGGGACGCGGTGTTCCAACTGCTGGAGAACGCGGACTGCATGTACCGGTCCATAGGCAAGCAGGCCCAGTACTGCAGCTAGCCATCTGTCTGGCCGGCTAGTCCTTGCGGACCTCGGCCTCGGCCTCGGCGAGCGCGGCTTCGTCGACCTCGGCGGACTCGTCGTCCGCGTCCTCGGCGTCGTCGTCGAAGTACGCGTCGAGAACCGCGTCGAGCTGCGTCTCCCACTCGCTGAACCGGCTCCTGGCCGCCGCCTCGATCTCGATCGGGTACCAGCGGCGGTCAGGAGTGTGCACCGTGATCGTGAACCGCTTGCCGAAGCGCGGGGTCTCGGTCTCGACGGCACCGATCTCGTCCCAGCGGAACTCGCACGCCTGGTCGTCGAGGCGCAGTCGTACGCCCTTCGCGTCGGCGACGATCTCGGCCCGCCGGTCGGAAGCCTCGAAGACGGGCCCTTCGGACTCGCCGTCGGCGTCAGAGTCACCGTCGGCCGCGGCCTCGGCGGAGTCGTCCGCGCCGGAGTCATCGGCGTCGGAGTCATCGGCGACGGCCTTCTTGACGTCCGTCTTCTTGACGTCCGCCTTCTCGGCCTCCGCCTCCCCGGCCGGCGACTTCTCGCCCTCGGGCTCCTGGCCCTGGGACGCCTCGACCTCCGGCTCCTCCGCCTCGGTCTCCACGACCTCCGCCTTCTTGTCCTCCGGTGCGTCGGAGGACACGGCGGGTGCGGTGAGCCCGGGAATGAAGGCCGGGTCGAATCCGGCACCCTTCACGGGCTCGCCCTCCAGGGGCTGGCTGCTCGAACCTATGCGCTGCTCCACAGCGGGCAGTATGGTCGACGATCCTGTGCCGCACACAGCCAGCCCCAACTTTGTTATCAGACGCCTACAAGCGGCTTACACGAACACACTGAGCACAGCGGCCACGGCGAACCCCGCCACGGACAGCACCGACTCCAGCACGGTCCACGTCTTCAGCGTGTCCCGCTCGCTGATCCCGAAGTACTTCGCCACCATCCAGAAGCCCCCGTCGTTGACGTGCGAGGCGAAGATCGAGCCCGCCGAGATCGCCATGATGACGAGGGCGACGAAGGCCTGCGAGTGGTCGCCCTCGGCGAGCAGCGGGGCCACGATGCCCGCCGTCGTGACGATCGCCACCGTCGCCGAGCCCTGTGCGACCCGTAGTACCAGCGAGATCAGGTACGACAGGACGAGCACCGGCAGGCCCACGTCGTGGAAGGTGTCCGAGAGGGCCTGGGCGACGCCGCTTGCCTTGAGGACGGCGCCGAAGATCCCGCCCGCGCCGACGACGAGCAGGATGTTGCCGACCGGCTTGAGGGACGCGGTGGAGACGGTCTCCAGGGACTTGCGGGACCAGCCGCGCCTCAGCCCCAGGAGGTAGTACGCGAGGAGTAGGGCGATCGTCAGGGCGACGAAGGGGCTGCCGAAGAAGGCCAGTACCGAGCGGCCGGTCGACGGGTCGAAGGCGATCGACGAGAAGGTGGCCGCGAGGATCAGCACCAGGGGCGTACCGATGATCGCGAGGACCGTGGCCAGCGGTACCGGCTTCTCCTGCGGTTCGACGCCGGACGCGCGCTGTTCCTCGATGACCGCCTGCCTGGCCTCCGCCGCCGCCTCGACCATGTCCTGCGGTACGGCCACGAAGATCCGCTTGCCGATCCAGGCCGCGTAGGCCCACGCGGCGAGCACCGCCGGGATGCCGCAGACGATGCCCATGAGGATGACCCAGCCGAGCTGGACGTGCAGGAGGCCGGCCGCCGCCACCGGGCCGGGGTGCGGCGGCAGGAACGCGTGGGTCATCGACAGGCCCGCGAGCAGCGGCAGGCAGTACAGCAGGATCGACTTGCCGCCGCGCTTGGCGGCGGCGTAGACGATCGGTGCGAGGACAAAGATGCCGACGTCGAAGAAGACCGGGATGCCGAAGATCAGGCCGGTCAGACCCATGGCGAGCGGGGCTCTCTTCTCGCCGAAGAGGTTCAGCAGCCGGGACGCCAACACCTCGGCGCCGCCGCTGACTTCGAGGATCGCGCCGAGCATCGTGCCCAGGCCGATGATGATCGCGACATGGCCGAGGATGCCGCCCATGCCGGACTCGATGGTGGAGACGGCGTCCGAACGCTGGACCGTGCCGAAGAGTTCGGTGACCGACAGACCGGACAGCAGGCCGACGGTTATGGAGACGGCGAGGAGGGCCACGAAGGGCTGGAGTCGGACCTTGATGATCAGGAAGAGGAGCAGCGCGATCCCGAGGGCGGCGACCGTCAACAGGCCTGCCGTGCCGTCGAGCAGGAGGAGCAGGCCTCCTGTGTGGGGTGGGGGTGTGGGGGTGGGGGTGGGGGTGGGGGCGAGCGGATAGGACATTGGGGGTCCTCTGGGTAGGTACATCGGACTTTCGGGCAGGGGGGATCGCGGCGCGGCACCCGGGAGGGTGCCGAACCGTCGTACGGTGTGCGGGAGTTGGGGCAGCGCCGGCCCGGTCAGCCGAGGACGGCCAGCGCGTCGATCTCGATCAACAGCCCTGCGGGCAGGCCGACGTAGACCGTCGTGCGCGCTGCCGGGACCTCCACGAGGCCCTCGAAATACGCGTTGTAGAGCGCGTTCATCTCGGCGAAGTGATCAACGTCCGTCAGATAGACGCGAATCATCATCACGTCCTCCCAACTCGCCCCGCCCTCCTCCAGGATCGCCTTGACGTTGGCGAGCGTCTGGAGGGTCTGTTCGCGCAGGGTGGGCCCGGCAGGGGTGGGCGGCTTGCCCTCCTCGGCGGGGAGGAAGCCGACCTGGCCGGCGACCTGGAGGATGTTCCCCTTGCGGACGCCGTGCGAGAACTTGGCGGGCGGTGTCGTGTGGGTCTTGGGCGTGAGCGCGATCTTGTCAGTCATGCGAGTCCTTTGCTGAAGTCACTGGGGTCCTGCCGGAGTACTCCCCACTGATGGCGTCCGCCGTGCGACGGACCAGCGGGAGCAGGGTGAGGAGTTCGTCGGCGGTGACGACGACGTTGGGCGCGGAGACCGACATCGCGGCGACCACGCGTCCGTCGGCGCCCCGGATCGGCGCGGCGACGCAGTTGATGGACTCTTCGTGGCCGCCAAGGTCGGTGGCCCAGCCCTGTTCCCGCACCTTCTCCAACTCCCGTACGAAAGCAGGGGCGTTGGGGGTGGAACGGGCGGTGTACATGGGGTATTCGAGCTTGTCGGCGAGCACCCGCCGCTCGCTCTCCGGGAGATCGGCGAGCAGCAGCTTCGCGACGGCGGCGACGGTGATGGCGACGGGCTTGCCGATCCGCGAGTACATGCGGACCGGGTAGCGGCTCTCCACCTTGTCGATGTAGAGGACCTCGTTCTCCTCGTACACCGCGAGGTGGACGGTGTGACCGCACTGCTCGTTCAGCCGTACGAGATGGGGGTGGGCGATCTCGCGGATGTCGAGGTTCTCCATCGCCTCCTGGGCGAGGGCGATGAGGCGGGCGCCGAGGCGGTAGCGCTGGTCGGACTGGCGGTAGACGAGGCCGTGTTCGTGCAGGGTGCGCAGAAGACGCAGGGCCGTCGACTTGTGGACGTCGAGGCGCTCGGCGACCTGGCCGAGGTCGGCGGGGCCCTCGGCGAGCAGCGGCAGGATGCTGAGCGCGCGGTCGACGGTCTGACTCATGGCGTACATACCTCCTCGTCGGCCCAGTCGGCGGCGTCGGTCCAGCCGGGGCCGAGTCGAAGTCTCCCCCACGCCCGGTCGTCGAGGGCGACCAGGCGATCGGCGTGGTCGCGGACCGGGGGCGTGGCGAGGTCGCCGGGGACGGTGAGGGCGGCGGCGGCCGTGAGGTGCCCGTGCCGGAGCCGGTCCCGTACGGGAAGTCCCCGCAGGGTCGCGGAGAGGAACCCGGCGGCGAAGGCGTCCCCGGCGCCCACCTCGGCGACGACGTCGACGTGCGGCGCGGGCGCGAAGGTGCCGTCGCCCCGGTGGAAGACGGTGGCCCCGCGCCCGCCCTGCTTGACGACAAGCGTCTCGGGGTCGGGGAACGCGGCCCGTACGGCATCGGCCCCGACGAGCCCCCAGACCTCGGCGGCCTCGTCCTCCCCGACGAACACGAGGTCCGCGCCGCGCGCCAGCTCCAGCAGCACGCTCGGTCCGTCGGCCGAACGCCCCAGCGCGGGACGGTGGTTGACGTCGAACGAGATCAGCGGACGACCGGCCCGGATCGCGGTCAGCTCACGGACCAGGCCGAGGCAGTCGGCGGAGAGCATCGGGGTGATCCCGGACAGATGCAGGACACGCCCGGCCCGTACGGCGGCCAGGTCCATGTTCGCCACGGCCATCGCGGAGGCGGCGGACCCGGCCCGGTAGTACGCCACCTCGTGCGCGTCGGTGGCCCGGTCCCCGGCGGTGCGGAAGTAGACGCCGGTCGGCCGCGCCGGATCACGCCGTACGGCCGAGACGTCGACCCCGTACGCGCCGATGGTCTCGACGAGGTGGTCGCCGAACCCGTCCGCCCCGACCCGGCTGACCCACCGGACGGTGTGCCCGGCGGCAGCGAGGACGCAGGCGACATTCGACTCGGCGCCGCCGATGGCACGGTCGAAGGACGGCACATCGGCGAGGCGGCCGGGCCGGCTGGGTAGGAACGTGACCATGGACTCGCCCAGCGCTACGACGTCCACGACGTCACGGGCGGCGGTGGACTGTCCGTCGGCGGTCACGATGGTGGTGGCTCCTCGTCCGTGCGCCGGGGGCGGCGGCTCCGTTGACCCGGTGTTGGGCGAGATGTTAGACAGCGGTAAGCGATATACGCAATGAAGGTTGCAGAGAATGCAACAGTCCAGTTCAGGGAGGCCCCATGGTCCGCGACACCGGTACCGAAGCGCTCGCCCGGCTCGCCGGGGAACGCGTCGACCACCGTTTCAAGGGCCTCCCCCCGGACGCCGACGGCCTCACAGTCACCGAACTGTCCGCCCAGCGCCGCAACCTCTTCACCGGCGGCTTCACCACCCCCGTCCTCGCCCTCTCCGCCGAACGCCTGGAGCACAACCTCCGGCTCATGGAGACCTACGCGACCCGCCACCACCTCGCCTTCGCCCCGCACGGCAAGACCTCCATGGCCCCCCAGCTCTTCCACCGCCAACTCGCCCACGGCGCCTGGGGCATCACCCTCGCGGTCCCCCACCAGGTGCGCGTGGCAAGGGAGTTCGGCATCGACCGCATCTTCCTGGCGAACGAACTGGTCGACCCGGCGGCCCTGAAGTGGATCTCCTCCCAGCTGGACACAGACGAGGACTTCCGTTTCATCTGCTACGTCGATTCCGTGCGCGGGGTCGAGTCGATGGACGCGGCCCTGCGCGGCGCCGCCCGCCCGCTGGACGTCGTCGTCGAACTGGCCGCGGGCGAGGGCGCCCGCACCGGCGTGCGCACGGAGGCCGAGTGCGCGGCGGTCGCGGACGCGGTGGCCGCCGTAGACACACTGCGGCTGGTCGGGGTCGCGGGGTACGAGGGCGAGGTACCCCAGGCCGACCCGGAGCGGGTGCACGCGTGGCTGCGCCGACTGACCGCGCTCGCCGTCGAGTTCGACAAGGCGGGGCGGTTCGCTGGATCCGGGCTCGACGAGATCGTCGTCAGCGCGGGTGGCAGCGCGTGGTTCGACGCGGTGGCCGACGTCTTCGCCGAGCTGCCCGAACTCTCGCTCCCCGCGCTGAAGTTGCTGCGCTCGGGCGCCTACGTCTCGCACGACGACGGCCACTACAGCGAGGTCACCCCCTTCACCCGCATCCCCGAGGAGGGCGCCCTGGAGCCCGCGTTCCGGCTCTGGGCGCAGGTCGTCTCCCGCCCCTCCCCCGAGCAGGCCTTCGCCAACGCGGGCAAGCGGGACGCGGCCTACGACCTGGACCTTCCCTTCGCCCAGGTCGTCCGCCGGGACGGCACCGAGCGCCCGGCGACGGGCATCGAGGTGACCGGCCTGTCCGACCAGCACGCCTGGCTGCGCACGGCACCCGAGGCGGACGTGGAGGTGGGTGACTGGATCGGCCTGGGCCTGTCGCACCCCTGTACGTCCTTCGACAAGTGGCAGTTGATCCCGGTGGCGGAGGCGGACGGCACGGTCGTCGACTACATCCGCACCTTCTTCTAAAGGCCCCTGGGAGGCGTGTCATGGAAGAACGGCGCATGGAAGAACGGCGCATGGAAGAACTCGTCATCCGGGACGCGGATGTCGTCGACGGCAGCGGTGGGCCGTCCTACCGCGCCGATGTGGTGGTCGACGGCGGACGGATCGTCTCGATCGTCCAGGAGGCCGCGGCGGCGGGCTGTCAACGCCCCAGGGCAAGGCAGGAGTTGGACGCCGAGGGGCTGGTCCTCTCCCCCGGTTTCATCGACATGCACGCCCACAGCGACCTGGCGTTGCTGCGCGACCCGGACCACAGCGCCAAGGCCGCGCAGGGGGTGACCCTCGAAGTCATCGGCCAGGACGGGCTGTCGTACGCCCCCGTCGACGACCGCACACTCGCCGAGGTGCGCCGGACGATCACCGGATGGAACGGGTACGGCGACGACATCGACTTCGACTGGCGTTCGGTGGGCGAGTACTTGGACCGGCTGGATCGCGGGATCGCCGTCAACGCGGCCTACTTGATCCCCCAGGGCACGGTCCGCATGCTCGCCGTCGGCTGGGAGGACCGGGAGGCGACACCCCAGGAGCTGGACCGGATGCGGCAGTTGGTCGCCGAGGGCATGGAACAGGGCGCGGTCGGCATGTCGTCCGGGCTCACCTACACCCCCGGCATGTACGCCAAGGACGCCGAACTCACCGAACTCTGCCGGGTGGTGGCGTCGTACGACGGCTACTACTGCCCGCACCACCGCTCGTACGGCGCGGGCGCGCTGGAGGCCTACGAGGAAATGGTGGAGCTGGCGAGGGAGGCGGGCTGCTCCCTGCACCTGGCCCACGCGACCATGAACTTCGGCGTGAACAAGGGCCGGGCACCTGAGCTGTTGACGCTCCTGGACGAGGCGTTGGCGACCGGCGCGGACATCAGCCTGGACACCTACCCCTACACGCCCGGCTGCACAACTCTTGTGGCGATGCTGCCGAGTTGGGCGAGTGAGGGCGGCCCGGAGGAGATCCTGAAGCGGCTGGCGGACGACGAGACCGCCGACCGCATCCGCCACCACCTGGAGGTGATCGGCTCGGACGGCTGCCACGGCGTACCGATGGAGTGGGACACGATCGAGATCTCGGGGGTCACGGATCCCGCGCTGGCGGAGTACGCAGGCCGCCGCTTGGACAGCTGGACCACCGCCCGCCACCTCCTCCTCGCCGACCGGCTCGCCCCGTCGATCCTCCAGCACGTGGGCCACGAGGAGAACGTCCGGCAGATCATGCGGCACCGCGTCCACACCGGCGGCTCGGACGGCATCCTCCAGGGCGCGAAGCCGCATCCCCGGGCGTACGGCACGTTCCCGCGCTATCTCGGCCACTACGTACGGGAGTTGGGACTCCTGTCCCTGGAGGAGTGCGTCGCCCACCTCACGTCCCGCCCGGCGGCGCGCCTGCGCCTGCCCGACCGGGGCCTGGTCAAGGAGGGCTACCGCGCGGACCTGGTCCTGTTCGACCCCGAGACGGTGGCGGCGGGTTCGACCTTCGAGCAGCCGCGCACACTGCCGACCGGCATCCCCCACGTCCTGATCGACGGCCGCTTCGTGATCGAAGACGGCCGCCGAACGAACGAACTGGCGGGGAGATCCGTACGCCGGACCCCGTAAACGCCCTGCTTTTGTCTTTCGGGGCGCGGGGCTGCGACATGTGCGGCTCCGCCGCGTGGGCGCGACCAGCGACAACGCACCCGCAGACAAAGACGGCGCACCCAGCGGAGCGTTACGGCTTAGGCAGGGTGCAACCCGACGCGCTCAGGCTCAGCACATTCGCCGAGGTGAAGCACGCCGGGATGTTGTAAGTCTCCTCGGCGTAGTTGATCCCCTCGCGAACAGTCACCGTGCCGTTCTCGTCGACCTCACACGGATTGTCGACCGTGCAGGTCTCCCCGTCCTCGTTGCCCGTGTTGTTGACGGCGACGACCTGCCCGGTGCTGGTGTCGACCACCGGGGAACCGGACGTGCCGCCGATGGTGTTGCAGGCGGAGGTGTAGCGGACCGAGTCCTTCCAGGTCCAGTCGCCCTCCTTCAGCCGGTACACGAACCCGTCGATGTTGCAGCTGTAGATCGTCTTCCAGTAGCCGGAGACGACCTTGATGGCGGTGCCGGCGGTCGGGTGCGTGGCGCTCACGGTGAGCGGGCTGATGCCGTACGCGCTCTTGATCGCCGCGTACGTGGTGGTGGTGCGGTAGATCGTCACGTCCGTGTCGGTCATCGTCGAGTAGAGGACCTGGTTGGCGCGGAGCGTGGCGACCCTGGTGCCGGCCGAGTTCAGCAGCCCGAAGGTACGGCTGGAGGACTGGCCGGTGATGACCTCACCGGCCGCCGGGAACCCGGTCTCCAGGCAGTGGCCGTTGGTCAGCACGAGCGCCGGGGAGGTGTCGGTCGAGTTCGGGAAGCGGATGACAGAGCCGGAGCAGTTGCTGAGCGAGACGGTGCCGGCGAAGTCGACGGCCACGGCAGCCGCCTTCGGTGCCGCCTGGGGTGCGGCGACCGCGGGTGCCACGCCCGCCCCGGCGATGGCCAGGGTGGAGAGCGCGGCAAGGAGAGGCTTGTTCATGTGGGGGTCCCCTCTTACAGACGCGAGCGACCGGAGATCTTCCGGTCGCCCTCACGTCATTGTCATGCACATTCTCACGACAACAGGGGGTCGCCGCAAGAAGCCCACGTGGTGGAAAACACGGCGCGAGAGGCGTTACCGGGCCGTAAGCTCACCGACATGCAGGTGATCCAGTCGACCAAGCTCTCCAACGTCTGTTACGAGATCCGGGGCCCGGTCCTCGAAGAGGCGATGCGTCTGGAGGCGGCAGGCCACCGCATCCTGAAGCTGAACACGGGCAACCCGGCCGCGTTCGGGTTCGAGTGCCCGCCCGAGATCCTGGAGGACATCCTCCGGAACGTGTCGTCGGCGCACGGGTACGGCGACGCCAAGGGGCTGCTGGCCGCCCGTCGCGCGGTCGTCATGCACAACCAGACCCTGGGCATCGAGACGGACGTCGAGCACGTCTTCATCGGCAACGGCGTCTCCGAGCTGATCGTCATGGCGATGCAGGGCCTCCTCGACGACGGCGACGAGGTCCTCGTACCGTCCCCGGACTACCCCCTGTGGACCGCCGCCGTCTCGCTCTCCGGCGGCACCGCCGTCCACTACCGCTGCGACGAGCAGTCCGACTGGATGCCCGACCTCGCCGACGTGGAGCGGAAGATCACCGACCGCACCAAGGCGCTCGTCATCATCAACCCGAACAACCCGACCGGCGCCGTCTACGACGAGGCGATGCTGCGCGGCCTGACCGACATCGCCCGCCGCCACAACCTCCTGGTCTGCTCCGACGAGATCTACGACAAGATCCTCTACGACGGCGCCACGCACACCCCGACCGCGAAGATCGCCCCGGACCTGCTCACCCTCACCTTCAACGGGATGTCGAAGGCGTACCGGGTGGCCGGTTACCGCGTCGGGTGGATGTCGATCTCCGGGCCGCGCGCGCACGCCGAGTCGTACATCGAGGGTCTGACGATCCTGGCCAACATGCGGCTCTGCGCCAACATGCCCGGCCAGCACGGGGTGGTCGCCGCGCTCAGCGGGCGGCAGACCATCAACGACCTGGTGCTTCCGGGCGGGCGGCTCAAGGAACAGCGGGATGTCGCGTACGAGCTGCTGACCCAGATCCCGGGCGTGACCTGCGTCAAGCCGAAGGGCGCGCTGTATCTCTTCCCGCGACTCGATCCGCAGGTCTTCAAGGTCAAGGACGACCGGAAGATGGTCCTCGACCTGCTGCGCCAGGAGAAGATCATGGTCGTCCAGGGCACCGGGTTCAACTGGTCCGAGCCCGACCACTTCCGGGTCGTGACCCTGCCGACGGTCGGGGATCTGCGCGACGCGGTGACCCGGATCGGGAACTTCCTGGACGGGTACAGCCAGCCGTAGGGCGGACGGGCCCCAAAGCCCTTAAACCTCGCGGGCCGATTTTCTTGGGGTTTCTTCGCCTCTGTTTTTCGGTCCGCACAACTTTAGACGAAATCTAAGCTAGGATGGTTTCCTGTCAGAGCACAGGAGACCATGCCATGTACGAACCGATCCGCACCAAGTCGGTCCACAGCACGCTGGCCCGCACCCCTTCCTCCGACTTCCCCCACCGGTCGCGCGAGGAGGAGCTGGACATCCAGCTCGCGGGTCACCTCGCCGCGCTGCTCGCGGTCACCGACGAGTTGCGCGTGCTGGCGCCGTCCGACGACCTGGACGCGGCGGCCGAGCGGCTTGCGGCGCAGCTGAGCCGGTTGCGTGGTGGCGTGACGCCGAGTCGCGCGTCCGCGACCCCGCCCATGTCTCACCTGGACGCCCTGCATCAGCGGGCGCATGCCCTTGCCGGGCGGGCGCTCGTCGTCGCCGCCTCTCGTGCGGACACGGCTGCGGCGATTCTGTCCGCGCAGCGGATGGACGCGCACGCGGAGGCGGCGGAGCCGCGCGAGCTGGCCGCGCGCTGAGCCGTATGACGGCTCCCTGAACGGCCCCGGTCCGCGTGCACCCGCAGCGACGCGCGGACCGGGTGCCATGCACTGGGTTGGCTTGAGCGGGGGGCGCCTAATCGTCGTGGGGTGCCTTGTCGTTTTGCGGGTGCGGATCCGTCGTGGCTGGTCGCGCTCACGCGGCGGAGCCGCATATCGATACAGCCCCGCGCCCCTTTACGGCATTTCACCTCCCGTGTTGATCCGGGACCCGGACGACACCTGCCGTTCATCCCTTTCCGTGGGGAATGTTGGGTTCCGCGAGGACGCTGCATCCTGTGAGACGTATCGCGGGAATCGTCCTCGCGGTGTTGCTGATCGGCGGAGTGGTGGCAGCCGTCGTAGCGGGCCGGGACAGTGGGGACAAGGGCACGGCAACGAAGACCGTGCGGGGTGTGATCGGTTCGGAGAAGGCGGACTTCTTCGCCGATCCCGATGTGGTGAAGGCCCTTGCCGCCAAGGGGTTCACCGTGAAGACGGAGACTTCCGGGTCCTGGGCCATGGAAGGGCTCGACCTCAAGGGGTACGACTTCGCCTTCCCCTCCAGCCAGGCGCCGGCCGACGCGCTCGCCGGCAAGTACAAGGTGCGGCAGCCGTTGCCGCGGCCCTTCTACTCGCCGCTCGTCGTCGTGGCCCATCGCAGCGCCGCCCGGGTGCTCGCGGCCAACGGGCTCGCCACGCTGGACAAGAGCCAGGATCGCGGCACATTGAAGATGGCTGCCTATCTCGACGCGGCCAAGCGGGATCTGACCTGGCAGCAGCTCAAGGGGGCCTCGAAACACGGGGAGTTGACCGGGACCCTCTACATCGCCAGCACCGATCCGGAGACCTCCAACTCGGGTGCTCTGTATCTCGCCGCGGCTTCCTACGTCGCCAACGGCGGGCGGGTGGCGGCCAGTAGCGCCGATGTCGATCGCACCGCGCCCCTGATGCGCAAGCTGATCAGCGTGCAGGGGGCCCAACAGTCCAGCTCGGACGCGCCGTTCAGGGACTTCATCAGCGGCGCCGGCAATCCTCTGGTCCTGGTGTACGAGTCCCAGGTGGCCTCGCTGCTCCTGGACAAGCAGCCGGTCGGTGACCTCGTCGTCCTCTACCCGGACACCACGGCCAACAGCGACCACACCGTCGTACCGCTCACCGCGGAGGGCCGCGCGTTCGGTGAACTCCTCAGCAGTGACGCGACGTTGCGCGGGCTCGCCGTGCGCCACGGGTTCCGGCCGCAGGGCGACACCGCCGAGTTCGTCGCGGCCACCGCCGCCCACTCCAGCTACCTCAACCAGACGCTGACCGGCGTCCGGCAGGCGCCCGTGCCCACCTCGAAGGTGCTGCACGACATGGCGCGCCGGGCGCGCGGTTGACCGGGGGGACCACATGAGCAGCAGTTTCAACACCAGTCAGAACAGCAGTGAGCACACCCTCAGCGGTGACGACGTCTTCACTCTTACTCCGCCGGAGGCCGTGAAGCCCGTGCCGAGAGAGAAGGCAGGCGGGCTCGTCCCGGTCGACGACTCCGTCCGTACGGACATGGAGCGCAAGGCCTCCGCCTATGTGGAGGGGCTCGCCGCACTCGACGCCCGGTCGCCCGAGTTCGCGGGCAAGGTCGGGGAGATCACCGCGCTCGGTGCCGGCGAGATGCGCAGCGCCACCGCGCAGTCCAACCGGATGCTGGAGCGGACGGTCCGCAGTCTGCCCTCGAAGGGCGGGGACGCCCAGTCGCAGGTGGCGGGCTCGCTCGTCGAACTCCGGCGGGTCGTGGAGGACTTGGATCCCCGTGACCTTCCCGCCTCCAAGGGGCGGAAGTTCCTGTCCCGGCTGCCCGGCGGCAACAAGCTGCGCGACCACGTCGCCAAGTACGCCTCCGCGCAGGGCACCTTGAACAAGATCGTGGGTTCGCTGCGCGGCGGCCAGGACGAACTCCGGCGCGACAACGCGGCGTTGCAGACCGAGCGGGTCCGCCTCTGGGAGACCATGGGCAAGCTCCAGGAGTACGTGGTCCTCACCCAGGCCCTCGACACGGCCGTCGAGCACCACATCGCCGGCGTCGGTTCCACCGACCCCAGCCAGGCCGACACCCTGCGCGCGGACGTCCTCTTCCCGGTCCGGCAGAAGCACCAGGACCTGCTGACCCAGCTCGCGGTGTGCGCGCAGGGCTACTTGGCGATGGATGTCGTACGGCGCAACAACGACGAGCTGATCAAGGGCGTGGACCGGGCGGCGACCACGACCGTCTCCGCCCTCCGTATCTCGGTCATGCTCGCCTCGGCCCTGGAGAACCAGCGCAAGGTCGTCGACCAGGTCAACGCGCTGCGCGGGACGACCGAGGACCTCATCCGGGGCAACGCGGAGATGCTCTCCACCCAGAGCGGCGAGATCCAGCGCATCGCGGCCGACCCGGCGGTGGGCGCGGAGACACTCCGCACGGCCTTCCAGCAGATCTACCGCACGCTCGACGCGATCGACACGTACAAGGTCCAGGCGACCGAGGTGATGGCGGCGACGGTCGAGTCCCTGACCTCCGAACTCCAGAACGCCAGCTCGTACTTGGAGCGGAGCCGGTCGCAGAGTGCGCTGGAGGGTGGTCTCGGATGAGACGCCTCCTCGCCCTCGCGCTCGGCACGGTCGCACTGCTGACCGCCTGCACCTCACAGTCCAAGCAGCCCGCGACCGGCAACGCTCCCCGCCCCGGGACCCTCCGCGTCCTCGCCTCCAGCGAACTCAGCGACATGACCCCGGTGTTCGACCGGATCCACCAGGACACCGGCATCACGATCCGCCCCACCTACATGGGCACCCTGGACGCGGTGGACCTGCTGGCGAAGGGCGGGGCCGACGGGCGGTACGACGCGCTGTGGCTGTCGTCGAACGACTCTCTGCGGCTACGGCCCGACGCGGCGAAGAAGGTCGTGTCCGAGACGCCGATCATGTCCAGCCCGGTCGCGATCGGCGTCAGGGCGGCCACCGTCCGGTCCCTGGGCTGGCAGCCCGACAAGGTCACCTGGTCGCAGATCGAACAGGCCGTGCAGGACGGCAGGCTGACCTACGGCATGACGGACCCTGCGCGCTCCAACTCCGGTTTCTCGACCCTCATTTCGGTGGCCTCCGCCCTCTCCGGCGCCCAGTCGGCGCTCACGGACGCGGACGTCGCCAAAGCCACTCCCCGGCTGAAGGAGTTCTTCAAGGGGCAGAAGCTGACGTCGGGTTCCTCGGGCTGGCTGGCCCAGGCGTATCAACGCCGGGGGAACGTGGACGCGTTGCTCAACTACGAGTCCGTCCTCAAGGGCATCCCGGGCCTGACCGTGATCCGCCCGAGCGACGGGGTCGTCACCGCCGACTACCCGTTGACCTCGCTCGCCTCGACGAGCGCCACGACCCGCGAGAACGTCCGCCGGGTGACGACGGACCTGCGCACGGACGCGCTCCAGCGGCTGATCACCACCCGCACGCACCGCCGCCCGGTCGTCGCCTCCGTGCCGCCCGCGTCGGGCCTCGACACGAGCCGACGGCGTGAACTCCCGTTCCCCGGTACCCGGTCCGTCGCCGACGGGCTCCTCGACTCGTACGAGAACAAGCTGCGCCGGCCGTCGCGGACCGTGTACGTGCTCGACACCTCGGGGTCGATGGCGGGCGACCGGCTGTCCCGGCTGAAGAAGGCGCTCTCCGATCTGACCGGTGACTTCCGGCAGCGTGAGGAGGTCACGCTGATGCCGTTCGGGTCGGCCGTGAAGAGCGTGCGGACGCATGTGGTGAGTCCGGGTGATCCGCAGGCCGGGCTCGACGCGATCCGCGCGGACACCGAGTCGCTCAGTGCCGACGGAAACACCGCGATCTACACCTCGCTGGAGAAGGCGTACGAGCATCTCGGCACCGGGGCCGACACGTTCACGTCGATCGTGCTGATGACCGACGGCGAGAACACGACCGGCGCCAAGGCTGCGGAGTTCGACGGGTTCTACCGTCAACTGCCCGCGGCCCAGCGGGAGATCCCCGTCTTCCCCATCCTCTTCGGCGACTCGGACAAGGCGGAGCTCCAGCACATCGCCGACCTGACCGGCGGCCGGCTCTTCGACGCCCAACAGGGCTCGCTGGACGGCGCCTTCAAGGAGATCCGTGGCTATCAGTAAGTTCCTGGGCTACTTGGAGTCCCGCAAGAACCTCACCGGCAGCGCGTGCGGGCTCGTCGGGCTGGTGCTGACGTTCGTGGGCGTGGCGGGGCCGTACTGGCCGGTCGTGGTCGTGGGGCTGTACGGCGCGGGTGCGCTGGTCGCGCCGCCGGAGCGGCCGGTGGTGCCGGACTTCCCGGATCCGTCGGCCCAACTGGAGGAACTGCGGGACGACTTCGAGAAGCTGGGCGGCTATCTCGGCGGCGTCGAACTGCCGCCCGCCGCCGCGGGCCGGCTCACCGAGCTGAACCAGCTGCTCGCCGGGCTCCTCGATCCGCGGGTCACGCAGGACCTCGCGCAGGATCCGGAGGGGGTGCACATCCTGTCGCGGGCGATCCGGCAGGACGTACCGGAGGCGGTCGACACGTTCGTACGGACGCGGTGGTGGACGCGGCTGGCGCCGGGGACCGAACCGCCCGAGCGGCATCTGGAGCGGCAGTTGGCGGTGCTGCACGAGGAGGCGCAGGGGCTGGCGGGGAGCCTGCGCGAGGCGGAGGCGCGGCGGCAGGAGTCGCACACGCGGTATCTGGAGGACCGGGGGCGTTCCCACTGACCTGATCAGTGCCCGTGGTTCAGCGCGGACAGCACGATGAGCAGCAGGACGAGCAGGAACAGCACGCCCACCACCTTCAGGGGGCCGAACCGGGAGCCCTGCGCGTCCGCCGGCGGCGGTGGCGGCACCGGGATCGTGGGCCGTACAGGTGGGTTGAACACGTCGTGTCCCGTCACCGCTGCCCTGGTGCACCACGGGCAGGTCGGGAGGTGGGAGCCGTAGGCGTGCAGGGGGCGGGCCTGACAGACCTGGACTCGGGAACGCTCCTGGTCGAGGGCTCGGAGCCAGACTTCCGGGCTGGGGCGGGCGGCGGGGGTGTGGACGCCCGCGCCGAAGGCCGCGTGGGCCAGGGTGAGGAGGCCGGGCGGGAGCACCGAGGGGTCGACGGTGCCGCGCGGGATGACGACCGCCTCGGGGCGGACGACGTAGGAGACGCTGGCGGCGATGTTGTCCTTGACGGTGGACTCGGGGGTGCTGTCGTGCGGGACGCCGCCGAAGGGGTGGTTGCCGGCCGTGAGGAGCTGGTAAATGAGCACCGCCAGCGCGAAGTTGTCGCTCTCCGGGGTGGCCGCCGCGCCCGACTGGCGTTCCGGTGAGGAGTAGTCGGTGGTGTGCATCAGGCACGGGAAGTGCTCGCCGGTGACGGGGTCGGTGAAGGCGATGGAGTCGCAGTCGAGGAAGGTGACGAAGCCGTTGGCGTCGACGACGACGTTGCTGCTGGAGAAGTCGCCGATGACGAGGTGGTCGTAGTGCATGCGGGCCGTCATGAAGGCGAGGTTCCAGGCGACGCCGAGCAGGAAGCGCCAGTCCGCGCGGTCGCCGAAGAGGCGCAGGCGCTGGGCGCGGGTGAACAGGCCCACCAGCTGGACGTGTTGGGGTTCGCCGAAGCGGCGCATGGCGTAGCCGAGGAACTCGCCCTCGGGGCTGCGGGCCATGGCGGTGGGCCAGGCGAGTTCGGGTGGCTGGTTGGCGTCGGTGGGGCGCGCGGTCAGGGGGGACATCGTGAGCATGCGGGCGAGGCGGCGCTCCAGGTCCGGGCCGGGGCGGTCGCGGTAGAGCTTGACGACGATCGTGTCGTCGCCCTCGACGGGGAAGACGGCCGCCTGGCCGCCGCCCTTGAGCGGGAGTTCGGCGAGGGTGACCTGCTTGCCGTCCAGGTGGACGGTGCGGCCGGTCACGGTGCCACCGCGCGCACGGCCCGCAGCAGGGTCTTGTCGTCGCCGTTGAGGCTGGTCAGCCGGTCGGAGCGCAGCAGCGCGGCGATGTTCTCGCTCGCGCTGTCGGTCACCGGCCCCGGGGTGTCCAGGGAGCGCAACACGGCTTCCACGAAAGAGGTGTTGGGCTGCGGCGGGCCACCGCCGGGGGTGGAGAGCGCGGCCTGGGCGAGGCCGTCCGTGGACAGCAGCACCCCGTCGACGCCCGGGTCGGCCACACAGTCGGTGCGCAGTCGGCGGGGCGCGTCGGGCGAGGTGAGGAAGACGGTCTCGTTGCTGTACTCGCTGACGGCGGGCGGCTGCGGCAGGAGATGGAACTGCCGTTCCCCGTCCTCCGTTCCGGCGCGTACGACGACGAAGCCGTCGCCGACGCTGAGATGGCCGAGCCAGCCGGGGGTGAGGACCACGACGGTGAGGGTGGTGGCGTAGTCGGGGGCGGCGGCGCCGTAGGTGTCGAGGAAGATCTTGGACACGTCGTGGAAGGCGTCGGCGAGCAGGTCATGGACCTCGTCGCCCGGCGGGCAGCCGGACGCGGCGGCGGCCCGGCGCCGGAAGTGCTCGGCCGCCAACTCGACGGCGTGCAGGGCCCCTTGGTCGGAGTGTGGGCGGCTGCCCGCGCCGTCCGCGACGGCGAGGACGGCCACCGGCCCGGACACCGTGTACGTGCAGGCGTCCTGGCAGGGGGTGCCGGTGCGGCGGTGGCGGTAGCCCTCGACGCTCAGGCCGTGGATGCGCCAGGGCGAGTCGGCCACCGGTCAGCTCTCCCAGGCCGGGCGCTGCGTCTTGAACTGGCTGAAGATCTTCTCGAAGACCTCGTCGCCCGCGCCCTTCTGCTCGGCGTTCGCGCTCGCCGACATCATCTGGAGCAGCTCGCGGAACGGGAAGCCCTGGATGCGCGCGTTGAACTTCGGCGCGAACGCCTGCAACACCTGTTCGCCGCGGTCGGTGATGCCGCCGACGCCGATCGCGTAGAGCCGGAAGCGGCGGGCCTGTTGCTCCTCGGCGAGGACGGGCAGCAGCCGGTGCCAGGAGTCGGTCATGTGGCCGGTGCCGTCGGTGGGGAGGCCGTCGGTGACCAGGCAGATCTGCGGGCGGTAGTACTGGAGTCCGGAGGCGCGCAGCTCCGCCTTGCGGGCGGCGACCACGTGCATGGCCAGTTCCAGCGCCTCGGTCATCAGGGTCACGCCGGACGCGGTGAACCGGGGTGCCTGGAAGGCGTGCGCGGGCACGAACGGGCTCACCGGGGTGCGCGGGTCGAGGAGTTGGGGCCCGCGCCAGGCGCCGACGCCCCGGCCGCCGAAGGTGATCACGGCGACCTCGACGCTGTAGCTCAGGGAGACGTCGTCGTGCAGTTCCCGGGTCCACTCGGCGAGCGCGTCGTTCAGCGACTGAATGGGCGCTCCCGCCATGGAACTCGACGTGTCGAGGCACAGCACGAGCGGCAGCCGTTGCGCGTTGTTCTCGAACTCGATGTCGGCGTACTCCGCCGGCAGCGTGGGCGGGTATTCGCTGTGCATGGCTTCTCCTGGTCGGCCGAGCGGTACGGGAGTACGGGGGTCACGAACTGCCGCGCGCGTGATGCCGGGCGGCGGGCGGGAAGGCGTACAGGACGTCGGAGTCGGGTTCGCGGGCGTCGGTGACCTCGACGTGCGCGCCGGGCACGGGCGGCGTCCGCTCCGGTTCGGCCCACACCGCGCGGTACAGGACGCGGTCGAGTTCGACGTAGCCCTGCGGGTGAAGTGCCGTACGGACGACGGCGGTTCGGGACGGGCCGGTACGGGGGCCGACGCGCCGGCCGGGGGACGGGGTCGGTGCGGGGGCGGGCGGGACGGGCCGGAGTCTGGCGGTGGTCTCCTCGGACCGGACCTCCGTCCCGCCCGCCGCGGCCGTCGCGGGGGCGCGGGAGCGGCGGACGGCGAGGAAGAGGGCGAGGAGCAGCAGAAGGAGTGCGGCGGTCAGGGCGTACAGCAGAGGTTCCAGGTAGCCCGTGGACTTGTGCGCGCCGAGTTCGGCGACGCCCTGCCTCTCGATCAGTTGGCGGCCGGTCTGCGAGGAATTCTTGAGCGCGTTGCACACGTCGTCGTCGCCGCAGCCGCCGAGGGCGTTCAGCGTCCCGGGGTCCAGCCGGTCGATCCGGGCGTCCCGGGCGACGAGCCGGTGGCCGGCCAGGATGAACAGCGCGGTGCCGCCCTGGCCGGTGCGGACACCGGCCGGTACCTGCACCTGGAGGTTCTTGAAGTCCCGGCGAACAGCGGTCTGGCCGACCGGCTGACTCGTGTCGAAGTCAAGGGACTTGTTCAGGGTGACCGTGACGGCCGCCCCGTCGCCGAGTACGGCCGTCCAGCAGTTCAGCTGGGCCGGAAAGTCCTTGCCACAGGTGTCACCGGCGGCAGCCGCGGGCCCCGCCGGAATCACCGCGATCAACAGACCGAACAGCAAGGCGGTGAAGAACGTACGTCTCATGACAACCCCCCGTTGGCGCCCATAGTGGAGGCAACAGACCCGTGGCCGAAAGGGGTTGACTGAGAATGCTCAATTCACTTCTACAGCTGGAAAACCTGATGACAACGGGTGAACATCTGTCGCGCCCGTTCCACCCAATCACTGGCCAGAACATCAAAATCGGCCTGCGAGATCCGGCAGGTCAGCGGCAGGTCGCAGACCCCGGCGAGGCACGGTCCTGGTCCGCGTACGTCCCACACGGACAGCATGGGATTCAGCTGTTCGGTGTTCCACGCGTTCGACGCGGCGGCGGCGATCGCCAATTGATCCTTGCGCAGAGAATGACCGTCGGTGACAAAGGCGACAAGGAGTCTTTTCGTGGTCATGAAACGCACGGTGAGCGTCCGCCCGGACGCCTCTAGATCGAATTGCAGGGAGACGGAATCGACATCGCTCTCGACGTGGTAATTCCGGCGGGCTCCCCAGTTGTGCACCAACTGCCGCCAGGACGAACCGATGTCGTAGTCCCGGCCGGGCGGGATCGAGGCCTCAGGCGTCGCCACGGGCCACCGCCTGCGTGATCATGTCGTCGGTGAGGCCCGCGTCGAGCAGGGCCTGCGCGTGCAGCAGCAGACAGGACGGCACCGGCAGGCTGGTGCCGCCCCCGCGCCGGGCGGCCAGTTCGCCGCGGCGGACCTCGATGGTGCGGGCCACGGCGGGCGGCGGCCACACCGCGGCGCGCGGCTGGGCCAGCAACTCGGCGAGGAGCAGATCCAGTTGGGGCCGGTCCCCGGGCCGCTTGGCGAGACACCGTGCGATCAGCGGCCGTATCCCCGCCGGTACGCCGTCCAGGTCGGGCTCGCCGTGCACGACCCGCAGGCTCACCGCCTCCCCCGAGCCGTACGGCGGGCGGCCGGTCAGCGCGTAGACGAGGACGCCGCCGAGGGAGAACACGTCGCTGGGCGGGCCGACCGGTGCCGCGGTCATCTGCTCCGGCGACATGAACGGCGGGGTGCCGACGACGATTCCGGCCTGGGTGAGGCTGGGGGCGCCCTCGACGCGGGAGATGCCGAAGTCGATGACGCGGGGGCCGTCGGAGGCGAGCAGGACGTTGGCCGGCTTGAGGTCGCGGTGGACCAGGTTGGCGGCGTGGATCGCCTGGAGCGCCTCGACGAGGAACGCGCCGAGCCTGCGCACCTGGGCCTCGGGCAGCGGTCCGTCGGTGCGGACGGCCTCGGCGAGGGAGGGTCCGGGCACGTACATCGTTGCCAGCCAGGGGAGTTCGGCCTCGGTGTCCGCGTCGACGACGGCCGCCGTGTAGGCGCCGCTGACCAGCCGGGCGGCGGCGACCTCGCGCGCGAAGCGCTCGCGGAACTCGCGCTCGGCGGCCAGTTCGGGACGTACGACCTTCACCGCGACCTCGCGGCCGGCCGGCGAGCGGCCGAGGTACACCCATCCCATCCCGCCGGAGCCGAGCCGCCCGGTGATCCGGTACGGCCCCACGCTCAGGGGATCGCTGACCGGAGTGCGCACCCCGCTCACCTCACTTCGGGGTTCGTTGCAGGTTGTCCCGAGTGTCCCCCGAAATCCCGTCCTGGGCAGGGGAGATGCGCGAAATGGAGGTCAGGACTACGCCGTGGCGCCCCGGTGGTGTATGAGCAACGGGCAGAGCCCCGCACGCCGTTGTGCGGGGCCCTGCCCGTTGTGCTGCCACCGCGGCCGGCCCGTGACGACATTGCTGGTCAGGGCACAATCGGAGACCGGCCGCGGAGTCTTACGAGGGACTAGCCGAGGCGCTCCACCAGCGCGCGGTACTCGTCCCACAGTTCCTTCGGGGTGTGGTCGCCGAAGGTGTTGAGGTGGTCGGGGACCAGGGCGGCCTCCTCGCGCCAGACGTCCTTGTCGACGGTGAGCAGGAAGTCCAGGTCGGCCTCGGACAGGTCGAGGCCCTTGGTGTCGAGGGCGCCCTTGGCCGGCAGCACGCCGATCGGGGTCTCGACGCCCTCGGCGCGGCCGTCGAGGCGGTCCACGATCCACTTCAGGACCCGGCTGTTCTCGCCGAAGCCGGGCCACACGAACTTGCCCGCGTCGTTCTTGCGGAACCAGTTCACGTAGTAGATCTTCGGGAGCTTCGCCTGGTCCCTGCCCTTGGCGACGTCGACCCAATGGCCCATGTAGTCACCCATGTTGTAGCCGCAGAACGGCAGCATGGCGAAGGGGTCGCGGCGCAGTTCGCCGACCTTGCCCTCGGCGGCGGCGGTCTTCTCGGAGGCCACGTTGGCGCCGAGGAAGACACCGTGGTTCCAGTCGAAGGACTCCGTCACCAGCGGTACGGCGGAGGCGCGCCGGCCGCCGAAGAGGATCGCCGAGATCGGCACGCCCCTGGGGTCCTCCCACTCGGGCGCGATGATCGGGCACTGCGAAGCGGGCACGGTGAAGCGGGCGTTGGGGTGCGCGGCGGGCGAAGTGGACTCCGGTGTCCAGGAGTTGCCCTTCCAGTCGGTGAGGTGGGCCGGGGTCTCCTCCGTCATGCCCTCCCACCAGATGTCGTTGTCGTCGGTCAACGCCACATTGGTGAAGACGGAGTTGCCCCACAGCGTCTTCATCGCGTTGGCGTTGGTGTGCTCGCCGGTGCCGGGCGCGACGCCGAAGAAACCGGCCTCCGGGTTGATCGCGTAGAGCCGGCCGTCCTCGCCGAACCGCATCCAGGCGATGTCGTCACCGATGGTCTCGACGGTCCAGCCGGAGACGGTGGGCTCCAGCATCGCGAGGTTGGTCTTGCCGCAGGCCGAAGGGAAGGCCGCCGCCACGTACTTGGACTCCCCCTGCGGCGGGGTCAGCTTCAGGATCAGCATGTGCTCGGCGAGCCAGCCCTCGTCCCGCGCCATCACGGAGGCGATGCGCAGGGCGTAGCACTTCTTGCCCAGCAGCGCGTTGCCGCCGTAGCCGGAGCCGTAGGACCAGATCTCGCGGCTCTCGGGGAAGTGCGAGATGTACTTGGTGGAGTTGCACGGCCACGGCACGTCCGCCTCGCCCTCGGCCAGCGGTGCTCCGAGCGTGTGCACAGCACGCACGAAGAAGCCGTCGGTACCGAGTTCGTCGAGGACGGGCTGTCCCATGCGGGTCATGGTGCGCATGGAGACGGCGACGTAGGCGGAGTCGGTGATCTCGACGCCGATCGCGGAGAGGTCCGAACCGAGGGGGCCCATGCAGAACGGGACGACGTACATCGTCCGGCCCTTCATGGAGCCGCGGAAGATGCCCTTTTCTCCCGCGAAGATGGCCCGCATCTCGGCGGGCGCCTTCCAGTGGTTGGTCGGGCCCGCGTCCTGCTCCTGCTCGGAGCAGATGAACGTCCTGTCCTCGACCCGGGCGACATCGGTCGGGTCGGAGGCGGCGTAGTAGGAGTTGGGGCGCTTGATCGGGTCGAGCTTCTTGAAGGTGCCCTTTCGGACGAGCTCCTCGCTCAGCCGGTCGTACTCCGCTTCGGATCCGTCACACCAGACCACGCTGTCCGGCTGGGTCAGTTCTGCGATCTCGTTCACCCACGAGACCAGTTCCTTGTGTTCGGTGGGGATGACGGGGGGAGCCGCGATGTCGCGCGCCACGATTGCTCCTATGGTGAGGGATTTTGTCCTGGTTGCCCCGTGGGGGCCGCGACCCGGATGCTTCACGATGGTCGATCTTGGCGCTCATCCGGTGCCGACCGCACTCATTTGATCATCCGACGCACCCGCCCATATGTCCAGAGGGCCTCACAGACGAGCGACGTGAGGATCGCCACTCATCCGCCACTCACCGACATGTTTTCCGTGCGTCACCATCGCTTCACCGCGAGTACCCGGACGTCGGGTAGGCATGGGGGGATATGAGAGAGTGGCCACTTCTGGACCCTCATCTCGCCGCACTGACACGTAACTTACGGTTCCGTAGGTACGATTGCGCGCATGACTGCGTCCGTCCCCGACGCGCCCACGGACACGACGGCTGATGGCCACGGTCCCGCCGCGCTCTCCCTCCCCGACCATGTCAAGCCGAAGCTGCGCGGCTGGCTGCACCTCGGCATGTTCCCGGCCGTACTCATCTCCGGCCTGGTACTCACCGCCCTCGCCGACTCCCCCCGGGGCCGTATCGCCTGCGGGATCTTCGCCCTGACGGCCTGCCTGCTCTTCGGGGTCAGCGCGCTGTACCACCGGGGCAACTGGAGCCCGCGCATGGACGGCGTCCTGCGCAGACTCGACCACGCCAACATCTTCCTGATCATCGCGGGCACCTACACACCGCTGACGATGCTGCTGCTGCCGGGCGCCAAGGGGCAGTGGCTGCTGTGGAGCATCTGGGCCGCGGCGGCGGCAGGCATCGCCTTCCGGGTCTTCTGGGTCGGCGCCCCGCGCTGGCTCTACACCCCGTGCTACATCGCGATGGGCTGGGCGGCCGTCTTCTTCCTGCCCGACTTCATGCGCACCGGCGGCATCGCCGTCCTGGTCCTGGTGATCGTCGGCGGACTGCTCTACAGCGCGGGCGGCGTGATCTACGGGATCAAGCGCCCGAACCCGTCACCGCGCTGGTTCGGCTTCCACGAGGTCTTCCACTCCCTCACGGTGGCGGCCTTCCTCGTGCACTACGTGGGGATCTCGCTGGTGGCGTACCAGCACGGGTAGCACGCGGGGCACTCCCCCTTCATGGCCACGGCTTGCGAGCCGTGGCCATTTTTCATGTCCCGACAGCCGATCCCCATTGACATCAACCATCTTTTGAGAGCTACTCTCATTTCATGGCTACTGTCACTGACGCTCAGGAGAACGACGTGCGACGCGACCCGCGCCGCTGGTGGGCCCTCGGGGCCCTGGTCGCGAGCATGCTCACGCTCGGCTTCGACACGACGATCCTCAACGTCGCCCTGCCCACGATGGCGGGCCAACTCGGCGCGAGCACCGGCCAGCAGCAGTGGATGGCGGACGCGTACGTGATCGTCTTCGCCGCGCTGATGCTCCCGGCGGGACTGCTCGGCGACCGCTTCGGACGGCGCCGGATGCTGGTCGTCGGGCTCGGCGTCTTCCTCGCCGGTTCCGTGGCCGGCGCCCTGGCCGACGACGTCGACTGGGTCATCGCGGCCCGCACACTGATGGGCCTCGGCGCCGCCCTGGTCATGCCGCTCGCCCTGTCCGTACTGCCCTCGCTGTTCGGCCCCGACGAGCGCACCAAGGCCGTCGGCATCATCTCCGCCGCCTCGTCGCTCGGGCTGCCGCTCGGCCCGATCATCGGCGGCTGGCTGCTCAACCACTTCTGGTGGGGCTCGGTCTTCCTGGTCAACGTGCCCATGGCCGCCCTCGGCATCGCCGCCTGTGTCTTCCTGCTGCCCGAGACCCGCGACCCCGCCTCCCCCAAGGTCGACGTCCTCTCCACCGCGCTCACCGCGGCCGGCCTCGGCGCGCTCATCTACGCGATCATCGAGGCGCCGGGCCGGGGTTGGGGCGACCCGCTGATCGTGGGCATGCTCATCGGAGCCGCGATCCTGATCGCCGCGCTCGTGCTGCGCGAGCGGCGCATGGAACGCCCCATGCTCGACATGTCCCTGCTCACCCACCGCGGCTTCCTCTTCAACACCCTCGCCGCGACCCTGGTGATGTTCGTCCTGTCCGGCCTGCTGTTCGTGCTGCCGCAGTACCTCCAGGCGGTGCTCGGCAACGACGCGCTCGGCACCGGCGTCCGGCTGCTGCCCATGATGGGCGGCCTGATCGTCGCGGCCCGGGCCGCGCAGCCGGTCGTCGCCAGGTTCGGTTCCCGCGCGGTGGTCACTGCGGGCCTGGTGGTGCTGGCCTTCGCCGCCCTGCTCGGCAGCCGTACGACGGTCGACTCCGGCTACGGCTTCACCGCGCTGTGGCTGTCCATCACCGGCTTCGGCTTCGGCTTCGCGATCGTCCCCGCGATGGACGGCGCCCTCGGCGCGCTGCCCCGCGACCGGGCCGGCAGCGGCTCCGGGCTCCTCATGACGATGCGCCAGGTCGGCGCCGCGATCGGCATCGCCCTGCTCGGCAGCCTGCTCGCGAGCACGTTCCGCGACCGCCTCGACGTCACCGGGCTGCCGGCGAAGGCGGCCGACACCGCAGGGAACTCCGTGGTCGCGGCGCACATCGTCGCCCAGAAGACGGGCTCGGCCGATCTGCTGGCCTCCGCGAACAGCGCGTACGTCCACGGCATGGGCCTGGTCCTGCTGGTGTGCGGCGCCGCGGCCCTCGTCACCGCGCTGCTGGCGGCGGCGTTCCTGCCGAACACCCCGGTGGCGGCCACGAAGGAGGACGAGGACAAGGACAAGGACGACGACGAGGACACCGGCGCTGCCGTGGCCATCGCTTCGGCGGATGCCGGACAATGAACACCATGACGGCCGCACCCTCCCCCTTCAGCCCCGCCGACCGCCCCCAACTGGGCCTCCGCGAGCGCAAGAAGATCAAGACGCGCGAGGCGATCCGCACCGCGACGTACGCACTGGTCAGGGAACAGGGGTACGACGCGACGACGATCGAGCAGATCGCCGAGCGCGCCGAGGTGTCGCCGTCGACCGTCTTCCGCTACTTCCCCACCAAGGAGGACATCGTCCTCACGGACGAGTTCGACCCGCTCATCATGGAGGAACTCCGGGCCCGTCCGGCCGACGAGCCGTGGATGGACACCCTCCGCTACGTGATGCAGAAGGCCGTCCGCCTCGGCCTGAAGGAGGACGAGGAGGTCTCCCGGCTGCGCACCCATCTGATGGTCCAGGTCCCCGCGGTGCGCTCACGCATGATGGAGAGCATGTCGCTCACCGGCACCATGCTCTGCGAGGCCATCGCCGAGCGCACCGGCCGGGACCAGGACAGCCTGGAGGTACGGGTCTACGCCATGTCGATCATCGGCGGCCTGATGGAGACGTCCCTGTACTGGGCGGAGAACGGCCACCGGGACGATTTCAAGGACCTGGTGGACCGCACGCTGAATGTGCTGGAGCACGGGCTTTCCGAGTGAGCCCGGCATGGAACCCGGTGAGGGCCCCGACAGGGGCACCCTCACCGGGTTCACGCGCTAACGCTTCTTCACGTCCCCCTTCCCGCAAGCCACCCCGTCCTTGTTCGGGTCGAGGCCCAGCGGGTCGTCCTTGCCGTTGACCTTCAGGCGGCCGTAGGAGTTCTGCCGGAGCCATGAACAGCGGGCGGCAGTCGTCTTGTTGACCTCGGCCGGGAAGACCGTCGGGACGCAGACGTTGATCGTGCCGTAGTGGCGGTCGCAGCCCGAGATGGTCACGGAGACCTTCTGCGAGGTGCGTTTCTTGCCGGGCTCGGTGACCTTGCCCGTCAGGGAGTCGGCGAAGGAGTGGACGTGGGCCGAGGCCGTGTCCGCGGTCAGGGCCGAAGGGCCTTGCAGATGGACCCACTTGGCGACCGACGGCACGCCGTTGGCATCGACCGCGAAGAGCATGTACCAGCCGGGCGGCGCCAGGTTGGGGTTGCTCGTCACGTTCAGGTCGACGTTGTTGCCGTCCACCGACAACGGCAGGTCCACGAACCGCTGGTTGGGGTCCGAGGAGTGCGTGACCGCCGCCGGGCGGATCAACTCCGCCTTGGCGATGGGCCGGTCGACGGTGATCGTCTGGGTGTCGCCGTACTCCCACTCGTTGTCGATCACCGAAGTGATCGTCGGCCGCGTCCCCTTGAGGAGATACGGCGGGGTGTAGATCGACACGTTGTGGTTCCAGGTGCCGTTGCCCGGGTTGTCACCGGTCGACATCACCCGGCCGTCCGGCAGGAGGAAGGATGAGGAGTGGTAGCCGCGCGCCTCCGGGTCGGCGGCCACCGGGTCGAACGTCGTGGTCGTCGGGTCGAAGATCGACGCCTCGTACACCGGGTTGGCCCGGTTGTGCAGCGCGCCGCCCGTCTCCAGCACCGTGCCGTCCGGCAGGAGTACGGCGGACACGTACATCTTGCCCTGCGCGCCGGTCTCGGCCACCGGACCGTTCCCCAAGTCGACGGTCCCCTGCGGGATTTGGGGACCCACCGTGTACGCCGGGTTCGCGGCCTTGAGGTCGATGATGTCGGTCAGCCGGTTGGCGTCCGGGTTGGAGTCGATGTTGCCGCCGCCGAGGGTGAGGACCTTCTGGTCCTGCGCCGGGGGCAGCAACACGCTTGCCGACTGGTCGCGTTGGTCCTTGTTCTGCAGCCCCGACACCGAAGTGATCGTGTTCGCGCCGTAGTCGTAGATCGCGCTGCCCGTGCCCGGGATGTTGTTGCCGAAGACATGGCTGCCCGTGTAGAAGAGCCGGCCGTCCTGCATCAGGATCATCGACGGGTACAGACCCCAGTACGACCAGGTCTGGTTGACCTGCGACAACGGCAACCACTTCTGCTGGGCGTCCGACCAGTACTCGGCGGTCACCGAACCCGTCGAGTCCTCGCGCAGCCCACCGAAGGAGACGACGTCACCGTTGCCGAGTTCGGTCGCCGACGGGTACCAGTGACCGTCGTTGAGGTCGTTCGTCTTGCTGTACGTCTCGGTCACCGGGTCGAAGATGTACGAGTCCTTGTAGCCCTCGTAGCCGTGCGAACCGTCCGCCGCCGGGAACGCCTTGTTGCCGCTCAGCACCAGCACCCGGCCGTCCTGCAACTGGATGTGCCCCGAGCAGAACATGTCCTTCGGCGTCGGGATCACCTTGTACGTGCCCGCGACCGGGTCGTACACGGCGCTGGTGAACGAGCCCGCCGCGAAGTTCTCCGCGCTGTTGCCGGAGCCCGCGATCAGCAGCACCTTGCCGTTGTTGAGGACGACGGAGTGCATCGAGCGGACGGGGTTCTGCGTCGGGAGCACGTCCCAACGGCCGTTCGCGCACTCCTCGGCGGTCGCCGTGCAGGTCGCCGGCGGGAGCGTGTCGGGGACCTGGTCCATCGTGTAGTCGTCGGTGGTCGCGGACCCGGTGCCGTAGACCGAGACACCCCAGGTGATCCGGTCGGTACCGGCCGGGATCTCGGGCGTACGGACGCTCGCCTGCGCCCAACTCGCGCTCATGTCCAGGGTCTTGAGGTCGGTCCAGTACTGCCAGCCGGCCGTGGTGTCGTGCCGGAACAGGGTGATGTTCGCGTCCGGCGTGGTCGTCTTGTACCAGAGCCCGAGGTCGTACTGCTTGCCCGCCGTCGCCACCGGCGCGCAGGCCGTCGACTCGGTGATCATCGCCTTCCGGTCACCGTCGACCCGTCGCGTCACGGTGACCTTCATGGCCTTCGCACCGGAGTGCGCGTCCGACGTCGTATCGAAACTGAAGTCGTTGTCGCCCCAGCCGGACTTCTCCCAGCAGTACGGCATCCCGTCGCCGCCGTCGGTCTCGAAGCCCGGGTTGAGGACGAGGTTCGCGGCCTCGGCGGACTGCGGCACGGCGAGCAGCAGTCCGGCGGTCAGCGTTCCCACCCCGAGGAACGCGGTTCTTCTGCGGTACTTGTTCACACGGCTCTCCTTGCGGCTGTACGACTCCCCTTACGGCGAGGGAGGTAGACCAACGCCTCGGTGCCGACGAAGCGCAGGACGAACGTCATGACCAGTGCGAGTGCGGTCGCCGAGACGGCGCCCATGTCGAACTTGTGGACGAACAGGGCGATCAGCGGGATGCGCAGCACCAGGTCGGCGTTGGCGAGCAGCGCGAACCGGCCCGCGCGGTCCCACCAGTTGCGGTGCCGGCGCCGGTCGCGGAACAGCAGGTGCTCGATGAGGTAGAAGTTCCAGGCCACGCCGAGCTGGTTGGCGAGGATCTCAGCGGGGACGTAGTGCATGCCGGTCTTGGTGAGCGCCCACAGGCCGACCAGGTTGGGGATGAAGCCGGTGGCGCCGATCAGGCCGAACACGATCATGCGCGCGACCGGCGAGGCGGTGCGCAGGCCGAGCAGGTGTCGCAGGAAGCGGAAGCCTTCCCGCGCGGTCGACTTGGACTCTCCGGCGAACCGGTCCTGGAAGACGAACGGCACCTCGGTGACCTCGCGCGGACGGCCGCGTACGGCGAGTTCGAGCAGGATCTTGTAGCCGAGCGGCTTGAGCGCCTCCGCCGTCACCGCGCTGCGGCGGATCGCGAAGAAGCCGCTCATCGGGTCGCTGATACCGCGGAGTCTGCGCGGGAAGAGCGTCTTGGTCAGCCATGTCGCCCCGCGGGACACGGCGATGCGGTATCCGCCGGCGAGTCCTTCGCGGCTGCCGCCCTTGATGTACCGGGAGGCGACGACGAGCCCGGCGTTCGCGCGCTCGCCGGTGCCGACCAACTCCGGTACCAGGGACGGCGGATGCTGGAGATCGCCGTCCATGACGACGATCCAGTCGGACGACGCGGCCTTGATCCCCTCGACGACGGCGCCGCCGAGCCCGCCGACCGGTTCGTCCCGGTGCAGCACGGTCACCGGGAACGGGCAGTCCTGTGCCGCCTCGAAGATGACCTCGGGGGTGTCGTCGGTCGAGTCGTCGACGAAGACGACCTCGCAGGGCAGCCGGGTCGGCACGGATTCGGTGATCCGGTGCAGCAACTCCCGTACGTTCGCGGACTCGTTGAAGGTCGGTACCACGATGGTGACGGCACCGGGCTCGGCCAACTCCGCGCCACGTACGGCCGGGTCACCCAACTCTCCGGGGACGATGGACTCTTGGCTCATCACTCGGCTCCCACGGTCTCGCGCTGGATCTGCCGGATCTCGATGCGGTCGGCGCCGGTGCCGAAGGTGGCGACGGGGGTGGAGTGCTGGATCGCCGCCTTGACGTTGGGCAGGTCGACCGCGTCGCGCCGTACCGTCGGGGAGGCCACCACGTAGTCGATGTCCTTCCAGCCGTGGGGCAGCGTCTTGGTGACGGCGGGGTCGAGGTCGGCCTTGTAGAACCAGATGACCCCGAGCCCGGGCCGGTACCCGGCGTGCACCAGGTCCAGCCAGAGCGCGTCGTCGACGAGGACCCGGGTGTCCTTCGGGTCCTTCACCTCGGTGGACAGCCACTGGGAGGCTGCCCGGTAGGGGGCGTTGGCATCCGCGGTCACGGCGGTGTGGTCGCCGTCGTACCAGTGCGGTACGACATAGGCGCCGGCGGCGAGCGCGAGGACGGCGGCGAGGGCGTACCGGCCGCCGGTGACGTACCGTTTCTCCCCCTCGTGCCGCCATCTGCGCAGCACCGCGTGGGCGACGGAGGCGGTGCCCCCGGCGAGGACGAGCGCGAGGAAGGGCAGCGCGCCGATGACGTACATGGCGGGCAGGTAGCCGTTGGGGCGCATCGCGACCAGGGCGAGGATCGCCACGGTCAGAGCGGGTCCGGCGAGCGAGCGGGCGGTGACCGACCAGCGCCAGGTGACCAGCAGGAGCAGCGCCCCGGCGAGCCCGCCCAGCGGCAGGACACGG
This sequence comes from Streptomyces sp. NPDC088350, assembly GCF_044753545.1. NCBI lineage: Bacteria > Bacillati > Actinomycetota > Actinomycetes > Kitasatosporales > Streptomycetaceae > Streptomyces > Streptomyces sp. NPDC088350. Next base: position 615,561 of record NZ_JBIVNL010000001.1, on the reverse strand, counting down.
TCGTAGTACAGCCAGGAGTGGAGGACGCCGTACGAGCCCGACCCCTGGTCGAGGACGAAGCCCGAACCGGGCCTGGTCATCTGGTACTTGAGGCCGTCCCACAGGGAGACATGGCCGCTGCCCGGCAGCAACTCGCCCTTGAGCAGGGCGAAGAGGGGGTACGAGAAGCCGATCAGGGCGCAGGCGGTGATGGCGCCGGTGAGGGCGAACTTCCGTGTGTCGCGGTGTCCGTGGCGCCACATGGTGACCAGCACCGCGGGCAGGACGAGGACCATCGTCTCCTTGGTGAGGACCGAGGCGGCGGCTGCCAGTCCGGCGCCGAAGTGGTGCCAGAGGTGGCGACTTGGCGAGGCGGCCAGGCAGAACGCGACCAGCATCCACATCACGGCGATGTTGTCGAGGAAGATCTCCCGCTGGAGGATCACGGACAGCGGGGAGAGTCCGAAGAGCAGCATGGCGAGCCCGCCCGCCCAGCGGGGCAGGGACAGCCGGCGGGCGAGGACGTAGACGAGGATCGCGCTGATCGCGCTGATCACCAGCATCGCGAGACGCATGGTGCCGACGGTCATCGAGCCGGGGCTGAAGTGCGCCGGTATCCAGGTGAGCAGCGCGATCTGGATCCAGCCGAGCGGCGGGTGGTCGTACCAGTAGGTGTAGTGGGCCAGGCCGGTGCCCTGCTGGACGGCCCAGGCCTGGGCGAGGTAGGTGCCCTCGTCGTCGCTGAGCGTCGGGTAGTCGGCGATGTTCCAGCCCTGCACGACGAGGATCGCGACGAGGAGCAGACCGCAGAGGAGCAGGTCGGAGCGGGAGGAACGGAGTCTGCTCGGCGGCGCCGTTCGGCCCGCCGAACCGGTTTCAGGCGCAGGCTGCCGCTGCGCGGGGACCGTGGTGGTCACCGCGGGAAGTGTGGAGGTCACGCAGGAACGTCCTCTCGGATCACTGCGGTTTCGGTGAGGTGCGCGCCGACATGGGACGTCAACTCCCAGTCGTTCCGGCCACGTTGCTCACGCCACACGGCGCGGATCGCGGCTCCGGCCAGGAGGACCTGATAGAAGGGGCCGCCGACGACGAGCTTCAGATAGTGGACGGCGCGGACGCGGAGTCCGTACTGCTTGCCGAAGTCGTGCAGTCCGACGACCTCGAAGACGAAGGTGACCGCGGCGGTGACCAGCGGCAGGAAGGTGAGGAAGGCGATGCCGACCGGCACGTCCAGGAACAGCGCGACCGCCGCGTTCAGCGGGATGACGACACCGGAGAAGGCCTGCAGGAACGGCGTCATCAGGGTGTAGCGGGCGAGCAACCGCTGCCCGAATCCCGGGAGTTGCTTCCAGTCCTTCTTCCGGTAGACCTGAAGGAAGCCCTGGTTCCAGCGGGTTCGCTGCTTCAGCAACGACATCAGGGAGCCCGGGGTCTCCTCCCGGGTCACCATGTCGGAGTCGTAGGCGACGACGACCTTCTTGCCGACACTGGACAGCCGGACGCCCAAGTCGCAGTCCTCGGCGAGGCAGTTGGGGTCCCAGCCGCCGGCTTCCCTCAGGGTGTCGGTGCGTACGAAGACTGTGTTGCCGCCCAGCGGGATGAACCCCTTCTGCGCGTGCAGATGCAGCCGGGACCGGAACCAGAAGAAGTACTCCAGGCAGTTGCGCAGGCTGTACCAGCTGGAGTGGAAGTTGATGAGCTGGACGCCCCCTTGGACGACGTCCGCGCCGGTGGTCCGGAACGCGTGGTCGACGTGGGCGAGCAGCTCCGGATGGACCTGGTCCTCGGCGTCGAAGACCCCGACGACATCGCCGCGGCAGTGCGGCAGCGCCGTGTTCATGGCCTTCGGCTTGTTCTTCTTGTCGTGCGTGTCGACGACGACGCGGACGCGCGGGTCGCGCTCGGCGGCGCTGTCGGCCACCGCCGCGGTCTCGGGGTCGTCGTGCCCCACGATCACGATGATCTCGAAGTCGGTGTGCGTGGACTCCAGCAGCCGCTGGATGGTGTGGTCCAGCACGGCCTGTTCGTGCCGGGCCGGCAGCAGCAACGAGAACGAGACGTGCTCGTCCCCGTCCGGACTGCTGAATCGGGTGGAGGCGAGCACTTCGGGCGTACGCCACGCGTGCATCTGCCACCACAGCGTGAAGGCCGCCATCCAGAACAGGGCAAGCGAAACAGCGGCGATGAGAACAGACGTCAGCAAAACAGATCCCCCCAGATCCCAATACCCCCTGGCGCGACGGTGAGTTACATCCGTCGCGTCACGAGGCAGAGACTATGGGCGATCTGTGAAGCGGACAGGTGCCTTCGGTGAAGAGCGTGTTTCATCACAATGAGGCGCGCGCGTGAGCATTTCTCGCACTGGTCTCGTTTGAGGCGGTTACGACTCTGACATTTCACCTGTTCAAGGCCGTGCGCAGCCGCTCCGGATCGGTCGTCGGCGCGTCACAGGTGAAGTTACGGCAGACATACGCGGCCGGCCCGCCCTCGACCAACGGCCGGTCGGCGAGCAACGGCAACTCGTCACTCCCCGCGACCCCGAAGGCGACCACCGCACCGGGCGCGGTCCCCAGAAGTGCCGTACGGTGCAAGGCCCTTGTGGCCTCGTCGCCGAACGACGGTCCTACGACGGCGACCTCGCGCGGACCGTCGAGATACGCCTCGGCGACGGCCAGCCCCCACCCGATGAAGCGGGGCACGCGCGGCCCGAGCGCCTTCACGACCCCCAACGCCCGTTCGGCGGCGGTGCGGTGGGGCTCGGCACCGGTCTGCGCGGCATATCCCAGCAGGGCACCGGCGGCGGCGGTCCACCCGGACGGGGTGGCGTTGTCGGTCGGGTCCTGCGGCCGGCGAATCAGCCGCTCGGCATCGGAGGCGGTGTCGTAGAGCGCCCCCGACTCGTCCACGAACCCGGCGAGCACATGATCGAGGAGGAACCCGGCGAACTCCAGCCAGACCCCCTCCCCCGTCACCGACGCCAGCGCGAGGAAGCCCTCCGCCACATCGGCGTAGTCCTCCAACACCCCGGTGTTCGCACCGACTTGACCGTCCTTGCTGGTACGGGCCAGCCTGGCGTGCTCGTCCAGGTGCAGCCGTACGAGGAGATCGGCGGCGGAGACGGCGGCCTCGACCAGGTCGGGGCGGTCGAAGTAGGCGCCGGTCTCGGCCAGCGCGGCGATCGCGAGCCCGTTCCAGGCGGCGACCACCTTGTCGTCACGGCCGGGCGCGGGGCGCTCGGCGCGAGCGGCGAGCAGCCGCCCCCTGATCGACGCGATCTTCTCGGCGTCGAACACGCCCTCGTCCTGCGGGAGTTGGAGGACGGACTGCCCTTCTTCGAAGGTGCCCTCGTCGGTCACACCGAAGTAGTGGGCGGCGAGTTGGGCATCCTCTGCGCCGAGGACCCCGGTGAGCTGCTCGGGCGTCCAGACGTAGTAGGCGCCCTCGACGTGCTTGCCTGTCCCGTCGTCGCTGTCGGCGTCGAGCGCGGAGGCGAACCCGCCCTCGTTGGTGCGGAGTTCGCGGACCATGAAGTCGGCGGTCTCGACGGCGACACGGCGCGCCAGCTCGGAGCCGGTGCTGCGCCACAGGTGCGCGTACACACGACACAGCAGGGCGTTGTCGTAGAGCATCTTCTCGAAGTGCGGGACGATCCACTCGCGGTCGACGGAGTACCGCGCGAACCCGCCCGCGAGCTGGTCGTAGATACCGCCGCGTGCCATCCGCTCGCAGGTGTCCCGCGCCATCTCCAGGGCGCCCTCGGAACCGGTGCGGGCGTGGTGGCGCAGCAGGAACTCGAGCGCCATGGACGGCGGGAACTTGGGCGCGCCGCCGAATCCGCCGCGCTGCGGGTCGTACTCCCGCGTGAGCCCGAGGAGCGCCTGCGACAGCTCCTCCTTGCCGGGGGCCTCGGTGCCGCCGTAGTCGATCTCGCGCCGGGACAGGTCCCGGGTGATCTTCCCGGCGACCTCGGCGACCTCGTCCCGCCGGTCGCTCCAGGCGCTGCGCACACCTTCGAGGACCTGCCGGAAGGAGGGCATGCCGTGGCGCGGGGCCGGCGGGAAATAGGTACCGAAGTAGAAGGGTTCGGCCTCCGGAGTGAGGAACACGGTCATGGGCCAGCCGCCCTGGCCGGTGGCCGCCTGCACGGCCTCCATGTAGACGGCGTCGACGTCGGGGCGTTCCTCGCGGTCGACCTTGATGCTGACGAAGTGCGCGTTGAGGTAGTCGGCGGTGGGGTGGTCCTCGAAGGACTCGTGGGCCATGACGTGGCACCAGTGGCACGCTGAGTAGCCGACCGACAGCAGCACAGGTACGTCACGACGTCGTGCTTCCTCGAAAGCCTCCGGCACCCAGGGCCACCAGTCGACCGGGTTGTCAGCGTGCTGAAGCAGATAAGGCGAGGTCACACCAGCCAGCCGGTTCATGCGGCCCAGCCTCTCACAGCACCCAACCCCACGGCGGAACCCGCTGGTGCTATCGACTGCTGCTCCGTCGATCCGGGCTGCCCGGCATGAGATGGGACTCCCAGGCCCAGGCGGTGATCTCGCTGCGGTTGCGGGCTCCGAGTTTGTTCTGGATCGCGGTGAGGTGGCCCTTCACGGTGCTGACGGAGATGAAGAGGGCGGCGGCGATCTCCTGGTTGGTGCGGCCCCGGGCGACAGCGCGGATGACGTCGGTTTCCCGGTCGGTGAGCGGGGTGTTGGGCTGGAGGGCGGAAGGGGTTGTGACGGGGGCGAGGTTGCGGAGCAGGCGCCGGGTGACCGACGGGGAGATCAGGGCGTCCCCGACACTGGCGGCCCGCACGGCGGCGGTGAACAAGGTGGGGTCGCCGTCCTTGAGGACGAATCCGAGGGCTCCGGCCTGGAGGGCGCCGTAGACGTACTCGTCGAGTCCGAAGGTGGTGACGATGACGACCCGGAGCGGGTCGGCGATGCCCGGGCCGGCGAGTGCGCGGGTGACGTCGATGCCGTCGAGGCGGGGCATGCGGATGTCGATGAGGCAGACGTCGGGCCGCAGGTGGCGGGCGAGGGCGACGGCCTCGGCACCGTCGCGTGCTTCCGCGACGACGGTGATGTCGGGCTCGTCCTCCAGGATGAGGCGCAGGCTGGTGCGGATCATGGCCTGGTCGTCGGCGACCAGCACGCTGATGCTCATCGGTGGTCTCCGGCTTGCAGGGGCACAGTGGCGCGGACCGACCAGCCGGTACCGGGCCGCGGACCGGCGTCGAGCGTACCGCCCAGTGCCTCGACGCGCTCGCGCATGCCGACCAGGCCGTAGCCGCCCCGCGGGGAGGCGCGGATCGGGGGGTGCGGCGGAGCATCGTCACCGATCTCGACGATGATGTCCGTGCGGTCCTGGGCGATGGTGACGGTGGCCGCGCGGACGCCGCGGGCGTGGCGGACGATGTTGGTCAAGGATTCCTGGACGACCCGGTACACGGTGGTGGTGACCACGGGCGGCCAGGTCGGAGCCCCGGTGGGCAGCCGGAGGTCGACGGCCGGTCCGTGCTCCTCGAACCGGCGGACCAGGTCGACGAGTTGCTCCGGTCCCGCAGTGACGGCGGCGCCGTCCTCCGCGTCGCGGAGCAGGGCGACCACCCGTCGCATGGCGTCCATGGCGTCGGTGCCCGAGCGCTCGATGTCCGCCAGGGCGGTGCCGAGGTGGTCGGGCTGCTTGCGGAGCATTATCTGGGCGGCGTGGGTGTGCATCACGATGCCGGAGACGTGGTGAGCGACGACATCGTGCAACTCCCGTGCCAGGGCCAGGCGTTCGTCTCGCCGCACCGCCTCGACGGTGGCCTGGCGGCGATGCTCCAGGAAGCGCAGGACGAGCCCCGCACCGAGGCCGAGCAACCAGCCCTGGACGCCCTCGTGGAACGAGCCGACGGCAGCTGAGGTGGTGACGAGCCGGCCGACTGCCGTGACCGCGAGCCCGGCCGCGGCGACTGCGGCGGCTCGCCCGGGCGGCAGCACCCGGACCGCGGACCCGGCGAGGACGGCCAGCGCCAAGGACGCGGCAATGCCGGGCTGGCCGGTCAGGTACCCCATGCCGGCGGCGAGGACGGCGGCAGCCGCGACGGACAGGCCGACGGCCGCGGCGACCAGCCGGTCGCGCCCCCGGAGCAGCGCCGCGACACACACCACCGCGCTGATGCCGCAGTCGAGCAACCAGCCCCGGCGGCCCGCGTCGGCATGCTGGTAGGCCGTCGCGGCCAGCACCGCCGCGAAGGCGAGCCCGAGCAGGACGTCGGTTCGTCTGGCGGCCAGTGCGCCCAGTGCGGCCAACCGTTCCCTCACCCTCACGGCGCTCAGACTACGGAACCGGTCGCCGCCGATGTACCGGCCAAAGGGACCGCTCCGATCCGCCCGATCAGTACTTTCGGCCGGTACGGGCCGCGGTCGGCATGAGCAGGCTTGACGGCATGCAACGAGACCTTGAGACACCCTGCGGCGACGCGGGGCCCGCACGAGCCGGCAGGTGGACGTGAACCGGTCCATCTGGGCCCGCCTCCGATTGGAGCTGCGGGTCATCGGCATCGCCCCGCCGGTGACGGCACTGGCGGCAACGCTGGGTGGCGCGATCCTGGTGATCGTCATGCATGCCGGCGGGGCCGGCGCGGAGCACCTCGACCTCGCCGCCGGCGCGGTCCTGGCGGGCTTCGCCCCGCTCGGCACCGCCGTCGCGGCCTCCTCGATCGTGGGGCGTGATATCGGCGCCGAGCTGGTCATGACCACTACCGTCTACCGCCGGGTGCTGTTCCTGCGTGTCGGCCTGGTGGTGGCCCCGGCGGCCCTGGTCACGCTGGTGGACGCCGTCGTGTTCCGCGCCTTGCACGACTGGCCCGTGGGGCAGGGCACCGGCGCTTACGTCCTGGTGTGGGCCCCGCCGATGCTCTGGCTGGTCGCACTGGCGATGCTCATCGCGATCGGGCTGCGCGGCCCGGCCGCCGCAAGCGGCCTGATCGGGGGCATCTGGCTGGCCCAGTACCTGATGCGGCCCACCATCCTGGACAGCACAGTTCTGCGGGCGCAGTACATGTTCATGGGCGTCGCCGCGAAGGTCCCGGCGCACGAATGGACCGTCAACCGGATCGCCCTGCCCGCCGTCGGCGTCGCCGCCATCGTCGCGGCCGGCCTGCTGCTGGGGCGTCCCGAACGATTCGTGGGGAGCGATGCCGCATGACCACCGTCCTTCAGCGAACCGCCCCGCCGACGGCAGCTCGCGGCTGGTGGGCGAAGACCGTCGCGGCCTCCCGCTACGAGTACCTGATGCAGGTCCGCCGCCCGGCGGTCTGGGTGGTCGTGCTCGCGCTGATCGGGCTGCGCTGCACATCGCCCTTCCCGCCCGGCTTCACCAGCACCACGGACCACGCCACGCTGGTCGCGGACTGGGCGTTCAACTTCATCATGCTGTGCCCGATCGGCGTCGGCGCCGTCCTCGCCGACCGCGTCCGGCGGGAGTCCCGACTGGGGCTGAGCGACCTCCTGACCTCGACGCCCACCGGCATCGGCCCACGCCTGTGGGGCAAGGCCATCGGCGCCGGCGCGGCGACCATCACACCGGTCTTCGTCGCCTGGGTGGGCCTGCTCGGCTACCTGAGCGCCCAGCGCGGAGCCGGGGTGATCCCGGTCGGCCTCGCGGCGTTCGCCGCCATCATCCTGCCCGGGCTGGTCTTCGTCGTGGCCTGCTCGGTCACCGTCCCGTACCGGACCGGGCCCGTGCTGTACCGGCTGGGTCTGTTCGGCTACTGGATCTGGGGCAACATGGTCGGCCCACGCTACGGGATCCCCACCCCCGCCGGCACGCCGTTCGAAGCCATCGGCGAGTACCCGGCCGGTGCCTGGTTCCACGGCACCCTGTTCGACGCCAGGCAGCGGGGAATCACCCCGACCGGCGGCGAGGCCGTCCTCAGCATCACCTTCCCGCTGCTCGTGGGGCTCGCCGCCCTCGTGATTACCCAGCTCGTGCTCACCAGGAGGAGCCCGTCATGACCGCGCCCAACGTGGCCATCACCGAGCTGACCGTCACCTTCCGGCGCGGCGAGGTCCGCGCCCTCGACGGCATCAGCCTGCGCCTGCCCGTCGGCATGGTCGGTCTGCTCGGCCCCAACGGAGCCGGCAAGACCACCTTCATGCGGGTCCTGACCGGGGTGCTGCTGCCGACCTCGGGCACCGTCGCGGTGGACGGCATCGACCTGACATCGCGCAGCCAGCGCCGAGAGGTCAAGTCCACCACCGGCTACCTCCCCCAGGAACTCGGCCTGTACCCGGACTTGACGGCCAGCCAGTTCCTCGACTACATGGCGCTGCTCAAGGGCATCACCGACCGGCGCGCCCGCCGCGCCCGCGTCAAGGAGGTCCTCGAACTGGTCTCGCTCAGCGATGTCGCCAACCGGAAGGTGAAGGGCTACTCGGGCGGCATGAAGCGCCGCGTGGGCATCGCCCAGGCCATCCTGAACGACCCCCGGCTGCTGATCGTCGACGAGCCCACCGCGGGACTGGACCCCGAGGAGCGGCTGCGGTTCCGCGGCCTGCTCGCCAGGCTGGCCGGCGACCGGACGGTGCTGCTCTCCACCCACTTCGTCGACGACATCGTGCAGACCTGCCCGAACGTCGTGGTGATCGAGCGCGGGCACGTCGCCTTCCAGGGCGCCATCGACGACCTCGCCACCCGCGCCGAGGGCATGGTGTGGCACGTCACCCAGCCGGCGACCACCGCTGTGCCAGACCTGCCCACCGTCAACGTCACCCCCAGCCTGGCCGGCACCACCTACCGGGTCATCAGTGCTGGCACCCCCGCCCCGGACGCGGAGCGCGTCAGCGCCACCGTCGAGGACGGATACATCGCCCTGATGCACGACAGCGCCCCGGAGCGGGCCCAGCACACCAGCCCCAACCTCCGCGCCATCTGACCCAGCTCCGCCAACGCCCAAGGACCAGCAGGTGTCCCACCAGCCGCTCACCGCCGTCGTGGCCGCCGCCAACACCACCACCGGCTTCCACCCCGGCCCCGCCTACTTCGCGTTCTGGGCCCTCATCGTCGGCGCCGCCATCGGCGGTCCCGTCTACGTCGTCCGCCTGATCCGCAACCGCCGCAACCGTCATTGAACACCACCTGAGCAGACAGCAGTTGGCGCCTCCGCGCGCCGTACGGCACCGGAGCGTCAGGCAATGAAGCTCGACGAGCCGGACGGTGAACGAGCCGGTGCCGTCAGCGGGCGTCGGCCTCGGGCCGGGGCAGCTCATCCAGGTCGAGGGTGTAGGTCCGCCCATCGGCCAGCTCGATGGGCAGCTTGCCCGAACCGTAGCTGTGCGTGTGCGCCGCGATGTAGCCGGAGCCGGTGGGCTGGGTGTGGACGACGACCTCGGCGGCGTACGGGTCCACCACCACGTAGACCGGAATGCCGTAGCGGCCGTACTTCGCGGTGCAGTCGTCGTAGTCCTCGCGCGCGGAGGAGACCGATACCACCTCGGCGATCAGCAGCACGTCCTCGAAGCCGTAGCGCTTGCCCTGCCGCTGCGCGTCCTCCCGCAGGATCGCGAAGTCCGGGGCCGAGTTCTCGTCGGCCGGGAAGTCCAGGTACACGTCGGATGCGGTCTTCGCGTGCCGGCCGAGCGAGAGCGAGTCGATCTGCATCGACTTGATCGTGCTGGAGTGCTCAAAGCTCCGCGGGGTCATGACCACTTTCCCGTCGGTACCGAAGAAGACCACGTACCCAGCGGGGAACTCGGTGTGCATGACCGCGTCGACGCCCATCAACGGCTCCTTCCTCTCGCCTCTCAGAATATGGGGCCGCGGTCCCCCGCGGGGTCCACTACGGGAGTGCCGCCCGGGGTGGCGTCGTATTCATGGGCGGCAGCGGCGGAGGTGTACCTCCAAGCGCTGGCGAATGCCGGCGTACTGCTCGGGCGCCCACTCGGGCGAACTGGCCAGCCGGTCTTCGGCCCAGGCGCCTATGTCCTGCCCAGCCACTCATCGTACGTGTCCCCGCAGGCACTCCCCGCAAGCATCCCAGGTCATGACTTACCTGGTTGTGTTCCGTCACTGGCACCGGTGCCAGCTGCTGTATCCAACGCTCAGCAGGACGGGTCTGTTCGACTTCCGGGCCTCGTCGAAGGCCTCGGTCGACCAGGGCCACCAGTCGACGGGGTTGTCGGCGTGCTGGAGCAGATACGGGGATGTCTCATGGGCCAGTCGGTTCACGACCCTCGCCCTCTCACGTCACTTCCCAGCGGCCCGGCGGCCCGGCGGCCCGCGCCCGAAAAGCGGCCGGTCCCACGGCGGCCTCCGGCCCCCACGGCTCTCCATCTGCGGTCGGGCGCCCTGGCGGCACAGGACAGTACGCTGAGCCGAGCGGTATCGGAACTGTGGAGCATCCTCGAAGGAGGTACGCCATGACCGCCGAGATGGTCGCGCCCGCCTGGATGCACACGCAGATCAGCGCGGAGCAGTAAGACTCCTGGTCCGAGGAGCAGTGCGCCGGCATTGAGATCGTGGACGGCATGGTCGTGGTGAGCCCGAGTGCGTCCAAGCGGCACAACCGGCTGGCCCGGATCCTGGCCAATGCCCTGGAGGCCGCCGCAGGCCCCGACTGGAACGCCGACACGGACTTCGATGTCCGCCCGCAGGACGCTCCGCTCACCAACCGGCGTCCGGATGTCGCCGTGTACCGGGCAGAGACCATCGATCTCACGCCCACCCGCCCCGAACACGTACTCCTGGTCGTCGAGGTCGTGTCGCCCGGCTCGGAGACCACCGACCGGATCGCGAAGGTGGACCAGTACGCCAAGTCCTGCATCCCCTTCTACTGGCGTATCGAACAGGCCGCGACCGGTGTCCCGATCGTCTGCACCTACGTTCTCGACCCCGCCACCAAGACCTACAGGGACGGCGAGATGTTCACCGGCGTGATCAAGGCCACCGTGCCTTTCTCCGTCACCGTCGACCTCGGATCCATCTGACGACCGGCGTTCCCTTCGGCGGCATCGTCAACGGTTGGCACAGGCCGACGGAGATCGGGCACGGTTCGTCGGTCGAACCCAGGAACAGCAAGCCATCAGGGCGCAGCTCTCCGAGGGCGCCGCGCAGAGAGTCCCTGGCTGGTGCCGGAGCACATCGCTGCCGCGACACACAGCGAATCCCTCCGCTACCGCCGCGCGTCAGGAGACCGCCGGAAGGAAGCCGCCACACACGCCGACCTCGGTCACAACGCTACGGCGTCGCAGATACGGGGGCGCCCAGGGGCCAGCGGCTGCCTCCAGCGCGCCTGACCGGAGCCGGTAGCCGCAGGACGGCCCGCCCCTCTCGCACGGCGAACAGGTGATCGTCGCCCTCTCGCGCTCACGCCTCCCCCGAAGGACACTCATAGGCCAAGGAGTTGCCGTCGGAGGGGGACGCGACATGCGGGACAGCCATCGGAGCGACGCCGAACGGCTGTTGGCCCGGGCCGTGGAGGAGGAGGTGCGGCGCTCCGGCGGGCGTACCGACGGGCAGGTGCTGCTGACGCGGTCCCGGGCCGCTCTGGACGCCATGGCCCAGACGGCGGCCGAGGAGTACGAGGCGTACACACGGGCTCTCGACGAGGCGTCGGCCGGACAGCTCACCTTCGGACAGCGCTACGCCAAGGAGGGCGGGTCAACTCCCTTGCTGGTGGCGGCCGTTGGAGCGGTCGCGGCGGTGGCGGCCGACCTGGCGCTCGGCACCGGCGCGGGCACGGCGTTCGGCGCCGGCGCTGCCGTCGGTGTGGTGGGCGCGGCGGCGACGGTGGTGAAGGTGACCGCCTCCCATCTGCCCGCCGCGCATCACCGTGCCGGGGCCGCGAGCCAGCCCGGCGGCCCCGAGCAGTTGCGGTTGCAGTGGCTGACGGCGCTGGAGGTGCGGGGCATCCGTCCGTTCCTGGACCAGCAGCGGGTGCTCGCCGCCTCCACGGGGCCGACGAAGAAGCCGGGGCCGCAGCTGCGCGGCGCGGACAAGAGCGCGGCGGCCCGCCGGCGGAGTGTGCTGGAGCAGTCCTTCGGTCAACTCCCGGACCCGGTGGGCGTGTTCGCCGGCCGTCGGGCGGAGCTGGCCCGGATCCGGCAGCTGGTGCGGGCGGCCCGCGCGAGCACGGAGACCCGGCCGACGGTGGTCGTCCTGCACGGCGCTCCCGGCTCGGGGCGCACCACCCTCGCGGTGCGTGCGGCGCACGATCTGCGGGACCACTTCCGCGGTGCCTGCGTGGTGGACCTGCGCGGCGACAGCCCCGGCGAGTCCCCGCTGCCGACCCGCGACGCGCTGCTGCACCTGCTGAACCGGCTCGGTGCACCCCGCGAGCAACTGCTCTTCCGTGAACGCTCCTCCCCCGACCAACAGGTCAAGCGGCTGGGCGAGTTGTACCACCAGCACCTGACCGGCCTGCCGGTGACGATCGTCCTCGACGACGCCTCCGATGTCGCGCAGGTGGCCACCCTGCTCCCCGAGCGCTCGGACAGCCTGGTCGTGGTCACCGCCCGCAAGCCTCTCGACCTGCCCGCCGAACTCGCCGCCCGGGTACACCAGTTGCCGGTCGAGTCGCTGGACGCGGCGGGCGCCGAGGAGCTGCTGGGCGCGGCGGCACAGGACGGTTCGGGACCCTACGACGCCGAATCCGCCGACCGGATCAGGGAGTTGTGCGGCGGGCTGCCGCTGGCGCTGCGGATCGCGGGTTCGTCCCTCGGCCCGCGTTCACCGCGCCAACTCGCCACGGATCTCGGCGCGTACGGCCCGGTGGAGCCGGTCGAGCGGGTGCTGTGGCTGCGCTACACCGACCAGTCGGACCCGGCCCGCAGGCTGCTGCGCCGACTGGCACTGGCCGGCCGGGCCTCACTGGGCGCGGCTGCGGCGGCGGCCCTGCTGGGCACGGACGAGACGGAGGCGACCCGTCACCTGGTGGCCCTGTCCCGGGCGGGCCTCATCGACCACGTCCGCGGCACCCGTTACCGGCTGCACGACCTGGTCCGCGCCTTCGCCCAGGCCCGCCTCCTCGACGAGGAGGAACCGTCGGAGCGTACGGCGGCACAGGAACGGCTGATCGTGAACTACGCCGAACTCGCCGACTCCGTACTGCGGTTGGTCGACGGCAACATGTCGACGCGCTCGGACCGGTTCGGCCCGCACGGCTTCACCTCCCTCGACGAGGCACTGCGCTGGCTGGACGACGAGTCGAGCTTCATCACCTCGACGCTGCGGCACGCGGACGGCGTCGACCAGGGCGCCGTACTGAATCTCCTCGGCGCGCTCTGCGACTACTGCCTGCTGCGCGGCGACCTCTACCGCCTCGGTGAGATCAGCGAGTTGGCGCAGGCCGTCGACCAGGGCCTCCTTGTCCGCTCGGTGCAGTGGCGTACGGGTATCGCGGCCCGGCAGCTCGGCGAACTCGACAAGGCGCGCACCACCCTCGCCTCCGTCGTCGACCTCTACAGGGAGGCCCACCAGGACGCGGGCGCCGCGCGCGCCCTGTGCTCGCTCGGCATCACCCTCCACCACCAGGGCAACCTCACCGAGGCGGCGGCGAAACTCCGCGAGGCACTGGACCTCCAGGCCCCGCCCGAGCTGGCCACCGACCGCGCCTGGACGATGCACGCCCTGGCCGCCGTCGAACGCGACCGCGCCCGACTCCCCGAAGCCATGCGGCTGTTGACCGACTCCCTGGTCCTGCACCGCGCGGGCGAGTCCGTGCACGGCGAGGCGTGGGCCCACTTCCAGCTCGGCCAACTCGGCCTGCGCATGGGCGACATACCGCGCGCCGAGTCCGAACTGACCACCGCCCTCGGCCTCTACGGCCGTACCCGCGACGCCCGCGGCGAGGCCTGGGCCCTGACCCAGCTGGCCCGCGCCCGACTCGTCGCCGGCGACCCGGCCCCGGCCGTGGACGGCCTGCGCCAGGCAGCCGCCCGGCACCGCGAGAACGAGGACGCGCGCGGCGAGGCCTGGACGATCTACTACCTGGGCCAGGCCCTGGAGGAGACGGGCAACCTCGACCTTGCGGTGCGCGAGCTGGAACGCTCCCGGACGATGTTCTCCCGCATGCGCGACGTCTACGGCCTGGCCTGCGCCCGGCACCACTCGGCCCGCGTCACCCGCGACCAGCGCGCCGCCCAGACCGGCTCCCTGCGCAACTCCGGCTTCGCCCGCCAGCTCCTCGTCGACGCCCGCGCCGACTTCCAGCGCATCGGCGTCGCCCACGGCGAGGCGTGGACCTGCCTGGAACTCGCGGTGGTCGACGCGGGCAACGCCCGTACCCAACAGGCCCTGACACTGTGCGACGAGGCACTGGGCCTGTTCACCTCCTACGGCGATCACCGCGGCGAGGACTGGGCCCACTTCCTGCGCTCCACGCTCCTGCCGTACGCGGCCCCCGGCGGCGTCGAGGTCGGCACGGCGGTCGCGCAGGAGGAACTCGCCCAGCTCTCCCGCGCCGGCCACCCGCACCGCGACGAGAAACTCGACGACTACGTGCAGGCGTACCGGCTGCTGCTGGAGCGGGGCGTCAGCCTGGAGGCGGGCTGGCAGGCCTGGCGGCTCGGCATGGTGCCGAGCCGGCACGCCCGCGAGGTGATGGGGGTGGCGGTGCCGGACCGGCCCTGAACACCCCCGTACGGGCCCCGCCCGGTCAGCCCTGCTTGGCCTTGGGTTCGACCGGGGCGGCCTCGGACTCCGCCTTCGGATCCGGGGCCTCCTTGAAGTCGACCCGGTTCATCTGCTTGCTCATGGACTTCATCAGTCCCCACACGGCCAGGGCCATCACCGCGAACACGATGAAGCCGAGGACGCCGGGGGTGACCTTGTTCTCGTCGACCTCGGCGAGGGGGACCAGGTGCGTCATTGCCAGGGCTGCGCTTGAGCTCATGTCAGGCATTGTCGCGGATGCCCGCAAAGAGGTCGTCCTCGGGGAGGGAGGTATCGACGAGGGACTTCGCGAGCTCGTACTCCTCGGTCGGCCAGACCTCCTTCTGGATCTCCATCGGGACCCGGAACCAGCCGCCGTCGGGGTCGATCTGCGTGGCGTGCGCGATCAGCGCCTTGTCCCGGATCTCGAAGAACTCGGCGCACGGAATGTGCGTGGTGAGCGTGCGCTCCCGCATCGTCCCGGACTCGTCCCACCGCTTCAGCCAGTCCCCGTACGGCGACTCCAGGCCCCGGTCGAGCAGCGCGTTGTGCAGCGCCTCGGTGCGCTGCCGGTTGAAGCCCTGGTTGTAGTACAGCTTCTGCGCCTGGTACGCCGGGCCGTACTCCCCCTCCGGGTACTTCTCGGTGTCCGCCGCGCCCTCGAACGCCACCATCGAGATCTTGTGGGTCATGATGTGGTCGGGGTGCGGGTAGCCGCCGTTCTCGTCGTAGGTGGTGATCACCTGCGGACGGAAGGAGCGGATCTGCCTCACCAGCTCGCCGGCCGCCTTGTCGACGTCCTCCAGCGCGAAGCACCCGTCGGGCAGCGGCGGCAGCGGGTCGCCCTCGGGCAGGCCCGAGTCGACGAAGCCGAGCCACTCCTGCTTGACGCCGAGGATCTCGCGGGCCTCGTCCATCTCCTTCTTGCGTACCTCGTGGATGTGCTCCTCGATGTACTTGTCGCCCTGGAGCTTCGGATTGAGGATGGAGCCGCGCTCCCCGCCCGTGCAGGTCACGACCAGCACGTCCACCCCCTCGGACACGTACTTCGCCATGGTGGCCGCGCCCTTGCTCGACTCGTCGTCGGGGTGCGCGTGGACGGCCATCAGTCGCAGCTGGTCAGTCAAGACTCAATCCTCAGTAAGTCGGCGCCCCGGTGTCCTGGGGTGCGATCGGCGCTTCTATAGTGACCGAATCGGGAGGCGAATAATTCCGGGGGCCGGTTTCGGAGGCCCCTTGAGCCCCTTGCCGGGAGGACGATCATGAGTACGGCGAGCACGCGACTGCCCGAGGGCCGCTACGGCCGCTCGTCGGACGAGCGTGCCGACCACAAGCTCAAGATCGCCGGTGCCGTCTTCGCGGCGGCCGTGCTCGCCCTCGTCGGGTACTTCGCCTACCACTACGTCGTCGAGGCCAAGATCAGCGCCGAGGTGATCACCTTCCAGGCCTCGGGCAACGAGGTCAAGGTGCATCTGGAGGTCCACAAGGACTCCGGGACCACCGGCTACTGCACCCTGCGCTCCCAGGCCGCCGACCAGTCCGAGGTGGGCCGCGCCGACTTCCGCTTCGGCGGCTCCGCGACCCGCATCGACAAGGTCGTCACCCTGCGCACCACGGCCAGGGGCACCACGGCCGAGCTGCTCGGCTGCCACTCCGACTGACGTCACCCTCGTTACGTATGCCTTGACCTGCGTTGACGTATTTCTGACGGCTTATGTCCTCCCCCTTGGGCCGTTGAATTGTTAGGCTCGTGGTTTCGCCCTTCCATGAAGGAACATTCTTCTGGGTAGGGCGATGCTTTGTATTCCCAGTACCTACGAGGAGCACCTGTGACCCAGACCAGCGAAGACGTCACCTGGCTCACGCAGGAGGCGTACACCAAGCTCAAGGACGAGCTGGAGTACCTGTCTGGTCCCGCGCGCGCCGAGATCACCGTGAAGATCGCGGCCGCACGCGAGGAGGGCGACCTGCGCGAGAACGGCGGGTACCACGCGGCCAAGGAGGAGCAGGGCAAGCAGGAGCTCCGCATCCGCCAGCTGACCCAGCTCTTGGAGAAGGCCAAGGTCGGCGAGGCCCCGGCGTCGACGGACGGCGCGGTCGCGCCCGGCATGGTCGTCACGATCGCCTTCGACGGCGACGAGGACGACACCACGACCTTCCTGCTCGCCTCACGCGAGTACGCCAGCGCCGACATCGAGACCTACTCGCCGCAGTCCCCGCTGGGCTCCGGCGTGCTCGGCCACAAGGTCGGCGAGGTGGCGCAGTACGAGCTGCCCAACGGCAAGAAGGCCTCGGTGACGATCCTCAAGGCCGAGCCGTACAACGGCTGACCCACGGGACCGGTCCCAGTCCTTCGCCCTCGACGAGCCCCCGGCGGCCTTGCGGCGCCGGGGGTTTCGTCATGCGTCCTGCTCGGGTCGCCGCCTTGCGTGCTCCTCAGGCCGTGTGTCTCCTCAGGCCGTGGCCGAGCGGTACTTGCGCACCGCCAGGGTCCGGAATATGACGATGATCAGCAGCGAGTAGATCAGTGACGCCCACACCGGGTGCACCATGGGCCAGGCGTCCGAGGGCGACTGTCCCGGGTTGGCGAACAGCACCCGGCAGGCCTGCACGGTCGCGCTGAACGGGTTCCACTCGGCGATGTGGCGCAGCCACGGGGTCATGTGGCTGGTGTCCACGAACGCGTTCGAGATGAAGGTCACCGGGAAGAGCCAGATCAGCCCGCCGGAGGTGGCCGCCTCGGGCGTCCGGACGGTGAGCCCGATCAGGGCGCCGATCCAGGTGAACGCGTAACCGAGCAGAAGCAGCAGCCCGAACGCGCCGAGGACCTTGCCTGCGTTGGTGCCCCCGTCCGAGCCGACCCGCCAGCCCACCAGCAGGGCGACTATCGCGAGGACCAGCAACGTCAGCGCGGTCTGCACGAGGTCGGCGAGCGTCCGCCCGGTCAGCACCGCACCGCGCGCCATGGGCAGCGAGCGGAACCGGTCGATGAGCCCCTTGTGCATGTCGTCGGCGATGCCCGCGCCGGAGCTGGCGGTCGCGAACGTGACGGTCTGCGCGAAGATGCCCGCCATCAGGAAGTTCTTGTAGTCGGTGGCGCTGGTGCTGCCGCCGATCTGCATGGAACCGCCGAAGACGTAGGTGAACAGCACCACGAACATGATGGGTTGAATGAGCCCGAAAATTACCATTTCGGGAATTCGGGACATCCTGATCAAATTACGCTTGGCGACGACCAGCGAGTCGTGCACGGACTGGCCGAGCGCGCTGCTCGGCGCCGCGATCGGTGCGGCATCGGTGACGGCACTCACTTCGCGGCCTCCTTCTTGTGTTTGCGGTCCTTGGTGTCCGGGGCGGCGTCCGTGCCGTTCTCCTCGTCCTTCTCCTCGGCCAGGTGGCCCGTCAGGGAGAGGAACACGTCGTCGAGGGTGGGGCGGCGGAGGCCGATGTCGTCTATCTCGATGCCCTGGGTGTCCAGCTCGCGGATGATTTCGGCGAGGAGCTTGGCCCCGCCGGAGACGGGCGTGGTGATCTTGCGGATGTGCTCCTCGACGGCGGTGTCGCCCTTGCCGGAGCCGCGGAGGCTGTATTTGTCCAGGAGGGCGGAGGCGATCGGGATGTGGTCGCGCTCGTGGACGACGACCTCGACGCGCTCGCCTCCGGTGCGGGCCTTGAGCTGGTCGGAGGTGCCGCGGGCGATGACGCGGCCGTGGTCGACCACCGCGATGTCGTGCGCGAGATGGTCGGCCTCCTCCAGGTACTGCGTGGTCAGCAGCAGCGTCGTACCGCCCGCGACGAGCTGTTTGATGACCTCCCACAGCATCTGGCGGTTGCGCGGGTCCAGGCCGGTGGTCGGCTCGTCCATGAACATCACGGGCGGGGAGACGACGAGCGCCGCCGCCAGGTCGAGCCGGCGGCGCATGCCTCCGGAGTAGGTCTTGGCGGTGCGGTCGGCGGCGTCCACGAGGTTGAACTGGTCGAGCAGCTCCTCGGCCCGGGCCTTCGCGGCCTTGGCCTTCATCTGGTAGAGCTGGCCGACCATCTGCAGGTTCTCCCTGCCGGTCAGGTATTCGTCGACCGCGGCGAACTGGCCGGAGAGGCCGATGGACCGCCGTACCTCGTTGGGCTGCTTGAGCACGTCGAGGCCGGCGACGACCAGCTTGCCGCTGTCGGGGCGCAGCAGGGTGGTCAGACAGCGGACGGCCGTCGTCTTGCCCGCGCCGTTGGGCCCGAGCAGGCCCAGCACGGTGCCCTCGGGGACATCGAGGTCGACGCCGTCCAGAGCTTTCACATCGCCGAAGGTTTTCACCAGGCCTTCGGCATAGATGGCGCCTGGCATATCAGTCTCCACGTCGTCGGGGATTCTTCGAGAAGCCTAGGTTTGTGCTGTTTTTCATGCAGGATGAGCGAGCACGAGACACACCATAACGCGATGTATCGCGTCTCTCAACGGATTTTCTCGAACGAGTGACAGGACAGGTGACGGGACGAGGGGCGAACGGGCTCCGACCTCAGTCGATGACCGTGTACCCGGCGTCGCGCAGGGCGTGGCCGACCTCGGCGCAGTGCACCGGACCCTTCGTCTCCAGATGCAGCTCGACCTCCGCCTCCGTGAGCCCGAGCCGAGGATCGGTCCGGACGTGGCTCACATCGAGGACGTTAGCGTCGACCACTGACAACACCCCCAGAAGCGTCGCGAGGGCTCCCGGCCGGTCCGTCAGCCGCAGCCGTACGGCCAGGTAGCGGCCCTGCGCGGACATGCCGTGGCGCAGGATGCGCTGGAGCAGCAGCGGGTCGACGTTCCCGCCGGACAGCAGCGCGACGACCGGTCCCTCGAATCCCCGCGGGTCGCTCAGCAGCGCGGCGACCGGGCTGGCGCCGGCCGGCTCGACGACCAGCTTGGCCCGCTCCAGGCACAGCAGCAGGGCGGCGGACAGTTCGTCCTCGGTGACCGTGCGGACCTCGTCCACCAGTTCGGCGACGATCCCGAACGGCACGTCGCCGGGGCGCCCGACCTTGATGCCGTCGGCCATCGTCGCCGGGTGCCGGATCGACACTGGCCGGCCGGCCGCCAGCGAGGGCGGAAAGGCGGCGGCGCCGGCCGCCTGCACGCCCACGATCCGTACGTCGGGCCGCAGCGCCTTCACGGCGACCGCGACACCGGCCGCGAGCCCTCCGCCGCCGATCCCGACGACGATCGTGCCCACCTCGGGGCACTGGTCCAGGATCTCCAGGCCGACCGTGCCCTGGCCCGCGATGATGTCGGGGTGGTCGAAGGGGTGGATGAACACCGCGCCCGTCTCGTGGGCGTACTCCTGCGCGGCGGCCAGGGTCTCGTCGACCACCTGGCCGTGCAGGCGCACCTCCGCGCCGTACTCCTTGGTGGCGCTGATCTTCGGCAGGGGTGCGCCCTGGGGCATGAACACCGTGGAGCGCACGCCCAGGAGCGCGGAGGCGAGGGCGACACCCTGGGCGTGGTTGCCGGCGCTCGCGGCGACGACACCGGCGGCGCGCTCCTCGGGGAGCAGTCCGGCGATACGGACGTAGGCGCCGCGCAGTTTGAAGGAACCGGTTCGCTGGAGGTTCTCGCACTTGAAGTGCACCGGTGAGCCGACGAGCTGGGTCAGGTGCCTGCTGCCCTCCATCGCGGTCACCCGCGCCACGCCCGTGAGCATCTTCTGAGCGCCGCGCACATCGTCGAGCGTGACGGGTCGCAAGGAGTCAGCCGTGCTGTAGCTCATGACTCAAGCATCGCAGTTCACAGGGGCGCGTCGCGGCTGTGACCAAGCTCCGAGACTGGTTTGCGCAGCGCCGGTACGGGCCGCCTTCCGGCCGCGTACCCTGTCCCCCAACCCAGCACCCCTTCATGAAGCGAGCCCCCGGCCATGCCCACAACACCTGAAATGTCGATGGACATGACGACCGTCGGTGAATCCGGTCTCCTCGACACGCTGCAGCACGAGGTGGCGGTGTTCGCCCGCCGTGCCGAACAGACCCGGCTCGGCGGAGTCGGACAGGTGCGCAACTCCATGGACCGCGCCGCGTATCTGCTGCTCAACCGCCTCGACAAGGAAGGCCCGATGGGCGTCAAGGCGCTCGCCGCGAGCATGGGGATCGACTCGTCGACGGTCACCCGGCAGGTCGCCCCGCTCGTCGACACCGGTCTCGTCAAGCGCACTTCGCACCCCGAGGACGGCCGTGCGGTGGTGCTGCAGCTGTCCCCGCGCGGGCAGTCGCGGCTGGAGGAAGTACGGTCGTCCAGGCGTCAGTTGATGGACGAGCTGACACACGACTGGGCGCCGGAGGAGCGCGAGGCGTTCTGCACGCTCCTCACACGCTTCAACAGCGCCCTCTCCGCGCGGATGGCGGTGCCGGGTGGAGCGGAGAATCCGTCGGACTCCTGACGGGCACGGGTTCCCGAAGGGTGCCCGCACGCGCGCGTGGTGTTTCCGACGCGCGTGGCGTCTCCGACTCGCATAGTGGTCCGACTCGCGTGGTGTCCGACTCCCGCCTTTCGTCCCGAACTCTTGACCTCGCGACGGACCTGGCCTCAGATGAAACAGGGTCGTTGAGGCGGGAGGCGCGGTGCGAGAACGGCAGGCGTCCCAAGGCGCCCGCCGGGCCCGGGAGTTCGAGGCGTTCGTCGCGGGCGCGGCAGGGCGGCTGCTGCATGCCGCCACACTGCTCACGGCGGAGGACCCGGACGACAACCCGCGCGCGCGACGCCTGTTGACGCTGTCCCTGGCGCACACGTACGCGTGCTGGGACCGGCTGCGCGGTGAGGACCCGTACGACCACGCCCGCCAGTGCCTGGCCGCCCGTTTCGCCCGCGGGGCCTGGCACCAGTACGGCGGCCTCGGCCGGGCGCGCCCCCACCCGGGCAGCGCACTGGGTTCCCTCGCGCCCCAGGAGCGGCTGATCGTCGTCCTCAGGTTGTACGAGGGGGTCGCCGAGGAACAGGCCGCCGCACTGCTCGGCCTCCCGACGGAACGGGTCCGGACGATCTGCGACCGGGCGACGGCGACGCTGCTGCATCCGCCGCGCGGTCCGGTACCGCAGGTGACTAAGGCCGAGGTGGCGCCTTCATGAGGCCGTGGGGCGGGGGTACGCGCGCGTGAACAGGCCCGAGCGGGAGGCGGCCGTACGGCGGATCATGGAGACTGCTCCGCCGCAGGTGCCGCCGGAGCTGTACGCGGACGTCGTGCGCCGCGGCGGCCGCATGCTGCGCCGCAGGAGGACCGCCCGGCGGCTGATGTGGCTGCTGCTGTGGACGGCGGTCGTGGCGTTCACCGTGTGGGCGGCGATGGTCCATCCCTGGGTGGAGCCGCCGTCGGAGACGACTCCACCGCTGACGGGTTGGTGAGACTGGTGAGACCGAGGTCCTAGCCCAGGGCCTGCTGCAGGTCCTCCAGGAGGTCCTGCACGTTCTCGATACCCACGGAGAGGCGTACGAGGTCGCCGGGGACCTCCAGGGCCGAGCCGGCGACCGACGCGTGCGTCATGCGCCCCGGGTGCTCGATCAGCGACTCGACACCGCCCAGGGACTCGCCGAGCGTGAACACCTTGGCGCGGTTGCAGACCTCGACGGCCGCCTCCTCGCCGCCCTCGACCTGGAAGGAGACCATGCCGCCGAAGGCCCGCATCTGCTTGGCGGCGACCTCGTGACCGGGGTGCTCCGGGAGACCGGGGTAGAGAACGCGCGTCACGCGTGCGTGCCGGGTGAGCATGTCGGCGACCTTGGTGGCGTTCTCGCTGTGCCGGTCCATGCGCACCGACAGCGTCTTGGCGCCGCGCAGCACCAGCCAGGAGTCGAAGGGCCCGGCGACCGCGCCCATCGCGTTCTGGTGGTACGCCAGTTCCTCGCCGAGCGCCTCGTCGGCCGCGATCAGCGCACCGCCGACGACGTCCGAGTGACCGCCCATGTACTTCGTCAGGGAGTGCACGACGACGTCCGCGCCGAGGGCGAGCGGCTGCTGGAGATAGGGGGTGGCGAAGGTGTTGTCGACGACGAGCCTCGCGCCCGCGTCCCGCGCGATCTGCGCGACGACGGCGATGTCGGTGATGCCGAGCAGCGGGTTCGAGGGGGTCTCCACCCAGACGAGCTTCGTCTTCGGGGTGATGGCGGCCCGTACCGCCGCCGGGTCGCTGGTGTCGGCGACCGACCACTCGACGCCCCACCGGGAGACGACCTTCGCGAACAGCCGGAACGTGCCGCCGTACGCGTCGTTCGGGATGACGACGTGATCGCCCGGGCTGAGCAGCGTACGCAACAGGCAGTCCTCGGCCGCCAGTCCGGACGCGAACGCGAGGCCGCGGCGCCCGCCCTCCAGGGCGGCGAGGTTCTCTTCCAGGGCGGTCCTGGTGGGGTTGGCGCTACGGCTGTACTCGTAGCCGCCGCGCAGGCCGCCGACGCCGTCCTGCTTGTAGGTCGAGACCTGGTAGATCGGCGGGACCACCGCGCCGGTGAGGGGATCGGCGGTGTTGCCCGCGTGGATCGCGAGGGTCTCGAAGTGCTGACTGATGTGCCTGTCGCTCATGGGGCCGAGCGTAGTGCGCTCGCGGGGTGGACGACGATCCGGAGGTTTTCACAGGGGCGCGGGGTGGGGTGGCGGGGGTTTTCCGCGGGGGCTCGGGGCAGGGCGGCGGCGATTTCGCACAAGGGTTCGGGACGGGGCGGCGGTGACTTTCCACAGGGGCGTGGGACGGGGTGACGGCGGTTGCCCACGAGGGCGTGGGACGAGGTGACGGCGGTTTTCCACAAGGGCGTGGGACGCGGTGACCGTGGATTTCCACAGGGTGGTGGGCCGGGTTGGC
The DNA here is from genome assembly GCF_044753545.1 of Streptomyces sp. NPDC088350. Classification (NCBI taxonomy): domain Bacteria; kingdom Bacillati; phylum Actinomycetota; class Actinomycetes; order Kitasatosporales; family Streptomycetaceae; genus Streptomyces; species Streptomyces sp. NPDC088350. Next base: position 592,143 of record NZ_JBIVNL010000001.1, on the reverse strand, counting down.
CAATTGTCGGACCCGTCTGGTTCGCTTGAGGCATGGAGATTCTCTGGGTCCTGATGGCGCTGCTCATGATGGGCTTCGTGCTGATCCCGTTCCTGCGGCGCAGGCGCGGGGCGATCGAGCAGGTCTCGCCGGGCCACCCGGACGCCGCGGACCCGGCGACCTACGGCTTCGTGCGCGAGGAGGAGCTGGACATCCGCATGCCCGGCCCCGACCAGGACCTGCTGGACGTCCTCGACCTGGTACAGCGCACGCAGGACTACCGCGCGGCGATGCAGTTGCTGGCCGGCACCGAGATCACGGGCGAGCTGCGCTGGCAGCGCGTGCAGGCCTTCGCGGGCGCCGCGTCGCTGGAGCTGCAGCAGCGGCCCGGCGGGGTGAGCGAGACGCCGGGCGGACAGTGGCTGCGGGTGTGGCGCGCCGAGAACCCGAAGGACGCGGGCGGCGCGGCCGTGCACGCGGAGTTCCTGGTGCAGCAGGCGTGGCGTACGTCGACCCGGGGGACGGACGAGTTCCGGATCATCATGGAGGAGGCGAAGGACGCCTGCGGACAGGCGGCGCTCCTCTCCCCCGGTGACCCGGTCCCGTACATCGTCGAGCTGTCGGTGGCCCGCGGACTGACGTACGCGCAGCCGGAGTTCGAGCAGCTGTGGCTGAAGATCCTGGACCGCGCGCCGGCCCACATGGGGGCGCATCTGGCGGCCCTGCACTACTGGTGCGAGAAGTGGCACGGTTCACGCGAACTGGCGAACGCGTTCGCGGAGGCGGCGGCAGCCCGTGCCCCTCAGGGTTCCCTCCTGGCCGCGATGCCGCTCTTCGCGGTGTTCGAGCACCTCCCCGAGGTGAACCTGGTCAGCAGCTTCTACCAGAGCGAGGTCGTCGAAAAGGCGATCCACGGCGCCCTCTTCGCCGTCCACGCGGTCCGCCCCGACGACCCGATGCTGGCGCACGTCCGCCATCTGCTGGTCTTCTTCCTGGTCCGCGCGGAACGCTGGTCCGAGGCGATGAACCAGCTCATACACATCGACGGCCACGTCGGAGCCCTCCCCTGGACCCTCTCCGCCGACCCGGCGGCCGAGTTCGCGGTCTACCGCGCACTGGCGGTGGCGGGCTACGAGGCGAACGGCGGAAGCCCGGCGAGCCTGCCGCACTGAGCACGGCGGCGGTGGCGGGGTGGGCGCGGGGCGACCGCGCGCATGGGGTCCACGGTGCCGCCGTGGACGAGGCGGCCACGCGCACGGCCGGCCATACGCACGGAGGCTGTCATCACGGCGGCCGTCATCACAAGGGCCGTCATCACAGGGGCCGTCATCACGGCGGCCCCGCGCGCGACTGCCCTCCGTACGGCGGAGCGGAATTCCCGGAGAGCCTCGCCCGTTGTCAGTGCGGAGCCGCACAGAGGCCCGATGGGAGACCGCATGTTCCTGCACAGTCGTACGCCCCAGCTGCCGACCCGCGAGCAGGCTCTGCAGGGCCGGCCGGAGCCGATGTTCACGGTCCCCGACCGCCACACCGTCCTCGGCACCCCGCTGCTCGGCCCCTACCCCGGGCACCTGGAGATCGCCGACTTCGGTCTGGGCTGCTTCTGGGGCGCCGAGCGCAAGTTCTGGCAGCTCCCGGTGGGCGTGTGGACGACCCTGGTCGGCTACCAGGGCGGCTACACCGAGAACCCCGCCTACGAGGAGGTCTGTTCGGGCCTGACCGGCCACACGGAGGCGGTTCGCGTGGTCTACGACCCGAAGCTGATCTCGTACGAGAAGCTGCTGAAGACGTTCTGGGAGTCCCACAATCCGACCCAGGGCTTCCGCCAGGGCAACGACGTCGGCACCCAGTACCGTTCGGCTATCTACCCCCGCACCCCCGAACAGACAGCCGCAGCGGAAGCCTCCCGCACGGCCTACCAGCGGGTCCTCACGGGCTCGGGCTTCGGCACGATCAGCACGGAGATACTGCCGGCGGAGGGGCGGGTGTTCTATCCGGCGGAGGGGTACCACCAGCAGTACCTCGACAAGAATCCGGCGGGGTACTGCGGGATCGGCGGGACGGGGGTCAAGCTGAGTACCCCGTTCGAGACCAACTCGGGAGCGTCGTGCCCGACGGGCATCGCTCAGGCACCAAAGGCGCCGGAGGCAGCGGAGAAATAGCCGAAGGCGCGAGCGCTGATCGAGTACGCGGCGGTCGAAAATCAGTGGCCGCCCGGACCCGGAGGGTCCCACGCTGTCTGCCATGGAAGAACGCCAACGCGAGATCCGCGCGACCTACGCGGAATCCACGATCACCGTCTACCAGGCGTACGCCCCGGAAATCGGCCTGCCCGCCGTGCGCGAGGGCCGTTTCCCCGCCGCTTGGAAACGGGACCGGATGACGTGGATCAAGCCGTCCTTCCTGTGGATGATGTACCGCTGCGGCTGGGCCACGAAGGAGGGGCAGGAGACCGTCCTGGCCGTCGAGATCACCCGCGACGGGTTCGAGTGGGCGCTGCGTCACGCGTGCCTTTCGAGTTACGCGCGCGGGGTGCACCCCGACCGTGCCACCTGGCAGCGCCAGTTGAAGCGCGCGCCCACCCGCGTGCAGTGGGACCCCGAGCGGGACCTGCGCCTCCAGCCCCTGCCGTACCGCTCCCTGCAGCTCGGTCTGTCCGGTGAGGCCGTACGACGCTACGCGGACGAGTGGACGGTCGCCATCCGTGACGTGACCCCGCTCGCCCACGAGATCCACGCGCTCGTCGGCGGCGGAGACCTCGACTCGGCGGCACGGTTGCTGCCCCGGGAGACTCCCTACTCCACCACGGCGGAGCGGCCGACCGACCTGATCGGTATCGCCGAGGCCGACGGATGAGCACGGACACTGACGTCACGTCGACACCGCTCGCGGCGCTCCGGCGGGCCCGGCGCCTCGCAGGCACAAGGGCGGCCCGGCTGTCGGGCGTCGGCCGGTGGGCCTTCGCCTATTGCCGGGCCGACCCTGTCGTGGTCAGCTCTCCGTGCGGGTCGGCAGGTGCCAGTCCGGGCGGGGGAAGTGGCAGGTGTAGCCGTCCGGGTAGCGCTGGAGGTAGTCCTGGTGCTCGGGTTCGGCCTCCCAGAAGGGGCCGACCGGCTCCACCTCGGTGACGACCTTGCCGGGCCACAGGCCGGAGGCGTCGACGTCCGCGATGGTGTCCTCGGCGACGCGCTTCTGCTCGTCGTCGACGTAGTAGATCGCCGAGCGGTAGCTGAGGCCGATGTCGTTGCCCTGGCGGTTCTTGGTGCTCGGGTCGTGGATCTGGAAGAAGAACTCCAGGAGCGCGCGGTAGTCGGTCTTCTCGGGGTCGAACAGGATCTCGATGGCCTCCGCGTGCGTGCCGTGGTTGCGGTACGTCGCGTTCGGGACGTCACCGCCGGTGTATCCGACCCGGGTCGCCGTCACGCCCGGCAGTCGACGGATCAGCTCCTCCATCCCCCAGAAGCATCCGCCCGCCAGTACGGCCCTCTGCGTCTGCGCAGCCATTGCGACCCTCCCATATCTGTATCTGTCAGTCGTGCGTCGGTTCGGTTGCCCGGGCTGCTCGGCTCGCACACCGCCGGCATCCTCTGCCCAGTGTCCTCAACGCATGAGGGTTCCGGGCGATTCCGTGCCCGTCCCCGCGCCTGCGGACCCGCTCCGTTCCGGCCGCCGGAAATCAGGTTGCCCCGCGCCGCCCGATGCGGGCTAATGCCTCACATGACTCGTATTCGGGGCTCGTACGACGATCTGTTCACCGCCGTGCCCGAGGCGCTGGGCGTGACGCTCGACGACGGGGACGTGGGCGCCTCCGTGGCGGTCTTCGTGGACGGCGAGCCCGTGGTGGACGTGTGGGGTGGGTTCGTCGACGCGGAACGTACGGTTCCGTGGGAGCGGGACACGATCGTCAACGTCTATTCGGTCACCAAGACGATGACGGCGCTGTGCGCGCTGATCCTGGCCGATCGCGGCGAGCTCGACGTGGACGCGCCGGTCGCACGGTACTGGCCCGAGTTCGCGGCCGCGGGCAAGGACGGGGTGCTGGTACGGCAGCTGCTGTCGCACACGGCGGGCCTGCCCGACTGGGTCGGGGGTGTCGAGGAGATCTACGACTGGACGGCCGCCACGGCCCGGCTGGCGGCGCAGGCGCCGGTGTGGGAACCGGGCAGCGCGGCCGGCTACCACTCGCTCACCCAGGGTTTCCTCGTGGGCGAGGTCGTACGCCGGATCACCGGCCGGAGCGTGGGCGAGTTCTTCGCCACCGAGGTCGCCGGGCCGCTGGGCGCGGACTTCCACCTCGGGCTGGCCGCCGAGCACGACCACCGGGTGGCGCTCACGATCCCGCCGCCCGGCAAGGACGAGGACTACGCCGCGAGCGCTGCCGCCGGCGACGCGAACCCGGCCGGCGTGACCGCGTTGCGGATCCGCGACGGGAACAGCGTGGCCTGGCGGCGCGCGCAGATCCCGGCGGCGAGCGGCTTCGGCAACGCCCGTTCGGTCGCCCGGGTGCAGTCGGTGATGGCGGGCGGGGGCACGGTGTCCGGTGTGCGGTTGCTGTCGGAGGCCGGCTGTGACCGTGCGTGGAGTGAACAGTTCAGCGGGGACGACCTGCGGCTGGGCATGCCGGTGAGCTACGGCCTGGGCTATGGGCGGTTCGGCGGCACCTACGGGTGGGGCGGCTGGGGCGGCTCGCTGGTCATGATCGATCCCGCGGCCCGGATGGCGGTGGCGTACGTGACGAACCAGATGCGCGAACCCGCGGCCGACAACCGGGGGATGGAGATCATCATGTCCGTCTACGACGGCCTGAAGGGCCTGGGGGCCTGACCCCGACGGCCGTCCATGCCACGGCATCCGACCGCACGACCGGCGAGACGGCGATCTTCTCCCCGTGGAACGCGAGCGCCGGCCGGGGAAGCGTGCGCGGGGTCTTCCGCGGCGAGGGGACGCGCCTGAGTCGCAGACTCCCGTACGCCATCGATCCGCGGACCGACTACCGGCTCCGCGTGTGGCGGCTGGGGGCGGACACGGGAGGACAGGGGGGTGCCCGGGTCCAGAACACGAGGACCGGCGTCGACCGGTACATCGGGAGTCTTCGAGTCCCGCGCGGGTAACGGCTTTTGGGCACACCGCACCCCGCACCCCGCTCGCCACCAACAGCGATCCTGTGGCGCCTGATCACCGGTGAACAGGGCGCGCTCGTACGGCAGATCGGGCTCGCCGACAGTCAACTCACCCATATCGGCAGGGCCATTCGCTGGATCCGCGACCACCACACGGAGACGCTCCGCATCGAGGACCTGGCCCGGCTGGCCGGGATGGGCGCCTCCCCCTTCCACCGGCACTTCCGCGCGGAGGACGTCGCCGACGTCGGCTTCGCGGTCGGTTACGACAGCGCGTCCCAGTTCAGCTGTGATTCCCCTGTGAACGAGCCGAGCGAGCCTGCCAACCCCAGTACCTTCCTGATCGGCGGCTGGGCCACCCCCGTCGTCCACGAACCCTTCCTCCGCGCGGCAACCCCCTCCGACCGCTCCACCCCCGCATCGCCTGCGTGATCATCGGCGAGGACGAAATCGACGTACGGGAAGGGCTCGGGCTCGTTTTCCTTCGCCGTGGACGCGCACGCGGCGCAGTGGGGGACGCCGGCCCGGCTGATCACCGCCGCCGGCCGTCACCGGCTCCCGCACGGTGTCGCCATCGACGGGAACACGGTGGTCGAGGCGGCGGCGGACGGTCTCGCCCATGTCTCCGGCCTGGGGCGCGCGCACTCCGTACGGCCGTCCGCGGACGGTGGCGTGCTCGTACGGCCCTACGGGGCCCTACGGCGCGGGCGAGTCGTTCCGCGCCGGCGCCTGGGTCCACCCCGTCTGCCGCACCTGCGCCTGAGTCCACCCCGTCTGCCGCACCGCCGCTTGAATCAACCCCCGCTGCCGCACCGCAGCCTGAGCCTGAATCAACCCCCGCTGCCGCACCGCAGCCTGAGCCTGAATCAACCCCCGCTGCCGTACGGCCTCGTGAGGATCTCCAGGTTGTGGCCGTTCGGGTCCTCGAAATACGCGCCCCGGCCGCCGTCGTTCGTGTTGATCTCGCCCTCGCGCCGGTGGAACGGGTCCGCCCAGTAGATGAGCCCCGCCGCCCGGATCCGGCCGAAGATCGCGTCGAAGTCGTCCTCCGAGACCAGGAACGCGTAGTGCTGCGGGGCGATCGCGCCCGGACCGGATCCCGGGCCGGGGTGGTCCATGAAGTCCAGGGTCACCCCGTTGGGAATCGCGACCGGGATGAACGGGCCGTACTGCGGGCTCACTTGGAGTCCGAGGATGTCGGCGAGGAATCGGGCCGACGTGTGTTTGTCGTGCGCGGCGACGATGGTGTGGTTCAGCTGCACGGTCATCGTGTGGGCCTCCTCACGCCCAAGCTACTCCGACGACAAGCTAAGGTAAGCCTTACCTGGCCAGTTTTGATCGGAGAGACAGTGACAGTGCGTGTGTTCAAGAGGAAGGCTGTCACGGCGGTGGCCGCCGTGTCCGTCGTCGGGGGACTGCTGGCCGGGTGCTCGTCGTCCACCGCTGACAACGATGCCGAGAAGACGGGCGAAGGCTCCCAGAACAAGGTGATCGGCGCCTCGGAGGGGCCGTCCGCCGCGCCGAGCACCCTCGCGACCGGTATGGGCGCGGACACGGACACCGACGGGACCTTTCCCCGGACCGTCACGCACTTCGAGGGGAAGACGACGATCAAGTCGAAGCCCACGAAGATCGCCGTGCTGAGCACCGGACAGCTCGACGACCTGCTCTCCCTCGGCACCGTCCCGACGGCCACCACCCGCGCAGACAACGCCGGACTCGTCCCCGCATACCTCGCGGACGCCTTCCCCGCGGACAAGGCGAAGCTCGCCGCGATGACGGACGCGGGCACGCGCCAGGCGCCCAACCTGGAGACCCTCGCCGCCGCGAAGCCCGACCTGATCCTCGCCAACGACTCGCTCGGCGACCTCTACCCCAAGCTGTCGAAGATCGCGCCGACCGTCGTCACGGCCGGCAACGGCGTCAACTGGAAGCGCGACCTGCTGCTCGTCGGCGAGGCGATCGGCAAGGGGCAGCAGGCGCAGAAGCTGCTCGACGGGATCGTCGAGGACGCCCACGAGAAGGGCGAGGCGCTGTCGAAGACGTCCGTGTCGATGCTGCGGTTCACGCCGGGCCGCACCCGCATGTTCGGCGTCTCGTCCTTCACCGGTTCCATCGCCGTCGACATGGGGCTCGACCGGCCCAAGTCGCAGCAGTTCAAGGCGATTTCGGAGGACATCGGCGCCGAGAGCATCGACAAGGCCGACGGCGACTGGATCTTCTACTCGGTGCAGGGCGACGCCGGCAAGACCGACGCGGCGAGCGTACTGGCCGGTCCGCTGTGGAAGTCGATGAAGGCGGTCAAGGCGGGGCACGCGGTCAAGGTCGACGACGACCCCTGGTACCTCAACGCGGGCCCCACCGCCGCACGCCTCGTCGTCCTCCAACTCGCCGAGGACATCAGCAAGTAGAGGGACGGGCACGAGACAAACAGCGGAAGAGAAGTGAGCGTCAAACACCTCGCCTGGCCGGCGGCCACCCTCGCGGTGGCCGCCGCCGCGCTGCTCAGCCTCGCCGTCGGCACCCGGCCGGTACCGCCGTCCGAGGTGCTCAACGCCCTTCTGCACGGCGGGAGTTCACCGGATGCGCTCGTCGTACGGTCGCTGCGGCTGCCCCGCACCGAGATCGGACTGACGGCGGGCGCGGCGCTCGGCGTGGCGGGCGCGGCACTCCAGGCCGTCACCCGCAATCCGCTCGCCGACCCGGGCATCCTCGGACTGAGCCAGGGCGCGGCGGCCGGCGTCGTCCTCGCCATCGCGACCGGACTCGCGAACGGTTTCAGCGGCTACGTCTGGTACGCCTTCGCCGGCGCCGTCCTCGCCGCCTGCCTGGTCTACGGCATCGCCGCGCGCGGCCGGGGCGGGGCGTCGCCGGTGAAACTCGCCCTCGCCGGTACGGCGTTGTCCGCGATGACCGCCGGGGGTACGACCGTGGTCCTGACCTCCAGCTCGGCCACGCTGGACCAGTTCCGGTTCTGGCAGGTGGGCTCGCTGAGCGGGCGGGACGCGGACACCGTCGTACGGATGCTGCCGTTTCTCGTGGCGGGCGCACTGCTGGTGCTCGCCTGTGCGCGCGGGCTGGACGCGCTGGCCCTCGGGGACGAGACGGCGCGGGCGCTGGGGCATCGGGTGGGTGTCGTACGGGTGTGTGCGGCGCTCGGGGCGACCCTGCTGGTGGCGTCCTCGGTGGCCGCCGCCGGGCCGATCGCGTTCGTCGGACTCGCCGTCCCGCACCTGGCCCGGCGCCTCATCTCCGGCGGGCACCGCAGCCTGCTCCCGCTGTCCGCGTTGCTCGGCGCCGCGCTGCTGGTCGGCGCGGATGTCGCGGGGCGGGTCGTGCGGGCTCCCGCCGAGGTGCCGGCCGGGGTGATGACCGCGTTGGTGGGCGTGCCGGTGCTGGTGGTGCTCGTACGGCGGAAGGCAACGGCCGTATGAACAGCACGGCAAGGCCCCGCGAGCCCGACCGCGCGACCGGGACACGCCCTCCCTCCGAGCCCGACCGCGCGACCGAAACGCGCCCTCCCTCCGAGCCCGACCGCATAAACGGGACACGTCCTCCCCCTGATCCCGACCGGGTCACCGGGACCGAGGTCTTCCGCCCCGCCGGTGTGACCGTGTTCCGCCCCCGCCCCGCCATCTCCCTTCTCCTGCACCGGCGTTCGGCCGCCGTCGCCGCAACTCTCCTGCTTCTCCTCGCCGTTGCGATGACCGCTGCCGCCTGTATCGGGCAGACGTACATCTCGCCCGCCGAGGTGTGGCACACGCTCCGTACCGGTGCGGGGCAGTACGACCTCGTCGTCAACGAGTTGCGGGTGCCGAGGATCGTGCTGGGCGCGCTGGTCGGGGTGGCGCTCGGGCTCGCGGGGGCGCTCGTGCAGACCGTGACCCGGAATCCGCTGGCCAGTCCGGACGTGATCGGTGTCGGGCACGGCGCCGCCGCCGCGACGGTGCTCGCGTTGTCCTTCGGGTTCGTCAACTCGCCCAGTGCCCTGCCCCTCGTCTCCGTCGTGGGCGGACTCGCGGCTGCCGCGCTCGTGTACGTGCTGGCGTGGCGGCACGGGATGCAGCCGAGTCGGTTCGTGCTGACGGGAGTCGGTATCGGGGTCGCGCTGTCGGCCGTGGTGCAGCTGTATCTCGCGGACAGTGAGCTGGAGGCCGCCGAGCAGGTCAAGCTGTGGCTGACCGGGTCGCTCAACGGGCGGGGCTGGGAGCAGGCGGGGCCGTTGGCCGTCGTACTGCTGCTGTCGCTGCCCGCGTTGGTGTGGGCGGGGCGGGCCGTGCGGCCGCTCGGGCTCGACGGTGACACGGCGGCCTCGCTCGGGGTCCGGGTGGACCGGACGCGGCTCGCGCTGACCGTGCTCGGGGTGGTGCTGGCCGCCACGGCGACCGGGGCGGCCGGGCCGATCGGGTTCGTCGCGCTGACCGCGCCGCAGTTGGCCCGGCGGCTCACGCGTACGCCTCAACTGCCGTTGGTCTGTTCGGCGTTGACGGGTGCGGTGATTCTTGTGGCGGCCGATCTCGCTGCCCGCACGGTGCTTCCTCCGCTGGAAGTTCCGGTGGGGGCGCTCACCTCGTTGGTAGGGGGGCCGTACCTGTTGTGGCTGTTGGGGCGGAACAGAGTGGGGGGCTGAGGTTCGTCGGCGGCTGCGGGTCGGTGGGGGCTGGTCGCGCAGTTCCCCGCGCCCCTAAAGACGCCTGGCCTGCCCCTACCCAGGGGCGCGGGGAACTGCGCGACCAGCCACGACGCACCCGCACTCGACAGCGCGCCGTGACCCGGATTTAGCGACGCGGTCAGATCGTGGCCGTGTCGATCACGAACCGGTAGCGGACGTCACTGGCCAGCACCCGCTCGTACGCCTCGTTGATCTGCTCGGCCGAGATCAGCTCGATCTCGGCGCCGAAGCCGTGCTCGGCGCAGAAGTCCAGCATCTCCTGGGTCTCCTGGATGCCGCCGATGCCGGAACCGGCGAGGGTCTTGCGGCCGGCGATCACGGAGAACAGGTTGAGGGAGACGGGCTCCTCGGGGGCGCCCACGTTCACCAGCGCGCCGTCCGTCTTCAGCAGCGAGAGGTACGCGCCGAGGTCGAGCGGGGCCGACACCGTGGAGACGATGAGGTCGAGGGTGCCCCGCAGTTCCTCGAAGGTCTTCGGGTCGCTGGTCGCGTAGTAGTGGTCGGCGCCCAGCTTCAGGCCGTCCTCCTGCTTGCGCAGGGACTGCGAGAGGACCGTGACCTCCGCGCCGAGCGCGTGCGCGATCTTGACGCCCATGTGACCGAGGCCACCCAGGCCGACGATCGCGACCTTCTTGCCGGGGCCCGCGTTCCAGTGCTTCAGGGGCGAGTACAGGGTGATGCCGGCGCAGAGCAGCGGCGCGGCCTCGTCGAGGGCGATGCCCTCGGGGATGCCGACGACGAAGTTCTCGTCGACGACGATCTTCTCGGAGTAGCCGCCGTAGGTGGGCTCGCCGTCCTTGCCGACGGCGTTGTACGTGCCGACGCTGCCACCGGTGCAGTACTGCTCCAGACCGGCCTTGCAGTTGTCGCACTCGCGGCAGGAGTCGACCAGACAGCCGACGCCCACCCGGTCGCCGACCTGGAACTTCGTGACGCCGGAGCCGACCTCGGAGACGATGCCGGCGATCTCGTGGCCGGGCACCATCGGGAAGATGGCCTCGCCCCAGCCCTCGCGGGCCTGGTGGATGTCCGAGTGGCAGATACCGGCGAACTTGATGTCGATCAGGATGTCGAACTCGCGGACGGCCCGGCGCTCGATGGTGGTGCGCTCCAGCGGAGCCTTGGCGGCGGGGGCGGCGTACGCAGCGACTGTGGTCATGCCGGAACTCTCCTAGGGGGGATGTGCGCCCGGCTGCCTTCCGACCGGGCACGGGGAACAGCCTGCCCGAAAGTCCTACGTCTACCCAGACCACGCCTCTGCGTACGTCCGCTGTGCCTACCACCAGCGAGGTCAGGCTCATGGTCGTACGACCGGGAATAATGGACCGTATGGACGAACAGCCCGAATCCACCGCCGAGCCCCTGGACACCGGCCGGCCGCTGGACCGGCGTGCCGAGCTGAGCGAGTTCCTGCGCACCCGGCGGGCGCGGCTACAGCCCCAGGACGTCGGTCTGCCGGACTTCGGGCGGCACCGCAGGGTGCCTGGGCTGCGGCGCGAGGAGCTGGCGCAGCTGGCCGGGGTGTCGGTGGCGTACTACACCCGTCTGGAGCAGGGCAACGGGCGGAACGTGTCGTCGGAGGTCCTCGACGCGATCGCCCGCGCGCTGCGGCTGACCGACGCCGAGTCCGCGCACCTCACGCACCTGGCGAAGCCGAAGCAGCACAAGAAGAGGCAGTCGTCGCCGTCCCAGCAGGTGCGGGGTCCGCTGCGGCAGCTGATCGACACGATCGACACGGTCCCGGCGTACGTCTCGGGCCGCCGCACGGACATCCTGGTGTGGAACCGGATGGCCGCGGCCGTCTTCGGCGACTGGTCCGCACTCCCGCCGCAGGACCGGAACTGGGCGCGGCTGGTGTTCCTGCGGCCCGAGTACCGGGACCTGTTCGTGGACTGGGAGCAGAAGGCCAACGACATCGTCATGTACCTCCGGATGGACGCCGGTTGCCACCCCGACGATCCGCGCCTGTCCGCCCTGGTGGGTGAACTCTCCGTCAAGAGCGAGGAGTTCCGCCGGCTGTGGGCCACGCACGACGTCAAGGAGAAGAGCTACGGCGTCAAGCTCCTCCACCATCCGCTGGTCGGCGACCTGACCCTGAACTTCGAGACGTTCCGCCTCGCCGACGACGCCGAGCAGTCCCTGATCACCTACCACGCGGAGCCCGGCTCCCCGTCGGCCGACGCCCTGCGCCTGCTGGCCAGTTGGGGCACGGACGCGACCCGCGCGGGCTCGTCCGCCCCCCGTCCCGGGCTCACTCCGTGAGACCCGGGCTCACTCCGTGACACCCAGGTCCGCCCGCATCAGCCGCCGCATCGCGGCCAGCCGGGGCTCGGCCTCCTTCAGGTCGAGCAGAACCTGCCCGGCACTCTCACCGTCCCTGGCCAGTCCCCGGTCGAGCCGTTTGACGGCGGCGTCGACGTCCGCGAGGACCTCGTTGACCGCACGCGAGGCGTCCAACACACGCTCGGGCACGACCATCTGCGCCTCCGCGTAACGGTCCCGGTGGTCCCGGCGCGCCTCCTCCAACTGGTCGCGCTCCAGCTCGGTGTAGACGCCGTCACGGAGGCGGTGCAGGGCGTCCTTGAGCAGCGTGTGGAACTGTCGGGAGGATCGGTTCATCGCCGTGTAGGCGTCCCGCCGCTCCTCGAACCGCCGCCTGCGCTCGGCGACTTGGGTCTCCTCGGCACGCTGCCGTGCGGTGAGGCGCTGGCTGAGGACGGGCGCGAAGAGCGTACCGAGCACGCCGACGACGGCGGTGATCATGGCGGTCACGGCGGTGGTCATGGAGTCAGGAAAACACGGACGGCCCGCCGGAAGCCGCGCTTCCGACGGGCCGTCCGCTCAGCGGACCTCGGGACCTACTTGCCGTAGTACGCGTTGTAGATCGAGACCGTCGACTTGTTGCCCTTCTTGTCGGCGATCTTCGCGTGGAAGGAGATGGCCTTGCCCTTGGCCGGGTTGGTCACGGTGATCCTGCCGTTGACCACGGGGACCTTCTTCCAGGTCTGGCCGTAGTCGTACGACACCCACACGCCCAGCGACTTGAGGTTGCGGCCGGCTGCCGCGCCCTCGACGGTGACCGGGAAGGTGACCTTCTTGCCGGCCTCCACGCGGCTGTCGAGGCCGGTGACCGCGTTGAAGCGGGCGGTGGAGACCGGGAGTTGGGCGAGGGTGGAGCCGGTCGGCTTCTTCGAGGAGAACGTCCAGCTCGCGTCGATCCGGGTGGAGGCGGCGGCGACCTTGACGCTGCGGATGACCGAAGTGGTCAGCTTGTACGAGGCGTTGGCGGCCGGGACCTTGAACGCCTCCCCGCCGAACAGCGGGTCGGCGTTGGAGCCGACCTTGGTGCCGTTGCGGTACAGGGTCGTCTTCACCGAGGTGAACAGCGACGAGCCCGGGCTCTTCTGGGAGTCGGCGAACAGCGGCAGCATTCCGAGGATCTGGTTGCCGCTGCGGAACACGCCGTAGTCGGCGCTGAGGTGCGGGCCGAAGACCGCCGTGTTGAAGGTCCTGGAGTAGGTGTGGCCGCCCTTGAAGTTCTGCAGGCCGTCCAGTGTGTAGTACGCCTCCGTGACCGGGATGCCGTCCGCGTCGACCCCGCTGTCCTGCTCGAAGTCCAGCTCCCACTGCACCCCGTTGATCGTCGAGACGTGCAGCGTGCGGGTGCCGGGCAGCTTCTGCTGGATGCCGATGGCGGAGCCGCCGAAGCTGTCGGGGAGGTAGCCGAAGGCCATGACCGACCCGGTCTTGCCGCTCGCCGCGGCACCCATGCGGGCGTTCACCGTGGCGAGTTCACTCGCCTTGTAGTGCTTGGTGTAACCGGTGGCGAGCTGCTTGACCTTGGCGGCGGTCGTGGTGTCGTACTGCTCGGTGTCGCCCTTGGTGAAGTGCGCGTCCCACTGCTCGGAGAGCGAACCGTCGGTGATCTGCGGACCGAGGTGCGCGGTGCGGAAGTTGTCGTACGTCTCCAGCAGCCAGCCGTAGGAGCTGCCCCCGTCCGGCGTCGAGATCGTGTAACCCGGTGACGCGAAGGCCGACTTGACGCCGGTGTCCGGCACCGTGATGTCGACCGGCTTGGCCGTGCGGGCGTCGATGGTGAGCGAGGTGTCCTTGGCGATGTCCAGCTTGGGCCGGGCGAGCCAGTCGATGCCCTTGGAGGCGTCCTCCGGGTCCCCGAAGATTCCGGTGTCGAGGACGTAACCGCCCTTGGGGACACGGACCTTGACGGTGCCCGAGGCGTCGTGCGGGCTGAAGGAGCCGCCGGCGGCGAGGCCGGAGACGCCGTCCAGCGAAGCGGTGTAGTACTTGGCGGGGGCGCCGTCACGGTTGACGAACTTCAACGTGACGTCGTACGACTGCACTTCGCGCACCACGGCCGCGGCCGTACGGACGCTCTGCCCGCCGCCCGTCGCCGTGACATACGCGGAGTACGCCCCGTCGAGCGTGCCGCCCAGCCTGGTGTCGACGGTCAGGCCGACCGAGGCGGTGCCGCCGGCCGGGACGGTCACCGAGGTCTTGGCGAGCTTGAAGAAGCCCGAAGGAGCCGCCTGGCCCTTGGGGTTGGTGGCTGCCACGGTGAGCTTGAGGGTGACGGCCGCGGTGCCGAGGTTGCGGTAGGTGACCTGCTTGGTGACCGGGGTGTCGTCGGTGTGCGGCCACTGCTGGATGCCGAAGCTCTCCGACACCGGGTCGGTGATCACCGTCTGCTTGATGGCCTTGTCGACGGCGATACGGCCCGAACCCTGCTGGAACGGCGTGTACTTGCCGCCCTTCGCGGAGCCGGTCAGCGCGCCCTTCAGCTCGGCGTACCCCCACGTGGGGTGCTCCTGCTTGAGGATCGCGGCGGCACCGGCGACATGCGGGGTCGCCATCGACGTACCCGAAATGGTCAGGTAGCCGGGCGGGTTCTCGCCGACCTCCTGGTCGATGACGCTGCCCGGAGCCGCGGCGGCGGTGATGTCGACGCCGGGTGCGGTGACGTCCGGCTTGATGGCGCCGTCGCCGACGCGCGGGCCGGTGGAGGAGAAGTCGGCGAGCTTGTCGTTGCCGTCGACCGCGCCGACCGTGATGGCCGCGTCCGCGCTGCCGGGCGAACCGATCGACTGCGGGCCCTCGTTGCCCGCGGCGATCGCGAACAGGATCCCCTTCTCGGCGGAGAGCTTGTTGACCTCCGCCTCCAACGGGTCGATCTCCGGGGTGTCCTGGCCGCCCAGGCTCAGGTTGACGATGTCGGCGCCCTCCGCGGCCGCCCACTCCATGCCGGCGAGGATGCCGGAGTCGTCACCGGAACCGGTGTCGTCGAGGACCTTGCCGTTGAGGATCTTCGCGCCGGGCGCGACACCCTTGTACTTGCCGTGCGACATGGCGCCGGTGCCCGCCGCGATGGACGCGACGTGCGTGCCGTGACCGAAGTGGTCGTTGGCGTCGGCGGCCGTGGAGAAGTTCTTGGACTCGATCACCTGGGTCTTCAGGTCCGGGTGGTCGGCGTCGACTCCGGTGTCCAGTACGGCGATCTTGACGCCCTTGCCGTCGTAGCCGGCCGCCCACGCCTTCGGGGCGCCGATCTGCGGCACGGACTTGTCGAGGCTGGCCTTGCGGACGCCGTCGAGCCAGACGTGCGCGATGCCGGAGGCCGTCCTGTCGCCGTTGGTGACGGCGGCCCACAGCTCGGGCGTGTCCTTCTGCGGGGTCTGGACGGCGTCGGCGTTCAGCGTCTTCAGGGACCGGCGCAGCTTGCCCGCGTCCCGTACGTCGGCCCTGGTGGCGGTGGCGGCGCCCTTGTAGCCGACGATGACCTTCAGGCCGGCCTTCTGGGAGGCCCGCTCCGCCGACTTGTTGAGTTCGGTGACGTCGAACAGCCGCTGGTCGAGCTTGCCGGAGGCGACCAGTTGGGCCGCGTCGGCGGGTATGACGAGCGTGTGCCCGTCGAGCCTGCGGACCTGAACAGGTATGTGTTCACGGCCCTTCGCCGCCTGGAGACCCACGACCCGGCCCTTGGCGTCGACGGTGACGCGGTCGCCGGTGATCAGGGTGATGTGCTGGTTGCCCGCGAGCCGGGCCTGTGCGGCACCGGTCGCCGCGCGCTGCTCGGGCTTCGCCGACGCCGGGCTGGTCATACCGGCGGCGAGGGCGACGGCCGCGGCCGTGGCGACGGTGGCCGCGCACGCTCTCTTCACTTGTCTGCGCAAAACTCCCCCTGGAGCTGAGGTACCGGGCGAATTCCCCATTCACCCGGCCGGGGGAAAGCTCGCACACCTGCGCGTACACCCCCCGGAACACGAAGTATGCCGAGGGGTGATCAACCGCTCAAGAGATGAGAGGGGGGTAAGAAAGCGCGTCCGCAGACTGTTACGCGCCCGCACGGACTCCGTTACGCAGTCGCCGGGTGAAGCCGGCGGGAACTCCGGTAAGTAGCCGCCGAGTCACTCCAGCGGACCGCCCAACTCCCTTGTACAGCCGTAGAGTTGCTCAGGCCCCGGCGTTCTCCTTCACCGTGATCTTCCCCTTGCGGATGGTGGCGAGGCGCGGGGCCTTCTTCGCGATGGCGGAGTCGTGGGTGACCATGATGAAGGTCAGCCCGTGCTCCTTCCACATGCTCTCCAGTACGTCCATGATCTCGTCGCGCATCGACTCGTCGAGGTTGCCGGTCGGCTCGTCGGCCAGCAGCACCTTGGGCTGCTTGACCAGCGCGCGGGCGATGGCGACGCGCTGCTGCTGTCCTCCGGACATCTCGCCGGGGAGGTGGCCGAGGCGCTCGCCCAGACCGACCGACTTCAGTGCCTCGGCGGCCCGTTCGCGGCGCTCCTTCGCCTTGGTGCCCAGCGGGACGAGGGCGGTCTCGACGTTCTCCTGTGCGGTGAGCGTCGGGATCAGGTTGAAGGACTGGAACACGAAGCCGATGTTCTCGCTGCGGACCTTGGTGAGCTTGGCCTCGGACAGTTTCGCCAAGTCGACGCCGTCCAGGACGATTTCACCTGCGGTGGGGCGGTCCAGGGCGCCGATCATCTGGAGCAGGGTGGACTTGCCGCCGCCGGTCGGCCCTTGGATGACCAGGCGGTCGCCGTCGCCGATGGTGAGGTCGATGCCGTCGAGGGCATGGACGGTTTCCTTGCCGCGGGAGTAGAGCTTGGTGACGCCTCTTAGTTCGTACATGGGGTAACTCCTGGGGAAGTAAGGGGGGTTGGGCGCCATCGGTCGTCTGCAGGTTCGTTGTGGCTGGTCGCGCAGTTCCCCGCGCCCCTTTGGGGCGCGCTGCAGTGAACGGAATTGACCACGTACCCGCTACTCGACCCGCCGTAGAGCGTCCGCCGGGCGGAGTCGGGAGGCTCGCCAGCCGCCGAAGGCGCCGGCGATCAGGCCGCCGGTGATGGCGAGGCCGACCGCGAGGGCGATGGTGGTGGCGTTGACGGGTGCGGTGAGGGCGACGTCGAGCGTCTTGGCCGCCGCCTGCCGGCCGGGACCGCCGAAGCCGCCGCCACCGCCGGGACCGCCCGCCCGGCCCCCGCCGCCCGTGCTGCCGAGGGAGGCCGACAGGGTCGGGCTGATCGCGGTCACGACGTACGCGCCCGCCAGGCCGAGCGCGATGCCGAGGACACCGCCGACCAGGCCGTTGACGACGGCCTCGCCGACCACCTGCCGGGTCACCCGGCCCGACTTCCAGCCGAGCGCCTTCAGCGTGCCGAACTCGCGCACCCGGCGGGAGACCGCCGAGGAGGTGAGCAGCCCGGCGACCAGGAACGCGGCCACGAGCACCGCGATCGAGAGCCACTTGCCGACGCTGGTGGCGAGGGAGGAGGCGGTGGACAGGGACCCGGAGACGGTGTCGGCGAGGTCGGCGGAGGTGGTGACCGTCGTACCGGAGACATTGCTCGTGATGGTCTTCTTGACCGCCGAGATCTGCTTGGAGTCGGTCGCCTTGACGTAGATCGTGGTGACCTTGTTCTTGTCACCGCTCAGGGTCTGCGCCTGCGTCAGCGGGATGTACAGGTTGGCCGCCGCGTCACCGCTGGTGGCCGTGGCGATGCCGATGACCTTGTACTTGACGCTCTTGATGGTGACGGTCGAGCCGACCTTGAGCTTCTTCTCCTTGGCGTACGCCGAGTCGGCGACGACGACCTTCGCGTTGGTCTCGGCGGTGGTGAAGGTACGGCCGCTGGTGATCTTCGAGGAGGTCAGCGGGCCGAGCGCGGGTTTGGTGACGTCCGTGCCGTAGACCGTGTACGCGTTGATGTTGAAGTTGGCGCCGCCACCGGTGACTTGGCCCTGCGGCTGGCCGGTGCCGGTGCCGCCGCGGTTGCCGCCCTCCGCGTTGCCGCTGCCCTGGTTCTGCTGGAACTGGCCGCGGGTGAACTGCCCGTCGACCTTGACCACGTTGAGGCTCAGGCCGCCGACGGCGTCGGAGACGCCCTTCTGCCCCGCCACCTTGGTGACGGTGGTGGAGGCCAGCGTGGTGAAGCCCTGGACCATGACGCGGTCGCTGCTCTGCGTCTTGCTGTCGCCGTTGTTGTTCGCGTCGAACTGGAACCGCGGCTGCTGCGAGCCGCTCGCGGTGGGCGTGGCCGCCTTCGTGACGGTCATGTCCGTACCGAGTCCGTACAGCGACTGGAGGACCTTGTCCTGTGCCTTGCCCATGCCGGAGGACACGGAGTTGACCACGATGACCAGCGCGATGCCCAGGGCGAGGCCGGAGGCGACGACGAGGGCCGCTTTTCTGCGGCG
The DNA here is from genome assembly GCF_044753545.1 of Streptomyces sp. NPDC088350. Taxonomy (NCBI): domain Bacteria; kingdom Bacillati; phylum Actinomycetota; class Actinomycetes; order Kitasatosporales; family Streptomycetaceae; genus Streptomyces; species Streptomyces sp. NPDC088350. The sequence goes on along the minus strand of NZ_JBIVNL010000001.1, from coordinate 573,654 downwards.
GCGCAACTCGCGCCTCAGGTAGGTGAAGAACATGGCCCGCAAGCTAGGTACAGCGCGTGATGATGCCATAAGGCCGACATAAGAGAACGATGAGAAGGCTGTCCGTGGCCAAGGAATGAGCATGCGCGGGGCTGTCAACGGGGGTGCGGGGCGGCGGTTTTGCGGTGTTTGCGCAGCCGTCGGGAGCGTGTCGGGAGGGTGTCGGCGTGTGCGCGTTGCGGTGCGTGATGTGCTGATGTGATGACCTCGCACACGATCGGCCCGTTGGGCGTCAACCCGGCGAACGTGGCGATGGCGGCCGGGCTCAGCGGGGACGAGTACAACGACATCCTCGACGGACCGTTGGGCCCGTCACCGGAGGAGCGGGCGAAGGCGGCGGAGGCGGCGCGGGAACGGTCCGGGCAGGGCGGGGACGCGGGCTGATGGGGTTCGACGATCTGGTCAACTCCGGTCTGGGCAAGGTCGGCGACGTGGTCGACGCGGGCAAGAAGCTGGTCGGCGAGGGGGTCGACAAAGGCACCGATCTCATCGGGGAGGGCCTGGACCACGTCGGCGCCCACCGCTACGCCGACGTGGTGGAGAACGCCGGCGACAGGATCGCCTCCCGGCTCGGCGCCACACCGGACGAGAGACAACTCGGCGACACCGACCTGGCGTCCGACCTGGTCCACGGCGACCCCAAGGCGATCAGGGCGGCGGCCAAGCACCTCACCGACTTCTCCACGGCGTTCGACAAGGTCGGCGACGGCATGCGCGGGCTGGACTCGTCGTCCTGGCAGGGCGAGGCGGCGAACGCCTTCCGCGAGAAGTTCGCGATGCATCCCACGAAGTGGCTCCGGGCGGCCGACGCCTGCGACACGGCGGGCGGGGCGCTGTCGTCGTACGCGGACACGGTGGAGTGGGCGCAGGGGCAGGCACGGGACGCGATCGACCTGTACGGACCGGGGAAGCGGGCGTCGGACGCGTACAAGGCGGAGCTGAAGGCGTCTGCGGCCGATGACAAGAAGGAGAAGCCGGAGCAGCCGTCGACGGACCCGGGCAAGGCCGGCATGGACCGCGCCCACGAGATCCTGAACGAGGCCCGCCGCCAACGCGACGAGGCGGGTCGTACGGCGGCGAGCGCGGTCCGCAAGGCGTTGGCCCACGCCCCCGCCGAACCGCCCCCGCTGGCCCAGTTGAAGGCGGACGCGGCCGACGGCCACCAGGCCGTCAACACGGAGATCCTGCACTTCGGCGGCGGGGTGGTGAAAGGCACGGCGGGCATCCTGAACTTCGCCCGCGGCCTCAACCCGACGGACCCGTACAACCTGACCCACCCGGCCGCGTACGTCCAGAACGTCAACATGACCCTGGCGGGCCTCGTCTCCACCGGCGCGCATCCGGAACGGGCCGCGAAGACGATGCTGGACGACTTCATGAAGGACCCGTCGGAGGGGCTGGGGCGGCTGCTGCCGAACCTGGCGGGGGACGGGGCGGGACTGGAGGCGGCGTTCGGCCGGGCCGCGCTCAAGGACGGCATGGAGAGTGCGGTCGAGACGGGGATCCAGCGGTCGGCCAAGGACGCGGCCGGGGAGTCGGCGGGTGCCGGACGCAAGGGCGCGACGGAGAACCCCGAGGGCACCAGTCGGCGACCGGACGAAACGGTCTGCGAAAAGGACCCCGTCGATGTCGCCACGGGCCACATGGTGCTGCCCCAGACCGACCTCTCCTTGCCGGGCTCACTGCCGCTGGTCCTCAAGCGCTCGTTCAACTCGGCCTGTCGTTCAGGCCGTTGGTTCGGTCCCACGTGGTCGTCGACGGTGGACCAACGTCTGGAGATCGACTCCGAGGGCGTCGTCTTCATCGCCGAGGACGGCCTGCTGCTGGCCTACCCGCACCCCGCCCCGGGTCTGCCCACCCTCCCCGGCCACGGCCCGCGTTGGCCGCTGAACCGCGAGGACGGCGGCTACACGATCACGGACCCGGATTCCGGCCGAGTGTGGCACTTCGCCGACGAGGGCGACGACTCGGCGGTCCTGGAACAGATCGACGACCGCAACGGCAACTGGATCACTTTCGAGTACGACGCCGAGGGCACCCCGCTCGCAATCGTCCACAGCGGCGGCTACCACCTGAAGCTGGGCACTGCGGGCGGGCGGGTGACCGCCCTGACCCTGGCCGGGGCGGCGAGCAACGGCTCGGACCAGGAGATCCTGCGCTACGGCTACACCGACGGCCACCTCACCGAGGTGACCAACTCATCGGGACGCCCTCTGCACTTCGGCTGCGACGAACACGGCCGCATCACGTCCTGGACGGACACCAACGGCAGCCGCTTCGACTACGTCTACGACGACCGGGACCGCTGCACCTCCCAGTCCGGCGCCGCCGGCCACCTGAGCTCGACCTTCACCTACGACACGACCGACCCTGAAACAGGTCAACGGGTCACCGCCATCACCGACTCGTTCGGCCACACGGCCCGGTACCTGGTCAACGACCGCGCACAGGTGACCGCCGAGATCGACGGGACCGGGGCGGTCACCCGGTACCGCCGGGACCGTCGCAACCGGCTCCTGTCCCAGACCGACGCGCTCGGCCACACCACCGCTTTCCGCTACGACGAGTCCGGCAACCTGCTCACGGTCACTCGCCCCGACGGGCGGGCGACGAGGGCCGAGTACAACGAACTCGGCCTGCCGGTAAGGCTGGTGAACCCGGACGGCACGGTGATCCGCCAGACGTACGACGACCGCGGCAACCGCACATCGGTGACCGATCCGACCGGCCACACCACCCACTTCGCCTACGACGACGCGGGCCGCCTCACGACGGTGACCGACCCACTCGGCCTGACCACTACCGTCCGCTGCGACCGCACCGGTCTCCCGCTGGAGATCACGGACCCGCTCGGCGGGGTCACCCGCTGTGAACGTGACAGTCTGGGCAGAACTGTCACAATTTCAGATGCGGTGGGTGCCACCACTCGCCTGGAGTGGACAATCGAGGGCCATCTGTCCCGCCGCACAGCACCGGACGGCACAACCGAGTCCTGGACCCACGACGGCGAGGGCAACTGCACAAGCCACACAGACCCGTTGGGTGGCGTATCCCACTTCGAGTACACCCACTTCGACCTCCTCACGGCCCGCACCGGCCCGGACGGCGTACGCCACGAGTTCACCCATGACAAGGAACTGAACCTCACCCAGGTCACCAACCCACAAGGCCTGACCTGGAGTTACGCCTACGACGCGGCAGGCCGCCTGATCGCGGAGACGGACTTCGACGACCGCACTCTCACCTACACCCACGACGCGACAGGCCGCCTGACGACCCGCACCAACGCCCTCGGCCAGGTCGTGGCCTTCGAACGCAACGAACTGGGCCAGGTGATCCACAAGAACGCGGCCGGCCGAGTCACCACGTACGCATACGACATGACGGACGGACTGGCCCAGGCAACCGGCCCCAACACCACACTGACCGTGCTGCGCGATCGCTACGGCCGCGTTCGCTCGGAGACGGTCGACGGCAGGGAACTGACGTACACCTACGACGAATTCGGCCGCCGAACCGGCCGCACGACCCCGACCGGCGCAACCACGACCTGGACGTACGACAGCACGAGCCGCCGCACGGGGCTGGTGGCTTCGGGCCGTTCCATCGACTTCGAGTACGACGAGTCAGGCCGTGAAGTCACCCGCCAAGTCGGCGAAACGCTCACTCTTGAGCACACCTTCGACCGACTGGGCCGCCTGACCGCCCAGTCGGTCATGGGCGCAACGGGCAACTCACTCCAGCACCGCGCTTACGCCTACCGAGCCGACGGCAACCTGACCGCGATCGACGACCAGCTCTCCGGCACCCGCCGCTTCGACCTGGACGCGACAGGCCGAGTAACAGCGGTCCACGCGGCGAACTGGACCGAGACATACGTGTACGACGAGGCAGGCAACCAGACCCAGGCGCACTGGCCAACGAACCACCCGGGCCAGGAGGCAACGGGCGACCGCTCCTACACAGGCACCCGCATCACCCGCGCGGGCAACGTCCGCTACGAACACGACGCCCTCGGCCGCATCACCCTGAGGCAGAAGACCCGCCTGTCCCGCAAACCGGACACGTGGCGCTACGAGTGGGACGCGGAAGACCGCCTGATGTCGGTGACGACTCCGGACGGCACACGGTGGGGTTACACCTACGACGCACTCGGCCGGCGCACGGCGAAGTTCCGCCTGGCCGCAGACGGCGGAACGGTCGTGGAGCGCGTGGTGTTCACCTGGGACGGCACCACCCTGTGCGAACAGACCACCGCGTCCGTGGACCTCCCCAACCCGGTGATCCTCACCTGGGACCACCAAGGCCTGAGCCCCATAGCCCAGACAGAACGCATCACGATTGCGGACGCCCCCCAACAGGAGATCGACTCCCGCTTCTTCGCCATCATCACGGACCTGGTGGGCACCCCCACCGAACTCATCGACGAACAGGGCGACATCGCCTGGCACACCCGCAGCACCCTGTGGGGCACAACAGCCTGGGCGACAGACAGCACCGCTTACACACCGCTCCGCTTCCCGGGGCAGTACTTCGACCCCGAAACGGGACTGCATTACAACTACTTCCGGCATTACGACCCGGAAACCGCCCGTTACCTCACCTCCGACCCCCTCGGCCTGCTCCCGTCGCCGAACCCTGGAATCTATGTCAACAATCCGCACACATGGGCTGACCCGCTCGGACTCACGCCTTGCCGTGAACTGGGCTTGCGCGAGGACGCGCAAAGAGCGATCGAACGGCTTGAGAACATCAAGAAAGACCCCATAGGGTCAATCAATTCTCAGCCGAATCACAATCACTACAATGCTGCGCGACGTGAAGCGGGCGGAGAAGTGGTCGCCAGGAAGCCCGACGGCACACCATTCGATCACATCACCGATCTCAAGCAGGCCAGGAACGGCCTCGACAACATTCGTAGAATATTGGAGAAGGAGCTTCAGAACCCACCGGACACGATCACGGATCGAGGAATTGAAGTATTGGAGAGGAAGCGAAAAGATGCCATATCGGAACTCGACCGCATAAACGGATTCATGCACTCCATCGGCCATCGGTAGCGACGGCAAGTTACACTGGGTCATGCCAACGGATAGGAACCAAATAATGCCCATGCCTGTCGACCGCAGCCTTTCACTCGAACAGCTCGAAGGTCAGCGCTGGCCGGACCCACCCGAAGACACGACCTCCATGGTCAAGAATGTCCACGAGTTGCGACGCCGACCTCTTGGCGAGCTGCAAGCACACGAGCTGGCCCGGCTTGTCGGGCAAAACGTTGGCCTTCACTGGCTTCTTCCCCTTGCGGTCGAAATCCTGCGGGATACCGCAGCGAACCAGGCCGACGGCGACTGGTACGACGACGATCTTCTGTACGCTGTAGTCACCAGGGGCGCAGATGCCTGGGGCCATTTCCCTGCACTTGCTCGTGACCTCAAAGAGATCGTGGCAGGGTTGAAGAATCTTTCCCGATATGTGAAAACCGAAGTTGAGGCGTTTCTTGCAATGCCACTCCCTGACATTCGGTAACCGGCAGGGGACACTTCATGTTGAAGGCGCTTACCCCTTCCTCACTGTCGCCGTCACGTCCAGATCACTGCACTTGATCATCTGAAGACGACGCATCCCTCCCTGATCCGACCATGGCGGACGATCTGTACGGATGACACAGGAAGGCTGACAAGGGGCGCATTGACGTGATTCACGAAATCGACGACATTGAGCAGGAGTTGCATCGAATCTCCGACAGGCCATCACTCGCTGCGGCACCACCGATGTTGTGCGCGTTCGATGTGGCGGTAAAAGGTGACGTCGCCGAGTACCAGGCAAGGATAAAATCCGTACTGCACATCACGCTAGAGTTGGCGCTTTCTGAGTCTCTTGATGGAGACGACCTCTCCGTATCCAGGATTCCGGAATGGTTTGCCGGAGTGAGTGGCGACACCTCATTACCGGTTCCGGATTCCGCTCGGAGCGGCGCACAACGGTACATCTCGGCGATCGACGGAGGAGCCTGGAAGCTTCAGGAATGGCTCTACCAATTCGATCCCGATTCCGAATTCCGAGGGTGGGCCTGGTGGGATCTCACGCCTCTCGGCGACGGGCGGGTTCGCATCTGGGTCGACACCTGGGGTGAGTCCTTCTTCGCCTGTGACGAGCTTCGATGGCTCGCATTCACTTCGGGCGCCGACGAAATCAGCGGGCCGACCTTGGCAAGAACCGACGAGTGGGCTTCCAGCATCAATCCCTGACTCCGGTACATCCCCTCTCGACGAAACTGCCCAGCTCGCACCACACCGTCTTGCACTCCACCCCCTGCTCCACGCCCCACCTCATCGCCAGCGCGTCGAGAAGTGCCATCCCCCGGCCGTGCTCGTCCGTCGCCGTCGCCCGGAGCAGCACAGGCAGCGCCCGCGGATCCGGATCGGTGACCTCGACCCGCGTGAGGCCGTCATCCGTACCGAGGACTCGCACGGTCACCGGTGTCCCCTCCCCGACATGGTCGATCACGTTGGTCACCAACTCCGTTGCGCAGAGCCGGACATCGTAGTCGTGGTGTCGGAGGTGATGGCGGAGTTCCGGTACGGCTTTGGGCGTGGCCAGCAGCCTGAGTTCGAAGGTCACCGTTCCGCCGCCTTCCGCAGTGCGGCGGCGAGTTCACGGGCCGTGGCGGTGTTGCAGTTCCCGAGCGCGACGAGGCCGGCGTACAGGATGTCCATGCCGAGGGAGGGCAGCGTGATGCCGTGCAGGTCGAGGGCCTCGCGGAGTTCCTCGACGCAGAGGGTCGTGTCGTAGGGGTCGGACATGAACGGGTGCCTCCTGTGCGCTCTGTGACGAACACCTCACAGGCTGGCGTTTCGCTGGCTACCGTAAAAGAGGTTTCGCGTTCGCGACCGGGTCAGCGGAGGAGGGTAAGTGGTGGCACGGGGCAAGGACATCGACGGCTCGATGAGCGTTCCGACCTTCTACGGCAAGGAGTTGAGGTGGAAGCGGGAGGAGGCGGGGCTGTCGTTGGAGGCCTTCCTGGAGGGCAGCTTCTACGGCAAGACGTACCTGAGCGATATTGAGCACGGCGAGCGGAGGATGCCGCTGGATCTGGCTCAGCACGCGGATCGAAAGTTGGGGACGGACGGGTTCTTCGAGCGGAACTGTGAGTCGGTGCGGAAGGCTCGTAGGTCAGGGCACGCCGAGTACTTCGAGAAGGTCCTGGAGGCGGAGAAGCACGCCACGACCATCGAGGCTTGGTGCCCGACACTCTTCCCAGGGCTGCTGCAAACCCCCGTCTACGCACGGGCCGTCATCCTGGCAGGTCTCCCACTGTCCCTCGATGCCGAGGTGGAGGAGAAAGTCAGCGCCCGAATGACTCGCGCCGACCTCTTCGAGACGGACCACCACACACCGGAGTACTGGGTCATCCTGCACGAGCGCCTGTTCACCGAACCACTCCTGGCGGACCGGGACATGGCGGTACAGCTCGACCGTATCGCGGAGCTGGCAGACCGGCGCCGGATCACTCCGCAGATCGTTCCGCGGAAGCAGAGGGCGTACCCACTGATGACCGCCTCCATCATGACCATGAAGTTCCCGGATGCCCCACCGCTCGTGTACACCGAGGCGTCCTACAGCGGGGACACCATTGACGATCCGGCTCTCGTGGATCAGTACCGTAAGGCATACGATCAGCTCAGGGCCGTCGCGCTGTCACCAGACACGTCCCTCGCCATGATCAAGGCAGCGGCAGAGGATTATCGAAATGGCAAGCAACCGGATCGACTTGAGTGACGCTCTCTGGTTCAAGAGCAGCTACAGCAACGAAAGCGGCGGGGACTGCGTAGAGATCGCCAGCGACTTCCCCGGCGCCGCCATCTGGCGCAAGTCGAGCTACAGCAACGGCGACGGCGGCAACTGCGTAGAGGTCGCCGCCAACCTCCCCGGCCTCGTCCCCGTACGCGACTCAAAAGCCCCCCACCGCGCCGCCCTCGTCCTCAACGCCGACGCCTGGGCCCCGTTCATCACCGCGCTCAAGACCCCTGTTGACGAGTCGGGGTTGCTGCGGGCGCCGTAGCCGGTATCGTCGTCGTAGAAGAAAACGAGCCCCCGCCACGGTTCCGGTGAATTTCCGTGACAGGGGCTCCAGCTCACCCAGGAGCTTGGTGGGAGGCCCCTAGTACTGCGAGGGGTCTCCCGCTACCTGCTGAGCCACCACCGCCTCACATGCTTGGCCCACTTCTCCGGCAGCAACCGGGTGAGCCGACACACGAGAGTCGGTTTCGGCTTGGCATGACGTCCCACAGGGTGCGCCTCCCTTTCCATAGGGAGGCGGCCTTTTTTCTTTACCCGGAACCGCCCCGCTTCGGGCCGGGCCCCGAGGAGAGGGGCCCGGAACAAGGGAGGCGCACCCGAGGTACGTCACGTTCCGTATACTACCGCCAACTCTCCGCCCCCACACGCCACTTCAGTTCCGCAACGCGAAAGGCGGCCACCCCCACCCAGGGGCAACCGCCTTCAAGCGAACCGGAGTTGGCCGGTCGGGTCGGATCAGACCGCCGACCCCGCCTTCCACTGCGCCCAGTCCATGTTCCAGCCGTTGAGGCCGTTGTCCGGAGCCACCGTCTTGTCGCCCGTGTGGGAGATGACGACGACGTCACCCACCATCGAGTTGTTGTAGAACCAGGCCGCCGGCATGTTCTTGTCGCCCGCGCCCTTCACGTCCTGCAGGCCGACACACCCGTGGCTGGTGTTGACGCTGCCGAACACCGAAGGCGAACCCCAGTAGTTGCCGTGGATGAACGTGCCGGAGCTGGTGAGGCGGATGGCGTGCGGGACGTCCTTGATGTCGTACTCGCCCTTGCCGTCGTCGTCCGTGAAACCGACCGTCGCACCGTTCATACGGGTCTGCGTGAACTTCTCGGACATCACCATCTGGCCGTTGTACGTGGTGTGTTCGGGCGAACCGGCAGAGATCGGGATGGTCTTGACGACCTTGCCGTCCTGCTCGACCTTCATCTGCTTCGACTTCGCGTCGACGTACGAGACCTGGTTGCGGCCGATGTGGAAGGTGACCGTCTTCTGCTGCACGCCGTAGACACCGGAGGCGCCCTCGACGCCGTCGAGCGCGAGCTTCAGCGTGACGGTGGAGTTCTCCTTCCAGTAGTCCTCGGGGCGGCAGTCCATGCGCTGGGTGTTGAACCAGTGGCAGACGACTTCCTGGCCGCTGGTGGACGTGACGGTGACGCCCTTCTGGACGGCGGCCTTGTTGGTGATCGCCTTGTTGAAGTTGATCGACACCGGCATGCCGACGCCGACCGTCGAGCCGTCCTCGGGCGTGAAGTTCCCTATGAAGCTGTTGGCCGGGGAGACCGTGGTGAAGGAGGCGTTCTCGTGGGCGGCGAGACCGGCGGAGTCCTTGGCGGTGGCCGCGACCTTGTACGTGGTGGAGCGGTCCAGCTGGGCGCTGGGCTTCCAGCTGAGCTTGTCGGCGGCGATGGTGCCCGCGACGGCCTTGCCGTCCGCGGTCGTCATCGTTACGGCCGTGAGCGTGCCCTTGCTGACGGTGACAGCGGCCGAGTTGTTGATGGAGGCGTTGTCCGAACCGTCCGCCGGCGTGATCTTGATCAGCGCCTCGGAGGACTTCTTCGCCGCCGCCTCGTCGGCCTTGGACTGTGAACTCCGGCTCGCGTCGCTGCCGGACGACTTGTCGTCGCTGCCGGAACACGCCGTGAGCACGAGCACACCGCCGAGCAGTGCGGACGCAGCCATGAGGCTCTTGCGCCGCTTACTGTCCGTCATCACACGCTTCTCCATCGTTGCCGAATCACCAAACACCCGAGCGCCCCGTTAAACACTTCTTAAGAATCCAACGCTACGACTGGTGCACCCCGTTCCGCCTACCCACTATGTGTGGGGCACACCACGTCCTCTGTGACGCCCGGAACCGCTGGGACGACGAAACCCCGGACGACGGTCGCCGCCCGGGGTCACGCGCTCCCGAGCACGGCTCAGCCGACCACTGCCGTCCCGTCTGCTTCCTCATCGCCGTCGACATCATCCTCGTCGAGGTCCCAATCCGGCGAATCCGGGTCGTAGTCGATCTCCTCACTGCTCCACGAGGCCTGGGCCAGTTCGACCCCCGGCATCTCACTGACCAGGTCGAACGGGTCCACGAGATAGGCGAGCGCCTCGGCGGTGTCTTCCGTCACAGCGCTCTCGGCGTGCGCCCGTTCGTCGCCGGGCAGCTCCGGATCCTCGGCGATCTTGGCCAACGCGGCCTTGGTCACGGCGTCCTCGTTCTCGACTTCAAGAACGAGTTCGACACGAAGGCGTACAAAACGTGATGTCTCTGGGGTGCTCATGACGGGAGCGTACGACCCACAGGCACCGTGACTTTCCCGCGACCCGCACTGTTCATTAGCATCGCTCCACACGGCCAATTCGCCAGCGCCACAAGGGGATCGATATTCCGTGTCAACCGCTCGCCGAACGATGCTGACCGCCACCGCCGCGGGCACCCTGCTGGGCGCCCTGTGGTTCGTCCCCTCCGCCAACGCGACGGTGACCGACCAGCCCAGAGTGGAGACTTCGGCGACACCGACCTCCCAGGTCACCCAGCAGGCGCGGGCCACCTCGACCGACACGGCCACGGGTGTCACGACCTACTCGGACGACACCCAACTCGCCGACACCGGCAGCCCGAACACCACTCCGTACATCTTCGGAGGCACGGTGTTCCTCGGCATCGGCGCCTGTTTCGTGGCGTATTCGGTACGACGGGAACGGCTCGGCTTTTAACTCGCTTGACGCTTCCTTGACTTAAGCTTCATAGTCCGCTCATGAAGAGATCATCGGGCATACGGCTGTGCGTCACCGTCGCGGTGGGCGCACTGTCGCTGTCCCTCATCACCGCGTGCTCCGACGGCGGTTCGGACAACGCGAAAGACTCCGCGAAGGACTCCGCGAAGAGTTCCACCACAGGCTCGGCCAAAGGCACCGCCAAGGCGCTCACCGCCGCCGAGTTGAAGAAGCTGATCATCGCCCAGGGCGATGCCGCCGGCTACAAGGTCGCCGCGGTGGCCAAGACGTATCCGGCCGGCAAGAGCGCCATCAAGGCCGACGAGAAGTGCAAGCCGCTCCTCTACGTCATGAGCGGCCTCGCGCCGGGCGACGCGGTGGCGTACACCAACCGCACGGCCACCGAGGAGAAGAAGCCCTCGGACGCCGCCTCCAAGTCCCTTGAGGACATGACCGACTCCGACATCGAGAAGACGCTCACCGACTCGATGACCGTCAACGTCACGGTGGTCGCGCTCTCGTCGTACGACGGCGACGGCGCCGAGAAGGCCGTCAAGTCGGTCTCGGACGCGGTCTCCGGCTGCGCGGGCGGCTTCGCGAGCGCTGCGGGCGGCGACGAGCAGAAGTTCACCAAGGTCACCGCCGAGAAGGGCTCGGGAACCGGTGACGAGTCGGTGGCCTTCGCCGCGAACGGAGAGATGGATGACACGGACGGGCAGACGTCCACCGTGCACGCCGAGGTCGTACGCCATGGGAACACCGTCGCGACATACTACACGATGAACATCGGCGCGATGATGGCCGGCAAGGACTACACCGTGCCCGCCGCGGTGATCACCGCGCAGTCCGCCAAGCTGAAGTGACCCACGAGGCCCTGCCGCAGACGCGACAGGGCCCCAACTGCCTCACCGCAACGGCCCGGTGACCTTCTCCACGGCCTCGACCACATGCCCGCCACGCACGAACGCGTCGGCAGCAGCAAGGTCCGGTGACAGGAACCGGTCCGGACCAGGACCCTCGACACCCGCCGCCCGTACGGCGTCGATGACCGCCCGCGAGGCCGGCGCAGCGGCCAGACCCTCGCGCAGCTCGACGGCGCGCGTGGCGGCATACAGCTCGACGGCGATGACGCGGGTGAGGTTGTCGACGGCGGTACGCAGCTTGCGCGCGGCCGACCACCCCATCGAAACATGATCCTCCTGCATCGCGGAGGACGGAATCGAGTCGGCGGAGGCAGGCACGGCGAGCCGCTTCATCTCACTCACCAGCGCGGCCTGCGTGTACTGGGCGATCATCAGCCCGGAGTCGACACCGGCGTCGTCCGCGAGGAACGGCGGCAGTCCGTGCGAGCGGTTCTTGTCGAGCAGCCGGTCGGTACGGCGCTCGGCGATCGACCCGAGGTCGGCGGCGGCGATGGCGAGGAAGTCGAGGACGTAAGCCACCGGCGCCCCATGGAAGTTGCCGTTGGACTCGACCCGGCCGTCGGGCAGCACAACGGGGTTGTCGACGGCGGACGCCAACTCCCTTTCCGCGACCAGCCGGGCGTGCGCGATGGTGTCCCGCCCGGCACCGGCGACCTGCGGAGCACACCGCACCGAGTACGCGTCCTGGACGCGCGGCGCGTCGTCCTGGTGATGCCCGGTGAGCTCCGAACCGGCAAGCACGGCAAGCATGTTGGCGGCACTGGCACCCTGCCCCGGGTGCGGGCGGATGGCGTGCAACTCGGGCGCGAGCACCTTGTCGGTACCGAGCAGCGCCTCCAGACTCAGCGCCGCCGTAACATCGGCGGACTTGTAGAGCATGTCGAGATCGGCGAGGGCCATGACCAGCATGCCGAGCATGCCGTCGGTGCCGTTGAGAAGGGCGAGACCCTCCTTCTCACGCAGCTCGACGGGCGCGATACCGGCCTCGGCGAGCAACTCACCGGCAGGCTTCACGACCCCGTCCGGCCCCTCGGCGTCCCCCTCGCCCATGAGCGTCAGCGCGCAGTGCGAGAGCGGCGCGAGGTCACCGGAGCAGCCCAGGGAGCCGTACTCGTGGACGACGGGCGTGATCCCGGCGTTCAGCACATCGGCCATGGTCTGCGCGACCTCGGGCCGCACACCGGTGTGCCCCGAGCAGACGGTCTTGAGCCGCAGGAACATGAGCGCCCGCACGACCTCCCGCTCCACCCGCGGCCCCATCCCGGCGGCATGCGAACGAACGATGTTGCGCTGAAGCTGTGCCCGCAGTTCCGGACTGATGTGCCGGGACGCCAACGCCCCGAAGCCGGTACTCACGCCGTACACGGGCTCCGGCTTGGCCGCCAGCGCGTCCACGATCTCCCGCGCCGCCGCGAGCGCCGCGAGCGCCTCGCTCGAAAGCTCGATCCGGGCGCCCCCACGCGCCACGGCGAGGACGTCGGACGCGGTGACCCCGGACGTCCCCACCACCACAGTGTGCATATCCATATTCAGGAGCGTACGCATTGAATGCAGTGATGTCACTACCGGGTAGCCGGTGAGACCCTTACAGATAGGTCACCGGGCGGAGCGCGCTGTCGGCCGCGTACGGCGCGAAGATGACGTGTCGGGGGGTGTCCGCCCGCAGCGGTTGGCGCGTCAACACCGCCACATTCTTGAGGGACCGATTCCGCGCCGTTCCGAGGACGGATACCCCCCGACGCGGCACCGACCCACAACGAAGGCCCGGCGGCCCACCACGCACCCCCACCCATCACGCCCGCCGCCCCCGGAACCGCCGCCGCTCGGCAGGCATCTCCGGCGTAGGAGAGTCGGCAAGCCGCACCACCGGATCGTCCGGACCGTCGCGCCCGGCAACCACCGGCAGGTCCGCACGCAGCGCCTTCGCCCGATACTGGGCAGCGTCCGCAAGCCGGAACAACCGACGGCCGGACCGCACCACCCCGATCGGATCCTCAGTAGACGCAACACCACAGGCGACCCCTTCCCCCAGCTCCAACTCGGCGGCACGGCGGCACAGTTCACCCGCAGCGTCGACCACCTCATCAGCAGGCGGCCCGACCGCGAGCAGACAGAACTCGTCCCCGCCGAGCCGCGCGGCGAGCGCACCCGGCAGCATCGCCCCGCACAGCGACAGCACCGACCCGAACCGCTCAAGAAGCCGGTCCCCGACCGCATGCCCCCGGGTGTCGTTGACGCGCTTGAGCCCGTTGAGGTCACAGACGACAAGGCTGACGACGACCCCGTCGCGCCGATGCCGCTCGACCGCCTCGTCGAGCCGTACATCCACGGCCCGCCGGTTGGCGAGCCCGGTGAGCGCGTCCGTGAAGGCCAGCCGCCGCGCCTCCTCCAGCCGCTCGGTCTGCGCGATCCCGGCCGCGACGACGGAGGCCAGCACGGTCGCGAAATCGGCGTCCCCCCGGTCGAACACGTCCGCCCCGACCGGCCGCGCCACATACAGCTCACCCCACGCCCGCCCGTGCAGCACGATCGGGGCGACCACACAGCATCCGCGCCTACGACGCCGTAGCGCCGCCACGCGCTGGTGGCAGTAGCCGGGACTGCCCGCGGCCGGGCCCTCGGCGGTCTCGACCCAGGCGTTGGGCTCGCCGCCGCCGGCCCACCGCTCGTGCAGGAACTCGGTGATCTCGGGGAACTGGTGCACGGGATAGGTCTCGCCGTCCGGGAACTCCTCCTCGCCCGCGGCCCGCTCCCCCACGTTCACCAGGACCCGCAGCCGCCCCAGGTCCCGCTCCCACACCGACAGCGCGGCGAAACTCCCGTCCAGCGCCCGGCACGCGCCCACCGCCGCCGCCCGCCAGGACTCGCGCGGGGTGTGCGCCGCCGCCATCCCCTGCGCCAGCTCCACCACGGCCGCCAGCCGCCTGTCCTCACCCATCACTCCAGGCTAGGGAGATTTAGGACATAGAGGTACATTGATGCGGCGAACAGGTGTCATGAGCGCATGAACGCCAACAAACAGACCACTCACCACGTAGCACCTCGCAGCCAGCACCCAGCACCCAGCACTTACTCGCCGGGCCACTCGGGCTTCCGCTTCTCGTTGAACGCCGCCACGCCCTCCGCCCGGTCCCCCGAGAACGCCACCGCCCGCCACGCCGCGTCCTCGACTTCGAGCCCGGTACGCAGATCCAGCCCGTGCCCCAGCCGCAGCGCCCGCTTGGCCGCGCGCAGCCCGACGGGCGAGTTCGCGGCGATGCGCGAGCCCAGGGCCAGGGCCTCCTCGCGGTCCCGGCCGGCCTCGACCAGGACGTCCACCAGGCCCAGCCCCGCCGCCTCTTCCGCCTCCAACCGCCGTGCGGTGAAGATCAGTTCGGCCGCCCGGGCCGCGCCCACCCGACGGGGCAGCAACTGCGTACCGCCGCCCCCCGGAATCACGCCCACCGACACTTCCGGCAAGCCGACCACGGCCGTACGGTCCGCCACGATCAGGTCGCAGGACAGGGCCAGTTCGAAGCCGCCGCCCAGCGCGAAGCCGTGTACGGCGGCGATCGCCGGCATGGGGAGTTCCAGGACGCCGGTGTAGGCCCCACGCGCGACCGGCCGCTGCCGTACGAGCTCCGCGTCACTCAACGAGTTGCGTTCCTTCAGATCCGCCCCGACGCAGAACGCCCGCTCGTGCGACGAGGTCACCACGGTCACGCGGACGTCCCGGTCGGCCGCCAGCGCCGTACAGGCCGCGGCGATGGACCCGGCCATCGCGGTGGAGACGGCGTTCATGGCCTTGGGCCGGTCCAGGACGAGTTCCGCGACCTGCCCGTGCCGACGCACCAGCACGAACTCCCCGAACCGCGTCTCGGACAGCTCCTCGCTCATGACACCCTCCTGGTTAACGTGGGTTAACAGAACTCGCCCCGATCATCGCACGGGCCTTCCCCGTTCGGGTGACATCCCGCCCAACTCCCGCCGCACCGCCCGTAGAAGCGCATAACGTGCGTCCGCCACGGCACAGGGGGCGACAGTGCATCGGGGAGGGATCGTCATGACCACCACGACGATGGAGCGGGCGGAAGAGACCACGGACGTGGACACGAACGTGGATGTGGACGTGGACGTGGACATGGCGCCGCTCCGCCCCAGGGCTCCCCGCGGCCGGCACCGCCGTCCCCGCCCCCGCAAGGTCCTGCTCGCGTTCGGCGGGCTCGCCGTGGCCGCGGGTGTGCTGAGCCTCGTACGGCTGACGCCCGAGTCGGGAGTCGGCGGCGTGGGCACGGCGGAGGCGGACCCCCGCCCGGACACCGGCACCGGCACCGGCACCGGCGAGGCCTCCGACCGCCCGGCCAACGCCGCCGCCACGATCAGCGCCGACCCGACGGCGTTCCCGATCCCCTCCGCGACCTCGGTGATGGGCGGCGCGACCCCGACTCCGACCACGGCCTCCGGCGTCGTACCGACTCCGTACGCGACGGCAGCGCAGGCACCCGGGGCCACGACCCCGACGACCATCCCCGAGACGACGACGGCACCGGACACGCCACACCCCCAGGCACCGGCCGCACGCTCGACACCGACACAGACACAGACGCCCACGTCCGCACCGGCTCCCGCGGCCACGCCCACACCTGCGCCCACACCGAGCCGCACCGCCAACTCCCCTGCCCCGGCTCCGAGTCGACCGGGTCTGTGCGTGCCGATCATCGGGCTGTGCGTGGGGGGCCGCTGAGGGGGCACGAACAGCCGGGCGGGACAGGGTACGTGTGCTGCGGCGCCGTCGTGGCTGGTCGCGCAGTTCCCCGCGCCCCTTCAGGGCGCTTGACGCCTGCGCGAGTCCGCCGCCCTCATCACCCTGGCCCGCGCGCTCCCGTTCAGGAGGCCGGTGTCGAACCGCCCCGGCCCGTCAGCAGCCAAGGCTCCACCACGCCCAGCCCCCGCACCGGCCGCTGCCACATCGGCTGGAGGGCGAAGCGGTACGTGGGGGGTTCCTCGCCCTCCTTCTCGGCGGTGGCCGCGGCTTCGGCGGCCTCCGCCTCGGAGGCGGGGGCCTCGCCGCTGCGGATGAGTTCCTCGGCGAAGGCGCTGTCGACGAGGACGGCGTCGCGGGGAGCTATCGAGGTGAGGCGGGAGGCGAGGTTGACGGTGGTGCCGAAGACGTCGCCCATGCGGGTCGTGACCGTGCCGAAGGCCATGCCGACGCGGAGTTCGGGCATGGTCTCGTCGTTGGCCATGGTCTCGATCAGGAGCAGGGCGATCTCGGCGGCGACTCCGGCGTCGTCGGCGGAGAAGAGGACCTCGTCGCCCAGGGTCTTGATGAGCCGGCCGCCGCGCGCGGCGACCAGGTCGGCGGCGGTGGTCTCGAAGGCCTCGACGAGTTCGCCGAGTTCCTCCTCCTCCATGCGGCGGGTGAGGCGGGTGAAACCGACGAGGTCGGCGAAGCCGACGGCGAGGCGCCGGTCGACCATCTCCTCGTCGTCGCCGGCCTGGACGACCCGGCCGGCCGAGGCGGCGAGCTGGCGCCGCCAGACGTAGACGAGGAACTCCTCCAGTTCGGGGAGCAGCAGCTCGATGATCGGGTACGTCACCTCGGTGCGGGACATGCCCGGTTCCGGAGGCTCGGTGAGGCCCTCCAGGAACGAGTCCATCTGCCAGCCGGCCAGCCGGGCGGTGGTCTGCCCGGTGGAGCGGGCCACCTGCACCGCCATCGCCTCGCTCAGCAGCCCCGCCTCGACGAGACCGGCCAGGCGCCGCAGCGCGAGGACGTCCGCCTCGGTGAACGCCTTGGCCTGGCCCACGTCGGCGAAGCCCATGGCCCGCCAGAAGCGCGTGGCCAGCTCCATGGAGACGCCGGCGGTGCGGGCCGCCTGAAACGGGGTGTAGCGGCGCTCGGCGCCCAGAATGAGCCCTTCGAGGCGCAGCGCGAGGGGGTCTTCGCCGGTATCTGCGGCATCGGGAGCCACCCGGCCGTCCGCGTCCGCGCCGGAGCCCGTGTCGTCGACGGTCACGCCTGCTGCCCTTCCGATCTGCCACGGTCAGGTATCGACCGGGCCCAATGCTACGGCAGGTGTGGGCCAGCTCACTCCGTGAGTCACACGGACATCGTGGCCGCAAGGGCGGTCGGGGTCACGCGGGGCGCAGGTGGACGATGTCTCCCGCCCCCACGGGCTCCTGCACACCGTCCTCCGTGGCGAGCACGAGTCGCCCGTCCCCGTCGATCGCGACGGCCTCCCCGGTGACCGACCGGTCCCCGGGCAGTTCGGCCCGTACGACCCGGCCGAGCGTGGCGCAGCCGGCCGCGTAGGTCTCCTGGAGGCCGCTCGCCACCGGGTCCCCGCCCGCCGTGCGCCACTTGTCGTACCACTGCTCCAGGGACCGCAGTACGGCCCGCAGCAGCGGGTCGCGGTCGGTGGTGACCGCCCCGGCCAGGGCCAGGGAGCCCGCCTGGGGCACGGGCAGCTCGTCGTCGCGGAGGGTGACGTTGATGCCGACACCGATGATCACGGCGTCGTCCCCGGCGCGCTCGGCGAGGATGCCGCCGGCCTTGCGTTCCTCGCCACCGACAGTCACCAGGAGGTCGTTGGGCCACTTGAGTGCCGTGTCGACGCCGGCCGAGCGGGACAGGCCCGTCGCGACGGCGACCCCGGTGAGCAGCGGAAGCCAGCCCCAGCGGGCCACGGGGACGTCGGCCGGCTCCAGCAGCACGGAGAAGAAAAGTCCCGAGCGGGCCGGCGCCGTCCACTGCCGGTCGAGGCGCCCGCGCCCGGAGGTCTGCTCCTCGGCGACGAGCACGGCACCCTCGGCGGCCTTGCCGACGGCGGCCAGGGCGACGAGGTCGGAGTTGGTGGAACCGGTCCGCTGCACGACCTCCACACCGGTCCACAGCCCGCCCTCCCGCACGAGTCCGCGGCGCAACGCGTCGGGGTTGAGGGGAGGCCGTTCCAGATCGGACCACCGGCTGCTGTTCGCGTCTGATGCATCTCGCGGCGTCATGCAAGCCACCCTAGGTGTGTGTCGTGCAAGCCACTCAAGGTGTGTTGTACGCCGCACTGCCGATCGGTAGGCCCGCCACTACTCTACGGATGAGTAACCCGTCCCCCTTTTGAGCAGGCAGGGAGCCGCAATCCCGATGTCCGAGCCGGAAGCGCCTCAAGAGATCGACATTCACACGACCGCCGGGAAGATCGCGGATCTTCAGCGCCGCATCCAGGAGGCGACGCACGCCGGCTCGGCACGTGCGGTCGAAAAGCAGCACGCCAAGGGCAAGTTGACGGCCCGTGAGCGGATCGACCTGCTCCTCGACGAGGGGTCCTTCGTCGAGTTCGACGAGCTGACCCGGCACCGGTCCACGGACTTCGGCCTGGAGAAGAACCGCCCCTACGGCGACGGAGTCGTCTCCGGCTACGGCACGGTCGACGGCCGCCCGATCGCCGTCTTCTCCCAGGACTTCACGGTCTTCGGCGGCGCCCTGGGCGAGGTCTACGGCCAGAAGATCGTCAAGGTGATGGACTTCGCGCTGAAGACCGGCTGTCCGGTCATCGGCATCAACGACTCCGGCGGCGCCCGCATCCAGGAGGGCGTGGCCTCGCTGGGCGCGTACGGCGAGATCTTCCGCCGCAACACGCACGCGAGCGGTGTGATCCCGCAGATCAGCCTGGTCGTCGGCCCGTGTGCGGGCGGCGCGGTGTACTCCCCCGCGATCACCGACTTCACGGTGATGGTCGACCAGACCTCGCACATGTTCATCACCGGCCCTGACGTCATCAAGACGGTCACCGGCGAGGACGTCGGCTTCGAGGAACTGGGCGGCGCGCGCACCCACAACTCGGTGTCGGGCGTGGCCCACCACATGGCGGGCGACGAGAAGGACGCGATCGAGTACGTCAAGCAGCTGCTGTCGTACCTGCCCTCCAACAACCTGTCCGAGCCCCCGGCGTTCCCCGAGGAGGCGGACCTCACCGTCACGGACGAGGACCGCGAGCTGGACACCCTGGTCCCGGACAGCGCGAACCAGCCGTACGACATGCACACGGTGATCGAACACATCCTGGACGACGCGGAGTTCTTCGAGACCCAACCACTCTTCGCGCCGAACATCCTCACCGGTTTCGGCCGGGTCGAGGGCCGCCCGGTAGGCATCGTCGCCAACCAGCCCATGCAGTTCGCGGGTTGCCTCGACATCGACGCGTCCGAGAAGGCGGCCCGCTTCGTCCGCACCTGCGACGCGTTCAACGTCCCGGTCATCACCTTCGTGGACGTCCCCGGCTTCCTCCCGGGCGTCGACCAGGAGCACACGGGCATCATCCGCAGGGGCGCGAAGCTGATCTACGCGTACGCGGAGGCAACAGTCCCCCTGATCACGGTGATCACCCGCAAGGCCTTCGGCGGCGCCTACGACGTCATGGGCTCCAAGCACCTCGGCGCCGACCTCAACCTCGCCTGGCCGACCGCCCAGATCGCCGTCATGGGCGCCCAGGGCGCGGTCAACATCCTGCACCGCCGCACCATCGCCGAGGCGGAGGCCGCCGGCGACCTCGACGCGACCCGGGCCCGCCTGATCCAGGAGTACGAGGACGCCCTCCTCAACCCCTACATCGCGGCCGAGCGCGGCTACATCGACGCGGTGGTCCTCCCCTCCGACACCCGCCGCCACGTAGTCCGGGGCCTGCGCCAACTCCGCACCAAGCGCGAGTCCCTGCCCCCGAAGAAGCACGGCAACATCCCCCTCTAGCCCACGGGAGCCGCCATGAACATCAAGGTAGTCAGGGGCAACCCCACCCCCGAGGAGCTGGCCGCCACCCTGGCGGTGGTCAGGGCCCGCGCCGCGGCGGCGGCAGCAACACCGCCCGGCGCACCGAGACAACGGGACGCGTGGTCCGACCCGTCACGTATTGCTTCCGCCCGGCTGCCCCACCCAGGGCCCACTGCATGGACCCGCACTTACTGGCCCGGCTAGGGAGAGCTGCTCAGGGGCGTGGGGCTGTACCAATTTGCGGCTCCGCCGCGTGGGCGCGCCCAGCCCCCACGGACCCGCAGCTACAAACAACGCGACACAGCCTCGGCCATCACCTCGTACCCCTCGTCATTGGGGTGCAGCTGATCCCCGAAGTCATACGCCGGGTGCAGCCGATCCGAATCCCCCGGATCGGCCATCACCCGATTCAGATCTACGACCCCGTCGAACTCCCCAGAACACCGCACCCACTCGTTGACCTCATGGCTTACCTTCGCCGCCCGCTCCCCCCAGTGATCCGACCCCCCGAACGGCAGCAAGGTCCCCCCGATCACGGTGAGTCCACGAGCCTGCCGTATCAACTCCCGGTACCCGGCGATGACTTCACCCGCGGAAACCACCGGCGCCGGCTTGTACGTAGGCTGCGCGTCCGTCTCACTGAACCCGATGTCGTTCAGCCCCAGCAACACGACGACCGTGTCCACCCCGGCCAGCCCCAGCACATCCCGCCGAAGCCTGCGCACGCCCCTCTCCCCGTACCACGCGGAGTCGTTGAGCAGCAGATTCCCCCCGATCCCCGCGTTCAGCACCGGCCGCCCCGTCCGCTCGGCCAACGCGTCCGACCACCGTCGATCGGCCCCCGGCGTGGACCCGAACCCGTCGGTGATGGAGTCGCCGAAGAGCGCGATCCCGTCCGTACGCCCGGAGTCGGTCTCCACGGCGGACAGGAAGTACCAGGACTCACTGGACTCCGTGAACCCTTCCCCTTCCAGCAGACACCCCGCACCCCGGTAACTGGTCGCGAACGCCTGCGCGTGGAAGGTCGCCGGCCCGGTCGCCGCGTCGAAGTACAGGGTGACCACCACCGACTCCCCGGCCGCTACGGCGAGTGGGACCCCGTCGCTCACCAACTCCCCCCGCGCCGGTATCTCCCCCTCCGCCGCACCCCCGAAGGTCAGCCGGGCGAGGGCGTCTTCGCGAGCCACGGCCCCGGCCGCGATCCGCACCGGCGAGGTCCCGTACGCGTTCGAGAACCGCACCCGCATCCTCTCCCCGCCCGCCGTCAGCCGCACGAACTGCCGCACGGACTGGCGCCAGAAGCCCTCGCGGGACCAGTTCGGGGTGAAGCCCTCGCTGGGGAGCTGGGGTGAAGCGGTCCAGGCAGTGGTGAACATGGCACACCTTCCAAAAGGAACCTCGATCCCATTAGGTTAACGGAACCCCAGACCCTTTTGGAAGAGTTGAGTACGCGTACTCAGGCGCCCCCGCCCAGAACACCGCAAGCTCGGAAGCATGCTGTGGTCCGACCCCGACAACGAACCTCCCGAGGAACTGCGGGAGATGCAGGTCATGTTGCGGCGGCTCGGGATTCTCATGGCACTCGCGATGGTCGTGGCGATGATCGTGCTCGGGCTGACGTGAGCCGCCGAGGCCGCGCCGATACCCTGGGCGCATGACAGATCAGCCGCGCCGCCGACTCGTGCTCGCCTCCCAGTCCCCCGCCCGGCTGGGCCTGCTGCGCCAGGCCGGACTCGACCCCGAGGTGATCGTGAGCGGGGTGGACGAGGACGCCGTCCGCGCCCCCACCCCGGCCGATCTCGCGCTCGCCCTCGCCGAGGCGAAGGCCTCCGTCGTGGCCGCGAAGCCGGAGGTCAGGGGCGCGCTGGTGATCGGCTGCGACTCGGTGCTCGACCTGGACGGCGAGGCCCTCGGCAAGCCCGCCGACGCCGAGGAGGCCACCGCCCGCTGGAAGTCGATGCGCGGCCGGGCGGGCACGCTCCAGACCGGCCACTGCGTCTACGACACGACGAGCGGCCGGTACGTCTCGGCGACCGCGTCCACCGTGGTCCGCTTCGGCGAGCCGACCGACGCCGAGATCGCCGCGTACGTCGCCTCGGGCGAACCCCTTTACGTCGCCGGGGCGTTCACGCTCGACGGCCGTTCGGCGCCGTTCATCGAGGGCATCGACGGCGACCACGGCAACGTGATCGGCATCAGCCTGCCGCTCGTTCGGCGCCTGCTGGCCGAACTGGGCGTCGGCATCACGGAGTTGTGGACGCCCCGGGAGAGCTGATCAGGAGGGGCTGGGAGCCGCCGGCGGGATGATCGGGGCCGGGCCCTTGCCGCCGTCGCCACCCTCACCGCCCTCGGGCTCCTTCGGGCCGCTGTCCGCCGGAGCCGCGTCCGAGGGGCCCTCCTGGCGGTCGTAGGTCATCAGGAGCAGGACGACGAGGCCGAGGACCACCACCATGAACACGAAGGCTCCCGGGCCCACCAGGCCCCACGCGAACGCGCCCAGCAGCGCGTGCACGACGGCCACGCTGATCAGCAGGATGCGGCCGAAGCCGGCCGGGGCCCGGTCGCGCAGGGCGACGAGCAGGGCGACCAGGCCGCACAGCGCGAAGTAGAGGCCGAAGACGACTCCGCCGGCCTTCGAGGACACGGACATCGCGTCCGGGTCGAGGCCCGCCAGGGACATGTCCTGGCGGTCGACGACGATCCCCAGGAACCAGTTCAGCGCCGCCACGCCGAGTGCCTCCACGAAGAGGACGATCGCCAAGATCCATGCCACCGGCCTGCGGACCACCGGCCCCCACCCACTTCCGCCGTTACCCCACGTACGTTCGAGACATCCCGAACGCTACTAACGGGTAAACCGCGGGACAAGGGTTGTGATGGGGGCAAAGAATCATTGGGCCATTCGTAGGGACTCCACAAAGAAACGGCGTGGCGCGCGGCACGCTCTCACAGAGACCTTGACCACACAGGAGGGCTAGGGTTTTACGGAGGAGTCCTGCGTACCGAGGTGCGACAAGGGATTTCGCGGGTCGAGCGGGCCTCGCATCACGCTCCGTGTGGGCAAGCTCACCACTGGGGACGGGTCGATGCGTCGTGTCGGCAGTCCCTAAACTCGGCTTGTTTCAAGGAGGGAGCCTCAATCGTGCGCAAGGTGCTCATCGCCAATCGTGGCGAAATCGCTGTCCGCGTAGCCCGGGCCTGCCGGGACGCCGGGATCGCGAGCGTGGCCGTATACGCCGACCCGGACCGGGACGCTCTGCATGTCCGCGCCGCGGATGAGGCGTTCGCCCTGGGCGGTGACACACCGGCGAGCAGTTATCTGGACATCACCAAGGTCCTCAACGCGGCGCGCGAGTCCGGTGCCGACGCCATCCACCCCGGCTACGGATTCCTGTCCGAGAACGCCGAGTTCGCCCAGGCGGTGTTGGATGCGGACCTGATCTGGATCGGTCCGCCGCCGCAGGCGATCCGGGACCTCGGTGACAAGGTCGCCGCCCGGCACATCGCCCAGCGCGCCGGTGCCCCGCTGGTGGCCGGCACCCCGGACCCGGTGTCGGGCTCGGACGAGGTCGTCGCGTTCGCCGAGCAGCACGGGCTGCCCATCGCGATCAAGGCCGCCTTCGGTGGCGGCGGTCGCGGTCTGAAGGTGGCCCGCACGCTCGAAGAGGTTCCCGAGCTGTACGACTCCGCGGTCCGCGAGGCCGTCGCCGCCTTCGGTCGCGGCGAGTGCTTCGTCGAGCGCTACCTGGACAAGCCCCGGCACGTGGAGACCCAGTGCCTGGCCGACTCCCACGGCAACGTGGTCGTCGTGTCGACGCGTGACTGCTCCCTCCAGCGCCGCCACCAGAAGCTCGTCGAGGAGGCACCCGCGCCGTTCCTCTCCGACGCCCAGGTCGCCGAGCTGTACGCGTCGTCCAAGGCGATCCTCAAGGAGGCCGGCTATGTCGGCGCCGGGACCGTCGAGTTCCTCGTCGGCCAGGACGGCACGATCTCCTTCCTGGAGGTCAACACCCGTCTCCAGGTGGAGCACCCGGTCACCGAGGAGGTCGCCGGCATCGACCTCGTCCGCGAGATGTTCCGCATCGCCGACGGCGAGGAACTCGGCTACGGCGACCCCGAACTGCGCGGCCACTCCTTCGAGTTCCGCATCAACGGCGAGGACCCGGGCCGCGGCTTCCTGCCCGCGCCCGGCACCGTCACCACGTTCGCCCCGCCGTCGGGCCCGGGTGTCCGTCTGGACGCCGGTGTCGAGTCCGGCTCGGTCATCGGCCCGGCGTGGGACTCGCTGCTGGCCAAGCTGATCGTCACCGGCGCGACCCGCGAGCAGGCGCTCCAGCGTGCGGCGCGGGCGCTGGAGGAGTTCCAGGTCGAGGGCATGGCCACCGCGATCCCGTTCCACCGCGCGGTCGTCACGGACCCGGCGTTCGCCCCCGAACTCACCGGCTCCGCAGACCCGTTCACGGTCCACACGCGTTGGATCGAGACCGAGTTCGTCAACGAGATCAAGCCCTTCGCGGCTCCCACGGACGCCGAGGCGGACGAGGACACCGACCGCGAGACGATCGTCGTCGAGGTCGGCGGCAAGCGCCTGGAGGTCTCCCTCCCGGTCTCGCTCGGCATGTCGCTGGCCCGCACCGGTCTCGCCGCCGGGGCCAAGCCGAAGCGCCGGGCGGCCAAGAAGTCCGGGCCGGTCGCCTCCGGCGACACCCTCGCCTCGCCCATGCAGGGCACGATCGTCAAGGTCGCGGTCGAGGAGGGCCAGGAGGTCAAGGAGGGCGACCTCATCGTCGTCCTCGAAGCGATGAAGATGGAACAGCCGCTGAACGCCCACAAGTCCGGCACGATCAAGGGCCTCGGCGCGGAAGTCGGCGCGTCCATCACGTCCGGCGCCGCGATCTGCGAGATCAAGGACTGACCCCACCGCACGTCGCGAGGTGCCCGGCGGACAGGAACAGCCTGTCTCCGCCGGGCACTTCTGTCATCAACGCCTGGCATGCTGACGGAAACGAGCCGAGGAGGGCAGGTGGGACCCATGGCCAGCGCAGCCAAGCCGCCGGCGGGCCTGCGTGCCGACGCCCGCCGCAACTACGAGCGGCTGCTGGCCGAGGCCCGCGTGGCCTTCGCCGCGCACGGCACGGACGCGTCCCTGGAGGACGTGGCCCGGCGCGCGGGCGTCGGTATCGGCACGCTGTATCGCCACTTCCCGAACCGGCAGTCCCTGATGAGCGCGGTCTTCGAGGACGCGGTGGGTGAACTCCTCGCGCGCTCACGGGAGTTGCGGGACTCGGCGCAGCCGTGTGCGGCGCTGGTGAGCTGGTTGCGGGAGATGGTGGCGCACGCGAGTGAGTACCGGGGGCTGGCTCGGGCGTTGATGGCGGCGGGCCAGGACGAGACGTCGGCGCTGGCCCGGTGCAGTGGTCCCATCCGGGAAGCGGGGGGTGCGTTGCTGTTCCGGGCGCAGGAAGCCGGTGACGTGCGGGGTGATGTGGAGATCGGCGACCTGCTTCAGTTGACCCATGCGATCGCTCTCGCGGCTGAGGGCAATCCCGGGGATCCTGAACTGGCTGACAGGTTGCTGACGTTGACGTTGCGGGGGTTGAAGCCGTAGTACTTCGTCTGCTGCGCCGTCGTGGCTGGTCGCGCCCACGCGGCGGAGCCGCATATCGACACAGCCCCGCGCCCCTTAAAAGCGCCTGCGCTGGTCCGGCTTTTAGGGGCGCGGGGAACTGCGCGACCAGCCACGACGGCGCCGCAGCCGAAATCCGCACCGCTCAACGCCTGCGCAAATCCGCCACCCTCGCCGCACGCTCCCGCTCAGGAGACTCCCCGCCCAGCACACCCGCCGCCCTCAAACCCGGGCCCGGTACTTGACCCCGTCGCGGAGCCGGAAGGGGTACGTCCCGGCGGCGTTGGTCCCGCGTCGGGGTCTGTTCACCCCCCTGGCTTCCGGAACCGCCGGCCACGGCGATCTGCACCCCCTGATCGGCCAGCGCCTGCAACTCCGTGGCGGCGCGGTCGTCGTGGCCCGGGGGCTCGTCGGTGACGAGGCGGGTGATCACGTCCGTCGGCACGGTCTGGAACATGGTGTCCGCGCCGAGCTTGGTGTGGTCGGCGAGGACGACGACCTCGGCGGCGGCCTGGACGAGGGCCCGGTCGACGGAGGCCGAGAGCATGTTGGACGTGGACAGGCCGCGCTCGGCGGTGAGCCCGCTTCCGGAGAGGAAGGCCCGGGAGACGCGCAGACCCTGGAGGGACTGCTCGGCCCCGCTGCCCACCAGCGCGTAGTTGGAGCCGCGCAGGGTGCCGCCGGTCATCACGACCTCCACGCGGTTGGCATGGGCCAACGCCTGGGCCACCAGCAGGGAGTTGGTGACGACGGTCAGTCCGGGCACCCTTGCGAGCCGGCGGGCCA
The DNA here is from genome assembly GCF_044753545.1 of Streptomyces sp. NPDC088350. Taxonomy (NCBI): domain Bacteria; kingdom Bacillati; phylum Actinomycetota; class Actinomycetes; order Kitasatosporales; family Streptomycetaceae; genus Streptomyces; species Streptomyces sp. NPDC088350. The sequence goes on along the minus strand of NZ_JBIVNL010000001.1, from coordinate 546,752 downwards.
GCTCCTGGGTGGTGGTACCCGCCCCCACCACGATGGCCTCGCCCTCTTCGACGAAGCTGGCGGCGAGATCGGCGATGGCCGTCTTCTCGGCGGTCGCGAGATGCGATTTCTGCGGAAAGCCGGACTCCCGCGTGAACCCGCCCGGCAATACCGCACCGCCGTGCCGGCGGTCGAGGAGTCCTTCTGCCTCCAGTGCGCGCACGTCCCGCCGTACGGTCACTTCGGAGGTCTGGACGACGCGGGCGAGCTCACGGAGCGATACGGCCCCATTCGCTCGCACCATTTCGAGGATCAATTGGCGACGTTCTGCAGCGAACACGAAACTGACAGTAACCCCAACGACCGTCTGCTTTCAGCTGTTTGCGGTGAATAGCAGAAGTTGTTCGCACAGGAGGGCGAGAAGTGGTATAGGGGGTAGTCCCTGCGCCTATGCCGTACGAATGGGCGGCAACTCCCCGTGACCAGCGGGGAGTCGGTACGGCCTCAGGCTTCGCCCGTCGCCTTCCGTGTGTGCAGCTGCCGGGCCACCTCGGCGATCGAGCCCGAAAGGGACGGGTACACGGTGAAGGCGTTCGCGATCTGTTCGACCGTCAGATTGTTGTCGACGGCGATCGAGATGGGGTGGATCAGTTCCGAGGCGCGGGGCGCGACGACCACACCGCCGACGATGATCCCGGTGCCCGGACGGCAGAAGATCTTGACGAAGCCGTCCCGGATGCCCTGCATCTTCGCGCGCGGGTTGCGCAGGAGGGGGAGCTTGACGACGCGGGCGTCGATCTTGCCGCCGTCGACGTCGGCCTGGCTGTAGCCGACCGTGGCGATCTCCGGGTCGGTGAAGACGTTCGACGACACCGTCTTCAGGTTCAGCGGGGCCACCGCGTCGCCGAGGAAGTGGTACATGGCGATACGGCCCTGCATCGCGGCCACCGAGGCGAGCGCGAAGACGCCGGTGACGTCACCGGCCGCGTACACGCCGGGAGCCGTCGTCCGGGACACCTTGTCGGTCCAGATGTGGCCCGAGTCGTGCAGCTTGACGCCCGCCTCCTCCAGGCCCATGCCCTCGGAGTTCGGGATGGCGCCGACGGCCATGAGGCAGTGCGAGCCGGTGATGACGCGGCCGTCGGCGAGGACGACCTCGACCTTGTCGCCGACGCGCTTGGCGGACTGGGCGCGGGAGCGGGCCATGACGTTCATGCCGCGGCGCCGGAAGACGTCCTCCAGGACGGCGGCGGCGTCCGGGTCCTCGCCGGGCAGGACGCGGTCGCGGGAGGAGACGAGGGTGACCTTGGAGCCGAGGGCCTGGTAGGCACCGGCGAACTCGGCACCGGTGACACCGGAGCCGACCACGATCAGCTCGTCGGGGAGTTCGGTGAGGTCGTAGACCTGGGTCCAGTTCAGGATGCGCTCGCCGTCGGGGCGGGCGTCGTCCAGCTCGCGGGGGTGACCGCCGGTCGCGATGAGGACGGCGTCGGCGACGAGGGTCTCCTCGGTGCCGTCGGCCGCCTTCACGATCACCTTGCGGGAACCGTCGATCGCCTGCATGCCGTCGAGCCGCCCCCGGCCGCGCATGACACGGGCGCCGGCCCGGGTCACGGACGCGGTGATGTCGTGCGACTGGGCGAGCGCGAGACGCTTCACACGCCGGTTGACCTTGCCGAGGTCGACCCCTACGACCCTGGCGGCCTGCTCCAGGGGTGGAGTGTCATCGGCGACGATGATGCCGAGTTCCTCGTACGACGAGTCGAAGGTGGTCATCACCTCGGCCGTGGCGATAAGGGTCTTCGACGGCACGCAGTCGGTCAGCACCGACGCCCCGCCCAGACCGTCGCAGTCGACGACGGTCACCTCCGCGCCGAGCTGCGCTGCCACCAGCGCCGCTTCATAGCCGCCGGGTCCGCCACCGATGATCACGATCCGAGTCACGTACCCCATTGTCCCGCACGCTTCAAGGTGCTTCCGCCCGGGGCGGCGGGAGGCGACTGCGGGTGCCCCCGTTACGGGAGTGACAGGCGGGTCCGCTGCCGTACTCTCGAACCATGTCGCTCTACGCCGCGTACGCCGGCAATCTCGACGCGCGGCTGATGACCCGCCGCGCCCCGCACTCGCCGTTGCGCGCCACGGGCTGGCTGAACGGATGGCGGCTGACCTTCGGCGGTGAGCACATGGGCTGGGAGGGCGCGCTCGCGACGATCGTGGAGGCGCCGCGCTCCCAGGTGTTCGTCGCGCTGTACGAGATCGCGCCGCCCGACGAGGAGTCCATGGACCGCTGGGAGGGCGTCGGCCTCGACGTCTACCGGCGCATGCGGGTCCGGGTGCACACCCTGGAGGGTGAGGAACCCGCCTGGGTGTATGTGCTGAATGGCTACGAGGGCGGGCTGCCCTCGGCGCGGTATCTCGGTGAACTCGCCGACGCCGCCGAGTCCGCGGGCGCGCCGCACGACTACGTGATGGAGCTGCGGAAGCGGCCCTGCTGAGGATTCCCCACGGCGGCGAAGCGGCCCTGCTGAGGATTTCTCACGGCGGCGCTGAGCGCTTCCCACACATAACGCCCGTCACCGCTCTCGTTGGAAACGACAAGACAACGATCGCCATCCCGTGAGCTCTGTCATCTACGCGCGTAGGCCCAGACCAGCTACGCTCATCCGCGTGAACGCATCTCTTCTTCCGGACGACATCCAGGGCGACCCCCACGCCGCCGCTGACGCCGCCGCCACGCGCCTGCGCGAACTGACGGGCGCCGAGACCCACGACGTCGCCCTCGTGATGGGCTCCGGCTGGGGACCGGCCGTCGACGCGCTCGGCGTGTCCGAGGCCGACTTCCCCGTCACCGAGCTGCCCGGCTTCCCGCCGCCGGCCGTCGAGGGACACGGGGGCCGGGTCCGCTCGTACAAGATCGGCGACAAGCGCGCGCTGGTCTTCCTCGGCCGTACCCACTACTACGAGGGCCGCGGTGTCGCCGCCGTCGCGCACGGCGTCCGTACCGCCGTCGCCGCCGGCTGCAAGACCGTCGTACTGACCAACGGCTGCGGGGGGCTCCGCGAGGGCATGCGTCCCGGGCAGCCGGTGCTGATCAGCGACCACATCAACCTCACGGCGACCTCCCCGATCGTCGGCGCGAACTTCGTCGACCTGACCGATCTGTACTCGCCTCGGCTGCGCGCCCTGTGCAAGGAGATCGACCCGGCGCTGGAGGAGGGTGTCTACGCCCAGTTCCCCGGGCCGCACTACGAGACTCCGGCCGAGATCCGCATGGCCCGGGTGATCGGGGCGGACCTGGTGGGGATGTCGACGGTGCTGGAAGCGATCGCGGCGCGTGAGGCGGGTGCGGAGGTGCTGGGTATTTCGCTGGTGACGAACCTTGCCGCGGGGATGACCGGTGAGCCGCTGAACCACGAGGAGGTTCTCCAGGCGGGCAGGGACTCCGCTACGCAGATGGGGTCGCTGCTGGCCCAGGTGCTCGGGCGGTTGTAGGCGCCGTCCCCCAGGGGGCTCCCGCCCCCTGGAACCCCCGGAAGTTTCCCACCCGACCCACCCGTTCACCGCCCGCCAGGAAGCTGGCGTACCACCACACGAGAGGTTGACCGGACGTGCACGACGACGAACTCATCGCACGGGCCAGGACCTGGCTCGGTGAGGACCCCGACGCGGACACGCGCGAGGAACTCGGCAGGCTCATCGACGCCGGGGACGTCACGGAGCTCGCGGAGCGCTTCCGCGGCACCCTGCAGTTCGGCACCGCCGGCCTGCGGGGCGAACTCGGCGCCGGGCCCATGCGGATGAACCGTGCCGTCGTCATCCGGGCCGCCGCCGGTCTCGCCGCGTACCTCAAGAAGAACGGCGCGACCGACGGAACCGTCGTCATCGGCTACGACGCCCGGCACAAGTCCGCCGACTTCGCCCGCGACACCGCCGCCGTGATGGTCGGCGCGGGACTGAGGGCCGCCGTACTGCCCCGCCCGCTCCCCACCCCCGTACTCGCCTTCGCCATAAGGCACTTGGGCGCGGTCGCCGGCGTGGAGGTCACCGCCAGCCACAATCCGCCCCGGGACAACGGCTACAAGGTCTACCTCGGCGACGGCTCCCAGATCGTGCCCCCGGCCGACGCGGCGATCGCCGCCGAGATCGACGCCGTCGACTCCCTGCACGACGTGGCCCGTCCGGACACCGGCTGGGAAACCCTCGACGACAGCGTCCTCGACGCCTATCTCGCCCGCACCGACGCCGTCCTCGCCCCCGGCTCCCCCCGCACCGCCCGGACCGTCTACACGGCGATGCACGGCGTCGGCAAGGACGTGCTGCTGGCCGCGTTCGCCCGCGCCGGCTTCCCCGAGCCCGTGCTCGTCGCCGAACAGGCCGAGCCCGACCCGGACTTCCCGACCGTCGCGTTCCCCAACCCGGAGGAGCCCGGCGCGATGGACCTCGCCTTCGCACGGGCCCGCGCCACGGACCCCGACCTGATCATCGCCAACGACCCCGACGCCGACCGCTGCGCCGTGGCAGTGAAGGCGGACGGCGACTGGCGCATGCTGCGCGGCGACGAGGTCGGCTCCCTGCTCGCCGCGCACCTCGTGCGGCGCGGCGCCCGGGGCACCTTCGCCGAGTCGATCGTCTCCTCGTCCCTCCTCGGCCGTATCGCCGAGAAGGCGGGCCTGCCCTACGAGGAGACCCTCACCGGCTTCAAGTGGATCGCCCGCGTGGACGGCCTCCGCTACGGCTATGAGGAAGCCCTCGGCTACTGCGTCGACCCCGATGGTGTGCGCGACAAGGACGGCATCACGGCCGCCCTGCTCATCACCGAGCTGGCGTCCGAGCTGAAGCAGGAGGGGCGCGATCTGCTCGACCTCCTCGACGATCTCGCCGTGGAGCACGGTCTGCACGCCACCGATCAGCTGTCGGTGCGGGTCGAGGACTTGACCGTCATCGCGGACGCCATGCGGCGGCTGCGCGAGCAGCCGCCAACTCGCCTCGCAGGCCTGTCCGTTACGAAGGCCGAGGACCTGACCGAGGGTACGGAGAAGCTGCCGCCCACCGACGGGCTGCGCTACACGCTCGACGGTGCCCGCGTCATCGTCCGGCCCAGCGGTACCGAGCCCAAACTGAAGTGCTATCTGGAGGTCGTGGTCCCCGTCGCCGCGCACGCCGGTCTTCCGGCGGCCCGTGCGCGGGCGGCCGAGACGCTCGCGGAGATCAAGCGGGACCTGTCGGCGGCGGCCGGTATCTGACCGGTCGGGTGAACGTGCTCTGATTCACCGGGAGTTGGGCTGTCGCATGCTCCCCGGCCGCCCTCTCGTGCCGCGTTCGACCCATCCTTGAACGGCAGTTCGGATGTGCTCCATACCCCCCCTTGGGGACATCCGCGGGACGGCGGCCCGCCAGCCCCCTTTGCACCGGCGGGCCGCCGTCCGCGTACAACCCGTGCACGGGGTTCAGTCACGCACCAGGTAACTGAACCCCGTGTCCGGTCCCACGCAGGACTGGAGGGTGAGGTCACCCCAGTAGAGGCCGGCGGCGGGGACGCCCCGGCCGGGGGTGACGTAGTGGGCGTAGACCGTGTATCTCCAGGTGCCGCGCGGGGTGCTGATGGTGACCTTGGTGCCGACGCCGAGCGTGGCGAACCGGTCGAAGCCGCAGTAGTCGTGGCCGACGATCACCACCGTGCGCAGCTCGTAGCCGTCCTCGGTGCCGATATTGGGGCCCGTCCACTGCACGGCGTCGCGGCAGGCGTCGACCTCTGCCTGATCGCCCCGGACGACGGTCGAGGACCAGGTGCCGATACGGATCGTGGTGGACGTGGGGCGGCCGGTCGTCGCCGTGTCGGTGGCCGGCGCGGCGGAGCGGGTGCGGCGGGGAGAGGCGACGGGCACCGGCCGGGACAGGTCCGGGCCGGGCACCCGGCCGTCGGAGGCGCCCGGCGAGGGACGGGCCGGGGCCGGGGCTGATGCCGGTGCCCGGCGCGGTGGAGCTGCCGGGGAGGCCGTCGGGGCGGCTGCGACCGGCCGTGACGGCGAAGGAGCGGGAGCAACGGCCGGAGCGGACGTCGTCGCGGCCGTCGGTCCGGCCGCGGTGTGCGTGGCCCGCACCCCGGACCCGCAGCCGGCGAGGAGCAGGACCGCCGCGAACACACCCGCGCCCGCGACCGTGCCCGGCCACCGCGTCATCCGAACCGTCCGTTCACGTAGTCCGAAGTCCGTTCGTCCTGCGGCGAGTTGAACATCGCCTGGGTGTCGCCGTGCTCGACGATCACGCCCGGGGTGTTCTGCGAGGCGAGGAAGAAGGCGCAGCTGTCCGAGACGCGGGCGGCCTGCTGCATGTTGTGGGTGACGATGACGATGGTCACCTCCGACTTGAGTTCTGCGATGGTCTCCTCGATCCGCCGGGTGGAGGTCGGGTCGAGCGCCGAGCAGGGTTCGTCCATCAGCAGGACCCGGGGTCGTACCGCCAACGACCGCGCGATGCACAGGCGTTGCTGCTGTCCGCCGGAGAGGGCGCCGCCGGGCTGGCGGAGGCGGTCCTTGACCTCCTTCCACAGGCCCGCCTTGACCAGGCACTCCTCGACCAGGTCGTCCTTGCCGTCGCGGCTCGCCCGGATGGCGTTGAGCTTGAGGCCGGCGAGGACGTTGTCGTAGATCGACATGGCGGGGAAGGGGTTCGGCTTCTGGAAGACCATGCCGATCTGGCGGCGGGCGTGGGTGATGCGGCGGCCCCGGTCGTAGATGTCCTCGTCGTCGAGGAGGACGCGGCCGGCCAGTGAGGCGGAGCCGATCAGTTCGTGCATGCGGTTGAGGATGCGCAGGAAGGTCGACTTGCCGCAGCCGGAGGGGCCGATGAGCGCGGTGACCTCGCGGGCGGGCATGGTGAGCGAGACCCGGTCGAGGACCTTGTGGTCGGCGAACCAGGCGGAGACGGAGTCGGCGCGCAGGCTCGCGGGACCCTGTCCGGTGCCGGTGAGCGGCGGCTGGAGGAGGGTGTCGGTGAGGTCGGGGTGCGCGTCCGAGGGGGCGTTCCCGGTGAGGTCGGTGGACATGGTGGTGAGGTCAACTCCCGTACGGGGTCGGGTGGTTCAGAGCAGGTTCGGCAGCAGGGACACGATGGCCCCGGAGTCGGCGAGGCCCAGGGCGAGCAGCAGGGGGCCGGCGCAGATCCAGGTCTGCCAGCGGCCCCAGACGCGGTGGGCGACCACCGCGAGCAGTGAGGCGAGCAACAGGCCCTGGGACCACAGGAAGACGCGGAGCCAGGCGCCGTCGTCGCCGCCCAGCGCCTCCTCGGAGGCCGCGATCCAGCCGGGGCGCAGCTCGCGCGGCGGGTTGGCCTGCACGGGCGTGATCAGCTCGGCGTCCACGCGCAGCACACCGCTCGGGGTGTACGGGCCTCCGGTGGCGGTGATCAGGGTGAGCCGGCCCTTGCCCTGGCCGATGGGGGCGGGCAGCGGGTCGCCCGCGCGGCGGATGCCGGTGACCTTGTAGACGGCCTTGGTCTGGCCTGTGGTCAGTTCGACGCGGGCGCCGACGGGCAGGTTGTGCAGGTCGAGGAAGGGACTGCCGTAGCCCCACTGGCGGCCCATGATCACCGAGGTGCCGGCCTGGCCGGGCAGCGGGGTGTCCCGGCGGTGGCCCGGCCCCGACATCAGCACCTCGGAGGTGGTGCCCTCGGCGACGACCTCCTTGATGCCGAGGACGGGGATGCGCAGGAGCGCGACAGGCGCGCCCGGCTTCAACATCCTTCCCTCGTAGTCGCGTTGGCCCACGGGGGCGGTGCCGAGGGCGAGTTCCTTGCGGAGTTCGTCGTAGGCGGTCCGCTGGTCGCGGGCGTGCTGGAGGTGGCCGACGACCGTGAGGTTCGCGGCGAAGCCGAGGAGCACGGCGGCCAGGACGCACAGGGCCGCCCCGGCGAGCGCGAGCCCGGGGCGGGCGGGGGGCCGCGGGGTCTCCTGCCGCGGCTTCGTGGTCGGCGGGGGCGGTGGCGGGCCGTCGGTCGGCGCCGACGCGTCGGCCGGCGGCGGGGCGAGCGTGGTCACGGGGTGCGCTCCTCGAAGCGGGACGGTTTCCTTCGTGCGACGCCGCTGTGCACGGCGTGTCTCGTGCGGCGGTCGGGCGGGTCCGGGGGCGCGTCGGCGTGCGCCCCCGGAGCCGTCCGGCCGGTCAGCGGTGCTGCGGGGTGTCGTCGCCGCCGAAGGTCAGCAGACCCTTGCGGCGCATGTGGAGGACGAGCGCCGAACCGGCGGCCAGGAACGCGAGGGAGGCCAGGCCGATCGCGCCGATCTGGGTACCGGTGGCCGCCATGGAGCCGGTGCCCGTGCCGGTGCCGTTGTCGCCGCCGGTAGTACCGCCCGTGTCCGAACCGCCGGTGGTGGAACCGTCGGTGGGCGTGGCACCGGAGTCCGTGTCGGAGGGGCTGGGCGAGGGGGATCCGCTGGAGTCGGTGCCGGTCGTGAACGCGAAGGAGACGCTGTGCCCGTCGGCCTTGTCCTCGGCGAGGGTCAGCGTGTGGTCGCCGTCCGCGATGCCGCTCGGCACGGTGAACGCGTAACTGTCCACGGTCCCGGCGGAGTTGGCCTTGGCGTCCGCGAAGGCCGCGTCGCTGTCGGCGAGGGTGACCTTGACCGCGGCGCTCGCGGTGTAGCCGCGGGCGGTGATCGTCACCTTCTGGCCGGGGATGAGGGCGGGGTCGGTGCCGAGGGTCTTGCCGTCCGCGTCGGTCACGGTGAGGTCGGGGTCCTCGGTGGGGGTGGGACTGCCGGAGGGGGTCGCGTCGGTGCTGACGAACGGCAGGGACGCGTAGATGCCCGTCTTCTCGGAGAACTGAAGGGTGTGGTCGCCGTTGGGCAGCTGGTCCGGCACGGTGAACGCGTAGTCGGCGACGGCCCCGTCGGCGTTCGCGGTCAGGTCGGCGTAGGTCGCGGTGGAGTTGGCGAGGCTCACGTGCACGGTGGCCGCCGGGGTGAAGCCCTTGACGGTGACCTTGGTCTTCTGGCCGATGTACAGCGTGGGATCGGCGGCGAGGGCGTTGCCGTCGGCGTCCTTGGCGGAGACGACGTAGCCGATGTCCGCGCTGCCGGTGGCCTCGGCGCCGGAGTAGGCGTCGGCGTCGGTGGGGGTGAACACGGCGGTGAACGGCAGGGGGCCGCCGATCGCGGGTGCCTTGACGGTGAGTTCGGCCGTGCCGTTCGTGACCTGTGCGGTGCCGAGCGAGGTGTCGCCGTTCTTGAACTCGACCGAACCGGCCGCCGAGGCGGGCGTCACCGTGGCGGTGAGCTTGAGGTCGGCGCCCACGGAGACTCCGGAGGCCGCGCTCACGGCGAGGGTCGTCGCCTGCTGTTCGAGCAGGGCCCAGGTGGTGCCCGTGACCCGGATCTTGGCGAGGAAGCGGTCGGCGGTGGCGCTGGTGCCGCAGGTCAGGATCACCGTGTACGTGCCGTCGTAGGGTGCGGAGACCCCGGACGAGGTCAGCACCGACTGCAGGCTCGGCTTGGCCGCCGTCGCCTGGAGGGCCACGGTGAACGGGTCCGCGCCGACACCGGTCTTCGTCGACGACTGGGCGAGCGGCAGGGACGAGGTCGGGGTCGTCGGGTTCACCAGCCGGAGCACGACGGTCTGCGCGGTGGTCGCGTTGCAGCCGGAGCTCGTGGTGACGGACGTGGTCATGGGGATGTCGGCGATGTTCCCCGATGCCGGGGCGACCGTGAGCTTGCCGAGATCGGTGGCGGCGCTGGCCCGACCCGAGAAGGCGAGCACCCCGGCCAGCGCGGCGAACAGCAGCGCGCAGCAGGTCAACAGCGCTACCGGTGATCTGAGTTGTGCGAGACGGTGAGTCATGTGGTGGTCCCCCCACGGGGTTCGGGTCGTGGATGAATACGCCGACAGGGCCGGGCACCACGTGGGTGCCCGGCCGGTGCGCGGCTACTGGACGGTGATCAGCTCTCGCCCTTGAGGGTCGTGCTGCCGCAGTCGCCGGCGAGGGCGCCGAAGCCGTAGGTGGTGATCACGGAGGTGTTCTGGCACACCGCCGAGCCGGTGCCCACGAAGGTGGCGGCGATCAGGGAGTCCGACAGCTTGGCGGTCGGGACGACGTTGTAGACGTTCCGCAGGTAGGGGAAGCTCAGGTTCAGCGTCAGGTCGTCGTTGCGGGCGCCCACCCCGTTCACGGAGCCGAGTACGGCGTCGCCGCGGCGGTCGTCCACGACGAAGCTCTCCTGGGCGGTGTACTGGGCCACCGAGTACGGGAAGATGTCGCCGGGGCTGTCGATCGCCGAGCCGTCGTTCTCCTGGATCGTGGAGTTCGACGTGACGCAGGAGCCGGGGGTCGTCACCCCGATGGAGTTGAGGAAGAAGGCGCGGGTGCCCGAGGCCGACTGCGGCAGGATCGGGGTGAGCGTGATCCCGTTGAGCGAGGTCAGGGTGCACTCGTAGATCGCCTTGAGCTGGGCGGTCGTCAGGTTGTCGGGCAGCGTGCTGCCGTCCTGCTTGACCCAGGACACCGCGTCCTTCGCGTACGGGATGAAGGTCAGGTCCGTGGTGGTGGTGTTGTTCGGGCCGCGCGAGGAACGGGCGAAGTCCACACAGCCGGTGGAGCCGTCCACGGCGGTGTTGAGGGCCGTGATGCCGGCGCCCGAGCCGTCGGGGCGGGCGATCTGACAGCCGGTCGCCTTGGTCTTGATCGGGTTGGTGCTGGTGGCGGTGGCGTTCCAGGAAGCGATGACCTTGCCGCTGGAGTTCGTGATCGTGTCGCCGAGGGCGTTCATGACGTCCTGGGTCGTGTCGGAACCGACACCGGCGAGCTGGCGGTAGTCGGTGGCCGGGCTGGGGTCCGCGTAGGCGGGGGCGGCCAGGGCACCGAGGCCCAGGGCGACCGCACCGACACCGGCACCGATACGCAGGCGGGACTTGACGTTCACTTGGGTTCTCCTCCGTGGAAACGGATCGGGCAAAGGACGTACAAGCGGAAGACGTACAAGCGGAAGACGTGCAAGAGAAATCCGGATTTCTTTCGCCGCCGGCCCGTCGACCGGCCACCCAGAACAATTCCGCAGAATCGTGTCCTGAGGCCACCAATTCCAGCCGGTCATCAGGTTACGACTCCCTTTCCTAAGTGACTCCAAGGGAATTCACTCGACGGTGTGCGGATTTCCCGGGGCACTGATGCGCCCCGGGAATCCGGACCTCTCGAATTGCTCAGCCGCCGGCCGCCCCCCGGCGCACGGAGAGGCGCAGCGCGACCGGGCCGGCGAGGGCGGCCAGGCCGCCGGCGACGAGGACACCGAGCAGTACCCAGCGGACGATCCCGAGTACCTCGGACGGGGTGTATCCGCCGGACTGGGCCACGTTCTGCTTGGCCGGGTCGGTCTCCGTCGGGGCGGTGGAGGGGTGGGCGGTGTCCGACGCGTCGGCGGTGGCGCCCGGCGTGCCGGTGGACCCGGTGCCGCCGCTGCCGCCGGTCGCGCCGCCGGCCGTCGTGCCGCCGCTGCCGGTGCCGCTCAGGTCGCCGCCGCCCGAGGACGTGCCGGTGGAGGACTCGGCCACGTCCGGCACGCCCTTCTCCAGCCGGTCCGCCGCCTGCCGCGCCTGTGTGCGCAGCGCGGTGGGCAACGGGGCGTATCCGTACGGCAGTTGGCCCTTCGCGGTGCCCTGGGTCTGGCCGTCGCCGGCGGCGTAGCGCATCACCTTGGCGTAGTCGAGCCGGGCGTCCTTGGCCTGGTCCAGCGAGGCCGCCGCGTAGACCACGGCGGTCAGCGGATAGGCGCCGTCCCTCATCCTGCCGGGATCGGGCGCCTTGACGCCGGCCACGTCCGAGTCGGGCATCTCGCCGACCGCCGTGAGCAGGGACGCGTCCGTCGGCTTGACGTACGCGCCGTCCGCGTTCCGGAGGGAGGCGGCGCCCAGCAGGTAACGCACCGCGGACGCGTTGTCCACCAGGCCGAACTGGCGCTGGTTCGTCGGAATCGGCCGGCCCACCGGTGTCAGTTTCGGCACGTTGTCGCTGAGCACGCACTGATAGGCGGTGCCGATGTCACCACGGCGTACCTTCAGTGCCCCGTCGTGCATGTCGTTGACATAGGGGACCACGTCCATCCCGGTGTACGTGATGGTGGTGGTGTTGCCGCCGCCGCAGTCGGTCGTGGTGGGCGTGATATCGGTCTTGGGGAAGAAATCCAGGGAATCCGAGATCACCCCGTCCGCGTACGCGGGGTTGACCTTCATTCCCCAGGGATCCTTTTTCCCTCCGATGAACTCGCGCGCATCGGTGTTCGCCAGAATGTATTTCCACACCATGCGGGCGGAGTCGGTGTTGGCCTGGGTGACGGCCAGACCCAGGGGGGCGTTGCCGGCCGCCTGACCCGCGAGACCGGGATTGAGCGCGAGGAACTCGGGGTCCTTGACGAGGGAGTCCGGGTTGCCGGAGAGGTCGTCGGGCACCTTGTCGCCCGGTTTGACCAGGCTGAGGGGGTAGGACTGCGTGAGCACCTTGGCCAGCAGTCTCTGGTTGAGCTTGAGTTCGGGCAGCGGGCGGCTGCCGCCCGTCGCGTCGTACATCCAGACGAACCCGATCGTCAGCCCGGTGACCGCGACCGGCGCGTGCACCACCTGGGGCGCCCCGTCGACCGGTTCGACGGGATCCACCGTCATGGCGAGCCCCGCCTCCGAGTCGCCCGAGGTCACGGCGTCCCGCGCCTGCTGCTCACCGGACTGGGTGTAGTTGAACCGGTAGGTCCCGGTCCTGCACAGCGCGCTCTGCCACGACGTGACGACATCGGTGGCCAGTTCGGAACCCATGATCCCGCGCTCGGGCTTGTCCGCGTCGCAGTTGTCCGTGACCTGCGCGAAGCCGAGCCGGAACACGATGCGCTGGTCCCAGTTCGACTGGCTGAGCGCGGAGGAGACCTGGCTGCCCGGCTGGTGCTGCTGCCCGCCGGGGTCGTGGGTGCCGCGCGGCACCACCACCAGCCAGCACGGCTCGATCGCGCCGGCCGAGGTGGTGCGGGCGCCGCAGCCCAGGGCGGGCTGTTCCACGGCCGACTTCAGCTCGAACGACATGTCGCCGCCGCCGTCACCGTCGTTCGGCAGGAACGCGACGGCGTTGGTGTCCCCGTCGGTGAAGTACGTGGTGTCCGTGCCGCTGGTGGTGGCGGCGCCCTGGCCCTCGACCGGCCGGAACGGCACGTAGTGGTCGCCGTTCCGGTCGACCGGGGTCGAGGACGCGGTCTCCAGCGGGTCGCCGACGGAGGAGGAACCCTGGTACACGGACCGGCCGTTGCCTGCCTGCGCGCCCGCCGCCAGCCCGAACTCGCACTGCGTACGGTCCGGTCCGGTCGCCTGGTCCCCCCAGCACTGCATGACCGACAGGAAGTTCGTCTGGTCGTTGGCGGACGGCTCCCCGCCCGTCCAGGTCACCCGCACGCCCTGCCCGGTCAGGTCCTTCGTCTGGTGCACGGTGACCTTGAGCTTCGAGAAGTCGTCGCCGTACGTCCCTTTCGCCCCGCTCTCGGTCACCGCGGAACTCTCGGTGGTCGCGGCCCGCGCCTGGTCCGCGCCCCGGGGCAGCGGCAGCACCGCCAGCGCCAGGGCGGACACCAGGCAGCCCACGCCCGCGGCCACCCGCCGCCGGCCGACCGGCCTCCGTACCGTCAGGCGTCTCATCAGAACTCCCTCTTGCGGCGCGAACGGGCCGCCAGCATCCGGGCGGTGAGCGGTGGTCCGACGACCACCGCGAGCAGCAGGACGGCCGACAGGGCCATCAGGGCGCCGCGCATCCCGAGGCCGTTGTCGGAGGCGAGGGCCACCGGGTTGGCGACGACCGACGTGTCGCCGGTGCCGGTGCCGGTCCCGTCGCCGCTGACCACCTGACCGGTGTCGGGGTCGACGGTGCCCCCGGTGGTGCCGCCGGCGGCGGCGCTCGCGGTGCCGTCGGGCGTGCCGTCGCCGTTGGTGTCCGTGCCGCCGGTGCCGCCCGTGGCGGAGGAACCGCCGGAAGTCGAGCCGCCGGCCGAGGAGTTGGCGCCGCCCGAGGTGCTACCGCCGTTCGCGGAGGGCTTCACCGGGGTGTCGGTGCCCGCCGCGCCGGCCGTCCCTGTGGTGCACTGCGCCGTCCCCTTCTTGTCGCAGGCCTTGGGGTAAGGGGCGTTCTTGATCAGGGTGTTGACGCCCCCGGAGAAGGTGGGGTTGCGGCAGTCGTTGATGTTGATCGTGCTCGTGGGAGCGCCCGGGACCCGGCGGATCTGTTCGAAGCCCGCCTCGACGAGGTTCTTCGGCAGCGGCGAGTAGCCCAGGTCGTCCGCCTGCTGCTGTCCGTCGCACAGGAAGTAACGGGCGAACGTGCCCAGGGAGTTGCCCTTGGCCTCGGTGAAGCCCGCCTCCACCTTCGTCGGCAGGATCATGTAGCTGTAGCTGGAGAGCGGGTAGGTGCGGGCGTCCGCGTTGGTGTAGACCCCGTCGAGGATCTGCGTCAGGTAGTTCGAGGACTGCTTGTTCTGGTTGATCTCGGCCTTGGTCAGGGCCACCGCCACGCTCGCCGCGGTCGGCTCGACGTAGTAGTTGTCCTTGTTGAGGACCTTGGCCACCGGGAAGCCGGTGTTCTTGGCGTAGGAGTACTCGACGTAGGTGATCGCGCCCTCGCCGGAGGGCTGGCGGACATGGCCGGAGACGCCGAGCGAGCCGGACTTGGAGACCATCGTGGAGCCGCTGAGCAGCGGGTAGAAGGAGGTCATGCCGCAGTTGCCGCTGCCGCGCCCGGTACGGGAGCAGTAGTCGCTCCACAGGGCGGGGTACTCCTTGGACATCCAGGTGGTGAACTGCGCGCTGGTGCCCGAGCCGTCGGAGCGGACGACGGGGACGATCGCGCGGGCCGGCATGGTCAGGCCCGGGTTGTCGGCGGCGATCGCGGGATCGTTCCAGCGGGTGATCCTCCCGGTGAAGATCCTGGTGACCACCTCGCCGGACAGCCGCAGGTTGGTGACCATCTTGCCGTTGATCTTGAGGTTGTACATGAACGCCGTACCGCCGGCCACGATCGGCATGTAGGCGTAGCCGCGGCTCGGCGGGACCTCCGTGACGCCCTGCTCCTTGAGGCCGTAGGGGATCTCGGAGACCGCGAAGTCGACGGTGTCGTTCTTGAACTGCTGACGGCCCTGCGAGGAGCCGTTGGCCGAGAAGTTCACCGTCATGCCGTAGTTGGCCTTGACGTTGCGGACCCACTGCTGGACCGCGTTGGAGCTCCAGGTCGAGCCGGAGCCGGTGATCTTCGCGTAGGAGGCGGCTGCGGCGGACGGCGTCTGGACGGCGAACAAGGCGCACAGCAACGACAGCACGGTGGCCGCCAGACGGAAACGAGTGGCGGGTTTCACGACGAACTCCCCTTGTCGGTAAGGGCGTTGAGGCTCGGGGTGGAAGCGGGGGCGGCCGGGCGCCCGGCGAAGCGACGCGCGTCACGTCCCGACGCGAGGACGCGCCGGTGTTCCTGACGGCGCGTCAACTGCCCTGGTCCACGGCCGCCGACGACGCGCGCGGCGACGAACAGCAGCAGCACCAGCGTCATCAGCAGCGCCGCCGTACCGAAACCGCGCGAAATCATGTTCGGCTCGGGCGACTTGACGAACTCGAAGGTGACGAGCGGCAGCGAGACCATCGGGTCGTGCAGCGGATTGAGGTTGAGGTCGTTGGTGTAGCCCGCGGTCAGCAGCACCGGCGAGGTCTCGCCGATGCCGCGCGCGGTGCCGAGGATCACGGCGGTGGTCAGACCCGAGCGGCAGGTCGGCAGGACGACGTGCCACACCGTGCGCCAACGGCTCGTCCCCATCGCGTAGCTGGCCTCGCGCAGGGTGCCGGGCACCAGCCGGATGACGACGTCGGCGGCGCGGATGATGATCGGCAGCATCATCACCGAGAGGGCGAGACCGGCGGCGAGGCCGGACTGGCCCAGGCCGAGGCCGAGGATCACGGTGGCGTAGATGAACAGGCCGGCGACGATCGACGGCAGCGCCGTCATCGCCTCGACGATGGTGCGCACGAACCGGGCGTAGCCGCCGGGCACTTCGGTGAGGAACACCGCGCAGAGCAGCCCGGCCGGCACGGTGATCAGCAGCGCGATGGTGATCATGATGAGGGTGCCGGCCGCCGCGTGCAGCGCCCCGCCCACACTGAGCGGCTCCAGCGGGCCGGCCAGCTTCATGTCCTGGGTGAAGAAGTTCAGGTGCGTCAGCGCCTTGCGGCCCTCGACGAGCGCGTACACGACGACGAACGCGAGGATCACGACCAGCAGCACGCCCATCGACCGGACGACCGCCGCCGCGATCCGGTCGACGATGGCCGGCCCGTCCTCGTCGAAGGAGACCAGCAGGGCGTAGATCAGCAGGAAGAGGCCGTAGGCCAGGACGACGAAGCCGACCGCGCCGTTGAAGGGGAGCAGCCAGGCGAACAGCAGCCAGGTCAGCGACAGCGCGGAGGCGGAGGCGCCGACGACGGCGTACGTGTCGGTGGCGCGCAGCCGGGTCAGGGCGCGGCGGCGCTCCCCGCCCGGCTCGGCGGTGCGCGCGGGGCCCGGCAGCGTGGTGCGCGGGCGGCCGGTCGCCTGACGCGCGCCGGGCGCTTCAGGGGCAACGGTCATGGTCGCTCATTCCTGTATGGCGTAAGGGGCTGCGGGCGCCGGGGAGTTGGACGGGGGGCGTGGTCAGGCGTCGCTCGTCGCGCCCGAGCGCGAGCGGGCGACGATGGAGGAGGCGGCGAAGTTGACGATCAGCGTCATGAGGAACAGCGCGAAGCCGGCCGCCATCAGCGCGGACATGCCGAACTCGCTGGCCTCGCCGTAGTGCAGCGCGATCAGCGAGGCGATCGAGCTGGTCCCGGACTGCAGGACGTGCCACTGGATGTCGAAGGTCACCGAGATGATCATGAAGATGGCGATGGTCTCGCCGAGCGCCCGGCCGAGCCCGAGCATCGTGCCGCCGATCATCCCGCCGCGCCCGAAGGGCAGGACGACGCTGCGGATCATGCCCCAGCGGGTGGCGCCGAGCGCGTAGGCGCCCTCGCGCTCACCGGCGGGGGCCTGGGAGAAGACCTCGCGCATGATCGAGCAGACGATCGGCGCGATCATCATGCCGACGACAAGGCCCGCGATGAACGTCGAGGACGTGTAGAGGCTCTCGGGCGCCAGCGGGTCGGCCGGGTCGGCGCCCCGCACGTCGAAGACCGGGATCCACCCGAAGTAGGTGGAGATCCAGCGGGCGACCGGCAGCACCTTGTCCTGGAGGAAGAACACGCCCCACAGTCCGTAGACCACGGACGGCACCGCGGCCATCAGGTCGACGACGCTGATCAGCGTCTGCCGCAGCCGCGGCGGCGCGTACTCCGAGATGTACAGCGCCGCGCCGGTGGCCAGCGGTACGGCGACCAGGACGGCGACGATCGCGATCAGCACGGTCCCGACAAGCACGGCCGCGATGCCGAAGTCGCCCTGGTCCGGGGCCCATTGAGCGGTGGTCAGGAACGACCAGCCGGCCTTGTCCAGCGCCAGCCACGCCCGGTAGAGCAGGAAGCCGCCCACGAGCAGCATGACGGCCAGCACGAAGGTGCCGCCGGAACGCAGCACCGCGCGGAACACCCGGTCGGGCAGACCCGGGTCGGGGTACAGGCGTCTCGGCGCGTCGTCATCGAGGGGCCCGGCCGCGAGAGCGGTCACGGGCTGCGGCTGTCTGGTTCGTCTCGGCACAGGCACGGTGCCGACGCTCCGGGGCCACGATTGACATGCTCGCCCCGAGGTGTGAACGAGAGGTGCCCTGGGGGCAACAACCGTTGCGCGGGGCACTCGCACCACCATGGACCAACTCGCCCAGGGGCAGTATCAGTTGACGAACTCGCCGCAGGGACAGGCAAGTTGACTGGAAGTCAGCTACTGTCCCCGAATAACTCAGGCCCCGCACCCACCAGTTCGGGCAGCATCGCGCGGAAGCGGTCGTAGGCGGCACGACACGTGGCGTGCCGTTCGTACGTCCGCGCCGCCCCGGCCAGATGCCGCCCGGACGTCTCCCACACCACCCACACCCAGCCACCGCCCCCGGTGCTGTGCTGGATGCCACCGCCCATCTCCGCATGCCGCGAACACAGCCTCGCGAAGGCCGCACGACATCGCTCATGGCTGTCGTGCGAGGTCAACGACACCGCCACCGACCGCCCGTTGGGGGCGACCAGCCGCCAGCCGAACCCGCCCCGGCCGTCGATGTCGATCTGACATCTCATGCCCATCACCGCGACGACAGGTCTTGCCGCCTCGCCGGACCGCTCCATGTCCCCACCCCTTGCCGCCCATTGATGAGTAAAACCCGCAGGTACGGCGCTATGGACGGCATCAGCAATCTACTGAGGCGGAGATGAACGGCACGAGACAAAAGTGACTGCCGGGCACACGCTTCATGTCGAAGTATCCCCTAGGTAACCCCTAGGACAGGCACAGGGAAAGAGCTCACGCCGCGCTTTGGACAACGTTGCCAATAAGGGGACGGAAGCGTCGGCATGGGGGCACCGCCCCGCACAGCGGTCAGGACATCCAGCGGGTGACGAGCGCCGCGATCCAGGCGACACCGAGGACCACGGCGAACGGCCACAGCGGGCGCCCGCGCTCCTTCTCACCGCTCTCGCCCGTGGGGCGCAGGGCGGGGTCGGCGATCATCGCGGAGAGTTCGGCGGCGAGGGTGTCGTAAGGGTGAGTCAGTCCGCGCCTGCGCTGAAACCAGGGCCAACGGGGCGCGGACACCGCCCAGTTGTCGCCGCCACGGACCCGCAGCTGCAACTCGAACGACTCCCGGCGCGCCGCGCGCAGGTCGTCCCAGGGGATGTGGCGGGGGGCGCGCAGCCGGTTCAGCCAGATGCCGGTGCGGTCGGCCGTGAGGCGCCAGCGCAGCTTCACCGGGACGGTGAGGGCGCCCATCAGACCGACGGCGAGCAGCAGGGCCCGGTGCCAGAAAACGCCGTCGAACCCGATCACACAGAGCCAGACGCCCCACTGCACCACCAGGAAGGCCGACAGCAGGTCCACCGGCCCCGCCCGCCAGCGTCGTACCGGTACGACGGTCATGGTCCGCGCGGCCTCGACCAGTTCCGCGCGCTCCGCCTCGGCACGCGCCGCCCGGACCGCCGCCCGCTCCTCGCGGGCGAGCCGCGAGCGCAGGCCGCGCTCCGACAGCGGCCGTACCGGACCCGTCGACCACTCGGTCAGCGGCGGCTCGCCCGGCTTCGGGGCGGCACCGACGAGCAGGACCTCGGCGCCGTCGCAGGGCGTGCCGTAGAGAACGGCCTCGTGCAGGGGACCGCGTTCCTCGTCCTTGAGCCCGTCGAGGAGTTCGTCCAGCTCCTCTTCCTCGTCGCTCTCTTCCTCCTCGTCCTCGTCCTCGTCGACGGCCTGTGTCATCACCGGGACCGTGAACAGGGGCCGGGCCCCCGTCGTGTCGTCCGCCGCGAAGACCACGGCGTCCCCGTGACCGTCCTTGCGGACGAGGACGCGCAGCACCGGCGCGGGTGCCCGGCGCAACGCGCGGGCCCGCCGCCTGCCGAGGACTCCGGAGAGCAGCACGGTGAACGCCAGCCCGAGCAGGAACAGGCCCGCCCCGGCCGCCCCTTGGCGGTCCTCCGCGTCACGCGACAGCGCGGAGGCGACGAGCATCGCGAGTGCGGGTACGGCCACGACGGTGCCGAATCCGAGGAGGAACCGGCCCCGCCGCACCGGCGCGTCCGCCACGGGCAGCACGGCCGTGACCCCGCCGGCCGCCGCCAGGGCGATCCTCCGTTGCCGGGCACGCGCGCGTGCCCGCAGTTCGGTGGCTGTCACGGAGGCGACGAGCAGCGCAGCGGCACACACGGGCGCCGGCCACGCCACCTCGCTCACCCCGACCACCACCGCCAGCACCACGACCACGACCGGGACGGAGAACCGTACGACCTCGGGCCGCCACACACCCCAGACGGCCTGAAGCGGCAGCAGCGCGATCAGATACTGGGGCAGGTCCGTCAGGGTCAGCAGACAGAAGGCGACGATCAGGGCGAGCACCGCCGACTGTTCGAGCAGCCACAGCCGCGGCCGGACCGGCACCCACCACGAGGCTCCCGCCCGCGCCCACGCGCGCGTCCCCTCCTCGTCCCAGGTGACGCAGCCGTCGGGTATCGCGGCCGGGGGCAGCCGCAGCGGGTGCTGAAGGATCGTGTCCATGACTTCCCAGAGGCTTGGACCACGGCTGTGGTCGGCGTGGCTCGGCTTCACCTCCGGGGATGTGCCCGGCACCGGCGGGTCGGCCAACAATACGCTCGCTAGGAACTGCCCCTTCCCCGGCCCACCTCGAACCACAGCAGCTTCCCGGCACCGCGATCCAGCAGGTTGTCGCCGAGGGACCAGCCGCCCCAGCAGTCGGCGTACTCCTGCACGAGGCGCAGCCCCCGTCCGCCTTCCGCGTCCGTCGGCGCGCGCGGGACGCTGTCCCGGGGCGGCCCGCCGAAGGGGGCGGGGATGCGCGGGTGGCTGTCCCGGACTCCGACGCGTAGACGTCCGTCAGCGAGGGCGGTCAGGCGGAGGGAGGCGGGGCCGGTGGCGTGCAGGTAGGTATTGGTGACCAATTCGGACGTCAACAGCTCGACGGCGTCCAGGACTTCATGTCTGCCGTGGGTGTCGAGCACGGTCCGTACGGTCATGCGTGCGACCCGTGCCGCGCGGGGGTCATGGGGCAGGCGGAGGGCGTACGTCCAGGTGTCGGACGGGGATACGGTGACCATGAACGGCTCCTGCGGTGGAGGGATTTGACTCACTCGATGTCCGGTCGGGCGGTGGCAGTGCCGCGCGCGGACATGACGGCGCGGTGCGCTTCCGGCTTACCGGCCGGGGTTGAGCGGCTTGTGGTTCACCATAGACTTCTCGTGCTGAATGTTTTGCACCAATCCGCAAAATACTCAGCAGCATCCTTCGTGTGGGCGACCCCCACGCCAGGCGTACGAAACGGAGTGAAGGCATGACAGCGCGGCCGATCCCCACAGCACGCCGACTTCGAGTCGGCATCGAACTGCGCCGCCTGCGGGAACGCGCCGGCATGACCGCTGTCGAGGCCGCCAGGTCGCTGGGTACAACCCCGGCCCAGATCAGCAATATCGAGGCCAACCGCTTCGGCATCAACGCGGATCGAGTACACGCGCTCGCCCATATCTACGGCTGTACGGACCAGCTTCTGGTCGACGCCCTCGCCACCATGGCAGCCGACCGGACGCGCGGCTGGTGGGAGGAGTACCGCGACGCCCTGCCACCCCGTCTCCTCGACCTGGCCGAGCTGGAACACCACTCCACAGGACTCCGAGTGACCCAGGTCATCAACATCCCCGGCCTGCTTCAGACGCCGGAACACGCCCGAGCACTGTTCCGCGAAGCCGTTCCGGCCCTGCGCCCCCACGAGATCGAGTACCGCATCTCCCACCGCATCAAGCGTCAGGCCATCCTCTACCGCGAGCAGCCACCGCCGTACACGGCCGTCGTCCACGAGGCCGCTCTGCGCATGCAGTTCGGCGGGCGCGAAGTGGCCAGAGCCCAACTGCACCACCTCACCGAGATCAGCGAACACCCAGCTGTCAGCCTCCGTGTGATTCCCTTCGACGGCACCTCGTTCCCTACCACCGGCCACGCCATCGACTACTTCCACGGCCCGGTACCCACCCTCGACACCGTCGAGGTGGACACCGCGCACGGCAGCGAACTCGTCGACGCAGCAGGACGATTGGAGATGTACCGGCTCGTGCTGGACCGCATGGAGACCGTCGCCCTGAAACCGGCTCTTTCGCTCGACCTCATCCACCGCGTCGCCCAAGACATCTGAGAGACGACTATGACCGAACTGACCTGGCAGAAGTCGACGTACAGCGAACAAGGCTCCGCCTGCGTCGAGATAGCCCGCACCCCGGCCACCATCCACGTCCGGGACTCCAAGAACA
The DNA here is from genome assembly GCF_044753545.1 of Streptomyces sp. NPDC088350. Classification (NCBI taxonomy): domain Bacteria; kingdom Bacillati; phylum Actinomycetota; class Actinomycetes; order Kitasatosporales; family Streptomycetaceae; genus Streptomyces; species Streptomyces sp. NPDC088350. The sequence goes on along the minus strand of NZ_JBIVNL010000001.1, from coordinate 524,811 downwards.
CCTCCAGCCCCCACCTCACCGTCCAGCCCACAACCTGGACGGTCTTCATCTCACAAACGGCCGTCCAAAGACACTGATACCCACGCAAGTTCCCGCAAGTTCCTGTCCTCCTACCGGCGTTGGCCACAAGATCAAGCACAGGCGTCCAACGACAGGGGAGACAGCAATGACCTTGATCAAGCTCGGCCAGGATCCCGAAAGCCCGGACGGCAAGTCACCCACGATCTACCTCGACGACGAGAAGGACACGTACCTGGTGCAGGGTTGGAAGGTGGCCGACGAAGCCAGGCGTTCGCAGCTCGATCTTCCCGGCCACGAGGACGTGATCGAGATTCCGAAGCGCATGGTGCGGTTCTTCCCGGAGGTGAGGAACGGTGTCGGCACCGACTCTTGAGGAGCGACTGCGACGCTGCGTCCGTTCCGCCGTCCATCTGGAGATGCGCGACGAGTACATGCGCTCCGATCCTCGGTTCGTCGCCTGGCGGAACGGCGTACGGGACGATCCCGCCGACAGCGATCCTGAACGTCGGCCCTGGCTACGGCTCATCACCGATCTCGTCGCACAAGGCGTCGAGGTTCGCAGGGCCAGGATCGTGTCGGAACCAGTGTCGGACTACATCCGGTTCGAGCATCACCTGACCGACCCCACTCTGAAAGCGGGCGAACAGGTCCGCTGGCTGCCTCGCCGCCACGCATCCGGACTGGCTCTGCCCGGCAACGACTTCTGGCTCTTCGACCACGACTCGGTCGTCTTCCACCATTTCGCGGGCGACGGCGAACTCGCCCCTGATGACGAGGAGTACAGCAACGCTCCGACGGTCGTGAATCTGTGCGCGGACGCGTTCGAGGCCGTCTGGGCCCGGGCTGTACCGCACGCGGACTATCGGCTCGTCTGAACCACGATTCCCGGCGTGACCGCTTCCAGTGTTCAACAGGCACGCCAGGCCCTCGGCCGACGTCTTCGCGAGATCCGCAAGGACGTCGGCCTGACGGCCCGGGAACTGGCCAGGCGCGCCCACTGGCACGAGTCGAAGTGCTCGCGGCTTGAGAACGGGCGGATACTCCCGTCCGACGCCGACATCCGGACGTACACCGCACTCTGCGACGCCCAGAACCAGACCGCCGACCTGATCGCCACGGCACGCGGGATAGAGGGCGCGTACATCCAGTGGCGGCGCATGGAACGAGCCGGCCTGCGACGCGTCCAGCAGTCCGTGGCGCCGCTCTTCGAACGCACCCGCCGCTTCCGCGTCTACCAGTCCTGGGTGATTCCCGGCCTGCTCCAGTCACCGGCCTACACCCGCGCGGTGTTGAGCACAGTGGCACGCCTGCGAGACGTGCCGGACGACATCGACGACGCCATGGCCGTCCGCATGGACCGGCAGCGCATCCTGTACTCCGGGGACCACCGGTTCGCCATGCTCATCGAGGAATGGGTACTGCGCACGGTCATCGGCGACAACGACACGATGGCCGGAGCTCTGGGCCACCTGATCTCTGTCGCATCGCTCCCGTCCGTCAGCCTGGGTGTCATCCCTCTCGGTACACCGCGCGGCGCCGGATGGCCCGTCGAGTCGTTCACCATGTACGACGACGCACAGGTCAACGTGGAACTTGTCTCCGCGCACCTGACCGTCACCCAACCCAGCGAGATCGCCGAGTATGCGAAGGCGTTCTCAGAACTGTCCACGATCGCCGTGTACGGCGCGCAGGCCCGGTCGATCATCACCGCCGCCATCGACTCCATCGGTTGATCGCCGCTTTTGGGCCGCGCCTCGACGCGCAAGCTCATGCAAGTTCGTAGAGCACGGCATTCCCTCTTTCCTACGGTCGTCGCATCCACACGGAACCGATCGAGAGGGCGCGGCGTGGCGGGTGAAGGCAAGGCACAGGACACCGATTCGGCTGATCACGAAGGCGCCGACCTGGCTCCCCGTTCAGCTTTGCACTGGCCCCGATGTGAGTGCGGCAGCCCGAAGTGTCCTGACTACAAGCCCCCTCCGATCAGTCCGCCAGAGGAACTGACGAGCAAGGTCGCCGAGGCCAACGCACGGAGCCGCAAAGGGGTGTTGTGAGTATCAGAGCAGCCATGCGGTTCGTGCTCAACCGGATCACGGAGCATCCCGACACGGATGTGACATTCGCGGCCGAGTGTCTGCACTGCGGCTGGAAAGCCATTCCTGCCGATGCCCCGGCGGCAGTCGACCTGAAGTGCATGAGCCACACGGGTCGGTCCGGTCACGCCGGTTTCCGGCGCGTCAGGACCTCGTTCGCCATGGTCGTTCGCGCCGAGTAGAGCCCCGCTCCAGTAGCGGAATCCCATAACTCCCGCCCGACATGGGCGGCGGCGGTCAGCCATGGCCGCGATCAGATGAGTCAGCCGAGCAGGAAGGCGCAGTCGTGCTGGACGGAAATGATCTGTACAAGCTCGACATCAGCGGGGCCTCGTTCGTGAAGGCGTGCGGTGGCCCCTGCACGGAGGGTTGCGTGACCCTGGCTCGGATCGGCGACGGTGTCTGGGCCCTGAACGACAGCAAGCGGCCCGACGCACAGCCGCTGCGGTTCACCAGGGAGGAACTCGACGCGGCCGGGATCGACCCGGCGCGCTTCGGCCTGAACGTCTGATCCTCCCCTCCGTCGGCCGGGCGAGGTCCATGACCCGACCTCGGGTCCGCGCCCGGTCGACACCTCTCCGAACGGGAACGACGCGTGCACCACCACGGCTATCTGTGGGCCGGCCCGAAAGAGCGCTTCGACCAGGAAGCGCTACGACGGCCCCCGCACCCCGAGCCGCCCCCGGCGGGAAGCAGACCAGAACTGATTCAGCGGTACCGCGAAGTGGCCGCAGAATTCCCCACTTCCGATCTGCCGCCCCTGGAAACGGCATACTGGCTGCTCAAGCCGGATTCGCTGGTTCGTGGCACGTGGCAGGATGCGAAGGAGGCCGCGTCATGGCTCGGTGAGCGACTGGCCGAGTACGCGCCCCGGTTCGCATCGGAGCGGGACCAGGATGCCTCTCGGCTGGCCCGACTGATGAGCAGCGCAGCCGAACAACTGCACTCGAGTGCCGACGTGTCGTACGGCTTCTACCTCGAACAACCGTCGTTCCTGCATCTCGCTGTGGTGACATGTGCCCCGAACCGGGCGGCGTCGGCATTGCCCTGTCCGCTCGGGTGACATGCCACGGCCACCCGTTCAGCAACTCTCACCACCTGGCCTTCGACACACTCCCCTACTTCGCTACCCCACCGCCAGCAGGATCGCCAGGAGTACGGCACCCGTGACCGCCGGCGCGATCACCTCGTACGCCCAGCGCACCGTGACCTCGCCCTGCGCCGACTCCGCCCGCTCCCGGTTCTCCAGCAGTTCGCGCAGGTCGGCCATGATCTGGTCGGACTCCGCGCGCGTGGACCCACCCGGTACGGTTCCGCCACCGGCGCCGAAGCCGAAGCTGCCGGCCCTGCCGAACGACCCGGACCTGCCGCCGCCGCGCTGCGCGCCCGCCGCCTCCGCCGTGGCCCGCGCCTCGCGCCGCGCGGCCTTCTTGCGGGCGCGCAGCGAGACCGGCACGGCCCACAGCTGGAACTTGGCGCCCGCGTTCGTGAGAGCCTCGTTCGAGTAGCCGGACCGCAGCGCGGCCAGCTCGCCCCACGGCAGGACGACGATCCGGAACGGGTTGCGGATCCGCAGCCGGTCCGGGTTGGCGTACACCGCCGGGCGGAGCGTGAACGCCACGATCACCGGTACGACGAGGATCAGGCCCGCCAGTGCGAGCCACGGGGTGCGGCCGTGGCCGGTCACGAGGGCGTCGACGCCGAGCCAGCCGGCGATGGCCAGCAGCAGGACCCCGCCGGCGAGGCCCGCGGGTGAGCGGTAGATCCGGTCTTTGGTGTCGGGGGGCGGGGTCGTCATGGTGCCGATTCTGCCTCAGAGGTGCGCCTGGTCGCCGTCGGGGTTGTGTGCGTTCGCGACTGCGGGTGCGTTGTGGTTGCTCGCGCCCACGCGGCGGAGCCGCACACAGGTACAGCCCCGCGCCCCTTTGGGGCGCACATCTCGCCCGGGGTGTACAGCTGCTACGCGCGTAGATATGCTCGTCTGGTGACCATGCCCACCACTGCACCCACCGCACACGCTCTCGGTGACGTCACCGCGTCCGACAGCACGCTGCGCCGTTTCCTCCACGGGCTGCCCGGCGTCGACGCGGTCGGCCTGGAGGCGCGCGCCGCCTCGCTCGGCACCCGTTCCATCAAGACCACCGCGAAGGCGTACGCCATCGACCTCGCCATCTCGATGGTCGACCTGACGACGCTGGAAGGCGCGGACACCCCCGGCAAGGTCCGGGCGCTCGGCGCCAAGGCGGTCCGCCCCGACCCGACCGACCGGACGAGCCCCTCGACCGCGGCCGTCTGCGTCTATCCCGACATGGTGGCCACCGCCAAGGAGGCCGTCGCCGGTTCCTCCGTGAAGGTCGCCTCCGTCGCCACCGCGTTCCCGGCCGGCCGCGCCGCGCTCGACGTGAAGCTGGCCGACGTGCGCGACGCGGTCGCCGCCGGCGCCGACGAGATCGACATGGTCATCGACCGCGGGGCGTTCCTCGCGGGCAAGTACATGAAGGTCCACGACGAGATCGTCGCCGTGAAGGAGGCCTCGGGCGCCGCCCGCCTGAAGGTCATCTTCGAGACCGGCGAGCTGTCGACGTACGACAACATCCGCCGCGCGAGCTGGCTCGGCATGCTGGCCGGCGCGGACTTCATCAAGACGTCGACGGGCAAGGTCGCCGTCAACGCCACGCCCGCGAACACCCTGTTGATGCTGGAGGCGGTGCGCGACTTCCGCGCGCAGACCGGCGTACAGGTCGGCGTGAAGCCCGCGGGCGGTATCCGCACCTCCAAGGACGCCGTCAAGTTCCTGGTCATCGTCAACGAGACGGCGGGCGAGGACTGGCTGGACAACCACTGGTTCCGCTTCGGCGCGTCCTCGCTCCTGAACGACCTGCTGATGCAGCGTCAGAAGCTGGCCACCGGCCGCTACTCCGGCCCCGACTACGTGACGGTGGACTGATCCCCCATGACTGCCTTTGACTACGCACCGGCCCCCGAGTCCCGCTCGGTCGTCGACATCGCGCCTTCCTACGGCCTGTTCATCGACGGCGAGTTCACCGAGGCCGCCGACGGCAAGGTCTTCAAGACCGTCTCCCCCTCCACCGAAGAGGTCCTCTCCGAGATCGCCCAGGCGGGCGAGGCGGACGTCGACCGCGCGGTGAAGGCCGCCCGCAAGGCCTTCGAGAAGTGGTCGGCGCTGCCCGGCTCCGAGCGCGCCAAGTACCTGTTCCGTATCGCCCGGATCATCCAGGAGCGCAGCCGCGAACTGGCCGTCCTGGAGACCCTGGACAACGGCAAGCCCATCAAGGAGACGAGGGACGCCGACCTCCCCCTGGTCGCCGCGCACTTCTTCTACTACGCGGGCTGGGCCGACAAGTTGGGCCACGCGGGCTTCGGTACGAACCCGCAGCCCCTCGGTGTCGCGGGCCAGGTCATCCCCTGGAACTTCCCGCTCCTGATGCTGGCGTGGAAGATCGCCCCGGCGCTCGCCACCGGCAACACGGTGGTGTTGAAGCCCGCGGAGACGACCCCTCTCTCCGCGCTCTTCTTCGCGGACATCTGCCGCCAGGCCGGCCTCCCCAAGGGGGTCGTCAACATCCTTCCGGGATACGGCGATTCGGGCGCCGCGCTCGTCGCGCACCCGGACGTCGACAAGGTCGCCTTCACCGGCTCCACGGCGGTCGGCAAGGCGATCGCCCGCCAGGTGGCCGGCACGACCAAGAAGGTCACCCTCGAACTCGGCGGCAAGGGCGCGAACATCGTCTTCGACGACGCCCCCATCGACCAGGCGGTGGAGGGGATCGTCACCGGCATCTTCTTCAACCAGGGCCAGGTCTGCTGCGCGGGCAGCCGTCTGCTCGTCCAGGAGTCCATCCAGGACGAGCTGTTGGACTCCCTGAAGCGCAGGCTCTCCACCCTCCGCCTCGGCGACCCGCTCGACAAGAACACGGACATCGGCGCGATCAACTCCGCCGAGCAGCTCGCGCGGATCACCACCCTCGTGGAACAGGGCGAGGCGGAAGGCGCCGAGCGCTGGTCCCCGTCCTGCGAACTCCCGTCCTCCGGCTACTGGTTCGCCCCGACGCTCTTCACGAACGTCACCCAGGCGCACACCGTCGCCCGCGACGAGATCTTCGGCCCGGTGCTGTCCGTGCTGACCTTCCGCACGCCCGAGGAGGCGGTCGCGAAGGCCAACAACAGCCAGTACGGCCTCTCCGCCGGCATCTGGACGGAGAAGGGCTCCCGCATCCTCGCGGTCGCGAGCAAGCTGCGCGCGGGTGTCATCTGGTCCAACACGTTCAACAAGTTCGACCCGACCTCGCCGTTCGGCGGTTACAAGGAGTCGGGCTTCGGCCGCGAGGGCGGTCGCCACGGCCTGGAGGCGTACCTCGATGTCTGACCGTTTGAACGTCTTCAAGACCTACAAGCTGTACGTCGGGGGCAAGTTCCCCCGTAGCGAGAGCGGCCGGGTGTACGAGGTGACGGACTCCAAGGGCAAGTGGCTCGCGAACGCGCCCCTTTCCTCCCGCAAGGACGCCCGTGACGCGGTCGTGGCCGCCCGCAAGGCGTTCGGCGGCTGGTCCGGCGCGACGGCGTACAACCGGGGCCAGATCCTCTACCGCATCGCCGAGATGCTGGAGGGCCGCAAGGACCAGTTCGTCCGCGAAGTGGCCGACGCGGAGGGCCTGTCGAAGTCCAAGGCAGCCGCAGTCGTCGACGCGGCGATCGACCGCTGGGTCTGGTACGCGGGCTGGACCGACAAGATCGCGCAGGTGGTCGGCGGCGCGAACCCGGTAGCGGGCCCGTACTTCAACCTCTCCTCGCCCGAACCGACGGGAGTGGTCACCGTCCTGGCGCCCCAGGAGTCCTCCTTCCTGGGCCTGATCTCGGTCGTCGCCCCGGTCATCGCGACCGGCAACACGGTCGTCGTCATCGCGAGCGAGAACTCCCCGCTCCCCGCACTGTCGTTGGGCGAGGTCCTGGCCACCTCCGACCTGCCCGGCGGTGTCGTCAACGTCCTCTCCGGCAGGACGGCGGAGATCGCGGCCCCCCTCGCCGCGCACCAGGACGTCAACGCGATCGACTTGGCCGGCGCGGACGAAGTACTGGCGAAGGACCTGGAAATCGCGGCGGCCGACAACCTCAAGCGAGTCCTCCGTCCACAGCCTGTGGATTACACGGAGCCCCCGGGCATCAACCGCCTGACGGCCTTCCTGGAGACAAAGACGGTCTGGCATCCCACGGGTTCTCTAGGAGCCGGCGGCTCGTCCTACTGAGCCGGCCGCAGGCCGCTCAGTAGGGGCGCGGGGAACTGCGCGACCAGCCACCACCGGACCCGCACCCGGCAACGAGACCGCAGCTCCCCGCCCCTCCCCCGCACTCGCTCAGCCCCCCAACAACCCCGTCACCTGCCCGACCACCGGCATGCTCCCGATCGACTCCGCCTCCGCCACCGGCCCCGTCAACGCCCGCGAGGCCAACGGCTGAAAGTCCGCGAGCTGGGTGGCGACCCCGTTGTCGAGCGGGTCGACACCCGTCCCCGCGAGCGGGTTGGGCTTGAGCCCCGCAACCGGCCCGGTGACATAGCCGACCGTGCCGGTGAGGGCGCCAAGACCCGCCGCGGGGTCGATCTTGCCGAGCGAGGTGGGCCGCGTCCGCATCACGTCGACGACCGGCGCGGTGTCCGCGGCGGCGCTCGCCGCGCCCGCGCCCAGGGCTACTCCGGCGGTCGCGAGGGCGACCAGGGCGCGCTGGGCGGTCGGGTGCTGGGGGGACGTGTGTCGTGCCATTGCTGGTGCCACCTTCTGGTGCGCAGGGTAATCAGGTCAGCACGAAGGGTAGTTGACGTGTGATGCGCGTTCCAATGCCGACCCGCGGGGTCGGCAGGACGTACGGAATGCGTCAAACTGGTGTCCCGTGAGCATCCTTTCCCCGTCACCGGCCCGTGTCGTGCTGCTGTGCGGCCCCTCGGGTTCCGGCAAGTCCCTCGTCTCCGCCCGGTCCGGTCTGCCCGTGCTGCGGCTCGACGACTTCTACAAAGAGGGCGACGACCCGACGCTGCCGCTGGTGGCGGGGAGTTCGGACATCGACTGGGACCACCCCGACTCCTGGGACGCGGACATCGCGGTCGCCGCGATCGTGGAGCTGTGCCGCACGGGCCGTACGGACGTGCCGGTCTACGACATCTCGCTCAGCGCCCGTACGGGTACGGAGGCGGTCGACGTCGGGCGGACCCCGTTGTTCATAGCGGAGGGCATCTTCGCCGCCGAGGTCATCACCCGCTGCCAGGAACTGGGTGTCCTCGCCGACGCGCTGTGCCTGAGCCGCGGCCCGGTGCGCACCTTCCGCCGCCGTTTCCTGCGGGATCTCAAGGAGGGCCGCAAGTCCGTGCCCTTCCTGCTGCGGCGCGGCTGGCGGCTGATGCGGCTGGAGCGCTCGATCGTGGCCCGCCAGACCGGCCTCGGCGCACACGCCTGCGACAAGGACGAGGCCCTGGGCCGACTCGCCGCGGCGGCGGTCGGCCGGCGCCCGGCCCGAACGAATCCGGCGCCCACTCCGTCGTAGGTCCAGGACCTGCTGACGGAAAGGACGCCGATGACGACCGCCCTCCAGACCGGCCGACGGCTGATCGTGACGACCGCGCTGCTCGCCGCCGCTGTCGGATGCTCGGACGAGGGGCCCTCGGCGGCCTCCTGCGCGTATCTGGTGACGTACGGGGACCGCAGCTATCTCGGCGCCGAGGACGAGGACTTCGCCGTGGGCGAGCGGCTGGGGACCGCCACCGTCCCGGAGTGCGACGACACCCCGGACGACGCCGAGGTCGCCGTACCGCAAGGGAAGATCACCGCCTACGCGGTCAAGGGGATGGACCCGGACGTCGCCATCGCCGTCGGTGACGCGCCTGCCGAAGCGACGCTCATGAGGTTCCACCGGGCGGTCCGCTGAGCGCACACGGAAAAGCGGGACTGGACGGACCCCCCGGCCCTCCAGTCCCGCTCTCCCCTTTTCCCCCGTGGTGCTTCCCCCGTGTCCCCCCGTATCCCCCGTGACCCCGTCGGCACCCCCCGGTACCGATCCCCCGTGGTCCCCTTTGTGCTTCCCCCGTTACCTACTTCCCCCCCGACCCTCAGGCGACGAGCTCCCCGAAGGCGTCCTCCTCGTCACGGCCGAAGCTGAGGACCTCGTCCTCGCGCATGCGGCGGAGTGACCGCCAGATGCTGGACTTCACCGTGCCGACACTGATGTCGAGGATCTCCGCGATCTCCGGGTCCGTGCGGCCCTCGTAGTAGCGGAGGACCAGCATGGTGCGCTGGAGTTCCGGCAGCCGGGTCAGCGCCTGCCACAGGACCGCGCGCAGTTCGGTGCCGCGCATCGCGTCCGTGTCGCCGGGCGTCTCCGGCAGTTCCTCGGTCGGGTACTCGTTCAGCTTGCGGCGGCGCCACGCGCTGATGTGCAGGTTCGTCATGGTGCGGCGGAGGTAGCCCCCGACCGCGGCCTTGTCACTGATCCGGTCCCACGCCTTGTACGTCGAGAACAGCGCGCTCTGCAGCAGGTCCTCGGCCTCGAAGCGGTCACCGGTCAGGTGGTACGCGGTGGCGTACAGGGAGGCGCGGCGCTCCTGGACGTAGGCGGTGAACTCCGCCTCCGACAGCGAGCGACGCTCCCCCGTGTCCTCCCTGTACGCGCTTCCCCCGTGCGCTTCCCCCGTGTGCGCGTCAACCACCGTCATGTAACCGGTGTGCTGACGCCCGGCACCGCGAACGCACCCCCGCCCTCCCCCACGCTCGAACCCACTCGCGCGGGAGGGACCCCCATCAGCGCCGGACTTCTCTGAACCCCGGGTGACGTCGTGCAGACGCGTGATGACTGCGTTGTTGCTGGTGCTGTGCAGCGTGTTCATCTCGCGCCCCCCGTAGTGGACTTGCCCGGTGTTCGGATCTTCCGGCTCGGTTCCTTCGTGGTTCCTTGCCTGTGCCGAAAATCCTGCCGGGGCCACTTCATGGACGTGTCCCCCGACTGTCACAGACCTGTCACAGGGGTGGGTCTCTGCGGCTGCCCTCAGAAAAGGGACAGTCCGGTCACAGAAAGGGACGCTACGGGGCCCACCCGTGCGGGGTGTCGAAACCGCACCCCGCCATGGGCCAGAATGAGCCCCGTGCCTTCCCTGTTGCTGATCGAGGACGACGACGCCATCCGGACGGCCCTGGAGCTCTCGCTGACGCGCCAGGGACACCGGGTAGCCACCGCTGCCAGCGGCGAGGACGGTCTGAAACTGCTGCGTGAGCAGCGGCCGGACCTGATCGTGCTGGATGTGATGCTGCCCGGCATCGACGGCTTCGAGGTGTGCCGCCGCATCCGGCGCACGGACCAGCTGCCGATCATTCTGCTCACCGCGCGCAGCGACGACATCGACATCGTCGTCGGACTGGAGTCCGGCGCCGACGACTACGTGGTCAAACCCGTGCAGGGGCGCGTGCTGGACGCCCGTATCCGGGCCGTGCTGCGGCGCGGCGAGCGCGAGGCCAACGACGCGGCGACCTTCGGTTCGCTCGTCATCGACCGCGCCGCGATGACCGTCACGAAGAACGGCGAGGACCTCCAACTCACGCCCACCGAGCTGCGGTTGCTCCTGGAGCTGAGCCGGCGGCCCGGACAGGCCCTGTCCCGGCAGCAGTTGCTGCGGCTGGTGTGGGAGCACGACTACCTCGGCGACTCGCGCCTGGTGGACGCCTGTGTCCAGCGGCTGCGCGCCAAGGTCGAGGACATCCCCTCGTCCCCGACCCTCATCCGTACCGTGCGCGGCGTCGGCTACCGCCTGGACTCACCTCAGTGACCGACGCACCAGGGGGGATCCGCGGCTGGCGCCCGGGTCGTAAGGGAGTTCTGTGGCGGCTGCGGTTCACCAGCCTGCGCCTCAGGCTGGTCGTCGTGTTCGGTCTGGTCGCGCTGACCGCCGCCGTCTCCGCGTCCGGCATCGCCTACTGGCTCAACCGCGAGGCCGTCCTCACCCGCGCCCAGGACGCCGTACTGCGCGACTTCCGCCAGGAGATGCAGAACCGCGCGGGCGCCCTCCCCGCCCACCCCACCCAGGACGAACTGCTGCGCACCGCGGGCCAGATGGCCAACAGCAGCCAGCGCTTCAGCGTCCTGCTGGTCGCCGAGGACGCGAACAACAAGACGGTCTACGGCAACTCCGGCGGCCTGAACGGCTTTTCACTGGAGGACGTGCCCAAGTCGCTGCGCACGGCGGTGAACAAGCAGCAGTCGGTGACCGACGGCAACAAGGAGCCGTACCACCTGTACTGGCAGCGGGTCACCGAGCACGGCACACCGTTCCTGGTGGCCGGTACGCGGATGATCGGCGGCGGTCCGACCGGCTACATGCTCAAGTCCCTTGAGCCGGAGGCCAAGGACCTCAACTCCCTTGCCTGGTCGCTGGGTATCGCCACCGGGCTGGCGCTGATCGGTTCCGCGCTGCTCGCGCAGGCCGCCGCGACGACCGTCCTCAAGCCCGTGCACCGGCTCGGCATCGCCGCGCGCCGGCTCGGCGAGGGCAAGCTCGACACCCGGCTCCGGGTCTCCGGGACCGACGAACTCGCCGAACTGTCACGGACGTTCAACCAGACCGCCGAGGCGCTGGAGAAACGGGTCGCCGACATGGCGGCCCGGGACGACGCCTCGCGCCGTTTCGTCGCCGACATGTCCCACGAGCTGCGCACTCCGCTGACCGCCATCACCGCCGTGGTGGAGGTGCTGGAGGAGGAACTCGACGCCGAGACCGGCAGCGTGGACCCGATGATCGAGCCCGCCGTACGGCTCGTCGTCAGCGAGACCAAGCGGCTCGGCGATCTCGTCGAGAACCTGATGGAGGTCACCCGCTTCGACGCGGGCACCGCCCGGCTCGTCCTGGACGACGTCGACCTCGCCGACCAGATCACCGCGTGCATCGACGCCCGCGCCTGGCTGGACGCCGTGGACCTGGACGCCGAGCGCGGCATCCACTCCCGGCTCGACCCGCGGCGCCTCGACGTCATCCTCGCCAACCTCATCGGCAACGCCCTCAAGCACGGCGGCTCGCCGGTCAGGGTGTCGGTCCGCCTTGAGGACGACGACCTCGTCATCGCGGTCCGCGACCACGGCCCCGGCATCCCCGAGGACGTCCTGCCGCACGTCTTCGACCGCTTCTACAAGGCGAGCGCCTCCCGGCCGCGCTCCGAGGGCAGTGGCCTCGGCCTCTCCATCGCCCTGGAGAACGCCCACATCCACGGCGGCGAGATCACCGCCGCCAACTCCCCCGAGGGCGGCGCGGTGTTCACGCTGCGGCTGCCCAGGGACGCCTCCGCGCTCATGGAGGAGACCGACAAGGGCGAGGGCGACGGCTCGGACGGCTCCAAGGGGAACACGCCATGACCGTACGACAGTTGACGACTCGGCCCGGGGAACGGGCCGCAGCCGTACGCCGGTTGACGGCTCTCCCCCTGCTCGGGCTGCTGCTGGCGGGGTGCGGGATCCGGGCCACGGAGGTGCCGACCGACTTCGGGGCCGCGCCCTCGATGGTGCCCTGCACGCTCACCGAGCCGGACGTGTCGCCGCAGGCCGCGCACGGGGTTCCCGTGCAGGTGTTCCTGCTGTGCGGGTCGTCGCTGGTGACCGTCGACCGGGCCGTACAGGTGCCGGACGGCACGGCGGACGTGCAGCGGCGGGTGATCGTGGCGCAGGGGCTGCTGGACCAGCTCGCGCAGTCGCCGTCGCCGGGCGAGAAGGACGCCCGGTACACGACCGACGTGCGGGGCGGCATGACGGTCAGCGGACCGCGCCCCAAGGACCCCAAGGACGCGCTGCGGCTGAGCAACGCACCGGCCGACCTGACGTCGTACGCGCTCGCCCAGATCGTCTGCACGTTCTCCGACTCGGCCGCGGCCGAGGGCGACGGTTCGGTGATCCTCGGCGGCCCGGACACCACCCCCCTGCGCCGCTACGAGTGCACGGACGACGTCCGCTCCGACCCGGGCACCAAGACACCGCCTTCCAGCGAGGTGACGGGCGGCTGAAAGCGCCCCGGGGGTGAACGAGCCGCAAAAGGGCGATGTGGCGGAAGCCTCACCCCGGTGCTTGGCCGTCACCCGGAACCGATCGTGCCGGAGGGGGCGTCTTGTGGGGCGTGCAGCGTCAAGGCTCCATCGGCGGCAGTGCCGCGATTCGCGTCCGTGTGGCAGGAGGTGTCCTCCTCGTCGCACATCTCGTGCTCGTCGCCTGGGTCACGCTGCGACCAAGGGACGTCCCCTGGGTGATGCCCCCGAATCTGCACCCGCTGGCCAGCATCAGAGCCGATCTGGCCATGGGCTGGCCGGAGGCGTCGAAGCGGATCGGTGAGGGCCTCGCGCTGCTGGCCCCGCTGGGTGTCCTGCTCCCGACGGTCAGCGGCCGACTCCATGTCTCCCCGCTCGCGTCCTTCGTCCGTACGGTCGCCGCGGGCGCCCTGATCTCCCTGGGCATCGAACTGCTCCAGACCGGGGTGCCCGGCCAGGTCGTGGACATCGACTCGCTGCTCATGAACACGGTCGGCGTGGCCCTCGCGCACGCCGCGATCGTCCCGGCGGCCCGCGCCCGGCTCCGCCGCAGGGGCGAGAGCGGGCGCCCCGCAGCCGTCCTCCAGGAGGAAGCGGCTCAGGGACGGACCCCGACGATTCCCAGGGTCGGCATCGCACCGTAGAGCGACGCCGGGCGGCCTGCGGCTCCGTACCGTTGAGGACAGATGAGGCAGCCGCAGGGGAGGCCTCGGAGAGACGCTCACGAAGGAGCCACCCATGGCCGCCATTGCCCGCCCCACCCAAGGCCGCATGATCGGCGGAGTGTGCGCAGCGCTGGCGCGGCGCTTCGGTACCTCCGCGACCACGATGCGGGTGATCTTCCTGCTCTCGTGTCTGCTGCCCGGGCCGCAGTTCCTGCTCTACATCGCGCTGTGGATCCTGTTCCCGTCCGAGGACAAGGTGCGCACCGAGGCCTGGTGAGGCTCCGGCCCCCGCCTCCGCACACCGCCCGCGTACGCCGATGGGGCGCACCCCTTGTCCAGGGGTGCGCCCCGTCGGCGCGTTCGGGGGCGGGCTCAGCCCAGCGGGATGCCGTTCACCGGCAGGCCGTGCGTGGGCAGGCCCGTCTGCGACAGCGGGAGGCCGCCCAGCAGTCCGGCGACGGGCGCGGTCGGGCCGTCGGAGAGGAGCTTCTCGGCGGCCGGCTGCACGGCGGACAGACCACCCGCGAGGGCGGGCTGCGCCTGGCTCAGCGCCTCGCCGGCACCGGGCAGCGCCTTGGTGACGTTCTCCGCGGGCAGCGTGTGGGTCACGGAGCCCAGCGCCTGGGTGGCGTCCGGCACCGACGGCGCCGCGCTCGCGGCACCCGCGCCGACGGCGGCGAAGGCGGCACCGAGGGCGGCGACACCGAGGGTCTTGGCAGCAGACTGCTTCATGGTGAATGCGTCCTTGAATGGGATGACGGGGATGTGAGCGGTCCAAGACCGTAAACACGCGAGGGCGCCCGCCGCAAACATCGAAATGCGGACGGATTGTGAACACCCGCCCGCATTTCCCGCCTTCCGCTCCGCCCCGTTCAGCCCTCTTCGGCCAAAGAACCGCTGGTGGAAGCGGTCTGCCGGAACAGCCATTCGGATTTCAGCTCGGCATATCCGGGCTTGATCACGTCATTGATCATGGCGAGTCGTTCATCGAAAGGAATGAATGCTGACTTCATAGCATTGACGGAGAACCACTGCATGTCGTCGAGCGAATAACCGAACGCCTCGACAAGGTGCTCGAATTCCCGGCTCATGCTGGTGTGGGACATCAGACGGTTGTCGGTGTTGACCGTCGCCCGGAAGTGCAGCCGGCGCAGCAGCCCGATGGGGTGCTCGGCATAGGAGTCGGCGGCACCGGTCTGGAGGTTGGAGCTGGGGCACAGCTCCAGCGGGATGCGCTTGTCCCGGACGTAGGAGGCGAGCCGGCCGAGCTTGACCGAGCCGTCCTCCTGGACCTGGATGTCGTCGATGATGCGCACCCCGTGTCCGAGCCGGTCGGCGCCGCACCACTGGAGCGCCTGCCAGATCGACGGCAGCCCGAAGGCCTCACCGGCGTGGATCGTGAAGTGGTTGTTCTCGCGCTTCAGATACTCGAAGGCGTCCAGGTGCCGGGTGGGCGGGAACCCGGCCTCCGCGCCCGCGATGTCGAAGCCGACGACGCCCAAGTCGCGGTAGCGGTTGGCGAGTTCGGCGATCTCCAGGGCGCGGGCCGCGTGCCGCATGGCGGTGAGCAGGGCCCCGACGCGAATGCGACGGCCGTTCTCCCGCGCCAGCGACTCCCCTTGCCGGAAGCCCTCGTTGACCGCCTCGACGACGTCTTCGAGGCTCAGCCCGCCTTCGAGGTGCTGCTCGGGCGCGTACCGCACCTCGGCGTAGACGACGCCGTCCTCGGCGAGGTCCTCGGCGCACTCGCGGGCGACCCGGATCAGCGCGTCCCGGGTCTGCAGCACGCCGACGGTGTGCGAGAAGGTCTCCAAGTACCGTTCCAGCGAACCGGAGTCGGCGGCCTCGGCGAACCACACGCCGAGCTTGTCCGGGTCGGTCTCGGGGAGTTCGGTGTACCCGGCGTCCCGGGCGAGTTCGACGATCGTCCCCGGGCGGAGACCGCCGTCGAGGTGGTCGTGCAGCAGAACCTTCGGCGCCCGGCGGATCTGGTCCGGCGTCGGGGTGTTCGGGGTGCTCTGGCTCGTCATTTCCGCACTCTAACTCCTACGCGCGTAGATCACCCGTTGTACGAATCCGCCGATACGTAACGGTGACCGCGCGGAAGGGTGGCGTACACGCTCTCTTCTGACACTGTTCTGTCATGGCACAGCAAGCGACGCCGGTCAGGACGGCCCGGCTGGGGAGGGCGCTCGGCCCCGAACCGACCTCGGTGAGCGGCGTGGTGCTGCTGCTTCCCGGCGGTGACGAGGTCTCCGCGCGCCGGCCGTCCCCCATGATGGCGACGGCCTCCGTACGGACGTTGGGGCGCCGGCTGGCCCGTGCGGGCGCGGACGACGGGCTCGCCGCGCATGTCGTCCACTACCGCGTGCGCGGCTGGAACGGCAGCGAGGCGTATCTCGCGCACGACGCGACCTGGGCGGTCGACGAGGTCGTACGACGGTACGGGGACGTGCCCGTGTGTCTCACCGGGGTCGACATGGGCGGCCGTGCCGCACTGCGTTCCGCCGGGCACGAGGCGGTCAACTCCGTGGTGGCGCTGGCTCCTTGGCTGCCCGAACAGGATGTGGCCGCGCCACCCGAACCGGTGAAACAGCTCGCGGGGCGGCGGGTGCTGATCGTGCACGGCACGAACGACGAACGGACCGATCCCGAACTGTCGTTCCGGCTGGCGGCGCGGGCGAAGAAGGCGAACCGGGACATCTGCCGGTTCGAAGTGCATTCCGATGGGCACGGGTTGCATCAGCACCGGCAGGAAGTGCATGCGCTGGCTGAGGACTTCGTGATGGGGGCGTTGTTCGGGCGGGCGTTTTCCCGTCCCGTTGAGGATGCGCTTCAGGCTCCGCCGCCTTTGGGGTTGAGGATGCCCTTGGCTGCGGGGTTTGGGCGGTCGCTTCGTAGGGGTTGAGGGTTCGTTGCGGGGTGCGGGTGCGTGGGGCTGGGCGCGCCCACGCGGCGGAGCCGCAAATAGATACAGCCCCGCGCCCCTAGGGGGGATGCGCCTACGTGGGTAGCAAGTTGCCCCTTCTTGACAACAGGAACTGCTTGAAAGCTGCCACCGGGGGTGTGTCCGGGTGGCCGTCCAGCCATGCCACTCCGATCTCTCTTACGGCCCTCGGAGCCGTGACCGTCAGTTCTGCAACTCCCGGGCGGGGTACGGCTGGTGGGGGTAGGAGGGCTACGCCCAGGCCCGCTGCCACCAAGCCCCGCAGGGTCTCGGCCTCCTCCCCCTCGAAGGCCACCCGGGGCTTGAAGCCGGCCTCCTTGCAGACGTCGTCGGTGATGCGGCGGAGGCCGTAGCCCGGTTCCAGGGTGACGAAGGTTTCGTCGGCTGCTTCTGCGAGGCGGATTCTCCTTCTCGTCGCGAGGCGGTGGTCGGCGGGGACGACCAGGCGGAGTTTCTGTTCGTCGAGGCGGCGGGCGACCAGGTCGGGGGCGTCGGGGACCGGGGAGGTCAGGCAGAGGTCCAGCTCGCCCGCGCGGAGCCGCTCCAGCATGGCCTCGCCGTAGTTCTGGACGAGGCTGAAGCGGACGCGGGGGTGGTCGGCGCGGAAGGCGCGGATGAGGCCGGGGACGGTTTCCGAGCCGAGGGTGTGGAGGAAGCCGAAGGCGACCTTGCCGGTGGTGGGGTCGGCGTCGGCGCGGACCTCGTCGGCGGCCTTCTCGATCTCGGCGAGGGCGCGTTCGACGGAGGTGAGGAAGGTGCGGCCGGCGGGAGTCAGGGAGACCGTGCGGCCGATGCGGGCGAACAGGTCCACGCCCAGGTCCTGTTCGAGGCGGACCATCGCGCGCGACAGGGTGGACTGCGGAACCTGCATCTCCTGCGCGGCCCGGGTGACGTGTTCGGTGCGGGCGACGCCGGCGAAGTACGCGAGGCGGGGCGCGAGCAGCGCGACGATGTCTTCTGTGTCACCGGACGGCGACAGTCGGGCCTGTGAGCTGTACTGATGCACCATGGGAACGATTATGGCGTTTCCGTGCATTGGACGGATCAACGGGAGCGTACGTAGCTTCGAAACATGTCTCCCGCCGATACCGGGGCGTCCACCCTCGTGGCCGCCACGACCCCCGTCCCCGCCTCCGACTCACGGCTGACACCGGGTGGTCCCGGCTACCGCCGGATGAGCTTCGCGCTGTTCCTCGCGGGCGTGGCGACCTTCGCGCTCCTCTACTCCACGCAGGCCCTGCTGCCGCTGATCTCCTCCGGTTTCGGCGTGAGCGCGAGCGCGGCCAGCTGGACGGTGGCGGCGGCGACCGGCGGACTCGCGCTGTTCGTCCTCCCGATGAGCGCGCTGTCGGAGCGTTTCGGACGTCGTACGGTCATGACCGGGTCGCTGGTCGTCGCGGTGAGTATCGGGGTCCTCGTCCCCTTCGCGCCTTCGCTGGGCGCGCTGGTGGCGTTGCGGTTCCTCCAGGGGGCCGCGCTGGCGGGGCTGCCCGCCTCCGCTACGGCGTATCTGGCGGAGGAGGTCCGGCCGAAGGCGCTGGTCACGGCGATCGGCCTGTTCGTGGCCGGCAACAGCGTCGGCGGGATGAGCGGCCGGGTCATCACCGGCTGGGTCGCGCAGGAATGGGGCTGGCGGGCCGCCGTGGCGGTGATCGGCGTGATCGCGGTCGGCTGCGCGGTCGCCTTCCGCCTCCTGCTCCCCGCCCCGAAGCACTTCACCCCGGGCTCGCTGCGCCCGCGCGTCCTGGCCCGCACGGTCCGCGACCACCTCGCGAACCCCCTGCTGCGCCGCCTG
The DNA here is from genome assembly GCF_044753545.1 of Streptomyces sp. NPDC088350. Taxonomy (NCBI): domain Bacteria; kingdom Bacillati; phylum Actinomycetota; class Actinomycetes; order Kitasatosporales; family Streptomycetaceae; genus Streptomyces; species Streptomyces sp. NPDC088350. The sequence goes on along the minus strand of NZ_JBIVNL010000001.1, from coordinate 506,233 downwards.
TACGCGATCGGCGCCCTGTTCATGACGGTCTTCGGCGGCGTCTACACGGTGATCGGCTACCGCCTCACCGAGGCCCCTTTCTCCCTCCCCCAGGGCATCGTCGGCTCGATCTTCCTGGTGTATCTGGTGGGGACGGTGTCCGCGTCCACGGCGGGCCGGTTGGTGGGTCGGCTGGGGCGACGTGGCGCCCTGTACCTTGCGGGCGGTACGACGGCGACAGGCCTCCTGGTCTCCCTCTCCGACTCGCTGCCCCTGGTGCTGCTCGGCCTGGTGCTGATCACGGCCGGTTTCTTCGCGGGGCACGCGGTCGCGTCCTCGGCGGTCAGCAAGACGGCGACGACGGGGCGTGCGCAGGCGTCGGCGCTCTACCAGTCCGCGTACTACATCGGGTCCAGCACCGGCAGTACGGTCGGCGCGCTGGCGTTCCACGCGGGCGGCTGGGCCGGGACGGTGGGCGTGGGGGTCCTGGCGGTGCTGGGAGTCGTGACGATCACTGTGCTGGGGTCGCGGGCGGCCGGGGTGGAGCGGCGGGGGCTGGAGGGGGCGGCGGCCTGAGGGGTCTGTCGTACCGGGCGCTGTCCGGTACAGGGCGCGGCACTCCAGCCCGTCCGGCGTTTGAGGACGAGGCCCTTTCGGGGCCGATCGGGGGTCTGGGGGCGGAGCCCCCAGAGGACGCCCGCACCCGTACCGGGTGACCTGTAAACACCCTGACCTGCACTTTCATCCACTCCTCGCGCCATTGTCAGTGGGCTGCGCTACGTTTCGGGACAAGGGAACAACGGCCACAGGGGTGGGTGGGCGAGACCATGAGTGACGGCACTGCTACGACGACGGACCTCGACATCAGGCTGGAGAAGCACCGCGTCGAGCTGACCGGGTACTGCTATCGCATGCTCGGCTCCTCCTTCGAGGCCGAGGACGCGGTGCAGGACACGATGGTCCGCGCCTGGCGGAACTACGAGAAGTTCGAGGGACGGTCCAGTCTGCGTTCGTGGCTGTACCGGATCGCCACGAACGTGTGCCTGGACATGCTGTCCGCCGGCAACAAGCGGGCGCGCCCCGTCGACCTGAGCGACTCCACCCCGCTGGCGCAGGCCGCGCTGTCGCCCCGGCCGGACAACACATGGCTGGAGCCGATGCCGGACGCGCGCGTGCTGCCGACCGTCGAGGACCCGGCGGAGGCCGCGGTCGCCAAGGAGTCGGTGCGGCTCGCGTTCATGGCCGCCCTGCAGCAACTGCCGCCCAAGCAGCGGGCGGTGCTGATCCTGCGCGAGGTGCTGGCCTGGCGGGCGACCGAGGTGGCCGAACTGCTCGACACCTCGGTCGCGTCGGTCAACAGCGCCTTGCAGCGGGCCCGCGCGACCCTCGCCGAGCGGCACGAGAAGGCGGCCGACGCGGCCGTGTCCGACCCGCTCGACGAGGAGCAGCGGAAACTCCTGGAGCGGTACGTCGCGGCCTTCGAGGGCTACGACATGGCGGCGCTGACGGCGCTGCTGCACGAGGACGCCATCATGACGATGCCGCCGTTCGACCTGTGGCTGACCGGCCACGCGGACATCACGGGCTTCATGACGACGCTCGGCGCCGCCTGCGAGGGCTCGCGCCTGATCCCGGTGCGGGTGAACGGTCTGCCGGGCTTCGCCCAGTACAAGCCGGACCCGGAGGCGGGCGGCTTCAGCCCCTGGTCGGTCCAGGTGCTGGAGATCTCAGACGGCCGGCTCACCGGGTTCCACTTCTTCCTGGACACCAAGCGCTGGTTCCCGCTGTTCGACCTGCCCCTCCATCTCGAAGCGGATTCCGACCAGGTCGAGGAGGGCGCCTAGTCCGGGGGCGGGCTCGCGGAGCCGGATCCGGCCGCCGGCCCGCCGGGCGGTGAGTTCGAGGCGGGCCAGGACGTCGACGGTGCCGAGCGTGGGCGGCCCCGGCCCCACGACCTCGACGAGAACCACTCCCGCACCGGTCGCCGCCAGCAGCGCCCGCGCCTCGGCACACAGCCCCGCCGCCTCGTCAGGGGTGACGGGGCGGGCCGGCACGAGTACAGCGGGTGTCTTGGCGTCCACAATCGGTAGACCGGGTGGGTGGGCGTAACTCATCGGGGGCGACCGCCTAGGTTTGCTGTATGCCCCACGGATCAGCTCCGCCCTGGATACCCGACGGCCTCCCGCGCGCTACGGCAGCCGCCGAGGGGGTGCCGTGCAAGGGGTGTTGACCGGGTTCGCGGTCATCGGTGTGGTCATCGCGGTCGGGTATGTGATCGGGCTGCGCGGTTCCCTCGGCGAACACGGGCGGGACGTCCTGACGAAGCTGGCCTTCAATGTCGCGTCCCCGGCGTTGCTGTTCACGACCCTCGCGCGGGCCGATCTGTCGGTGGTCTTCTCCAGCCGTCTCCTGGTCACCGCGATGAGCACGGCCGCGGTGGCGGGCGTCTTCGTCGCGGTGGGCGTCGTCCGCAGCTGGGGTGTGGGCAGGACGACGATCGGCGCGCTCTGCTCCAGTTACGTCAACTCGGGCAACCTCGGCATCCCGATCGCGGTGTACGTGCTGGGTGACGCGTCCCTGGTCGCGCCGGTGCTGTTGTTCCAGCTCATCGGGGTCACGCCGCTCGCGCTCACGATCCTCGACCTGTCCGGCGGGGGCGAGAAGGGCCCCCTCTGGCTACGGCTCCTCACGCCGCTGCGCAACCCGGTCGCCCTCGGCTCGCTCGCCGGGGTGGCGGTGTCGGCGAGCGGTGTACACGTACCGGATCCGGTCATGGACCCGTTGACGCTGATCGGGAACATGTCGGTACCGGCGGTTCTGCTGGCGTTCGGGATCTCCCTGTGCGGCAGCGCGATGCCGGGGCGCGGTGCGGATCGGGGGCCGGTGCTGCTGTCGGTCGCCCTCAAGTCGGTGGGGCAGCCGGCCGTGGCGTGGGTGCTGGCCGCGGGTGTCTTTGGCCTGCACGGGGCGCGGCTGCTCGATGTGGTCGTGACCTCGGCGCTGCCGGCTGCGCAGAACCTGTACACGTACGCGAGTCGTTATCGCGTGGGGGAGGGGTTGGCTCGGGACTCGGTGTTGCTGTCCACGGTGCTGTCGGTGCCGGTGTTGGTGGTGGTGGCTGCGCTGCTTGGGTAGGTGCGGTCGTTTTTTGGCTGCGGGTGCGTTGTGGCTGGGCGCGCAGTTCCCCGCGCCCCCAAGGGCAGTAAGGGGGCCGGGATCAACAACCCAGCCCCCTGTCCCACCCCAACCACCGGTCAGGCGATGCGCTCCAGCACCACCGGCGACGCCGTGAACGACGTTCCCGTGGCGGCGATGTCGTAGGAGCCCTCTGTCGCCTCCAGGGCGTACTCGAAGCGCTCCGGCGTGTCCGTGTGGAGGGTCAGGAGGGGCTGGCCCGCTGTCACCGTGTCTCCCGGCTTGGCGTGCATTTCCACTCCCGCGCCCGCCTGCACCGGGTCCTCCTTGCGCGCACGCCCCGCGCCGAGGCGCCAGGCGGCGATGCCGATGTCGTAGGCGTCGAGGCGGGTGAGGACGCCGGAGGTCGGGGCCGTCACGACGTGCTGCTCGCGTGCCACGGGCAGCTTCGCGTCCGGGTCGCCGCCCTGGGCCGCGATCATCCGGCGCCACACGTCCATCGCGGAACCGTCGGCCAGGGCCTTCGCCGGGTCGGCGTCCTTCACGCCGGCCGCGTCGAGCATCTCGCGGGCCAGGGCGATGGTCAGCTCGACCACGTCCGACGGGCCGCCGCCCGCCAACACCTCGACGGATTCCCGGACTTCGAGGGCGTTGCCCGCCGTGAGGCCCAGGGGGGTCGACATGTCCGTCAGGAGCGCCACCGTCTTCACGCCGTGGTCCGTGCCCAGGCCCACCATCGTGGACGCCAGCTCCCGCGCGTCCTCGATCGTCTTCATGAACGCGCCCGTGCCGACCTTCACGTCCAGGACCAGGGAGCCCGTGCCCTCGGCGATCTTCTTCGACATGATGGACGAGGCGATCAGCGGGATCGCCTCCACCGTTCCCGTCACGTCCCGGAGTGCGTACAGCTTCTTGTCCGCCGGGGCCAGGCCGTCGCCCGCCGCGCAGATGACCGCGCCGGTGCCCTCCAGTACGGACAGCATCTCCTCGTTGGAGAGCAGGGCGCGCCAGCCGGGGATCGACTCCAGCTTGTCGAGGGTGCCGCCGGTGTGGCCGAGGCCGCGGCCGGAGAGCTGGGGGACGGCCGCGCCGCAGGCTGCCACCAGGGGCGCCAGGGGGAGCGTGATCTTGTCGCCCACGCCGCCCGTGGAGTGCTTGTCGGCCGTCGGGCGGGACAGGGACGAGAAGTCCATGCGCTCGCCGGAGGCGATCATCGCGGCGGTCCAGGTGGCGATCTCCCGGCGGTTCATGCCGTTGAGGAGGATCGCCATGTTGAGGGCGGCCATCTGGTAGTCGGCCACCTCCCCCCGGGTGTACGCGTCGATGACCCAGTCGATCTGCTCGTCGCTCAGTTCACCGCGGTCCCGCTTGGTACGGATGACGGAGATGGCGTCCATGGCCATGGCTTGGATTTCCTTCCGGACGTTCAGAAAGTGCGCGGCCCCCCTGAGCGCGTCACACAGGACAACTCAGAGGGGCCGCACGGGAGTTACCTGGTGAGATGGTCCGGCCCGAAGGCCTGCGGGAGCATCTCCGAGAGCGGCAGGACGCCCGCCGGTGTCTCCACCAGCAGACCCGGGCCGCCGAACTCGTACAGCAGTTGGCGACAACGGCCGCACGGGACGAGGATGTCGCCCTTGCCGTCGACACAGGTGAAGTGCGTCAGCCGGCCGCCTCCGGTGCGCTGGAGGTCGGACACGAGCCCGCACTCGGCGCACAGGCCGAGGCCGTAGGACGCGTTCTCGACGTTGCAGCCGGAGACCGTGCGGCCGTCGTCGACGCGGGCGGCGACCCCGACGGGGTAGCCCGAGTACGGCGCGTAGGCGTGGGACATCGCCTCCCGTGCCTCGGCGCGCAGTTCGTCCCAGTCGACGGCCAACTCGGCGGCGGGCGAGGTCACTTGCCCTGTCCCTTCCGGTACGGCAGGCCGTCCGCCTTCGGCATCCGCAGATGCTGCGCGGACAGCGAGAGCACCAGCAGGGTGACGATGTACGGGCTGGCGCCGACCAGTTGGGCCGGGACGGAGTCGGTGGTGGCGTACCAGACGAACATCAGGGCCGCGAGGACGGCGGTGATGCCGGCCGGGACGTACCGCTTCTTCCAGACCATGTAGGCGCAGCCCGCGACCAGCAGGAAGCCGAGCAGCAGGATCAGCGCGTGGACGTTGGTGGAGCCGCCGCGCAGGTTGAGGCTGTCGGTGTAGCCGAACAGGCCCGCGCCGAGGGCGAGTCCGCCCGGCATCCAGTTGCCGAAGATCATCGAGGCGAGGCCGATGTAGCCGCGTCCGCCGGTCTGGCCGTCGAGGTAGACGTTCGAGGCGACGATCGACAGGAAGGCGCCGCCGAGGCCGGCGAAGCCGCCGGAGATGATCACGGCGATGTACTTGTACTTGTAGACGTTGACGCCCAACGACTCGGCGGCCACCGGGTTCTCGCCGCAGGAGCGGAGGCGCAGGCCGAAGGCCGTGCGCCACAGGACCCACCAGGTGGCCGGTACGAGGGCCACCGCGACGACGGTGAGCGGGGAGAGGTCGGTGATGAGACCGCCGATGAGGCCCGCGAGGTCCGAGAGCAGGAACCAGTGCTTCTCGTTGAGCTTGTCCAGCCAGGTGGACAGGCCGGGGATGTCGAAGGTGCCCAGCGAGTCGATCGGCGGGGACTGCTTGGCGGAGCCCTGCTCGGTGTTGGCGAAGGTGAACTTCGACAGATAGCGGGTGGTGCCGAGCGCCAGGATGTTGATGGCGACACCGGAGACGATGTGGTTGACGTTGAACGTCACCGTGGCGACGGCGTGCAGCAGCGCGCCGAGGCAGCCGCCGATGATGCCGAAGACGACACCGGTCCACGGGCCCCACTGGTAGCCGGCCCAGGCGCCGAACCAGGTGCCGAGGATCATCATGCCTTCGAGGCCGATGTTGACGACGCCCGCGCGCTCGGCCCACAGCCCGCCGAGACCGGCGAGGCCGATCGGCACGGCGGCCCGCAGGGCGGTGGACATCTGGCCGGTGGACGTGATGCCGTCCGCGCCCGTGATCAGGCGGACGACCGACGTGAGGATCAGCGCGCCCGCGATGATCAGCAGGAGCACGGGGAGCGAGAAACGGCGCCCGCCCTTCCCGGGCTGCTGCGCCTGGGGCTTGGCGATGGTCGCGGTGGACATCAGGCCGCCACCTCCTTCTTCTCGGAGTTGTCGATCGCGGCGGCGGCGAGTTCCTCACCGACGCGCTTCTGCTGGCGGCGCAGACCCCAGGTGCGGACGACCTCGTACGAGATGACGACCGCGAAGACGATCAGGCCCTGCATGATCGTCGCGATCTCCTTCTGGTACGCGACCGGGGTCGCGTAGTCCAGGGCGGGAGACGCCTTGTCGAGGAAGGCCCAGAGGAGGGCGGCGAGTGCGATGCCGCCGGGGTTGTTGCGACCGAGGAGGGCGATGCCGATCGCGGTGAAGCCCAGGCCCTCGGGGAAGGTGAGGCTGTAGGTGTGGCTGTCGCCGAGCAGCAGCGGCAGACCGGCGAGGCCGGCGACACCGCCGGAGATCAGCATCGCGGTGAGCGTCATGCGCTTGGCGTCGACGCCGGAGGCCGCGGCGGCGGACTCGGACTCGCCGGTGGCGCGCAGGTCGAAGCCGAAGCGGGTGCGGTTGAGGACGAGCCAGTACAGGACGCCGATGATCACGGCGAGGAAGACCAGGCCGTAGATCTCGCCCACGTCCGAGCCCAGGTTGATGCCGGGGATCCAGCCGGACTTCTTCATGATGCCGGTCGTCATGTTGTTGCCGACCTGGACGCCCCACGTGTTGGTCTGCGTGAGGTAGAGGATCAGGCTGGTCGCGATCGCGTTGAGCATGATCGTGGCGACGACCTCGCTGACGCCCCGGGTGACCTTGAGGAGACCCGCGATCCCGGCCCAGAAGGCGCCGGTGAGGATCGCGACGAGCAGCAGCAGCGGCACCTGGAGGACGGCCGGCAGGCCCACGTGCGCGCCGACGACCGCGGTCATCACGGCGCCGAGGCGGTACTGGCCGTCGACGCCGATGTTGAACAGGTTCATCCGGAAGCCGAGGGCGACCGCCAGGGCGGCGATGTAGTACATCGACGCCTGGTTGATGATCAGCACCTGGACGTCCGAGTACCCGATCTGCTGGAGCATCAGGTTGTACGGCTCGATCGGGTTCTTGCCCGAGGCGAGCAGCACGACCGAGGTCAGCAGGATCGCCGCGACAAGCGCCATGACCGGGCCGGCCACGGCGAGGAGCACGCGCTCCTTGTCGAACTTCTTCATCGGGCCTCGTCCTCCGGGGCGGTGTCGTCGGCGCCGTCTTCTGCGGACTCTTCGACGTGTTCGAGGTGACCGGACGCGGCGCCGGTCATGGCCGAGCCGAGCTCCTCCGGTGTGACGGTGGCCGGGTCGGCGTCGGCGACCAGCCTGCCGTCGTAGATCACGCGCAGGGTGTCCGACAGGCCGATCAGCTCGTCCAGGTCGGCGGAGATCAGCAGTACGGCCAGGCCCTCGCGGCGGGCCTCGCGGATCTGGTCCCAGATCGCGGCCTGCGCGCCGACGTCCACACCGCGGGTGGGGTGGGCGGCGATCAGGAACTTCGGCTTGTGGCTCATCTCGCGGCCGACGATCAGCTTCTGCTGGTTGCCGCCGGACAGGGAGGCGGCGGTGACGTCGATGCCGGGGGTGCGGACGTCGTACTCCTCGACGATCCGGCGGGTGTCGTCCTGGGCGCCCTTGATGTCGAGCCAGATGCCCTTCGCATTCGGCTTCTCGGTGACGTGGCCGAGGATGCGGTTCTCCCAGAGGGGGGCTTCCAGGAGGAGGCCGTGGCGGTGGCGGTCCTCGGGGATGTAGCCGATGCCCTTTTCGCGGCGCTTGCGAGTGGCCCAGGGCGTGATGTCCTCGCCGAGGAAGCCGATGCTGCCGGAGTCGGCGTTCTTCAGGCCGATCAGCGCGTCGATCAGCTCGGTCTGGCCGTTGCCCTCGACGCCGGCGATGCCCATGACCTCACCGGCGTGGATGGTGAAGGTGACGTCGTCCAGGACGCGCTTGGCGGCGCCGCCGACGGCGAGGTCGCCGAGCAGTCCGCCGCCCGCGGGCTCGGACTCGGCACCGAGGGAGGCGCCGGCGGCGTACACGGTGAGGCCGTTGACCTCGATGACGGGCTTGTCGGTGACCGTCGACTCGGCGGTCTCCGGGGTGGGGAGTTCGCTGCCGACCATCATCTCGGCGAGCTGGCGGGGGGTCGTCGCGGAGGGGACGGCCGTGCCGACGGTCGTGCCGCGCCGGATGACGGTGATCTCGTCGGCGACGGAGAGCACCTCGCCCAGCTTGTGCGAGATGAAGATGACCGCGAGGCCCTCGGACTTCAGTTCGCGCAGGTTGCTGAAGAGGGCGTCGACCTCCTGCGGGACCAGGACGGCGGTGGGCTCGTCCAGGATCAGGGTGCGGGCGCCGCGGAAGAGGACCTTGAGGATCTCGACGCGCTGGCGCTCGGCGACGCCGAGGCTCTCGACGAGGACGTCCGGGCGGACGTTCAGGCCGTAGCGGTCGGAGATCTCCTTGATCTTCTTGCGGGCGCCGCCGCCGATGCCGTGCAGCTTCTCGCTGCCCAGGACGACGTTCTCCAGGACGGTGAGGTTGTCGGCGAGCATGAAGTGCTGGTGGACCATGCCGATACCGCGGGCGATGGCGTCGGCCGGGGAGGAGAAGGTGACGTGCTCGCCGTCGACGGCGATGGTTCCCTCGTCCGGCTTCTGCATGCCGTACAGGATCTTCATCAGGGTCGACTTGCCGGCGCCGTTCTCGCCGACGAGGGCGTGCACGGTGCCTTTTCGGACACTGAGGTGGATGTCGTGGTTGGCCACGACGCCGGGGAAGCGCTTGGTGATCCCGGCCAGCTCGACCGCGGTCGACTGTGCGGTGAGCGGAGGGCTGCTGGACGCGTCGATGGCGAACTCTCCTCGTGGAAAGGGGCCTCTCTACGCGCGTAGCGCCCCTGCTTTAAATAGTGCCCGGACCTGATCGGCTCTGTTCGGCATCCGATCCGTTCCGAGCATTCTGCCGCGCGAACGGGGCGCGGGGAGACATCCTCCCCACACCCCGTTCCGTGGCCGTAACGCTGTCATTACAGCGCTCTTTTGGCCATGGTCGTGACTGGCCTAAGACCCTCGGATCAAGAGGTCTTGACCGTGATCGAACCGTCCTTGATGCCCGCCTCGGCCTTCTTGAGCGCGGCCTGGAGGGTGGCGTTGTTCTTGAAGGTCGGGTTGGAGTCGGCCAGGCCGACCGCACCGTTGCTCAGCGAGCCGCGGATCTCGCCGCTCAGCGGCTTCTTGTCCTTGATGACGGACTTGGAGAGGTCGTAGACCGCGCCCGCGACGTTCTTCAGCGCCGAGGTGAGGATGTACGGCTTGTACTTCGCCAGCGCCGCCTGGTTGTACTGGTCGGAGTCCACGCCGATCGCCCACACCTTGTGCGCGGCGGCGGACTTGATGACGCCCTGGCCGGAGAGACCGGCGGCCGCGAAGACGACGTCCGCGCCGGCCTCGATCTGACCGTCGGCGGCGGCCTCGCCCTTGTCGGGGCTGGAGAAGCCACCCTGCGCGGCGGTCTGGGTCAGGTACTGCGCCTTGACCGTGACGCCCTTCTTGGTGTCCTTGACGCCCTGCTCGAAGCCCGCCTCGAACTTGTGGATCAGCGGGACGTCCACGCCGCCGATGAAGCCGACGGTGTTCGACTTGGTGGTCAGCGCGGCGGTGACGCCGGCCAGGTACGAGGACTGCTCCTCGTGGAAGACCATGTCGGCGACGTTGGAGGCCGTGATGGTGTTGTCGTCGATGATGCCGAAGGTGATCTTCGGGAACTTCGCGGCGGCTTCCTTGACGGCGGGGGCGTAGGCGAAGCCGACACCGATCACCGGGTTGTAGCCGGACCTGGCGAGGGTCTCCAGGCGCTGCACCTTGTCCGCGTCGGACTCGTTGTCCTGCGGCTCGACGTCACGGCCGCTGACGCCGAAGTCCTTCTCGGCCTTCTGCAGACCCGCGTAGGCCGCGTCGTTGAAGGACTGGTCGCCCTTGCCGCCGACGTCGTAGGCAAGGCCGATGCCCTTGGACGTGCCGGAGGAGCTGCTGCTGGAGCTGGACTCGCTGGACGAGCTGCCGCAGGCGGAGACGGTTACTGCAAGAGCTGCGGTTGCAACGCCTGCAACCGCGATTCGGGACACCCGGCGCATGGAACGAGACTCCTTCGTGCAAGCGCCCAAACCAGGCGCTGGTTCCGCCGCAGCGTAACGCGCGTAGACCAGACGGAAAACCCCATCTGTCCGGTCCGTTATAGAGCTGTGGCCACAGATGGTGGCCAGACTACGGACAGCGGTACGCCCCTTGCGGGAGGCAAGGGGCGTACCGCTGGAACGATGCCCTAAGGGCGTAGTCCTACTTGGTGTTGACGGTGATCTTGCCGTCGATGATGTCCTGCTTGGCCTTGTTCACCGCGGCGACGGCGGCGGTCATGGCCTTGTACTTCGGGTTGGTGTCGGAGAAGCCGACGCCGTCGTTGGAGAGGCCGTAGCGGATGACGCCGGTCTTGGGCTTGCCCTCGTAGACCGACTTCACCAGGTCGTAGACCGCGCCGCCGACGTTCTTGAGCGCCGAGCCGAGGATGGCGTCCTTGTACTTGGCGAGCGCCGCCTGCTGGTACTGGTCGGAGTCCACACCGATGGCCCAGACGCCCTTGGCGGAGGCCTCGGAGATGACGCCCTGGCCGGACAGACCGGCGGCGGCGTACAGGACGTCCGCGCCCGCGTCGATCTGGCCGCTCGCGGCGTCCTTGCCCTTGTCGGGGCTGGAGAAACCGCCCTGGGCCGCGGTCTGCGTCAGGTACTGCGACTCGATCTTGATCTTCGGGTTGACGGACTTGGCGCCCTGGTCGAAACCGGCCTCGAACTTGTGGATCAGCGGTACGTCCACGCCGCCGATGAACCCGATGTGGTTCTTCTTGGTCGCCTTGGCCGCGGCGACGCCCGCGAGGTACGAGGACTGCTCCTCGTGGAAGACGAGGTCGGCCACGTTGGCGGCCTGGTCCTGCTCGTCGTCGATGATCCCGAACGTGATGTTCGGGAACTTCGCGGCGGCCTCCTTGACGGCGGGCGCGTAGGCGAAGCCGACGCCTATCACCGGGTTGTAGCCGGCCTGCGCGAGGCTCTCCAGGCGCTGCACCTTGTCCGCGTCGGACTCGTTGTCCTGCGGCTCGATGTCACGGCCGGTGAGGTTGAACTCCTTCTCGGCCTTCTGGAAACCGGCGTAGGCCGCGTCGTTGAAGGACTGGTCGCCCTTGCCGCCGACGTCGTAGGCGAGGCCGATGCCCTTGCCGGTGTACTTGCCGGACGAGGACGACGAACTGCCACTGGCCTTGTTGGCATCCTTGCTGGAACTACCGCACGCGGTAGCGGCGAGGGCGATGACAGTGACGGCCACCGCTGCTTGGGAGAACTTCGTCCTCCGAGATGTCTGACGCACAGCAAGCACTCCTTCGTCCCCACGGCACCGTCACCGGACCGTTCCCCAACGCGCCGCCTCTGGTGGCGATTTCCGCGCACAGTAACGCGCGTAGACGGGGAGGGGAACGGGGTTTCTCCGCGCCGTTACCGGATCGTGCCGCCGCCGCGTTACGTTCACTCGCCAGCGGTTACACCCGGGTGACACAGGGGGACGTAGGGGTACCGAACGGGCACCCCTACGACCGCCCGGGCCGACGCGTTCCGGTCAGAGCGCCGCGTCGATCAGCGCGGCGGCGGTGAACAGCTCCACGCCGACGGTGATCGCGGACTCGTCGGCGTCGAAGTCGCCCTGGTGGAGGTCGCGCACGGTCCGCTCCCCCGGGGTCCGCACGCCCAGCCGGGCCATGGCGCCGGGCACGTGCTCCAGGTACCAGGAGAAGTCCTCGCCGCCCAGGCTCTGCGCGGTGTCCTCGACGGAGAGCGGCCCGCGGCGCGCCACCATGGCGTCCCGCAGCAGCTCGGTGACGAGCGCGTCGTTGACCACGGGCGGCACCCCGCGCACGTAGTTGATCTCGGACTTGGCCCGGTACATCCCGGCGACCTCGTCGATCGCCGCGTGCACGATGTCGGGCGCCTGCCGCCAGGCGTCGAGATCGAGACACCGTACGGTGCCCGACAGCTCGGCGTGCTGCGGGATCACGTTGGGGGCGTGGCCCGACTCGATCCGGCCCCAGGTCACGGAGACCCCGCTCCGCGCGTCCATGCGGCGCGAGACGAGCGCGGGTACGTCGGTGGCGACCCGGGCGGCGGCGGTGACCAGGTCGGTGGTGAGGTGCGGCCGGGCGGTGTGCCCGCCGGGCCCGTCCAGGGAGACCTCCAGCCGGTCGCAGGCGGAGGTGATGGGCCCCACCCGCAACCCGATCCTCCCGCTGTCCACCTTGGGGTCGCAGTGCACGGCGATGATCCGCCCGACCCCCTCCAGCACCCCGCACTCGATGGCGTCGGTGGCACCGCCGGGCAGGACCTCCTCGGCGGGCTGGAAGAGCAGCCGTACCGGCCGGGGCAGCAGCCCCTGCTCGTGCAGCCGGGCGAGCACGAGACCGGCGCCGAGCACCACGGTGGTGTGGATGTCGTGACCGCAGGCGTGGGCGCGGTCGGGCACGGTGGAGCGGTACGCGCACTCACTCTTCGTGTCCGGGATGGGCAGCGCGTCGATGTCGGCGCGCAGCGCGAGCACGGGTACGCCCGTGTCGCGGGGTCCGATGTCACAGACGAGCCCGGTGCCGATGGCGAGGACGCGCGGCGCGAGACCGGCCTGCTCCAGCCGTGCCTTGATCGCGGCGGTGGTCCGGAACTCCTGGTTGCCCAGCTCGGGATGCATGTGCAAGTCGCGCCGGAACGCGACGAGTTCGGCACGCAGGGCCTCGGGCAGGGTGCCCGGGAGCACATTCCCGGCGGATTCGCCCTCGGACTCTGCCTCGGACTCTGGTGACATCAATTGCTTCACCCTCTGAAGGGTAGGGCGCCCGGGTGGTCAACTGACCCTCGATCAACAAAAGTTCAACCCGTTAGTCGAAGAAAATCTGACCGCCGACCGCATAGCCGCATGCTGAGATGGGTAAACTTCCCGCTCCTTCTGGAATACCACGCCCCACCACAGTCCAGCCTGCACCGTCCGCATCCCGGAATCCTCACGGCCACGCGACGGTACGGCTACACAGCGTGTCCGGATCTGATACTGGCGGGAAGCGGCCCCTCGACCCGCGAGCCCTTGCTAAGGTCCGCCGCCGTGACCGACCCGAACGCGGATCTCGCCGCGGACTTCATCGAGACCACCCGTTCCTCCTACGACGCGATCGCGCCCGCGTACAGCGCCGAGCACCCCGACGGCCTGGGCGACGGCCCTCTCGAAAGCGCCCTGCTGAACGCCTTCGCGGAACTCGTCCGTACGGCGTCGGGCACGGCACCGGTGGCCGACGTGGGCAGCGGCCCCGGATATGTGACGGCGCGCCTGAACGCCCTCGGCCTCCCGGCCTTCGGCATCGACATCTCCCCGCACATGGTGGCGCTGGCCCGCGAGGCGCATCCCCGACTCCGGTTCCAGGTGGGCTCGATGACGGCCCTGGACATACCGGACGAGACCCTCGGCGGCGTGCTCGCCCTCTACTCGACGATCCACATCCCGGACGACCGCCTGCCCGGCGTCTTCGCCGAGTTCCTCCGGGTCCTGCGTCCCGGCGGCCACGTACTCCTCGCCTTCCAGGCCTCGGACGGCGAGCACATCCACATGACGGAGCGCTACGGCCTGGACATCTCCCTCGACTACTACTTCCGGACTCCGGGAGAGGTCGCCGGGTTCCTCACGGAGGCGGGGCTGACGCTGGACGCGCAGGTGCGGGTGGAGCCGCGGGGGGCTCAGAGGTGGGGGCGGGCTTTCGCGCTGGCTCACAAGCCGGTGGAGGTTGCGGGGTAGCGGTCGCCTTTCAGGGCGTCGACGAAGGCAGAAAAGGCTGCGGCGGGGACGGTAAGGAGGGCGCCGGCCGGGACTTTGGAGTCCCGGCCGGATATGCAGGGGTGCCGATGGACGACCTCTACGCAGGCGCCCTGCGGAAGAGCGCTCGGTAGCGGTTGAGCTGGGCCTCGGAGTCAATGAAAACGGGGCCGTTGGGGCCGTCGCGCACCACGGTGTCCATCGTGGAGACAGGGCCACCCGCGTACACCATGGCACTCCCCGCCCCGCCAAAGCCGTTCAGGTCGAAGGGAATCGACGGTGAGGACTTCCTGCTCGCCATTGAGGCGCAGTCGGACAAGAAGGAGGCGAAAGCGGCGAGTTGGGCGTACTACATCGCCTACCTCCAGGCCAAGTACCGGCTGCCCGTGCTGCTCCTCGTGGTCTGCCAGGACCGGGCCACGGCCAAGTGGGCGGTCGGCCCCTTCGAATGCGGCACGAGCGAATGGACGGCCCTGCGGACGTATCCGCTCGTCGCCGGGCCGGACAACCTGCCGGTCGGTCGTCATCTGCTTCCCCGGCCGGGGAACCGTCCGAGAGACCATCTACCTGGAAGGCAAGGCCGAGGGCGAAGCCGCAGGCAGGGCAGAAGGCAGGGCCGCGGGCGAGGCCAAGGGCATTCTGTCCGTGCTGGAGGTCCGCGGCATCCCCGTACCGGACAGCGTGCGTGAGCGGATCACCGCCTGCACGGACCTCGACCGCATGGACGCCTGGCTGGAGCGTTTCCGCACGGTCGAGCGGGCGGAGGACCTGTCCGTGGAGGACGTCGAGATTCCGGAGAGCGGTCCTCGGCCCGACCGGTCCTGAGCATCGGCCGATCGGCATGACGGCCGACAGCGCAGTCGGCCGAACGCAACGGCGCACCCGGAATGGTGCCGGTCCGGGTGCGCTCGGCGCAGGTGATGACCGTAGGCGTCGTCGGCTGAGAGGTCAGCGGCCCGAGGCACTGCGGCTGAGTGCAACGGAGCGCCGCAGCCCACAGGCCGGCCTACTTCTCCTTGGTCATCCCCAGCAGGTTGGCCAGCCGCTGCGCCTTGTTGCCGGCCGGTTCAAGCCCCGGCTCGGGGGTCCCGAACAGGTAGTTCAGCATGGTGCCCCGCAGTATCTGGTACTGCTGGTAGTCCCGCTTCTTGAACAGCTCCGGGTTGTCCAGGTCTTCCGGCACGTGGTAAGGCCGCATGATCAGCGGCGTACCGACCAGGGGCTGCTGCTGCGCCGGAACGGCGGACGCCCGGGCGCCGGAGCCCTGTGCCCCGGATTCCTGGCCGATGAACAGGCCCGGGTGCCCGACGCCGAACTCGATGCAGTACAGCGTCTTGGAATGGTCCTTGAAGGTGGCGGTCGCCTCGTCCGCGCTGAACTCGACCGTCGTGCTGTTCTCCAGGGTGAAGGTGTACTTCACCCGCTTCGAGTTGACGATCAGTTGGACCACCACGCCCTTGGGATCGAAACCGGGCAGGGCGTCGTTCAGCACCCGGGCGAACGCGTTGTCGACCGAGGTGTCCGCCAGGAACTTCTCCAGCAGCTGCTGCTGGACGGGCTCGATCAGGTGCACCTGGGACGCCAGCCTGATCCGCTCCTTCCCGAGCGAGACCGTACGGCCCTTGACCGCGAACAGGTACACCCCGGGCTTGTCCTTCTTGGGCACCTCGCGCCGGCGCAGCACCACTCCTTCGGTGAGCAGCGGGAGCCCCGGGACGTCGAAGTAGGAGTCCTTCGAGACCCGCGGCTCCACCTCCCTGGTCTCCTTGTCGAGGTCGTCGCACTTCAGGTCGGTGATACCGAGCTTGTGCCACAGGCCGGGGGTGTGCAGCAGTTCGGTCAGCCTGCTCAGTACGAGCTGATACTGGCCGGCGCCGACCAGGAACTCGGACTCGGCCTCCAGGGTGGTGGCCATCTCCTTGCCCGGCTGGAGCAGGTCCCTGTAGGTCACGTAGACGGGACGGGAGGCGCGCAGGACCTCGCTCAGGTTCCAGTCGGTGTTGCGGACCACCTCCGAGTCCCTGCGGTCGTCCTGGGTGATCGGCCGCATGGCGATCTGTCCCGAGCCGTCCTTGAGCTTGTTGCCGCCGCTGGTGTGGAGCACACCGTTGGCGCCGGAGGCGAGCCGGTCGTACCAGCGGGCCTCGACGCCCAACTGCGGGAAGGCCGTGCACACCCTGTGGCGCAGGTCGCCTCCGGCGGTCGGCAGGCCCAGCAGCCTGGCCAGCTGCGCCCAGGTGTAGAAGGCGTCGAACTGGATCCGGTTCTCGTTGACCGGCGGGGTCAGCACCAGCATGGTCTCCAGCGCGGTGTCCTCGGTCGGCTTGGTCGGGATCAGCAGGGGCTTGGTGAGCACGATCTCGATCAGGTCGTACGGGTCCGCGACCATGTCGAGTACGCCCTCGATCAGCACATTGACGCGCAGGCCGTTGTCGTTCTGCTGGTAGTCGCCGATGGTCAGCCGCGCCTGGCTGGTGAAGCCGGGATCGGTGGCGGTGATGGGGTTGAGGATCTGCGGATGGTCGGCGACGTTGGGCCCGAAGAGGCGGGTCCGGTCGGCTGACTGGATCGCCCGCAGTCCGCCGGGGGTGCGGTAGATCTGCTGGTCGCTGACGCTCGGGTGGTCGGCGTCGGTGGCGATGACGTGCTTGGTCGTCTGGGCCACCAGCCGCCCGCCGGGCAGCGGTTGGGCCTGCTGCGGAGGTTGCGGCACGACGGCCGGCGCGGTGACTTCGGGCTGGACGCGGGTACAGAACCTGGCCGACTGCCAGTCCCCTGTCTGCTTGTCGACCAGGTACTGCAGCACCTTGTCCGGGCCGTGGTAGCGGTGATCCAGGACCGTCTTGGTGCCGTTCTGAAGCCGTATCCGGGTGCCGTTGGGCAGCGGGTCCATCTGGTTCTGGACGCCGGGGTTCGGTGCTGTGGCCATGGCTGTTCCTTCCGCGACGGTTCGGACGTGCGGGCCCGGCCCATCGGGATCCGCCGGGTGCACGGAGACCGATGACGGCGGGTTGGGTGGCCTCCACCCTTCGTCACCGTGCGGGACAGGTCAAGGCAGCGGTGTCCCTCATCCCGGGCAGGCTCAATCTCGCTCGTCGCGGAGGGCGCCACTCCACACAACACGCCTTCTACCAGCACCAATCGCTCCACGCGTACCGCTTTCCGGACGCGGGGACAGCTCCTCGATCCAGCCCTCACCCGCCGGCCGGGAGCGCGGCGATGTGACCGTGTGTCACCGGCGTACGGGTTCGGTTCGCCGTGGGCGGGAAGCGCCGGCCTCACGCAAGCGGAACGTCAGACCGCGCTCACCGCCGACAACCGATGCACATCCTTCGCCGTCCCCGTGACCCCCGACAGGAACCCCTGCGCCCGGGGCGAGGCGTTCTCCGTAAGCCAGGCCGGGTCGATGTCGCACACGGCGACCCGGACCTCCGTGCCCACCAGTGCCAACGGCAGGGTGTGGACCACCGTCGACGGGAAGCTGAGGATCGTGCGGCCGATGGGGCCGCGGCGGGCGATCAACTCCAGGGGGAGGTCCGGGCGGACGATCTCCAGGCCCGTCTCGACCGCCAGCCGGTGGAGTTTCTCCGTGGATTCGCGGCGGTGGGCGAAGTAGCGGGTCGCGCCGTGGGTCTTGGCGAGGGCGGCGACCGCCTCCAGGTAGCGGTCGTTGTCCACAACTCCCGTCTCCACCAACGACGTTCCGACCATGTCCGCGCCCTTCGTGATGCGCGGCGGGCCGAAGGTGGCGCGGGTCCAGGTGAACTCGTTCGCCGTGATCGTGACGCCCTCGGGGGTGGTCTCGATCGGCATGGAGGAGAAGACCTCGACCTTGCGGCGCTTGCCCGGGGTCAGGCGGCGGCGGGCCGCCGACGACACCGGGGCGAAGATCAGGTCGCGGGGGCCGGGTCGGCCGCCCTTGCGGTGCCAGCGCACCAGGCGTTCGCCGCTGGCGAGTTGGGCGACGAACTCCATCGTGGCGGTGCCGTCGTCGACCACGACGAGGTCGCGGGCCCTGGTGATCGTCAGCAACAACTGGACGTATCGCGAGAACGGGTCGCCCATGACGATCCGGTCCGCCTTGCGGAGGAGCCGGGTGAGGCCGCCGATGGTCTGGAAGGGGGCCAGGGGTCCGCCCCGCGCCTCCTCCCAGCGCACGGTGTGGCCCTCGTCGCGGGCGAGGTCGGCCATGCGGCGCAGCTGGCCACGGGTCATCGGGTCGGTCGGCGACAGGACCACGAGGGTGAGCCCCCCGCCGGGTGCCTCCTCGGCTCGGAGCGCACCGAGGTGCGCCCACTCCAGCACGTTCAGAAGCTGTACCGGACTCTCCACGAACGCGAGAGTGTGGGGGGTGAAGCCGGCGGTGCCGGCGTGGGGGCTCATCGTCGTACGACCGTCCCGTGACCGTGAGTGGCGCTGGCGCTCAATGACTCAAACTCAGACCGCTACCGGCTCGCCCGCCGCCGCCGCGATCTCCGCCTCGGCGATCACGCCGTTGACGCGGCGCAGCTTCTTCATCGGGCCGAGCTCCGAGTCGTAGACCTTCTTGACGCCGTCGCCGAGGGAGGCCTCGATGGTGCGGATGTCGCGGACGAGGCGGGTCAGGCCCTGCGGCTCGACGGAGGCGGCCTGGTCCGAGCCCCACATGGCGCGGTCGAGGGTGATGTGGCGCTCGACGAAGGTGGCGCCCAGCGCGACCGCGGCGAGGGTGGTCTGCAGGCCCGTCTCGTGGCCGGAGTAGCCGATCGGGACGTTGGGGTACTCGGCCTGGAGGGTGTTGATGACGCGGAGGTTGAGCTCCTCGGCCACCGCCGGGTAGGTCGAAGTGGCGTGGCACATCAGGATGTTGTCCGAGCCGAGGACCTCTACCGCGTGGCGGATCTGCTTCGGGGTCGACATGCCGGTGGAGAGGATGACCGTACGGCCGGTCGCGCGGAGGGAGCGGAGCAGCTCGTCGTCCGTCAGGGAGGCGGAGGCGACCTTGTGGGCCGGGACGTCGAACTTCTCCAGGAAGGCGACGGCCTCGGTGTCCCACGGGGAGGCGAACCAGTCGATGTTCTTGGACTTGGCGTAGTCGTCGATCTGGCGGTACTCGTCCTCGCCGAACTCCACGCGGTGGCGGTAGTCGATGTAGGTCATGCGGCCCCAGGGGGTGTCGCGCTCGATGTCCCACTGGTCGCGCGGGGTGCAGATCTCCGGGGTGCGCTTCTGGAACTTGACGGCGTCGCAGCCGGCTTCGGCGGCGGCGTCGATCAGCTTGAAGGCGTTCTCCAGCTCACCGTTGTGGTTGATGCCGATCTCGCCGACGACGTACACGGGGTGGCCGGGACCTGCGGTCTTCGAACCGAACTGGCGCAGACGGGAGTTGTTGCTCATGACAGCGGGTTTCCTTACTTGGTGAGGGAATCGAGAGAGGGGCCGAGGATCCAGCTGGCGATCTCTCGGACAGCGCCGTCGCCACCGGCCACGGTGGTGACCGCGCGTGCGGCGCCGCGTACGACGTCGTGGGCGCTCGCGACCGCCACGGGCCAGCCCACGAGGGCGAAGCACGGGAGGTCGTTGACGTCGTTGCCGACGTAGAGCACGCGCTCCGGCGCGATGCCCTGCTCCTCGCACCACTGCTTGAGTGCGAGGTCCTTCCGGTCGATGCCGTGCAGGACCGGGAGCTGGAGCTTCCGGGCCCGGGCGGCGACGACCGGGTTCTGCTCCGAGGACAGGATCAGCATCTTCAGGCCGCTCTTGCGCAGCGCCGCGATGCCGAGTCCGTCGCCGCGGTGCACGGAGACGAACTCCCGTCCGTCGGAATCGATCAGCACCCTGTCGTCGGTCTGGGTGCCGTCGAAGTCGAGTACGACCGCGTCGATGTCGTCGGCGGTCGGGAGCGAGCCGGGGCGGTCCGCGTCGAACAGCGGGGCCAACGCCCGTGCCCTGGCCAGCTCGTGGGGGTCGTCGATCTCCAACACGCGGGCGGGGTCGGTCCGTACGAGTTCCGTGCGGCCGAAGAAGCGGTGGCCGGCCTTGCGGAAGCCGGCCGCGTCCATGCCGTAGACGGCGCCGGTCTCCAGGAAGTCCTGGGGGCGGTCCTGGCGGCGCGGGCGGAACGACTTGTCGTGGTTGACGCCGTAACCGCCGCTGGTGACAGGCGGGTTGGCGACCTTCGTGGCGCCGCCCAGCTCGCCGGTACGGGTCGGCTCGACGACCGTGGTCGCCTCGTCGTCGGCGTCGCGCCACACGAAGCCGTGGAAGGGGGCGACGGTGTGGGCGGTGTCGGCGCCGTTCGCGACGATCGCGTCGACGATGCCGTCGACGTCCTCGCGGACGATGAAGGGGCTGGTGCACTGCACCAGGAGGACGACGTCGACCGCGGAGCCGTGCAGCGCCTCGTGGGCGTCCATGGCGTGCAGGACGGCGGCCTCGGAGGTCGCGGTGTCACCGGCGATGGCGGCGGGCCGCAGCACGACCTCGGCGCCGGCCAGGCGGGCGGCGGCGGCGATGGCCTGGTCGTCGGTGGAGACGACCACGTCCGTCACCAGCCTGCTGGCGCGGCACTCGCGGACGGCGCGGGCCACCAGCGGCACTCCGCCGACGGGCGCGAGGTTCTTGGCGGGGACGCCCTTGGAACCGCCCCGCGCGGGGATCACCGCGAGCACCCGGCGCAGCGAAGCGCCTTGGCCTGCTTGCGAGTTGGACATGGGCTCTACTCCCATGGAATGTGCTCCTTGAGCGGGAATCTCGGCGTTCGCGGCTCTGGCGTTCGCGGCTCTGGCGTTCACAGCTCCCCCATCCGGCGGATGACGGGCGCCACGCGCTGCACGCCGTGGCGGTAGGCGCCGCGCGCGGCCCGGCGCACGATCTGCCGGACGGGACCGGGCTCCTTGTCCGCGGCCGGGGCGCCCGGCAGCGGGGTGCCGTCGGGGCCGAGGTGGTGGCGGGCGAGGATGCCGGGCAGATAGCCGGGGGCGGTCTCGGGCGTGTAGTACGGCTTCAGGGCGGGCAAGTCGCCCCCGGCCAGCAGCTTGGCGATGCGCTCCCGGGCCGCGTCGAAGGCCGTCTCGTACGACCCGTCGGCGAGCACCCCCTGCCGGGCCACCCACTCCGCGTCCGGCACCGGCCGGTACCCGGCGTCGAGCTGCTCCCAGGAGGCGAGGCACCCGGAGCCCACGAAGTGGTGGTTGCCGAGCCCCTCGCGCACGCCGAGGTCGGTCAGCACGACGGTGGGGATACGACGGTGC
The DNA here is from genome assembly GCF_044753545.1 of Streptomyces sp. NPDC088350. Lineage (NCBI taxonomy): Bacteria > Bacillati > Actinomycetota > Actinomycetes > Kitasatosporales > Streptomycetaceae > Streptomyces > Streptomyces sp. NPDC088350. Next base: position 484,894 of record NZ_JBIVNL010000001.1, on the reverse strand, counting down.
AGGGACTCCAGGGCGGCCGTGGAGCTGATGGTCACCAGGAGGTCGGTGCGGTCGAGCACCTCGCCCATGTGCCCGTACACCAGGCGGAAGTTGGCGGGGAGGTCCTTGCCCTGGACCAGCTTCTGGTAGGGCAACTCCTCGATGTGCGTGGTGTGTTCGCCGGGCTTGGAGCGCAGCTTGAGGAGGACCTCGCGGTTCGGGTGGAACCGGGCGTGCTGGATCGCCCTGTCGAGCAGGTAGTTGCGGTCCCTGCGGTTGTCGGGCACCGAGGGCTGCACCGCGAAGACGACCGTGTAGGGGTCGTGCTCGCCGGTGTAGGTGTCCCCGCCGAGGAACGGCAGGGCGACCTCGGTCACCGACGAGGAGTCGGCGCCGACGCCGTCGTAGACCGCCTTGAAACGGTCCGCGTCCTGGCGGGAGTTGGCGAGGACGAGGTCCGCGCCGTGGCGCAGCAGGAGGCCGTCGGTGAGCTTCTCGTAGACGACGCCGACATAGCCGGTGACGACGACGGGCCGCTTGGTCCGCCCGTCCCAGACCCGGGCCAGACCGTGCAGCATCGCCTGGACCCCGCCGCCGACGAGGGAGAGGATCAGGACGTCGTAGGACTCCTTCTCCATGGCGCGCAGGAACTCGACGGCGGTCACCTCGCGGAGGGAGTCCGCGGTGACGCCGACTTCCGTCAGCTGGCGGGCTGTTGGGGTGGCACGGCCCCGCAGGAGATATCCGTCCAAAGAGATGTCCGAATGCGGCGGAGCGATGCGGTTCGCGGTGAGCGAACCCCATTTCCACCGGGTGTCGGAATCCGCGAGAACGGCGACTCGCAGGGTCTGCGTTGCACTTGCTGGCACACCGAAGACGCTAGGAAGCGATTGGGTTGGGCGGCCCAACCCGAAGGCAACAAACGGTTAACACCACAACGCCGAATGGCGAACCCGCGCAGGAACAGCCCTCAAAAAAGCCTGGTACATAGGTTCGCCATGCGTCGTTCACCCAAAATCAAGGTGACAGTAAAGACGGATGCCGGGCCGCCGCCTAACGTCGCTCTCGTGGTCAAGCTCTCCGTCATCGTGCCGTTCTACAACGTGCAGCAATACGCGCCAGACACCCTGAAGAGTCTGCGAGCGAACGCGCACGCGGACTTCGAATTCATTCTCGTCGACGACTGCTCTCGCGACGAGACACCCGACATTCTCGCGCGCGCGGAGCGCGAGTTGCCAGGTGCGGTGTATGTCAGACACGAGAAGAACGGAGGACTGGCGACCGCGCGCAACACCGGGATCGACAAGGCCCGGGGGGAGTATCTGACGTTCCTCGACGGGGACGACTGGCTCTCCCCTGGCTACTACCCCCAACTGGTGGACGCCATCGAGGAGTTGGGCTGCGACTTCGTGCGCACGGACCATGTCCAGTGCACCGCGCGGGCCCGCACGATCCACCGGGTGCCGCACGGCCGGCGCGGGGTCGTGATGAACCCGCGCGAGGCGATCCTGCCCACCGACCGGTCCACCTCCGTCGACTACGCGTACGCCTGGGCGGGGGTCTACCACCGCCGGCTGGTCGACCGCGGCCTGCTCCACTTCACCGACGGGCTGCGCACGGCCGAGGACCGGCCGTGGATCTGGAAGCTGCACCGGGAGGCGGAATCGTTCGCCGCGGTCAGCCTGCTCGGCGTGTTCTACCGGCGCGGGGTCGCCTCCTCACTCACCCAGATCGGTGACGTACGCCAACTCGATTTCATTCGCGCGTTCGACCAGGTCATCGAGGAAACCGCGCAGGACCGGGACGCGGCGAAACTACTCCCCAAGGCTGTTCGCACCTATTGCGCAATCATTTCCCACCATTTGGGATCCATCGAAAGGTTCGAGCCGGCGGTGGCGAGAAAACTGAAGTCGATGAGCGCCGTCGCCCTGCGGCGCATGCCGCAGGACGTGCTGGACGAGGCGCTCGACTCCATGGACATACAGCGTGCGACGAGGCTGCGCCGGCTGCGCCGCCGTCCCGCCGGCGCGGGGGTCGCCGCGTGACGACCCAGATCTTCCAGGCGTCGACGCTGTACGGCGTCGCCACCCTGGCCGCCGCCCTCGACTCGGCCGCCTTCACCCCGGCCGACCGGCGCATCCTGCTGGTCTGCAACAACGCGGCGACACCGGAGACGACCCCGGGCCTCGACGAAATGCCCGGCTTCGAGCGACTGCGCCAACGCTTCGACGACGTGGTGTCGTGGAACGAGACCATCTCCCCCTTCCACCCGGGCGGTTGGGCCCCACGCCCGGACGACGCCCCGCTGTGGGAGCGGCACCTGCGGCTGCTGTGGCAGCTGGGCGAGGACCCGGTGGAACTCACCGTCGAGTCCATCCAGGTCAACCCGGCGCTCGGCATCGCCCAGATCTTCACCGGCGCCCCGGTCACCGTCTACGCGGACGGCCTGATGAGCTACGGCCCGACCCGCAACAAGATCGACCCGCTGGTCGGCACCCGGGTGGACCGGCTGCTCCACCTGGACCTGGTCCCGGACCTCACCCCGCTGCTGCTCACCGAGTTCGGGGTCGCGCCGGAGCTCGTCCCGACGGACGCCTTCGTGAAGGTGCTCGGCGAACTCCTCGACACCGGCGACGAGTTGCCCGCCCTCCCCGACGAAGGGGCGCTGCTGCTCGGCCAGTACCTCTCCGCGCTCGGCATCCTCACCGCCGAGGAGGAGGAGGACCTGCACGTCCGGATGCTGAAGGGCGTGGTCCAACTCGGCCACCGGCGTGCGGTGTTCAAGCCGCACCCCTCGGCGCCGGCCCGCTGGTCGCGCGCGCTGGAGAAGGAGGCGGAGAAGCTGGGCGTCGACCTCACGGTCCTCGACACCCCGGTCCTCGCCGAGGTCCTCTACCAGCGGATGCGGCCCGCCCTGGTCGTCGGCTGCTTCTCCACGGCCCTCCTGACCGCCTCCGCGCTCTACGGCCTGCCCGTCGCCCGTGTCGGCACCGGCACGCTCCTGGACCGGCTGACGCCGTACGAGAACAGCAACCGGGTGCCGGTGACGATCGTCGACGCGCTGCTGCCGGAGCTGTCCGACCGCCAGGCAGTGGAGACGCAGCGTCCAGGCATGGAGGTGAAGGCCCTCAACTCCCTTGTCCGCGCGGTGGGTTACGCGATGCAGCCGAAGATCTACCCGGAGTTGCGGACGGCCGCCGAGGACTATCTGACCCGGCACCTGAGCACCCACACCTGGCGCTACTTCAAGCGCAAGCGCCTCACCTCGCTGGCCCTGCCCGGCGCGGTCCCGGCCCAGCTGGCGTTCATCCCGCGCAATGCGACCGTGCGGCGTGTCGCCCGCCGCGCGCGCCTGCTGAAGCGGACCGTGACCGGCTGACGACGCGACTCCCGACGGGCCGGCTCCTCGTGGGCCGGCCCGCACTGCCTGCCGGCGCCGGCGGAGCTCCGTACACGCAGGCCGTTGCGGTGGACCCCCGAGGTTGCGTACGCGGAGGCGAAGCCTGGGTGAACGGCCGCGGACGGGGTGACGAAGGGTCTCGGCCGGAGCGCAAACCCGCCCGGATGTCGGACTAGTGTGCTGTGACCCACCTGAGCCAGACCGAGGGGAAACCTGTGATCGACACGCCCGCGGACACCCGGGGAAACCCGACGGGCACCGTGGTCCGCGACGTCCCGCCGCCGACAGCCGACACGCTTCCCCCGTCCGGCCCGCCGACGCCGCCCAAGCCCCGGGAAAGCCGCCTGCGCGCGCTGGACGGGCTGCGCCTGGTCGCCGCGCTGATGGTGGCGGGCTACCACTACGGCGGACGCGGCGGCGAGGTCGAAAAAGCGTGGGGCACCTCACCGAAGGAGCAGTTCCCCACCCTGCACTCGCTGTTCTCGTACGGCTGCCTGGGCGTGCAGGTGTTCTTCGTGATCAGCGGCTTCGTCATCTGCATGAGCGGCTGGGGCCGCCCGCTGCGCTCCTTCTTCGCCTCCCGCGCCTCCCGGCTGCTGCCCGCGTACTGGGCGGCGGTCATCCTCGTGACGGCCGTCTTCGCCCTGCCGATGGTGGCGTACAAGGCGGTCGCGCCGAGTGACGCCCTGGTCAACCTGACCATGCTTCAGCAGCCGCTGGGTGTCGACCGGGTGCTGGGCGTGTGCTGGACCCTGTGGGCGGAGATCCGCTTCTACGCCCTCTTCGCCCTGTGCATCGTGCTGCCCGGCGCGAACCGGCGCCGCGTGATCCTGTTCTGCGCCGGCTGGACGCTCGCGGCGGCGATCACGCAGGGCGCGAAGTCACCGCTGCTCGACATCGTCCTGATGCCCGAGTACGCGCCGTACTTCATCGGCGGCGTCGGCCTCTACCTCGTGCACCGCGACCGCAAGGACGCCTACGCCTGGGGCATCGTCGCCGTCAGCTGGCTGATCGGCCAGCACTACGCGGTGGCCAAGCTGTGGCACGCGCCCGACCCGGCGGCCTTCTCCAACCGCTCCGTCTGGGGCATCGTCCTGGTCGTCACCTTGGGCTACGTCGCCGTCGCAGCGATCGCCCTCGGCTGGCTGCGCTGGGCGAACTGGCGCTGGCTGACGGTCGCGGGCGCGCTGACGTATCCGTTCTACCTCGTCCACGAACACCTGGGCTGGGTCGTCATCAAGGCGTACCACCGGACCCTGGGCATCCCGTCGTACGCGACGCTCCTCCTGACCGTCATCACGATGCTCGTCCTGGCATGGCTGTTGAACCGTTTCGTCGAGAACCGGCTGACCCCACGGCTGCGCTCGCTGCTGTCGACTCCACGCGGCTGACGGTTCGCCGGGGCTCCATCCGTACGGCTGCCGATTCCCGCCACGGCCGACAAAGAGTCTTCGCCTGTTCCATCTTCATTCATTGCTCATTGTTCATTGTTCATTTCCCAATGATCTGTAGGCCTCAGGCTCGCATCATCGAGAAAACACACTCGGAACAAAGCGATCACGCGACTCTTCGCGGTCGCCGTGACGGCCGTATCCGTACTGGCCCTTTCGACCCCGGCCAACGCGGAGGACGGCGTCCCTCAGATCATCAGGAACCACGCGTCCGACGGATGTCTGCAAGAACAGAAGCAGCGGCAAGTGCCTCGCCATCCCCAACGCCAGCACGACCAACGGAACCGAAGTCATCCAATGGACGTGCACCACGGACTCCAGCCAGCTGTGGACTTTCTACTCGTGACCCAATACCCGAGGTAAAACCCTCGGGCGGAAGCGGGGCATCCGGGAGACACCTGGACGCTCCGCTCCGCACCCCGACTCCACCCACTCGCACAAGTGACGCACAGGAATTGGTCTGTCGTTCATCCGACTCCCCGTTTGGCCGGACGCCGATGGGCAGATGGAGAACACTTCGACTGTGAGCCCGAGTTCGTGGGCGTGGTGGATCAATTTTCCGACAGTTCACTGATGATGCGTAGCCAGTCCTGCACGGTCAGGGTTCCGTGCGTGCCCTTCGGCGACGAGTCCGCGTAACAGTGGGTGCAGAACTCATTGCACAGTCCCGTGACTTCCAACCACGCGAACTTCAACGGGTTTTCGGCAACACTCATTGCAAGACTCCTTGCAGATGTCGAGTCCACTCACCACGCACGGGGCAAAAGATGCCCGCCAGCACACAATGAGCAGAGAACCTTTTCCCGGTTATTGCAGGTGTTGCACCCGCCGAACCCGCAGCATTCAGGGCACCAGACTTCGCCACTCCCGAAGCATTCTCCGCAGATCGTGGCTACGCCGTTCAGCCACTCGATAAGGGAAGGGCGGCCGTTGTCGTATCCCCGGCGGCCCGCTCTCGGCCTTTCGGGAGCCGTAGCCACGGCCTAACCTCCGTGAGGGCATTGCCGAATCCTACGGGCCGCTTCGAAGCGCGCGGAGGCATTCCCGGACTCCTTGGCCGCCTTCAATTCCGCAAGGGCGTCCGCGCACTGCTGGCACCCATCGCGCGGTTTGGCTTCGTACAGCCAATCGTCTAGGGGCAGGTCGACGGCTTCGCCCGGATAGGTCGGCGGGCTCATACAGCCACTCCCCACACCGTCGCGACAGGAAGCGTTCTCCCCTGACCAACGGCGCTATGGGGATGGTTACTGATCTCTCGATTGGCACTCGCCACAGCTTCCGGCACGCTTGCTTCACGGGCCATTTCGCGAGAATGAGAGAGTGCGACACACGTCATGCATCCCTCGGCTCCCACGGGTTCCAGGCCGGGAAGGGTCTTAACTACCGGTCCGGAACGGGATTCAGCGTGCGATTTGTCGTCCAGCATCGATCGCCCCTCGGCTCCATGTCTGTCACGTAATGGTGCCGCGAAGCGTGCAGTCGAACGAGTTTTATTCGCGTTGTCGGGTAGGAATCATGAGCGGAACCTATCAGCCCACTCGGACAGCCGTTCCCTGCATTGGTCCCCGAACAGGGCCAAGCCTTCATATACGGCAAACTCATCTAGGTACGCCGATACATCCCGGTGGTCCTTGAAAACCATGGCACCCGTTTGCGTCTCGACGGTCACAATCCGCGTGTCATATACGGTGAATGTATTCAGCGGCCCCACGGGCACATGACCTTCAAGCGGGATGACTCCGAGACGGATGTTTGGCAGCAAGGAAATCGATGCCAGTCGGTCAACCTGCATGGCCATGGCTGCCGGGGGCAGGAATGGCCATCTAACGGCTTGCTCGGTGAGAATGAATGTGAACCGTTTCGACGTATCGTAGAGAACGGCCTGTCGCTCTAGTTTCTTGGCAATCGCCTTACTGTGGTCTCCAGGGATGTGGGCGAGACTTGCTCTCACATACTCGGGCGTCGCCAGCAGCCCGGTAATCATCGACAACAGGAAGTATCGGAACTCTGTAGACGACTGCTCGAACCCGGCTAGCTCGTTCTGCTTCTTCTCCAGACCTGTTCGACGCTGGTTCCAAACATCTTGCCATTCGCTGTTTGCGTTACGCGCCAGGGCCGCGACTCGCGAAACGAGTTCCGGAGGCGCGTCCAGTGCTCTAAGGATTAGCTCAACATCAACTAGGGTGGGAGTCAGCTTCCCTCCTTCGATATTACTGATCTTCGTCTGACTCATGTTGCATAGCCGAGCGAGCCGGGTCTGTGTGATCCCGGCTCGCTTTCGGAGCATCTTGAGAGTTTCGGCCAGGTCCGCCTTGGACTGCCCCATCTCCTCTGGCTCAAACGTCAAGGCCCTTCACGTACTCCTCAAAAGGCACCGACGCGGCAAGCGCAATGCGCTGATATTCGACGTACCGCGCCACGTCACCCTCGTACACTGCCCGGTCGATCTGTGTGCCGTCGTCCCCATAGTTCATGAGGACGACTTCTGTTTTGTCGAACATCCAGAAGTCCTGGACGCCCGCCAGAGGATTTTCCCGATCGGTCACATCCAAGATTCGGATGTCTTCTCCGGCCCATACATGCGGTCGGTAATACATGAACTCGTACCGGAGGTATGCCGACAGGGGGCGAGTCACGATGTGTACGCGCCCCTTGCTCTTTCCTTCTCGACTTACCCTCTTGAGGTCTTCTGTGTACGAGTTCGAGTGCGTGTGGGGGTCGATGCGATCGCCCGCCAGAAAGGCCCGGATCTCTTCTTCTTCCTGAGGGACCCTGTATTCGGGCAGGGTCTCAAGTCGCCATGCCTCGCTTTGAAAGTCCCGGAACTTGGCTTGCCACGCTTCACCATCCAAGAGCACGAACAGCCTCCCTGAGTACCGATTCCGGGATCTCTACCAGGGCCTCACCCTGCGGGGGCCTGAAAGCCTCGGACAGGTCGCCCTGGACGATGATGGAGCCGCTTGCGGTTCGGTACACGTTGGGGCAGTCGTTCTGATTGCACTCACCGTTGCCGTTGCCGGTAAGGCGGGTCAGTTCTTCGCGGGCCATGCCGAAACCCCCTTGTGTCCGGCCCCAGTTGGGGCCCTTGAACACGACCGTACGGGGGTCGCTCAGGGTCGTCTATGCGGCATCGCCAATATTCGCGTTGTCGGGTACGGGCAGGTGGACGCGCAGGGGCTCACACGGTCCCGGAAAGGCACGGGTACATACATCCTGCGGCCTGAGAACCTCAGGACGTTTCGGGGCTACTCACTGCCTTGACGGTGAGTGGCTGTCGCTTTCGCCTGCTGGGCGTGCTGACAAGGGCCGAGAACGGGGTGACCTCGGAGGGCTCCTGGGACTCCTTCGGGAGTCTCTCGGGCACGCCGAGGGCTCCCAGTGCCTCTTGCTGCTCTTGGAGGCTCATGCGGGCGAACAGGGCCGCAGCATCGTCAAGTTGAGACATGCCAGCCCCTACACGCTTGCCAGAGACAGCTTGACGGCGAACCCCAGGAAGAGCACCCCGGCGGCCGTGGTGGCACCTGCGCTGAGCGTCCTCCGACGACGGAACGCAGCAGCCAGACGAGACCCGCCGAAGATGAGCGCAGAGAGGTACAACACGCTTGCCGCCTGGGCGAGTACGCCCAGAGTCACGAAGCCCATGACCGGGTTGGACTCCGACACGAACTGAACGAAGAAGGCGACGAAAAACAGGATCGCCTTCGGGTTGAAGAGACTCACGACGAAGGCACGGCGGTACGGCCGCTCGTCGGCGGCCTCCGCGGCGGGACCCGGCTCCGTGGCCGCCCGCTCCTTGCGGCTGCGCCACATCGCCCACGCGGCCCGGAGCATCCCGAACGCCAGCCAGGTCAGATATCCGGCCCCGGCGTACTTCACGATCCCGAACAGCACGGCGTTGGCCTGCAACAGCGAGGCGACCCCGGCCGCGGAGAGCGTCATCAGCACGGTGTCCCCGCACCACACACCGGCGGCGGCCGTGTACCCGGCACGGGTGCCGCGCCGGGCGGCGACCGAGAGGACGTACAACGAATTGGGACCGGGCAGCAGGACGATCAGGACCAGGCCGGCCAGGTAGGTGGGGAGATCGATGACACCGAACATGGAATCGAGTGTCCCACGGGGGTACGACAGCCAGTCCTCGCCGTCGAGGGAGACACCGACGGACTCCGGGACCGGGACGCCCTGGCCCCGCTTGTAGACCTGCGGGTCGGGATACCTGCCGTCGACCGGGTCGGTGCAGAGAAGCACCTCGCCGTGTTTGCGGTCGGCGACGAGGTACGCGGGGATGCCTGCCTGGGCGTAGCACTCGACCTTGACGTGGAGGTCGTCGGCCCAGTTCGACGAGGTCACTTCGACGACCAGACGGAAGACGTTCGGGGCGTAGCAGTCCTTCTGGACGACGGCGTAGCTCAGAACACGTCCACCGGCACATACGTCCCCCACACCTCCCGAAGTGCCCCGCACACCTCCCCCACCGTCGCCCGCGCCCGCAGCGCCTCCTTCATCGGATACAGCACGTTGGCCGTACCCTCCGCCGCCTCCCGCAGCGCGCCCAGTGCCGAGTCCACCGCCTTCTGGTCCCGTTCGGCGCGGAGTCTCGCGAGGCGCTGCGCCTGCTGGGCCTCGATGGTCGGGTCGACGCGGAGGGGCTCGTACGGTTCCTCCGTGTCGAGGCGGAACCGGTTGACGCCGACGACGACCCGCTCGCCGGAGTCGGTCTCCTGGGCGACGCGGTAGGCGCTGCGCTCGATCTCGCCCTTCTGGAAGCCGTGTTCGATGGCGCCGACCGCGCCGCCCAACTCCTCGACCCGCCGCATCAGTTCGACGGCGGCCCCTTCCACGTCGTCCGTCATCGACTCGACGACGTACGAACCCGCGAAGGGATCGACGGTCGCGGTCACGTCCGTCTCGTACGCCAACACCTGCTGCGTGCGCAGCGCGAGGCGCGCGCTCTTGTCCGTCGGCAGCGCGATCGCCTCGTCGAAGGAGTTGGTGTGCAGGGACTGGGTGCCGCCGAGCACCGCGGCCAGTCCCTGGACGGCGACCCGGACGAGGTTCACCTCCGGCTGCTGGGCGGTGAGTTGGACGCCGGCGGTCTGGGTGTGGAAGCGCAGCATGAGCGACTTGGGGTTCTTCGCGCCGAACTCGTCCCGCATCACCCGCGCCCACATCCTGCGCGCCGCACGGAACTTGGCGACCTCTTCGAGGATCGTCGTGCGCGCCACGAAGAAGAACGACAGCCGGGGCGCGAAGTCGTCGACGTCCATGCCGGCCGCGACCGCCGTACGGACGTACGCGATGCCGTCGGCGAGTGTGAAGGCGATCTCCTGCGCGGGCGAGGCGCCGGCCTCGGCCATGTGGTAGCCGGAGATCGAGATGGTGTTCCACTTCGGGATCTCGGCCCCGCAGTACTTGAAGATGTCGGCGGTCAGCCGCAGGGAGGGCTTCGGCGGGAAGATGTACGTCCCGCGCGCGATGTACTCCTTCAGTACGTCGTTCTGGACCGTGCCCGTCAACTGCCCTGCCGGTACGCCCTGTTCCTCGCCGACGAGCTGGTACATCAGCAGGAGGAGGGCGGCGGGGGCGTTGATCGTCATCGAGGTGGAGACCTGGTCGAGCGGGATGCCGTCGAACAGCACCCGCATGTCGTCCACCGAGTCGATCGCGACCCCGACCTTGCCGACCTCGCCGTGCGCGACGACCGCGTCGGAGTCGTGGCCCATCTGGGTGGGCAGGTCGAAGGCGACGGACAGGCCTGTGGTGCCGTGGGCGATCAGCTGCCGGTAGCGGGCGTTGGACTCGCTCGCCGTGCCGAAACCGGCGTACTGGCGCATCGTCCACGGCCGACCCGTGTACATCGACGGATACACGCCCCGCGTGAAGGGGTACGTCCCCGGCTCGCCCAGCCGCTCGGCCGGGTCCCAGCCGGCGAGGGCCTCTGGACCGTAGACGGGTTCGATCGGTGTACCACTCTCGGTGGATCGAACACTGCTCGACTCGCGCACCATGGTGTGCACCTCCGGTCACCACCATGCCGCGCCGTTCGCGGCCCGTCATCCGGGGGTACGTCTCCGGGGTACGAGGCCGGTGACGTTGGTGAGACGACGGGGGTCCGCGATGCGTAGTACGGGCATGGGGAGAGCGATCGCCGCCGCGGCGGCCCTGTCGGCTCTGGTGGCGGTGTCCGGCTGCACTGTGCAGAGCGCGGACTCGGACGGCAAACACCATCTGCCCGTGCACATCAAGCTTCCCGGCAGCGACAGCAGCGGTAGCGGTACCAGTGGCAGTGGCAGTGGCAGTAGCGGTGACAGCAAGGCTTCCGCCGTTCCGAGCACCGCCTCCGGCGCCGGCGTCCTCTGGTCGCGCGGTGACAGCGGTACGGACGTGCGGGAGTTGCAGGCGCGGCTGCGGCAGGTCGACTGGTTGTTCGACGGGCCGACCGGGACCTACGACGATCTCACCGAGCAGGCCGTCGCCGGCTTCCAGGGCAAGCGCGGGCTGCCGAAGACCGGCGAGACCGACACCGTCACCTGGCGGCGGCTGCTGAGGATGACGCACGCGCCGGGCAAGTGGGACCTGTATCTGATGGGCGGCCAGCCGGCCGGCGCGCCCGACCCTCGCTGTCTGACCGGCCGGGTGCTGTGCATCGACAAGACGACCCGCACCCTGCGCTGGATGATCGACGGGCGGACGGTGTCGACGATGTCGGTACGGTTCGGCGCGCAGTACACCCCGACCCGCGACGGTGTGTTCCACGTCTACTGGAAGTCGCGGAAGTGGGTGTCCACGCTCTACCACTCCCCCATGCCGTACGCGATGTTCTTCAGCGGCGGCCAGGCGGTGCACTTCTCGTACGACTTCTCGGCCCGGGGGTACGCGGGCGGCTCGCACGGCTGCGTCAACGTACGGGACGAGGCGGCGATCGCGAGCCTCTTCGCGCAGGTGCGGACCGGCGACAAGGTCGTCGTCCACTGGTGAGGTGCGAGGAGTGAGGAGTGACACGCGAGGGGTGATGTGCGAGGCGCGGGCGGGACCGGGGGAACGTGTCCCGCCCGCGCCATGTGCACGAGCCGTAGGTACGGGGGGAACCCCCGGCTCTGTGCGATGGCCGATGACCAGTCGGCTCACTCAGTACTGCGCCACGGCGGCCGGAAACGTCACACCCCGCGCGAAAAAAGTTCCACGAGTTGTGGAAGCGCAGGTCAGCGGGGTGCGGCGAGTTCAGAGCGCGGTGTACGTCGGACTCGGGTCCGGTGTCCGGAGGGTCTCGGTGGGCGCCGGGGACGGGGTCGACGACGACCCGCGCTGGGCGATCGGGGCGAAGACGGAGGGGGCTGGACTGGCGGCGGCACCGTTGTCCTTGTGCCCGCCGCCACCGCCACCACCGCTGCCACCACTGTTGCCGCTGCCACCGCTGCCGCCGCCCGGGGCGATCGGGCTTATGTGGCCGTCGTCGGCGGCGCCCGTGCTGCCGCCCTGGCCGCCCTTCTGGTCGCCGCCCTGACCGCCACCGCTCTTGCCGGTGCCGGTACCCGTACCGGTGCCCGTGTCGCCCTTGCCGTCCGTGCCGGCGCCGCCGCGCTGGAGGAGGCCCTTGCAGTACGTCCACACGTAGGACGTACCGCCCGCCGCGCCCTCCAGGGTGCGCTCGCGGCCGGAGTCCAGGGGCTTGCCGTCGCGCACGGCGCGGCAGGACGAGGTGACACCGCTCCACCAGCCGCGGGAGCCGACGGTCTTGTCGTCACCGGCGCCGGCGGAGGACGTGGGACCGGTGCCGCTCCCGGCGGCCTCGCCGGAGGAGTCGTCGGAACCGCCGCCCGCTGAGGGCGTACCCGAGCCGTCGGTGCCGCTCGGCGGGGGCGAGATCAGGGGGCGGTCGGGCGTCGCGGCGGCGGAGATCGAGGCGGCGGGCGCCGGGTCGTCGTGGAACGGCGTCGGCAGCACGCCGGTACCGGCCGCGACCGCGACCCCGCCGAGCATGCCGGCGGCGAGCGCGGCGGTCAGCCCGAGCCGTACGGGTCTGCCCCAGCGGGAACCCTCGGCGCTCGGGCCGGGCCGTCCGATACGGACGAGACCGGCGTCGGAGGACTGCGCCCGGCCGCGCCCGCCGGGGGCGGCCCGCGCGGCCCCGGCGTCGGCCCGCGCGGCCCGGAAAGCGGCCAACGCGGCTTCCTCGCCCGGGAGTTCGGCGGTGCCCAGCGGGTGTTCCACGGACAGCGCGCCGAGGGTCTTGGCGAGCCGCTCGGCCTGGTCGCGGACGGCCGGGTCGACGGCTTCGAGGGACTCGCCGCGCAGTAGAAGCTCGGCGGTCTCGCGGTCCAGCCATCGGCCGGGGGAGCGGCCCGCGGCGGAGCCGCCGGCGGATTCGGTGTCCCCCGGAAAAGCACAGCGCTCGTCGGCCATCACATGTCCTTCTGCGTCCGCGTGCGCGTATCCGTCACAGTGGCGGACGTCACCGCGCGGTCGCGCGGCTCTCGCTGGGGCGGCAGGGCGCCGAGCGCCGCCGCCGATTCCGGGTCCCCGCCGAGCAGCTCCGCGAGCCGTTTCAGCCCGCGGTGCGCGGCCGTACGGACGGCGCCGGGCCGCTTGCCGAGGGTCTCCGCGGCGGTCTTGGCGTCGAGGCCCATGACGACCCGCAGGACGACGGCCTCGGCCTGGTCCTGCGGCAGCTGCGCGATGAGGGAGAGGGTGTTGTCGGTGGCCAGCGCCTCGATGGCCTCGCCGGCCGTGTCGGACTCGGCGGCACGGCCGGTCAGTTCGGTCTCGTCGCCGCCTATCGCGGGGCGGCGTCCGCGCATCCGTATGTGGTCCAGGGCGCGGTTGCGGGCGATCCTGGCCGCCCAGCCGCGGAACCGGTCCGCGTCCCCGCTGAACCGGTCCAGGTCACGGGCGATCTGCAGCCAGGCCTCGGACGTGACGTCCTCGGCGTCCGGATCGCCGACCAGCGTCCGTACGTATCCGAGCAACCGTGGGTGCACCGTGCGGTACACAGTCCGGAACGCGGTCTCGTCCCCGTCCTGTGCCGCAAGCACCGCGGCGGTCAGCTCCGCGTCGTCCCCCAGCACGTGGTCCCTCGAATTTGATGGTCGCGGCCTCACTCCGGCGCGAAAAGCACGTTACGACCTGAAACTGTTCCTCGTCCATGTCCGTACAAGGCTCAACTACTTGGTTCGGGGGTGCGGTGTGACAGAAAACGCACTCATGGCGCTGTAAAAAGTACGGGCCGCCGCGCGGCCCGTGCCGCGCGACGGCCGGGGCCTCTCCTGTGGGGGGTGGCGGCTCCGGTCGTTGCCGGGGCACCACGACGCTCCGCTGGTTGGGCGGATTTTTGGTGCGGGCCCGGTGGGGGGTTGTCGCGCCCACGCGGCGGAGCCGCATATGGACACTGCCCCGCGCCCCTTACGGGGGCGCTGCCCCGGGGCGCCAGTCGTCTTCGCGCCGGGGCCTTGTCGCGTGAGTGCCGGAATCTCTGGCCAGTCTGAACGCGGCCACCGCCTTTCGCTCCGCCTCGTCGTCTACGACGACTCCGCGCAAGGCCGCGCCGAGCAGGGCAGGAAACTCGCCGCCGTTCTGCCGCTCAGCCATGCCCGTGTCCATCCGTGTGCGAACCGTCGTCCGACTCCCCCAGCGTCCCGGGCCCGGTATCCGTCACACCCTCGCCGCCGCCCAGTTCACGCGCGAGCCGCTTCAGCCCCCGGTAGGCGGCCGTGCGTACCGCGCCGGGGCGTTTGCCGAGGACGCGGGCCGCGGCGGGGCCGTCGAGGCCTACGACCACGCGGAGCAGTACGGCTTCTGCCTGTTCGCGGGGGAGGCCGCGGACCAGGTCGAGGGCGTACTCGGTGGAGAGGGACTCCAGGGCCTGGTCGTGGGTGTTGTGCGGGGCGGGGAGTTCGAGTACGTCCTGTTCGAGCGTCGCCGACCGGGGACGCACCCGCTGTCTGCGCAGGTGGTCGAGTGCCCGGTGCCGGGCGATGGTCGCCGTCCAGCCGCGGAAGCCCGCCCCGTCGCCGCGGAACCGGCCGAGGTCGCGGGCGATCTCCAGCCAGGCGTCGGACGCCACGTCCTCGGCCTCGTCGCCGACGAGGCCGCGCAGGTATCCGAGCAGCCCTGGCTGCACGATCCGGTACGCGACCGCGAAAGCGCTGTCGTCGCCCTCCTGGGCCCGCGTGACGGCCGCGCCGAGTTCCCCGTCGTGCGCGTGCCCGCGGCGGGGCTCGCCTGTCTGGCCCAAGGACTGTCCTCGTCCGTACCGAGTTCGCGAAGAATCCGTACCGGGCGCGGCGGTCCCCCGCACCCCCCATGGCCATCAGCGCCGGGCCCCACAGAAGTGTCACAGCGTGTCCCCGGGGGCACGCTCCTTCAACTCGCCGTGAAATCACCGTGATTGAAGGAGACCCATGTCCGACCTCCGTATCGGTGTCCTCGGTTACGGCCTGCGCGGCAGCCTCGCCCGGGTCGCCCATCGTCCCGGCGCGGGTTCCCGGGTCGCCGCGCTCGCGGACCCCGACCCGGCGGCCCGTGCGGCGGCGGCCGGGGACTTCCCGGGTGTGGCGGCAACTGCCGTGCACCGTACCGTCATTGACGATCCGGACATCGACGCGGTCCTCGTCCTCACCCCCGACCACACCCATGCCGACCTCGCCTGCGAGGCGCTGCGCGCGGGCAAGCCGGTCCTCGTCGAGAAGCCGCTCGACATCACCGTGGAGCGCTGCGACCGTGTCCTGCGCACCGCCCACGAGACCGGCACCCGGCTGTACGTCGGCCACAACATGCGCCACATGCCGGTGATCCGCCTGATGCGGGACCTCGTCGAGGGCGGTGCGGTCGGCACGGTGAAGACGGTGTGGGTACGGCACTTCGTCGGGTTCGGCGGTGACTGGTACTTCAAGGACTGGCACGCCGAACGCCGTTACAGCACAGGCCTGTTGCTGCAGAAGGCCGCCCACGACCTGGACGTGGTGCACTGGCTGGCCGGCGGATACACGCGGCGCGTGCAGGCGTTCGGCGACCTCATGGTCTACGGCGGCAGTCCGCACCGGCGGGCGCCGGGCGAGCCGAAGACCGCCGACTGGTACACCGAGGACGGACACTGGCCGCCGCACACCCAGCGGGCGCTCAACCCGGTCATCGACGTCGAGGACGTGTCGTTGGTCAACATGCGCCTGGACAACGGGGTGTTGGCCGCCTACCAGCAGTGCCACTTCACCCCCGACTACTGGCGCAACTACACCGTCGTCGGCGACGCGGGCCGGCTGGAGAACTTCGGCGACGGGCCGGGCGCGGTGGTGCGGGTCTGGAACAGCCGGCGTTCGGGGTACCGGGAGCGGCCCGACGCCGAGTACGCGGTGCCGGACATCGCCGCCGAGCGGGACGGCGAACACGGCGGCGCCGACCCGCTGTTGATCGACGAGTTCCTGCGGTTCGCACGGCACGGCGGGCGCACCGACACCTCGCCGGTCGCCGCGCGGATGGCGGTGGCCGCCGGGGCGGGGGCGACGGAGTCGCTGCGGGACGGCGGCACCCCGCGCGAGGTGCCGCCCCTGGACCCGGAGTTGGTCGCCTATTTCGAGCGCGGCCAGACACCGTAGCCATCGCGGCCAGACGCCGTAGCCATCCATCCACAGCCCGTAAATGGCCGTAGCCGTAGACCCTAAATGGTGGTGTCCACCGGCTGTTGGGGAGTCTCCGTCGGGGCGGCGGCCGGTGTGGGCACCCGGTCCGTGTTCACCAGGACGCCGGCGATGAGCGCGGCGAGCAGGATCGAGCCCATCGCCCACCAGGTGGCGACGTTGAAGCCGTGCACCGCGGCCTTGGCCGCAAGGAGTTGCTTGTTCGCGCCGGGGCCGGCGTGGGCGGTGGCGTAGCGCGCGGTGACCGTGGCGGCGATCGTGTTCAGCAGGGCCGTACCGATCGAACCGCCCACCTGCTGGGCCGTGTTGAAGGTGGCGGAGGCCGCGCCGGAGTCGCGCGGGGCGACGCCTCCGGTGGCCAGGGACACCGAGGTCATCATCGCCGTACCCATGCCGAGGCCGAGCATCAGCATGCCGGGCAGGATGTACGTGGCGTACGCGGGCTCCACGCCGACCTGGGCGATCAGCGCGAGCGCGCCCGCCGCGACCAGCAGGCCCGGGACCATCAGGGCGCGTGGCGGAACCCGGTTGAGGAACCGGGCCGCGATCTGCGTGGAGCCGGTGATCATGCCGACGGTGATGGGGAGATAGGCGACGCCCGTCTTGACCGGCGAGTATCCGAGGACGCGCTGCATGTAGTAGGTGAGGAAGAGGAACACACCGAACATGCCGATGGTGACGAACAGGATGGTCAGGAACGCCCCGACCCGCTGACGGTCCTTCACCACGGTCATCGGCAGCAGCGGGACGCGCGCCCGGGTCTGCCAGAACCCGAAGGCGGCCAGCAGGGCGACCCCGGCGGCGAGCAGGGTCAGCACCAGGCCGTCGCCCCAACTCCGGGACTCCGCCTCGGAGAAGCCGTACACCAGGGTGAGCATGCCGAGGGAGCCGAGGAGTGCGCCGGGGATGTCGAGATGGGCGTCCGGGTGCCGGGAGCTGTCGCTGAGCAGGATCCAGGCGCCGGCGAACGCGACCAGCGCGATGGGCACGTTGACGTAGAGGCACCAGCGCCAGTTCAGGTACTCGGTGAGGAAGCCGCCCGCGAGCAGGCCGACCGCCGCGCCCGCGCCGACGATCGCGCCGAACACGCCGAAGGCCTTGCTGCGGTCCTTGGGGTCGGTGAACGTCGTCGTGAGCAGCGACAGCGCGGAGGGGGCGAGCAGCGCGGCGAAGACGCCCTGGAGGGCGCGGGCGCCGAACAGCATCCCCTGGTTGGCGGCGGCGCCGCCGAGCGCGGACGCGGCGGCGAAGCCGATCAGCCCGATCATGAACGTGTTCTTGCGCCCGGCGAGGTCGGCGATCCGGCCACCGAGCAGCAGCAGTCCGCCGAAGGCGAGCGTGTAGGCGGTGATGACCCACTGCCGGTTCCCGTCCGACATACCGAGGTCGGTCTGGGCGGACGGCAGGGCGATGTTGACGATGGTCATGTCGAGAACGACCATCAACTGCGCGAGCGCGATGACGACGAGCGCCCACCAACGACGGTTGTCGGCCATGGATCCTCCCCGGGTCCGGCGGTCGCTCTCATCGTCCTCCCGCCCTCACCTCTTGGGAACGCCACCGTCTCTTATTACGGCGATTTTGCCGTTCGCCGCGTCCCGGTGCACCCCGATCCGGGCATTTCCCCCGACCGGCGCGGGACCGACCCGCCTCCGCCCCACCTCCCCCGCAGGCGGGTCACAGACCCCGCTCTCAGACCCGCCCGCGCGCCCGGCGCGACACCACCGCGCGCAGTACCCGGCGCCCCTCCGTCGACACCGCCAGCACCCGGCGCAGTCCGCCCGGGCCGGTTCCGGCGAGGAGTTCGAGGACGGTGATCTGGCGCCGCAGTTCGGCGGCGACGAGGGGCGACATGCCGTCCGTACGACCTGCACGGCGCGAGTCGACCGCGTCCGTGTCCGCGTCCGTGTCCGCGTCGTCGGCGGGGGCCACGACCTCCAGGAGCCGGTGGATCCGCAGCGAGGCGAGCGAGCAGGTATCGGCCCACTCCCGTACCGCAGTGCCGACGGGAACGGCCGGCGCGGTCGCGAGCATCGTGCGGGCCAGCCGTACGGCCCGGTCCTCGCCGGGTTCGTCGAAGAGGGCGGGCAGCTTGGCCCGCGCCTGCTCCAGACACTCGCCCCACGTCTCCCCGTCGGCCCCGTCCGCCAGGCCGGCCCACAGGGGCCGCAGCACCTCGTCGTCGCCGCCGAGCAACGGCACGCACCGATCCAAACAAGCCAGCGCACTGACGGCCAGTGCGCGTTCGTCGGCCTGCGCGATCAGTTCCACCAGACTCATCCGAACCTCCCTCGGCGGGACCCCTCCCCTACGGAGCCCGCGTTTCCCCTGACGGCGTGCTACACCCCGGGAGTGTCACACGGGACGGCCCCGATCAGGTCGAGAAAGCGGAAGAAGAGATTTCCGGCCAATCAGTGGTCAGACCGCGAGCGGCATGCCCGGCCCCGCCAGGACCTTCGCGTGCTGCATGCGGGTCAGTCGCAGCACGACGAGGATCGCAAGAACAGCCGCCACGATCTCGACGGTGTCGGCGAGCAGCGACAGCAGGAGGACGGCGCCGTTGTCGGCGGGCGTGACGTCGCTCTCGTAGCGCAGGTCTCCGAGCCAGCCGACGACCGCCCACCATGCCTGCATGCTCTGCTCGCCCGGATCGAACCCCCGGCATTGGCCCGCACCCGCACAAACCAGCACAGGTATCCGATCACACACACGACCAGCGAGCCCGTCCGGAGACCACCGGACACCGAGTAGAGCGAATGCGCCGCGTACACCCGCCGGACCACCGCCTCGCCGCCCGCGCCGCCCATGACGTCGCTATGGATGCGGACATGTCGGCCTCCACCTCAACCCACCTTGTCCGCAAGGGACTTGAACTGCGTCCAGGTCAGCGCCGGTGTCCCCGGGTCCCACAGCTTCTGGACGGTGGCCCGCAGCGGCATCCGGATGCCGGCCGCGACCTGCGCCTGCGTCTGCGAGTTGGCCAGGTCGCACCAGACCGCGAAGGAGCCGCCGAGGATCTGGCCGTCGTACTTCGCCGGGACGGCCTGCGTGCCGCGCAGCACGCGCGGGTTCCACTGCTCGTAGATCCGCCGTCCCGTCGGATAGACGAAGGTCTGCGGCTCGCCGAGGACGTAATACAGGTACTCGTCGTTGTAGTTGAGGACCTTGCGCCCCGCGCTCAGATAGGCGACGGGCTGCCGGGCGCCGATCTCCTTGCCCGTCCAGTACGCCACTTGGAGGTCCTTGGCGGCCTGCACGGACGTCCCCGCGAAGAAGCCGTCGTTCCACACCCGCATCGTCCGCTCGTGGTTGCGGACCGTGTCCGCGCGGTCGTTGAGCCAGCCGGTGGTGAGGTCGGCGACGGTGCCGCCGGAGCCGTAGGCCTTCGTCGCGGCGGCGGCCAACTGCGGGAAGGACGCCTGGGGGTTGGCGACGGTCAGCGCCTGGTACTCGTCGCCGCCGAGGTGCCACTGGTCGCCGGTGAACAACCCGGCGTACTCGTCGAGGAGTTCGTCGACGATCGCGGCGGACGCGTCCTTGGAGATGTCGATCGCACCGCGCCTGGCGACACCCGCCGCATTCCGCAGCTGCAGATCCGGATGGGCCGCGAGCACCGCGCCCAGATGCCCCGGCGAGTCGATCTCGGGCACGACGGTGATGTGGCGACTGGCGGCGAGATCGACGATCGCCTTCACCTGGGCCTTGGTCAGATGGTTTGCGGAGACGACCTCGGGATGGCTGGTGGACTCGATCCGGAACCCCTGGTCGTCCGAGAAGTGCAGCCCGAGTTCGTTGAACTTGAGGTCGCCCAACTCCCGTACCCGGTCCTCGATCCAGGACGCGGTGAACGGCTTGCGCGCGATGTCCAGCATGAACCCGCGCCGCGGCTTGGCCGGTTGGTCGTGCACGACGCCCTCCGGCGCCGTACCGCCGCCGTGCACTTCCTGCTTGAGCGTGCGGGTGCCGTAGAACACACCGGAGTCCGAGGGCCCGCTGATGCTGACCCGCCCGCCGCGCACGGTCATCGCGTACGACTCCGGGTTCGCGCCCTCGTCGTCGTTCAGCGCCAGCCGTACGTCCCCGGCGCGCACGTCACTCGCCTCGCCGGCGTACGTCAGCCCCAACTCCCCGGCGATCAGCCGCCCTTCGTCGACGAGGTCGGCGTCGTCGACGACGACCCGGTACCCCTTGGCGGGCCGCCAGCCGGGGCCGCGCGCGGGGGTGTGCGCGCGGACGGCGGGAATGGTGCGGGGTGTCCGCGACAGCGGATAGACGCGGGTCGGACTCGGTGTGGGGGTGGGGGTCCGTGCGGCGGCGGCCCGGGAGGACGAGGAGGTGCCGTCGGCGGGGCTCAGCGCCGCGCCCACGGGACTCCCGTCGTCCCCGGACCCCGCCCACAGTCCGAGGCCCACGCCGGCCCCGACCACGGCGGTGGCCGCGGCGACGGCGATCAGCCCCCACCGCTGCCTGCGCTGCTTCACCTGCTTCGCCGACGAGCGGCGCCTGTGCTGGCTCACGGCGCCAACCTACGGCCCCCGGCGGACCGCAGGTGTCCACCACGCGTTCCGAAACTCTCCCGTCCGGGTGAAATTCGGGCATCCCTCGGACAGGTCCTGACCACTCCCGATAACGTGGTGACGCACCTCTCACCGCATCCCCTGCCGCACCGTCCGTGACGCGAGGATCCACACTGCCTGCGCACCGCCTTCCCCACCTCCCCGGCCGAGTGGCCATACCGGCGCTGCCCGAGCAGTCCCGCACCTCACCGTCCCCGAAAACACTGGACGCGTTCAACACCGCGCCCACCGACGAGGCCCGGCACACCCTCCTCACCTGCCTCCACAGCCTCCGCTGGTCCCGCCGCCTCACCGACCACCGCCCCTACCCCGACCTGGACGCCCTGCTCGCCGCGTCCGACGAGGCGGCGTACGACCTCACGGCGGGAGACCTGGCGGAGGCCTTGGCGGGCGAGTCCCTCCCGGTCCTGCCGGACGACACGTACGAGGCGGCCCACATGGCGTTGGACGCGGCACACGCCGCCTACGAGGCCCGCTTCGGCCACGTGTTCGTCATCTGCGTGGACGGCCTCCCCCAGAACGAGGTCCTGGACCACGTATTGGCAGGCATCCGATCACGTTTGACGAACGATCCGGAGGAGGAACGGGTTGTGGTTGCGGAAGAGTTGCGGCGCCTGGCAAGAGGACGGCTCGCCGGGGTCTTTTGCTTTTAGGGGCGCGGGGAACTGCGCGACCAGCCACGACGGCGCCGCACCCGGCAATCCACACAAACCCACCCACCGCTAGCCCGTACGTGCCCCTTTGCGTGCCAGTTTGATCACACAGACAGGCCCGCCGTAAGGCTCACGTCAGCGCCTCGCTACGATGCTGAGGGCCGGAGGACCGTACCCGGCCGGGCCCGACCGACAGAGAAGCCGGCGCGGCCCTAAATCCCCGCTCCCGGAGGGTTCTTCCGTGCCGGCTGGAACGCTGTACCGCGGCCGGGAAGGAATGTGGTCCTGGGTGGCTCATCGAGTCACCGGCGTCCTCATCTTCTTCTTCCTGTTCGTACACGTGCTGGACACCGCTCTTGTGCGTGTCTCCCCCGAGGACTACGACAAGGTCGTAGCCACCTACAAGACGCCGATCGTCGCACTGCTGGAGTACGGCCTCGTCGCCGCGATCCTCTTCCACGCCCTCAACGGCCTGCGCGTCATCGCCGTCGACTTCTGGTCGAAGGGCCCGCGCTACCAGAAGCAGATGCTCTGGTCCGTCGTCGGCCTGTGGGTCGTGCTCATGCTCGGGGCGATCTACCCCGTGCTCGGCCACGCCGCTCGTGTTCTCTTCGGGAGCTGACACAGATGTCTACGACTGAAACCGCAGCGTCGGGCATCGGCCCCGTGGAGAGCGCGTCCGTCTACACCGTGGACAACCCCGCGCCCCTCATCGAGGCCCCCCGCAAGCGCACCAAGAAGACCCCGAAGTCGACCCGGGGCAATTTCGAGATGTACGGCTGGCTCTTCATGCGCCTGTCCGGCGTCGTGCTGGTCGTCCTGGTCCTCGGCCACCTGCTGATCCAGCTCGTCCTCGACGGCGGCGTCTCCAAGATCGGCTTCGCCTTCGTGGCCGGCCGCTGGGCCTCGCCGTTCTGGCAGGTCTGGGACCTGCTGATGCTCTGGCTGGCGATGCTGCACGGCGCCAACGGCCTGCGCACGGTCATCAACGACTACGCGGAGCGCGCGAACACCCGGCTGTGGCTCAAGGGCCTGCTCTACACCGCCACGGTGTTCACCATCCTGCTGGGCACGCTGGTGATCTTCACCTTCGACCCGAACATCCGCTAGGCCACCGGGCTGAGGGACTGAGGAATTCTGATGAAGATCCACAAATACGACACCGTCATCGTCGGCGCCGGCGGCGCCGGTATGCGCGCCGCGATCGAGTCGACGAAGCGCAGCCGCACCGCGGTCCTGACGAAGCTCTACCCCACCCGCTCCCACACGGGCGCCGCGCAGGGCGGTATGGCCGCCGCGCTCGCCAACGTGGAGGAGGACAACTGGGAGTGGCACACCTTCGACACGATCAAGGGCGGCGACTACCTGGTCGACCAGGACGCCGCCGAGATCCTGGCGAAGGAGGCCATCGACTCGGTCCTCGACCTGGAGAAGATGGGCCTGCCGTTCAACCGCACGCCGGACGGCACGATCGACCAGCGGCGTTTTGGCGGCCACTCCCGCAATCACGGTGAAGCGCCCGTCCGCCGGTCCTGCTACGCGGCCGACCGCACCGGCCACATGATCCTCCAGACGCTGTACCAGAACTGCGTGAAGGAGGGCGTGGAGTTCTTCAACGAGTTCTACGTCCTCGACCAGCTGATCACCGAGGTCGACGGCGTCAAGACGTCGGCGGGTGTGGTCGCGTACGAGCTGGCGACCGGCGAGATCCACGTCTTCCAGGCGAAGGCCGTGATCTACGCGTCCGGCGGCTGCGGCAAGTTCTTCAAGGTGACGTCGAACGCGCACACGCTGACGGGCGACGGCCAGGCCGCCGTGTACCGCCGGGGTCTGCCGCTGGAGGACATGGAGTTCTTCCAGTTCCACCCGACCGGCATCTGGCGCATGGGCATCCTGCTGACGGAGGGCGCCCGCGGTGAGGGCGGCATCCTGCGCAACAAGGACGGCGAGCGCTTCATGGAGAAGTACGCGCCGGTGATGAAGGACCTGGCGAGCCGGGACGTCGTCTCCCGCTCGATCTACACGGAGATCCGGGAGGGCCGCGGCTGCGGTCCCGAGGGCGACCACGTGTACCTGGACCTCACCCACCTCCCGCCGGAGCAGCTGGACGCCAAGCTGCCCGACATCACGGAGTTCGCGCGCACGTACCTCGGTATCGAGCCGTACACGGACCCGATCCCGATCCAGCCCACCGCGCACTACGCCATGGGCGGCATCCCGACGAACGTCGAGGGTGAGGTCCTCACGGACAACACCACGGTGGTCCCGGGCCTGTACGCGGCCGGCGAGGTCGCGTGCGTGTCGGTCCACGGCGCCAACCGCCTCGGCACCAACTCGCTCCTGGACATCAACGTGTTCGGGCGCCGGGCGGGCATCGCGGCGGCGGAGTACAGCCAGAAGGCGTCGTACGTCGAGCTGCCGGAGAACCCGGCGCAGCAGGTCATCGACCAGGTCGAGCACCTGCGCGACTCCACGGGCACCGAGCGCGTGGCGGTCATCCGGCGCGAGCTTCAGGAGACCATGGACGCGAACGTCATGGTGTTCCGCACCGAGCAGACGATCAAGACGGCGGTCGAGAAGATCGCGGAGCTGCGCGAGCGCTACCGGAACGTCTCGATCCAGGACAAGGGCCGCCGTTTCAACACGGACCTCCTTGAGGCCATCGAGCTGGGCAACCTGCTCGACCTCGCCGAGGTCATGGCGGTCTCCGCGCTCGCCCGCAAGGAGTCCCGCGGCGGTCACTACCGCGAGGACTACCCGAACCGCGACGACGTCAACTTCATGCGCCACACCATGGCGTACCGCGAGGTCGGCGACGACGGCACCGAGTCCATCCGTCTCGACTACAAGCCGGTCGTCCAGACCCGCTACCAGCCGATGGAGCGTAAGTACTGATGGCTACCCCTGTTCTGGACAAGGCGGAAGCGGCCGGCCAGCCCGAGCCCGGCTTCGCCGACTCCCCGTACATCACGGTCACCTTCCGCGTCCGCCGCTTCAACTCCGAGGTCTCGGCGGAAGCGACGTGGGAGGACTTCCAGCTGGAGATCGACCCCAAGGAGCGCGTCCTCGACGGCCTCCACAAGATCAAGTGGGACATCGACGGCACGCTGACCTTCCGCCGCTCGTGCGCGCACGGCATCTGCGGCTCGGACGCGATGCGGATCAACGGCAAGAACCGTCTCGCCTGCAAGACCCTGATCAAGGACCTCAACCCCGAGAAGCCGATCACGGTCGAGCCGATCAAGGGTCTGACGGTCCTGAAGGACCTGGTCGTCGACATGGACCCGTTCTTCCAGGCGTACCGCGACGTCATGCCCTTCCTCATCACGAAGGACACGAACGAGCCGACCCGGGAACGCCTCCAGTCGGCCGAGGACCGCGAGCGCTTCGACGACACCACGAAGTGCATCCTCTGCGCGGCCTGCACGTCCTCGTGCCCGGTCTTCTGGAACGACGGCCAGTACTTCGGCCCGGCCGCCATCGTCAACGCCCACCGCTTCATCTTCGACTCGCGTGACGAGGCGGGCGAACAGCGCCTGGAGATCCTCAACGACCGCGACGGCGTGTGGCGTTGCCGCACCACCTTCAACTGCACGGACGCCTGCCCGCGAGGCATCGAGGTCACGAAGGCGATCCAGGAAGTCAAGCGGGCGCTGATCACGCGCCGCTTCTGAGGTTGTTTTCTGTACGGCTGCGAGGGCCCCGTTTCCGGTTGGGAGCGGGGCCTTCTGGCGTGCGGCACCCCGTTTGGGTGAACGTGATCGTCAAGGACGTACCGGCGCTGTCCGGCCTACGATGATGCTCTCGACACCGGCCCACAGGAGGCACCTGATGTCCGCAGCAGCGGTTGAGCGGCCGCATGAGGACCGTCCGTTGATCGCGGAGGCGAACCGGATCATGGATCGCCTCCCGGGCTACCGCGTCGAGATCATCGGAGGCCAGATCCTCGTGTCCCCGCCACCGGACGGCCCGCACGCCGAGGCCTTGACCGACCTCATGCTGCCCTTCATGGCTTCCGGTCTCCACGGGACGGAATCGAAGGTGCTCCAAGGCGTCGGCCTCTGGCTACCGACCGGGACCGAGGACTACGCGATCCCCGACCTTTTGGTGGTCGACGCCGACTACCGGGATCACTACGTCGAGAACAACTGCTACGACCCTGTCTGCTTCCGCCTGGTCCTGGAGGTCACCTCCAGCAACTATCGGACGGACCTGCGAGACAAGGTGAAGGCGTACGCCGCCGCCAAGATCCCGGTTTACGTGATCATCGACCGCAAGCATCAGCGCCTCCACGTCCTGACCAACCCCACCGGGGACGATTACGAGAGCCACCGCCCGCACTCCCCCGGCGAAGTGGTCACCCTACCCAAGTCCATCGGCGCCAAGGTCACCCTGGACGTCGCGGAGATCCTCAAGGCAGGTCAGCCGAAGGGCGATTGAGGCTCAGGCCGCCGCCAACTCGCACCACAGCGACTTCCCGCCCATCCCGAAGAGATCGTCCCCGAGCGGATACCCGCCCCACGCCACGGCGTAGTGACTGACGAGGAACAGCCCCCGCCCGCCATCGGCGTCGACCGGAACCGGACGAAGGGGACCGGACCGCTTGTCGAACGGCGGCGGGATGTCCGGGTTGGCGTCCCAGACGCTCACACGGAGGCGCCGGGAGTCGAGGCACCGCAGGCGGAGGGTGGCGGCGGCGCCCGCGTGGCGATAGGCGTTGCTGACGAGTACGGCACGGACGGTGGCGCGGGCGATGCGTGCGGCGCGGGGATCGTGGGGCAGTTGGAGGGCGTACGCCCACGTAGAATAGTTTCTACGGAAACTGCGAATACATCCGACGGTCCACTCGTGTGGGTGACCACAGGACGAGGGAGCGGAAGAGCATGCCACCACGGCAGACACCCACGGCACGCCAGATCCGCCTGGGCGCCGAGCTGCGGAAACTGCGTGAGCACGCGGGCCTCACCGCTCGCGAGGCCGGCGAGATGCTCGGCGCCAACCAGGCGCGGATCAGCAACATCGAGACGGGCCGCTTCGGTCTCAGCGAACAACGCGTCCGTACCCTCGCCCAGAACTACGACTGCACCGACGAAGCCCTGGTCGACGCGCTCGTGGACATGACGGCGCACCGCGAGCGCGGCTGGTGGGAGGAGTACCGGGACACACTCCCGCCCCGCTTCCTGGACGTCGCGGAAATGGAGCACCACGCCGTCGCGCTACGCGTGGCCCAGGTCATCAACATCCCCGGGCTGCTCCAGACCCCGGAACACGCACGGACCCTCTTCCGCCAGGCGGTCCCGGCGCTCCGCCCGCACGAGATCGAGTACCGCATCTCGCATCGCATCAAGCGCCAGGCCATCCTTCACCGGGAGCGGCCGCCGCAGTACACGGCGATCATTCACGAAGCCGCGCTCCGCATGAGGTTCGGCGGCAGCGAGGTGGCTCGCGCCCAGCTGGAGCACCTCGGCAGGACGAGCGAACAGCCGCACGTCACGGTCCGGGTGATTCCCTTCGACGGCACCGCGTTCCCCACGGTCGGACATGGCCTGGACTACGCCCACGGGCCGGTGCCCGCCCTCGACACGGCCCAGCTCGACGCCGCGCACGGCAGCGAACTCATCGACGCTGCCGCACAGTTGACCAAGTACCGACTGATCCTGGACCGCATGGAGGAGGCCACCCTGGAACCCGCCGCATCCCGTGACCTCATCCACCGCATCACCCAAGACACCTGAGAGCCGAGTCGTGACCCCACTCAACTGGCAGAAGTCGACCTACAGCGAGGAAGCCTCCTCCTGCGTGTACGTCGCCACCGCCCCCACCGGAGCGATCCTCCTCCGCGAATCCGACGACCGGACACAAACCACCCTCACCACCAGCCCCTGCCAACTCGCCGCACTGATATCCGCCTTCAGACCCGAGCCGGACGCCACCACGGCGAGGTAGCCCTCCACACCGTCGCCGCCGCCCGTCCCCCCGACCCACCCGCACAGCCGCCGTATCGGGCTCTCGCCGTGAACATGCTGTGCGGGAAAGGGAGTTGACGGCATACTCGATCCACCGAATTGGGGGCACGGATGGCGAGATTGCGGTTCGGCGGAGTGAGGTTCGGGTGGCGCTTGCTGGCCCTGGGGTGGGTGCTTCCGGGCCGGCCCTCGCCACCGCCGCGCGGTTCCTTCGGTAAAACGTCCTCCAGACGTCCACAGAAGACGTACGTCTACGTCTGCACCCGGCCGGGCTGCTCCGCGAAGATCCGTCGTCTCCATTCCGTGAATCGCGATACCAGCATCCGGTGTTGCGGCACCTACCGCGTGCTCTGCAACGAGCAGGTGGGATCGGCTTTCCTCCCCATCCCGGATCAGGACGACAACATCTGGGTGTGCGTACGGTGCGAGGAACCTCCGGAACGCGACGCGGACCCGCCTCCGCCCCGGCAGAGAACTGCGGGCCATGTCTTCAAGCTCTACGCCGAAAAACGCTCCGGAGGCTGAGGAATGCTCAGAGCACTCGCCGATGCCGGCGGCAAGGCGATCGGTGGCGCCCGTTTCAGCCTGACCAGCGTCATGCCCGGCGTTCTGCTGGTGACCGTCATCACCGCCGTAGCCCGTGCGGGGCTGTACGACGTCGGAGCGAAGCCGGACTTCTCCGACGTAGCGCCACGTGGGCAAGACGTCTCGGCCGTAGCCCTCTTCGTCTTCTTCGCCTTCGTGGTCGGCGTGCTTCTGCGCCCCTTCGAGGCCGCTGTCGTCCAGTTGCTGGAGGGCTACTGGGAGAGGCCCTCGCCACTGGCGCCCCTGCGTGGGGCAGCGGTCGAGCGTCACCGGCGCCGCAGGGACCGGGCTCAGATCGTGATCCAGCACTCCGAGGAGGTAGCTCAGGCGGAACGGCAGGCCGCGTCCCTTCCGACGGGCAACCGGCCCCCCGCCGGGTCGGTTTCATTGAGTGAACTCGTCGATCGGGACCGCCGCGCGGCCCGCCGGCGTCGAGTCGCCGAGCAGGCGGAGCGCGTCCGTTCCGTATACCCCACCGAAGTGCGTCCGGAGGTACCGGGGGACGAACGGGATCCTGACGGAGAACTCATGCCGACAACGCTGGGAAACATGCTGCGGAGGGCTGAACGGCTCTCGGGCGACCGCTACGGACTCGACATGATGGTGGTCTATCCGCGGATCTACCCTTTCATCGCTCCGCGGTTGGAGAGCGCCGTCACCCAGCAGCTCAGCCTCATCGCCGCCACCGCATCGCTTGCCGTGTCCCTCGGGATCACGACTCTGGCGATGCTCCCCCTGCTGCTTCGCTGGGATGTCTGGTCGGTGCTTCCCTTGGCTCCGGCGATCCTGACCGTCCTCGCCTACCGGGGCGCGACAGCGGCTGCCGACTTCCACGGCACACTCCTGGCCACGGTCTTCGACGTACACCGTTTCGACCTGGCCAAGGCATTCCACTACAAGTTGCCCCGATCCGCCGAGCAGTTGACCGTCCTGAACAAGAAGATCTCGGACTTCATCACCCAGGACACGGCCCGGCTCGACGAGGAGATGGACGACCGGCCGCTGGAACACCCGCCCGAGAGTGATGACGCCCTACATCGAGCGAACAGCAACGGCCCCGCCGAGACCTAGGACGTTCAGGACCATCCGGTGAGTCCGGCGCGGGCCGCCGCTGTCGACCCGGAGGTACTCGTCCACGTCGGCGTACACGACGACCTGGTCTGCGAAGCGCACGGCACGTGTGCTCTCCACGTTTCCCTTCACCACCGCGCAGTTCGGCCCAACGATGATTTCGACCCGCCCGAAGAACACCGTGACGTCGACGTAGACGACCCCCAGGCGGTCGTTGGGCGCGGAGTCCTCTGTGAACCGCGCACCGGACAGGTCTATGACGGCGTTCCCGAAGTACGACCCCACCGTCAGGTTCTGCAGCGGCACGGACGACGTGACCACGCGTCGGTCCACGGGAACCAACACGCTCCGGTACTGCCGCAGCGGTTGCTCCGCGTCACGACCCCCGGGATCCGTCCGTACCCCCAGGGACAACGCCACTCCCAGGGCGATCACAGCGGACGGCCAGATGCGGTCGGCCGTCTCCCCTTCGAAGACGCCCGCGTTGTACGCGGCCCACAAGCCGCCGCCCGCGACCAGGACCACGGGACCCACCAGGAGCCCTCTGGGCACGGCAGCACGGAGTATGAGCAGCAGTCCCAGCACCGCCAGCACGTACGGCAACGCCGACAACGCCCATCGCCCGCCCGATCGGACGGCCGGCACTCCGCCCACCAGCCAGACCATGCCGACGATCACCACCAGCAGCCCGAAGGCTGTGCGCAAACGGCCCACCGGCCCCTCCTCCCCGCGATCAGCCTGAAGGGTACTGAAGGCGCCCTCCCACAGCCGGCTGAGGATCATAGGATCCAGATCGTCCACCGTCTCCTGGTAGCGCTCCGCCTGATCGTCCCGTCGACGAACGTCACGATTCCCATGCCTCCGACAGTACGAGGCGGCACTGACAATCCCGCACCCTCGCCAATCCCGGGCCCGCGCCGATCATCACCCTAACCTGACGGAATGTCAGACGAAGAGTCGTACGAACTGCTCGGTTTCGACAACCTCCTCCTCCCCGTCGGGGACCTCGCCGAGGCCGTCCCCTTCTACGAGCGCGCCGGGTTCACCGTCGGGTTCCGGCTCGACGAGGCCGGGATCGCGATCCTGAAGGTCGGCGGCGAGACGCCGGGTGTTCTGCTGCGGCAGGAAGACGGGCTGGGGCACCGGCCGCCGCCCTGGCCCTCGCCGCGCGTGTGGCTGGAGGTGCCGGACGCGCGGAAGGCCGCCCGGCGTCTCGGCGCCGCCGGTATCGCGCTGCTCGATCCGCCCTTCTCCGTGGCGACCGGGTGGACCGTCGAGATCGCCGATCCCTGGGGCAACGTCATCGGGCTCACGGACTACTCGAAGCGGCCGGAGCTGGCGCGGCGGGTGTGACGCAGGTCCCAGCAGGAGTGAGTTGAACGCGTTCAAAAACAGCCCTACAGTTTCCCCTGTCAGCGTTTTTGAACGCGTTCAAGAAGGGGGAGGCGCATGGACCGCACGGTCGTCGCCTACGTCATCTATCTGATCGTCAGCATCGGGCTCACCATCTGGGTGGCACGGACGCTCAGCCGCAACGGGCGGATCTTCCTCGCGGATGTGCTGCGAGGGAACGAGAAGCTCGCCGAGGCCGTGAACCACCTCCTGGTGGTCGGCTTCTACCTCGTCAACCTCGGGTTCGTCGCGCTCTATCTCAGCGGGGACGGCACCATCGACGACACCCGGGGGATCTTCGAGGCCCTGTCCACGAAGGTGGGTGTGGTGCTGCTGGTGCTCGGAGTCATGCACCTGGGCAACGTGTACGTGCTCAACAAGATCCGGCGCCGGGGGGTCATGGAGCGGGAGCAGGTGCCGCCCGTCGCGCCGCAGGACTGGGTCGGGGCGTGAGCACGGTGGCAGCCGCCCCGGCGGACCGGGCCGTCCCGGTCCGCCGGCTCACCGTCCTGTACGACGCCGACTGCGCCCTGTGCGCCTTCCTGCGTGACTGGCTCGTACGGCAGTCGCAGTTGGTGCCCCTGGAGCTGGTACCGGCGTCCTCCGAAGAGGCGCGGCAGCGCTTCCCCGGTCTCGACCATCGCGCCACCCTCGACGAGATCACCGTCGTCGGCGACTCGGGGCAGGTCTACCAGGGCGCCGCCGCCTGGATCGTCACCCTGTGGGCCCTGCGCGAACACCGGCCGCTGGCCCACCGGTTGAGCACTCCGGCCGGGGCCAGGATCGCCAGGGGCGCCGCGCTCACCGCCGCCAAGTGGCGCGGGGCGCAGTGGGGCGCCGGGCGGTCGAACGCCCGGCAGTGGGGCGGGCGGGTGTATCGGCGGGGCGACGGGTGGTCGTACGACCCGCACCAGGGGTGGACCTACACCGCGCCGGGCTGCGACAGCGGCACCTGTGCCAGTGGTTAGGCTCTGGTTCCGTGCCCGCGAACAACGACGGCCCCGACGACGGCGCCACCCCCAGCAAGTCCGAGCAGACCCGTGCGCTGATCCTGGAGACGGCCATGCGGCTGTTCCAGGAGCACGGGTACGACAAGACGACGATGCGGGCGATCGCCAAGGAGGCGGGCGTCTCGGTCGGCAACGCGTACTACTACTTCGCCGGCAAGGAGCACCTGATCCAGGGCTTCTACGACCGTATCGCCGAGGAGCACCGGCTCGCGGTCCGCGAGGTGCTGGACCGGGAGACCGATCTGGAGGCGCGGCTCGCGGGCGTGCTGCGGGTGTGGCTGGACATCGCGACGCCCTACCACGAGTTCGCGGTGCAGTTCTTCAAGAACGCCGCCGACCCGGACAGCCCGCTCAGCCCGTTCTCCCCGGAGAGCGAGCACGCGCGCGTGCAGGCCATCAGCGTCCACAAGGAGGTGCTGTTCGGGGCGAAGACCAAGGTGGCGCCCGAACTGCGGGACGTGCTCCCCGAGTTGATGTGGCTCTCCCAGATGGGGCTCGTCCTGTACTGGGTGTTCGACCGGACCGAGGGACGCGAGCGCAGTTACCGGCTCGCCGAGCGCGGCGCCCGCCTCACCGCGCGCGGTGTGTCCCTCGCGCGCTTCCGGGTGCTGCGGCCCCTCGTCCTGGAGGTGCACGAACTGTTCACGGACTTCCTGCCCGGCATGACCAACGCGCTGCCCGACCCGGCCAAGAAGAAGGAGAAGGCGGAGGGCAAGGAGAAGCGTGGGGCGTCCGCCGACGACGAACGCCCCTGAGCTCTTCGGTCAGTTGACGGCGTCCACCTCGCCCTCCGCGAGCTCCACGTCGTGAACCAGCGGACCGTCCGTCACGACCACGTGCCGGGCGGTCGAGCCGTACGACGTCGCCGTCGTCGCCAGGAGGTAGGTCCCCGGCGCCGGGACCGACACGATGTACGAGCCGTCCGCGAGGGACTCGACGCGGTCCAGCTGGCGTCCGCCCTTCGACAGCAGCGTGACGGACGCACCCTCCACCGGGTCGCCCTCGGTCGTACGGACGAAGCCGTGGACGGCCGAGGCCGGGCCCTCCACGGGGGCCGGTGCGGGCTCCTCCGCGGGTTCCACGGCGAGGTGCGGCAGGCTCTTGTCGAGCCAGGCCGGCAGCCACCAGTTGGAGTCGCCCAGGAGGTGCATCGCGGCCGGTACCAGGGCCGTACGGAGGATGAAGGCGTCGAGGGCCACCGCGGCGGCCAGGCCGACGCCCGCCGTCGCCGCGCCGGAGTTGCCGCTCAGGACGAAGGCCAGGAAGACGCAGACCATGATCAGGGCCGCGCTGTTGATGACGCGGCTGGTCTCCGCGAGGCCGACGCGGACCGCGCGGGCGTTGTCCTTGGTGTGGACCCACTCCTCGTGCATCCGGCTGACCAGGAACACCTGGTAGTCCATGGAGAGGCCGAACAGCAGGGACAGCATGATGACCGGCAGGAAGGCGTTGATCGGGCCCTCCTTGCCGAGGCCGAGCATGTCCAGGCCCCAGCCCCACTGGAAGATCGCCACCAGGACACCGAAGGAGGCCGCCGCCGCGATGAGGTTCATCAGGGCGGCCGTCAACGGCACCACCAGGGAACGGAACGCGAGCAGCAGGAGCAGGAAGCTCAGGCCGATGATCGTCGCGACGAAGAGCGGGAGGCGGTCACCGGTGACGGACGCGAAGTCCTTCGAGATCGCCGTCACCCCGCCGACGTGTCCGGTCGCGCCGGCCCCGGGGATCACCTTGTCCCGCAGGGTGTCGATCAGGTCGTCCGTCTGCACGGACTGCGGTGAGGTCTTCGGGACGACCTGGATCACCGTCACGCCGCCCGCGGGCGGCAGCGCGGCGACCTGGGCCACGTCCTTCGTCCCCTGGATGTCCTTGACGAGAGTGGTCGTGTCACCGCTCGAAGTGACCACCTGGAGAGGGCCGTTGAAGCCGGGGCCGAAACCGTCGGCCAGGAGGTCGTACGCCTTCCTGGTGGTCGTCGAGGCGTTGTCGTTGCCCTGGTCGGTGGCGCCGAGGCGCAGCGACAGCACGGGAAAGGCGAGGACGGCCATGACGACGAGGGCGAAGGCGGCGATCCGGCGCGGACGCTTCTGCACGGCGGCCGACCAGCGGACCGCGAGGTTGTCGGTGCGCTCCGGCTCGGGGCCGTTCTCCAGCTTGCGGCGCTGCTTGCGGCTGAGGACGCGCGGGCCCAGGAAGCCGAGCAGGGCGGGCAGCAGGGTCGTGGCCGCGAGGACGCTCAGGACGACCGTGAGCGAGGTGCCGACGACCACGCCGTCCAGGAAGCGCAGGTTCGTCACCAGCATGCCGGCGAGCGCGATGCACACCGTGCCGCCCGCGAACAGCACCGCGCGGCCCGAGGTGTTGAGGGCGATGACCGCCGACTCCTCGGGATCGAGGCCGCGTTGCAGGCCGCGCCGGTGCCGGGTGACGATGAACAGGGCGTAGTCGATGCCGACGCCGAGGCCGATCAGGGTGGCCAGCAGGGGCGCCAGGTCGGGGATGTCGGTGGCGTGGCTGAGCAGCTGGGTGGAGAACAGGCCCGTGCCGACGCCGAAGATCGCGATGCCGATCGGGAGCAGGGCCGCGTAGAACGAGCCGAAGGCCAGGAACAGGACGACGGCCGCCGCGAGGATGCCGACGCCCTCGGCTATGCCGCCCGGCGGTTCCTCGACCCGCTGGACGGCCTGGCCGCCCAGTTCGACGTGGAGGCCGTCGCGCTTGGCGGCCTGTGCGGTGTCGACGACCTTCTGGACGAGGTCCTTGGGGACGGCGTTGGCCTGCTCGGCGAAGGTGATCTGCGCGTACGCGATCGTCCCGTCGGAGCTGATCTGGGTCGCGCCCCGGGCGCCCGAGTAGGGGCCGGTGACCCCGCCGACGCCCTTCATGGCGCCGATCTTGTCGAGAGCGGGCTGGATGCGGGTCTGTACGGACTGGTCCTTCACCGAGCCCGAGTCGACCTTCCAGACCACCGTGTCGGTGTCGCCCGAGCTGTTCGGGAACGCCTTCTGCATCAGGTCGTACGCGCTCTTGGAGTCCGTGTCCGGGAGGGAGAACACGTTCGCGTAGTCCGTGCCCGCCGTGGAGGCCGAGAAGCCCAAACCGAACAGTGCCCCCACCCACAGCAACAGGACCACCAGCCGGTGCCGATAGCACCACCGTGCCAATGCCGCCACGCTCAACGCTCCTTAATCGAAACCGAGTCGAGCCGGTGCCGAATCGGTCTGTCGGTCGGTTGGTCCCCCAGGTCCTGGGCAACAGAATTGGCGGCGGCACGCACGCGTGGACATGTTCCGGGCATGACTCTCAAGGAACTCCAAAGACCGAACCGGCCCCGCTGTCAGTGCCCCGGCCGATACTGGGGGCATGACGGCTCCAGGAACCGTGCTGGTGGTGGAGGACGAACCGAGCATCGCGGACGTCCTCGCCATCGCGCTGCGCTACCACCGCTTCGAGGTGATGACCGCCGGCACCGTGCGCGAGGCGCTCGCCCTCGCCGAGCGCACCCGCCCGGACTGCGCGCTGCTCGACGTGATGCTCCCGGACGGCGACGGCCGCGCCCTGGGCCACGAACTGCGCGCCCGCAGGCCGGACCTGGCGCTCGTCTTCCTCACCGCGCGGGACGCGCCGGCGGAGATCGTCGGCGCCCTCGGCTTCGGCGACGACTACATCACCAAGCCGTTCGACATCGACGTGGTCGTCGCCCGCATCACGGCGGTCCTGCGCCGCACCCGCCCGGACGACGTCCTCCCCCAGCGCCCGCCGCTGCGCTACGGCGACCTGGAGCTGGACGAGACGACGTACTCGGTGCACCGCGCGGGCAACTCGGTCGAGCTGACCCCCACCGAGTACGCCCTGCTGCGCTTCCTGGTGCGCAACGGCGGCCGGATCGTGCCCAAGGAGCAACTCCTGCGCCACGTCTGGCAGTACGAGCACACCCCGCCGGAGTCGACCGTCGTCGAGACCTACATCAGCTATCTGCGGCGCAAGCTGGACACCCTGGGAGCGCCGGTGATCACCACCCGGCGGGGTGTCGGATACGGGCTCGCATGAGGAAACTGCACCTCCCGAACTGCGAGCGCGGGGTCCACTCCCTGCGCGCCAAGCTGACCCTGGCGAACGTGGCGCTGCTGGCGCTCGGCATCGTCATGGCCACCGCCGTCAGCCTGATGGGCATGCGGCACTATCTGCTCGCCCAGGTCGACGCCGAACTGACCAAGTCCCGTGACTCGCTGAGCGATTCGAAGCTCACCATGCGGCAGATCAACGTGCTGAGCTCCCTGGCCGGCATCGGCGACCGGCTGATGCCGCAGCAGAGCAGCGGCTCCCCGAAGCCGGACACGGTGTTCGCGGCGATCGACCGCCGGGGCCGGGTGCTCACGATCGCCGGATACGCCCCGACCAACAGCCAACGGGCGCTCGCCGACGCCTTCCCCGACCCGGCCGCCCTCGCCCGGGACAGCACACCGCGCGACATCTCGCTGCTCAGCGCCCCCTACCGGGCGACCGGGATCCGGCTCGCCGACGGCACGTACATCCTCATCGCCGCCTCCACCGGCAGCTTCCACAACGGCATGGCCAAGGCCCTCAAGCTGGACCTGGCCTTCGGCAGCCTGCTGATCGTGCTGCTGGCCTGTCTGACGATGCTCAGCGTGCGGCGCCGGCTGCTGCCCCTGGAGGACATGGTGGAGACCTCGTCGGCGATCGCCGAGGGCGATCTGACCCGGCGCGTGCCCTCCAGCCACCATCCGACACAGGAGGTCGAGCAGCTGCGGGTCGCCCTCAACTCCATGCTCCACCAGGTGGAGTCGGCGTACCGCACGCGCGAGCGTACGGCGGCCCAGCTGCGCCGCTTCGTCGCCGACGCCTCGCACGAGCTGCGCACGCCGCTGTCTGCGATACGCGGCTACCTCCAGCTGTACGACAAGGGCATGCTGACCGAGCCCGAGGAGCGCAGACGGGCCTGGGACCGGATGAACGCGGAGGCGGACCGCATGGGCCGCCTCGTCGACGAACTGCTCACCCTGGCCCGCCTCGACCAGCGGCCCGAACTGCGCTTCCGGAACGTCGACCTGAGCCGCCTGGTGCGCGACGCCGCCGAGGACCTGCGCGTGCAGCAGCCGGAACGGCCCGTCACGGTCGGCGCCGACGGCTCCCTGCTGGTGCGGGCCGACGAGTCGGGCCTGCGCCAGATACTCGGCAACCTGGTCACCAACGTGCGCACCCACACCCCCGCCGACGTGCCCGTGCGGCTCGGTCTGGAGCGCGAGGACGGGGTCGTACGGCTGTGTGTCGCGGACCAGGGTCCGGGGCTCTGCCAGGACGACGCGGCGCGCATCTTCGACCGGTTCTTCCGGGCGGGCGGCGGTGCGGGCAGCGGTCTGGGGCTGGCGATCGTGCAGGGCGTCGTCCAGGCGCACGGCGGCGACGTGGCGGTGCGGACGGCGCCGGGCGAGGGGCTCGCGGTGACGGTGACCCTGCCGACACGGACGCCCGTGCCGTCGTAGGACAGCCGGGGTCTCACGGGGTGTCGGGCAGGACGAGTGCCCACACCGTCTTGCCGTGCACGCCTCGGCTCCACACGCCCCAGGCCGCCGCGATGCCCTCCACGAGGAGGAGTCCGCGACCGGCCTCCTCGACGTCCGTGACGACCCGCAGCCGGGGCTCCAGCCGGCCCTCGTCCGACACCTCGATGAGGCAGGAGCCGTCCGCGAGGGCCGTCACCGCCACCTCGAACTCCCGCTCCAGGAGCGGCCCGTGGCGTACGACGTTGGTCGCCAGCTCGGACACGAGCAGCACCGCGTCCTGGAGCGCCGGATCGTCGCTCCCGTGCCCCCAGTCCGCCAGGTGGTCCCGGACCCGGCGCCGGGCGAGACCCACGGACGCCGGGTGCCGGGGCAGCCGGAAGGAGTTGCGTCTGACCACGTCGGCTCCTCACCCCGCGCACGCCTCCGTCACATGGTGCTGCGTGCGAGAGCCGTCCGGTGTCACTCGGACAAAGCTCGAACAAAGGTCAACGACACGGGCCGGTCAGATCCAGTCCAGGGCCCACAGCCGGAACACGCCGGTGCCGTCCGAGAGATAGGAGATCCCGCCGACGTCCTCGCTGCTCACGACGTACTCCTTGCGCTGCCACAGCGGGATCAGCGGCACGTCCTGGGCCACGTCCACCTGCAGATCGCGGAAGTCCTGGTCGACGCGGCTGCGGTCGGCGAACTGCTGGCTGTTGAGGATCAGTTGATCGACGAGCTTGTTGCTGTAGCCGGTGTTCATGGTGGAACCGGTGCCGACGAGCGGGGAGCCGAAGGTGTCCGGGTCGGGGTAGTCGGCGACCCAGCCGACCGCGTACGCGTCCATCTTGCCGGTGGCCCAGCGCTTCTGGAAGTCGGTCCACTCGTAGCCCTTGACGTCCACCTTGAACAGGCCGCTCGCCTCCAGCTGCCTCTTCAGCTCGGCGGCCTCCTCGGCGCCGGAGCCGTGCCCGATGCCGTAGCCGTAGGTGAAGTGGACCGGGATGGAGACACCGGCCTCTTCGAGGAGGGCCTTGGCCTTCTTGGCGCTCTGGGTGGGGTAGGCGTCGAAGAAGGACGTCGTGTGGCCGAG
Source organism: Streptomyces sp. NPDC088350 (assembly GCF_044753545.1). Taxonomy (NCBI): domain Bacteria; kingdom Bacillati; phylum Actinomycetota; class Actinomycetes; order Kitasatosporales; family Streptomycetaceae; genus Streptomyces; species Streptomyces sp. NPDC088350. The sequence continues at coordinate 446,580 of NZ_JBIVNL010000001.1, read as the reverse complement.
GATGCCGGTGGGGATCAGCGAGTACAGCGGGTCGACGGTGTCGTCGTACACCGTGGCGGCCAGCTGTTCGCGGTTGATCAGCCAGGCCATGGCCTGCCGGACGAGGACGTCGTGCAGGGGTGTGCCCTTGTGGGTGTTGAGGTACAGGTTGCGGGTCTCGGAGCTGTCGGCCTCGGACACCCGCTGGCTGGGGTCGCTCGCGGAGAGCCCGGAGAGCATCTTCGGCGGCAGCTGGCGGGTGGCGACCTCGACCTGCTTCGCCTCGTACGCCTTCTGCAGCGCGTCCGAGTCGGCGTAGTACAACAGCTCGACCGGGCTCCCGGTCTTCTTGATCGCGCCCTTGTAGTGGGTGTTGGGCGTCAGGACCGCCTTCTTGTCCTTCGTATACGTCGACAGGGTGTACGGCCCGGTGCCGTCGGCCCGGTAGCCGTTGCGCGGGGCGTCCTTCGGGTACTTGGTGCTGTCCACGATCGCACCGGCGCCGGTGGCCACCTTGAACGGGAACGTGGCGTCCGGCGACGACAGGTGGAAGGTGACGGTCATCCCGGAGGCGGTGACCGAGCCGAGCGTGGAGAACAGGGACGACGGGCCGACATCCGAGTTGATCTTCTTGACCCGGTCGAAGGAGTACTTCACGTCCGCGGCGGTCATCGCGCGCCCGCTCGGGAAGGTGAGCCCCTCGCGCACCACACAGCGGTACGTCTTCAGCCCCCCGCCCACGAACGCGCAGCTCTTGGCCGCGTCCGGCACGGGTGTCGTCCCGCCCGAGCCGAACGTCATCAGTGTCTGGAAGACGTTGCTGTACAACGCCCAGGAACCGGCGTCGTAGGCGGCGGCCGGGTCGAGCGACGTGACGGCGTCCGTCGTGCCCACCGTGATCGTCTTGTCCTTGTTCCCGTTCGACGGCAGCAACTGCCAGCCGCCCACTCCCACGGCGGCCAGAACCAGCAGCGTCGCGAGAATCCGTATGCGAACCGACCGCATCGGTATGCCCTCCCCAGGACCCTCCCGGGCCCCTGCGCATATGCCACTCCCCTAGTGGCGCGGATCACCTAACCACAGGAGTTTCATCCGGGGGAAGAGAGTTCTGCCGAGATGAGAAAGAACTTACCGACGGGTGTTAACCACCGGTTTCACAGGCGACTCCCAGCCACTTCGCGGACCTGCCCGCAGACCACCAACTAGGCCTGCTTCGACGCCAGTTCGACGACCGTGATGTCCGACGGCGCCCCCACCCGCGTCGGCGGTCCCCACGCGCCCGCACCCCTGCTGACGTACAGCTCGGTGTCGCCGTAGCGCTCCAGGCCGGCGACCGTCGGATTGGCCGCCGCCGCGATGAAGTTGCCCGGCCACAGCTGGCCGCCGTGGGTGTGCCCGGAGAGCTGGAGGTCGACGCCGTGCTGGACGGCCTCGTGGATCTGCGCCGGCTGATGGGCGAGGAGCACGCACGCGCGCGTGGTGTCCCGGTCGCCGAGCGCCTTCCCGAAGTCGGGCCCCTGGCCCTCGCTCTCGCCCTGGAGGTCGTTGACCCCGGCGAGGTCGAACCAGGGCAGTTCGGTACGGGCGTTCTCCAGGGTGTGGATCCCGAGCGTGCGGACCTCTTCCAGCCACTGTTGGGCGCCGGAGAAGTACTCGTGATTGCCGGTGACGAAGAACGACCCGTGCCGCGCCCGCAGTCGGGCCAGCGGAGCCGCCGCGGGCCCCAGGTTCTTCACGCTCCCGTCGACCAGGTCGCCGACGACCGCGATCAGATCGGGCTGCGTCGCGTTGATCGTGTCGACGACCTTCTGCGCGAACCCCCGCCCCAGGACCGGCCCCAGATGGATGTCACTGACGACCGCGATCCTGTATCCGTGCGCGGACCGCGGCAGCCTGGCCAACGGCACGGTGACCCGCTTGACGCCGGGCCCGCGCAGCACACCGTAGGTCCCGTACCCGACGGTCCCCACAGCGGCGGCGGCAGCCGCGCCCCCGACGACCCGCGAGACGAAGAGCCGGCGGGAGGGGGCCGCTTCGGGGGCCGGGGGCTCGGTCTCTTCCACGACCGTCCCGGCGTCCCCACGCCGTTCGACGAGCCGGCGCAGCAGCGGCCGTAGGACCTCGCCCGCGAGGACGGCCAGCAGCAGGTAGACCGCCAGGGCCATCCAGAGGAAACCGGGCCGGCCCAGGGCGCGCTGGAGCCAGAAGGGGGCGCCGCCTCGCTCGGCGACCAGGGCCGCGATCATCAGGACCGGACCGGCGATGAACACGACCGTGCCGGTGACTCGGGCCGGGCCCCACGCGCGCGTGGTGTCGCGGACCAGGCGACGCCAGACGTACCAGTGCGCACCGCCCAGGACGGCTATCGCGACCAGGGCGACGAGGGCGATGACGACGATGGCCACTTCTCTATGACGTCTCGCGCAGTGCGCGCAGTCCACGCAACCCGAGGCCCCCGATGACCGTCCCCAATACGAAGGACACGACGGCGAGCGTCAGATGCACCCAGAAGAACGCCGTCGGCCGGCCGTCGTCGAAGGCCTGCCCGCTGCTGTCCTGAACGAGATTCTTGACGAAAGTGACCCAGATGACCCAGCTCCACACCCCGAAGGCGAGCAGGAACCAGGAGACGGGGCGGCTGAGCTTCATGAGTCCAGTATCGCCGTCGTCCCCGGGGGCCCGTGTCCGGGGTGGGGACGGTGACGGGACTTCGGGTCGCCGGGCATGTACGTTCTCGTCCGTGCCCGCTCCACAGCAGACCATCAGGCGATCCCTGCTGGTGCTTTCCGCCGCCCTGTCGTCCCTCGCGCTCACCGCGCCCGTCGCCCTCGCGGCCCCGAGTCCGACCCCGGCCTCGACTCCGACCCCGTCGACGAGTCCTACGGCCACTCCCCCGGCGAACATGTCGTCGGTGGGCGGCACCCGGCTCGCCCTGGCGGGGACGCAGGTCAATCAGGCGGCCGGCGTGCCGGTACTGCCGAAGGACCTGACCGCGCGGTCGTGGATCGTGACCGACGCCGAGTCCGGCGATGTGCTGGCCGCGCACAACGCGCACTGGCGGCTGCCTCCGGCGAGCACCCTGAAGATGCTGTTCGCCGACACCGTGCTGCCGAAGTTCCCGAAGACGACCGAGCACAAGGTCGTCGCGTCCGACCTGGCCGGGATGGGTACCGGTTCCAGCCTGGTCGGGATAAAGGAGGGCGAGAGCTACACGGTCCACGATCTGTGGCTCGGTGTCTTCCTGCGGTCCGGCAACGACGCCGTGCACGTCCTGTCCCACATGAACGGCGGCGTCGACCGGACCGTCGCCGACATGAACGCGCACGCCCAGGACCTCCAGGCGCTGGACACGCACGTGGTGACACCGGACGGCTACGACGAGGCGGGGCAGGTCTCTTCGGCGTACGACCTGACGCTGTTCGCGCGTTCCGGGCTGCAGAAGAAGGACTTCCGCGAGTACTGCTCGACGGTGAGCGCGAAGTTCCCGGGCGGGACGACGAAGAAGAAGGGCAAGTCGGTCCGCGGGACCTTCGAGATCCAGAACACCAACCGGCTGCTGAGCGGCGACTCGGACGTCTCCGTGTACCCGGGCATCGCGGGTGTCAAGAACGGCAACACCACCAACGCCGGCGCCACCTTCACCGGGGTCGCCGAGCGCAACGGCAAGGTGCTGCTGGTGACGGTCATGAACCCGGAGAAGGACGAGCACAACGAGGTCTACAAGGAGGCCGCCAAGATCCTCGACTGGGGCTTCCAGGCGTCCGGCAAGGTACGGCCGGTGGGTGAGCTGGTCGCGCCGAGGAACGCGGCGCAGTCGAGCGCACAGCCGGGCGCTACGGCCAGCGGGGAGGCGGGCGGGGACACGGCGGGCACGAAGCCTGCCGCGTCCTCCACCCCTGTGGCCGCCGAGGAGGACGGTTCGAGCGGGGTCGGGATCGCGCTCGCGATCGTCGGCGGGCTGCTGGTGCTGCTCGCCGGTGCCGTCTTCCTGGTCAACCGGCGCTGGCCGCTGCCGGATCTGGTCCGCCGTCGCCCTCGTCCCTGACCTTCGGGTTCCCGGTGTCGTCGGCCGGGACGTAGTCGTCGTCGTCCTCGGGTCTGCTCGGCGTCGCCGTCCAGGCGGCGCAGAACAGGACCAGCTTCGAGGTGAAGTTCATCCACAGCAGCAGGGCGACGGGGACGCCGAACGCGCCGTACATGCTCTTCGCGGCCACGCCCTGGATGTAGCCGCTGAGGAGCAGCTTCAGCAGTTCGAAGCCGACCGCGCCGATCAGCGCGGCCACGAAGAGGCGGCGGCGCGGGGGTTCGACGCCGGGCAGCAGGGTCAGGACGTAGAGCAGGAGCAGGAAGTCGGCGAGTACGGCGACGGCGAACGCGGCGATCCGCAGCAGGATGCCGCCCCAGCCGCCCTGCACCAGGCCCAGTTCGCGGCTGATCCAGTCGACCAGGGCGGAGGCGACGGTCGAGATGGCGATCGTCGCGAGGACGGCGCCGCCGAAACCGACCAGCACACCGGTGTCGATCAGCTTGCGCCAGAGGGGGTTCTCGTCACGGTCGGGCAGCTCCCACACCGCGCGCAGGCACTCCCGCATCGAGCCGACCCAGCCGATGCCGGTGAACAGCAGGACGGCACCGGCGATGAGACCGACAGTGCCCGCGTTGTCCACCAGGGAACCGATGTTGAGCTGGTCGGAGATGCCGGGGACCTGCTCGGCGATCCTGTCCTGCAGTTCGTGCTGCTGGTCGGTGCTGAGAGTGGCGGCGGCGATCGCGGCGGCCACGGTCAGCAGCGGGAACAGCGCGATGAAGCTGATGAACGTCATGGCGGCGGACAGCTGCGACCACTTCACCCGGTCCAGGCGCTCGTACGACCGCCACACGTGCGTGGCCGTCAGGCGCACCCACAGCGGCCCGATGAAGGGGAGCTTCTTCAGCCAGTCCATGATCCGATTCTGCCCTGTCCTGCCCTGTCCACCGCCTCGCGGTGAGGGGAGTTGGTCAGGGAGTCGGTCAGGGAGTCAGTGACTGGGGATCGTGCCGCGCTCGGTGTGGGCCGCCTGGGGCGGCACGACCGCGCCGCCGAAGGTGAACTCGCGCAGCTTGCGCCAGACGCCGTCGGCACCCTGCTCGTAGAGCGCGAAGCCGGTGCAGGGCCACTCGGCACGGTAGTCGGCGAGCGCCGCGAAGGCGCGGTCCAGCAACTCGTCGTCGATGCCGTGCGCGACGGTGACGTGCGGGTGGTACGGAAAGTGCAGCTCACGTGCCACCGGCCCGGAGGCGTCACGGACCCGCTTCTGCAGCCAGGTGCAGACCTCGCCGCCCTCGACGACCTGGACGTAGACGACCGGGGACAGCGGCCGGAACGTGCCGGTGCCGGACAGCCGCATCGGGAAGGGGCGACCGGAGGCGGCGACCTCGACGAGATGGGCCTCGATCGCGGGCAGCTCCGAGGAGTCCACCTCGGTCGGCGGCAACAGCGTGACGTGCGTGGGGATACCGTGAGCCGCGACGTCGCCGAAGCCCGCGCGCCGCTCCTGGAGCAGGCTGCCGTGAGGCTCCGGGACCGCGATCGACACACCGATCGTTACGGTCCCCACGTCGTCTCCTGTCGTCCTGTCGGTGGTCCTGATGACGGTCCTGATGGTGAGCGGGGCGCCCCGCGCGCGGCCACTCGGCTATCGACTGTACGGCCACACCCGAGTTGTGGGCAGGCGCAACCGTAGTGATGTGCAGCGCTCTGTCCAGTGGTACTTCGGTGCGGTCGTACGCCTCAGTGCTTGGCGGGCAGGAAACCCACCCGGTCGTACGCCTGCGCCAGGGTCTCGGCCCCGACGGCGCGCGCCTTCTCCGCGCCCTTGGCCAGGATCGAGTCCAGCGTCTCCGGGTCGTCCAGGTACTGCTGGGTGCGCTCCCGGAACGGCGTCACGAACTCGACGATGACCTCGGCGAGGTCCGTCTTGAGCGCGCCGTACATCTTGCCCTCGTACTCCTGCTCCAGCTCGGCGACCGACTTGCCGGTGAGGGTGGAGTAGATGGTGAGGAGGTTGCTGATGCCCGGCTTGTGCTCGGCGTCGTAGCGGATCACGGTGTCCGTGTCGGTGACCGCGCTCCTGACCTTCTTCGCGGTCGCCTTCGGGTCGTCGAGCAGGTTGATGAGACCCTTCGGCGTCGACGCCGACTTGCTCATCTTGATCGACGGGTCCTGAAGGTCGTAGATCTTCGCCGTCTCCTTGAGGATGTACGGCTTCGGGATCGTGAAGGTCTCGCCGAAGCGGCTGTTGAAGCGCTCGGCGAGGTCGCGGGTCAGCTCGACGTGCTGGCGCTGGTCCTCGCCGACCGGCACCTCGTGCGCCTGGTACAGCAGGATGTCGGCGATCTGGAGGATCGGGTACGTGAAGAGGCCGACGGAGGCACGGTCGGCGCCCTGCTTGGCGGACTTGTCCTTGAACTGGGTCATGCGGGACGCCTCGCCGAAACCGGTCAGGCAGTTCATGATCCAGGCGAGCTGGGCGATCTCGGGGACATGGCTCTGCACGAAGAGCGTGCAGCGGTCCGGGTCCAGGCCTGCGGCCAGCAGTTGCGCTGTGGCGAGGCGGGTGTTGGCGCGCAGGTCCGCCGGGTCCTGCGGGACCGTGATCGCGTGCAGGTCCACGACCATGTAGAACGCGTCGTGGGACTCCTGGAGGGCTACCCACTGGCGGACGGCGCCGAGGTAGTTGCCGAGGTGGAACGAGCCTGCGGTGGGCTGGATTCCGGAGAGCACGCGGGGTCGGTCTGAGGCCATGCCCCCATTCTCGCAGAGGGGAAGGGGGTGGTTGGCCCGGTGGGTGGGGGGTGGTTTCGGAGCGTGGGGGACTGCGGGCCGGTGGGGGCCGGTCGCGCCCCGCGGCGGAGCCGCAAATGAATGCGGCCCCGCGCCCCTTGGTTGGCTGCCCTCATGGGGTGATCAGCCGAGGTCGATCTCCGGGTACAACGGGAAGCCTGCTACCAGGTCCGTTGCCCGCTGGGCGATCTCCTGCGACACCTTCTCGTCCAGGACGTGGCTCGCCTTGCTCGGGGCGCCCGACTTCGTCGTGCCCGGCTCGGTCGCCGTGAGGACTCGGTCGATCAAGGACGCGACCTCGTCCATCTCCGCCGTGCCCAGACCACGGGTGGTGAGGGCGGGGGTGCCGATGCGGATGCCGGAGGTGTACCAGGCGCCGTTCGGGTCGGCGGGGATGGCGTTGCGGTTGGTGACGATGCCGGAGTCCAGGAGGGCGGTCTCGGCCTGGCGGCCGGTGAGGCCGTAGGACGTCTCCACGTCGATCAGGTTGAGGTGGTTGTCGGTGCCGCCGGTGACGAGGGTGGCGCCACGGCGCATCAGGCCGTCGGCCAGCGCGCGGGAGTTGTCGACGATGCGCTGGGCGTAGTCCTGGAAGGAGGGCTGCCTGGCCTCGGCGAGGGCGACGGCCTTGGCGGCCATGACGTGCGGGAGCGGGCCGCCCAGCACCATCGGGCAGCCCCGGTCGACCTGGTCCTTGAGGGAGTCGTCGCACAGGACCATGCCGCCGCGCGGGCCGCGCAGGGACTTGTGCGTGGTCGTGGTGACGATCTGGGCGTGCGGGACCGGGTCGAAGTCGCCGGTCAGGACCTTGCCCGCGACCAGGCCGGCGAAGTGCGCCATGTCGACCATGAGGGTCGCCCCGACCTCGTCGGCGATCTCGCGCATCAGGCGGAAGTTCACCAGGCGGGGGTAGGCGGAGTAGCCGGCGACGATGATCAGCGGCTTGAAGTCGCGGGCCGACGCGCGCAGGGCGTCGTAGTCGATGAGGCCGGTCGCGGGGTCGGTGCCGTAGGAGCGCTGGTCGAACATCTTTCCGGAGATGTTCGGGCGGAAGCCGTGGGTGAGGTGGCCGCCGGCGTCCAGGGACATGCCGAGCATGCGCTGGTTGCCGAAGGCGTGGCGGAGTTCGGCCCAGTCGGCGTCGGAGAGGTCGTTGACCTGGCGGACGCCCGCCTTCGCGAGGGCGGGGACCTCGACGCGGTCGGCGAGGACCGACCAGAAGGCGACGAGGTTGGCGTCGATGCCGGAGTGCGGCTGGACGTAGGCGTGGCGGGCGCCGAAGAGTTCGCGGGCGTGCTCGGCGGCGAGGGACTCGACGGTGTCGACGTTGCGGCAGCCGGCGTAGAAGCGGCGGCCGACGGTGCCCTCGGCGTACTTGTCGCTGAACCAGTTGCCCATCGCGAGCAGCGTGGCCGGGGAGGCGTAGTTCTCGGAGGCGATCAGCTTGAGCATCTCGCGCTGGTCGGCGACTTCCTGGCCGATGGCGTCGGCGACGCGCGGCTCGACGGCGTGGATCACGTCGAGGGCGGCGCGGAAGGCGGTGGACTCGCGGGAGAGGGGCGCGGAATTGTCGGGCATGGGGACCTCCGGACGTGGCGTTCGGCGTTCACGGTACGGCCCAGGCGCACGGCACACATTGCAGCTCGGGCCGCTCCCCGATGGTCGGTCCCATCCCAGCGCGCCAGTCACGGCCCGCCGGTCAGCCTACCGGGCGGGTCGGACGGGGCGGCTCGTGCGTCCAGCATCTGGAGTTCGGTGAGAGTCCCCGCGCGGGGCTCCGTGGCGATCTCCCCTCCCCTAGAGTCCCTTTGTGCTCTTTGGAATGGTGTGCGCGCTCGGCGCGGCGGTCTGCTTCGGTACGGCGACGGTGCTTCAGGCGGTCGCCGCGCGGGCGGCCACGACGGGTGGGGGCGGGGACGCGGCGCTGTTGCTGCGGGCGCTGCGGCAGTGGCGGTATCTGGCGGGGCTCGGGCTGGACGGGCTGGGCTTCGTGTTCCAGATCGCGGCACTGCGGTCGCTTCCCATCTACGCGGTCGGCGCTGCCCTCGCGTCGAGCCTCGCGGTGACGGCGGTGGTGGCCGCGCGGCTGCTGGGGGTTCGGCTCAGCGGGACGGAGTGGGCGGCCGTCGGGGTGGTGTGCGCGGGGCTGGCGATGCTGGGGCTGGCGTCGGGCGCGGAAGGGGACCGGGTCGGGTCCACGGCTTTGAAGTGGGCGATGTTGGGGACGGCCGCGGTGGTGTTGCTGCTCGGGCTGGTGGGTGGGCGACTGCCGGAGCGGGGGCGGGCGTTGACGCTGGGGCTGGGGGCGGGGTTCGGGTTCGGGGTGGTCGAGGTGGCGGTGCGGTTGATCGACTCGCTCTCCCCCTCGACGCTGGTCAGCAATCCGGCGACGTACGCGCTGCTTGTTGGTGGGGGTGCGGCGTTTTTGTTGCTGACGACGGCCTTGCAGCGGGGGTCTGTGACGACGGCCACGGCGGGGTTGGTGATCGGGGAGACGATCGGGCCGGCGGCGGTGGGGGTGGTGTGGCTCGGGGACCGTACGCGGGGCGGGTTGGAGTGGCTGGCGGTGTTGGGGTTTGTGGTGGCGGTGGTGGGGGCGTTGGCGTTGGCGCGGTTCGGGGAGGCGCCGGCCTCCGGCGGTGGAGCGGGTGATGGTGCGGGTGAGTCGGGGTGACCGTCTCTGGGGGCTGCGCCCCCAGGCCCCCGCTTCGGCCCTGAAGGGGCCTCGTCCTCAAACGCCGGACAGGCTGGATGATGCCGGCCTGCGCCCGAGTCGTCAGCCCCTCTTCGCCACAGGCCGGAGCCCCGCCGCCCCCCTCTTCTCAGCCCATGGCCTCCACGATCCCGTCCCACAGGCGTGACCTCGCCTCCAGTGCCAGTGTCGCCGTCTCCACCGCCTCCTCCCAGCGGGCGTCGTCCGTGCCGCAGAGGTCGGCGACCATCTGCATGGCCATGGGGGTGTGTTCCTCGCCGTCGACCTCGATGTGGCGGGCGAGGTAGTCGCAGAACAGGGGGAAGCGGTCCGTGCCCTCCTTCTTGATCACCTGGTCGAACATGTCGGGGATGAGGTCCTCGCGGGAGAAGGCGAAGGCGGCGGCGCGGCAGTGCAGGGGGCGGTCCTCGATGATGCCGAAGGTGGTGCGGACGAACTCGGAGGCGGGGGTGGGGACTTGGGCGCCGCGCAGGGCCGCCGGCACACCGTGGCCCTCGGTCAGCAGGGCGAGGAACGCGTCGATCCGGGTGGTGTCGGCCCCGGCCTCGGTCATGCCGGCGCGGTACAGCTCGAAGTGACTCGTGAAACCGCCGTTGAGTTCGTCGCTCTCCTCGACCAGCACGATGTCGTTGATGAGCCGTCGGCTGACCTCCGAGCCGCGCGGTACCCAGGGGACGTCGACACAGGTGAGTTCGCGTTGCAGGGACTTCAGCAAGGACATGAAGTCCCATACCGCGAAGACATGGTGGGCCATGAACGTCGCCATGTTCTCGCGGCTGTCGATGCGCTGGTAAATCGGGTGCGCGGTCACTTCTTTGCGCGCGGATTCGATCACCGTACGAGCCCTGTCGATTCCCTCGTGCCGCATATCCCAGTCGTACCTGGACATGATTCTCCTTCGGTCGGGAGAGCGATCGTGCAGCCATTGAAGACCGGCCTGCAAGTGCTTCCGGGAATTCGGGGAAAGTTACCGCGAGTACGGTTCGACAGAGTGCGCGAAGGCGGGCAAAAGGCTGATAAAGGGGCACGATACGGGCAATCGCCGGTCAACCGAAAAAACTTCATTGAAGATTTGAACGTGCTGTGAAGGTTCTGCGTACCTGTCCGTGTGACCAGTAATCACGTCACCGTCACCATGGCCTTTCAAGTGGTGCCGGGCCGCGGGCCCGACTTCCAACCGTGGGCGTGGGCGATGTTGAACGCGAGTGCCCAGCAACCAGGCTTCCTGGGAGGCGGCGTACTCGTCGACGGAGAGGCGGAGTGGCATGTCGTCTATCGCTTCGCCAGTGAGGGAACCGTCCGGGCCTGGGAGGACTCCACCGCACGGGCCCAATGGGACGTACAGGCCGCGGACTTCGCCCGGCAGACCGGGCGCCGGAGCGTGCGGGGCTCCAAGGTGTGGTTCGACTCACAGACCGCCACGCCGAAGACCCCCACTCCGCCGGCGAAATGGAAACTGTGGTTCGTGAACATGAGCGCGGTGTTTCCGCCGGTGCTCCTGTTCAATCTGATCATTCTTCCTTATCTCGGCGGCCTCAATCCACTCGTCCGCACGTTTCTTTTGTGCCTGTGTGTGACGGCTCTCGTCACCTGGATTCTCATGCCGCGGCTCCAGCGTTTCCTCAAGAAATGGCTGTATCCGCCGCTCCAGGCATTCCGCGGACGACATAAAAGGCGGACCGCATAGGTCCGGAGCGAAGCAAGGGAGGTGGGCGGGTGAAGACCCTGCTCATCGACAATTACGACTCGTACACGTACAACCTGTTCCAGCTGATCGCCGAGGTCAACGGCGAGGAACCGGTGGTGATCCGTAATGACGCCCCGGGCGGGATCCCGGATCTCGCGGAATTCGACAATGTCGTGGTGTCGCCGGGGCCCGGGCATCCGGCCGAACCGCGCGACTTCGGCATCGCGTCCGCCCTGCTCGCCGAGTCCCCGCTCCCCGTGCTCGGCGTCTGCCTGGGCCACCAGGGCATCGCGCTCGGCGAGGGCGCCCGGGTGACGGCCGCGCCGCAGCCCCGGCACGGGCATCTCTCCAGAGTCCGGCACGACGGACACGGCCTGTTCCGCGGACTGCCGCAGGACTTCACCGCCGTCCGCTACCACTCGCTGGCCGTGCCCGAGCCGCTGCCGGACACCCTGGAGGCCACCGCCTGGGCCGAGGACGGTGTCCTGATGGCGCTGCGGCACCGCAGCCGGCCGCTGTGGGGCGTGCAGTTCCACCCGGAGTCCGTGCTGACCGAGTACGGCCACCGCATGCTCGTCAACTTCCGCAATCTCACGGCGGAACGGGCCGGCCGAGCCCGTACGAAGAACACCGCCGTCACCCCGGCCGCCGCGGCGATACCCCGTCCCCGGCGCGTGGCCCGTCCTGCCTACCGGCTGCACACCCGGCGCATCGCCGGCGCGGTCGACACGGAGGCCGCCTTCACCCGGATGTACGGGGCGTCGCGGCGGGCGTTCTGGCTGGACAGCGCCCTGGTCGAGGAGGGCCTGTCGCGGTTCTCGTTCTTCGGCGACGACAGCGGTCCGCTCGGGGAGTTCGTGCGCTACGACGTCGAGGCCGGCACCTGTGAGGTCGAGCGGTCGGGACGCCCGACGCGCAAGGTCACGGCGAGCGTCTTCGACTATCTGAGACGGCAGTTGGCGACCCGTCATGTCGACGCGGGAGACCTGCCCTTCGACTTCACCGGGGGGTACGTCGGCTACTTCGGCTACGAGACGAAGGCCGACTGCGGTTCGCCGAACCGGCACTCCTCCGACGTCCCGGACGCCTGCTGGCTGTTCGCGGACCGGCTGATCGCGGTGGACCATCTGAAGGGGTTCACCTACGCGGTCTGTCTCGCCGAGGACACCCCGCACGCCACCTGGGAGGCCGCCGACTGGCTGGAGAGCGCGCTGGCCCAGCTGAGCTGCGTCACCACCGAGGCCCAACGGCCGCCTGCGCCCGCCCCGGTCGGGCCCGATCTCGGCGCCGCCGAGCCGTGGCTGGTGCGGGACCGGGAGACGTATCTCGCGGACATCGAGTCCTGCCGGCGGGAGTTGCGGGCGGGCACCAGCTACGAGATCTGTCTGACGAACGCGGCCCGTTTACCCGCACCGCCGGACCCCTTCGCCTTCTACCGGGTGCTGCGCCGGACCAACCCGGCCCCGTACGCGGCCTTCCTGCGGCTGGGCGACGTCGACGTGGCCGGTTCGTCCCCGGAGCGGTTCCTGCGGATCACCCGTGACGGGATCGCCGAGGCGCGCCCCATCAAGGGCACCGCGCCACGCGGAAACGATCCGGCAGAGGACGCCCGGTTGCGGGAGGCGCTCGCCTCGGACGCCAAGACGCGGGCCGAGAACCTGATGATCGTCGATCTGCTCCGCAACGACCTGGGCCAGGTCTGCCGGACCGGGTCGGTGCGGGTGACCCGGCTCATGGCGACCGAGACGTACGCGACCGTGCATCAGCTGGTCTCCACCGTCGAGGGCCGGCTGCGGGAGGGCACGGACGCGGTGGAGTGCGTGCGGGCCTGTTTTCCCGGCGGCTCGATGACCGGGGCACCGAAGCTGCGCACGCTGGAGATCATCGACCGGCTGGAGACCGAGGCCCGCGGTGTGTACTCCGGTGCCCTCGGCTACCTGGGGTGCAGCGGCGGCGCGGATCTCAACATCGTCATCCGTACGGCCGTCCTCGCGGACGGGCTGATGCAGCTGGGCGCCGGGGGCGCGATCGTCCTCGACTCCGATCCGGTCGGCGAGTACGACGAGATGCTGCTGAAGACGGCGGCCCAGATGCGGGCCCTGCACCAGTACACCGGGGACCGGATCCGCGAGCAGCGGGAGCACACGGCGACCGGCGCCGCCCTCCGCGCGCAGCGCGTCCGGGGCGAGCACACCGCCACCGAGGAGCCCGTGCGATGACGACTCCGCAGACGGTGCTCACGCCGTCCGACGCCGCCGCCCCCGGCAATCTCGCCGCCCAGCTCGCCGGGCTGGCCGAGCGGCGCGGGTGGTCCGGGCGGGCCGCCTTCCACCAGGGGCACCGGACCTGGACCCACGGCGAGGTGCACGCGCTCGCGGCCCGCGCCGCCACCGTGCTCGCCGGTCACGGGGTACGGCCCGGCGACCGGGTGGTGCTGGCGCTGCCCGACGGCATCGCCTGGGTGACGGCGTTCCTCGCGACCGCGCGGCTCGGGGCCGTCGCGGTGCTGGTCAATCCCGAACTCCCGGCGGCCGACCACGCGTTCATGGCCGCGGACACCGAGGCCGTGCTGTGTGTCACGGGACCCGGCCTGGAGGAACGTTTCACCGATCGGCCCCGCCTCGGCGCCGACCAGCTGCTCGCCCTCACCGCCGGCGCCGGACCGACCCTGGCCCACCCGGTCGACGGGCACGCGCCGCTGTACGTCCAGTACACCTCCGGCACCACGGGCCGTCCCAAGGGTGCCGTGCACACGCACGGCGACCCGAAGGCGTACCACGACCTCATCGGGCGGCGGCTGCTGCGGATCACCGGGGACGACGTCACCCTGTCGGTGTCCAAGCTGTACTTCGCCTACGGCTTCGGCAACGCCCTCGTCTTCCCGCTCTTCTCCGGCTCCTCCGCCGTCCTCGTGGACCGGCGGCCGACCCCGGCCGCCGTGGACGAGCTGGTGGCCCGGCACCGGGTGACGCTGCTCTACTCCGTGCCGTCCGCGTACGCCGCGCTGGTCGCCGACCGGGGCAGCGGGCACCGGACCTGCTTCGCCTCGGTACGGGCCGCGGTGTCTGCCGGCGAGGGACTGCCCGAACAACTGGGCCGGCAGATAACCGAGTTGCTCGGCGCGCCGGTGCTGGAGCAGATCGGTTCCACCGAGGCCGGTCACGCGTTCTGCGCCAACGGCTTCGGGCACAACCACCCGGGTACCGTCGGCCGCCCGGTGCCCGGCTTCGAGGTGGAGCTGCGCGACCGCGCGGGCCGCCCGGTGCCGGACGGCACCGAGGGTGAGCTGTGGGTACGCGGCCCGACCGTGACCCCGGGCTATCTGAACCGGCCCGAGGAGAGCGAACGCACCCTGGTCGGCGGCTGGTTGGCCACCCACGACCGGGCGGTCCGCGAGCCGGACGGCGCCTTCCGGCATCTGGGCCGCGCCGACGACATGGAGATGGTCGGCGGCATCACCGTCTCTCCGCTGGAGGTGGAGGCCGTACTGCGGACCCACCCGGCGGTGAAGGAGGTCGCGGTCGCGGCCGTCACCGACGGGACCGGCGCGAGCAGGCTGCGCGCCTTCGTCGTCCCCGTCACCCGGGCCCCGGAAGGCCTCCAGGACGACCTGCTGCGGCTGGCCCGCGAGCGGCTGGCCGCCTTCAAGGTGCCCCGGAGCGTGAGCCTCGTCCCGTCCCTCCCCCGCACCCCCACCGGCAAACTCCGCCGCCACCTGGTCCGCAGGGGCGCCTGGTGACCACGACAGAAAGGAACGGCCAGATGCGAGAGCAGCACCTCCCGCTCACCGATCGCGGGTTCTACCTGGGCCCGCTCTTCCGGCGGGCGGCGGAGCGCCACGGAGCCGTCCACGTCACCCTGGACCGGCCGCTGGACACCCATCCCGACCTCGGCGTCGACCTCACCTACGCGGCTCTCGCCGACGTCGTGGAGGAGCTGTCCGGCCGGCTGTGGCAGGCGGGGGTACGGCCCTCGGAGCGGGTGGTCGTGCACAAGACGGACAACGTCGACATCGTCCTGCTGACCTGCGCGATCTCCCGCATCGGCGCGGTACCGGCGCTGCTCTCCCCCGCGCTGGCCGGACCGGTCGTCGCGGAACTGGTGGGCCGGCTGCGCCGACCGTGGCTGGTCACCGACCGGGCCAAACTGGACGGTCCGCTCAAGGAGTCGGACCTCCCGGTGCGGGCGGTCCTGTCGGTGGACGAGGCGCCCGGGGCCGAACCCCTCACGAAGTACGCCGGTGCCGAACGTCCCGCCGCCGTGCGCCTGCACCCGCGCGAGCCCGCCCTGATCACGCACAGTTCGGGCACCACCGGCCTGCCCAAGCTCGCCGTGCACTGCCCGAACACCATGTGGAACCGGCTCATCCCGCAGCAGGCGATGGGCTGGCCCACGCGCGGCGAGACGGCGGCCCTGCACATGTCGTTCGTGCACTCGCGCTTCTACCACCTGCTCGGCGTCCTGCTGCGCTTCGGCAGCCCGCTGGTCCTGATCACCGACCCCGACCCGGCGGCGGTGGCACCGCTGCTGGTCCGGCACCGGCCCGGCATCGTCGAGACCCACCCCAACACCTTCGTCCTGTGGGAGGAGTTGGCCGACGCGCCCGGCGCACCGCTGTCGCGGGTGCGGTCGTACGGCTCGACGTTCGACGCGATCCACCCGCGCACGGTACGACGGCTGCTCGATGCCTCCACCCGGCGTGCGCCCTGGCTGCTCCAGCTCTACGGGCAGAGCGAGACCGGCCCCGTCGCCTTCCAGTGGTTCACCCGGCGCAGCGCCGCGCGGGCCGACGGGCGACGGGTCGGCATCGGGCTGCCCGGCTTCACCCGCGTCCGGGTCACCGGCCCCGACGGCCGGCCCACGGCGCCCGGGACACCCGGCCGGATCGAGGCCCGCACCCGGGGCCGGATCCTCACCTACCTCGGCATGCAGGACCGCTACGACCGTCAACTCCACGACGGCTGGTGGGAGATGGGCGACATGGGCTACCGCAGCCGGCTGGGCGCGCTGTACCTGATCGACCGCGAGATCGACCAGATCGACTCCGTGCACAGCAACCTGGAGGTCGAGGACGTGCTGATGGACCGGCTGGAGGAGCTGCGCGAGGTGGTCATCGTGCCCGGCGCGGACCGGGAGCCCGTGCCGGTGGTGTGCGTACGCGGCGAACGGGCGCTGGATCCGGAGCGCTGGCGAGAGGCGACGGCCGACCTGCCCGCGATGGCCGAGCCCCAGCAGTGGCGGTTCGAGGAGCTGCCGATGACGGCGACCTGGAAGGTGAAACGGGTGGAGATCACCCGGATGCTGGCGGCGGGCGTCCGCGCGTGAATCCGGTCGCGGTGGTCGGCGCCGGGCCCGTGGGCCTCTCGGCCGCGCTCGCACTGCGGGCGCGCGGACTGCCGGTCGTCCTGCTGGAGGCCGACCCCGAGGACCGCGAACGGCCGGGCAGCCGCGCCCTGTTCGTGCACCGGGAGACCCTCGCACTGCTGGACGGGATGCTGCCGGGCCTCGCCGCCGAGATCAGCTCCTACGGGCGGACCTGGCACACGAGACGGACCCTGTACCGGGGCCGCGAGGTGTACTCCCGCACCTTCCCGCCCCCGTCCGGCCCGCCGCCCTTCACCAGCCTGCGCCAGGTGGACACCGAGCGCTTCCTGCGCGCCGCGTGCGAGCGGGCCGGGGTGGAGTTCGCGTGGGACGCGCGCGTGACGGACGTCCGGACGACACCGACGGGCGTCTCACTGCGCTGCGCGGACGGACGGCAGCTGGACTGCCGGTACACGATCGCCGCGGACGGCGCCCACTCCGCCGTCCGGGAGGCGCTGGGCATCGCCATGGAGGGCAGCAGCGGCGAGGGCTTCCACGTGGTCGTCGACGTGGCCGATGTCCCGGGCGCCGAACTGCCGTTGGAGCGGGTCTTCCACTACGAGCATCCGGGCGTCGGCGGACGCAGTGTGATGCGGGTGCCCTTCACCGGCGGCTTCCAGGTCGACCTCCAGTGCCGAAACGACGACGCGCAGGAGGAGTTCGGGACCGAGGAGGCCGTACGGAGGTGGCTGCCGGCGGTCGTCGGTGACGGGTACGCCGAGCGTGTCCTGTGGGTGTCGACCTACCGTTTCCTGCGCAAGGTGGCCGCCACGTTCACCGACCCGCACCGGCGGGTGCTGCTCGTCGGCGAGGCGGCCCATCTCTTCCCGCCGTTCGGGGCGCGGGGGATGAACAGCGGGATCGCGGACGCGGCGGCGGCAGCCGAGGCGATCGCCACCGGCGCGGTAGAGCCGTTCGCCGAAGTACGGCGGGCCGCGGCGCTGTTCAACAGCGCGGCGGCCGGAGCCGCGCTGGACCAGCTGCGGCCCCGGCGCCGAATCGTCCGCGTCAAGCAGCGCACGGCGGCTGCGCTCGCGCCCGTGCTGCCGTGGTGCGGATCCTGGCTGGAACACGCGCCGTACGGGCCCCGCCACGGGGCGCTGGCCGTCGCGGGCCGCAAGTACTGAACGAAAAGGGGCAGTGGTGACTCAATCAGTTCAACCGGTCGTCGTGGAGGGCCTGTCGGCGTGGTCGCCGGGTCGGGGGCTGACCCCGGCCGGCACCTCCGGAGGGCGGCTGCTCGTCGCGGACTCCTGGCTGGTGCGGGACGGCAGGGTGCGTGACCTGGAACGGCACCAGGAGCGGTTCCTGCACTCCTGCGGCGAGGCCGGCGGGCCGCCGCTGAGCCGGCTGCTGCAGTTCTGGCGGGATATGACCGACGCGCTGCCACGCACCGGCGACTGGTTTCCGCGGGTCGAACTCGCCGCCGAATCAGGGGAGTTGCGGCTCCTCCTCCGGCCCGCGCCACCGCTCGGGTCCGGCGTGCGGGTCTGGGCGGCGGGCCAGTGCGATCCCCGGATCGTCCCCCGCCGCAAGGGCCCCGACCTGGACACCCTCGCCGGAGTCCGCAAGCGCGCCTCGGAGGAGGGCGCCGAGGAGGCGGTGCTCGTCACGCCCTCCGGCGTCGTGCTGGAGGCGGCCACCGCGAGCGTGCTGTGGTGGGAGGACGACACCCTGTGCCTGCCCTCGCCCCGGCTGCCGGTCCTGCCCGGAGTGACCGCCGCCCTGATCCAGGAACGGGCCCTGCGCACCGGCGTCCGCGTCGCCCACCGCGAGCGGACCGTGGCCGACCTGGACGGCCGCGAGGTGTGGCTGGTGAACGCGCTGCACGGCATCCGACCGGTCACGGCCTGGATGGGCGGGCTGCTGCGGACGGCACCGGCCGAGCGGGCGCCGGAATGGCAGAGGTGGCTGGAGAACACGGCGGAGCCACTGCCGGAGAAATAGCGAACCGCGGCGGGCGGAAAAGAAGCGGGCATCGGCAATTCCTGCCGATGCCCGTATTCGGCGTGCCATTCACCGCACGCTGTTCACCGCCGACCATTCACTGCGGGCCATTCATTTGGCCGGCTGATAACCGCCCGGCGCCATCCGTGTCGCGATCGCGATCCGGTTGTACGCGTTGATGACGGTGGCCGCCCAGATCAGTGCCGCGATCTGCGCCTCGGCGAAGACCTCCGCGGCCTCGGCGTAGACCGCGTCCGGTACGTGCCCGTCGTGGACCAGGGTCACAGCCTCGGCCAACGCCAGTGCGGCGCGCTCGCGTTCGGTGAAGAAGGGGGTCTCCCGCCAGGCGTTCAGGGCGTAGAGGCGCTGCTCGGTCTCGCCGGCGGCGCGCGCGTCCTTGGTGTGCATGTCGAGGCAGAAGGCGCAGCCGTTGAGCTGCGAGGCGCGGATCCTCATCAGTTCCAGGATTTCCGGTTCGACCTTGGCGTCCTGGGCGGCGGTCACGGCGGCGGCGTGCAGGGCGCCCATCGCGGCGGATACGTCGGGGGTGATTTTCTTCAGGCCCACACGGGTTATCGAATCACTGTTGCTCATACCCAGACTCTATCCATGGCACCGTATTCGGGAATGGGAAACAGCATGA
Organism: Streptomyces sp. NPDC088350; assembly: GCF_044753545.1. Classification (NCBI taxonomy): domain Bacteria; kingdom Bacillati; phylum Actinomycetota; class Actinomycetes; order Kitasatosporales; family Streptomycetaceae; genus Streptomyces; species Streptomyces sp. NPDC088350. Next base: position 427,424 of record NZ_JBIVNL010000001.1, on the reverse strand, counting down.
TTTCCGCGACGGCCCTTCGGTGCACCACGGCCCGCTCCGGGACACACCCGCCCGAATTGGCCCACGGTCACGCCCTCGAATTGGCCCATGCTCCTGGGTCGCCCGACACCTAGGGTCGAGGCATGACCACTGAGGAGACCCCCCGATACGCCCCCGAACACAGCCCCCGCCTGGACTGGGCCCAGCTCGCCCCCGAGGTCTACAAGGCGATGGCCCGCCTCGACGCCGCCAGCCGCCAGGGCCTCGACCCGACGCTGCTCGAACTGGTGAAGATCCGCGCCTCGCAGCTCAACCACTGCGCGTTCTGCCTCGACATGCACACCAAGGACGCCCTCGCGGCGGGCGAGAGCGTCGAGCGGATCATCCAGCTCGGCGCGTGGGAGGAGTCCCGGCACTTCTACACCGAGAAGGAACTGGCGGCCATCGAACTGACCGAGGCGGTCACGGTCCTGACGGACGGCTTCGTACCGGACGAGGTCTACGAGCGGGCCGCCAAGCAGTTCGAGGAGGCCGAGCTGGCACAGCTGATCGCCGCCATCACGGTCATCAACGCGTGGAACCGGTTCGCCGTGAGCACGCGGATGGTGCCGGGGCACTACGCGGCGGGGCAGCGCAAGTGACGGTGCGGACGCGGTTGTTGGACCGCAGCCGGAGCCGGGTGAGGGTCAACCGCCGTATCGAGCACGGGGGTTTCCAGCCGTGAGCAAGGTCGAGCTGTTCCGGAGTCTGCATCGGCGGCGGCTGCCCGGTGATCCGCTCGTGCTGCCCGGACCCTGGGACGCGGTGAGTGCGCGGGTGTTCGTGGACGCCGGGTTTCCCGCGCTCGCCACGCCCAGTGCCGGGGTCGCCGCCTCGTTGGGGTACGAGGACGGGGCCACGCCCGTCGACGAGATGTTCGCGGCGGTCGCGCGGATCGTGCGGGCCGTGGACGTGCCGGTGTCGGCGGATGTCGAGGGCGGGTACGGGCTCGCGCCGAAGGAGTTGGTGGAGCGGCTGCTGGAGGCGGGGGCGGTGGGGTGCAACCTTGAGGACTCCGACGGGGACGTCCTCAAGGACCCGCGGCGGCACGCGGACTGGCTCGCCGAGGTGCGGTCGGCGGCGGCGGACCGGCTGTTCGTCAACGCGCGCGTCGACACCTTCGTGTACGGCGACGGCGACCCCGAACGGGCCATCGAGCGGGCCGCGTTGTACGTCGCGGCGGGTGCCGACTGCGTGTATCCGATCTCGGCTCCGGCCGAGGTGCTGCCGTTGTTGCGGTCCGGTGTCCAGGGGCCCGTGAACGTGTTCGGCCGGCTGGACGGCAAGGGCCCCTCGCCCACCGAACTCGGTGAACTCGGGGCCACTCGCGTCACGTTCGGGGCGGGGCTCCAGGAGTGGGCGGCACTCGCCCTGGGCGGGATGGCCGGGCAGCTGAAGCGGTGAGCGGGGTCAGGACAGCCATGCCTTCCAGGTGGCGGGGTGGTTGTCCACCCACTTCTTCGCCGCGTCCGCCGGGGACAGCTTCTGGTCGGCGATCATCAGGGAGACCTCGTTCTGGTCCTCGGTCGTCCACCTGAACTTCTTCAGGAAGGCCGCCGCCTCGCCGCCCTTCTCCGCGAAGTCCGTGTTGAGGTATTTCTGCAGCGGGGTGCGAGGGTAGGCGCAGGCGACCTTGGCCGCGTCGGCGTCACAACCCTCCTTGTAGGCGGGGAGTTCCACCTCCGTCATCGGCACCTTCTCGAACAGCCACTGGGGTGCGTACCAGTAGGTCAGGAAGGGCTTCTTCTCCTTGGCGAACTGCTTCATCTGGGTGATCTGCGCGGCCTCCGAACCGGCGAACACCACTTGGTAGTTGAGCTTCAGGTTGGTCACCAGGGCCTTGTCGTTGGTGACGTAGGAGGGCGAACCGTCCATCAACTGGCCCTTGTCGCCGCTCTCGGCGGTGCGGAACAGGGACGCGTACTTGTCGAGGTTCTTCCAGTTCGTGATGTCCGGGTGCTGCCTGACCAGGTACGTCGGGACGTACCAGCCGATGTGCCCGGTCACCCCGAGGCCGCCCGCGCGCGTGATCGTCTTCTTGTCGTCGACGTAGCGCCTCTCCTGGTCGGGGTGGCCCCAGTCCTCCAGGATCGCGTCGACCCGGCCCTGGCTGAGCGCGTCCCACGCGGGGACCTCGTCGACCTGGACGGTGTCGACGCGGTAGCCGAGCCTGTGCTCCAACAGGTACTGCGCGACAGCCACGTTGGCCTGCGCGCCCACCCAGGACTGGACGGAGAGGGTCACGGTCTTCGCGCCCTGCGCGTTGGCGAAGGGCGAGGCCTGCTTGGTCATGTCGGCGGCACCGCAGCCGGTGAGCAGCACCAGCGACGCCACGGCAGCGGTCGTACGAACTCGCATGTCAGGCTCCCTTCTTGGTGCGGCGTTCCGTCGGCTGGGTCACCCGGTCGAGCATCAGGCCGAGGCAGACGATCGCCGCGCCCGAGACCAGGCCGGTCGCCAAGTCGCCCTGGGCCAGGCCGAACACGGCGTCGTAGCCGAGCGCGCCACCGCCGACCAGGCCGCCGATGATGACGACGGCGAGGACGAGCACCACACCCTGGTTGACGGCGAGGAGCAACGCCGGTCGGGCGAGCGGGAGTTGGATCTGGCGGAGCTGCTGGGCGCTGGTCGCGCCGAGCGAGCGGGCCGACTCCAGGGCGGCCGGGTCGACTTGGCGCAGCCCCTGTGCGGTGATGCGGACGACGGCGGGGAGGGCGTAGACGACGGCAGCGGCTACGGCGGGGGCGCGGCCGACGCCGAAGAGGGCGACGACCGGGATCAGGTACACGAACTGCGGCATCGTCTGGCAGACGTCGAGGACGGGGCGCAGGGCGCGTTCGAAGCGGTCGCTGCGGGCCGCGGCGATACCGGTCGCGAAGCCGAGGGCGAGGGTGACGGCCACGGCGGCCAGCACCTGCGACAGCGTGTCGAGCGACGGTTTCCACACGCCGAGGACACCGATCGCGGCCATGGCGAGGACGGCGGTGAGCGCGGTCCGCCAGGTGCCGATCACCCAGGCGAGGGCGGCGACGATCAGGAGCAGCGCCCACCAGGGCAGCCATTGCAGGCCGTCGCGTACGGGGTCCAGGACCCAGGTGGTGAAGTGGCCTGCCCAGTCGGCGGTGCCGCCGAGGTAGGGGACGCCGGAGTAGAGGTGCGCGGTCATCCAGTCGACGACGCGGTTGACCGGTTCGGCGATGCCAAGGGTCCAGCCGGCGGGCCAGCCCAGGGCGCCGCCGAGACGGACGGCCACCGCTGCGGCGACGGTGGCGCCGAGCGCGTACAGCCACGGGCGGAGACCGGTGCCCTGCTCCCCCGAGGGCTCGTCGGTCCGCTCACCCGCCGCCGCCGTGACCCGGTCCAGTACGACGGCCAGGAGCACGATCGGGATGCCGGCGGCCAGGGCCGCGCCCACGTCCACGGACGCGAGGGCCTGGTAGACGCGGTCGCCGAGGCCTCCGGCGCCGATGACGGAGGCGATGACCGCCATGGAGAGGGCCATCATGATCGTCTGGTTGAGGCCGAGGAGGAGTTGCCCGCGGGCCAGCGGGATACGGGCGGTCAGCAGGCGTTGGCGTCCGGTGGCGCCGAGGGACTCGACGGCCTCCAGGACCTCCGGGTCGGCGTCGCGCAGGCCCAGCGCGGTGAGGCGGGCCATGGGCGGGGCGGCGTAGACGACGGTGGCGAGGACGGCCGCGGGGACGCCGATGCCGAAGACGAGGACGACGGGGAGGAGGTAGGCGAAGGCCGGGAGCACCTGCATGGTGTCCAGGACCGGGCGCAGCGCGCGGTCGGCCCGCGCGGAGAGGCCGCCGGCGAGGCCGAGCAGCGCGCCCACGACGACCGACGTGAGCACCGCGACCGTCATCAGCGCGAGCGTCTGCATGGTCGGTACCCACATGCCGAGCAGCCCGCAGGCGAGGAACGCGACGCCGGTCCCGACCGCGAGCCGTGCGCCCGCGACCCGCCAGGCGACGAGCGCGCCGAACACGGTGACACCGGCCCAGCCCGCGGCGAGCAGCACCACGTACACGGCGCGTACGGACAGGACGACGGCGTTGCTGATGTAGCCGAAGAAGTAGAGGAACAGCGGGTGGCTGTCGCGGTTGTCGATGATCCAGTCGTTGGCCCGTCCCAGCGGACCGGACAGGTCGACGGTGAGCGCGTGCGGCCAACTCCCGCTGGACCAGTGCGCGTTGGCGAGCGGCACGAGGACCGCCGCGGCGAGCGCGAGGAGGAGGAGTTTGCGGGCGGCCCGGTGCCGGAGGACGGCGGGGAGGGCGAGGCGGGGGGCGGGTGCGGTGACCGCGGCCATCAAGCTGCCTCCTTGCCGGTGTCGGCGGGGTCCTTGCGGACGGCGGGGGCGGGGGCGTCGCCGGGGGTGGGGCCGGTGTCGTCTCCGGGGCCGGTACCGGGGCTGGGGCTGAGGCTGAGGCTGGGGCTGGGGCTGGGGCTGTCGCCGGTGTCGTCTCCGGAACCGGGGCTGACACCGGCGCCAGGGTCGTCTCCGGAACCGGTACCGGGGCTGGGGCTGTCGCCGGTGTCGTCTCCGGAACCGGGGCTGACACCGTCACCGGGGTCGTCTCCGGGGCCGGTGCTGACACCGTCGCCGTCGCCGGGGCCGACACCACTGCCGGGGCCGGTGCCAGTGCCAGTGCCCGTGCCCGTGGCGGCACCAGTGCCGGTGCCGGTGCCGGTGCCAGTGCCAGTGCCCGTGCCCGTGGCGGCACCAGTGCCGATGCCGTCGGCGGTGCCGGTGCCGGCATGCGTGCCGCTGCCGTCGCCCGTGGCGGTAGTCATGCCGGTGGCAGTGCCAGCACCGGTGTTGGCACCTTCCCCGGTGCCGGTCGCCATGACGGTCGCCGTGCCGGTCGCCATGACGGCACTTGCGCCGCCACCGCCCCCCGCACCACCCCCCTCCCCCGTCCCCGCGACCACCCCGAGCAGCGCGTCCGAGTCCACCATCCCGACGCAGCGGCCCTGGTCGACGACCCTCGCCGGGACCCCGGCGCGGGCGACCGCCTCGATGGCCTCGGAGACGGTGGCGCCCGGCGCGACCGCGGGACCGCTGCCCGCCCCGTGTGCCTCGGCCGCCGTCGCCGCGCGCATCGCCGTACGGACCGTCATGACGTCCGCGCGCGGTACGTCCCGTACGAACTCGCGGACGTAGTCGTCGGCCGGGGAGCCCACGATCTCCTCGGGGGTGCCGAGTTGGACGACGCGGCCGTCGCGCATGAGGGCGATGCGGTCGCCGAGTTTCAGCGCCTCGTTCAGGTCGTGGGTGATGAAGACCATCGTGCGGCCCTCCTCGCGGTGCAGCCGGACGACCTCGTCCTGCATGTCGCGCCGGATCAGCGGGTCGAGCGCGCTGAACGGCTCGTCGAAGAGGAGGACTTGGGGGTCGACCGCCAAGGCCCGGGCAAGGCCCACCCGTTGCCGCTGGCCGCCGGAGAGCTGGGCGGAGCGCCGTTGCTCCATGCCCTCCAGGCCGACCTTGGTGACGACCTCGGCGGCCCGGCGGCGGCGCTCGGCCCTGCCGATGCCCTGGATCTCCAGGCCGTAGGCGACGTTGTCGAGGACCGTGCGGTGCGGGAGGAGGCCGAAGTGCTGGAAGACCATCGCGGCGCGGTGCCGGCGCAGTTCCCGCAGCCGGGACCTGTCCATCGCGCGGACATCCTCGCCGTCGATGGCGATGGTGCCGGCGGTGGGTTCGATGAGCCGGGTGAGGCAGCGGACCAGGGTGGACTTGCCGGAGCCGGACAGGCCCATCACCACGAAGACCTCGCCCTTGCGCACGTCGAAGGAGACGTCACGGACGGCGGCGGTGCAGCCGGTGCGGGTGCGCAGGGCTGCGGCGTCGAGGGCGGTGAGTTCGGGGTCGGCCGGGATCCGGTCGCCCTTCGGGCCGAAGACCTTCCAGAGGCCCTCGACGGAGAAGACGGGGCCGGCCGGGGCGGTGGAGGTAGTCATCAGGCAGGTACTCATCACGCACCACCCCCGATCAGGTCCACGGCCCGTTCGCCGACCATGAGCACCCCGATCATCGGGTTCACGGCGGGCATGGTCGGGAAGACGGAGGCGTCGGCGACACGGATGCCGTCCAGGCCGCGGATGCGCAACTCGGGGTTCACTACGGCGAGTTCGTCGGAGTCGGCGCCCATGCGGCAGGTGCCCGCAGGGTGGTACACGGTGTGCGCGGCCTTGCGGGCGTACTCGCTCAGTTCCTCGTCGCCCGTGATGTCGGGGCCGGGGCACACCTCGCGCCTGAGCCAGCCCGCGAGTGGTTCGGTCGCGGCGATCTCGCGGGCGACACGGATGCCGTCGACGAGGGTGCGGCCGTCGTAGTCGTCCTCGTCGGTGAAGTAGCGGAAGTCCAGGGCGGGTTTGACCGCCGGGTCGGGGCTGGTCAGGAACAGCCGGCCACGGCTCTTCGGCTTGGGGATGTTCGGGGTCATGGAGACGCCGAACTCGGGGCGTTCGTAGCCGAGGCGCTCCGGGTTGTCGGTGAAGGGGACCTGGTAGAAGTGGAACATCAGGTCGGGGCCCGGGAGTTGGGGGTCGCGGCGCACGAACAGGCCCGCGTCGGAGTCCATCGCGGAGTTCTCCGGGATCGGCCCGTTCGTCTCCCAGACGATCACCGACTCGGGGTGGTCGAGCAGGTTCTCGCCGACGCCGGGCAGGTCGACGGCGACCGGGATGCCGAGTGCTTCGAGGTCCTCGCGGGGGCCGATGCCCGAATGCAGGAGCAGACGCGGGGAGTCGACGGCATCGGCGCACAGGACGACCTCGCGGCGAGCGCGTACGAGGAGTTCCTCGCCGTCCTCGGTACGGACGTGCACGCCCTCGGCGCGGGTGCCGTTCAGCTCCAGGCGGTGTGCCCAGGTCTCAAGGAGGATGGTCAGGTTGGGGCGCTCGTCCATCACCGGGTGCAGATACGCCACGGACGCGCTCGACCGCTTGTTGTCCTCGGGGTGGTAGGCGAGGTCGAAGAAGCCGACGCCGTCCGTGAACGGCGCCTTGTTGAAGCCCTCGACGCGCGGGACGCCGAGCGCTTCCCGGGCCGCGTCGACGAAGTCGCGGGCGACGGCGTTCCGGTCCTTCTCGTCGACGGGGACGATGTTGTTGAGGAGGCGGGCGTAGTACGCCTCCATCGCCGTCGCGCCCCAGCCCTTCGCGCCGGCCGCCTCCCACTCGTCCCAGTCGGACGGCAGCGGCTTGAAGGCGATGAGGGTGTTGTGCGAGGAGCAGCCGCCGAGTACGCGGGCGCGGCTGTGCCGGATGTGGGAGTTGCCGCGCGGCTGTTCGGTGGTGGGGTAGTCGTAGTCCAGGTCGCCGCCGAGGAGGTCCGTCCAGCGGCGCAGGGTCAGTACGTCCTCGCGGCCGACGTCGGTGGGGCCGCCCTCGATGACGGCGACGGTGACGTCGGGGTTCTCGGTGAGGCGGGAGGCGATGACGGAGCCTGCGGTGCCGCCGCCGACGACGACGTAGTCGTACGTGTGATCGTTCTCGGGCATGGGAGCAACTCCGGGTGGGGGTGGTGTTGTTGGGTGCGGGTGCGTCGTGGCTGGTCGCGCCCACGCGGCGGGGCCGCATGTCGACACAGCCCCGCGCCCCTAGGTGGGCTGGGGTTGGCGGGGTCAGTAGGTCGCCGGAATCAGCGAGCCGCCGGAATCAGCAAGTCGGCCGGAATCAGCCCGCGAACCAGCGCACCGGCCTCGGCGCCAGGTTCTGGTAGACGTGCTTGGCCTCGCGGTACTCGGCGAGGCCGGAGGGGCCCAGTTCCCGGCCCACGCCGCTCTTTCCGAAGCCGCCCCACTCCGCCTGCGGGAGGTAGGGGTGGAAGTCGTTGATCCAGACGGTGCCGTGCCGCAGCCGTCCCGCGACGCGTCGGGCGCGGCCCGCGTCGGCGGTCCAGACGGCGCCCGCGAGGCCGTACTCGGTGTCGTTGGCGAGGGCGACCGCCTCGTCCTCGGCGCGGAAGGTCTCGACGGTGAGGACCGGTCCGAAGACCTCCTCGCGTACGACGGTCATCTCGCGGTGGCACTGGTCGAGGACGGTCGGCTCGTAGAAGTAGCCGCCGGCGGGGCGTTCCGCGGCGGGCTCGGGGCGCCTGCCGCCGGAGCGCAGCACCGCGCCCTCGGCGAGGGCACCGGCGACGTACGCCTCGGTCCTGGCGCGCTGCTGCTCGGAGACGAGCGGGCCGCACTCGACGCCGTCCTCGGTGCCGCGGCCGAGCCTGATCTTCGCGGCGCGGCGGGCGAGTTCGGCGACGAAGCGTTCCCTGACGGTCTCCTCGACGATGAGCCGGGAGCCCGCCGAGCAGACCTGGCCGCTGTGGATGAAGGCCGCGTTGAGGGCCTGGTCGACGGCGGTGTCGAAGCCCTCCTCGGTGGCGCAGGCGTCGGCGAAGACGACGTTGGGGTTCTTGCCGCCGAGTTCGAGGGCGACCTTCTTGACGCTCACGGCGGCGGCCTGCGCCACCTTCGTGCCGCTGGTCAGGCCGCCGGTGAAGGAGACGAGGTCGACGTCGGGGTGCTCGGCGAGCCGGGCGCCGACCGAGTGGCCGGGGCCGGTGACGATGTTGGCGACACCGGCCGGGAGCCCGGCCTCGACGAGCAGGTCGATCAGGGCGATCGTCGTCAGCGGGGTGATCTCGCTGGGCTTGACGACGAAGGTGTTGCCGGCCGCGAGGGCGGGCGCGATCTTCCAACTCGCCTGGAGCAGCGGGTAGTTCCAGGGGGTGATCAGCGCGCAGACGCCGACGGGTTCGTGGACGACGACGCTGTGGACGTCGGGCGTGCCCGCGTCGACGACCCGGCCGGGGGCCTCGGCGGCGACGAGGTCGGCGAAGTAGCGGAAGGCGTCGGCGACACAGTCGATGTCGACCCGGCCCTCCTCCACGGTCTTGCCCGCGTCCCGGCTCTCCAGCAGGCCGAGCTTCTCGCGGTCGCGCACGAGCAGGTCGGCGACGCGGCGCAGCAGGGCGGCGCGCCCGGCGGCGGGCGTGCGCGGCCAAACACCCTCACCAGCGCCGCCCTCTCCGCCCTCTCCGCCGTCGAAGGCGGCGCGGGCGGCGGCGACGGCTATGTCCGTGTCCTTCTCGTCGCCCTCCGCGACCACGGCGAACGGCAGCGCGTCCGCGGGGTCGATGATCTCGCGGGTCGCCCCGGAGACCGCTTCCCGCCACTCGCCGCCCGCGTGAATGGTCTTGCGCGCCTGCTGTTCCGTACTGTCCGCCATGATCGGTACTGCCTTCCGTTCCTGTTCAGCGCCCCAGCGTCACCTAACTGTCGCTCTCGGGGACTGCGAGCGCCTGCCCGGGAGGTCCGGATGCATGCGCGATCCCTGGCCGGAAGTGGGCCGGATCACTGAACAGGGGAACAAACACCACACGTACTATCGCGTCTGCCGAGGAACGCGTACTATCGCGTCCAGTGCGCCCCTGATCGCCAACTCCCCTCACACGCACCCCAGTTGAGGAGCCACCCGTGCCGACCGCCCTCCTGAACCCCGTCCTCGACCTGCTGACACTGCGAGGCGTCGTCACCGCCGCCGAGCCGATCACCGCGCGGATGCGCCGGCTGCGGATCGAGGGCGACGCGCTCGCCGGGCTCGACGTCCGGCCCGGCCAGCAGGTACGTGTCCTGGTCAGCGGCCTCACCCTGCGCACGTACTCCGTGTGGCGCCACGACCCGTCCGGCGCCGTCGAGTTGTGCGTGCTGGACCACTCCGAGGGGGGACCCGGGGCCCAGTGGGGCAGGAGCGTCGGCGTCGGCGACCAGGTGCGCCTGCGGAAGCCCGAGGGCACCTTCACCCTGCGCCCCGACGCCGCCCATCACGTCTTCGCCGGCGAGGAGACGGCCTCCGTCGCCTTCGGCGCGATGCTGGGCGCGCTGCCCGAGGAGGCGCGGATCTCCGGCTGCGTGGAGACGGAGAAGGACGAGGACCGCCTCCCGGTGGCGCACTCCGCCCGCCTCGACTGGCTGACCAGGGGCGGGACTTCGCTCCCGGACGCGATACGGCGGCTCGCCCCGGCGCCGGGCGGCATCGCGTACGTCGCCGGGGAGGCCCGTACCGTGCAGCAGGTCCGGCAGGTCCTCGTACGGGAGTTGGACTGGGACCGGCGGTCCGTCCTCACGAAGCCGTTCTGGGCGCCGGGGAAGCGGGGCATGGAATGAGGCGGGGTATGGAACAGGGCCCCGCTCCGGTCGGAAACCGGAGCGGGGCCCGTGAAAGCTCGTGACCGAGCCCTCAACTACCCGTAGGAGGTGCTCAGATGAGGCCGAGCGAGCGGACCGCCTCGCGCTCCTCCTCCAGCTCCTTCACCGACGCGTCGATGCGGGCGCGGGAGAACTCGTTGATGTCCAGGCCCTGGACGATCTCGTAGACGCCGTCCTTCGTGGTGACCGGGAAGGAGGAGATGAGGCCCTCCGGGACGCCGTAGGAGCCGTCGGACGGGATGCCCATGGAGGTCCAGTCGCCGTCCGCCGTGCCGTTGACCCAGGTGTGGACGTGGTCGATGGCGGCGTTCGCTGCGGAGGCCGCGGAGGACGCGCCGCGGGCCTCGATGATCGCGGCGCCGCGCTTGGCGACGGTCGGAATGAACTCCTCGGCCAGCCACTTCTCGTCGTTCACGGTCTCGGCGGCGTTCTTGCCGGCGACCGTGGCCTGGAAGATGTCGGGGTACTGGGTGGCGGAGTGGTTGCCCCAGATGGTCAGGCGCTTGATGTCGGCGACCGTGGTGCCCGTCTTCTTCGCGAGCTGGGTCAGCGCGCGGTTGTGGTCCAGGCGGGTCATCGCGGTGAAGCGGTCGGCCGGTACGTCCGGGGCGGCGGCCTGCGCGATGAGCGCGTTGGTGTTGGCCGGGTTGCCGACGACGAGGACCTTGATGTCGTCCGCGGCGTTGTCGTTGATGGCCTTGCCCTGCGGCTTGAAGATGCCGCCGTTCGCGGAGAGCAGGTCGCCGCGCTCCATGCCCTTGGTGCGGGGGCGGGCGCCGACGAGGAGGGCGACGTTCGTGCCGGCGAAGGCGACGTTCGGGTCGTCCGTGATGTCGATGCCCTGAAGGAGCGGGAAGGCGCAGTCGTCGAGCTCCATCGCCGTGCCCTCGGCGGCCTTGAGGGCCGGGGTGATCTCCAGGAGACGCAGCTTGACCGGCACGTCCGCGCCGAGCAGCTGGCCGGAGGCGATGCGGAAGAGCAGGGCGTAACCGATCTGGCCGGCCGCGCCGGTGACGGTGACGTTCACGGGAGTGCGGGTCATGGCGTTCTCCGTTATGACAGCTGGCGGTGGGGCGGCACTGCCCCGGGGTGCGAGACGTACAAATGATCGATCTCTTGGCATCAAGAGATCCACCGGTCAGGCTATCGCGCATCCGGGATCCCCGGCTGCCGGGTCCGTGTGGCCCGCCCCACAGAGCACGGAACAGGGTCGGACCGGTGCGCGGAACAGGGTCAGGACCGGTGCACGGAAAAGGCGGCCGTCCGGTCGGGAGAGGAGCACCGGACGGCCGCCGTGGGGGTACCGGGTCAGCCGGACTCCCGTGGGGGTGAGCACCGCCTTCCCCGCTCGGGAGCGGGCATTCCCCCGTTCACAGAATCCCCACACACAGGGCCTAGGCCGTGCACCCCTTCTTCCCCGTCGCCAGCGTCACGCAGGCCTTCGCCCCGCCCGCGTCCTTCACGGCCACCATCGGCGTGTAGGCGATGTTGTCGCCGGTCGCCGTGATGCTGTCGGTCTCCTTGACCGTGCCCGCGCTCACCTGCACGGAGTCCCCCCGCACACCCGCGGTGATACGGCCCCAGGCGGCCCCGCAGGTCTTGCTGTAGCGGACCTCGACGACGGTCGTGCCGACGGTGGCCGTCCTGGCCGTCGTCACCGCGCCCGCGTCCGAGGTGCAGCCCATGGCCTCCGCGTCCTTGCCGGTGCAGCCCGCGCCGACGCACTTCACCCCGGCCGGCAGATCGGGGTTCGTGCTGACGGACGGCGAGGCCGAGGTGTGCGTGGCGCCGGTCTTCTTGTCCCCGCCGCCGTGCAGGGTGAAGCCGTGGTGGGTGAACAGGAACACGGCCGCGATCACCACCAGCACCCCGACGACCCCGGCCCCGAACATCAGCACCCGCCGCCTGGCACCACCCGCCCCGCCGGACGCCCCCGGCCGGGACACCGGCATCGGTTCCCCGAACGATCCGGACGCGGAGCCGGAGAGTCCGGACGCGCCGAACGATCCAGCCGCTCCGGACGCCTCCGGTATACGACCCGGCCGGCCGGACTGCGCCTGCTCCGCCGCGGAGCCGCCCGCGCCGCCCCCACCGCCGGACTGCGCGGGGCCCATGTACCCGGCCATCCCCCACGAGTTGCCGACCTTCGAGACACCTTCGCGTACGTCACTGTCGGGCGCCGCCGGCTGCGGCGGCACCGTGGGAGACACTCCCGCCGGACCCGCGATCCCCGGGGCCGCGGTGGCGCTGCCACCCGTGCGGGCCGCCTTGCCGCCCTGAACCTTGCCGCTCGGCGTGCTCGGCGCGCTCGCCGGGGGCGCCCCGAACTCCCCCAGCGCGGCACGCGCCTGGGAGATCCGGATCGCCTCCATGGTCATGTCATGCCGCATCTCCGACCGGCTCCATGAACGCTCGGCGAGCTCCCACATCGTGGTCAGATGAACGGGATTGGCGCCGGTGACCTCGGCCAGGGCGACGATCGCGCCCTTCGGTGCGAGGAGCCGGCCGTTGAGATAACGGTCCCAGGACGTCTTGCTGTAGCCGGTGCGGTCGGCCACCGCCGCGATGCTCAGGCCGCTGCGGTCCACCAGCCGGCGCAGCTGGCTCGCGAACTCCCTGACCTGCGGATCGAGTTCATCCGGCAAGGCCCTCCAACGAGGCATTGCTTCCCCCCTCATTCCCCCTGCTGCGTACTGACTGCTCCCCCGCGCCCTGCTCCCTCGTACCCCTTGGTGCCCTGTGCCCTGAATTGCCCACGCTAACGCCGCTGTTGGTCGTCTTCGTTGCTTATCCGCAAACTTGTCAATACATCGACGCAAGGGCCACGACTCCCACGACAACCGTGAAGAGCAGGAGAAGCAACAGCACCAACGCGTACCGGAGCAGCCGTCCACCGGGCCCGGGTCCGCGCCCCGCCTCCTCCGGCGGTGTGTCCCACCAGGGCAGGGTCGGATCGTCCCGGTACTCCTCCCCGCCCTCCACCCGGTCCGGGACCGTCGCCGGGCGGGGCCAGGCCTGGACCGCCAACTCCCAGCGCACACCGATGCGTTCGGGGTCGACGCCCGCGACCCGGCACAGGGCGACGACGGCCTGCCGGGGCGGGGGCTGGGTGGCGTTGAGATAACGGTGCCAGGAGGACTTGCTGTACGCGGTGCGCGCGCCGAGGGCGACCAGGCTCAGCCCGGTGCGGTCCTTGAGGAGACGCAGTTGCTCCACGAAGTTCCGTACCTCCGCCGGCAGATCGTCCGGCAGCGGCTGCCAGCCGCCCATCGCCCCTCCACCGCCCGTCCGCTCACTCGCCCGCCCCACGTGCCCGTTCCGAGCGAAATGACGACGCCGGAAGGGGAACGGTTCCGTCATCGTGATGTGGTGCGCGCCGCGTAGCGAAACGGTCACTCCCCTGCCACAGCGCGCCGACAGCCGTTGAACGGCGGGCTCACAGCGCGGCAGGCTGACCACAGACGGCGGCGCGTCCTTGCTCGGGGGAGGGGACGGGCCGCCGTCGTGCGTCACGAACCGCGGGGCGCGGGAGGCTAGTTGCTGTTGACCGTGTAGTGCAGCGTGTCCTTCAGGTACGGGATCGTCAGCCACGGCTTCGGCTGCGCCATCATCGCCAGCAGGACGATCGCGAGGCCGAGCACGGCGTAGGTGACGATGTCGGTGAAGCGGGAGCGGACGGCGAGCATGCCGACGTCCGGGACCACCCAGCGCAGCACCGCGCCGGCCAGCAGGGCGGCGCCGATGAGCAGGGTGCCGTAGCGGAAGACGTCGAAGGCGGTCAGGAGGAGGCCGAGGCCGACCGTGCACAGGACGGCGAGGATCGGCCACTGGCGGGCCGGGGCCGGGGCGGCGCCGGACGCGGCCCGGCCGCCGCCCTCGGGACGGGCGGTGTCCCGGGTGAAGAGGGGGAAGCGGCGCGTGGTGCGGCGCGGTACCCCCTCGGCGTCGGGCGCGCTGACCGGGTCCGTGACCTCGATGTCGTCCACACCCTCACCACGGGCCTTGCTCTCAGGGCTCCCAGGGCGTTCAGTCGACACTACGCTCCGCCGCCTCGACCACGTTGACGAGCAGCTGGGCGCGGGTCATCGGGCCGACTCCGCCGGGGTTCGGGGAGATCCAGCCGGCGACCTCGGCGACGCCCGGGTGGACGTCGCCCACGATCTTGCCGTCGGCGTTCCGCGAGACGCCGACGTCGAGGACGGCGGCGCCGGGCTTCACGTCCTCGGGCCTGATCAGGTGGGCGGAACCGGCGGCGGCGACGATGATGTCCGCGCGCTTGAGGTGCGAGGAGAGGTCGCGGGTACCCGTGTGGCACTGGGTCACGGTCGCGTTCTCGCTGCGCCGGGTGAGGAGGAGGGGCATCGGGCGGCCGATGGTGACCCCGCGTCCGACGACCACGACCTCCGCGCCCTTGATCTCCACGCCGTAGCGGCGGAGGAGGGTCAGCACACCGTTGGGGGTGCAGGGCAGCGGGGCGGGCTCGTTGAGGACGAGACGGCCGAGGTTCATCGGGTGCAGGCCGTCGGCGTCCTTGTCCGGGTCCATCAGTTCCAGGATGCGGTTCTCGTCGATGCCCTTGGGGAGCGGCAGTTGGACGATGTAGCCGGTGCACGCCGGGTCCTCGTTGAGTTCCCGTACGACCGCCTCGATCTCCTCCTGGGAGGCGGTGGCGGGCAGTTGGCGCTGGATGGACGCGATGCCCACCTGCGCGCAGTCCCGGTGCTTGCCGGCGACGTACTTCTGGCTGCCGGGGTCGTCCCCGACCAGGATCGTGCCGAGGCCGGGCGTGACGCCCTTCTCCTTCAGCGCCGCCACGCGGGCGGTCAGGTCGGACTTGATCGCGGCTGCGGTGGCCTTGCCATCGAGAATCTGGGCGGTCATGACCCCATCCTCGCGGATGACGCCCTCATCGTTCCAATCCGGGTGCACTCCGGGTGTAACACCATGATCACTGATGTTGCACTTACACAACACCTATGGAATGCCGCTGGACAAAAACCAGCCGCGGCTAGAACGATGAACGCCGCAGTACTGCGGTAGGTGTTGGGGGGCAAACCGCTCGTCTTGTGACATACCTCCGCGCGATCCGCATCGTCCCCGCATTGCCGACGGAGGAATATCCGCCATGAGTTACGACCCGAACAACCCCTACGGGCAGCAGCCACCGCAGAACCCCCAGCCGGGCTACGGCCAGCCCCAGGGCCAGCCGGGCTACGGCTACCCGCAGGGCGCCCCCCAGGGCGTCCCGCCGCAGCAGGGCTACGGCTACCCGCAGCAGCCGGGTTACCCCGGTTACCCGCAGGCCGGCTACGGAGCGACCCCGCCGTACGCGAACTGGGGCCAGCGCTTCCTCGGCACGCTGGTCGACGGACTCGTCTTCCTGGTGCCGTACATCATCGTCATCGTCGGCCGCGGCAACGGACTGCTGCTGGCCATCGGGGGTCTCGCTCTGATCGGCCTCGCCATCTGGCAGCTGATCCAGGAAGGCCGCACCGGCCAGACCGTCGGCAAGAAGGCGCTGGGCATCCGCCTGGTACGCGAGAGCGACGGCCAGCCCCTCGGCGTCGGCATGGCGTTCGTCCGCCGCCTCGCCCACATCCTCGACTCCCTCGCCTGCTACATCGGCTGGCTGTGGCCGGCGTGGGACGCGAAGCGGCAGACGTTCGCGGACAAGGTGTGCGGTTCGATCGTGATCCGCACCCAGTAACTCACCGTCGCGGGACTTCCGCCGGGGCCGTGTCACCACCTGGTGACACGGCCCCGGGGCGTTTGCGCTCCGCTACTGGGCCAACGAGTCGCGCAGCTTGACCGCCGTGTCGGTCTCCGACGCGTAGACGCCCGGGTTCTGCGTGTTCAGTTCCTGGTACACGGTGACGGCCTGCTGGGCGGCCGCCAGGGCGTCGGCGCGGCGGTCGGCCGCCACCAGGACCACCGCCAGTCGGTACGCGCTTTGCGCGAGGAGCGGACGGTAGACGGGGTCGGCGGCGGCGAGCTTCTGGTAGATGTCGCGCGCTTCCCGCCACGCGTCCGCCGCGTCGCCGGGTCGGTCGTCGGCCTGCAGCCGGGCGCCGAGGTTGCCCAGCGCCCACGCCACGTCGGGCTCGTCAGCGAGCTGCCGGTACGTCTCCACCGCCTCGCGCGCCGGTGCCACCGACTCGTCGTGGCGCCCGGCCTGCTCCAGATAGAGGCCCAGGAACACCAAGGACATCGCCAACGCGGTCCGGTAGGCGGGGTCCCCGGCCGCCAGCGCGCGGTAGTCGTCCACCGTGTCCTGTTGCGCGTCCACCGCGTCGGCGGGTCGCCCCGCGGCGCGGTAGAGCGCCGCGAGGTTGCCCGACGCCCACGCCTCCTGCGCGGCGTCCCCGATCTCCCGGTACTTGGCAATGCCCTCCTGAACGGCCGCGATCGCCTCGTCGTCGCGGCCCGCCCGGGACAGATAGATCCCGAGCATCACCATCGTCTGGGCGAGATCGGCGCGGTATGCCTCGGACGCCTCGGCGAGTTGCCGGTACGCGTCGCGGGCCTGGGTCTGCACGGCGACGGCCTCGTCCTGTCGGCCGATGCCCGACAGGTCCGCGGCGCGCACCCGGAAGCCGTTCGCGAGGGTGTCCATGCCCGGATGGTCCGCGGGACTCGGCAGGTAGTCCGCGGTACGCCACAGGTAGACCGTGGTGGGTCCACTCTCCAGCGGCCGGGTGAGCAGGGTGCCGTCGGAGGGCCGGAACACCGCGAGTTCGGCCCTGCCGTCGCGGTCGTAGTCCGCGGGCACCGGGATGTCGCCGGCCTGCCCCCACGGCACGACGCGGGCGGGGCCGCCCGACGACGGCTCGATGTGCCAGGTCCCGTCCGCCGAGTTCCAGGTCGCGTTGTCGGGCCGCTGGTCACCGTCGTAGTCGGCGGCGACCGGCATGGCCGGGACGGCCTGGCCCGCCGTGGACGGCGGCGCGTAGAAGGCGTACCGGATCGTGACGTACAAAGCGGTCAGGCCGTCCAGGTTGAGATTGCCCTGCTTGGCGGACAGCGGTTCGATGCTGACCCGCCAGGTGGTCGCCGGGCTTCGGCCCCAGAAGGACTGCCGGGCGTCGGCGGGCGCGGGTGTGCCCGGGTCCCGCTTGTCGAACGTCGCCTCGACGACCGCGGAGAGCGGCCAGCCGTCGACCGTGCGCACGGTGCCGTCGCGCAGCCGGTTGACGGCCGCGCCCTCGTGTTCCACGTAGGCGACCACGGCCGGGTTGTCGCAGGTGGCGCCCACGAACGCCACGCTGACGCGCTCCACCTTCAACTCGGACCAGGCAGCCGGGAAGTTCTCCAGCGGCACGGTGAACGAAGCCGAACCGTTGGTGCGCAGCGCCGCCAGCACCTCGGGCGTGCTGATGGTCACGAACTGCGGCGCGTACTGGAGCGAGCGCTGGTAGTCGTCGTAGAACGCGCGCAGGGTGACCAATTCGGGCATCCGTGCCCAGGAGTCCAGGTACTCCCCCAGCAGCGGGATCACGCGGCTGTCGTCGCCGCGGGCCAGCGGCTGGTAGGTGTTCTCGACGTCGTCCGGGTGCAGGTAGCCGATGTCGAAGCTGAATTGGGGCGAGGTGTTGCTGCTGAGCGTGTACAGGTCGAGGGCGCGGTGCGCGTAGAACCCGAACCTGATGAGGACGTCCACATAGGCCTGGGTCTGGGCGATCAGTCTGCGGGAGATCTGGCTCAGCGCGCCGATGTCGGAGGCCCAGTCGACCTGGAGGTGGTGCAGGTTCTCCAGATCCGCCTTGTTCACCGCGATCTTGGCGTCGGCCGCCACGGCGAGCAGCGCCTTCTGGTTGACCTCCAGCAGTTGCAGCCCGCGCTGCCGCGTCAGGTCGAGCTGGCGGGCGATCAGGTCGCGTTCCCGGCTCTCCAGCTTGCCGTCGACCTTGGCCTGCGTGAGTTCGGAGATGGCGCGGCCGGCGTCGATGAACTTCTTGCTCTTGTTGACCAGTTCGGCGAGTCCGCCGACCTTGTCGGCGTCGTCGGGCTTCAGCTTGGGCTTGCCCGGGTCGCTCCAGTCCCACCAGCTGATCAGCTGGTCGCCATCGGCGTCCTTGCCGGTGTTCACGTCGAAGCCCTCCACGGCTCCGACGCCGGTCATCACGACGTTGGCGGCGGCGAGGAACGCCACGATGGTGGCCCCGCCCGTGGCGAACGCGCTGATCGCGGCGGCTGCGGCGGCCACCGCGATGGCCGCGCCGAGGAGCGGACCGAGATCGTTGCCGGGCGGCCATTCGAGGCGCTTGACGGCGATCTCCTCGCGCACCGCGGAGATCTGGGTCCGGGTTTCCTCCAACTGCTGGTCGATGACGTCCGCTTTGCCCTTGGCGCCCTCCAGGGCCAGCTTCGCGGCTTTCTCCTCCAGCGCCAGCACCCCGGCCATGTCGCTGATGTGGGCCATGTCGGCCGCCAGCCGGGCGCTCTTCTGCCCGGCGTCGACGACGCTCAGCAGCAGGTTCAGCGCGTTGTCGTACATGCTCTTGACCACGGCGTCGTAGTCGGTGACGACGCTCTCGAAGCGCGGGAAGTCCGGCAGGATCTCAAGGTTGTACGGCTGCCCGATCGGAGCCAGGTTGCTCGCGATGTAGCGCAGCATCTCGGCGGCGCGCGCCTGGTCCTGGAACAGGGTCAGGGCGCGGTCGAACTCGTGCGCGGCGGCGTCGCGGTAGCCGCGGCGGTCGGGCTTCCCCGGCGCGTACGCGCGGAAGAGGTACTCGCCCACGCTGGTGCGGTAGTCCGCCCAGTCGTGGGCGCGCATCCCGAGCCTCAGCCGGATCAGCGCCCACCAGTCGTCGACGGGGTGCGTCACGATGACGGGTTGCACGGAGGGGCCAGGACCGGGGCCGGGGGTACCCGGCGGCCCCGCCGGGCCAGGGTCGCCGAGCGGGGTCGGGCCGCCGCCGACCTTCCCGCCGCGGCCTCCCTCACCGGGCCGGCCCGCGCCTCCCGCGTCGCCGCCCGAACCGTCGGTGCTCAGCCCTGACGGGGTCACCGTGTCGATCAGGATCAGTGCGCCGGGCCCGCCGACCGCGCCGACGCCGCCTTGGCCTCCCGGGCCGCCATTGCCCGGCTCCGGCGGATCGTGGTCCGGCTTGTGCGGAGGTTCGGCTGCGTCGTAGCCGTGCCCGCCGGTGCCGCCCGGGCCGCCCGCTCCGCCGTGGCCACCCCGGGCGGTGATCCGCAGATCGGTGAGCGTCGCCGCGAGCACCCAGACCTGCGAAGCCGCGCCACCCGGCTGCCCGTTCCCGCCGAGGCCGCCGGCACCGCCGGTCTGTCCTTGCTGCCCCTGACCGTCCGCACCGGTCGCGCCCGGCCCTCCCCTGTTGCCCGGGACTCCACTGGCGTCCACCCCGCCGCCGTTGCCTCGGTAGTTCTCGGCGACCAGCACCAGCGGGTGCCCGGTCAGACCGGTGAGGACATACCCCGGGTCGTGCACGATCTCCCGGGCCACCAGCGCCAGTACGGCCCCCGCCGCCAACCCGCGGAACCCGACCTCCGCCCGGATCTCGCCCAGCAGCGCGTCGTTGACGTGGATGGTGTCGCGGACGTACGCCCAGTCGACAGCGATCTGTTCCCCGGAGGATGTCGCCATATGGCCCCCTTTGAGCAACCGTCGGATACTCGATGGTTGATCACAGCCGACCTGTTGGACCAGGGTTCGCTCAAGAACCGACTCGAATGGAGTAGCGCCCAGTCAGCGCGTGTAGTGCCGGGTGCGGCCGGTGTGGAACCAGCCGCCGCACAGGGCTTTCGCGGTGACCTCGGGCTGCGTCCAGTACCCCAGGCGGCTGTTCCGCGCGCCGAACTCCCCGTACGTCCAACGCCGGTCGCCGCCCACGAAGGCGACGTGCGAGGTGGACGGCTAGGCCACACCGGCCCAGTCGACGAACGGCGCCCACGCGGGAGCGCCGATGAAGAGCGCCGGACCGTGCGGGACCTTGGAGTCCCGGACAGGGACGACGCCGGGGAGATCGTCACGGACCTCGACGCATTCACCGCCGCTGCTGTTGCTGTAGCTGCTCTTGCGCCAAACAGCGGTGCTGAAGTCAGGCCCTGTGCTTGCCATTTCTGTGATCCTCCGCCGCTTGCTCGATCATGTCCAGGGACGTTTCCGGCGGTAGTGCCGTGGCCCTGAGCAGATCGTACGACCTGCGGTAGTCCTTCAGGAGGGCTGGATAGTCGATCAGTTGGCCACTGTGCAGGCCCTCCGTGTACACCACAGGCGGCGCGTCCGGGAAGGTCATGACCCGGATCATCCCCATCATCAGCGGGTAGGCCACCGTCGTTTCCGGGAGGATCTGCAAAACACCTTGATTGGAGCGGATCACATCCGAGATGTGCTCCAACTGCGCTGCCATCTCCTCGCTCGGCAGAAACGCCTTGCGGATCAGCTCCTCGCGCACGATCGCCCAGAACGCCGGGCGTTCCTCCCGCCCCCAGAGCTTCGCGCGCGCCATGCGAGCCGTGACCTGCTTGTCGACGATCTCGGGCGGGAGCCACGGACTACCGGTCCTGACAACCTTCAGGGCATACGCCTCCGTCTGCAACAACCCTGGAAGCAGCGCCGGCGCCCAGTCCTCGATCGACTCCGCGTGCTTCTCCAGCTCGACCACATCCGCGAAGTACTCCGCATGCCCCGACTGCTTCGCCTTCCGCGCGTCTTCACAACGCCGCTCGAAAAAGCCGTCCGTACCGAGCCGTTTGTCGACGTGCCTGGCGAGATCCAACGGCATCCGTCGCTCACCCCGCTCGATGAGGCTCAGAAACGGGATGCCAAAAAAACTTCCCTCCGCCAACTGTTCGAGCGTGAGGCCCGCCGCTTCCCTCTTGAAGCGCAACTCCGCGCCGTAAAAGGAAGGGACATTCGCCGACGCGTCGGTGTCCTTGCGTGGGGGCACAACTCACCACCGCCTTTTGCCAGTTCCCGGGTGCAACCCAAACCCCTGTCACGGTACGAGATTTCACGTCACCGTGTGAGTGATTCGTCACAGAGAGCACAGGGCAACACACAGCGAAAGGCTCACGGCAATGATCAGTCCCCACTCCCACGAGGCCAACAGCGAAGTGGCCGAACTCCAGGCGGCGTTGGCGGCGAACGGGATCACCCTGCCGTCCCTCGGCGTCGACCTGCCCTCGCTCGTCCAGACCTACGCCGCCCCCCTCGTCGAACTCGGCAACTGCAACCTCGACACCGCCCGCGCCCTCACCGCCGCCCTCCGCAAGGCGGCCGGCCGATGACTGTGCTCGCCCTGGAACTCCTCGCCGTCCCCAAGGCCGTACCGGAGGCCCGCCGTGCCGTACGGGAACACCTCGGCGTCCCGTGTCCCGAAGTCCAGCTCTGTGTCAGCGAGTTACTGACCAACGTGATCCGGCACCTCGGCGAGGGCACCCCGGTGACCCTGCGGGTGACCTGCGAGGGCGGCCGTACGCGCATCGCCGTCACCGACCCGGAGCCGTACGCCTGGCTCGTCGTGCGCGCGGCCGGGCCGGACGACGAGAACGGCCGGGGGCTGCTGCTGCTCGACGCGCTCGCCGTGCGCTGGGGCGTGGAACAGGGGCCGGAGGGCAAGACGGTGTGGTGCGAACTGCCACCGCCGTCCGAGCCTGCCCCGGCCCCTGCTCCAACTCCCGCTTCGATTCCCGCTGACCTCAGTGGAAGAAGTGCCGCGTCCCCGTGAAGTACATCGTGACGCCCGCCTTCTTCGCGGCCTCCACGACGAGTTCGTCACGGAGTGAACCGCCCGGCTGCACCACGGCCTTGACGCCCGCCTCGGTGAGGATCTCCAGGCCGTCGGGGAACGGGAAGAACGCGTCCGAGGCCGCGAACGAACCCTGGGCCCGCTCCTCGCCCGCCCGCTCGACGGCCAGCTTCGCGGAGTCCACCCGGTTGACCTGGCCCATGCCGACGCCGACCGAGGCGCCGTCCTTGGCGAGCAGGATCGCGTTGGACTTCACCGCGCGGCAGGCCTTCCAGGCGAAGGCGAGGTCGGCCAGGTCGGACGCGGACAGCGCCTCGCCCGTCGCCAGCGTCCAGTTGGCCGGGTCGTCGCCGTCGGCCTGGAGACGGTCGGTGACCTGGAGCAGCACGCCACCGTCGATGGGCTTCAGCTCGACCGCGTTCGACGGGCCACCCGGGGTCTTCAGCACGCGGATGTTCTTCTTCTTGGCGAGGATCTCCAGCGCGCCCTCCTCGTAGTCCGGCGCGACGATGACCTCGGTGAAGATCTCGGCGACCTGCTCGGCCAGCTCCTTGGACACCGGCCGGTTGACCGCGATCACCCCGCCGAACGCCGACAGCGGGTCGCACGCGTGCGCCTTGCGGTGCGCCTCGGCGACATCCGAACCGACCGCGATACCACAGGGGTTGGCGTGCTTGATGATCGCGACACAGGGCTCGGCGTAGTCGTACGCGGCCCGGCGCGCGGCATCCGTGTCCGTGTAGTTGTTGTACGACATCTCCTTGCCGTGCAACTGCTCGGCCTGGGCCAGGCCACCGCCGCTGCCGTCCACGTAGAGCGCGGCCGGCTGGTGCGGGTTCTCGCCGTAGCGAAGGGTGTTCTCCCGCTCCCAGGTGCCGCCGAGGAAGTCGGGGAACTGGGAGTCGTCCACGGGCGCGTACTCGCTCGCGAACCAGCTCGCCACCGCCACGTCGTACGACGCCGTGTGCTGGAACGCCTCCGCCGCGAGCCGCTTGCGGGTGTGGAGGTCGAAACCGCCGGTCTGCACGGCGTTCAGGACGTCGGCGTAGCGCGCCGGGCTGGTGACCACGGCGACCGACGGGTGGTTCTTGGCGGCGGCGCGGACCATCGACGGGCCGCCGATGTCGATCTGCTCGACGCACTCGTCGGGGGACGCGCCGGAGGCGACGGTCTCCCGGAACGGGTAGAGGTTGACGACCACCAGGTCGAAGGGGGCCACGCCCAGCTCGTCGAGCTGCTGACGGTGGCTCTCCAGGCGCAGGTCGGCGAGGATGCCCGCGTGGACCTTGGGGTGCAGGGTCTTGACCCGGCCGTCCAGGCACTCGGGGAAGCCGGTCAGCTCCTCGACCTTGGTGACGGGGACACCGGCGGCGGCGATCCTCGCGGCCGTGGACCCGGTGGAGACCAGCTCCACGCCGGCCTCGTGCAGGCCGCGCGCCAGCTCCTCCAGGCCGGTCTTGTCGTAGACGCTGACCAGCGCGCGACGGATGGCTCGCTTGTTGCTCTCGGCGGTCACTGGATAACTACCTTTCGTCCCTCGATGCGATAGCCGTTGCGGGCCAGCCGCCCCACGACATCGACGAGCAGCGTTCGCTCGACTTCCTTGATGCGCTCGTGCAGAGCGCTCTCGTCGTCCTCGTCCCGGATCTCCACCACGCCCTGAGCGATGATCGGTCCGGTGTCGACGCCGTCGTCGACGAAGTGGACGGTGCAGCCGGTGACCCTGGCGCCGTACGCGAGCGCGTCCCGTACGCCGTGGGCTCCCGGAAAACTGGGCAGCAGGGCGGGGTGCGTGTTCACGACCCGGCCGCCGAAGAGGGCGAGGAACTCCTTGCCCACGATCTTCATGAACCCGGCCGACACGATCAGGTCGGGCTCGTACGCGGCGGTCGCCGCAGCCAGGGCCGCGTCCCACTCCTCGCGGGTCGCGAAGTCCCTCACCTTGCACACGTAGGTGGGCAGCCCGGCACGCTCGGCGCGGGCCAGGCCCTCGATGCCCTCGCGGTCCGCGCCGACGGCCACGATCTCGGCTCCGTACGCCTCGCTGCCGACGGTCTCGATGGCGTCGAGGAGCGCCTGCAGATTCGTACCGGATCCGGAGACCAGCACGACGAGGCGCTTGGCCACGGGCTTGGCGGCCACGGCGGGGCCCTTTCTCGGGGGAGCGACTTCTCGTTCTACGGCCGACTCGTGCGTCCACTCGTGCGTTCATACGAATGCTTCGCGCCCCGGGATACGGGGAAGTCTACGAAGCGGCCGACCGTCAGCAACGATACCGGCACACCGGACAGCCCCCACGGGACGGGGGCGTGGCCGGAAGGTAGCGTCTGGGGAGAGCGGGTTCGGGAACGCCGTTGTCGTGCGAGGCGTTCACGGAGTGACGGCTCATGTCGGAGAGACGTATTCATCGAACCTGTCCATCGAACCTGTCCATCGAACGTATCCATCGAACGTATCCACCAAGGGGAAGACGCTCATTTGATGCCGGACCGCAGTCTGCGACTCCTCACGTTCCCCCCGCAGCCGGTGCAGGGAGGAGAGCGCCGCACCGTGCTGCTCCGGGAGCGGCCCTCGTCGCCGCCCGACGCGCCCTCGGAGGGAAAGGGCGGTGCGGGGCAGGACGACAATCCGTTCGCGCCGCCGCCGGAGGGCACGCCGGACCGGCCGTGGCAGCCGCGACGCCCGGAGGGCGGCGAAGGCGGCGACGCCCCGCAGGGTGACGGCGGTCGTTCGCCGTGGGGCAGTCACTGGAGCGACCAGCAGCCGGGGCGTTCCCCCGGCAACTTCGGCGAGCGGCCCGGCGGCCCTGGCGGACAGGGCGGTCCCGAGGGCCCCGGCGGCGGTGGTCCCGGCCAGGGCGGCATGCGCTGGGACCCGACGGACCCGGCCCAGCGCCGCGCCCGCTACTCCTTGCTGAGCGGCATGTGGGCCTTCTTCTTCGCCCTCTTCAGCTGGCCGTACGTGGCCCTGCTGCTCGGCGCGCTCGCCATCTACTGGGGCGGCAGCGCCCTGCGCGCCAAGTCCCGCCCCGCCGACCCGAACACCCCGGCCGTGCCCGACGCCCAGGCCCGCCCCCAGACGACGGCGGCGGTGAGCGGCCTGGTCACCGCGTCCCTGGCCATCGCCCTGGTCGCCGCGATGTTCGCCGCGCAGCTGGCCTACAGCGACTACTACACCTGCGCCAACGACGCCCTCACCAACGAGGCCAAGCAGTCCTGCAACCAGCTGCTGCCGAAGGATCTGCGGGGGTTGCTGGGTACCGCCAACTGACGCGCCTCATGGGTCACTTGACCTCCGGCGGGTCCGGGGATTCCTGTGGTTCGGGAGATTCCTCTGGTTCCGGCGGCGTGGACGCCTCCCTCAAGGCCGCCCAGCGGGCCTCGCGGGAGGCGTTGTCGTACCAGGGGGTCGGCGCGGGCTCCGCCGTCACGTCGACGGGCGGGAAGTCGTACGGGTCGAACGTCGAGTCGTGGTCGTAGGCGATGTACGGCTGGGCGACGGGCGACGGGACCGGGACGACGGGCTGCCGCGCCGCCTTCGGCCTGCGGGAGAACCAGCCCCGGCCGACCGCGAACGACATCCGGAACCGGCGTGCCGTAGGAGTCTCCGGCACCGGCGCCCCCGCGACCACGTCTTCCCGCGGCTTCCCGATGGTCGGCGTTCCGGTAATCGGCGTGCCGGTAATCGGCGTGCCGGTAATCGGCGTGCCGGTAATCGGCGTGCCGATAGTCGGCGTCCCGGTCGCCGGTGACGGCACCCGAGGTGTCCGCAGCCGCCACGCCCGCAGCCCCAGCGCCGTGGGCACCGCCACCACCGCGAGCCAGGCCAGCGCCGCGCCCCCGGTCTGCCACCACACCGGCCCGAACCGCGCGAGCGCGGCACCCCCGAGCGGCCCCCCGGACAACTCCGCGAGCAGAGCCAGCCCTACGGCACACAGGGCGGCGGCGAGCAGCGCGGTGGCGGCGGTGCGGCCCGGCGCCCAGGGGGCCGGCGTCGACTGTTGACGGAGTCCGGCACCGACCGCCCTCCGCTTCCTCTCCTCCGCCAACTCGCCCCCGCCATCGCCCCGTTGGCCCACCGCGACCCGCGCCACGAACCAGCCCGCCGTCACCCCGGCCGCCAGGGGGACCAGCCCCGCGAGCCAGTTCAGCGGGGTTCCGGTGCCCGCGTCCGGGACCGCCGCGAGCAGGGGGAACGGCGGGAGGAGGGGCGCCGGTGCCGAGGCGAGCGGGGCGACGGTGTGGCTGACGCCGAGGGCGAAGCCGGGACCGAGGCCGTAGGAGGCGGACCACACCGCCGCGTTGGGGATCAGCGCGAGGCAGAGCAGCAGGACGGCGAACCGGCCCGACATCCCCTCCGTCAGCTGGAGGAAGGACGTCCGGGCGGCGCCGCCGTGCCAGACCAGGGACGCGCCGAGCAGCACGGCACCACCCCCGACGAGCACGGCCGTACCGAGCCCGGCGGCACGTGCGGCGGTGCCGATGCGGGCCCGGGACTCGCGGGCCTCCGGGCCGAGGACGAGCCGTCGTAGCCCGGCCGGCAGCAGGATCAGCACACTCAGCACGGGTTCACGCGGGCGCCCGTACGCCGTCCACACCCCGGAACCGGCCGCGCCCGCGGCGAGCAGCGGGAGGCAGACCGCCGTCCAGCTCCAGGAGGGGGCGAGGTCACCGGCGGAGGCGTAGAGCGCGGCGGCGGTGCCGACGCCGAGGTAGCCGAGGGCGACGCCGGTCCAGGCGGTGCGGCCCGGGACCGGCGGGATCTCGGGGTCGTCCTCGCCGTCTCCCCCGCCCAGCACCGCGTCCCGCGCCGCCCGGTGCAGCAGCCACACCGGGAGGACGAGCAGGAGCAGCGGGGTGACACCCACGGGGGCGGGGACTCCGGAGAGCGTGTCGGAGCGGACCAGTTCGACGCCGTGCGCGAGGAGCCACAGGACGGCGGCCGTGTGCAGGGCGCCGCCGGGCCCGCTGTCCGGGTACGGCGAACTGATCCACAGCACCATCACCAGCACGGCGAACGACCCGAGCCCGAGCCCCGCCGCGACCGCACCACCCAAGAGGCTGGCGGCCAGTCCGGGGGATCGGTCGCGCATCCGGGTGAGCAGGGGCGACAACGACGGTCGGCGGTGGGTCATCGGCATCACGACCGCCATGCTCCCAACGACACGCGCTTTCTCGTCGTAACAGGCGATCCTCCGAAGTGTCGCTCAATATACATTTATGTACTTTTTCGTACGAAGGGGCGTCCGGTGACGCAGAACCCCGCAACCCCGCTCCCTCCCCCCAAGGAACGCCGACGCCTGCGCGAGACGGCGTCGCTGACGCAGGCTCAGGTCGCCGAGCGGATGGGCGTCAGCCGCGAGACGGTGCGCGCGTGGGAGACCGGCCGTACGACACCACGTGGCCGGAAAAGGGAGGCGTACGCGAAAATGCTCAACAGCCTGGACCAGGAAGCCCCGGTGACGGAGCCTCAGCCGGAGCGACCGGCCGAGGTGGTCGACACCCCCGCACCCGAGCCGGTACCTGTACCTTTACCTGTCGAGGAACCGGAACCGCCTCGCGTTCCCCTGACGCCCGCTCAGGCCTTCGACGCGCTCTACGCGTTCTGCGCACCCGCCCTCGTACGGCAGGCCTATCTGCTGACCGGGCGGCGTGAACTGGCGCGGGAGTCCGTCGAGCGGGCCTTCCAGGTCGCCTGGCAGCGCTGGCCCGAGGTGGCGGTCGACCGGGACCCGGCCGGCTGGGTGCGGGCGGTGGCGTACGAACACGCCCTCTCCCCCTGGCACCGCTTCCGCCCCAGACACCGCCACCCGGAACCCCCGCCCCCGGACTCCGCCGACCGCGCCCTGCTGACGGCACTCCTCAAACTCCCGCCGTCGTACCGCCGCACGCTCCTCCTCTACGACGGGGTCGGGCTCGGGCTCGCGGAGACCGCGGCGGAGACGGAGGCGAGCACGCCGGCCGCGGCGAACCGGCTGCTGCACGCGCGCGAGGCGCTTGCCGCGCGGTTGCCCGACCTGTCCGACCCGGCCGAGTTGCGCCGCCGGATGACCGAACTCGCCTCCACCGGGCGGCTGCACGCCGCCAAGCCGCCGGTGGTTCGTTTCGTGGGTGAACGCCGGACGGTGTTCTGGACCCGGGCGGCGATCGCGTTCACGGTGGCGATCATCGGGGCGACGACGTTCACGGTGAGGGTTGCGCCGACGCATTACGAGCCGCCGGTGCCGTTGGGGGAACGGGTGGAGGGGGTGCCGGCGCGGGTGGTGCAGGGTTCTTTGTCCGAGGAGGAGGTGCGGCTCCGGGATCGCTTGCGGACCGGGATGACGGCTGGGCCCGAAAGACTGCTTCCGTTGAGTCGTTAGGTGCGGCCCGGTGGGGGCTGGTCGCGCAGTTCCCCGCGCCCCTGAAAGACATGGGCTGGCCTACGTCTTTAAGGGAGGCGCTCTCCCCCGCCCCTTAAGAACGCAGGGCGACCGGTGTTTTTAGGGGCGCGGGGCTGTGTTGGATTTGCGGCTACCGCCGCGTGGGCGCGACCAGCCACAACGCACCCGCACCCGACCGACAACGCATCGGTGGGCCCGCTCCAACCCACGGAGCGAGCCCACCAACGTTCAGCTAGGTATCGATCAGCCGGCGAGGATCTCCCGCGCCAGCTTCGCCGTCTCGGTCGGCGTCTTGCCGACCTTGACGCCGGCGGCCTCAAGGGCCTCCTTCTTCGCCGCGGCCGTGCCGGAGGAACCGGAGACGATGGCACCGGCGTGGCCCATGGTCTTGCCCTCGGGCGCGGTGAAGCCCGCGACGTAACCGACGACCGGCTTCGTCACGTTCTTCGCGATGAAGTCCGCGGCCCGCTCCTCCGCGTCGCCGCCGATCTCACCGATCATGACGATCAGGTCGGTGTCGGGGTCGGCCTCGAACGCGGCGAGCGCGTCGATGTGCGTGGTGCCGATGACCGGGTCGCCACCGATGCCGACGGCGGACGAGAAGCCGATGTCACGCAGCTCGTACATCATCTGGTACGTCAGCGTGCCGGACTTCGAGACCAGGCCGATACGGCCCGGCTTGGTGATGTCGCCCGGGATGATGCCGGCGTTCGACTGACCGGGGGTGATCAGACCCGGGCAGTTCGGACCGATGATGCGCGTCTTGTTGCCCTTCGCGACCGCGTACGCGTAGAACGCGGCCGAGTCGTGGACGGCGATGCCCTCGGTGATGACGACCGCGAGCGGGATCTCGGCGTCGATCGCCTCGACGACGGCGGCCTTGGAGAAGGCCGGCGGTACGAAGAGGACGGATACGTTCGCGCCCGTCTTCTCGATCGCCTCGGCGACCGTGCCGAAGACCGGGATCTCGGTGCCGTCGACGTCGACGGACGTGCCGGCCTTACGGGGGTTGACGCCACCGACGATGTTGGTGCCGTCCGCCAGCATGAGCTTGGTGTGCTTCATGCCCGTGGAGCCGGTCATGCCCTGGACGATGACCTTGCTGTCCTTGGTGAGGAAGATAGCCATGGCTGTTTTGTCCCTCGTCCCTTACTTCGCAGCCGCGAGCTCGGCGGCCTTGTCGGCCGCGCCGTCCATGGTGTCCACGCGCTGGACCAGCGGGTGGTTGGCGTCGGAGAGGATCTTGCGACCCAGCTCGGCGTTGTTGCCGTCGAGGCGGACGACGAGGGGCTTGGTGACTTCCTCGCCCTTGTCCGCGAGCAGCTGCAGCGCCTGCACGATGCCGTTGGCGACCTCGTCGCACGCGGTGATGCCGCCGAAGACGTTGACGAAGACCGACTTGACGTCGGGGTCGCCCAGGATGATCTCCAGGCCGTTCGCCATCACGGCCGCGGACGCGCCGCCGCCGATGTCGAGGAAGTTGGCCGGCTTCACGCCGCCGTGGTTCTCACCGGCGTACGCGACGACGTCCAGGGTGCTCATGACGAGACCCGCGCCGTTGCCGATGATGCCGACCTCGCCGTCGAGCTTGACGTAGTTGAGGTTCTTCGCCTTGGCGGCGGCCTCAAGCGGGTTGGCGGAGTCGTGGTCGATCAGCGCCTCGTGCTCCGGCTGGCGGAACTCGGCGTTCTCGTCCAGCGAGACCTTGCCGTCGAGGGCGATGACACGGCCGTCGGCGACCTTCGCGAGGGGGTTGACCTCGACGAGGAGGGCGTCCTCCTTGACGAAGGTGTCCCACAGCGTCACCAGGATCTCGGCGACCTGCTCGGCCACGTCGGCCGGGAACTTCGCCTGCGCGACGATCTCGCGGGCCTTCTCGATGGAGACGCCTTCGTTGGCGTTGACCGGGACCTTCGCGAGCGCCTCGGGGTTCTCCTCCGCGACGACCTCGATCTCCACGCCGCCCTGGACGGACGCCATGGCGAGGAAGGTGCGGTTGGTGCGGTCGAGGAGGAAGGAGACGTAGTACTCCTCCACGATCTCGGGCGCGGTCTCGGCGATCATCACCTTGTGGACCGTGTGGCCCTTGATGTCCATGCCGAGGATGTCCGTCGCACGCGCGACGGCCTCGTCCGGGGTGGCGGCGAGCTTCACGCCACCGGCCTTGCCACGGCCGCCGACCTTCACCTGGGCCTTGACGACGGACTTGCCACCGAGCCGCTCGGTGGCTGCGCGGGCCGCCTCAGGCGTGTCGATGACTTCACCGGCCAGCACCGGTACATCGTGCTTGGCGAAGAGGTCCCTCGCCTGATACTCGAACAGGTCCACGCGCTTCCGTCCTCAGTGATATCGCGGTTCGTTGGATGCGTGGGCGTGCCGCGAAGGGCAACGTGACGTCCGCTGTCACAAGGGAGGCGCACACGGTGACCGAGCGCGCGGCATGTCCGTCTCGCAGGTTATCGCTGCTTGCAGGGGGCCCCTAAATCGAGGGTCACACCTGAGCGGTGATACCTGTCACATGATGCCGGGATTCGTGACACGGAGTGCCGCGAGCGGGGCTTACGGGTGGTCACTCCGGCGGGTTGTTTCGGGCGGGTCGTTCGGGCGGGGTCCCGCCGGGTTGGGGCTGGCCCGGCGGGACCCCCTACCGCGAGACGCGCCCCGGACGGACCGACGGCATTCGGCCGTCCGGGGTCACTGCCTCACGGAGTCGGTCACCCCCAGTGCCGGGCGGTGCGTCGCACTTCCGCCGCACCGCCGGTCCGGGCGCGGACAGTGCGTGCGGCCCGGGCACCCTGAATGGCGGCGGCGGCCCTGACCCTCGACCCGCTGGGGACGGAGACCACGGCATTGACGAGACGTCGCCGGAGTTCGGCCGGGGTGATGTCGGTGTTCTGGTTCATACGTGTGCTCATGCGTGCGTCGGTTCCTCAGGCATCGCGAAAAAAGGGGAGCATGGCGACATTCCAGGCAGCTCAACTGCCGGAAGGGCCCGCCTAGCCCGGGAAAACCGGAACGTCCCGGTACCTGTCCCCCGTCTCGGCGACATCCGCACGGGCGGCGACACCGGGCACTAACCGCACGGGCACCCGGTGGTCCGACGTCACGGCGTGCGCGTCACAGTGCCGCGAGGTGCCGTTGTCCACGACCGACTGGGTGTGCGGCGCGCCGTCGGGGTCGTCGTTGGGTGCCTGGTGGGCGGGTGCGGGCCCTGTGCGAGGTGCGGCGCCGGAGGGGGTTACGGCGACAGCCGCATCGGCGACGGCGGAGTGGGGCGCGTACGTGACGCCTACCGCCACGTCGGCGGAACCCGCACGCGCACCATGCCCGGCGCCCGAGGGCCGCGGCGCCGACCGGACCGACACCGACACCGCGTGCGCGGGAAGCGTCCGCACTGGAGGAGCCGACTGGCTGGGCGGAGTCGGCGCACTCGGGAGCGAGGGCAGGGAGGGCAAGGAAGGCAAGGAGGGCAAGGAGGGCGGCGTAGGTAGAGCGGGCAACGACGAGAGCGGTGGCACCTGCGCCTTGGCCAACACCTCGGTCACCGTCTTCTTCACCGCGTCGGTGACGGGCCGCACGACCCGCTCCGCGGTGTCCGAGACCGGGGCCGGCACCGGAACCCGAACCGGCTTCACCACCGAAGCCACCACCGACATCCCCGGCCGCTGCCCCGGAACCCCCTCCGCCGCCTGCGCCTGTCCGCCGCACAAGAACGCGAGGGCGAACAACCCGCCCACCAACAGGGCCACTTGAAGCGCACGCCGCCCAACCGCCGTACGCATCACGCGCAGGGCGGCACCGGGCGGGGCGGCTGGCCAGATCATGAGGCGTCGATCCTCGCACGGGCCTCATGAGGACCCGCAAGCCCCCTGCGCCCCATGCCTGTTCGTCACCACCGATGCCCGTTCGTCACGCGGTGTCCGGTATCGGCAACGGCCGCTTCTCGATCGCCGCCGCCATCACCTCCGGGAACAGGTCGGGCGTACAGGCGAACGCCGGTGCCCCCAACGCGGCGAGCGCGGCGGCGTGTTCGCGGTCGTAGGCGGGTGCGCCCTCGTCGGACAGCGCGAGCAGCGTCACGAACTGCACCCCCGACGCCTTCATCGCCGCGACCCGCTTGAGCATCTCGTTCCGTATGCCCCCTTCGTAGAGGTCGCTGATCAGCACGACCACCGTCTCGGCGGGCCGGGTGATCTGCGACTGGCAGTACGCGAGCGCCCTGTTGATGTCCGTACCGCCACCGAGCTGCGTCCCGAAGAGCACGTCCACCGGGTCGTCCAGCTGGTCGGTGAGGTCGACGACCGCCGTGTCGAAGACGACGAGCCGGGTGTTGATCGACCGCATGGACGCCAGCACCGCCCCGAACACGGAGGCGTAGACGACGGACGCCGCCATCGACCCGGACTGGTCGATGCAGAGGACGACCTCCTTCTTCACGGACTGGGACGCGCGCCCGTATCCGATCAGCCGCTCCGGCACGATCGTCCGGTACTCGGGCAGGTAGTTCTTGAGGTTGGCCGCGATCGTGCGGTTCCAGTCGATGTCGTGGTGGCGCGGCCGGTTGATACGGGCGCTGCGGTCGAGAGCGCCGGTGAGAGTGGCCCGGGTGCGGGTGGCGAGCCGCTTCTCCAGGTCCTCGACCACCTTGCGCACCACCGCCCGCGCCGTCTCCTTCGTGGTCTCCGGCATCGCCTTGTTGAGAGAGAGCAGCGTGCCGACGAGGTGCACGTCGGCCTCGACCGCCTCCAGCATCTCCGGTTCGAGGAGCAGCGCGGACAGCCCGAGCCGGTCGATGGCGTCGCGCTGCATGACCTGGACGACGGAGGACGGGAAGTACGTCCGGATGTCCCCGAGCCAGCGCGCGACGGACGGCGCCGACGCCCCGAGCCCCGCCGAACGGTCCTTCCCCGCCCGCCCCTTGTCCTCCCTCCCGTACAGCGCGGCGAGCGCCCCGTCCATCGCGGCGTCCCGCCCGGACAGCTCGCACCCGGTGCCGTCGGCCGCGTCACCCCCGAGCACCAGCCGCCACCGCCGCAACCGCTCCTGCCCCGCCTCCGCGACCCCGCCGACACCGACCGCCCCGGTCGTCATCCGCGCACCCCTTTGCTCAGCCCTTCCCACAACGGCACGACCCGCACGGCCGTCGCCGGCCGGTCCCCACCCTCAGCGGCACCCACCGCCAGTTGAGCCCTCTCCCCCGGCCCCCTCATTCCCTGCCTTCTGGTGCCCTGCCTGCTGTTGCCCGTCATCCCGCCACCCCCACAAGGTCGTTGTCCCCGTTGTTCACCACGTCG
This sequence comes from Streptomyces sp. NPDC088350, assembly GCF_044753545.1. Classification (NCBI taxonomy): domain Bacteria; kingdom Bacillati; phylum Actinomycetota; class Actinomycetes; order Kitasatosporales; family Streptomycetaceae; genus Streptomyces; species Streptomyces sp. NPDC088350. The sequence continues at coordinate 393,793 of NZ_JBIVNL010000001.1, read as the reverse complement.
CCGCCGTTCACCACGTCGTCCAGCCCCAACAGCAGCCGCAGCACCGGCACCACCGCGTCCGCCCGCCCCGCGTCCAAGTCCGCCCCGAACCCGGATATCCCGGCGCCCGTCGCCGCGACGCCCACCCGCTTCCCCGGCCCACGCCCCACCAGCTCGCCGAGCGTTCTGCGCACCCCCGGCTCGTACGACGAGAACGTGCGCCGCAGCAGCGGCAGTACGTCGGTGAACGCCTCCGCCGGCACCCCGGTCAGCCACTCGTCCACCAACGCGAGCAGCCTCTCGTCGTGCACGAGGAGCAGCCCGCCCCCACCGCCGACGAAGCCCTCGATCCACGAGGCCGCGTCCGCCGGCGGTGTCCCCGGCGAGAGCACCAGCCCCATCAGCCGAGCCGCCTCGTCCGCCCCCAACTCCCCTTCGTCCAGCAGGAGTCGCACGGCACGCCCCCGGATGACACCCGCCACCGTGTCCCGCACGGAGAGAGCCCGAAGCACTGCGCGCCAGCGGCTGCGGCTGCGGAGGGCACTGTGGCCGGTTCCGGTTCCGGTTCCGCTATCGGTATCGGTATCGGTATCGGTATCGGAGGCGGTACCGGCTCCAGAAGTCACGTCACCTCCCGACGCCGAGGCCCCACCCAGCAGCGCCACCGCCCCGTGCACCGCGTCCACATGCCGCCGCATCTCCTCCGCGGCATCCGTGTCGAGGGCCGCGCAGGCCGGGGGCAGGCCGACGAAGACGCGCTCGGCGAGGCCCGCGGCGACCTCCGTCAGCGCGTGGGTGTCGGTGCCGCGTACGTCGCCGTAGCGCAGCGAACGGACCAACGCGGGCAGTGCCTGGGCGAGATGGCCGACGTCCGTGTCGAGGGCCGCGCGGTCGGCGAGGACCTTCATCACCACCGGGAGCGCGTCCGGCAGTTCGGCCAGCAGGCAGCGCTCGGCGAGGGCGGTGACGTCGGCGAGGCTCTGCGCCCCTGTCGCGTCCGCCTCCGCCTTGGCGGTCGCCGCGGCGAGCACGGTGGTGCCCCAGACCCCGGCCTCGGCGACCCGCACCGCCAACTCCGGTTCCCAGCGCAGCCGCCACGTCTCCCGGAACGTCCCCGTGCTCCCCCGCGACACGGCCGGCTCGCCCCACTCGACACCGAGCAGCCGCAGCCGGTGCAGAAGCGTGCTGCGTCCGGCGTCGGTCTCCTTGCGCAGGTCGAGCTCCAACTCCCGCTCCAGCGCCTCCGGTTTGAGCCGCAGCCTGCGCTGTGACCGGTCCAGGTCGCGCTGCAACGGCACGGCGGGCGCACCCGGCGGCACCTCGCCCAGCACATCGCCCACCACGAGCCGGTCCTGCACCAGCGACAGCGGGACGTCCGAGCCCTCGCACATCACGGCGCGCACGGCGTCGGTGGTCTCCCCGAGCCCCGGCAACGGGCGGCCCCGCATCACCGCGAGCGTCTCCGCCAGCCGTACGGCTTCGATGACATGGGCCGGGGAGACGATCCGGTCCTCCTCCCGGAACAGTCCCGCGACCTTGGTCATCCACCGCTCGATCGGCCGGTCCCGCGCGCCGAACAGATGGCCGTACCAGCCCGGCGAGTCGATGCCCGCGCCGTACCCGCTGGCCCGGGACAGCCGGCGATGTGTCCACGGCACCCAGGTCAGATCGGCCTTGACCTTGGGCAGCCCCTTCAGCAGCGCGCGGTCCGCCGCGACGGCGGTCCGCTGCCGCAGCGCGGGCACGTGCCAGGCCCCGCACACCACGGCCACGTCGTCCTCGAACTCCCGCTGTGCCGCGCGCACTTGGAGTCGCATGTACGCCTCCCGCACGAGATCCCGGTCGTGCCCGCCGACCCCGTACGTCTCGCGCAGCGCCCCCATCGCCTCCTCCAGCGCGGTGAACGGCGCGAACGCGTCCCGCTCCCCCGCACCCCGGTGCTCGACGACGTCCTCCCACCAGCGCTCGGGATCGTCGTACCCGGCGGCCTCGGCGAGCACGGCGAGGGGATCGACGCGGAGGTCCGGAGAGGAGGGAGTATCAGGGACCGGCTGCTGCTCCTCAGCAGTCGCCGGCTCGTCCTGGCCCTCCGTGTCCCTCCCCCATGCCAGGGTGTGCGTGGCCGGGAGGTCGATGAAGCGGGCCGGGACCTCGTGCTCCAGGGCCCAGCGGATCGCGACCCATTCCGGGGAGAACTCGGCCAACGGCCAGAACGCGGAGCGGCCGGGCTCGTCCACGGCGTGGGCGAGGAGCGCGACCGGCGGGCGCATGGCCTCGTCGGCGGCGAGCGGGATCAGCGCGTCGGCCTCCGGCGGCCCCTCGATCAGTACGACCCGCGGCCGGGCCGCCGCCAACGCCGCCCGCACGGCCCGCGCCGAACCGGGCCCGTGATGCCGCACCCCGAGCAGCAGCGGCCCGCCGCCCGGCCCCCCGTTCCCCTCAGTTCCCGCCACTTCGTCCCCCTCCCCTCCGGATCCAGCTCCAAGTCGACTCGTCGTCGACCAACCCACCGCAGTCGCTCACGCCCTCACCTCCCGAGAGGCACTGGAGTCGTCATCGACCAACCCCCTGCGGTCGCTCACGCGCTCACCTCCCGGCAGGCGCGGTAGAAGTCCTTCCAGCCGTCGCGCTCGCGGACGACCGCCTCCAGGTACTCCTGCCAGATGACCCGGTCGGCCGCCGGGTCGCGGACGACGGCGCCGAGGATGCCCGCGGCGACATCGCTCGGCCGCAGCAGTCCGTCACCGAAGTGGGCTGCCAGGGCGAGGCCGTTGGTGACGACGGAGATCGCCTCGGCCGTCGACAGCGTGCCGCTGGGCGACTTCAGCTTCGTCCGCCCGTCCGCCGTGATCCCGTCGCGCAGCTCGCGGAAGACGGTCACCACCCGGCGGATCTCGTCGACGCCCTCGGGCACCGCAGGCAGGTCGAGGGAGCGGCCGATCTGGTCGACGCGGCGCGCGACGATCTCGACCTCGGCGTCGGCGCTCTCCGGCAGCGGCAGCACCACCGTGTTGAAACGGCGGCGCAGGGCGCTGGAGAGGTCGTTGACCCCTCGGTCGCGGTCGTTGGCCGTGGCGATCAGGTTGAAGCCGCGGACGGCCTGCACCTCCTGCCCCAACTCCGGTATCGGCAGCGTCTTCTCGGACAGGATCGTGATCAGCGAGTCCTGCACGTCGGCCGGGATCCGGGTCAGCTCCTCGACCCTCGCCGTCATCCCCTCCGCCATGGCCCGCATGACGGGACTGGGCACGAGGGCGTCGCGGCTCGGGCCGTTGGCGAGCAGCTGCGCGTAGTTCCAGCCGTAGCGGATCGCCTCCTCGGGGGTGCCGGCGGTGCCCTGCACGAGCAGGGTGGAGTCGCCGCTGACCGCCGCCGCGAGGTGTTCGGACACCCAGGTCTTGGCGGTGCCGGGCACGCCGAGCAGGAGCAGGGCGCGGTCGGTGGCGAGGGTGGTGACGGCGACCTCGACGATGCGGCGCGGGCCGACGTACTTCGGTGTGATCACCGTGCCGTCCGGCAGTGTGCCGCCGAGCAGATAGGTGGCGACCGCCCACGGCGACATCTTCCAGCGGACCGGGCGCGGGCGGTCGTCCTGCGCGGCCAGCGCGGCGAGTTCGTCGGCGAAGGCGTCCTCGGCGTGCGGCCGCAACGCCTCGCTCGACGGCTTCTCACTCGCCACCGCGGACGTGGACGGTGTGGGTTCTGCGGACACAGTCATGGCTGAGGCCCCCTCCAGCTCGGCCGGTTCGGATCTGGTGTCCACCGTGCACCACGCCACTGACAATCCGATCTGACCTGCGGAAACATGCTCGCGGAGCCACCGGCCGGACCGCTCGCGGACCGATTGTCAGTGCCGGGATCTACCTTCGATGTCATGACTCAGCAGGGGGTGCGCTGGACGGCTGACCAGGTGCTGGCACTGGCGCCTGACGCAGCGTCACGCAAGGCGGGAAGCAAGCTCGGGGCGGCGGGGCCGTGGTCCGAGGCGGGCAGTTCTGACGAGGGGACGGTGTGGGGGCTGTGCAAGGGCAGTGGCAGCAAGCCGTATCAGACGGTCGTCGACATCGCGGACACGGCGGGACCGGCGTACAAGTGCAGTTGCCCGAGCCGGAAGTTCCCGTGCAAACACGCGCTGGGGCTGCTGCTGTTGTGGGCGGGCGGGGACGGTGCGGTGCCGTCGGGGCAGGCGCCGGACTGGGCGGAGCAGTGGCTGGCGGGACGGCGGAAGCGGACGGAGGAGAAACGGGCGGCGGACGCGTCCGGTTCCCCGGCCACCGCTGATCCGGAGGCGGCGCGGCGCAGGGCGGAGCGCCGGGCCGAGCGGATCACCGCGGGCGCGGCGGAGTTGGAGCAGCGGCTGACGGACCTGCTGCGCACCGGCCTGGCCTCGGCGGAGCAGTCGGGGTACGGACTGTGGGAGGAGACCGCGGCCCGCATGGTCGACGCGCAGGCCCCCGGACTGGCCGCCCGCGCAAGGGAGTTGGGGACGATCCCGTCCTCGGGACCAGGCTGGCCCGTACGCCTGCTGGAGGAGTGCGCGCTGCTCCACCTCCTCGACCGGGCCTGGCTGCGCCGCGAGCGCCTGCCCGACGACCTGGCGGCGACAGTCCGCTCCCGCGTCGGCCTGCCCGGCTCGGCCGACGGCCCACCGCTGCGCGACCACTGGCTGGTCCTCGCCCAGTACGACACGACCGACCCGAAACTGACGACCCGAAGAATATGGCTGCACGGCGCGGAATCCGGCCGCACGAGCCTGCTCCTCGCCTACGGCGCCGCGGGCCGCGCCCCCGAGTTGGCGCTGCCCATGGGACTGGCCCTGGAGGCTGAGCTGTCCGCGTTCCCGGGCGCGGGGCAGCTCCGGGCGGCCCTGGGCGAACAGTTCACACCGCCCTCCCCTACGACGGCCCGGCCGCGCGGGGTGACGACGGCGCAGGCCGCCGCCCGTTACGGGGAGGCGCTGCGGCACGACCCGTGGCTGGACGCGGTCCCGGTGACACTGGAGCGGGTCGTACCGACCCCGGACGGCGACTCCTGGCAACTCGCGGACGCCGAGGCGGACTTGGCGCTCCCCCTCACCCCGGCCGCCCGTTCCCGCTCCGGCCTGTGGCGGCTCGTCGCGCTCTCCGGCGGCGCCCCGGTCAAGGTCTTCGGCGAACTGGGCCACCGCGGCTTCACCCCGCTCACGGCGTGGCCGGAGGGGGCGGGAGAGCCGGTGTCCCTGTGCTGAGCCCCCTCACCGACCCGACGGAAAGGCACCGTATGAACAGCACCTCCGCTCCGGCGCCCGCTGCGGGCGACTGGGAGGAACTCGTCACCACGGCGCTGCTCGGCACGGACCGCCGTACGCCTCCTGGGTGCGCGCCGGGCCAGGACGCGCCCGTGACCCTGCTGGACGCGGCGGCCGTGGAGACCGTACGGCGGCGGGCGGGGCTGTGTGCGGCGCGGGCGGCGGAGCGTCCGGAGCCGGCCGCGCCGGACGGGCGTCCGGCGCTGCCCGTCGCGGCGGCCCGCAGGCTGGCGATGCTGCTGGCCGACCGTCCCGGTACGGGCGGCGGGGGCCGTAGGGGCACCTCGCCGGATCTCATGGAGTTGCTGCCCCAGTGGCTCACGGCGGCGAACGCGCGCGGGTTCGCCGCACCCGTCCAGACGCTGCCCGCGCTGCTGGACGCGGCCCGGGGGCGTACGGATCTGCGGCCGGCGGCGCTGGAGTTCGCGGGCCCGCGCGCGCTGTGGCTGGCCCGGCTGAACCCGGACTGGCGGTTCGCCCTGCGCGCGACACCGGGCGGCGGCGCGGCCCTGCCGGACCTCGACGACCCCGACCAGGTCCAACAGCTGTGGCAGGAGGGGCTGTTCGCCGAGCGCGTCGCCCTGCTCGCGGCGATACGCGCGCAACGACCTTCCACCGCGCGCGAGTTGCTCGTCACGACCTGGGGGACGGAGCGGGCGGAGGACCGGCTGATGTTCCTCGACTCGCTGCGGATGGGGCTCGCGGCCGAGGACGAGCCGTTCCTGGAACAGGCGTTGGCCGACCGGAGCCGCAACGTCCGTGCCACGGCGGCGGAGTTGCTGTCGGCGCTGCCCGGCTCGGCGCTCGCCGCGCGGATGGCGGTCCGGGCGTCGGCCTGCGTGGCCGTCGACCGTACGCGGGAGGAACCGGGGCTGGTCGTCGAGGCGCCGCACGAGTGCGACTCGGGCATGGAGCGGGACGGGGTGGTCGCCAAGGCTCCGACGGGACGAGGTGAACGCTCGTGGTGGTTCGGCCAGTTGGTGGAGGCGACCCCGCTCGGGACCTGGGAGCGGCGGCTGGGCGGGCGTACGCCCGGGGAGATCGTGGCGCTTCCGGTGGCGGACGACTGGCGGAGCGAGTTGCACGCCGCGTGGTGCCGGGCGGCGGTGCGGCAGCGGAACGCCGAGTGGGCGCGGGTACTGCTCGGGACGCCGTCCGCGCCCGAGGCGGGCGGGCCGGGGGCGGTGTCCCTGGCCGAAGGCGCCAAGCTGCTGGGCACGCTCGGCGGGGGTGAACGGGCCCAGTGGGTGGCCGGGTTCATCGCGGCGCAGGGGCTGTCCGAGGCGTTTCAGCTGCTCGGGGTGTGTGCGGTGCCGTGGGCCGCGCCGCTGGGGCGGGCTGTCGTGGACGCGCTCAACATCGCGCGGGACGCGGGGAGTTATCCATGGAGTTTCAGTGGGGTGATGGGGCTGGCCGAGCGGTGTCTCGACCCGGCCGAGGCGAGCCGGCTCGACGGGTTGCTGGCGGTGCCGGACGAGTCGGAGGACGCGGCGCCGGGGGCGGGGGGTTATTGGGCGGAGGCGTTTCAGCGGCTGGTGACGACGTTGCGGTTGCGCGCGGCGATGGCGGAGGAGCTGGGGGCGGTGTAGAAGCTGCGGGAGTTGGAGGCGCCGTAAAAGCTTGGGGGCTGTGCCCCCAAACCCCCCTTCGGCCTGGACGGCCTCGTCCTCAAACGCCGGACGGGCTGGACAATCACCCCCGCGGGAAAGCGAACCTACGCCCCCGCAGGCTGTCGTACGTTCTCCCGCACCCAGTCCACGATCGCCTGCGTCGTCGCCCCGGGGGTGAAGATCGCCGCGACGCCCTTCTCCTTCAGGGGGGCGATGTCCGCCTCGGGGATGATCCCGCCGCCGAAGACGAGGATGTCCTCCGCCTCGCGCTGCTTGAGGAGGTCGATCACGGCGGCGAAGAGGGTGTTGTGGGCGCCGGAGAGGATGGAGAGGCCGATCGCGTCGGCGTCCTCCTGGATCGCGGTGTCGACGATCTGCTCGGGGGTCTGGTGGAGGCCGGTGTAGATGACCTCCATACCGGCGTCGCGCAGCGCCCGCGCGATCACCTTGGCCCCGCGATCATGGCCGTCGAGCCCCGGCTTGGCCACCACCACGCGGATCGGACCGGCTGCCACACCCATCACTGCCTCCATGAAGCGACTGCGCCCATCCCTACCGACGGGTACCGCGGTACCCGCGTCAGCGCGAGAAGTGAACGAACGTTATCTCCAGCATCCCGCAACCGGCAGTTTCGCGGTGGATACCGAGGGGGAAATCACACGATGGGACACGTTCACCGCGCAGCGTTCCAGCGAGAACAAGCGCAACGGGAGCCGCAACGAGGTCGCCGCACCACCGCGCCGCAGGCCGCGCGACGAGGTGGTGCGGCGCATCGGCACACGCACGAAGGGCACGCCGCGCGTACCCCTCGCGCACCGTCGGTGACCCTCGCCGTGGCCTCCCACGAGGGCACACGGGGGACGGAGCTGTCGTTCCGTGTGCCGACAGGAGGTCGGCCATGAAGGTCACCAGGGCTGCGCTGCCCTTTCTCCCCCTCTGCCAGCGCCTGCTGCCCAGCAGGCTGGCGGGCCTCTCCATGACCCTCCTCAAAGCGACCGCCCTGGAGATCGTGATCCTCGCGGGTCACCTTCTCCTCTATCCGTCCGGCATGGCCCAGGAACGCCGGGCGCCGCTTCCTCCGGCCCCCTCCCCGGAGGACGCGGCGCCGCTGCCGACCGAGGCGAAACCCCCGGTGGTGCTGCTGCACGGGTTCATCGACAACCGCTCGGTCTTCGTGCTGCTGCGCCGTTCCCTGGCCGAGCACGGCCGCCGGCAGGTCGAGTCCCTCAACTATTCGCCGCTGACCTGCGACATCCGCACGGCGGCGGAGCTGCTGGGCCGGCACATCGAGGAGATCTGCGAGCGCACGGGCAGCAAGGAGGTGGACATCGTCGGGCACAGCCTCGGCGGGCTGATCGCGCGGTATTACGTGCAGCGGCTCGGCGGCGACCTGCGGGTCCGCACGCTCGTGACGCTCGGCACCCCGCACTCCGGCACCGCCGTCGCCCCGCTGGCCAACGCCCACCCGATCGTCCGCCAGATGCGGCCCGACTCGCCGGTGATCGAGGAACTGACCCGCCCGGCGCCCGGCTGCCGTACGCGCTTCGTCAGCTTCTGGAGCGATCTGGACCACCTGATGGAGCCGCTGGAGACGGCCTGCGTCGACCACCCCGACCTGATCGCACAGAACGTGCAGGTCAGCGGCATCGGCCACCTCGCCCTGCCGGTCCACCCCGCCGTCGCGACCGGTATCCGCCAGGCCCTCGACACACCGTGGACGGAAGCCCCGGCGGCCACCCGCACCGCGACCCGCGCCACCACCCACACAGGCGGTCTGACTGTGGCCTGACCGGACACCGACAGTGGGCACACAGCCCCCTGGATATCGCACGCTATTCGAACGCAAGGCCAAACCCGTGCCCGCCGTCCCCCGAAACACGGCCGAATGCCCTTTTCCGGCGGGCACGAAACCTGACGAAGATTGTCGCGCCCGCATACTGCCGGGTACAGTCACCGCACTGCTCTGCCAGCCCCTGTTGTCGAGGCGAAAGAGAAGTTGGTGAACGACCGTCACCCGTCGGGGACCATGACCACCCCGGCCCCGGCTTCCGATGCCACCTCGGCGCACTACGCGTCGTACGGCGGCCAGGACGCCCAGTACGGCGACTTCACCACGTACGGCGACCACACCGCCACGGGTTTTCATCCGGGCCCGGACGGCGGCCAGGCCACCGCGAGCTTCGCCACCGACCCCCTCTTCGGCGACATGCCGGGCCACGGCCACGACGGCTCGCACACCACCGCCTCGCAGGCCACCGGCGCCTACGACTCCTCGGCCTGGTCCACGGGTGCCCAACACACCCTGAACTACGACCCGTACGCGGCCCAGCACCACGCCGCCTACGACACGGGCGCCTACGAGACCACCGCCTGGTCGGCCGACTACCAGCAGCTGTCCGCCATCCCGCCGCAGAGTGCCGCCCCCGACATCAGCGGCTGGGGGTCCCCCCTCTGGGGGAGGGACGCGAACGCCTGGCTCCAGCCGGACCAGTCCACCGGTTCCGCCCCCGCCGACCAGACCCAGCACTGGCAATGGGGCACGCAGGCCTTCGACACGGGCGCCTACGACGCCACGCAGTGGAACGCCGACGGCAGCCCCGCCGAGACGACCACGACCTTCGAGCAGGCGTCGTACGACGTGACGCGCGAGGGTACGTACGACGAACCCGCCCCGGAAGACGGCGAGTTGACCACCACCGGCGAGATGCCCGCCCTCGACGAGGCCGAGCCGGAACCGGACGGGTCCCGGCCGCACCCCGAACTCCTGGAAGACCAGGAGGAGTTCACCCCGGCCCCGGCCGCCGCCTCGCGTGCCGCGTCCCGCAACGGGAGCCGGTCCCGGCGCCGTACGCCCCCGAAGCGCTCCGCGTTGATGACCATCGCCGTACCGTCCGCGTGTGTGATGGGTGTCGCCGGGATCGCCGCCGCGTCCATCGGCACGCTGACCGGTGGCAGCGACACGACGGCCTCCGCGTCCGACGCGACCTCGGTGAAGCCGTCCACCGCGAACAACAAGCTCGACGCCCAGATCAAGAGCCTGTCGGCCGGTGCCGACGACTTCGCCGACCGGGCCAGCCGTACGCAGGAACGTATCGACCTCAAGGCCCAGCAGGAGGCCGAGAAGAAGAAGGCGGCGGCGGAGGCGGCCCGCAAGGAGCGGCTGCGCCCCAAGTACGTGCTGCCGGTGACCCAGCGGGGCCTCAGCGCCTACTTCGGCCAGGCCGGCGTCAACTGGATGTCCGTGCACACGGGCATCGACTTCCCCGTCTCGTACGGCACGACGGTGATGGCCGCGACGGACGGCGTCGTCAGCACGAAGTGGAACAGCGCCTACGGCAACATGCTGATCCTCACGGAGAAGGACGGCACGCAGACCTGGTACTGCCACCTCTCCAGCTACCGCGTCCCCTCAGGGACGACGGTGAAGGCCGGCGACCCGATCGCGTACTCCGGGAACTCCGGCAACTCCACCGGCCCGCACCTGCACTTCGAGGTGCGGCCCGCGGGCGGCGCGGCGATCGACCCGCTCCCGTGGCTTCGCAGCCACGGGCTCGACCCGACGTAGCACTCAAAAGAAGCCCTACAGCTTCTCCACCGGCGCGTACCGCAGCAGCAGCCGCTTCGGCTTCGGCTCCCCGAAGTCGACCGTCGCCTCCGCGTTCGCCCCCGTGCCGTTCACACCGACGACCGTGCCGAGGCCGAACTGGTCGTGCGTGACCCGGTCGCCGACGGCCAGCGCAACCACCGGCTTCTCCGAGGTCCTGCGCGTGGCGAAGCCCGACGCACCCGACGCCGACGAACGCGAACGGGACGAGGACAGCGAGGACGCGATGCCCGAGGCCGGACCCGTGGACGGCGGAGCCGCCATCGCGCCGGTCCGCTTCCACTCCACGTGCGCCGCCGGGATCTCCTCCAGGAAGCGGGAGGGCGGGTTGTACGAGGGCTGTCCCCAGGCGCTGCGCAGCGACGACCGCGTCAGATACAGGCGTTCACGCGCGCGCGTGATGCCCACGTAGGCGAGGCGCCGCTCCTCCTCCAGCTCCTTGGCCTGGCCGAGAGCGCGCATGTGCGGGAAGACGCCGTCCTCCATGCCGGTGAGGAAGACGACCGGGAACTCAAGTCCCTTGGCGGTGTGCAGAGTCATGAGGGTGATGACTCCGGAGCCGTCCTCGTCCTCGTCGGGGATCTGGTCGGAGTCGGCGACCAGGGCCACCCGCTCCAGGAAGGCGGCGAGTCCGACGGGTGTCTCGCTCTCGCCGTCGCCCGAACTGTTCTCCTGTTCGAACTCCAGCGCCACGGCGGCGAGTTCCTGGAGGTTCTCGATGCGGGTCTCGTCCTGCGGGTCGGTGGAGGCCTGCAACTCGGCGAGATAGCCGGTGCGTTCGAGGATGGCCTCCAGGACCGTCGCCGGGCCCGCGCCGGACTCGACGATCGTACGGAGGTCCTCCATCAGCGTGTTGAACTTCTTGACCGCGTTCGTCGACCGCGCGGCCATGCCGTAGGCCTCGTCGACGCGCTTCAACGCCTGCGGGAAGCTGATCTTCTCGCGCTGGGAGAGGGCGTCGATCATCGCCTCGGCGCGCTCGCCGATGCCGCGCTTGGGGACGTTGAGGATGCGGCGCAGCGGGACCGTGTCCTCCGGGTTGGCCAGGACGCGGAGGTAGGCCAGGACGTCCCGGACCTCCTTGCGCTCGTAGAAGCGGACGCCGCCGACGACCTTGTAGGGCAGGCCGACGCGGATGAAGATCTCCTCGAAGACGCGGGACTGGGCGTTCGTCCGGTAGAAGACGGCGACGTCCGAGGCCTTGGCCTCGCCCGCGTCGGTGAGACGGTCTATCTCCTCGGCGACGAACTGCGCCTCGTCGTGCTCGGTGTCGGCGACATAGCCGGTGATCTGCGCGCCCGCGCCCGCGTTGGTCCACAGGTTCTTGGGGCGGCGGGACTCGTTGCGCTCGATGACCGCGTTGGCGGCGGAGAGGATCGTCTGTGTGGAGCGGTAGTTCTGCTCCAGGAGGATCGTCGTCGCGTTCGGGTAGTCCTCCTCGAACTGGAGGATGTTGCGGATCGTCGCACCCCGGAAGGCGTAGATCGACTGGTCGGCGTCGCCCACGACGCACAACTCGGCGGGCGGCAGGTCGTGTTCGCCGGGCGGGACGTCGACCGGGTGTTCCGAGGTGCCGACCAGCTCGCGCACCAGGGCGTACTGGGCGTGGTTGGTGTCCTGGTACTCGTCGACCATGACGTGCCGGAAGCGGCGGCGGTAGTGCTCGGCGACGTCCGGGAAGGCGCGCAGCAGGTTGACCGTGGTCATGATCAGGTCGTCGAAGTCGAGGGCGTTGGCCTCGCGCAGCCGCGACTGGTACATCGCGTAGGCCTGGGCGACGGTCTTCTCGAAGCCGTCGCCGGCCTGGGCGGCGAAGTCCTCCTCGTCGATCAGCTCGTTCTTCAGATTGCTGATCTTGGCGCTGAAGGACTTCGGGGGGAAGCGCTTCGGGTCGAGGTCCAGGTCGCGGCAGACCAGGGCCATGAGGCGCTTGGAGTCGGCGGCGTCGTAGATCGAGAACGAGGACGTGAAGCCGAGTTTCTTCGACTCTCGGCGCAGGATGCGTACGCACGCGCTGTGGAAGGTCATGACCCACATCGCGTGGGCGCGCGGGCCGACGAGCTGCTCGACGCGCTCCTTCATCTCGCCCGCGGCCTTGTTGGTGAAGGTGATCGCGAGGATCTGGCCGGGGTGCACATGGCGCTCGCCGAGCAGGTAGGCGATGCGGTGGGTGAGCACGCGGGTCTTGCCGGAGCCGGCGCCGGCCACGATGAGCAGCGGGGTGTCGGAGTGGACGACGGCCGCGCGCTGGTTCTCGTTCAGCCCGTCCAGGAGCGCCGCCGGGTCGACCGCGGGGCGCGGGGCGCCGTCCCGGTAGTAGGCGTCTCTGCTCGCGGGCACGTCGAACCTGCCGCCGAACAGGTCGTCCGGAACCGGCTCCGGTCCGTGCTCGTCCTCGGGCGGTGGCGGGGGTTCCTCGTCGTGGGCCCGAGGGCCCTGAAGATCCGCCAGGAAGCTGTCGTCAAAGAGGCTGCTCATCGCCCTCCGAGTTTAGAGCGCCCCACTGACAACCGGCCGCCACCCCGAGAACTCGGCACATTTCACGGTCCAGAACCGTCCCGTCACGATCAGCGACGACCGGTCTCGCGCATGACGGAGGTCACGGAAACATGTCGGGCATATCGAACATCAACCTTCACACGAACCACACGAGTTGGTTAGCGTTCGATCAAGCTCCACACCCCCTCCAGCATGAGAAGGAGTCGCCTCCTTTGGCGTCGTCGCACCGCAAGCCGCGTTCCACGGGCTCGCGCATCGCAGGCATATGGACCCCCGCCGCCGACGACGGCACCTCGCGCCTCGGAGAGGTCGAGAGGAAGGTCGACGACCTCTACCGGCAGGCGGACTCGGCGACCGAGAGGTACAACGCGGGCAAGGAGAGGGCGCCCAGGCAGCGCAAGCGCGTCGACCCCCGCCTGGACGACGGCGCCGAGCGCGCGCGGAGGATCAACGCCGCGCGGGAGCGGCTGAGTTCGTTCACCGCCGCGCAGTACCGCACCGGGGCCGCCGCCCCGGACACCTCGGCCTTCGTGCGCGCGGACGCCCCGCTGCGCCAGGAGGCGACCGGGAGCCTCCGACCCCTCAACGACACGCAGGGCGACCTGAAGACGGCCAAGGCCGCCGTCCAGAGGAAGCTCTCCACCGCGCGTGAGGTGCTGTCGCGGCTGACCCCGCAGAGCGCCCCTTCCGACTCCTCGTACGCCACCAAGGCCGCCAAGGCCATCGCCTTCGCCCGCGCCCAGGTCGGCAAGCCGTACGTCTGCGGTGCCACCGGCCCCGACTCGTACGACTGCTCGGGCCTCACCAAGGCCGCCTGGAAGGCCGCCGGCGTCACCCTCCCGCGCGCCACCGCCGACCAGGCGAACGCCGGCACGACGGTCTCCCCGGCCGACGCCGAACCCGGTGACCTGATCTTCTTCTACGACGACATCAGCCACGTCGGCCTCTACGTGGGCGACGGCATGATGATCCACGCCCCGAAGCCCGGCACCTACGTCCGCGAGGAGTCGATCCACCACGGCGGCACGTCGATCGTCCACAGCGTGGTGCGGCCGGCCTGAGCCGAGGCTCCGAGGGGCACGCACGCGTGCAGGTGTTTTGAGCTCCACGCGCGCGTGGCCCACCATCGGCTCCGAGGTGGCTCCTTAGCGGGCCCCGGCCGCGCTACGACGTGCGCCGCTGGTCGACGGTGTTCCCGCTGGGGATGACGGCGGCGACCACGCTCTCCGTGGGCACCGCCTTGGACGTCTCGTGGCTGCGGACGCCCCGGGAGGTGGTGCTGTGGATCGCGGTGGCGGCCTGGCCGGTGGTCGCCGCGGGGACGGTCCGGTTCTCCCTCGCCGCCACGTCCGGGGTCACGTCCACAGGACCGCGATGAAGATGTTCACCATGGTGAGCCCGCCCACCAGCGCGAACTGACTCTTGTCGACGGTCTCCTCGTCCCGCTTCACATAGACGAGCCCGAGGATCACGATCAGCAGCGCGAGCTTGACGCCGATCTTGATGTTGTTGACGTGCTGATCGTCGGCCTGGTTGAGGCCGACCAGGATCGCGCCGGTGACCAGCATGGTCAGCGCGCCGTGCAGCATGCCGGGGACGAAGCGGGCCGTGCCCTGGCCCATCGCCTTCATCTGGGTGAGGAAACCGCCGAGCAGCGCCGCGATGCCGATGATGTGCAGGCCGACGAAGAGATGGATGAGTACGCCCATGGGGCCGGAGCCTAATCAGGGTCTCCGGGGCCGACCGACACCGCCCCTCTTTAGCGGCTCCCCGACCTTGCATATATGCGGCCCATAGCACCGCGCCGTTCCCCGCCGCGCCGGAACCGCCCCATCGGTCAGCGCACCGCGTCAAGTCGGCGGCCCCGGACCGGGATCGCGGTCACTCACGGCCATTTCTCGATCACCTCACGTCAGTTCCGTACATGCGTTACCGGGCCGTCATCGTCAGGTTTAGCGTCCTCCACCAGGTGACCGGCTCCCCACCGCCGCCCGGACCAGGGGCGGCCGTCGGACACCACCGCCGAGAAGGTCCGGCGGCGGCCCGCTCCCCCTGTGCGGGCCGCCGCCGGACGCGCAACCGCCCGCTCCCCCGGCGGTCGTACGAAAGGACGTGCAGTCCACGTGGCAGCGCACCGCAAGCCCCGACAGCGCTCGCTCAGCGGCAATACGGCCCGTACGGCCGCCACGATCGCCCTGGCGGGCGCGGCGACGGCGACGGGCTTCGACGGAACCTCGCACGCCGAGCCCCAGCTGACACCGACGCAGGTCAAGGCCAAGGTGGACCAGCTGTACCAGGAGGCGGAGGTCGCGACCGAGAAGTACGACGGCGCGAAGGAGAAGGCGGACGCGGCCGAGAAGAAGCTGGGCACCCTGCGGGACGAGGCGGCACGCAGGACGGAGAAGCTCAACTCGGCCCGGGAGGCGCTGGGTCATGTCGCCGCGGCGCAGTACCGCAGCGGCGGGATCGACCCTTCGGTGCAGCTCCTGCTCTCCGACGACCCCGAACAGTATCTGGACGGCGCCGAGTTCGCCGACCGGGTGGGCCACCGGCAGACGGCGGCCGTCGCCCTCGTACGGCAACAGCTGCGGGAGATCGAGCAGTTGCGCGGCGCCGCGCACATCGAGCTGACCTCGCTGAAGTCACGCCAGGCGGAGCTCGGCAGGCAGAAGAAGACCATCAACGGGAAGCTGGACCAGGCACGCCGCCTGCTGTCCGGACTGACCCCGCAGCAACGGGCCCAGGTCGGGGACGGCACGACCGGCGGCGGCACAGGACGCGCGTCACGGTCCTCCACGACGGCACGGGGCGCACTGGCCGCGCCCAGCTCCTCCGCCGCCGCGGCCGACGCCCCCGACTCCCGTGCGGCGGCTGCCGTTTCCTACGCCTACCAGAAGCTCGGCAGCCCCTACGTCTGGGGCGCCACGGGCCCCAACGCCTTCGACTGCTCCGGCCTCGTCCAGGCCGCCTACAACTCCGCCGGGGTCTCCCTCCCCCGCACGACCTACGCCCAGATCAACGCCGGCCAGCGGGTCTCCCGGTCCGAACTGCGCCCCGGCGACCTGGTGTTCTTCTACTCCGGCATCAGCCACGTCGGCATCTACGTCGGCGACGGCCAGATGATCCACGCCCCGAACCCGACGGCTCCGGTACGGCTGGCACCGATCGACCAGATGCCGTTCGCGGGGGCGACCCGCGTGGTGTGAACTCCCTTACGGGTCACACCAGTCGGCGGGCCGTCGCCCAGCGCGTCAACTCGTGCCGGTTCGACAGCTGGAGCTTCCTCAGCACCGCCGAGACATGGGACTCGACCGTCTTCACCGAGATGAACAGCTGCTTGGCGATCTCCTTGTAGGCATAGCCGCGCGCGATGAGGCGGAGCACCTCGCGCTCGCGCTGGGTGAGGCGGTCGAGGTCCTCGTCGACCGGCGGGGCGTCGGTCGACGCGAACGCGTCGAGGACGAACCCGGCCAGGCGCGGGGAGAAGACCGCGTCGCCCTCCTGGACCCGGAAGATCGAGTTGACGAGGTCCGTGCCGGTGATCGTCTTGGTGACGTAGCCGCGCGCACCGCCGCGGATCACGCCGATCACGTCCTCCGCCGCGTCCGACACGGACAGGGCGAGGAAGCGGACGGGCTGCTCGGCGTCACTCATCAACGGGGCGCAGCGGCGCAGGACTTCGACCCCGCCGCCGCCCGGGAGGTGGACATCCAGGAGGACCACCTCGGGGCGGGTCGCGGTGATGACCGTGACCGCCTGGTCGACGTCCGCGGCCTCGCCGACCACCTCGACACCGGTCTCCTCGGTGCGGCCGATCTCGGCCTGGACTCCCGTACGGAACATGCGGTGGTCGTCGACGAGGACCACGCGCACGTGACGCCCGCCCGCGCTCCCGCCGGTCGGCTCCGCCGGTTCGTTCGTCTCGGTCGTGTCGCTCATGACGTCTTCTCCGCCCTCTCCATCTCCAACTCGACCTCGGTACCGCCGTCCGGCACCGCGCGCAGGCGTGCCGTACCGCCGTGGCGCTCCATACGGCCGATGATCGATTCTCTGACGCCCATGCGGTCGGCGGGTATCGAGTCGAGGTCGAAGCCCGGTCCGCGGTCGCGGACGGACACGAAGACCTTCTTCCCCTCCACCTCGGCGTAGACCTGCACGGCGCCGCCCTCGCCACCGTACTTGGCCGCGTTCACCATCGCCTCGCGCGCGGCCTGCATCTGGGCACCGATCCCGTCGTCGAGCGGGCAGTCGCCGACGATCACGACCTCGATGGGGACGCCGTGCTTGTCCTCGACCTCCGCCGCACTGCGCCGCACCGCCTCGGCGAGCGTGTCGGGTTCGTCGGCCTCGTCCTTGCCGGTGCCCTCCGGTTTGTAGAGCCAGGCACGCAGATCGCGCTCCTGGGCACGGGCCAGGCGGCGCACCTCGCTGGGGCTCTCCGCGTTGCGCTGGATCAGGGTCAGGGTGTGCAGCACGGAGTCGTGGACATGGGCGGCGACCTCGGCGCGCTCCTGGGCGCGGATGCGCATCAGCCGCTCCTCGGACAGGTCCTGGGTCATCCGCACGAGGTACGGGCCGGCGAGCAGCGTGATGCCGACGAGGACCGCGAGGGCCGCCTGGAGGACCGAGCCGAGGTGGTCGGCGGAGCCCTGCAGCACGAAGATCGCGGTGGCACCGGCGGTGACCAGCAGGACCCCGCCGCCCGCGCGCAGCAGGCTGAGCGTACGGCGGCGGCTGCCGACCTCGGCCCAGCGCGCCCGGCGGGCGTTGTCCGCCTGGCGCCAGACGAGGGCGACGCCCGCGCCGACGAGGACGGTCGGGAAGAGATAGGCCTTGGCGCCACTGCCCAGATTCACATTGCCGACGAAGACCAGCGCGACGACGACCATGAGGAGCAGGGCGACGATCTGGCCCTTGTCCGGCTTGCGGGCGACGAGTCTGCGGCGGCCGTCCGGCGAGGTCTCGGTGGAGACGAGAGAGGGGGGCCGCTGACCGGCGACACCGCCGACACCGAGCGGCACGAAGAACCAGAACGAGGCGTACAGCAACGCGCCGAGTCCGTCCGCGAGGAACAGCCCCACGAAGACCAGCCGCACCCAGATCACCGGCAGCCCGAGATGCCCGGCGAGCCCCCGCGCCACACCACCGAGCCAGCGTCCGTCACTGCTGCGGTAGAGCTTGCGCGGCGGCCGCGGGTCCTCGACTGGCAATGCTGCGGCGTCCGGCATGCCACCGATGTTCACACGCCCCGCCGTCCGGAGCATCAGGGTCGACCCCCGAGACTCCCCTGATCTTCGAAAACGACCCGCCGCGGGCGGATTTCAGGGTTCGGCCAGGGTCGTCCCGACTGCCATCGGCGGCTCGCGCCGGGCAGCATGGACGCATGACAGATCACGAGCACGCCGCGACGGGTCCGGGACCCGGCTCCGGCCCGCGCCCGCGAGCGGGCGGCGGGCCGCGGGACGCCGTGCCCGCCGCGGGTGCCGCGTCGGCGCCGGGTGCCGCACCCGGCGACTCGACCGCGGTCGCGCCCCCGCACCGGTTCCGGCGGGACCGGCGGTTCAAGGTGCTCGCGGGGGTGTGCGCGGGGCTCGGGCGGCAGTGCGACATGGACCCGGTGATCTTCCGGATCACGCTCGCCGTGCTGTCGGCGACGGGCGGCATCGGCCTCATCTTCTATGGCTTCGCCTGGCTCTTCGTCCCGTACGACGACGAGGAGGAGAACGAGGTCCGCAAGCTCTTCACCGGCCGCGTCGACGGCCAGGCCCTGGCGGCCGTGCTGTTCGCGCTGGTCGGCTGCGGGGTGTTCCTGTCGATGCTGAGCAACGCCAGCGTGCTGACCTTCGCCGTCGTCCTCTCCCTCCTGCTGGCGGGCGCGGGGTACTGGTCGCAGCAGCGCGGCGCCCCCGACCCCGACCCGCTGGCCGCGCAGGCCGTCGCCGACGCCCCGCCGGAGGCCCAGGCGCCGCCGGTGCCGGCCGCCTACCCCTCCTGGTGGCGCGATCCAATCGTCAAGGACGGCACGCACGTCGGTGGCACGGGCTATCTGTGGGGCCCGGGAGACTCCCGCGACCGTGACATCGCGGACGTGATCGACATCCGCCTCGGCCCCTCGTACCCGCACTGGCGGGAGGATCAGCGGCCCCCGCGCCCGGCACCCCCGAGGCCGCGTGGCCCGCGGTGGATCGGCGGCTGGGTGTTCCTCCTCGCGCTGCTCGCGGGTGGCCTCGGCACCGCCGCGAAGTGGGACGACCAGGCGCTCGGCACCAGCCTTCAGGCGGGCCTGGCCTGTGCGCTCGTCGTGTTCGGCCTGGGGATCGCGCTCAGCGCGTTCCTGGGGCGTACGGGGGCGGGCTCGGTGTTCCTGGCGATCGTCACCGCCGGTCTGCTGGCCGCGTCGGCGGCGCTGCCCAAGGACCTCACCACCCACTGGGACCGCGTCACGTGGCAGCCCACGGCGGTGGCCGAGGTCCAGCAGAAGTACGACCTGGGGAACGGGGTGGGCACGCTCGACCTGACCGGGCTGCGACTGGCCAAGGGGCAGACGGTCGCCACGGACGCCGAGGTGGGCGTCGGGCACCTGAAGGTGATCGTGCCGTCGGACGTGACGGTGAAACTGAGTGTGGACGTGGGCGTCGGGGACATCCAGTTGCCCGGTGACGACAAGAAGGACGTGGACGTGGAGCCGGGCAAGCACAAGCAGGTCACTCTGTCCCCGGCGACGGGCGTCAAGAGCACCGGCACGGTGGATCTGGACCTCCACGTCGGCGTCGGACAGGCGGAGGTCAGCCGTGCTGCGTCATGAGTTCCAGCCCGGGAAGCTGGTCGCCGGTCTCTTCCTCGTCGCCGCGGGCGTGCTCTACGCCGGGGACGCGGGCGGGCTGTGGGTGACCGAGTGGTTCGCGGTGATCCCCCTCGTCACGGTCGGCCTGATCCTGGCCGGTGTGGCGGCGGGCATCAACGGGGCGGTCCGCAGACGCCGAAAGGTCGGCCGTCCGAGCACGGCCGACCCCGGTCCTGAGATATCCGGCTGACTACCGGTAGCCTCCCGCCCGCTGCCTTCGCCTCGCGCGTAGCGCCGCGTCCAGGGAGAACACGGAGGCGCCCGCGAGGACGAGGGGCAGCCAGGCCATCAGGTAGGCGAGATCGTTGCCGTAGTAGTACGGGTCGGACTGCCAGCTCACGGTCAGCCACAGGCTGAGCGAGATCAGCGCGCCGCCGAGTGCGGCGAGGCGGGCCAGGAGGCCGATCAACGTGCCGAT
Source organism: Streptomyces sp. NPDC088350 (assembly GCF_044753545.1). Taxonomy (NCBI): domain Bacteria; kingdom Bacillati; phylum Actinomycetota; class Actinomycetes; order Kitasatosporales; family Streptomycetaceae; genus Streptomyces; species Streptomyces sp. NPDC088350. Next base: position 373,552 of record NZ_JBIVNL010000001.1, on the reverse strand, counting down.
ACCGACGGCGAGTTCGCCGAAGGCGATGGCGTAGCCGAAGCCGACGGGGTTCTTCAGGGACAGGTCGACCAGGGCCGGGATCGCCGAGGAGTCACGGACCGCGCGCATCGTCTCGCCGACCGAGCCGGCGCCGGAGGACTTCATGAAGGCACTGTCGGTGAGTTTGTCCAGGCCGGCGTAGATGAAGGTGACGCCGAGAAAGACGCGCAGGGGAAGCAGGGCATATCGGGTGGCGGTGTCCCGCCAGCTCCGATCGCCGTCGAGGTACGGGGTTTGCGTATCCATCCGAGTGCCGTGAGTCATCGCCCTTAGCCGCCTCTCGCCCGCCGTGCCGTGACCCCTCAACAGACCATACGTACGAATAGGGGGACCCGCTCAACCATGAGTCAGCCAGTTTTTTCCAGCTCCGGCCCGTATCCACTCGTACAGGAGTCCGGTCAGTCCGTCACCTCGACCACGCACGCGTTCGTCTCCACGCCCGCCGCCGTCACGACCTGTACCTCGACGCGGCCGGGTTCCACGTCGACCGGGACGGGGACGGTCAGAAGGGTGTCCGTGGGGTTGGAGAAGCCGCCGGTGACCGGGACGAGAGGGACGTGGACGTTGACCGGGCCGATGCGGACGACCATGCGGGAGAGCCGGTCGGCGGTCTGGGCGCCGGGGGGTACGAAGCCGGCGCCGCGGATCTCGATGTCGTCGCCGGTGCGGATGGGGGCGTCGAGATCGCCGGCCTCGCGGGAGCGCACCACCGAGAGGATGACCGGACGGCCGCCCTCCGCGTACTTGCCGGCCAGGTATGTCGCGGCTGAGATCAGTACTACAACCGCCAACCCCCAGGGCAGGTCGGGCAGTTGGTCGGGGCGGCGGGCCAGGCGGACGGCGACGAAGACAAGGGCGACGGCGCTGATCGCGACGTACTGGATGTCGGCGAAGGTGCCGCGGCCCGCGTCGTCGGTGAGGAGGTCGGCCGCGCGGGGGCGGTCGGCGGGGAGCTTCTGGAGGCGCTGGCCGAGGACGCGCAGGCCGACGACCCGGCGGACGAGCACGGCGATCGCGCAGACCACGGCGAGGACGGTCACCACACCGGCGCCCCGGGCGAGTTCGAGGCCGGAGATGAGGGCGTCGCGTTCGGCGTGGTCGGAGGCGGCGGCGAGGCGGCCGGCCAGGACCAGCACCGCGTACGCCACGAACAGCACCCAGGACACGGCCACGGCACGAGAGGTCGACAGCCGGTTGTCCTCACCGATGACCGGGGCGAGCGCCCCGCCGCGCGCCCGGTGGAACCAGGAGGCGGCCGTCACCGCGCCGGCGACCACGAGCGCGGCCAGCATCCCGGCCGTGCGTGCCGCCGTCCAGCCCGCGCCGATCGCGGTGAACGACTGCACCAGGAGCAGCACCACGAAGGCGCCCCACACCGCGAACGCCGTGCGGTGCCACAGGCGCGCCAGCCAGGCGCCGCCCTCGGCCCGGCCGCGTTCGGCGACGGCGTCGGCGGACTGGGTCAGTTCGTCCGACACCCACTGCCGGGAGGCGGACGCCGAGTGCGCCACCGCCGCCGGCAGCCCCTCCCCGGCCGCGAAGCCGTCCCGCTTGACGAGGAACGCGGCGACCGCGCGCCGATGCCCCTCGCGTGCCCCGTGCGGGCAGTCCCCGCAGGCACAGCCGCCTCCGTGGGCACCGGCATGCTCGCCGCCCTGTCTCGCCTCCTGCACCGCCACGCCCGACGCCTGCCTTCCCCATGACCCTCATGGACCTCGGCCCGCGACCCCGGGCCCTGACGTTCGGCGGCCGGCTCCGAAGCCTTTGGCCACCGCCTTGCAACTCCCGCACGACAACAGCGGATTGTGCCCTACGGGACACGGCCCGCGTCCGGCAGGTCTGGTCAGCGCGGGTGAAGTGAGCGCCGCCGTGTTGACCCGGCTGCGAGAATTCGCGTATGGCCGAGATCATCCAGCGCGACGGGACCTGGGCCTTCGACGGCACAACGGTCCGTATCACGCCGGGACTTCACCGCTCCGTGCCACTGTTCCGGCAGACGTACGGCGAGATCGCGGTGCCCCTCGAAGCCGTCGCGGGCGTCGTCTACGAACCCGAACGCAAACGTGGCCGACTGCGTCTGAGACTGCGCGAGGGCGCCGACCCGCTGCTGCAGGCGACCGGCGGACGGCTGCCGGACCCGGCGGATCCGTACCGGCTGATCGTGGACATCGACCGGTCCGGGGTCGCCGAGTACGTGGCGGAGGAGATCCGGCACGCGCTGCTCCTCGACCAGATCCCCAAGGAACCCACCAAGGCCTATCTCCTCCCCGGCCCGCCGGTCCCGGTCTCCGTCCGCTCCTCCGACGGCACGGTGTCCTTCGACGGCGCCCAGGTGCGCATCGACTGGGCCGACACCTCCGAGCGCGTCAAGCGCGCGACCGGGCCGCGGATAGTCGCCGTGGGCGATCTCGTCCAGGTGGAGTGGCTGCCCAACTCCGGTTACGAAGACGGGTTCATGCGGTTCGTGACGCGCGAGACCGTGTTCTCCAAACTGCCGCCGGAGAAGGACCCGTACGCCCTCGATCTGTGGGGCAGCACCCGCCGTGATCTGCTCACCGCGCTGGTGGCGACGGCGGTGACCGCGCGGCTGCCGCATCCGTCGGTCCGGGAACTCGACAACGGGGAGTTCCCGGACCGCTCTCGGCGGTTGGCCACTGTTCCGCCTCCGGCCGACCATCACGACGTACTCCTGCGCAGACTGCGGGAGTTGGGCGAGCTGCACCGGGAAGGGGTGCTCACGGACGAGGAGTTCAGGATGACCAAGGCGGCCGTGCTGCGGGGATTCAACTGAGCCGCGTCGACCGGTCGGCGTCAGCTGAGGAGGTCCGGTTCGGTGCGGCTGATGTCCTGCCACAGGGGCTGGTAGTTGATCCAGGCGACGAGGTCGCCGCCGGTCTGTTCGCGGGTGGCGACGGCGAGTTTGTGGTCGATGAGAATGGGTCTGCCGGCCGCCTTGGCGAGGAGCTGGACCTGGCAGGAGCGTTCCATGGACAGGAACCACCAGGCCGCCGCGTCCACGGAGTCGCCCACGGTGAGCAGTCCGTGGTTGCGCAGCACGAGCGCCTTGCGCGAGCCGAGTCCGGCGGCGATGCGTTTGCCCTCCTCGGCGTCGACGGAGACGCCGCTGTAGGCGTCGTAGAGCGCGTGGTCCTCGTAGAAGGCGCAGCTCTCCTGGCTGATCGGGTCGAGGAAGTCGCCGAGGGCGGAGAGGGCGCGGCCGTGCACGGAGTGGCAGTGGGCGACCGCGACGACGTCCGGGCGGGCGGCGTGGACCTGGGAGTGCACGGTGAAGGCGGCCTGGTTGACGTGGTGGCGGCCCTGGAGGACCTGGCCGTCCGAGTTGGCCAGCACCAGATCGCTCACGGTGACGTGCCGGAAGGGCATCCCGAAGGGGTTGACCCAGAAGCAGTCGCTGAACTCGGGGTCGCGGGCGGTGATGTGCCCCGAGACCCCGTCCTCGAAGCCGAGCCGGCCGAACAGGCGCAGGGCGCCCGCGAGCCGTTCCTTGCGGTGCCGGCGTTCGTCCTCGACCGACTCGTGCATCGGCGGCATGGCGAACTGCAGCCGGTCGGTGGACAGGGGGGAGGGCGGCGTCGGCCCGGGCATCGGTCCTCCAGCACTGGGGTTGTTGTAAGGGCGAGAAGTTACCGCCGGTCGGTCGAAAAGGGCAGTGCCGGTCTGTAAAGAGGACAGAGGATGTCTGTTATCGGCGGAACACTCGCCGTATGACAGCGAACTGGGCCGCTTTCACCGCCGCCGAACCTGACCTCGCCGCGACCGTCGAGGAGCGCTTCGGGGCCTTCACCCACCATGTTCTCGCGACCCTGCGCAAGGACGGGTCACCCCGTACCACCGGGCTGGAAGTGCGCTTCCTGGACGGTGAGTTGTGGCTCGGGATGATGCCCGACTCGCTGAAGGCGCTGGATCTGCGGCGGGACCCGCGGTTCGCGCTCCAGGCGAATCCGGGGGCGGGTACGGAGATGGGCGGCGGGGATGTGCGGGTCACCGGGCGGGCGGTGGAGGTCACCGACGCCGGGGTGAAGGGGGCGTACAGCAAAGAGGTGGAACCGCCGGAGCTGTTCCACCTCTTCCGCACCGAGCTGACGGAGGTCGTGCGGACCTACGTCGAGGACGAGACGTACCTGGTCGTGCAGGTCTGGACGCCTGGAGCGGCGGTGCGCACCGTCAAGCGGACCTGAGCCCCAAGAAGGCTCACTCCCACTCGATGGTCCCCGGCGGCTTCGACGTGACGTCGAGGACGACCCGGTTGACGTCGGCGACCTCGTTCGTGATGCGGGTCGAGATCTTCGCGAGGACCTCGTACGGCAGGCGGGACCAGTCGGCCGTCATGGCGTCCTCGCTGGAGACCGGGCGCAGGACGATCGGGTGGCCGTAGGTGCGGCCGTCGCCCTGGACGCCGACGCTGCGGACGTCGGCGAGGAGGACCACCGGGCACTGCCAGATGTCGCGGTCGAGGCCGGCCGCCGTCAGTTCCTCGCGGGCGATGGCGTCCGCGTCGCGGAGCAGGTCGAGGCGCTCCTTGGTGACCTCGCCGACGATGCGGATGCCGAGGCCGGGGCCGGGGAAGGGCTGGCGCTGGACGATCTCGTCCGGGAGGCCCAGCTCCTGGCCGACCATCCGGACCTCGTCCTTGAAGAGCTTGCGGAGAGGCTCGATCAGCTTGAATTCGAGGTCTTCCGGGAGTCCGCCCACGTTGTGGTGCGACTTGATGTTGGCCGTGCCGGTGCCGCCGCCCGACTCGACGACGTCCGGGTAGAGCGTGCCCTGCACCAGGAACGCGACCTCGGGGCCCTCGTCCGCGATGATCTCGGCCTGCGCCTGCTCGAACACGCGGATGAACTCGCGGCCGATGATCTTCCGCTTCTGCTCGGGGTCGGAGACCCCGGCGAGCGCGCCGAGGAACCGCTCCTCCGCGTCCACGACGACGAGCTTGACGCCGGTCGCGGCCACGAAGTCCTTCTCGACCTGCTCGGTCTCGCCCTTGCGCATCAGACCGTGGTCGACGTAGACGCAGGTCAGCTGGTCGCCGATGGCGCGGGCGACGAGCGCGGCGGCTACGGCGGAGTCGACACCGCCGGACAGGCCGCAGATCGCGCGCTTGTCGCCGACCTGCTCGCGGATGAGGGCGACCTGCTCGTCGATGACGTTGCCGGTCGTCCAGTCCGGGGTGAGGCCCGCGCCCCGGTACAGGAAGTGCTCCAGGACCTGCTGGCCGTGCGTGGAGTGCATGACCTCGGGGTGGTACTGGACGCCGTAGAGCTTCTTCTCGTCGTTCTCGAAGGCGGCGACCGGGACGACGTCCGTGGACGCGGTGACCGTGAAGCCCTCGGGGGCGGCGGAGCAGGCGTCGCCGTGCGACATCCAGACGGACTGCTCGTCGGGGGTGCCTTCGAAGAGGGTGGAGGAGGAGCGGGAGACGTGCAGTGGCGTACGGCCGTACTCGCGGGCGCCGGTGTTGTCGACCGTGCCGCCCAGGGTCGTGGCCATCAGCTGGAAGCCGTAGCACATGCCGAAGACGGGGACGCCGGCGTCGAAGAGCGCGCGGTCCAGGCGGGGGGCGCCCTCCGCGTACACCGACGAGGGGCCGCCGGAGAGGATGATCGCCGCCGGGTTCTTGGCGAGCATCTCCGCGACCGGCATGGTGCTCGGCACGATCTCGCTGTAGACCCGGGCCTCGCGGACGCGGCGGGCGATGAGCTGGGCGTACTGCGCGCCGAAGTCGACGACCAGGACGGTGTCGGGGGCGGGGGTCGCTGACACGGGAGCGGGGCCTTCCGGCGGTGGGGCGGGGGGTCTGGGTACCGATTCTAACGGGGTCGGCGTCGGACACCTGGTCGTCCTGGGGGCTCCGCCCCCAGCCCCCCGGACCTGTGCCCACCCACCGCCCGACTCGGCGGGCTGGAAGGGGCACCGTCATCGGCCGGCTCGGTGGGCTGAAAGGGCACCGTCACCACGCGGCTCGGTGGGCTGGAAAGGCACCCTCGCCGCCCCACTCCGTGGGCTGGCAGGGCGCCCTCGGACCCCCCTCGAAAAACCCTGTGCCATACTCGCCCCATGCTCACGCACCCGACCTTCCTCTTTACCTATGGCAACCGGCCCGCCGGCTGCCATGGTCGTGCTGCTTGAGTTACTGACAAGCGACTTCCCAGGCGCCCCGGGCCGACAAGGCCCGGGGCGCCTGTCGTTTCCCGGGTCGGTCGGTCCTCGCGCTCCAGCCACAAGGAGCCCCGTATGAGCACCACCACCCCCGAACAGACCATCGCCGACGCCCGCGAGCGCATCGACGCGCTCGACGACCGGATCATCGGTCTCATCCAGGAACGGGTCGCCGTGTCCGCCGTCGTCCAGGAGACGCGGATCGCCTCCGGCGGCCGGCGCGTGCACCTGTCCCGTGAGAACGAGATCCTCAGCCACTACAGCGACGCCCTCGGCCGGCCCGGCACCGCCCTCGCCATGACGCTGCTCGAACTGTCCCGGGGGCGGATCTGAGTTCGAGCCCCGTCTCACCCGTACGGCGCGTGACCGCCGCGCGCACCGCTTCGTTGGTGGGGATGTCCGTGCCAGCCAGGGGCGGGCCCGAAAGAACCACGCGTGGCTCGCTGGGGCGATGAGACGTACGGATCGTGCCGTATGTCGTGGGACCTCGCTCCAGGGTCGTGACCGGACGGCAGGGGACAGCAGCCCGGTCACCCAAGAGAACGGTCGGCTCCGGGGACGCCCGGGGCCGCCCGGCGGAAACTGCAAAAATGCACAAAGGCGGATCGAACGGTTGCGAAGGCCGCGTCCATCCAGCACGATGCGTAGAGAGTCCCCGGGCCCCCTCCCGAGCCCCAAGTCCCCACGCAGTCAACCGCATTGCGGTGCACCGTCCCACTGCCAAAGGTCGAGACCAAGCGTGCGCCCCGCGTGCGCCGGGGCGCCGACCCAGGACACTGACCCGGAGCACTGACCCGGAGCACTCCAGACAACTTGAGACCAGCGGCGCAACCCCCCGGCGCCGCTTCCCAGGCACCGGCGCTGCCCTGACGTCGGTGCTGACGGAGAAGGGCCCCGCGGCTCCGTCCCGCGGGGCCCTTCGCTTCCGTTCACCTCAAGTCCAAGCCGCAGACCTCAGGTCCAAGCCGCAGACCTCAGGTCCGGCTCACCGTCCCGCAGGTCGCGTTGTCGCCCTGGCCGATGCTCTTGCTCCGGTCGTACGGGTCCGTCGTCGGGCCCGAGGGCGATGGGCCCGTGGGGGACGCGGCGTCGGAGTGGAACTCCGGGTGCAGATAGCCGTCGTAGACGTCGCAGGCCGAGTTGCCGAACTCCGCGTTGTAGGAGCTGAGGCTCAGCAGACCGGGGGTGACCTGGTAGCGGGCCGGGTCGAGGATCCGGACGTCGATCACCCGGCGGACGATGGTGCGGGCGACCTCGGTGGAGCCGTCGGTGCGGACCAGCGGGTAGACGAAGGTGTAGTCGGTGTGCACGGTGACGTCCCCGCGCGCGTCCTTCGCGAAGGTGATGCGTCCTCGCGTCTTCACGACCTTGCCGACCAGCCGTACGTCCTTGGGGGCGAAGCGGCTGAAGAGCATCGTGGGGTCCTGCGTCCTGCTCGGGGCGGCGAGGGACGCGTTCAGGTCGTCGAGCAGCTTGGGCTGTTTCGGGTCGAGTACCGCGAGGGCGGCGGACGGGCGGGCGCCACCGATCGTCTTCGGGTCGAGGTTGGCGGCGACGAGCAGGATCTTCGTCTCCTGGAGGGCCAGTTCGACCCGGTCCCTCGATATCGATCCCACGGCTTTCGCCTTCGGCAGGACGATGCCGGCCGCGCCGTCCGCCCAGTTCAGCGCGGGCGAACCGGCGAACGGCCGGTCCAGGGTGGGGGTTTGGGGGTCCACGGCGGAGGGCGCCGCGGTCGGGGCGGCGGTCTCCGGGGGGAGCGGGGACACCGAGGCGGCGGCATGACCGGCCTTGGCGAAGGGGTCGCCGGGCAGCAGCGACGGTCTCATCGCGACCACGGCGACGGCTATGGCGAGCGGGACACCGAGAACGGCCCACAGCCGACGCCTGCGCCGGGCCCGCCCGTTCATCTCCTGCCAGGCCGGACCGGTGCGCCAGCCCTCGGGCTGCTCGCCCTTCTTCAGCCGCTCGGTCACCTGGCGGGCGCGCGCGGACGGTTCCTTCTGGGCGGAGGCCCGGATGTCGCGCTCCGTGTCACGGGCGAACTTGTCCCAGACGTCGTCGGGGATCTCCGGGGTCGAGGACGGTTCCTCGGACGGTTTGTCAGACACCTGGTAGTTGTAGGCGTTCGAAAGCGTGTTCACAAGAAGAACCTGGGTGTGACACAGCCCACATAAGAGTTTGGTGAGAGTGAGCACAACCGTTCACAGGCTTCCCGGGTCTCACCTGCACAACCAAGGGCCACACCCGCGCCCCACACGCGGAGCCCTCCGCCCAGCGTGCCGCGCCTGCGCAGCACACCGGACTCCCCGAGGACTTCATGAAGCTTCGCCGTGCCATCGCCGCGGCCGCCGCGACCGCCGCCATCGCTCCGCTCGCCCTGCTGTCGGCGCCGGCCGCCTTCGCGGACGAGTCGTCCTCGCCGTCGGCGACGCCGACCGAGAGCGTGAGCGAGTCGCCGTCCGCGTCGCCGTCGGACACGACCTCGGCGACGCCGTCCGACTCCGCCTCGCCGTCCGGCAGCACGCTGCCGAGCGACTCGGCCTCGCCCTCGGCGAGCGCCAGCGCGTCCACGTCGGCCACGCCCTCCACCTCGGCCGAGCCGAGCGAGGAGCCGACGGACCCGGACGTGCCGTTCTGCGAGGACCTGGACGAGGACTTCTCCGACGCCAAGGTGTCCGCGGACATCAAGGGCCTGCCGGGCAAGATCGTCGCGGGCGACGGCTTCCACACCTTCGAGCTGACCGTCACCAACGACTCGAAGACCACGGTCGACGGCGTCGCCTTCTACGCCGAGGTCGAGAACTACGAGGTCGACGAGTCGAAGTTCCTGAGCCCGTACGTGGACCTGGAGTTCAAGAACCCCGAGTCCGGCTCCTGGGACCGCATCGGCGACGACGAGTGGGCCGGTGACTACTTCTTCTACGTCGACGCCCTGAAGTCCGGGAAGAGCGAGACCGTCGACCTGCGCGTCAGCATCAGCGCGAAGGCCCCGGCCGGCGACGCCTACTCCTTCGGCTCCGGCGCCTACCTCGACAACATCAAGGGCCAGGACTGCATCGCCGAGGGCTGGGCCGAGTACGACTTCGAGGTCCTGAAGGCCGGCTCCGCGAACCCCGCCCCGGGCACCGCCACGCCGGGCGACGGCGGCAAGGACACCTCGGTGAAGAGGCCGCAGGGCGAGGTCTCCGACCTGCCGACCGGCAACCTCGCCGCGACCGGCTCCAGTTCCGCGCTCCCGGTGATCGGCCTCGTGGGCGGTGCCGCGGTCGTCGCGGGCGCCGCCGCGGTGGTCATGGTGCGCCGCCGCAAGACCGGAGAGAGCGCCTGAACACCGGAGAGCGCGCCTGACACGTAGCTCGGCTCGACGAAGAAGGACCTGCGCTCGGAGGGGGGCGCAGGTCCTTCTGTTCGTGCTGAATGCCTTGCTACGGACAATGCTTCGCTACGGCTTCGGCGGCACCGTCGGCATCCCCAGGAACGGCAGCCTCAGCGCGCCGAACGCGCTCTCGGGGACCGCGGGTTGCCGCGGCTCCACCGGCTTCAGGCGTGCGTACGCCAGCCCCTGCTCCGGACGCGGGTCCGGCTCGCCCTTGTTGGGCCAGTACGACATCGCGCGCTCGGCCTGCGCCGTGATGGTGAGGGACGGGTTGACGCCGAGGTTCGCGGAGACCGCCGAGCCGTCGACGACCGAGATGCCGGCGTGGCCGTAGAGGCGGTGGTACGGGTCGATCACGCCGGTCTCGCGGGAGGCGCCGATGGGGCAGCCGCCGAGGAAGTGGGCGGTGAGCGGGGTGCCCATCAGTTCGCCGACGTTCGAGCCGGCGAAGCCGTTGATCTCGGCGGCGATGGCCGCCGCGCCCTCCGAAGCGGCCCTGATCTGCTTGGGGTTGGGGGCGCCGTGCCCCTGACGGGCCGTCAGCAGTCCCTTCCCCACGCCGTCCGGTTTCAGGTACGTCGTCAGGGAGTTGTCCAGCGACTGCATCACCAGGCCGATGATGGTCCGCTCGGACCAGCGGCGGTTGGAGAGGGAGCGCAGGACGAGGAGGGGGTGGCGGGCGGCGTTCGCCAGCCAGGCCAGTGCCCTCGACGAGCCCTCCGCGTAGGGGACTTGGAGTATGGAGAGGCCGCCCATCGAGTTGGAGCCCTTGCCGTAGCGGACCGGTTCGATGTGGGTGTTCCCGTCGGGGTGGATCGAGGACGTGATGGCGACTCCGCGCGTGAAGTCGACCTGCCGCTCGCCCGTCGCCTTGCGGTAACGGCGGTTGTTGGTCTGGGCGCCGACCAGCGCCTCCGAGTTGGTGCGGGTCAGTTCGCCCAACTTCTCGGAGAGGTAAGGCAGTTGGCCGCCCGCCTTCATGCGGTGCAGGAGGGTCTGGGTGCCGTAGGTGCCGGCGGCGAGGACGACCCGGCGGGCCTTGAAGGTCCTCCCCTCCGACGTGCGGCGCGCGTCGGTGGGCAGGGTGGCTATCGCGTAGCCGCCCTGCGAGTCGTCGGTGACCGACACGACCGTCGTCATCGGGTGGACCTCGGCGCCCGCCTTCTCGGCGAGGTAGAGGTAGTTCTCGTTGAGGGTGTTCTTGGCACCGTGCCGGCAGCCCGTCATGCACTCGCCGCACTCGGTGCACGCCGTGCGGTCCGGGCCCGCCCCGCCGAAGTACGGGTCCGCCACCTGCTCGCCCGGCCTGGCCTTCGTGGTGCCCTCGGCGTCCTCGCCGTCACCGAAGAAGACGCCGACCGGGGCCATGTGGAAGGTGTCGCCGACGCCCATCCGCTGGGCCGCGGCCTTCAGATGGACGTCGGACGGGGTCATCGTCGGGTTGAGCCGTACGCCGAGCATGCGGCGGGCCTGGTCGTAGTACGGGCCCAACTCCTCCTCCCAGTCGGTGATGTCGCGCCACTGGGGGTCCTCGAAGAACGGCTTCGGCGGGACGTACAGGGTGTTGGCGTAGTTCAGGGAGCCGCCGCCGACGCCTGCGCCGGCGAGGACCATGACGTTGCCGAGGAGGTGGATGCGTTGGATGCCGAACAGGTTGAGCTTGGGGGCCCACAGGTAGTTCTTGAGGTCCCAGGAGTTTTTCGGGAGGGTCGACGGGGTGAAGCGGCGGCCGGCTTCCAACACGCCGACGCTGTAGCCCTTTTCGGTCAGGCGGAGGGCGGTTACTGAACCACCGAAGCCGGAACCGACGACTATGACGTCGTAGTCGTAGGTGTCCTGGGGCACGTTGGCTCCTCTTTGAGTGTCCGTGCGGGTTGTGTGTGGCTGAGCGCGCAGTTCCCCGCGCCCCTGGGGTAACTACCGCAGCCTGAATGCCTTCATCACCCGGAGACTCGTGCTCATGAACTTCGCGTACGCCTCGTCGTCCATGCCCAGCGAGGGAGCCATCGGCAACAACCTTTGCTGGGCGACCGTTTGAGCCTCGGTGTACTTGAGGATGCCCTCGGAGCCGTGGCGGCGGCCGAGGCCGGAGTCCTTCATGCCGCCCATGGGGGACTGGACGCTGCCGTAGGCGGGGGCGTAGCCCTCGTTGACGTTGACCGTGCCGGTGCGGAGGCGGGCGGCGACCGCACGGCCGCGGCGGCCGTCCTTCGTCCAGACCGAGGAATTCAGGCCGTACGGCGTGGAGTTGGCCTGCTCCACCGCCTCGTCCTCGGTCTTGAAGCGGTAGATGGAGACGACCGGGCCGAAGGTCTCCTCGCCGCAGACCGACATGGGGGCCTCGACGCCGTCGAGGATGGTCGGCTCGAAGAAGTACGGGCCGATGTCCGGGCGGGCGACGCCGCCCGCGACGACCTTCGCGCCCTTCGCCACGGCCTCCTCCACGTGCCGGGTCACCGTCTCCAACTGCCGCTCCCCCACCAGCGATCCCATGTCGGCGCCGTACGCGAGGGACGTGCCGAGGCGCATGGCCTTGGTGCGGGCGGCGAAGCGGTCCAGGAAGGCGTCGGCGATCGACTCGTGTACGTACAACCGCTCGATGGAGATGCAGAGTTGGCCGGCGGAGGAGAAGCAGGCGCGGACGGCGCCCGCCGCCGCCTTCTCGATGTCGGCGTCCGCCAGGACCAACATGGCGTTCTTGCCGCCGAGTTCGAGGGAGACGCCGACCAGCCGGGCCGCCGCGCCCTGTGCGACCTCGCGGCCGGTGCGGGTGGAGCCGGTGAAGGAGACGTAGTCGGCGTGCTTGACGACCTCGGGGCCGACGACCGGGCCCTCGCCGAGGACGACCTGGAAGACGTCGGCGGGCAGACCGGCCTCGATGAGGAGGTCGCGGGCCCAGAGGGCGGTCAGGCAGGTCTCCGTGTCCGGCTTCATCACCACCGCGTTGCCCGCGACGAAGGCCGGGAGGGCGTCGCCGACGGAGAGTTCGAGGGGGTAGTTCCAAGGGGCGATCTGGCCGACCACCCCGCGGGGGTGGCGGAGTTCGGTGACCTTGGTCAGGGTCGGGACGGCGCCGGTGTGCCGCTTGGGGCGGAGGTAGGCGGGGGCCTTGCGGCCGTAGTGGCGGGCCGCGACGGCGACGGCCTGCACCTCCTCGTGCGCGTGCAGCCGCGCCTTGCCGGTCTCCAGCTGGATCAGGTCGAGGACCTCGGCCTGCCGGGCGAGCACGAGGTCGTGGAAGCGGAGCAGGACGGCCGCGCGCCGGCGTACCGGAGTCTGTTCCCACAGGGCCTGCGCGGCGCGGGCCGCGTCGAAGGCCTTCGCCACGTCCTCGGGGGTGGACTCGGGCAGGTCGGCGAGCTTCTCACCGGTGAACGGCGTGTGGTTGGCGGTCCGGCCGGAGCCGACCACACCCCTCGTGAGCTGGGCGACCAGCTCCGGGGTGACCACATCGGCGGCGGTACGGGCGCCTGTGGGAGCCGACGCGAGGGGGTTCGTGCCGGTCGTCGTTTCCGTACCGGTCTTTTCCGGGGCCTGCGAGTCCGTCATGTGCGGCAGGGTATGCCGCGACGGGAGGTTTGGGTACCCGTCGGTAATCGGGATTCACCGCGTACCCACATAGCGCCAGTGATCACTGGCGTCGAACGTGCTGATCAGGGCGTTGTACGTGAATGATCACGGCCGAATCACCACCGGATCACTTTTCCGTGAGGGCGAGCCGGTCGCGGGCGCCCTTGAAGAGCGCGGTGCCCTTCTTCTCATCCGGGGTGCCCTTGGGCATGTCCACGCGCAGCTCGTACATACGGTGGTCCGCGGTACGGATGATCAGGGCCATGACGCGGGTCGGGATGCCGGACTGGTCGTAGACGGTGTCCGCGAGGACGGCGTCCTTGTTTCCCCGGAAACTGGTGCGGATGTACCGCGGGTGGGACGTGCCCTGACCCAGGGAGTGCGCTTCGGTGAGCGGCGAGCCGGCGGCTGCGTCCCACTCGGTGAGGCGGACCCGGAGGGTGCCGGTGCCGTAGGTGACGGTACGTCTGCCGGATCCCGCCTGCGCGTCGAGCCGCCGGGACCGGGACGGGAGGGAGAGGACGGCGGACATCTCCTTCTCCGGGTGCGGGGTCCAAGAGGGGCTCTTGGTGCTGTCCCGTCCCAGGAGGCTGTCGACGACGGTACCGAAGACCAGACCCGCCAGGAGGAGTGCCCCGAGGGTGAGGAGAAGGGTGCGGCGGGGGCGTAGGCGTAGGAGGCGGGGCTTGGGATCCGGTTCCGGTTCGGGCTCCGGTACGGCGCCCTCGGTCTGCCGGTCGGGCTCCTCGCCAGGCTCTTCGTCGGGCTCTTCGTCGGGCTCCTCGTCTGGCTCCTCGTCTGGCTCTTCGTCGGGCTCTTCGTCGGGCGGCGCGTCCTGGACGGTGATCGGTGGTTCCGGTACGTCCTTCCCCTCGGCCACCGCCTCCAGTACCGCGCCGACCTCCTCCGCCGCCGGCCGCGCCTCCGGGTCCCGCGCCAGCAGCCGCATGATCAGCGGTCCGAGGGGTCCCGCACGGGTCGGTTCGGGCGGGTCGCCGGCGAGGATCGCGCCGAGGGTGGACTCCACGGTCGTACGGCGGAAGGGGGACGCTCCTTCTACGGCCGCGTAGAGGAGGACGCCCAGGGACCACAGATCGGAGGCCGGGCCCGCGCCGGTGCCCGACATGCGCTCGGGGGCGATGAATTCGAGCGAGCCGACGAACTCCCCGCTGGCGGTGAGGGATTCCTCGCCCTGGATGTGCGCGATGCCGAAGTCGGTGAGGACGACGCGGTCGTGCGTACCGAGGAGGACGTTGGCGGGTTTCACGTCCCGGTGCACGATCCCCACGGCGTGGGCGGCGCGCAGGGCGCCGAGGACGGCGAGGCCGATGCGGGCGGAGGCGGCGGGGGCGAGGGGGCCGCGCCCGAGCAGTTCGTGCAGGGACTCGCCGCGCACCAACTCCATGACGATCCACGGGAGTTCGTCCTCGATGACGACATCGTGGATGGCGACGGCGGAGGGGTGGTCGACGCGAGCGGCGGCGCGGGCCTCGCGGTAGAGCCGGTGGGCGGCCCGCCGGAACTCCTCGTCCTCCGGGTCGCCGGGCAACCGCGGTTGCTTGACGGCGACTTCGCGGTCCACGAGTTCGTCGAACGCCCGCCACACGGTGCCCATGCCGCCGGAACCGATCCGTTCGAGCAACCGGTAGCGACCGCCGACCAGCCGTCCGTCGCGCACCTGTTCGCCGACTTCGCTCATGCCCCATCAGTACCGCGCCGGATACGGCCTTGTCGACGCGCGTCCTACTTCCCGAGCACCAGTGTGTCGCCGGCCCGCCGTACCCGCGCGACACCGGTGCCGCCGAAGTGCGCCGGAATCACCAACTCCCCTTCATCTGCTGCCCGTTCGAGCACGCGCCGGCGGCTGTCCGCGGCCTGCCGGGGATCGAGACAGAAGCAGCTGCTGCACTCGGGATGGGCGATCTGGACGGGGCTGTGCAGCAAGTCCCCCACGAACACGGCCCGTTCACCGCCGGAGGCGACCCGGAGGACGGACGAGCCGGGGGTGTGACCGGGCGCGGACTCCAACGTCAGGTGCTCGTCGATCCGAAACGTGCCGTCCCACAGGGTGGCCAGACCGGCGCGGTGCACGGGCGCGACGCTGTCCTCGTAGGTCAGGCGGTCATCGGGTGTCACCGCGCCGCCGTAGCGGTTCTCGGGGCCGAAGTGGAAGTCGTCCGCGGCGGGCAGGAGATAGCGCGCGTTGGGGAACAGCGGCTGCCAACTCCCCTCCACATCATGGGTGTTCCAGCCGACGTGGTCGCCGTGGATGTGCGTGTTGACGACGACGTCGACGTCCTGGGGCCGTACGCCGGCCCGCGCCAGCCGGCCCGGGAGGTCGCCCTGGCTCATGTGGAACAGCGGATTGCCGGGCCGCTCCCGCCCGTTGCCGACCCCGGTGTCGACGAGCACGGTCCGCCCGGCGCTGCGCAGCACCCACGTCTGGAGTGCCACGACCGCGCGGTCGCTCTCGGGGTCCCAGTGGTCGGGGGCGAGCAGTTCGCGGTGGTCCTGCCACACCTCGGGGGCCAGGTCCGGGACGAGGGTGCGGGTGGGGGCGAAGGGCCGGTGCCACTCGACGACGCGGACGACTTCGACGTCGCCGATCGGGAAGGTCTGGGTGTTGTCCTCGGTCATGGAAACGAGCGTAGGGAGTCCGTGTTGAGCGTCTCAATGCGTGAATGCCTCATCTGAATACGTGCACACCTCACCTCTGCCCCTCTGGCGTACCGTGACCGTATGGATGTGGTGAGCGACGCGATCTCCGCCGTACGGACCGGGCGGCCCTCCTCCAACCGGCTCCGGGTGAGCGGCAGTTGGTGCACGCGGCTCGCGCCGTACGAGGGCGCGGGGTTCCATGTCGTGCTGGCGGGCAGCTGCTGGCTGGTGCCCGACAAGGGCGGCGAGCCGGTGACGCTGGGCGCGGGGGACGTCGTCCTGCTGCCGCACGGAGCGGGACACGTGCTGGCGGACTCGCCCGGCGACACCGGGCGGGCGGTGCCGTTCGAGGAGATGCGCCGGCCGGCCGGGGACGGCGGGCCGGAGGTCGAGCTGCTGTGCGGGAAGTACCGGCTGGACCGGAGCCGGACGCATCCGCTGATGGCGGAGCTGCCGGACGTGGTCCATCTGCCGAACCGGGTCGGCCGTCACCCCGAACTGCGGTCGGCCGTGGACCTGTTGGCCCAGGAGTTGGACGAACGGCGGCCGGGTGCCTGCCTGGCGCTCCCGAGCCTGCTCGACCTGCTGCTGATCTACCTGGTGCGGGCGTGGATGTCCGAGGCGGAGACGGGCAGTTGGCCGTCGGTTCTGAACGACCCCGTGACGACCGCCGCGCTACGGGCCCTGCACTCCGACCCGGCCGCGCCCTGGACCAACGACCGGCTGGCCGCGGCGGCCGGGGTGTCCCGGGCGACGCTCGCCCGCCGGTTCACCGCGCTGGTGGGGCGGGCGCCGATGGCGTATCTGACGTGGTGGCGGCTGACGTTGGCGGCGACGCGACTGCGGGACACGGACGCCCCGCTGGCGACGGTCGCCCGGGAGGCGGGCTACGGCAGCCCCTACGCGCTGTCGCACGCGTTCAGCCGGGAGTTCGGGATGACGCCGGGGAGGTATCGCGGAGACGTCCGCACCCAGTAGTGCTTCGTTAGGTCCAGGCGTCAGGGAGATCCGGCTCGTCGTACTCCTCCGCGAGCCGCAGGCCCAGGTCCGACTCCCACTCCAGGGCCCAGTGCCTCAGTTCGGCGGTCTCCCGCGCGTCGAGTCCGTGGGCCGCGAACTCCTCGTCGCTCACCCACACCACGCCCTCCAGCCGGTCCCGCAGCCCGAAGAGGTCGAAGTCCGTCGGGTCGTCCGCGAGCGCCAACCGCTCCAGCTCGATCACGGAGTAGTGGCGGCAGGCGGCGTACACGTCGATCACATCGCCCGGCAGACCGCGGTCGCCGAGCGCGCGCACGCTCATGACCGCGAGGTCGGCGTCCACGGCGCGGTTCACAGGGTGTCGATGTCGAGGTCGATGCAGCCGTTGGTGTCCTCGGACTTCTTGTCGAGGCTCAGGAAGAACCAGATACTGCCGCTCGGATCGGTGTACGTGCCCCAGTGCCCCTTGTCCGACGTGCGGGCTGGCCGCCCCGTCCCCCGTCGCCGCTCATGGGTCCATGCATATCGCGGCGACCGCCCCCGTATCCACAGGGAACGCTTTCCGGTCACAGACCCGTGACCGGGCTTGCGGCATATCTCCCGCTTACGTGTGCGCGAAGGTGTCCAGCGCGACATCGAAGTACTCCTTCGCCTCCCGCACCTTCCCGACCGGCGCCGACACCCATACGTCGTACATCCGGCCGCCCTCCTCCCAGCACATGTCGTACGTGTGCCGGGGCCCCTCCGCCGTGCTGAAGCCGTTCCAGCTGAACTCCCAGAGCGCGGCGGGGTGTCCGTAGTGGGTCGTGTCGGTGACCTTGCCGTCGTGGTAACCGGGGTTCGTGTCCGCCCCCTTGGCCGCCGCGCTCTTCATCACCGCGAGCGGGCCGCCCGTTTCGGGATCGGACATCTTGATGCCCAGGCGGAAGGTCTCCCCCGGCGACATGTAGAAGATGCGCTCGCCCTGCGGTACCCGCACGAAGTCCTCCGGTACGGCGAGCGAGAAGCCGTCGGGGTCGCGGGCGGTGCGGTAACCGGAGGGCGCGGTGGGGGTGTTGGACGTGCCGACCGTGGCCGAAGGCGAAGGGGACGGCGAGGGCCGCGTACTGGCACTCGTGGACGTCAACGGCGCCGAACTCACCGGCGAGGCACCCCCCGCACTGCCACCGTCCCCGTCCCCCCGCATCAACAGCCCCGCCGCCGACACCCCCGCCCCCGCCATCGCCGCGACCAGCAACGCGGCCACGAGCACACCGCGCGTGGAACGCCGAGGGGGCTGCTCCGCCGTGGCGGAGGGCGTCGGCGACGGCAGCGGGGTCGAGGGTGACGACGTCTCCAACTGCCGCCGGGGAACGTCCTGTTGAGTCGGCGTGTAACCGGGCACCGGCTTGGCCGCACGGCCGGACGTCAGCTTCAGCGTGCGTCCCCTCGGCGTACGCCCCGATGCCGACGTGGATGCCGGAGCCGAGGCCGAGGCCGGCGTGCGCCCCGTGTCCAGAAAGGCCCGCAGCATCCGCTCCGCCTCCGCCGCCGCCAACCGCCGTTCCGGATCGCGTTCGAGCAGTCCTCGTACGACGGGAAGCAGCGGCCGGGTCTCGTCGGGCGGGCGGATCTCGTCGAAGACGACCGCGTGCAGGATGCCGCCCAACGAGTCGCGCCGGAACGGCGATTCACCGCTGAGGATCGTGCACAGCAGCGCGCCCAGCGACCACAGGTCGGACGCGGGACCGGTCGGCAGGCCCGACATCCGCTCCGGCGCGGTGTACTCGGGCGAGCCGACGAACTCGCCGCTCCCGGTGAGCGTCGTGGCGCCCACGACCTGTGCGATACCGAAGTCGGTCAGGACGACCCGGTCGGAGTCGGCCCGGTCGGAGGCCGCACCCAGCAGCACGTTGGCCGGTTTGATGTCCCGGTGCAGGACGCCCGCCTCGTGCGCGGTACGCAGCGCGCCGAGCAGGGCGACCCCGATCCGCGCGGCCTCGGCGGCGTCGACGGGGCCGCGCGCGGAGATCCGGTCGGCGAGCGAGCCGCCGTCGATCAACTCCATGACGATGTACGGCCGTTCGTCCTGCTCGACCACGTCGTGCACGACGATGATGTGCGGGTGCCGCAACTGCGCGACCGCCCGTGCCTCGCGCAGCGTACGGTCGCGCTGCCGGCGGGCCTCCTCCTCGGAGAGGGAGTCGTCCTGGGCGATCTCCTTGACGGCGACCTGCCGCCCCAGGAGTTGGTCGGTCGCCCGCCACACGATGCCCATGCCACCGCGCCCGAGCCGCTTCTCCAGTCGGTAACGCCCGGCGATCACCCGGACGTTGTCCCCCTCGGTCCCCATGCGCACCATCATGACGCAACCGGAAGCCCTCAGCCCGAGTGGGGACTCCAGCTCTGCAGGACCGACTTGAACTGCTTGCTCGTCGTCGCCCAGTCGGCGGCGGGAGAGGACATGTAGATCGCGTACTCGACGCCGTCACGGGACATGTACGTCTCCTCGATCGCGCGCCGGGGGCCCGGGTAGGGCGTGTCCTTGGCCTGCGCGGTCCAGGTGTAGTCCCACAGGGAGCCCGGGCGGTCGCGGAAGGTGTTCTCCTCCAGCGTCACCCGGCGGTAGTCGACCAGGCGTTGGAGCTGCACTTCCAGGTCGAGTTGGTGGGCGTACGCGGTGGGGAAGTCCGGTGAGGTGTCGATGGCGATGCGCACGAAGTGCTTCTCGTTGTCGGGCGAGTAGTCGACCTGCTTGATACCGCCGGAGTCGCCGTAGACCTTCCGCTCCCAGCCCTTGGGGAGGGATATGTCGAAGCCCCAAGGGTCCTGGTGGACCTGCCAGTTGGCGGTATCCGAACCTTGCGGCGAGGCCGGCTGTGCGCTGGTCGCCGCAGGACTCTTCGAGACGGAGGCGGACGGGGTGCCGCCCTGGTCCCGGTCCTGGTTCCACTTCTGCAGCCCCAGCGCCGTACCGCCGCCGACGAGCGCGGCGAGGACGACCACCAGGACGATGGAACGGAGCCTGCGGCGCTTCGGCGCAACCGGCGCGGGGGTGGCGAGGGCGACGACGGGCGTCGGGTACGACGTGGGCCCGGCAACCGGAGGATAGGGCGTCTGCCCGGCCCCCGACGGGTACGGCGTCTGCCCGGTCCCCGACGGATACGGAGTCGGAGCGGCCCCCGACGGATACGGAGTCGGAGCGGCCCCCGACGGGTACGGCGTCGCACCCGTACCGGGCGTGTCCTGCGCGAACCCCGCCTGGCGCGAGCCCACTTGCTGCGTGGGCAGCCACTCCTCCGCCGACCGGGGCCGTCGCCCCTCCGCCGCCTCCGCGAGCATCTGCTCGGCCTGGTCCGCGCTGGGCCGTGCGGCGGGGTCCTTGTTCAGCAGCGCGGCGATGACGGGCGCGAGCGCACCGGCGTACCGCAGTTCGCCCGCGTCCTCCTCCACGACGGCCTGCATCGTGGACAGCGGCGAGGTGCGGCGGAACGGCGAGCGGCCCTCGACCGCCGTGTACAGCGTGGCGCCCAGCGCCCACAGGTCGGAGGACGGTCCCGGGTCGGCGCCGCGGACGCGCTCGGGCGCGAGGTAGTCGACGGAGCCCACGACCTCTCCCGTGCGCGTGATGGTCGAGTCGCCCTCGATCTGCGCAATGCCGAAGTCGGTGAGCAGCACCCGCCCGTCCTGCCCGAGCAGTACGTTGCCGGGCTTGACGTCGCGGTGCAGGACGCCGGCGGTGTGCGCGGCGCGCAGGGCGCGCAGCACCCACAGGCCGATGCGCGCGGCCTCGGCCGGCTCGATCCGGCCCTGCTCCTTGACCTCGTCGGCCAGCGAGTTGCCCTCGACCAGCTCCATGACGATCCACGGGCGGCCGTCGTGCTCCAGTACGTCGTGCACGGTGACGACGGCGGAGTGGTTGATGCGCGCGGCGGCGCGCGCCTCGGCGCGGGTGCGCGCCAGCAGTCTCGGCTGGTCGCTCTCGGACACATAGAGCGCGGCCGTCAACTCCTTGATGGCGACGGCCCGGTGCAGCACCTCGTCGTGCGCACGCCACACCCGGCCCATGCCGCCGCTGCCGATCGACTCGGCCAGCCGATAGCGCCCCGCGAGGAGCAGGCCCTGCATCTGATTCACGTTTCCCCGCAATGCTCTTGACAGGCTCAGCGTAAGGACCGGCCCTCGTCCAGGGAACCAGCGGGGTACCACGGAGACCGCACTGTGACGGTTGTCGCTTCTGCGCCCGAACGGGAACCATCGGGCTTCGGCGCGCCGCCTCCGCAGGTCACCCGGTGTACTGATAGGTCGACGACGCCTGCTCGTACAGCCGTGTCACCTCGTCCCGTTGGGCCTCCGGGCCGCGTACCTGCACGATGTGGTACCTGCCGTCGATGAGGAACGCCATGTTGCGTACGAACAGGTCGCCGCCCTGGCTGTCCGTCCAGGTGAACTGCCCCTCGGCCATGGTCTTTCCGCCCACGGTGATGGTCCGCAGCCCGGTGGCGGTGGCCCAGCTGGACGCACGGTAGGGCGCCAACTCCCGCTCCTTGTCCCGCTGGTACACCATCGGGTCGCTGCCGTTCGCCGTGGCGCTGTCCCGCCCCGGCACGACGATCAGCTCGAAGTCGCCGTGGGAGTAGACGACTTGGCCGCTCCCGTTCTTCGGCGTACGGGTCCAGCCCTTGGCGACGGCGATCTGGAACCCTTCGGGGTCCTTGCGCAGCACGAACCCGTCGGCAACGTTCGAGCCGGTCTGTGTCGGGGTCGAACTGGCGGATGTGGAAGGGCTGTTGTGGGCCGCGGGCGAGGTCTGGTCGGGCTGCGGCCGGCTGCTCGCCGCGGCCGACGACTGGGAGGGCGCGGGGCTTACGTCCCCGGCGGCCCCGGTCTTGTCCCCCTGCCCGGCCCCGGTGCTCTCCCCGGACTTGGGCATGAAGAGCATGGCGTACGCGACGGCACCGGCCAGCAGAAGGAAAATAAGAATGAGCAGGGTCCGGCCCAGCCTCCGAGGCGACCCTCCGACCTCTTCCTTGGCCCGCTTGTGCCGCCCGTGCGGACTGGTCGCGGGCAACCCGGCCCGGCGCCTGCGCACCAACTCGCCGCGCCGCCGCACGATCGGCAGCCGCCGGGGGTCGGTCGGCGGGGTGGCGACGACATACGTACCGGCCTCGGGCTCGGGCGCCGAACGCACCAACGACCGCAGCCAGCCCCGCAGTTCCTCGAAGTCGAGCCGCTCGGTCGGGTCCTGCCGGAGCAACGACTCCACCACCGGCCGCAGCGGCCCGCACTCCTCCGCGAACGCGGGCGGCTCCGCGCACACGAGCTGCACCAGCTCGGCCGTCGACTCCTCCGGATAGGGCGCATGCCCCTGCACGGCCCTGAAGAGCAGCGCGCCCAGCGCCCACAGGTCGGTGGCCGGCCCGATCGGCGCGGCCAACTGCCAGTTCTCATGCACCGGCACGGCCTGCTCCGGCGCCCACCGCTCGGTCACCGGCCCCACAACCGTCATCCGCACCTGCCGAGCCCGCTCGGCGGCCAACGCGGTGGCGGGCCCACGGCGGGCGGGCACTCCGGCGGCGGCCAACTCGTCCCAGCGGGAGGGGGTTTGGGGGGAGTCACCGGGGCCGGGCGACGGGACGGATCCGTCGAGACCGGGGAGGCGGGGGTTGCCGGAGGCGGCTACGCCGGGCTGACCGGCGGCGGTGAGCGCGCCGTAGCCGGTGGGGTCAGCGCCGCGGGGTGGGGTGTTCGTGCCGTGAGGCGGGGTGTTGGCGCGGTAGCCGGCGGCGTCGGTGCCGTGAGGCGGGGGGCCGGCGCGGTAGCCCGAGGCATCGGTGCCCTGGGGCGAGGCATTGTCCCCGGCGTAGGTCGAAGCGTCCCTGCCGTAGCCCGGGATGCCGGTGCCGTGAGGCGGGGCGTTGTTCCCCGCGTAGCCCGAGGGGCCCTGACCATGGCCCGAGGTGTTCGTTCCATGAGGCGGGGTACCGGCGCCATAGCCCGAAGTATCGGTGCCGTGAGGCGGGGCATTGTCCCCCGCGTAGGCCGAGGCGTCCCTGCCGTAACCCGAGGGGCCCTGACCACGACCCGAGGTGTCTCCGCCCTGGGCCGGAGCATCCGCGCGGTGTCCGGAAGTGTCCGCGCCGAACGGGCCTCCCGAGGGATCCGCGCCGGGGAACGTGCCTGTTCCGCCCGGGGACGGTGTGCCGGCGCCGCCCGCCTGCGGAGGAAATGCCCGGTCGCCCTGCACTGCCGGGGCCGTACCGCCGGCGCCGGGACGTGGTGCCGCGCCGTGCCAGGCCGTGTTGCGGACGCCGTAGGGGTCGGCTATCTGGCCCGGGGGCGTGGTGCCGGCCGGGTGCTCGACGCCGTTGCCGCCGGCGTACGGCAGCGGGGCCGCGCCGCCCGGCTGCGCGGTGCCGTGTTCACCCGCGGGGGCGGGGCGTGCGCCGGGCAGCGCCGGGCGTCCCGCCTGCTGGGCCTCCTGTACCCGCGCAGCGGCTCGCGCGCCCGCGCGGTACGCGGCGATCGCCCCGGCCCGCGCGGCCCGGATGTCACCGACGCCGTCCGCTTCCCTGCGGGCCAGCGCGGCGGAGGAACCACCCCCGCCACCGCCCTCCACACCGACTCCGGGCAGCCCACCGGCGGCCCGCGCCTCGATCGCGGCCCGCCGAGCGGCCTCGGGATCCACATCAACAGGGCTTACGGCAGCGGCGGCAGCGGCGCCGGGTCCGCCCCCCGCGCCCCCGAAGCCGATCGCCCCGCCACCGGCACGGGAATCACCGGGGACCGCAGGAACCGTAGAGCCGCCGGAACGCGCAGAACCGGCCGAAGCCGCGGAGACCACAGCCGCGCCACCATGCTGTCCGCGCGCCGCGCCCCCGCCCTCGCTGTCCTCACCGTCCTGGGGCGGCACCGGGTCGTAGCCGCACAGTGCCTCCTCCGCCGCGCCGACCGCGAGCCCGGTCAGCATCACGCGGCCGTCGTCGCAGACGAGCACCGTGCGCGCGGTGATGTTGCGGTGCACCCAGCCGTGCGCGTGCAGCACCCGCAGCGCCATCAGTACGTCGGCGGCGACCTCGGCCGCCCGGTACGGCGACAACGGCTTCTCGACGAGCAGCGCGGCCAGCGTCTGGGCGGACACCAGTTCGCTCACTATCCAGAGCGAACCGCCCTCGGCGAACACGTCGAAGACCTGGTCCAGCCGGGGATGGTCGGGGATCCGCGCCGCGGCCTGCGCGGCCTCGACCGCACGCCGTACCGCCGGATCGCTCGGCCGCCGGGTGGCCGTCCGCGCCGTGGCCGGCCGTCGCGCCCCGCGATCCCGCGCGGTGAACCCGTCGGGCAGCCCGTCCTCGCCGAGCACCTCCGCCTCGACGACCTCCGGCAACGGCACCTGGCGTACCAGGACTTCCTGCCCGCTGTAGGTGTCGAAGGCGCGGGTCTCGGTGAGTTCGTACTCGTCGGAGGGCGGCAGCGGCAGGCGGTAGCGGTCGGCGAGCACCCGACCCGCATAGTCGTCCACGTTGCCTCCCCCGGCCGCCCGGTTGGTCAATTCCGTTCGCCTTGCGCCCCGTTCCGCACGCATACCTGGATGCCTACGGTCCGCAACCATTCACGATACGTGCCGGAGGCAACCCGCAAAGAGGGGTTGACGTATCTGGCGCGCCAAACCCGGACCCACCCGCCTCACGGCTTCGGTTCGAACGTCTTCGTCAGCGTCGCCCAGGTGTCCTTGCGCAGTTCGGTGTCCCAATTAGCCGCTTTCGCGGTGTACATGAGCGCATATCCGAGATGACTGTTGACGACGAACCCGCGGTCGATGGTGCGGTACTTCGTCCCGCCGTCCTCATAGGTGAACTCCCAGTCGGCCGTGTTCCAGCCCCGGTAGCTCACCCCCTCTATTCGGATCCGCGTGTACCCGGAGCGCGTCATGCCCTGCTCCTGGTTCTTCCAGTCCGCCACCGCGTCACCCTTCGGCGTACTGGTCCAGGCGATCAGCAGCTTCTGCCCGTCGGGCCCGGCCAGCCGGACCCCCGCCGAGTCGGTCGACTGGTACGACCACCCGGCGGGCAGGCCTATCGAGAACCCCTGGCTCCCCTTGTACGTCTTCACCACCGCGGCACCGCCCGAGGTGCCGCTCGCCTGGCCACCGGTCCCGCCGGACGCGCTCGCACCCGGACTCGCCGTGCTCCCCGCGGCCGGTACCGTCGCCGTGGAGTCGGCCTGCGCGCCGTCGCCGCTCGCGGTGTCGCCGGTGTCCTTCTTGGTGTCGGCGCTCGCACTCGCGCCGGCACTGGCACTGGCACTGCTGCCCGCCTTGGCGCCGCCGTTGTGCTTCGAGCCCTTCGAGCCGCTGTCACCGTCACCCAGCGTGAACGCCAGCACGACACCGAGCACCGCGAGCACGATGACGACCGCGATGATCACCAGCGTCCGCTTCGGCACCACGTCGGTGATCGGCGCCCTCGGCACGGACCGCGGCGGCAGATCCGGCGGCGTCATCACGGGCCACCCCGAACTCCGCCCACCGGAAGCCGAGTTGGCCCCCCGCGCACCCACCTCGTGCGTGGTCGTGTCCCTGATACCGGAGTCCCGCAGACTCGACTCCCGCACACCCGAGTCACGCGCACCCGAGTCACGCGCACCCGAGTCCGAAACCCCGGCCTTCGCCGCCGGGCCGCCCGACACACCGGCGTCACCCGACGCCCCGGAGACACCCGCCGCACCGGAACCCTCCGACACCCCGGAACGGGTCGCCGAACCGGACGCGGCACTCACACCGGACGCGACACCCGACCTGGCCGCAGGCACCCCCGGCGCCCGAGGCCCGGCAGCAACAGCCCCGGAACCCGCGCCGACAGCCCCCGCACCCTTCACATCACCGGAACCACCGGCCCCCGAACCACCGGAAGCACCGGAAGCACCGGAAGCACCGGAAGCACCGGGGCCACTCGTACCCGAAGAACCAACGACGCCAACCGCGCCACCCGCTCCAGTACCCGCACCCGCACCCGCACCCGCACCCGGCGTACCCGCCGAACCCGCGCCCGAGCCACCCGCCTTCACAGGAGCGGGAGTTGAAGTCACACGGGAAGCGGCACCCGCCCCCGCACCGCCACCGGCATCCGCAGCCGCCGAAGTGGCCGCCCCGGCCGCCGCCGAACCCCCGGCGGCCTTCCGCATGGACCGCAACGCCCCACGCAACCGCTCGGCCCCCGCCGAACTCCCGCCACCGCCACCGCTCTTCCTACCGCCGGACTCGGCCGGCCCCGGCTGCACGGGCAGCGGCACCACCCTCGTCGCGTCCGCCGGCGGCACCGGCTCCGGGTCGGCCGCCTTGGGCTCCGGCGCGTGGATCACCGCGTTGAGCATCACCCGGGCGCCCGCGTCGTCGAGGCGCTGGGCCGGATCCTTGGTCAGCAGGCCGTAGATGACGTCCTTCAACGGCCCGGCGTTCTTCGGCTCCTCCAGCGGCTCGGTCATCACCGCGGTGAGCGTGGCGATCGCGGAACCCTTGTCGTACGGCGGTGCGCCCTCGACCGCCGCGTACAGCAGGCCGCCGAGCGACCACAGGTCGGCCGCCGGACCGGGCTTGTGCCCTCGGGCCCGCTCCGGGGAGATGTACGAGGGCGCGCCGACAAGCATGCCGGTGGAGGTGATCGACGGGTCGCCCTCGACCTGCGCGATACCGAAGTCGGTGAGCACGACCCGGCCGTCCTCGGCGATCAGCACGTTCGACGGCTTCACGTCACGGTGCAGGATGCCCTCGCGGTGCGCGGACCGCAGGACGTCGAGTATCGCGAGGCCGACCTCCGCCGCACGCCGGGGTTCGAGCAGGCCGTCCTCCCGGATGGCCTCGGCGAGCGACTTGCCCTCGACCAACTCCATGACGATCCACGGCCGGTCGTCCTCGTCGACCACGTCGAAGACCGTCACCGCGCTGGTGTTGCGGATCCGCGCGATGGCCTTGGCCTCGCGCAACGTCCGCGTGATCAGCCGCCGTTTCTCGTCCTCGTCGATGCTGGACGGGAACCGCAACTCCTTGACGGCGACCGTCCGGCCCAGGGTTTCGTCCTCGGCACGCCACACCGTGCCCATGCCTCCGCGGCCGAGCACTTCTCCCAACCGGTACCGCCCGGCGAGAAGACGCTCGTTCTTGTCCCGACGAGTGTCCTGACGGGATGTCCCCGCCCGCTCCGCCTCCGACATGCGTCCCCTCATGCAACCCGCCCTGACAGAGCCTCCATTGTCCCCCACCGAACAAGTGCCCAACGCCCAGGGGGCCTCTCCCCGCGCACCGAGGACACCGCCCCTCGCGCATCCGCCGCAGGTCACACAGCCAAGTCCGGCAGGATGACCCGCGAGAACGGAGGATCGCGATGCCCACACCTCGGACACTCCTGGCCATTCCGGTGTCCCTGGCCTTCCTCTGCCTGTCCACCGCCGCCTCGCAAGCCGGCCCGGCACCGGCCACGAACACCCTGGTCCGACTGCTGGTCACCCGAGGCAGAGCCCCCGCCGCGGCACTACTGGCCCACGCTGGAACGGGCTTCCGCCGCACCTGGTCCGGAACGGATCACGCGCGGCCCGGGACGGATCACGCGCGAACCGAGACCGACCTCTCGCAGGCCGGGACGGATCACTCGCAGGCCGAGACGCACCTCGCGCGGGCCGAGAGTTCCTACGCATCCGGCAGGACGGAATACACACAGGCCGGAACAGGCATCAGCCGCGCCGACCACTTCCGCGCCGGCAGCATCACGAAGACCTTCATCGCGACGGTGGTCCTCCAACTGGCCGCCGAACACCGCCTGTCCCTGTCCGACACGGTGGAGCAGCACCTGCCGGGCCTGGTGCGCGGAGCGGGCAACGACGGGCGCGCGCTGACCCTCCGTTCCCTGCTCACCCACACCAGCGGTCTGTACGACTTCGCCGCGGCGACCGGGGGCACGATCCCCGTCTCCCCAACTGAGGCTGTCCTTATAGCCCTCACCCACCCTCCGGCCGATCGAGGCCGCTTCTCCTACTCGAACACCAACTACGTGCTGCTCGGCCTGGTCGTCCGGCAGGTCACCGGCCACTCGTACGCCACCGAGGCCGAGCGCCGCATCATCGCTCCGCTGCGTCTGACGGGCACCTCCTTCCCGGGCTCCCGCACCACTCTTCCCTCACCGCACGGCCGCGCCTACGCCACCGACGGCTCCGACGTCACCGATCTCGACCCGCGGGTGGCCGGCGCCGCGGGCGAGCTGGTGACCACGCTCGCCGATCTGAACCGCTTCTACTCGGCCCTGCTCGGCGGCGCGCTCCTGCCCCCGCACTGGCTGCGCGAGATGCTCAACACCCGTACCGCACACGGCTCGTACGGCATGGGTGTGTTCCCGGTGAAACTCCCGTGCGGCATCACGGTGTGGGGGCACAACGGCCGGATCTCGGGAAGCTACGTGCGCACCGCAGCCACCGTCGGCGGTCGTCGCGTCCTCACCTTCCGTGTGAACACGAGCGGGATAGCGGACCCCGGACTCGAACCGGCCCTGCTCGCCGCCGAGTTCTGCCCCCGCACCTCGTAGAACGGCCGGGTTCCGCACAAAGATCCCAGCTCACGACACTCGTTCGAGTGAAGCCGACCCGGGACCCGACGGATCCTCAGTCGCCCTCCAACGCCACGATGTCCGGCGCCCCCAACCGCGCCGCGTCCGCCGTCAGGTCGTCGGGCTGGCGCTGGGACTCCCGCTCGGCCTCGACCCGCTTCTCGTAGTGCTCGACCTCGCGCTCGATCTGGTCCTTGTCCCAGCCGAGCACCGGTGCCATCAACTCGGCGGCCTCACGGGCGCTGCGCGTGCCCCGGTCGAAGGTCTCGATCGAGATGCGGGTGCGGCGGGTGAGGACGTCGTCCAGATGGCGCGCGCCCTCGTGCGAGGCGGCGTAGACGACCTCGGCGCGCAGATAGTCGTCGGCGAACTGGAGGGGTTCGCCGAGCGCGGGGTCCTTGGCGATGAGGTCGAGGATCTCCTCCGCCATCGACCCGAAACGGTTCAGCAGGTGCTCCACGCGCACCACATGGATGCCGGTCTTCGAGGCGATCCGCGCCCGCGCGTTCCACAACGCCCGGTAGCCCTCCGCCCCGAGCAGCGGCACGTCCTCGGTGACGCACTCGGCGACCCGCATGTCGAGCCCGTGCACCGCCTCGTCGACGGCGTCCTTGGCCATCACCCGGTACGTCGTGTACTTGCCGCCCGCCACGACGACGAGCCCCGGCACCGGATGCGCCACGGTGTGCTCGCGCGACAGCTTGCTGGTGGCGTCGGACTCGCCGGCGAGCAGCGGACGCAGTCCCGCGTACACACCCTGCACGTCGTCTCTGGTCAGCGGCACCGCGAGCACCGAGTTCACATGCTCAAGGAGGTAGTCGATGTCGGCGCTTGACGCGGCCGGGTGGGCCTTGTCGAGGTCCCAGTCGGTGTCGGTGGTGCCGACGATCCAGTGCCGGCCCCACGGGATGACGAACAGCACGGACTTCTCGGTGCGCAGGATCAGCCCGCTGGTGGAGTTGATGCGGTCCTTGGGCACGACCAGGTGGATGCCTTTGGAGGCCCGGACGTGGAACTGTCCGCGCTCGCCGACCATCGCCTGGGTGTCGTCCGTCCACACGCCCGTGGCGTTCACGATCTGTTTCGCGCGGATCTCGTACTCCCCGCCCGCCTCGACGTCCTGCACCCGGGCGCCGACCACCCGCTCGCCCTCGCGCAGGAACCCGGTCACGCGCGCGCCGTTGGCGACCTTCGCGCCGTACGACGAGGCCGTGCGCACCAGGGTGGCCACATAGCGGGCGTCGTCCATCTGGGCGTCGTAGTACTGAAGCGCCCCGACCAGGGCGTCCTTCTTCAAGGCGGGTGCCACGCGCAGCGCGTGACGGCGGCTCAGGTGACGGTGCGTCGGCAGGCCGCGACCATGGGCGCGGGCCATGGACATCGCGTCGTAGAGCGCGACACCCGAGCCGGCGTAGAGGCGCTCCCAGCCCTTGTGCTGGAGCGGGTACAGGAACGGCACCGGCTTCACCAGGTGCGGGGCGAGCCGCTCCAGGAGCAGTCCGCGTTCCTTGAGGGCCTCGCGGACGAGCGCGAAGTCGAGCATCTCCAGATAGCGCAGACCTCCGTGGATGAGCTTGCTCGACCTGCTCGACGTGCCCGAGGCCCAGTCGCGCGCCTCGACCAGTCCCGTCGACAGGCCACGTGTCACGGCGTCCAGGGCGGTGCCCGCGCCGACCACGCCTCCGCCCACGACGAGCACGTCCAGTTCGCCCTCGGCCATTCCCGCCAGTGCCTCGGCCCGCTGCGCCGGACCCAGTGTCGCTGTCCTCACCGCTGCCTCCCGCTATCGGTAGCGCCGGCCGCACCCGTTCGGCGAAGCCCGGTTCGTATCCCTCCTGCCCAAATTCTGACCGGGATGCCCGACTTCAGCCACCACTCGCCCCCAGCCTGTGGACAACAATCACAGGACTGCCGAAAAACACAGCCATCCAATCCCGCATAACGGTCATATTTACTCCTAGTCTGACATTGCGCTCGCTCGTTCTGTCCACAGGGCTTGCGCACCTGTCCCGCTTCGGTTACTGGGAAGGACGGCCCACGCCATGCCCGCAGATCTCGCCGTCATCGGACTCGGTCCTCTCGGCCTGCCCCTGGCCCAGGCCGCTGTCGCCGCCGGCATCGTCACGGCCGGCTTCAAGACCGGCCCCGAGGTCGGCTCCATCAGCCCCGCCGAACTGCGCCGGATGCTCTCGGGGGGCTTCCGGCCGGCCACCAACCCCGCCGAACTCGGCCGCGTACGCACCGCCGTGATCTGCGCGCCGACCCCGCCGAACGCGGACGGCGGCCTCGACCTCAGCCAGGTGGAGACGGCCGCCCGCGCCCTCGCGGCCCACCTGCGCCCGCACACCACGGTGATCCTGGAGTCACCGGTGCACCCCGGCACCACCGAGAACTTCCTCCGCCCCCTCCTCGAAGAGGGATCGGGCCTCCGCGCGGGCCGCGACTTCCACCTCGCCTACTCCCCCAGCCGTGTCGACCCCGGCAACCGCGACTTCACCCCCGCCAACACCCCCAAGGTGATCGGGGGCCTGACCCCCGCCTGCACCGAGTCGGCCGCCGCCTTCTACGGCCGTCTCACCGACAAGGTGGTACGCGCGCGTGGACTGCGCGAAGCGGAAACCGTGCAGCTACTGGAGACCAATTTCCGGCACGTCAACATCGCCCTCGTCAACGAAATGGCCGTCCTGTGCCACGACTTGGGCGTCGACCTCTGGGACGTCATCCGCTGCGCGGAGACCAAGCCGTTCGGCTTCCAGGCCTTCCGCCCCGGCCCCGGCGTCGGCGGCCACGCCGTCCCCCAGGACCTGACGGCACACGGGGGGCGCCCACTCCGCATGGTCGAACTCGCCCAGCAGGTCAACAACCACATGCCCCGCTACGTCATCCAGCGCGCCGCCACGCTCCTCAACGAGCACGGCAAGTCCGCGCGCGGAGCACGGGTGTTGCTGCTGGGCGTCACCTACAAGGCCGACCTCGCCGACCAACAGGCCACCCCCGCCCAGGAGATCGCGATCCGCCTGATGGAACTCGGCGCCTCCGTCAGCTACCACGACCCGCACATCCCGTCCTGGAGCGTCCTCGACCGCCCGGTCCCCCGCGCGGACTCCCTCTACGAGGCGGCGGCCGACGCCGACCTGACGATCCTGCTCCAGCAGCACCGGACGTACGACCTCCAAGGCCTGTCGGTGAAGGCGCAGTTGCTGCTGGACACGCGGGGAGCCACACCGACCGGGGCCGCACACCGGCTCTGAGCACGAAAACGACTGGTCACCGGGCCACATCAACCTGCTAATCTCCCCACACTCGTCGCACAGGTGTCGCATATCCGTGCGCGCGCATCTCCGCTTCACCTTTCCTGTCTTCGCATCCCGTGGGGGGATTTCTGTCATGAGCCAGTCAGCCACGCCACCGCAGCCGCCACAGCCGCAGCCCGAGGCGCAGTCCCAGCCGCAGGCGCCCGTACAGCCGCACCCGCAGCCGGTCGACGGCAACCCGTACGCCCAGCAGCCCGGCGCCGTACCACCGCCGCCCCCGGCTCCGTACGCCCCGCCCGCTCCCCTGAAGAACAACATCGCGCTCGGCCTGGTGACCGCCGTCGTCGCCGCACTGGTCGCCGCCGGCATCTACGGCGTCGTCATCGGCACCACCAAGCACGAGATCGGCTGGGCGGCGGTCGGCGTCGGCTTCGTCATCGGCCTGGCTGCGGGCAGGCTCGGCGGGCGCAACCCCGTGCTTCCCGTGGTCAGCGCCGCCCTGGCCCTCGGCGCGGTCTACCTCGGCCAGCTGGTCGGTGAGGCGATGATCGGCGCGGACGAGCTGGGCGTGAACTTCAGCAAGGTCTTCTTCGACCACTTCGACGTCGTCCAGGACGCCTGGAAGGCCGACGCCGACCCGCTCACCTTCGTCTTCTTCGCCATCGCCGCGTTCGCCGCGTTCTCGGGGGCCAAGAAGGCCGCGCTCTGACCCCGGCGCACGGGTTGTGCAGGGGGGCGCTTGGGGCGGGGTGTGCGTCGGGGGCTGGTGGCGTGTGGCACGCGGCGCCGGTACCGTACGGAAGCAGGTGGAGTCGACCGCAGCGGGCACTGCGGCAGGCTCGTGGAGGACGATGGAGTGCCCGCCCCTGGTCTTTGCAGGGACGGCCGCTCACCTTCCGCCAACGAGGTGGAGCCCACCGCAGCGGTCACTGCGGCAGGCTCCTGAAAAGTGGACGGAGTGTCCACCCCTAGTTCATATAGGGGTGGCCGCTCACTTTCCGCCGTGAATCCACAAGATCCACCTCCTCCGTTGCTTCACCATCCGAAGACGGATCCGGTCCCAGCGGGTGGGCTTGCGGTGACGACCCATGGGTGCGCCCCCTTCCACGACGCCACCCATTGACCCGGTAGGCGGCTCGTCGGAACTCGGGCCGGGCCCCGAGAGCCCGGGTCCGGAACCATGTCCCTGGAAGGGGGCGACCCAAAAGAACTGGGCCGCCGATCAAGGACATTAGCCGCCCGACACGGCCATACGGCTCACAATCGCCCCGAACGCAACCGTGCGCCCCCTAGGTCCAACACGCGCCCCACCAGCCCCACTTGAGCACACGAAAGGGCCCGGACCACCCAGGTCCGGGCCCTTAAGAGCGTCGTACGCCTACCGCTTGTGCTGCGAGTCCGCCACCGTCACCTCGACGCGCTGGAACTCCTTCAGCTCGCTGTACCCGGTCGTCGCCATCGCCCGCCGCAGCGCGCCGAAGATGTTCATCGAGCCGTCGGGGATGTGGGACGGGCCGGTGAGGATCTCCTCGATCGTGCCGACCGTGCCGAGGTCGACCTTCTTGCCGCGCGGGAGTTCCTCGTTGACCGCTTCCATGCCCCAGTGGTGGCCCTTGCCGGGGCCGTCCGTGGCGCGGGCGAGCGGGGAGCCCATCATGACCGCGTCGGCGCCGCAGGCGATCGCCTTGGGGAGGTCGCCGGACCAGCCGACACCGCCGTCGGCGATGACGTGGACGTACCGGCCGCCGGACTCGTCCATGTAGTCGCGGCGGGCGGCGGCCACGTCGGCGACGGCCGTCGCCATCGGGACCTGGATGCCCAGGACGTTGCGCGTGGTGTGCGCGGCGCCGCCGCCGAAGCCGACGAGGACGCCGGCCGCGCCGGTGCGCATCAGGTGCAGGGCCGCCGTGTACGTGGCGCAGCCGCCGACGATCACCGGGACGTCCAGCTCGTAGATGAACTGCTTCAGGTTCAGCGGCTCGTGCGAGCCCGACACGTGCTCCGCAGAGACCGTCGTACCGCGGATGACGAAGATGTCCACGCCCGCGTCGACGACGGCCTTGGAGAACTGGGCCGTGCGCTGCGGGGAGAGCGCGGCGGCGGTGACCACGCCCGAGTCGCGCACCTCCTTGATGCGCTGCCCGATCAGCTCCTCCTTGATGGGAGCCGCGTAGATCTCCTGGAGGCGGCGGGTCGCGGCGTCCGCGTCCAGCTCGGTGATCTCGTCGAGCAGCGGCTGCGGGTCCTCGTACCGCGTCCAGAGGCCTTCGAGGTTCAGCACGCCGAGGCCGCCGAGCTCGCCGATGCGGATCGCGGTGGCCGGGGAGACGACCGAGTCCATGGGGGCGGCCAGGAACGGCAGTTCGAAGCGGTAGGCGTCGATCTGCCAGGCGATCGAGACCTCCTTCGGGTCCCGCGTACGGCGGCTGGGGACGACGGCGATGTCGTCGAAGGCGTACGCCCGCCGACCGCGCTTGCCGCGCCCGATCTCGATCTCAGTCACGTGTGTGGCCTTTCCTTCTGCGTCTCAGCGTCTTCCAGTATCGCCGACGGGCACGACAAGGGCGGCCCCGGTGTGTCCGGAGCCGCCCCTGGGGAAGCCTGCCGACTACTTGCTGCGGCTGTAGTTCGGTGCCTCGACCGTCATCTGGATGTCGTGCGGGTGGCTCTCCTTGAGGCCCGCGGAGGTGATCCGGACGAAGCGGCCCTTGGTCTCCATCTCCTCGATGGTGGCCGCGCCGACATAGCCCATGGTCTGGCGCAGACCGCCGACGAGCTGGTGCAGCACGTTGGCCAGAGGGCCGCGGTAGGGCACCTGGCCCTCGATGCCCTCGGGCACGAGCTTGTCGTCGGAGGCGACCTCGGCCTGGAAGTAGCGGTCCTTGGAGTACGACCGGCCCTGGCCGCGGGACTGCATCGCGCCGAGCGAGCCCATGCCGCGGTAGGACTTGAACTGCTTGCCGTTGATGAACTGCAGCTCGCCCGGCGACTCCTCGCAGCCCGCGAGCAGGCTGCCCAGCATCACCGTGTCGGCACCGGCGGCGAGCGCCTTGCCGATGTCGCCGGAGTACTGCAGGCCGCCGTCACCGATGAGCGGGACGCCGGCCGCGCGGGCGGCGAGGGACGCTTCGTAGATCGCGGTGACCTGCGGGACGCCGATGCCGGCGACGACGCGGGTCGTACAGATCGAGCCGGGGCCCACGCCGACCTTGATGCCGTCGACACCGGCGTCGATCAGGGCCTGGGCGCCGTCGCGGGTGGCGACGTTGCCGCCGATCACGTCGACGCCGACGCTGGACTTGATCTTCGCCATCCAGTTCAGGGCGTTGCTGTTGTGGCCGTGCGAGGTGTCGACGACCAGGAAGTCCACCCCGGCCTCGGCGAGGGCCTGCGCGCGCTCCAGTGCCTCGGGGCTGGCGCCCACGGCGGCGCCGACGATGAGGCGGCCCTCTGCGTCCTTGGCGGCGTGCGGGTACTGCTCGGCCTTGACGAAGTCCTTGACCGTGATGAGGCCCTTGAGGATGCCGGCCTCGTCGACGAGGGGCAGCTTCTCGATCTTGTGGCGGCGCAGCAGCTGCATGGCGTCGGCGCCGGTGATGCCGACCTTGCCGGTGACCAGCGGCATGGGGGTCATGACCTCGCGCACCTGACGGGAGCGGTCGGTCTCGAAGGCCATGTCGCGGTTGGTGACGATGCCCAGCAGCTTCTTGTTGCCGTCGGTCACCGGGACGCCGCTGATGCGGAACTTGGCGCACAGGGCGTCGGCTTCGGCGAGCGTGGCGTCCGGGTGCACGGTGATCGGGTCGGTGACCATGCCGGACTCGGAGCGCTTCACGAGGTCGACCTGGTTGACCTGGTCCTCGACGGACAGGTTGCGGTGCAGGACGCCGACGCCGCCCTGGCGGGCCATCGCGATCGCCATCCGGGACTCGGTCACCTTGTCCATCGCCGCGGAGAGCAGCGGGATGTTGACCCGGACGTTGCGCGAGATGCGGGACGAGGTGTCGACCGCGTTCGGCAGCACGTCGGACGCGCCCGGCAGCAGCAGCACGTCGTCGTAGGTCAGCCCTAGTGTCGCGAATTTGGCGGGCACTCCGTCGACGTTGGCAGTCATGACACCTTCCCCAAATGGCCTTGATCGGTGCGGATGTCCATGCTAACGGGAAGCGCGGTCACCAAATTCCACGATTCCACGGCTACGGCTCGCTCCGGGCTTCGTATGTTCGTACGGATGCCGTCGGCCGACTGTTCAAGAAAGGCACCGCCACAAGGCGCTGCCGCTCAAGGCAGCGCCCCCACGGGCGTTACTGCTCGGCCAGTGCCCGAAGCCGGCTCAGCGCGCGGTGCTGGGCGACCCGGACCGCGCCGGGTGACATTCCCAACATCTGACCGGTCTCCTCCGCCGTGAGGCCCACGGCGATGCGCAGCAGAAGCAGCTCGCGCTGGTTCTCCGGCAGGTTGGCCATGAGTTTCTTGGCCCATTCGGCGTCGCTGCTGAGCAGGGCGCGCTCCTCGGGGCCGAGGGAGTCGTCCGGCCGCTCGGGCATCTCGTCGGACGGGACCGCCGTCGAACCCGGGTGGCGCATCGCGGCCCGCTGGAGGTCGGCGACCTTGTGGGCGGCGATGGCGAAGACGAACGCCTCGAAGGGGCGACCGGTGTCCTTGTAGCGCGGCAGTGCGAGGAGGACGGCGACGCAGACCTCCTGGGCCAGGTCCTCCACGAAGTGCCGCGCGTCACCCGGGAGTCGGGACAGACGGGTGCGGCAGTAGCGCAGCGCCAGTGGGTGTACGTGGGCGAGCAGGTCGTGCGTTGCCTGCTCGTCTCCGTCGACCGCGCGAAGGACGAGTCCACCAATCGCCCCTTGGGCCCTGGCCCCCTCGTCGTCACGCATCGGTCCATGGTGCCTTGCGGCCGAAGGGTCCGTGGCACCGCGTCCGTTGTTGTGCACCGAAGCGTTATGAGCAGGTGCGCCGGAACTCATCTCCTGCGCCCTCCCCTCCCGCTCGACCGACTCGTCCCCGAGGAACTCCACACCTCAAGGATGCGGCATCCGCGGCGAAACGAGCAGCGGGCACCCGGTGGGCCCTTTTGCCGCCCCCGCCCACCATGAGGTAGGCGGGGATTGTCGTACCCCCGCTGCGACCCACTGACCTCGTCCTAACGGACCAGGCCCCAGCGGAAACCGAGCGCCACGGCGTGCGCCCGGTCCGAGGCGCCGAGTTTCTTGAAGAGCCGCCGGGCGTGTGTCTTGACGGTGTCCTCGGAGAGGAAGAGCTCACGGCCGATCTCCGCGTTCGAGCGGCCGTGGCTCATGCCTTCGAGGACCTGGATCTCGCGCGCGGTGAGCGTCGGCGCGGCGCCCATCTCGGCGGACCGCAGCCGGCGCGGGGCCAGCCGCCAGGTCGGGTCGGCGAGGGCCTGGGTGACCGTGGCCCGCAGTTCGGCGCGCGAGGCGTCCTTGTGCAGATAGCCGCGGGCGCCGGCCGCGACCGCGAGGGCCACGCCGTCCAGGTCTTCGGCGACGGTGAGCATGATGATGCGTGCGCCCGGGTCGGCGGACAGCAGCCGCCGCACGGTCTCGACACCGCCCAGTCCGGGCATGCGTACGTCCATCAGGATGAGGTCCGAGCGGTCGGCACCCCAGCGGCGGAGGACTTCCTCGCCGTTGGCCGCCGTCGTCACGCGCTCGACACCGGGCACGGTCGCGACCGCGCGGCGGAGCGCCTCTCGGGCAAGCGGGGAGTCGTCACAGACGAGGACGGATGTCATGGCCGCCCTCCGCAACTGATGCGCGTCACCTTGAGCCTCCAGGCTGGTACGAAATCGTCACCTGTGCGGTCGACCGACTCGGACGCCTGCCCGAGCACTTGTTGTTTTCAACCGCCTCGCACTCTCAACGACGGTCACTCGAAAGAGTTACGGGGCCGTGTGCCATCTTCGGCACTCTACGTGAGGGTGCGGACACGGTGGAGGCATGCGGGGCCGACCCTCAAGCTTTCATCACAACCAGTGCCCCATTCAGCCCTATTTCTTCCCTTTTGCTGGTGTCTGAGGCTAGATTCGCAATGAGTCATATTTTCATCTCCTTAGATCGTAGTTGTACGGTCGTGGACACCGTATCCGCCCATAACGGCTACAAGGGGTCACGCAATGGCAGATTTCTCCCGCCTTCCCGGACCGAACGCGGACCTGTGGGACTGGCAGCTCCTGGCTGCCTGCCGAGGGGTCGACAGCTCGCTCTTCTTTCATCCCGAGGGCGAGCGCGGTGCGGCACGAAGCGCTCGTGAGAACTCGGCCAAAGAGGTCTGCATGAGGTGCCCGGTCCGTGCACAGTGCGCGGCGCACGCGCTGGCGGTGCGCGAGCCGTACGGCGTCTGGGGCGGCCTCACCGAGGACGAGCGCGAAGAACTGATGGGACGGGCCCGCAACCGGCTGGTGTCGGCTTCGGCGACCGCCGGGGGCATCGCTTCGAACAACTGAAGGA
Organism: Streptomyces sp. NPDC088350; assembly: GCF_044753545.1. NCBI lineage: Bacteria > Bacillati > Actinomycetota > Actinomycetes > Kitasatosporales > Streptomycetaceae > Streptomyces > Streptomyces sp. NPDC088350. Next base: position 335,442 of record NZ_JBIVNL010000001.1, on the reverse strand, counting down.
ACGTTTCTTCAACGGGTTCACCAACAAGCCCACTGACAAGTTCTCCGACCGGGGCACGCGTGCGCGTGCCCCGCTATTTTTCGCGGGCCGCCCGCTCCAGCTGGTCCAGCGTCGCCGCCACGGCGGGCACCCGCGCCAGGTCGGGCAGGGTCAGCGCGACGATCTGCCGCCGCACCGCCGGTTCCAGGGTCACCGTCCGCGCGCCCCGGGGCCGTACGGACTCGATGGCGAGCTGGGGCAGTACGGCGACGCCCAGGCCCGCGCTCACCAGGCCGACCACCGCCGGATAGTCGTCGGTCGCGAAGTCGATGCGCGGGGTGAAGCCCGCGCTCTCGCACACCTCGACCAACTGACCGCGGCAGCGCGGGCAGCCGGCGATCCAGGGTTCGCGGGCGAGGTCGGCGATGGCGACGGACCCCGCGCGCGCGAGGCGGTGTCTTTCCGGGACCAGGGCGACCAGGCGGTCGCCGAGCAGGGGTCGTACCACCAGGTCGGACCAGTCCTCGGCGCCCGCCGCGGTCTCGTAGCGGAAGGCGAGTGCGATGTCGCAGTCGCCCTCGCGGAGCAGGTCGACGGAGTTCGGCGGCTCGGCCTCCTCCAGGGAGACGCGGGTGCCGGGGTGCGCGGCGCGCAGGGCGGCCAGTGCGGTGGGGACGAGCGTCGAGCTGCCGCTGGGGAAGGAGACCAGGCGGACCCGGCCCGCGCGCAGGCCGGCGATCGCGGCGACCTCCTCCTCGGCCGCCGTCAGACCGGCGAGGATGCCGGCCCCGTGCCGGACCAGGGCCTCGCCCGCCTGGGTCAGGCGCATCTCGCGGCCGGTGCGGATCAGCAGCGGGGTGCCGACCGAGGTCTCCAGGGCCTTCATCTGCTGGCTCACGGCGGGCTGGGTGCAGCCCAGCTCACGCCCGGCCGCCGAGAAGGAGCCGGTGGCGGCGACGGCGCGCAGCACGCGGAGATGACGGGCCTCGATCATAAGGCGAGCATAAGTCATCCTTGGGTGGGAGGGTGAATAATGCGTCGCGCCTTTGGGGTGCTCTCGCCTACCGTGCCTCCATGAAGCTTCTCTCGCTGAATCTGGGGCGCGCCACGGCCGTGCCGTACACGGACCAGCCGGACGGTGTGACGGGCATCGACAAGCGGCCGACCGGCGCGGCCGTACGGGTGAGCGCGCCCGGGCCGAAGGGCGTCGCCGGGAGCGGGCTGGCCGGGGACGCGGTGTGTCACCGGCGGCACCACGGCGGCGACGACCAGGCGGTCTACGCGGTCGCGCGCGAGGATCTCGACGACTGGGAGCGGGAGTTGGGGCGCCCGCTGGCCAGTGGCTCCTTCGGGGAGAACCTGACGACCCAGGGTCTCGACGTGTCCGGCGCGCGGATCGGCGAGCGCTGGCGCATCGGGCCCGAGGTGGTTCTGGAGGTCACCTGCGGGCGGATTCCGTGCCGTACGTTCCAGGACCATCTGGGCGAGCGGGGGTGGGTGAGGCGGTTCACCCTGAAGGGGGCGCCGGGGGCGTATCTGCGGGTGATCGAACCCGGTGAGATCCGGGCGGGGGACGCGATCGAGATCGTGCACCGGCCCGCCCACGACGTGACGGTGGCCCTGCAGTTCCGGGCCGTGACGACCGAGCGGGAGCTGCTGCCGCGGTTGCTCCCGGCGGGCGAGGCGCTGCATCCGGAGGCGCTGGCGCAGGCGCGGAAGTATGTCGCGGAGTACGCGGGCTGACCTGCCGTCACGGCTTGTTCGACACGTTGTTCGACACGTGTGCGTCACGGATCGGGAGGGCCTGTGCAGAGATCGGGCCCGCCCGCTCCGGGTCACTAATCTTGCGCCATGACAACGGCATTGATTACGGGATCGACCGCGGGGATCGGTGCCGCCTTCGCGCGGCGGCTCGCGGCGGACGGACACAACCTCGTGCTGGTGGCGCGGAACACCGCGCGGCTCGGGGAGCAGGCGACCGAACTGCACGACCGGCACGGCATCGAGGCGGAGGTGCTGACCGCCGACCTGGCCACGGACCAGGGCATCGAGACGGTGGCCGCCCGCCTCGCCGACCGCAAGAACCCCGTCGACCTGCTGGTCAACAACGCGGGCTTCGGCAACAAGGGCCGCTATCTCGACGTACCGATGGCCGACGAGCTGAAGATGCTCAAGGTGCACTGCGAGGCCGTGCTGCGGCTGACCGGCGCGGCGACCGAGGCGATGCGGGAACGCGGGCGCGGCGGTGTCGTCAACGTGGCGTCGGTGGCGGCCTTCGTTCCCCGCGGGACGTACGGCGCGTCGAAGGCGTGGGTGGTGCAGTTCACGCAGGGCGCGGCGAAGGACCTGGCCGGTACGGGCGTACGGCTGATGGCGCTGGCGCCCGGGTTCGTGCGGACCGAGTTCCACGAGCGGGCCGGGATGGGCACGGACAACATCCCGAACTGGATGTGGCTGGACGCGGACAAGCTGGTCGCGGCGGCGCTCGCGGATCTGGCGCGCGGCAAGTCGCTGTCGATCCCGGACCCGCGCTACAAGGCGCTGATGGGCCTGGTGAAGATCACTCCGCAGGCGGTGCTGGGCGGGATCACGTCGAAGACCGGGCGGAAGTACGGGCCGCAGTGACGGGGTGAGGGCGCCGCTCCGGTGGGACAATGGGCTCATCTACCGGACCCAGGGGGGCCGGAGGCGGTGTCATGACGTTCGTACAGCTCATCGACTGCAAGACCAGCCGGTTCGACGAGATGAACCGGCTGATGGACACCTGGGTCGAGCAGACCAAAGGGAAGCGGACCGCCGCCCACAGCGTGATCGGCAAGGACCGCTCCGACGCCTCGCACTTCGTGGAGATCGTGGAGTTCCCCTCGTACGAGGAGGCGATGCGGAACTCGAAGCTGCCGGAGACCGACCGGATATTCCGGGAGATGGTCGCCCTGTGCGACGAGACGCCGACGTTCACCGACCTGGACGTGGTGCGGGACGAGGCGCTGTACGCGGCCACCGCACGGCGGTTCTTCGAGACGGCCGCCGTGCCGGGCGAACTGCCGCCGCTGGACGATCTGGTCGCCGAGGACTATCGCGACCACGATCCGTCCAACGAGCAGGACACCGTCGGGGTGGCCGAGCTGCGGCGCGTGGTCGGGACGTGGCGGAGCGGGTTCGACTTCGGCTTCGTGATCGAGGACCAGATCTCCGAGGGCGACCGGGTGTGCACGCGGTGGACCTGGAACGCGACCCACACCGGCGACTTCATGGGGCTCCCGGCGACCGGGAAACGCGTCGTCATGACCGGCGTGACGATCCACCGGTGCGCTGACGACGGCCGGATCGCCGAGGCCTGGTGGCAGTACGACCGGCTGGGGCTGATGGCTCAACTGGGGGCGCTGGACGGGCTGGAGCGCTGAGCAGGGCCCCGGCCACAGGACCGCCCGCGAAGGGAGAAGCCCCCGTTCCGCACCGGAACGGGGGCTTCTTCGTGCGGGGTGACTCAGTGGGAGTGGCCGTGGCTGTGACCACCGGCGGCCGGCTCCTCCTCTTCCTTCTTCTCGACGACCAGGGTCTCGGTCGTGAGGAGGAGGGAGGCGATGGAGGCGGCGTTCTCCAGGGCGGAGCGGGTGACCTTGACCGGGTCGATGACGCCGGCCTTGACCAGGTCGCCGTACTCGCCGGTCGCGGCGTTGAAGCCCTGGCCCTGCTCGAGCTCGGCGACCTTGGCGGTGATGACGTAACCCTCCAGGCCGGCGTTCTCGGCGATCCAGCGCAGCGGCTCGACGACCGCGCGGCGCACGACCGCGACACCGGTGGCCTCGTCGCCGGTCTTGCCGAGGTTGCCCTCCAGGACCTTGGCGGCGTGCACCAGAGCGGAGCCACCACCGGAGACGATGCCCTCCTCGACCGCGGCGCGGGTCGCGGAGATGGCGTCCTCCAGACGGTGCTTCTTCTCCTTCAGCTCCACCTCGGTGGCGGCGCCGACCTTGATCACGCACACGCCGCCGGCCAGCTTCGCGAGGCGCTCCTGGAGCTTCTCGCGGTCCCAGTCGGAGTCGGTGTTCTCGATCTCGGCCTTGATCTGGTTGACGCGGCCCGCGACCTCGGAGGAGTCGCCGGCACCGTCGACGACGGTCGTGTCGTCCTTGGTGACCGTCACGCGGCGGGCGGAGCCCAGCACGTCCAGGCCGACCTGGTCGAGCTTGAGGCCGACCTCCTCGGCGATGACCTGACCGCCGGTGAGGGTGGCGAGGTCGCCGAGCATCGCCTTGCGGCGGTCGCCGAAGCCGGGGGCCTTGACCGCGACCGCGTTGAACGTGCCGCGGATCTTGTTCACGACCAGGGTCGACAGGGCCTCGCCCTCGACGTCCTCGGCGATGATCAGCAGCGGCTTGGAGGCGTTGGCCTGGATGACCTTCTCCAGCAGCGGCAGCAGGTCCTGGATGGAGCTGATCTTGCCCTGGTGGATGAGGATGTACGGGTCCTCGAGGACCGCTTCCATGCGCTCCTGGTCCGTCACGAAGTACGGCGACAGGTAGCCCTTGTCGAAGGCCATGCCCTCGGTGAAGTCCAGCTCCAGACCGAAGGTGTTGGACTCCTCGACGGTGATGACACCGTCCTTGCCGACCTTGTCCATCGCCTCGGCGATGAGCTCGCCGACCTGGCTGTCCTGCGCGGACAGACCGGCGACGGCCGCGATGTCGGCCTTGTCGTCGATCGGGCGCGCGGTGGCGAGCAGCTCGTCGGAGATGGCCTTGACGGCGGCGTCGATGCCCTTCTTCAGGGAGGCCGGGGAGGCGCCGGCGGCGACGTTGCGCAGGCCCTCGCGTACGAGCGCCTGGGCGAGCACGGTGGCGGTGGTGGTGCCGTCACCCGCGATGTCGTTGGTCTTGGTCGCCACCTCCTTCACCAGCTGGGCACCGAGGTTCTCGTACGGGTCGTCGAGCTCGACCTCGCGGGCGATCGTGACACCGTCGTTGGTGATGGTGGGGGCGCCGAACTTCTTGTCGATGACGACGTTGCGGCCCTTGGGGCCGATCGTCACCTTGACCGTGTCGGCAAGCTTGTTGACGCCGCGCTCGAGGGCGCGACGGGCGTCCTCGTCGAACTTCAGGATCTTCGCCATGGGAGCGGTTCAGCCCTCTCGGAAAACGTGGGTGAAACGAACTACGCCCCTGACGCCCGGCTTCATAAGGTCGCGGGGGCCAGGGGCGTAGCTCACATACAGAATGTGAAGCGAATTACTTCTCGATGACCGCGAGCACGTCGCGGGCCGAGAGGACGAGGTACTCCTCGCCGCTGTACTTCACTTCGGTGCCGCCGTACTTGCTGTACAGCACGATGTCGCCGGTCTTGACGTCGAGCGGAAGACGCTCGCCGTTCTCGAAGCGGCCCGGGCCAACGGCCAGGACGACGCCCTCCTGGGGCTTCTCCTTGGCCGTGTCCGGGATGACCAGGCCAGAGGCCGTGGTCTGCTCGGCGTCGAGCGGCTGGACCACAATGCGGTCCTCAAGCGGCTTGATGGCAACCTTGGAGCTGGTGGTCGTCACGATCCGACCTCCCCCTTCGGAGATCTCACGGGGTTAACTGTCTGAGGTGGCGACCAGGTGGATCCGTCGTCGCGGGTGCCGGACCTGCCCGTCGCTATTGGCACTCTCCAGGGGGGAGTGCCAGACCTGAGACTATGACTGCGATTAGCACTCGGTCAAGCGGAGTGCCAATGCCCGCGGCGCTGGAGCGGAATTTTTCAGGTGCCCTGGGCTCTGTGGTGGGCCTGTCTTGGTGTTGCCGTCCCGGGGGGCCGCGCCCCCAGACCCCCGCTTCGGCCTGGACGGCCTCGTCCTCAAGCGCCGGACGGGCTGGGATTGCCCACCGGCGCCCGAAAGGACCCGCAAGGCTCCGCACTCGAACTACAGCTCGAACTACAGGTAGTCCTCCAAGCGGCCCACCGTCAGCCCCCGCTCCTGGATGCGGCGCAGCAGTCGGGCCGTGCCGGCGGTCGGGGCGAGGCGGACGATGTCGCCGGGGGCGAGGCGGTGGGGGCCTTGGGTGTAGGTCAGGGCGCCGGCTGTCGTGGAGGCCCGCCACAGGACCAGTGCGGAGATGCCGCAGTCGGCTGCCGCGCGGAGGGTCGTCGTGTCGTAGGTGCCGTAAGGGGGCCTGAGCAGCCGGGAGTTGAGGCGGGGATGCCGGGAGTCGGGGCGGGGATGCCGGCCGCAGATCTCGGTGCGTTGGGCGGCGTACGGGCGGCCGGTGAAGTGGCGGTGGTCCGGTGTCGTGCCGAACTCGGTGACGGGCAGGCGTAGTTCGCGGACCATTTCCGCGAACCTCGGGTCCCGGCGCGCGCCCGCGTCGTGGTCGTAGGTCAGGAAGACGACCCTGTCGTGGGTGCGGACGTGGTCCACGACGGGCGGGAGGTCCGGGCCCGCCGAGCGGGGGGCCTGGAGGGGGGAGGGTTTGGGGGCGGGGGCAAGTGGAGCGGTCAAACCCCAGTGGCGGTACGGCTGTTCGCGGGACGGGCCGTGCGGGTGCACGCGTTGGGCGGCCTTCTTGCCCAGCCGTTCGATGGGGTCGACGGACTGGGCGCAGCCGGTGAGAAGGGTGGCCGCCAGGGCGACGGCCACCGGTGTCCGCAGGTTCGCGAGCCTCACAGGTAGTCCTCTAGGCGGGCCACCGCGTAGCCCTCGGCCGTGACCTTGCCGAGGAAGCGGCGCATGTCGTCGACCATCGTGCCCTTCCAGTCCGCGCGGCCCCGGAAGTGGGTCAGGACGATGTCGCCGGGGTGCAGCTCCTGGTCGTCCTCGCGGTACTCCCAGTGGTCGACGTACACCTCCTCGTCCCAGATCGGGGCGTACTTGATGCCGCAGGACTTGGCGGCGACGAGGGTGTCGTGGTTGTAGTTGCCGTAGGGCGGCCGGAAGACCGTCGGGGCCTTGCCGAACTGCTTCTTCATGACGGCCTGCATGCCGCAGATCTCGCGCTTCTGCTCGGCGTAGGAGAGGCCGGGCAGGTACGGGTGCGTGAGGGTGTGGTTGTTGACCGTGTGGCCCTCGGACTGCATCTTCCGGAAGTAGCCGTAGTCGTCCTTCACCAGGTAGTTGCTGAGGAAGGCCGTGTACGGGATCTTCAGGTCGCTCATCATCCGCAGGAACGCGGGGTCCTTCTCCTCGCCGTCGTCGATGGTGAGGAACACGATCTTCTGCTTGGTGGGGATGGTGGTGAAGACCGGCGGGAGGTTCAGTTCCTCCTGGTCGTCCACCTCGAATCCCTTGCGCGCGGTGATCTCCGGCTTGTGCGCCGGGGCCGGCGGGGCCTGGAGGGGCACTTTCGCCAGCCCCCAGCGCTTCGCCGCGGCGACCCGGGCCGCGTAGGCGGCGCGCAGCCTGCTCGCGTAGGAGTCCAGCGCGCGGGCCGGGGGCGCGTGCAGGGGCTGCGCGCCGTGGGCCGGGGGAACGGCCTTCTCGGCGCCGGGCTGGGTGCAGCCGGAGACGACGGCGGCGAGCGTGAGGGCGGCGAGCGCGCCACGGGCGCCCGTCCTCCGACCTCGGGTTCCGCGGCTCCCGTGCGCCCGATTGATGTCATTTTGTACGACTACTCGCATGGGGTCGGATCCTTTCAGGCCCCGGCCACGATCCCGCGCCGACACCGCGAAGACACCGCCGGCGGAGGCACACCGTCCACCGACTGGCCCACAATGACCGGGTGAACGACCCCGTACTCGCCTTCGCCGCCCTGCTCACCCCCGAGGGCCGCGCCCTCCTCGACGAGGTCCGCGGCACCGACCCGGCCAAGGAACTCGCCGTCGCCACCCGGCTGCGCCGCGAGCACCCCGCCGAACTCGTCTCGGCGGCGCTCGGGCAGGAACGGCTGCGGCAGCGGGCGGCGGTGGCGAAGTTCGCCCTCGACGACGCCTCACGCATGTTCTTCACCCCGAACGGCTTCGAACAGTCGACCCGGGCGAGCGTCGCCACGTACCGCGCCGGCCGGCTGCTCGCCATGGGCGTGACCTCCGTCGCCGACCTCTGCTGCGGAATCGGCGGCGACGCGATCGCGCTGGCGCGGGCGGGGGTGCGCGTACTGGCCGTGGACCGCGACCCGCTGACGGTCGCGGTGGCCCGCGCGAACGCGGAGGCGCTGGGCCTGGCCGACCTGATCGAGGTCCGGGAGGCGGATGTGACGGAGGTGGACACGTCCGCGTACGACGCCGTGTTCGTCGATCCCGCACGGCGGGGCGGCCGGGGGCGCATCTTCGATCCCGAGGCGTACTCGCCGCCGCTGTCCTGGGCCGTGGGGGCCGCTACGACGGCCCGGGTCGCCGCGCTGAAGATCGCACCCGGGGTGCCGCACGAGGCGATCCCCGCGGAGGCCGAGGCGGAGTGGATCTCGGACGGGGGGGACGTGAAGGAGGCGGTGCTGTGGTTCGGTACCGGGGTGCGGCCGGGGGCCGTGCGCGCAACTCTCCTGCCCGGACCGCGAGTTCTGCACGGACGGGGACTGCCCGACCCCGAAGTCCGTTCCGTGGGGCGGTACTTGTACGAGCCCGACGGCGCCGTCATCCGCGCGCATCTCGTCGCCGAGGTGGCGGAGGAGGTCGGCGGCGGGCTCGTCGACGAGACCATCGCGTACGTCACGGCGGACGGACTACGGCCGACCGGGTACGCCTCCGCCTATGAGATCACCGATCAACTCCCGTTCGGCGTGAAGAAGTTGAAGGCGTTGCTGCGGGAGCGGGAGGTGGGCATCCTCACCGTGAAGAAGCGGGGGTCGGCCGTCGAGCCGGAGGAACTGCGGCGGAAGGTCAAGCCCCAGGGACCCAACTCGGCGACGGTGTTCCTCACTCGGGTGGCGGGGGCGCCGACGATGCTGATCGGGCGGCCGGTCCAGGCCCTGTCCGGCGGGTCGGGTCGCAGGGAAGACGCGGGGCCTGATCGTTGCCGGTGAGCGGGGTCTGGTGCGTCCACCTGCAAGGCGGAGGCGGGCGGCGACGCGGAGCGCCGCAGGTGGGCGTGCCAGCCCCCGCGTCTGCGACAGGATCCGCCGGACAGCCCTAGGTCGCCTCTTCGGCTCTGCGCAGCAGGAGTTGGCGTTCGCGTTCGTTGCGCGCCAACCCCGCCGCTCGTGCGAACTCCGCCTTCGCCTCCGCCGTACGGCCGAGGCGGAGGAGCAGGTCGCCGCGGACGCTGGGCAGCAAGTGGTAGTCGCGCAGGGCGGGTTCGGCGGCGAGGGTGTCGACGATCTCCAGGGCCGGGGCCGGGCCCTCCGCCATCGAGACGGCCACCGCGCGGTTCAACTCGACCACCGGGGACGGGGATCGGGTGGCGAGGAGGCCGTACAGGGTGGCGATGGTCGGCCAGTCGGTCTCGTCGTAGGTGTACGCGTGGGCGTGGCAGGCGGCGATGGCGGCCTGGAGGGCGTAGGGGCCGGGGGCGCCGGTGGACGTGGTGTCGGCGCGGCCGAGGGCGGTGATGCCCCGGGCGACGAGGAGGCGGTTCCAGCGGCGGCGGTTCTGGTCCTTGAGGAGGACGGGGTCGCCGTTCGGGGCGGTGCGGGCGGCCGAGCGGGCGGCCTGGAACTCCAACAGGGAGGCCAGGGCGTGCACTTCGGGTTCCTTCGGCATCAGGCCGGCCAGGAGGCGGGCCAGGCGGAGCGCGTCCTCGCAGAGGCCCGGGCGGAGCCAGTCGTCGCCCGCCGTCGCCGCGTAACCCTCGTTGAAGATGAGGTAGATGACGTCGAGGACGGAGCCGAGGCGGGCCTCGCGGTCGGGGCCGTAGGGGACCTCGAAGGCGATGTTCCTGGTGGCCAGGGTGCGTTTGGCGCGGACGATGCGCTGGGCGATCGTCGGTTCGGGGGCGAGGAACGCGCGGGCGATCTCGGGGGTGGTCAGGCCGCCGAGGAGGCGGAGGGTGAGGGCGGTGCGGGCCTCCGGGGACAGGACCGGGTGGCAGGTGGTGAAGACCAGGCGCAGGAGGTCGTCGTCGATGTCGTCGGGGGCGGAGGGCTCCTCGGGCGGGGCGGTCGTCTCCAGGGTGCGGCCGATCTCCTGGAGTTTGCGGGCGTAGTTCTCCCGGCGCCGGATCAGGTCGACGGCGCGGTGCCTGGCCGTCGCCATGAGCCAGGCGCCCGGGTTGTCGGGCACGCCGTCCCTCGGCCACTGCTCAAGGGCGGCGACCAGCGCGTCCTGCGCGAGTTCTTCCGCGATGCCGATGTCGCGGACTATGCGGGCGACGGCGGCGATGATGCGCGGGGACTCGATGCGGAAGACGGTCTCCAGGGCGGTTGCCAGGGAGGTGTCCATGGCGGATTCCCTGGAGGTTTCCATGGCGGTGGCGGGCGAGGCGGTGGGTTGTGCTTCCGGTTCCACAACCCACCATCGAACACCTCCGGTGCCCTCAGGCCAAGGAAGGCCCACAGGCCGGGCTCAGCCCTCCGCGATCTCCCGCACCTCGCACGTCACCGTCCAGAACTCCTCGTGCACCTTCAGGAACCGCTTCGTCCACTCGATCGCCTCGGCCATGTCCTTGCACTGCATGAGCGCGTAGCCGCCGACGACCTCCTTGGACTCGGTGAAGGGGCCGTCGGTCACGGAGATCCTGCCGCCCTCCCAGTGGACGCGGGCGCCCTGCGCGGTCGGGGTGAGGCCGGCGGTGTCGAGCATCACCCCGGCCTTGGTGATCTCCTCGATCAGCTCGCCCATGCGCTGCATCAGCTCGGGGCTGGGGCCCTCGGCGGGGGCGGTCTTCTCGTCGATCTGCACGAGGGAGAGGTAGCGGGGCATGGTGACTCCTCGGGTCGGGCGGCGGCCGGGTCCTTCCCGGCCTTCCAACCATGCGTCGAACGAGGGGGCGCCGGATCGACACACTCGCCGGAATTCCCCGAAGAATTCTCCCGGGTGCCCGTTTCCGCAGGTCGGGGCGGATGTCCGCAGGCCGGGGCGGATGCCGGACGCTCGGCCCGTACGACCCGTACGACCCGTACGACCCGTACTACTTGAGTTCGTACCCGAACCCCGCCTTCGCGTAGGCCGCCCCGATCGCCTTCCCGCCGAAGGCGAGCGCCGCGTCCGCCACGATCCCCGACGCGCGCCCCCGCAGCTCCCACACGGCCCCGTCCCCGCCGTTCTCGTTGGGCGCCGCGGTCGCCAGGTCGGCGTGGCCGTTGGCGTTGGTGTCGAGGAGGTGGACCGTGGCGCCGAAGGCGTCGTCGCGTTCCGAAGTGCCGGGAATTCCAGGGGTGTTCTGGGTGATGGCCTGGGCGCCGGCGCCCGTCGGGCCGGTGCGGGTGCCGTGCAGGACGTCGATCACGCCCGCGCCCCTGACGGAGCCGAGGCTCTCGGCCGGCGCGCCCACGGCCACGTCGTCGATGCCGTCGCCGGTGATGTCGCCGACGGCCACCGCCGCCCCGAAGCCGTCGCCCTCCTCCTTCGCGCCCGGTACACCGGGGGTGTTCTGCGTGTACGACTTCCAGGTGGCGGCCGGGGCGAGGCCGCTCGCCGAGCCGTTCGCCACCACGATCCGCTCGTTCCCCGGGTCCCCGCTGACCAGGTCGTCGTAACCGTCGCCGTTGACGTCGCCCAGCGCCGCGACCGAGCCGCGCAGCGGGTCCTCGCCGCCGCGCACCAGACCCGAGGGCGAACCGACGTACAACTCGACGCAGAAGTTGCCCTCGCCGCAGTACGCCTCCAGTGCCAGGTCGTCGCGGCCGTCGCCGTTGACGTCCCCGGTGCTGCCGTCCCAGACGTCGATGACCCCGAGGTATCCGCCGGGGTCGATGGCGGTGGTCCCGGACGGCTTGCCGGTGCGGGTGACCGGGCCCTTCCAGAGCGTTCCCGTCGTACCGGACGGGTCGTCCATCTGGCTGTATCCGGTGCGGAACAGGGCCAGGTCCAGCCTGCCGTCGCCGTCGAAGTCGCCGGTCTGGGTGTTGGAGGCGGGGATCGACGTGCCCGTACCGGACAGGCCGTGCGGGCCGCCCCAGACGATCACCGCGCTGCCGGCCGCCGATCCCACGCCGATCACCAGGTCCGCGTACCCGTCACCGTTCAGGTCGCCCTTCGACACCTGCCCCCCGAAGTCCTCCCCCTTGACCGGGCTGCCCGGAATGCCGCTGGTGGCACGGGATATGACGGTCCGTCGGCCGGTCGAGAGGCCGTGCGGGCCGCCGTACATCACGGCCACCTCGCCCGCTCGGCCCAGACCGCCGACGGTGGCCCGGGGCGCGCCCACGACAAGGTCCTGGTAGCCGTCGCCGTTGAAGTCGTCGTGGACGGGGGCCGCCGTCGCGTGCGCGGACGACGGCGCAACTCCCAGTACTGCAAGGCCCATTGCGAGCGGTCCCGCCCAACGGACGTACGAACGCGCGGAGAACACCGGGCTACCCCCTCGTTACGGTGACACTTCACCGCACGAGACCGCTCAGGGCGCGCTTTGGTTGTAGTCGCCGGTCACTTCAGCGACTTCCACAGATCACTCGCCGCCGGTTCCTTCGCGACCACCCGGTTGGGGTCGGACGGTGCCGTGACGACCGGCATCGTCACCGTCTTCACCGCGTCCGCCGACAGGCCCTTCAGGCTCTCGCCGAGGCTGATCAGTTCGCTCAGGGAGTCGAGGCCGGTGTCGGTGGTGAGGCTGTCGGTGACGGCGTCGGTGACCTCGTAGAGCTTGGCGGGGTCGGTGAGCAGGTCGTGGGAGGCGATCTGTTCCAACAGGGCCTTCACGAGCATCTGTTGGAGACCTATGCGGCCGAGGTCGCTGCCGTCGCCTATGCCGTGCCGGGTGCGGGCGAGCGCCAGGGCCTGCTTGCCGTTGAGGTGGTGGGTGCCCTTCTTGAGGTGCAGGTGGCTGTCGTTGTCGTCGATGTCCTCGGTGGTCGTCACGGTGACACCGCCCAGCGCGTTGACCAGTTTCGCGAAGCCCGCGAAGTCGATCTCTATGTAGTGGTCCATGCGGACGTCCGTGATCGACTCGACCGTCTTGACCGCGCAGACCGGGCCGCCCACCGAATACGCGCTGTTGAACATCGCGTTGTACGCCACCGACGTCGAACCGCCCGACGACAGCGGACAGGACGGCCGGGTGACGAGCGTGTCGCGCGGGATGCTGACGATCGTGGCCTTCTTGCGGCCCGCGTCGAGGTGCACGACCATCGCCGTGTCGGAGCGGGCGCCGGAGCTGTCGCCGCCGCCGAGCGCCTTGTTCTCCTTGCCGCTGCGCGAGTCCGAGCCGAGGACCAGGATGTTCACGGAGCCGGTCGGCACGGGGGAGGCGGACGCGGAGGCCGCGGCGGAGGGGGTGGTCACCGCCTTCGCGGGGCGGCCCGTGCCGAGCGCGCTGTCGATGTCGACGCTCTTGATGTTGTTGTTGAGGTGCCAGTAGGCCCAGCCCGCCGTGGCGACGCCCAGGACGAGGGCACCCGCCAGAGTGAGGCCGGCGATCTTCAGCACTCTGGATCGCCGGCCCACTCGTCTGTCGTCGTCGGCGTTCTCTGTGTCCGTCACGGGGAGGAACGTAAGTCCGAATTATTAGGAGAAAGTTAGGGGAGACGGCGCGAGACGGTTTTCTGCGGAAAATCTCACGGTTCTCAGCCCCGTTTCACCCCCCTCGCCTCCCTCGCCTCCCTCATCCCAAGGTCATCACCGGTACCGGGTTGCTTCCGGTCCAGGACGCGTTGAACCCGAAACTCACCGAGCCGCCGTCCGGGACCGTGCCGTTGTAGGTGGCGTTCGCGCAGGTCACAGCGGTCCCGGACTGGGTGCAGGTGGCGTTCCAGGACTGGGTGAGCTGCTGGCCGGCGCCGTACGTCCAGGTCGCCTTCCAGGACGACAGCGCGTTGCCGGAGCAGGCGATGGTCACCTGCCCGGTGAATCCGGTGTTCCACTGGCTGGTCACGCTGTACGTCGCCGCGCAGCCGGTCGTGGACCGGGTGCCGCCGAGCGCCTCGGCGATGCCGTAGTACGCCGGTTTCGGCGCGTAGTTCTCGTCGTACGGCGTCGCCGCCCCGTAGCCCGGGAAGGTGCTCGGCACCCAGGAGTCGGCGTCGGTGAAGCCCCAGACGGTGATGTTCACGCAGCGGGTGACGGCCGCGCAGGCGGCGGCCACGCTGTTGAAGTCGGCCTTCTGCTGGGCGAGTTTCGCGCTGTCCGCCGGGAGTGCCATCCGTACGTCGAGTTCGGTGATCGCCACGTCGACGCCCAGGTCGGCGAAGCGCTGGATGTTCTGCTGGAGGGTGGCCGGAACCTGCCCCAGGACGAGGTGGGCCTGGAGGCCGACCCCGTCGATCGGAACGCCCGCCGCCTTCAGGGACTTGACCAGGTCGTACAGGGCGGTGGACTTCGCGTTGACGCCCTCGACGTTGTAGTCGTTGATGTAGAGCTTGGCGGCCGGGTCGGCGGCGTGCGCCCAAGTCAGCGCCTGGGCGATGTAGTTGGCGCCGAGGCCGTTGTACCAGAGCGTCGAGCGGTAGGTGCCGTCCTCGTTGAACGGCTCGTTGACCACGTCCCAGGCGGCGATCTCGCCCTTGTAGCGGCCGACTTCGGTACTGATGTGGTTCTGCAGCAGACTGCCGAGCTGGGCGGACGTCCATGTCCCGTTCGTCAGCCAGCTCGGGTTCTGGCTGTGCCAGACCAGGGTGTGGCCGCGCACCTGCTGGTTGTGGGCCTGCGCGAAGGCCACGATCTGGTCCGCCTCCGACCAGTTGAAACTGCCCTGCGTCGGCTCCACGGTCCCCCACTTCATGGCGTTGCCGGGGGTGAGCGAGCTGAACTGGGCGCCGGCGATGTCGCCGTAGCTGCCGGTGAGCTTGGAGCCGGTGACCGCGGTGCCGACGACTTTGCCCTTCGCGGCGGCGAGGTCGCGCAGCGGGGTGTCGGCGGCGTGCGCGGTGGGTGCCGCGAAGAGCATGACGGCGCCCGTGAACAGGGCCGCCAGGGACACGCCGGTTCTCAGAGATCTCATGCGGGTGCCTCCGAAAGTTTCGGTTGTGCAACCGATTGGCTTCGGAGGAGTGTGGGGCGGCTCACCCCACTCGTCAATACGTCATCTTCCGGCCACCGGCGTCACGCGCGGAACCGGAAACCGCCGTACCGCCCGCGTCAGGGAGCCGACGGCGTCGGCGGAGCCGTACTGCTGCGCACCACCAGGCTCGTCGCCAGCTCCACCCGCCGTGCCGCCGAGGTCTCCTCCTCGCGCGCGAGGTCGAGCACCAGCTTCGCCGCCGCCTCGGCCATCTCGGTGAGGGGCTGTCGTACGGTCGTCAGCGGCGGGCCCACCCAGCGGGCGACCGGCAGATCGTCGAAGCCGACCACGCTCAGGTCCTCCGGGATGCGCAGCCCGAGTTCGCGCGCGGCCTCGTACAGGCCGAGGGCCTGGAGGTCGTTGCCGGCGAAGACGGCGGTGGGCCGGTCCGGGCGGCGCAGCAGATCGAGGCCGAGCCGGTAGCCGGCCTCGTGGTGGAAGTCGCCGGTGACGATCAGCGAGGCGTCGACCGGCAGCCCGGCCGTCTCCAGCGCGGCCCGGTACCCGTCCACACGGGCGCGGCTGCACATCATCCGCGAGGGTCCGCTGATCGCGCCGATCCGGGTGTGGCCCAGCTCGACCAGGTGCCGGGTGGCGGCGAGGCCGCCCTGCCAGTTCGTCGCGCCGATCGACGGCACGTCCGCGCCCGGGTCGCCGGCCGGGTCCATCACCACGAACGGGATGGAACGGCTGGTCAGCAGCGCGCGCTGCGACTCGTCGAGCCCGGAGAGGACCAGGATCACACCGTGCGGGCGGCGGGCGGCGACCTGGTCGGCCCAGGTGCGGCCGGGGACCAGCCGTCCCGCGCTCTCGCTCAGCACCACGCTCAGCCCGGCGTCGCGCGCCACGTTCTCCACGCCCCGGATGACCTCCAGCGCCCAGGCGCTCTCCAGCTCGTGGAAGACCAGGTCGATCAGCGGTGAGCGGGTCGCCTCGGCACGGCGGCGCCGGTAGCCGTAGGCGCGCAGCAGGTCCTCGACGCGGGTGCGGGTGGCGGGGGCGACGTCGGCGCGGCCGTTGAGGACCTTCGAAACAGTCGGAGCCGAGACTCCGGCCTCGCGGGCGATCTCGGCCAGGGTCGCGGTCTGGGTCGGCCGACGTGCCATCTGGGTTTCGGCGGAATCCGGGGCTGTCATGGCGGCGATCGTATCCCTGCGCGACCCCTTGACGAACCCCTTCGCGCGCCTTACGTTCCCGGAACATTCGTAGAACGGCTCGAAACATTCGCACGAGAGGTGCTGTCCATGGAGCCCAACACGTCCAACGGCGGGCGTACGTTCAGCAGGCGCTGGGTGCTCGGCGCCGGTGCCACCACCCTGCTCACCACCGGGCTCACGGCCTGCGGCTCCAGTGACAGCACCGGCAGCAGCAGCACGGTCACCGCCTTCACCTACGGCGACGACGCGGCGAAGGTGCAGGTCAAGGCCGTCACCCGGTTCAACGCGTCGGCCGCGGCCAAGAAGGCCAAGGGCAAGATCAAGCTGGAGAAGGTGCCCGGCACCGACTACCCGGCCAAGCTGCGCACGGCGATGGGCTCACCGAACGCGCCGGACGTCTTCTTCAACTGGGGCGGCGGTTCGATCAAGGCGTACCAGGAGGCCAACCAGCTGGTCGACCTCACCGCGACCATCAAGGGCGACCCGGTCCTGGCAAACGGCTTCCTGCCGTCGGTGCTCGCGGCGGGCGCGCTCAAGGGCAAGAACTACGGCATACCGATGCGCGGCATGCAGCCGGTGATCCTCTTCTACAACAAGTCGGTCTTCGCCGCGCAGAAGCTCCAGCCGCCCACCACCTGGGCCGAGTTGCTCGACATCAACAAGAAGCTGAAGGCCGCGAACATCACTCCGTTCGCGCTCGGGGGCGCGGATATCTGGCCCGAGTTGATGTGGCTGGAGTATCTGGTCGACCGGATCGGCGGTCCCGATGTCTTCGACAAGATCAAGAACGGTGACGCGTCCGGTTGGGGCGACCCGGCTGTCCTCAAGGCCGCCGAGACGGTGAAGCAGTTGATCGACGACGGCGCCTTCGGCAAGGGCTTCAGTTCCGTGTCGTACGTCAACGGGGGTGCGCCCGCGGTGTTCGCCAAGGGCAAGGCGGCGATGCATCTGATGGGGTCGTGGGAGTACTCGACGCAGCTCGGCAAGTTCCCCGACTTCGCCAAGAACAATCTGGGGTGGTCCGCCTTCCCGAAGTACGAAGGCGGCTCGGGCGATATCCGTAACGTGGTCGGCAATCCCACCAACTACTGGTCCGTGAACGCCCGTACGGGCAACAAGGACGCGGCGATCGCGTTTCTGCGGGACTGTGCGTCGGAGGCGTACGCGAAGGATCTCGTCGCCAACGGGGACATTCCGACCACCGCCAACGCGGAGAAGTTGCTGGACTCCTCGCCCAACCCGGAGTTCGCCAAGTTCCAGTACCAACTCGTGCAGCAGGCACCGGCGTTCACGTTGAGCTGGGATCAGGCGGTGGATCCGGCTGTGTCGACGCCGATGCTGACGGAGATCAACAAGCTGTTCGTGGGGAAGAGTTCGCCGGCGCAGTTCGTGTCGGCGCTCAAGGGGTTGAAGTGAGGTCGCGCAGTTCCCCGCGCCCCTATGAGGGCGCTGCACCTCACGTCGGTTGGGCTGTGCCCGGGGTCCTCTTTTTTGTCTTCTTCGCAGTGGCCCCCATGGTTCTCGCCGTGTATCTCTCCTTCACCACTTGGAACGGGCTCGGGGACCCGAAGCCCGTCGGGTTCGCCAACTGGCAGAAGCTGCTGCACGACGATCGGCTCACCCAATCCCTCACCGTGACCGTCCTGTTGACGGTGACGAGCTGGGCGTTCCAGACAGTGGTCTCCCTGCTCCTCGGGGTCTGGGCGGCCGGGCGGCAGCGCAACCGGGCTATCCTCTCCGCGATCTTCTTCGTGCCGTTCCTGCTCTCCTCGACCGCCATCGCGCTGCTCTTCTACGCGCTGCTCGACCCGAACTTCGGGGTCATCCACCAGGACACGCTCGGCTCGACGAGTGGTGCGTTTCTCGCGATCGTGTTCGTCGGGGGCTGGCAGTTCATCCCCTTCCACACCCTGATCTACCAGGGCGGGGCCCGACAGATCCCCGAAGTCCTCTACCAGGCAGCGGCGATCGACGGCGCGGGCCGCTACCGGCAGTTCTTCTCGATCACGCTGCCCCAGCTCCGCAACACGGCCACGACCTCCAGCGTGCTGATGATCGTCGGCTCGCTCACCTACTTCGAGACCGTCCTGATCCTCACCCAGGGCGGCCCCGGCACGGACACGGCGATCCTGCCGTACCTGATGTACGAAGCCGGCTTCAAGAGCTACGACTTCGGCTACGCGAGCGCGATCGCGACCTTCCTGGTCGTCGCCGCCACCGCGCTGTCCCTCGTGCTGGTCCGGCTCACCGGTTTCGGCGCCATGCGCAGTACCCGCGAAGGGATGTGACGGAGTGTCACACGACACGTTGCCGCGTCCGGTGAAGACGGCGGAGGAACCCGTGCCGGAGCGGCCGACCCGCAGGCGCCGGCACTGGAGCAGGCGCCCCAACCCCCTCGCCGGGCTGGGCTCCCTCCTCTGGCTCGCCGTCGTCATCGTCCCGATCTACGCGATGATCTCGGCCTCGCTCACCCGCCAGGACAAGGCCCTCGGCAACAACGCCCTGAAGCCGCCCACCGATCCGACCTTCGCCAACTACAACACCGTCCTGCACAACGGCTTCGGTCACTTCCTCGCCAACACGGCCCTCGTGGCGGCGGCGGTCGTGGGAATCGTGCTCGTGCTGTGCGTGCCGCTCGCCTACGTGGCCGTACGCACAAAGACGGTCTGGTCTGGCGCGGCCTTCCGCCTGTTCCTGCTGGGAGTCGCGATTCCGGCCCAGGCGGTCGTGGTCCCCCTCTACCTGATGATCGCCAAACTCAACCTCTACGACAGCCTGTTGGCCGTCATCCTGCCGACGGCGGCCTTCGCGATGCCGGTCTCCGTGCTGATCCTGACCGGCACGCTGCGGGACATCTCCGAGGACCTGTACGAGGCGATGGCACTCGACGGCGCCTCGGCGACCCGGATGCTGTTCCAGCTGGTCATCCCGTTGACCAAGGGCGGTATCAGCACGGTCGTCATCTACACGGCGCTCCAGGCCTGGAACGGTTTCCTCTTCCCGCTGATCTTCACCCAGTCCGACGGCCCCCGCGTCCTCACCCTCGGACTCTTCAACTACGTCAGCCAGTTCGGCGTGAACATCCCGGCCCTGCTCGCCTCTGTCGTCCTCTCCGGCATCCCGATCTTCGCCGTCTACCTGGTGGCCCGGCGCGCCCTGATCGGCGGCCTGATGGGCGTGGGCGGCAAGTGAGCTGCCCCACCTCACCTTTTCCGAACGGAGTTTCATGACCACCGCCCCCTGGCGCGACCCCGCCCTGCCCGCCGCCGCCCGCGTCGACGACCTGCTCGCCCGGATGACCCTGGAGGAGAAGACCGCCCAGCTGTACGGCGTGTGGGTGGGCGCCGACACGGACGGCGAGGGAGTCGCCCCGCTGCAACGGGAGATGACCTCGGACTACGACTGGGACGAACTGATCACCCAGGGCCTGGGCCAGCTGACCCGTTCCTTCGGTACGGCGCCGGTGGACCCGGAGTTGGGCGCGCAGGCGCTGGCCCGCGCGCAACGGCGGATCGCGGCGGCGGGCCGGTTCGGCATCCCGGCGGTCGCCCACGAGGAGTGCCTGGCGGGGTTCACCGCGTGGGGCGCGACGGCGTACCCGGTGCCGTTGGCGTGGGGCGCGAGCTTCGATCCGCCGCTGGTCGAGGAGATGGCCCGGCACATCGGCGCCGACCTGCGCGCGGCCGGCGTCCACCAGGGTCTCGCCCCGGTCCTGGACGTCGTACGGGATCCGCGCTGGGGCCGGGTCGAGGAGACGATCGGCGAGGATCCGTACCTGGTGGGGACGATCGGTGCCGCGTATGTGCGGGGGCTGGAGTCGGCCGGGGTCGTCGCGACGCTGAAGCACTTCGCCGGGTACGCGTCCTCGGTGGGGGCGCGGAATCTGGCGCCGGTGCGGGCCGGGGTGCGGGAGTTCGCGGACGTGGTGCTGCCGCCGTTCGAGATGGCGCTGCGGGAGGGCGGGGCGCGTTCGGTGATGGCCGCGTACAACGAGACGGACGGTGTCCCGGCGTCGGCGGATCCGCGCCTGCTGACCGAACTCCTGCGTGACGACTGGGAGTTCACGGGGACAGTGGTCGCCGACTACTTCGGCATCGGCTTCCTGGAGACGCTCCACCGGGTGGCGGGCAGCCCGGCGCAGGCCGCGCACGCGGCGCTGGCGGCGGGGATCGACGTGGAGCTGCCGACGTTGAAGTGCTACGGGAAGCCGTTGGTGGAGGCGGTGCGGGCGGGGGAGGTCCCGGAGGCGCTGGTCGAGCGGGCGGCGCGTCGAGTGCTGTTGCAGAAGGCCGAGTTGGGACTCCTGGACGAGGACTGGTCGCCGGAGCCGACCGGGCGGATCGACCTCGACTCGGCGGCGAACCGCGCCCTGGCCCGCCAACTCGCGGAGGAGTCAGTGGTGTTGCTCGACAACCCGGACGGACTGCTGCCGCTGCCTCCGGAGGCGAGGATCGCGGTGGTCGGCCCGAGGGCGACGGACGCGTTGGCGATGCTGGGCTGCTACTCCTTCCCGTCCCATGTGGGCGTCCACCACCCCGAGGTGCCGATGGGCATCGGCATCCCCACGGTGCTGGAGTCGCTGCGGGCCGAACTCCCGGACGCCAAGGTGACGTTCGCGGAGGGGTGTGATGTCTCCGACCCGGACATCTCCGGTTTCGAGGAGGCGGTCGCGCGGGCGGCGGAGGCGGATGTGTGCGTGGCGGTGCTCGGCGACCGCGCGGGCCTGTTCGGACGCGGTACGTCGGGCGAGGGCTGCGATGTGGCGGACCTCCAACTCCCCGGTGTCCAGGCGGACTTGCTGGACGCGCTCGTGTCGACGGGTGTCCCGGTGGTGCTGGTCCTGCTCACCGGCCGCCCCTACGCGCTGGGCCGTTGGCACGGTCGCCTGGGTGCGGTGGTCCAGGCGTTCTTCCCGGGGGAGGAGGGCGGCCCGGCGGTGGCGGGAGTGCTGTCGGGCCGCGTCAACCCGTCCGGCCGGCTCCCGGTGAGCGTCCCGCAGGTGCCGGGCGGCCAGCCCTGGACGTATCTCCAGCCCCCGTTGGGCCTCGCCGACGAGGTCAGCAGCCTCGACCCGACCCCGCTGTACGCCTTCGGCCACGGCCGCTCGTACACGACGTTCGCGTGGGAGGCGGAGGCGTCGGCGCCGGCGGACCCCGTGATCGACACGGACGGCTCCTACGACCTGGCACTCACCGTCACCAACACCGGCGACCGCGCGGGTACGGAGGTCGTCCAGCTGTACCTGCACGACCCGGTCGCCTCGGTGACCCGCCCGGACGTCCGCCTGATCGCTTACCAGCGGCTGGAGTTGGCGCCCGGCGAGGCCTCCCGTGTGACCTTCCACTTCCACGCGGACCTGTCGGCGTTCACGGACCGTGCGGGGCGGCGGGTGGTCGAACCGGGGGCGCTGGAGCTGAGGTTGGGGGTCTCCAGCGCGGAGGTACGGCATACGACACGAGTGACGCTGAGGGGACCGGAACGCGTGCTGGGGGCGGATCGGCGGCTGCGGTGTGAGACGGAGGTGCAGGTGGAGGGGTGACACCGGCCCGCAGGTCAGACCTTGATCACATGGGCGCCGGTACCGCAGAGATCCCGAAGGTCCTCGGGGTCCGAGGTCAGCACCGTGACGGGTGCGGGCGAGGCGAGCGCCGTCGCGGCGACGATCGCATCGAGAGCGTACTTGTGCCCGTGCAGACCGGCCGAAGCGAGGAGCCTGCTCGCTTGGCGGGCGATTGCTTCGCTGGGCGGGACGACGTTGACACGCGAGACGGCGTGGTCGAAGCGGGCCTGCTGGGTCCTGGGGTCGCGGGCCTCGACGAGGGTCACCGAGCTGACGACCACGCGGATGTCCTCGGCCTCGGCCGCAGCGAGCCACTCGGTGAGTTCCGGAGTGCGCCGGACGAGTTTGGACAGGCCCTCGCAGTCGAGGACGAGCGTGCCGCTCACGCGGCGTCGGCCGAGCCGGCCGAGCCACCGCGCAGGGCGGCCCGCTTGGCCTCGACTGCGGCCGGGTCCACCGGACCGTGCGCGGCTTCCGCGTCCTCGATCAGTTCACGCAGCCGGTCGCGCTCCAGCTGGCGCTGGATGAGTGCTTCGACGTAGGCGGACATGCCTCGCTTGCCGGTGCGCGCCTTGAGGGCGGCGATGGTGCCCTCGTGGAGCGACACCGACACCGGGCGGACGGGTCCCTCGCCGGGCACGGGAGAATCAGCCATGACCCCATTTTAACAAAACTCTTGTTATTCGCCCACCGACTCGAACCGCCACCGATGCACCGCCCGGCTCACCAACTCCCCCTCCGGCTCGGGAAGTTCGGGCAGCTCCGCGTCGTACTCCGCGTCCCACCACGTGATGACGAGGACCCGGTCCTGGGGGGCGCTGAGGAACTCCCGGCGCAGCGGCTCGGCCGGGAGCTTCTGCTCCCGCGCCCAGGCGAGCAGTTCATGCCCCCGCCCCGGGACCGCCCGCGCCTCCCACATCAACGCGACCGTCGTCACGAGTACAGGTTCTCCTTGCCGACCTCGTGCACGTGATCGTGGGAGTGACCCGGCACGTGCGGGTCGGTCACCGGCAGGGACGAGTCCGCCGAGAGGTCCCAGTCCGAGGGGACCCGGTTCCGGGCCACCATCTCCGCACCGAGCGCGGCGACCATCGCGCCGTTGTCCGTGCACAGCTTCGGGCGCGGGACGCGCAGCCGGATACCGGCGGCCTCGCAGCGCTCCGCCGCCAGCGCCCGCAGCCGCGAGTTGGCGGCGACACCGCCGCCGATCATCAGGTGGTCGACGCCCTCGTCCTTGCAGGCCCGTACGGCCTTGCGGGTCAGTACGTCGACGACCGCCTCCTGGAAGGACGCCGACACATCGCGCACCGGCACGTCCTCCCCCGCCGCCCGCTTCGCCTCGATCCAGCGGGCCACGGACGTCTTCAGCCCGGAGAAGGAGAAGTCGTACGCCGGGTCGCGCGGACCGGTCAGCCCGCGCGGGAACGTGATCGCCTTCGGGTCGCCCTCCTTCCCGTACCGGTCGATGACAGGCCCGCCA
This sequence comes from Streptomyces sp. NPDC088350, assembly GCF_044753545.1. Taxonomy (NCBI): domain Bacteria; kingdom Bacillati; phylum Actinomycetota; class Actinomycetes; order Kitasatosporales; family Streptomycetaceae; genus Streptomyces; species Streptomyces sp. NPDC088350. Next base: position 312,270 of record NZ_JBIVNL010000001.1, on the reverse strand, counting down.
GGGAAGCCGAGGTTCAGCACACGCGCGATCTTGTCGAAGGCCTCGCCCGCCGCGTCGTCGATCGTCGCGCCCAGCGGCCGTACGTCCGAGGTGATGTCCGAGGAGAGGAGGAGCGAGGAGTGGCCGCCGGACACCAGCAGCGCCATCGTCGGCTCGGGCAGCGGGCCGTGTTCCAGCTGGTCGACGCAGATGTGGGAGGCGAGGTGGTTCACGCCGTAGAGCGGCTTGCCCAGGGCGTACGCGTAGGCCTTGGCCGCGGTGACACCGACGAGCAGGGCGCCCGCGAGCCCGGGGCCGGCCGTGACCGCGATGCCGTCGAGGTCACGGGCGCTCACGCCCGCGTCCTTCAGCGCGCGTTCGATCGTCGGGACCATCGCCTCCAGGTGGGCGCGGGACGCCACCTCCGGGACGACCCCGCCGAAGCGGGCGTGTTCGTCGACGCTGGACGCGATCGCGTCCGCCAGCAGGGTGGTGCCGCGGACGATGCCGACGCCGGTCTCGTCGCAGGAGGTCTCGATGCCGAGGACGAGCGGTTCGTCAGCCATTGATCTCGGTTCCTTGTACGGAAGTTGACGGGTCGGTCAGGCGCATCACCAGGGCGTCGACGTTGCCCGGCTGGTAGTAGCCGCGCCGGAAGCCGATGGGGGCGAAGCCGAAGCGCTCGTACAGCTTCTGCGCGCGGACGTTGTCGACGCGGCATTCGAGCATGACCTCGGCGCACTCGAACTCGCTTGCCGCGCTGAGGAGTTCGGTCAGCAGAGTGCCGCCGAGGCCGGTGCCCCAGTGGTCGCGGGCGACGGCGATGGTCTGGATGTCGGCCTGCTCGCCGGTGGTGGCGAGGCCCGCGTAGCCGATGACCCGGACGCCGCTCCCGGTCTCCGCACCGGTCACCTCCGCCACCAGGTACCGGCGGGTCGCGTCCGCCCCCCGCGCGTGTGCCAGCTCGGACCAGAACATGCCCCGGGACCAGGCGTCCTCGGGGAAGAGGTCCTTCTCCAGCTCCAGCACGGGATCGATGTCCCACCAGCGCATCTCGCGCAGTCGAGGGCTCACGGATTCGGTCACTTGGGGGTGACCACCTTGTAGTTCTTGGGCACCTGGGCGTCGGGGCGGCGCAGGTACAGCGGCCGGGGCGCGGGGAGTTCGACGCCCGCCGCGAGTCGCTCGGCGGCCAGCGAGGCGAGCGCGGCGGCGGACACGTGCTCCGGCTCGTGCGCGGACGGGAAGGTGTCCGGGTAGAGCAGCGCGCCGGCGCCGACGGCGGGCAGCCCCGCCACCTCGTCGGCGATGTCGGCGGGCCGGTCCACGGCCGGGCCGGTGACCCGGGTGCGGGAGTCGGCGTAGCGCGCCCAGTACACCTCCTTGCGCCGCGCGTCCGTGGCCACCACGAAGGGGCCGTCGAGGTCGGCGGCGTAGGCGAGGCCGTCCAGCGTGCACACACCGTGCACGGGCACCCCGAGCGCGAGCCCGAAGGTGTCGGCGGTCATCAGCCCGACGCGCAGCCCGGTGTAGGGGCCGGGGCCGATGCCGACGACGATTCCCGTGACGGCGTCGAGCGTGAGCCCGGCGTCGGCGAGGACGCGGTCGACGGCCGGGAGCAGCAGCTCACCGTGGCGGCGCGCGTCCACCTGACTCGACGAGGCGATGACGGCCTCGCCGTCGTGCAGGGCGACGGTGACGGCTGGGGTGGCGGTATCCAGAGCGAGCAAGAGCACGCAAACAGCCTACGGCTCCGACGCCCCGGGCACGGCCGCCCCGGGCGGCCCGGCCCGGCTGCTACCGTCACCGCACGTACAGGACATACAAGACACGGAGGTGGGCGCCGATGGCCGGCAGCAGCTCGGGAATCGTGGCCGGGCTCACCGCGGCGGCGGTCGCCGCGGTCGGTTTCCTCGCCTATCAGGCGTCGGCGAGCGTCCCCGCCGGGCTGGGGGACACGGCCCGTGCGAGCGCCTCGCCCGCGATCGCCACCTCGAAGGCACCCCGGGACAGGAAGAACCCCGCCGCGCTGCCTCCCGCCTCCGGCAAGGGCGAGCGGGTCGTGTACTCGGTCGACGACGACCGGGTGTGGCTGGTCGCCGAGAACAACAAGGTCAACCGCACGTTCAAGGTCACCCCCGGCACGGTGGACCCGGCCACGGGTTCCTACGCGGTCACGTCCCGCTCGAACGCGATCACCGGCACCGACGGCACCCCCATCCAGCACGTCGTCCGCTTCACCAACACGGGCGGCATCGCGATCGGCTTCAGCGCGGCGGTGAGCGGCGCGACGCGGGAGCCGGATCCCACGGTGAAGTCGGGCGGCATCCGTGAGTCGGTCGAGGACGGGGCGGCGATGTGGGAGTTCGCGACGATCGGCCAGTCGGTCGTGGTGATCCGCTAGGCCACTGGGCGGCTAGGCCGCTTTGCGCTGCTCGGCCGGTGTTTCCACGGGTTCCGGTGCGCGCGGCGGTGTCGAGACCGCCTTCGCCGCAGCCCCCGCCGCCAACAACTCCCGCATCGACACCCCGGCGAACACACGCGGCTGCGGACGGTCCTGGTTCTGTGAAGCCGACGAAGCCGACATGGACGCCTCCCGGGGCCTGGGGCAGACGTAGTTAGGTAGACCTAACTACGTACTGGATACCATGTGACCACGTGCGAGACCCCGAACGCAACATCTTGCCGACACCTTGTCGGAACCCACCCGCCCCGCGTCACCCGGTCAGGCGCCGAGCACACCCAGTTCGACCGCGGCCCACCGCGCACCGAGCCCGGTGACGGTGACATGTCGTACCTCGTCCGTGGTGTCCCCCACGGCGCGGTGGATCACGAGCGACAGCCGGTCGTCCGTCAGCTCCTCTACCTTGCCCTCGCCCCACTCCACGACGATCACGGACTCGGGCAGCGAGACATCGAGGTCGAGGTCCTCCATCTCGTCGAGCCCGCCGCCGAGGCGATACGCGTCGACGTGGACGAGCGGCGGCCCGTCCCCCAGCGAGGGATGCACGCGCGCGATGACGAAGGTCGGGGAGGTCACCGCCCCCCGCACCCCGAGCCCCTCCCCCAGTCCCCGGGTCAGTGTCGTCTTGCCGGCGCCGAGCTCACCCGTGAGCATCACGAGGTCGCCCGCGCGCAGCAGTTTGGCGAGGCGGCGTCCCAACTCCCGCATCTGCTCGGGGGAGTTGACAGTGATCGATACGGACAGGGGCTCAGCCGCGTCGTGCGGTGCTGCTGGTGCTTCCATAGCCGCTTACCGTAGCCCCTGCCGGCACCGCACCCGCGCGGGTGAGCAGGTCGGCGAGGCGGTCGGTGACCACCTCCGGGTGCTCCAGCATGACCAGGTGCCCGGCGTCCGGCACGAGCACCAACTCGGCGTCCGGCAGCAGGTCGGCGATGGCCTCGCTGTGCTCACTGGGCGTGACGAGATCGCCGATCCCGGTCAGCACGAGCACCGGCATGTCCTTGAAGTGGGTGAGGGCGGCGGTCTTGTCGTGGTCGGTGAACGCCGGATAGAACTCGGCGACGACATCGATGGGCGTGCCCTCGATCATCCGCTCGGCGAACCGCGCGACCGCCGGGTCGACGTCCCGGGACGCGAACGAGTACCGCTTGATGATCCCGGCGAACAGATCGGCGGTGGCCCGCCGCCCCCGCTCCACCAGCGCCGCCTGCTGTCCGAGCGCCTTCAGCACCCCGGGCAGCACCCGCCGCACCGCGTTGACCCCGGCCACGGGCAGCCCGAAGTTGACCTCGCCGAGCCGCCCGGAGGACGTACCGACGAACGCGGTGGCGACGACCCGGTCACGGACCAGCTCCGGGTACTGGTCGGCGAGCGCCATCACCGTCATGCCGCCCATGGAGTGCCCGACGAGCACGATCGGCCCCTCCGGCACGGCCGCGTCGAGCACGGCCTTCAGGTCGCGGCCCAACTGGTCGATGGTGAGCGGCATGTCGTCTTCCAGCTGCGCGACCCCGCGCGCGGAACGCCCATGACTCCGCTGGTCCCAGTGCACGGTCCGCACGACCCCGCGCAGGGCCGCCCGCTGGAAGTGCCAGGAGTCCTGGTTGAGGCAGTAGCCGTGGCTGAAGACGACGGTGACCGGAGCCGGGGCCTTGCGCCCGAACAGCCGCCGCCGCTTGGGCGTGACGGCGACCTCCGGCTCGATGTCGTCGACCTCGTAGTACAGCTCGGTGCCGTCGTCGGCCCGCGCCGTACCGGGGGTGCCGCGCAACGACCCGTACGGCCCGGTGGAGTCGAGCGCCAGCCGGGCCCGCTCGCGCATACCGCGCCCGACGGTCATCCGCTCTATGGCGACACCGGCCGCGGCACCGGCGGCGATCACGCCTATCGCGGCGCCCGCGATACCGGTCGCCTTCCGCCAGTTGCCGGCCACCCCCGTGGCAGCGGAGGCGACCGCGGCGACCGCCTCCGCGCTGCTCTCGCTCACGTGCCGCTCCTCTTCACGTCAAGACCCTGCGCTACGTCGTCTTCCTCATACCCGAGGATCTCGGGGACGACGACCTCATTGACGTAGACGCGGGGAACGCGTGTTCCGATGCGGGTCACGATCTCGTACGCGATGGTGCCCGCGGCCTGCGCCCAGTCCTCGGCGGTGGGCTCACCGCGGTCGCCGGCCCCGAAGAGAATCGCCTCCGCACCGGCCTCCGGCTCGTCCCCTCCCAGGTCTACGACGAACTGGTCCATGGCGATCCGCCCCGCGACCGTCCGCCACTTGCCGCCGACCAGTACCGGCCCGGTGCCGGAGGCGTGCCGCGGGATACCGTCCGCGTAACCGACGGGGACGAGGCCGAGGGTGGTCCGTCCCGGGGTGACGTAGTGATGCCCGTAACTCACGCCGTGCCCGCCCGGCACCTGCTTCACCAGGGCGACGGACGCCTTCAGGGACATCACCGGCCGCAGCCCGAAGTCGGCCGAGGACCCCACCTCCGGGCTGGGCGAGATGCCGTAGACGGCGATGCCGGTACGGACGAGATCGAAGTGGGAGTCGGGCCGGGTGAGCGTGGCAGGCGAGTTGGCGATATGCCGCACCTCGGCCCGCACACCGCTCTCCTCCGCATACGAGACCATCTCGCGGAAGAGGGCGAGCTGGGCGTCGACGGAGGGATGCCCGGGTTCGTCGGCGCAGGCGAAGTGCGACCAGAGCCCGGTGATCCGGACGAGCCCCTCGGCCTCCGCGCGCAGGGCCGCACCGACGAGTTCGGCCCAGTCGTCGCCCGGCTGACACCCGTTGCGCCCGAGCCCGGTGTCGGCCTTGAGCTGCACGCGCGCGGGGAGCCCAGCCGCACGGGCAGCGTCCACGACCTCCCGCAGAGCCCACATCCCGCTCAGCGACACATCGAGACCGGCCTCGATCGCTTCCCGCCAGGGCCCGCCCGGGGTCCACAGCCAGCACATGATCCGCACCCCGTCCGGCAGCCCGGCACGGGCCCGCAGGTCGAGGGCCTCCTCGGGCGTGGCCGTACCGAGCCAGGTCGCCCCCGCCTCGACGGCCGCGCGGGCACACGGCACGGCCCCGTGGCCGTACGCGTCCGACTTCACGACGGCCATGAGGGCCGCGCCCGGCGCGAGGGCGCGCAGGACCCGCACATTGGCCCGCAGGGCGCCCAGATCGATCTCGGCGCGGGCGCGCAGCGGTGCGGTGGGCTGAGTTGCTGTCTCGTTCATGGCACCCCCAGTGTCTCAGAGGGGACTGACACCCCTCTGAGCCCTCCTCGTTTCAGGGATGAATCAGCCGGGCCGGCGTCCCCACACATAGACACGGTCGCCCTTCTTGAGCACGCCCCAGAGCTTGCGGGCGTCGGCCAGCCGCAGGTTGACGCAGCCCCAGGAGCCGACGGTGGTGTAGATGCTGCCGTAGACGGCGTGGAAGGCGATGCCGCCGTCGAAGAACTGGGCATACGGCATAGGGCTGTTGTAGAGCGTCGACCAATGATTCTTGTGCCTCCAGTAGATCTTGTGCCAGCCACCCCGGGTCACATGCCCACTGCGCCCACTGCGCATCGGCACCGGCCCGAAGACGACCTTCTTCCCCTTCTGCACCCAGGTCAGCTGCCGATCGAGATCGACACAGGCGACCCGGTACGAGCGGACGGGACACTTCCCGGCCGCGTTCGGATTCTTCCTCGCGGCGATCAGCTGCATCCGCGCCCAGGTCACAGGCCCCGCGAACCCGATCGCGGGCTTGATCCCCTGCTTCTTCTGAAACGCCCGGATGGCCTTGCAGTCGGCGCCCGACTGCCTGCCGTCCACCTTCAGCCTCAACCACCGCTCCACGCCCCGCTGGTACGGCCCGGTCTGCTTGCTGCACGTCACCTTCGCGACGGCGTCCCCGATCGGCACGTACTCGACGAGCGCGTACGTCCCCGCGGCGGCGTCCCTAGGTTCGACCCGGTCTTCTTCGGCGGTAGGCGTGTAGACCTTCGGCGCGAGCGCCTGATCGGGTGTGTCGATCTGCCACGGCTGATACGGCCCCGGCGGCACACCCGGCACGAGTTCGGTCTCACCGGGCCCGCCAGCCGGCGGCACCGGCCCGTCGGCGGCGGCGGTCCCGGCCCCGACGGGGAGGGCGATCACCGCGGTGAGCAGCACCGCGATGCTTCTGTACGCGATTCGTGTACTGATCATGCGATCAGAGAAACGCGGCGATACGACGGGACACAGGTGCCGCGCGGAGGGGTCACCCTTATTGACGAGCGTTCGGTATCAGCCCGTCCGGCGTTTGAGGACGAGGCCCCTTCAGGACCGACGGGGGTCCAGGGGGCGGAGCCCCCTGGTGACGGGACGGGTAGGGGCGGCGGGGGCGAGGAAAATCAGCCCAGCACATCCCGCCAGGCGACCCGCACCGCCTCCGCGACATCGTGCGCCCCCACCGGCGCCCCGTCCGCAGCGAACCTCCCCGCCAGCCCATGCAGATACGCCCCCACGCTCCCCGCGTCGAACGCCGACAGCCCCGCCGCCAGCAAGGACCCCGCGAGCCCCGACAACACGTCCCCACTTCCCGCCGTAGCCAGCCACCCGGTCCCCGTCGCATTCACCCGCACCGCCCCGCCCCCCGAGTCGGCAACAAGCGTGGTCGCCCCCTTGAGAAGAACCGTCGCCCCATACCGCCCCGCCAACTCCCGCACGGATTCCAGCCGAGCCCCCTCGACCTCCTCCCGCGCCACCCCGAGCAATGCGGCGGCCTCCCCCGCGTGCGGAGTCATGAGCGTCGGCGCGATACGCCCCCGCACGGCATCCGCATCGACCAACCGCAACCCGTCCGCGTCAATGAGCACAGGCACATCGGCGGTCACCACATCCGCCACGGTCGAGGCATCATCACCCGCCCCCGGCCCCACGACCCACGCCTGCACGCGCCCCGCCTTGAGCGGCCCGCCCTCCGACACCAGCACCTCAGGAAACCGAGCGATCACCGCATCCGAGGCCGGCCCGACATACCGCACGGCCCCCGCCCCACCCCGCAACGCCCCGGCGACGGCAAGCACAGCCGCCCCCGGATACCGCCCGGACCCGGCGGCGATCCCCACGACCCCACGCCGGTACTTGTCACTCGCGGCCCCCGGCACGGGCAACAGCCGCGCCACATCCGCATGCTGAAGCGCCTCCAACGCGGGCTCGTCAGGCAGTTCACCCCCGAGCCCGATGTCGACGAGCCGCACGGACCCGGCGTACTCCCGCGCAGGATCGATCAACAACCCGGGCTTATGAGCCCCGAAGGTGACAGTGAGATCGGCCCGCACAGCCGCCCCCCGCACCTCACCACTGTCCGCCTCTACCCCACTCGGCAGATCAACGGCGACGACAACGCCCCGGGAATCCGAGGCAAGCCCCGCCAGCCGCGCGGCGTCCGGCCGCAACCCGCCCCTCCCCCCGATCCCGACGATCCCGTCGAGGAGGAGATCGGCACGAAGAACCGGCTCCTCGGCATCACCCGGCGCGACGGTACGCCCCCCGGCGCGAAGCAGCGCGGCAAGCCCGCCGGCGTGAGTGCGCTCGGGCGCCAGCAGCACACCCACGACCGAGGCCCCGCGCCGAGCCAACCGCGCCCCCGCGTACAGGGCATCGCCCCCGTTGTCCCCACTCCCCACCAGCAGCACGACCCGACTGCCGTAGACCCGCCCCAACAACTGGGCGCAGGCGACGGCCAGTCCGGCGGCGGCACGCTGCATGAGGACCCCGTCCGGAAGCCGCGCCATCAACTCCCGCTCGGCTGCCCTTACCGTCTCGACGCTGTACGCAGTACGCATGCGGTCGAGTCTGCCCCGTAGGCGACCGGGACCGCACCCGGGCGGCCGCGAGTGGCGCGGGCAGGAACAAGAACAAGGCCAAAGCCGAAGCCGTAAAGCTCCCCCCTCTCCCCGCCTCTCCCCGCCCTCTCCCCCTCTCACCCCTCCGCGATCACCACCGCCGAAGCCACCCCCGCGTCATGACTCAACGAAACATGCCACGACCGCACCCCCAGCACAGCCGCCCGAGCCGCAACCGTCCCCGTAACCCGCAACCGAGGCTGCCCACTGCCCTCGACATACACCTCTGCATCCGTCCAGTGCAGCCCGGCCGGCGCCCCCAACGCCTTGGCAAGCGCCTCCTTGGCCGCGAACCGCGCCGCGAGGGAGGCAACCCCCCGCCGCTCCCCACTCGGCAGCAACAACTCACTCTCCAGAAAGAGCCGTTGGGCCATCCCAGGCGTACGTGCCAGCGACGCCGCGAACCGGTCGATCTCGGCCACGTCGATACCAACCCCGATGATGCTCATGCGGAGCACCCTACGGCCGTGGGACTCCCCACCCCCGACCACGAAGTGACCGTTGGGCCACTCGCTTCTTAGCCAGTGTCGGGCTTCCACGCCCCGAGTAAAGGGCGCTCCCTACGGTCGCGTCGGCTACGCCGATTCCGCTGCGCTCCACCCTTGACTCGGCCCGCTCCAGCCCGCGAGAGAAGCGAGCGAGCGGCCCGAAAGAACGAGGGCCCAGGCAGGAATCCCCCTGCCTGAGCTACGTCGCCGCCCGGCGCCGTGGGGCGCACTCCCATCTCGCCAGCACGCCGGGCCGGCTCAGCGGCCAACCGCGAGTGGATGGACGCGCGTCTGCGTCTCGCCAGCACGCCGGGCCGGCTTAGCGGCCAACCGCGAGTGGGTGGGGGCGGGCGGGAGAAGGTCGGGGTGGCGGGGGGGTGCTGGAAGCTGGGTGCTGGACTAACCACTCGCATGCCGTGTGAGCGGTTAGAAATGACCCCAGCCTGCAGAGGGTAGGCGGCGGTAGGGGGTGGGGGCGAGCGGCAAAGTGAGCCCCGGGCGGAGTGGCAACGGGGCAGATGCGGGCCGCCACCCAGACCACCACCCCACCACCCCACCGCCATCCGCGAACGGCCCGGAGCCTTGACCGATCCCCGTGGCCCGGATCTGCCAATTCACCCACCACCCACCACCCACCACCCATCGCCCACCACCAATCGCCCATCGCCCACCACTTGCATCCCCCCGATGCGGGTGTCCCCACCGGGCGTTGGCCGCTAAGCCCACCCGGCGTGCAGGCGAGACGCGAACGCGCCCCCACCACCCCGGCCCGCAGCACAGCCCACCCCACGGGTTACCCGCCTGGCCACCCATCCCTCCGGGCCGCCCGCTCGCTTCTCCACCGGGATTGCGTGAGACGAGTCAAGGGTGACCCGAAGGGTCATCGCCGCAGGCGACGCGCAGCGCAGCGGAGCGCCCTTTACTCGGCTCACGCAATCCCGACACTGGCAAAGAAGCGGGCGGCCAACCCGCGCCTGGCTAGCGCAGTCGCCTCCGCCCCGGCATGAACGTGAACACCGCCACGCCCAACAGGATCGCCGTGCCGGAGACAAGGCCGAGAGCCTTGAGGCCACCGTGGGAGTTGGAGCCGGTTTCCGCCAAGCCGCCGGAGGTCGATGTGGAGGAGCTTCCGGACGCGCCGCTCGCCTGTTCGGTGGTGTCCAGGGTGAGTGAGACCTCGGACTTTGTCGGCGTGCATATCGATTTCGTGCTGAGGGCCTCGATCGTCAGGACTCCGGGTGCCAGTGTCGACGAGCCGCTCGCGCCGGGCTTGTACGTGCCGGTGAGGTCCGGGATCTCTATCGGGTCGCCGGATTTGATGACGGCGGAGTTCGTGGGGCCCTCCACGTGGACCGTGCCGCTGTCGGCGCCGCCCAGGACGACCTCCATCGACGGTTTCACGGAGTCCGCGGGGATGTCGGCCGGGCTGTCCATCACCGACTTCTTGAACTGCACGGTGAGGTCGTAACTCCCGCCGTTCTTCGTGGCGTTGATCTGCACGACCGAGGTCGCGCTCTTGTCACCGAGCGGCGTCTTGCACGCGTACGGGACGGAGACCTCCTTGCCCGTGAAGTCCGTCTGACCGGTCCCGGTGCCGTCACTTGGGCTGGCGCTCGCCGATGCGGACGCGGATGTGGATGCGGACGCCGAGTCGCTGGGCGACGCGGACTCCGAGGCGGATACCGACGCCGATGCCGACGTCGAGTCCGACGGGGTCGGGGACGTGCTCGCCGAGCCGCCGTCCCCCGCCGTCACCGCGATCGTCGCCGCCGACGGCACGGTCTGCGTCGGGGTGCACACTGTGTCCGTGCTCAGCACGTTGACCGTGTACGCGTCCGGTGTCAGCGTCACCGTCCCCGCCGTCGTCAGCTTCAGGGTGCCCTTCATGTTGGACAGGACCATGGCGGCGCCCTTGGGAATCGCCGGGTTCTCGCGCGGGCCCTGCATCGCGATGTTCGCGGTCTGGGCGCCGGCCGCCTTCAACGTCCCGGACGGCTGAACGGAGTTGGCCTTGAGGTCGACGATGTCGGGGTTCTTCGACGCGGCCTGCGTGAACTTCCACACGACGGTGACGGTGTCGCCGACCTTCGCCGTGGCAGGCGCGGTGATGTCGACCTTCGTGGTGCCGTCGACGGGAGTGATGCCCGCGGGCGGCACGCAGTGCGTCGCGTACGACACCTCGGCGGCCTGCGCGGAACCAGCGCTCACGCCGAGCAGGACGCCCGCGGCGCCGAGGATCAACGCGGCGCCCGCCGCGCTCACTCTCCGTCCGCCGACCGGTATGACTCTCCTTCGCTTGCTCACGTAGGACCCTTCCTGGTGGGAGTCGTGGGACTCGTCGGACTGTCGTCGTGCGGTGCGGAGAGCCGGCCGGCCGTGCCCGGATCGGAGTCCGGGGTGAACCACGGCAGGGTCGAAGTCGGGGATGCTGTTGCTTCCTGCGCGGCTGCCGTGCCGAACTTCGGGATGCGCAGGGCGAGTTGGGTGGGCAGGCGCAGGCTCCGGTGCCGGGGCGGGCCCGTGCTGCGGCCCGCGCGGCGCGGTCGTATCCGGTCCACGACGGCCATTCCGACGCGGAACAGCGCCGCCGGTACGACCACGCAGACCAGGATCCAGAACAGGGTCACGCCCCAGGGGCGGCCCACGCCCCACGGCTCCTCGGCGAGTACCCGGCCGCCGTACTTCATCGAGACGGTGTAGTCGCCGTGTGCTCCGGCCGACAGTTCGACGGGGAGTTTGATCTCCGCCTTGCCGCCGGGCGCGATCGTGCCGTTGAACTGCTGGTCGTCCCACTGCGGCGCGAACACCCCGTGGGAGGTGCCGACTTGGAACACCGGGTTCTTGACGGGGGACGAGCCCGCGTTGCCGACGGTGAAGACCAGCGTGCGGGACGGGGGTGCCCCGAACCAGGTCAACAGGCCGTTCGAACCGTCCAGCCGGGTGTCGGAGAGGACCGACAGCCGTCCGGTCGACGGTTCCGCCGGGAGTGGTTCGACCGCATGGCCCGCTACCTGGAACACCGCGTCCGCCGACGCGCTCGCCCCCGTCACCGTCGCCACATGCACCACGCACGGGCACGGCACCGGCGGCTCGGACACCGGCAGTTTCTTGCTGAAGACGCCCTTGGCGTCGGTCGTGACGGCCCTGCCGTCCGCGTTCGCACAGGAGTTGGTCCCGCCGATCACGCCGCGCGCGGGCGTGGCCTGTCCGCAGATCAGCACCATCAGCAGGGCGTGCGCCCGCCAGCCGCTGCCGGAGACGGTGAGCGAACCGCCCGCCCCCGCCTGCGACTTGGAGAGTCTGACCGCAGGGCCGTCCGCGGCGACAGCAGGCGTCGTCCCCGCCAACGGCAGCAGAAGCAGCGCGAGCACCGCCACCAGCGCCGGAATCCGCACCTTGCCGCTCACGTCACCGCTCCCGTCAACTCGACTTCCGTACACGGGCGTTCGGTCGCTCGACCATCGTCGTCCCTACGGCGCCGACCTCGTCGTACGAGAAACAGGACGCCTCCGGCAGCCGCCGCTCCCCCGATCCCCGCCACCGCGGCCCACGGCACGAACCGGGCCGACACCGTCGCCGTGGCGTGCGCGCCGCCCGTCGCCGTGACCGTGAGGTGGATGTCGACCGCGTCCAGGGCGGGTCGGCCGGGCCAGGGCTCGGTGAGCTTCAGGCGTGTGCCCGGGGGCAGTTGGACGGGGAGGGTGCGTGCGGGGTGGTCGATGAGCGTGCCGAGGACTCCGGTGACGTGGACGGCCAGTTTCGGGGTGAGGGGTGTCGTGCCGCGGTTGACCAGGTCGTAGGTGATGCGGTCGCCGCGGACGGCCACGTGCTCGATGGTCAGGGCGGACAACCTCGGTCCGGTGATGTGGAGTTGGAGTCGTACCGTCGCCTGTCGGCCCTCCGCGTCCCGCGCGACGATCGTGCCGGTGCGGTCGCCCGGGGTGGCGGTCGCAGGGACGTTCACGGTGAACGGGATGTCCGCCCGGGTGCGGGCCGGCACCCGAACTCCCGTGCTGGCGAAGGTGATCGGGACGCCTGTGCCGTGCAGTCGTACGGTGACCGGCCGGGTGGTGGGGTTGGTCACGGACACCGTGTCCTGGAGGGTCGTGCCGGGGTCGCCCTCCGCGTAGAACGTCGGGCGTCCGCCGCCCGCGGGCGCGAGGGACCATCCCCCGGCGGCCGTCGCGGTCGGCGCGGCCGTCAGGAGGGCGAGGAGGGACAGGCCCAGGACACGGGCGGTCGACGACAGCATGGGCGGCTCCAGCGGGCTTACGGGGTGGCTGTCAGCGGCGGGCGCGGGCCGTCTGGTTGCGCCGGGTCAGCCACAGGGTGCCCGCCGCGCCCGCGAGCAGGACCGTGCCGCCGAGCGTGCCGAGGGCGATGACCGAGTCGTCGGGGCCGGTCTTCGGGAGCGTGCCGCCGGAGTCCGTACCCGTGCCGGAACTGGTGGAGCCGGATGAGCCGCTCGCCGCCGTGACGTTCAGCGTGAGGGACGGGCCGGGGCTGTTGGTGGGGGTGCAGGTCGTCGTCGTACCGAGGGCCTTGATGGTGAGGACGGCCGCCGTGAACGTGACCTTGCCGGACGCCTTCGGGGTGTACGTGCCCGTCAAGTCGTTGATTTTGATGGGGGTGTTGGCGGGGATCGCGGCCTGGTTGGCGGGGCCCGACACCGAGACGGTGCCGTTGTCCGCGCCGCCCAGCCTGATGGTGGCGCTCGGGCTCATCGCGCCCTTGCCGAGTTCGACGGGGCTGGAGGAGACGCCCTTCTGCCAGGACATGGTGAGCTTGTAGCCGCTGCCGCTCTTGACACCCTTGATGTCGATCGGCGAGACGGCGGTTTTGACGCCGATGGGCGTCTGGCACTTGTAGTCGACATTGACGACGGAGGCCTCGGCTGCGGGGGCGGCCATGAATACCGCCGAGCCGGCCAGGGCCGCGACGGACGCGAGCGCTGCGGTTCGTTTCTGGTACGACACGGTCCCCTCATTCCCGACCGCCATTCCTGACGGCACATCAGATCGGCCGTCAAGGTACGCCCGGGGTCGTGAGGAGGGAAGACAAGGCGCACGCCGGAGTTGTGACGATCCGGCGTGTGCGAGGGGGGTGGTCGGTGGACGGGGTGACCGGGGGTAACCCGAGGTGGGCGTCAGCCGAGCAGGTTCCTAGGCTGGTGCGCCCAGTTCCGCCCATACCGTCTTGCCGGTGACTCCCGGGGTGCGGACGACTCCCCAGTCCAGGCAGAGCCGCTGCACGATGAACATGCCGTGGCCGCCGGGGCGGCCCGCGCGGTGCGGGGTTCTGGGGGCGGGCTGGCCCGTGCCGCGGTCGGAGACCTCGACGCGGATCACCTTGTTGTCGCAGCTGATCCGCATCTCGTCGGGACCTTCGGCGTGCAGGCAGGCGTTGGTGACCAGTTCGGAGACGACCAGGAGCACGTCCTCGGCGGCGGCGCGCCGGTCGGCGCCGTCGGCGGGCAGCCAGCCCCAGGCGTACAGGGCCTGGCGGGCGAAGTCGCGGGCCAGCGGGACGACCCCGCTCTCACCCGCGAACCCGAGCCTGCGGGCGTGCCGGCCCGCGGACGGTTCGGCGCCGTCCCCGGCGGACGGCACGGAAGCGCCCCCGGCGGGCGACGCCGAAGCGCCACCGGGCTCCGGGCGGTCGCCCGGCGGGTAGGGCCGGGTGGTGCTCATCAGCGCTTCACCTCACCGATTCACCGGTTCACGATTCAAGAGTCAGTACGTGGATCAGGTGCATTTTCGTCGCTCTGGTTCCCGACAGGTTCAGATGTTCTCCTGCCCTGGCGAACCGGCAAAACACCCCTTATTCGTCGCCGAGAGCAGACTCAAGGCTGTCGTGAACGGTGAAGACCGCGTCCGCCCCGGTGATCTCGAACACGCGCGCCACCGCGGGCATCATTCCCGCGAGGTGCACTCCGCCCCCCGCGGCTTCCGCCTTCAGGCGCGCGCCGAGCAGTACGTTCAGGCCCGTGGAGTCGCAGAACTCCAGCCGCGAGCAGTCCACGACGAGCCGTGCGTACCCATGGGTGAGCAGGTCCTCCAGTGGTTCGCGCAACAGGTCGGCGGTGTGGTGATCCAACTCACCCGCCGGTGTCACGACAGCGCTGAGGCCCTGTTTCCGCACCTCGACCAGAAGCCGGCCAGACTGTGCGCTGCCGACCGTCCCGCGGTCCATGCCGTCTCTCTCTCCCGAGGTCGTGGCTGTTGACGTTCGCCCTGGAACACTACGCCTTCCTCACACTCTCCAACACCCGAACAATCGCCCATTAATGGACATATGGGTGCAGAGTGCACTTGCGGTGGGCTCCGGAAAGCGGATAGGGCTAGTAGGGACACGTATTTGCACATTCGATACGACCGACCGACCGCCCGACACGACCGGCTTTGGAGGCGCCGCACTCCGCAGTGCACGCACCGGCTTCGGCAGCCATATGCCGAGAACGATGGAGGACGCCATGTCACCCCGGCTCGACGCATCGCCTACCCAGGCAGCGACGTCGACACCCCCACCGGCACAACTGGATCCCAATCCCATCATCGAGGGACTCCCCGAGATCCCCCCGTACGACGAGGTCGGCGCCGTCGACGCACGGGCGCTTTCCAAGACCCTCTTCGCGCGGCTGGAGTCGCTCGAGGAAGGCACGTACGAGTACGCGTACGTCCGCAACACGCTCGTCGAACTCAACCTCGCGCTGGTCAAGTTCGCCGCGTCCCGCTTCCGCTCGCGCAGCGAGCCGATGGAGGACATCATCCAGGTCGGCACGATCGGCCTGATCAAGGCGATCGACCGCTTCGAACTCAGTCGCGGCGTCGAGTTCCCCACCTTCGCGATGCCGACCATCGTCGGTGAGATCAAGCGCTTCTTCCGCGACACCTCGTGGTCCGTGCGCGTCCCGCGCCGGCTGCAGGAACTCCGGCTCGACCTGGCCAAGGCCGGCGACGAACTGGCCCAGCAACTCGACCGCGCCCCCACCGTGGACGAGCTGGCGGAGCGCCTGAAGCTCTCCCGGGACGAGGTCGTCGAAGGCATGGCGGCGTCAAACGCCTACACGGCCAGCTCACTTGACGCCCAGCCCGAGGAGGACGACTCCGAGGGCGCGCTGGCGGACCGTATCGGCTACGAGGACCACGGACTCGAAGGCATCGAGTACGTCGAGTCGTTGAAGCCGCTGATCGCCGAACTCCCGCACCGGGAGCGGCAGATCCTCTCCCTGCGCTTCGTCGCCAACATGACGCAGTCGGAGATCGGCGACGAACTGGGCATCTCGCAGATGCATGTGTCGCGGCTGCTGTCACGGACGCTGGTGCGGCTGCGGAAGGGACTCACGGTCGAGGAGTAGGACTCCCCCCGGCCCATCGGGGAGTCGATCTCCCTTTGCCTGCACTGAGCGCGGCGCGCGTGCGTGTGTGCGCCGCGCTCAGGCGTGTCCTGGCCCTGCGCCTACCGGGTTACCCACAGAAACCTCTTTCCCCACCGGTCGCCTTCCACCACTATGGTCACCCGACAAACTGGCCGGTACGTCAGGACGGCACGGCGCGGGTGCGAGGAGGCGGGTGAATGGTTCGCTCCGACGAGGACGACGGCAGCACGCACGCCGGCGCGTCCGACGCCCGGCTCACGGAGTTGCTGCGCGCCGACACGTCCACGGTCTACGCGGCCCTGCGGGAACTCCGCACCCGGCACCAGCCCTCCGTCCTCTCCTACGCCCGCCTGTGCACGACGAGCGAGTCGGCGGCACGGCAGCTGGCGGCGCAGGCGTTCACCCTCGCGGCCCGCGAGACGGCACGCGGTGTGGACCCGGCTCTCCCCTGGCGGCACCAACTCCTGCTGCTGACAGGCCGGGTGGCCGCGTCCTGGTGCCAGGACGACCGCTCGACCGGCCTGGACCCCGGCCTCCTCCTGCTCCTGAACACGACGGACCCGGCACCGTCCATGCTCCCGGCGTTCCTCTCACTCCCCTCCCGCACACAGGGCCTGGTCTGGTACGGCATCGTCGACCAGGAACCGGAAACCGTGACCGCCGCCTTCCTCGGCCTCGCCCGCGAGGACGTCGTCTACGGCACCGACCAGGCCCTCCAGTCCCTCGCCCAGGCCTGCCTGAAGTCCCGCCTGGCCGCCTCCGACGACCCGCGCTGCGGTGACTTCCGGCGCCTTATCGAGGAGTCGGTACGCCCCGACACCCCCCGCGACAGCGCCGACCTGCACGCCCACATGGCGCAGTGCGTCCACTGCACGGGCGCGTACGAGGAACTGACAGCACTCCGG
The DNA here is from genome assembly GCF_044753545.1 of Streptomyces sp. NPDC088350. Classification (NCBI taxonomy): domain Bacteria; kingdom Bacillati; phylum Actinomycetota; class Actinomycetes; order Kitasatosporales; family Streptomycetaceae; genus Streptomyces; species Streptomyces sp. NPDC088350. Next base: position 295,189 of record NZ_JBIVNL010000001.1, on the reverse strand, counting down.
GACGCGCCGCGGGCGACGCTGGCGGAGGGATTGCTGCCGTGGGCGGGATCGTCGTACGCGATGAGGAGTCGGGAGGAGGTGAAGGGCAACACTCTTGGTTCTCCGGCGAGTTGGTCGCCCTCGCGCCGACTGGTGCTGGCTTCGGCTGCGTTGGGGGTGGCGTTGGTGCCGCTGCTGTTCTTTCTGTTGCGGCCAGGTGGGCCGACGGCGCATCCCGGTTCGGCGGCGGGGGCAGGGGCGATTCCGTCGAGTCCGTCCGAGGTGACGGTGACGGCGACGGTCCCGGTGACGCCGTCCGTGTCACCCTCCAAGTCACCGTCTCCGGCGAGGAGTTCGAAGCCGACGCACTCCGCGACCCCCACCCCCTCCCCGACTCCGACGACTCACGCGCCCGACGGCACCTACGCGCAGGTCGTGAACGTCTCCACGGGCCGGTGCCTGGACATCCGGGACGGCGACCTGACGGAGGGCACCGATGTGATCACGGCACCCTGCACTTCCTCCGACACCCAACGGTGGCGGGTCGACTCCGCGCGCGGGGTGGTGCAGTCGGCCGCCGACTCCGGTCTATGCCTGGACAGCCGGGGGTCCGTGGACAAGGGCGTCGGTATCTGGGAGTGCGACGCGGTGGACGGGAGCCACGGCGAGAACCTGCGGTTCACGGTGGACGGCGACGGGGTGATCCGCCCGGCGATCGCGATCCTGACGGGGATGACGCCGGAGGGCGGTGCCGGGGTTTCGCTGGTGCCGTTGAGCGGGGGCGCGGAACAGCGGTGGCGGGCGGGGTGAGGCACGCGTGTGCGGAGCAGCCGTACCGGAGCGGGCGTTTGTCGGTGAGACTTGACAGCCCGAACTGTGGCTCCGCCAAAGGGGAGTTGGGATGGCGGCACAGAACACCGACGAGGTCGTGGACGGGCTCGCGGGGATCGTGCGGGAGGCGACCCGCGCCGGTGACCGGATCGGGCATTTCGCGGCCCTGTACCGACAGGTGACCGTCGAGATCCGTAAGGCCATCCACGAGGGGCGGTTCGAGGACGGCCCACGGATGGACCGTTTCGACACGCTCTTCGGCAACCGCTACTTCGCCGCGTACGACGCCTGGCGCCGCGACCGGAGCGGGCCGCGCTGCTGGCGCGAGACGTTCGGCCTGCTGGACGACTCCGACACGGTCATCGTCCAGCACCTGATCCTCGGCGTGAACGCGCACATCAACCTCGACCTGGCCGTCGCCGCCGCGCGGACCGACACCGGCAAGGACATCCAGGCGCTACGGCACGACTTCCTGCTGATCAGCGACATCCTCGCGAGGGTGGTGCTGGCGGTACAGGACCCGGTCGACGCCGTATCGCCGCTCCTGTCCCTGCTGGACCGGGTCGGCGGCCGTACCGACGAGCAGATCCTCGACTTCAGCATCGTCCAGTCCCGTGCGGAGGCGTGGCACAACGCGGTGCTGCTGGCGGGGCAGAGCGAGGGTGAGCGCGCGGCGACGATCGAGCGCCTCGACGTGCGGGCCGCCGTACTCGCCCGGCTGATAGCCCGCCCGGGCGCGCTGGTCCGCCCGGCGCTGGAACTGATCCGGCACGCCGAGAGCGATGACGTGCCTGCTGTCATCGCTCGTCTGGACAGCGCGGTGCGGTGAACAACTCCCGCGCGTCGGCGATCTCGTGGGAGCGGTCGAGCCAGGTGGCGAGCTCGTCGGGGTCGGTGGAGGCGAGGATGCGGTCGCGGGTGGGGGTGGGGACGTCGATCTGACGCAGTTGGAGGACGCGCAGAATGGCCTCAGCCCACCCTTCGGCGCGCCCTTCCGCCCGTACTTGCTCCGCCAGCGGGTGGCGCCAGAAGTACTGGATGTTCCGCACGGCTCAGCAGTCGTCGCCGAACAGATCCGTCGCGTCGGTCACCTGTTGGGAGCGGTCGAGCCAGGTGCCGAGTTCGTCCAGGTCGGTGGAGGCGAGGATGCGGTCGCGGACGCCGTCGGGGACGTCGATCTGACGTCGTTGGAGGGTACGGAGAATGGCCGCCGACCACCCCTCGGCCCGCCCCACCTCCCGGCCTTCTTCCCGCCCCTCTTCCTTACCTTCTTCCCTGCCTTCGTCCCGCACCTGCTCCGCCAGCGGGTGCCGCCAGAAGTACTGGATCGCCGTCATCAGGTCCCTCCACATCTGCTGGGCCTGGCGGTCGGCCAGGCATGAGTCGACGAACTGCACGAAGACCGCGGCGCTGTCCGGGTCGATGGTCCGCAGGGCGTTTGCCAGGGATTCCAGTATGACGGCGGCCTGCGGACCCTTGCCATGCGTCATCGCCGAAAGCACCGCAAGGGGTACGTCCCGTTCGGCCTCCCGGTCGTCCACGATCACCGGCACGTTGTCCGGACCGAGGACGAACGGCCGTACCGTCAGCGAGGGGCACCCGCGCACCCCGAGATGAATGGGCTCAGCCGCCCAGCGGGCCGTGGCGTGGCTCTGGGTGATGACGATGAGTACGGGTTCGCAGTGGTACTTCTCGTGCAGGTAGCTGAGGTAGTACGGCCAGCTGCCCCGTTTCCGCTTGTCGATATCGCTCTGCGACTCGACGACCAGGAGGTACGCCCCGTCGTCGGTCTCCGCCCGGAGCAAGGTGTCCACGCGCCTCTCGACCGGTTCGATCTCGGTGAGGTCCACGTTCATCGCGGCGAACTCACGTGGTTCGGGAAAGGGGATCCCCAACACGCCCTGCAGAGCACGGGTCAGAAGCGCGGGATCCTTCTGGAAGATCCGGTGCAGCGCCTCGTGCGACGAGCTGACCATCAACTCTCCTTTCTGTCCGATCTATTCGACGTGATCAACGATCTAGGCGGCGTTCAGGTCACACCACACGTACTTGCCGTGCCGGCCGTTCCTCGACAGCGGCTGCCAGCCCCAGAGGTCGGCGCAGGCCCGCACCAACGCGAGGCCTCTCCCCGCCTCGGCCTCCAAGAGGTTCGTCAACTGGCCCGGCGGTTCGGGTGGTTCGGGGTCCGCGTCCCACGCGCCGACGCGCAGCACCCCCGCCGACCAGCTCACGCGGAGCATGACCGGTCCCTTCGTGTGCAGTACGGCGTTGGCCACCAGCTCCGTCGCGACGAGTTCAGCGGTGTCCGCGACCCGGATGAGGCCATGCACGGTGAGGACCAGGCGCAGGGTACGGCGGCAGACGGTGACGGCACGGCGGTCGTGCGGGACGGAGAGGGAGTACTCCCAGGGTTCGGGCATGGGTCAGCTCCAGAGGTGGGCTCGATGAGTCGCAGGCGGTGGCAGTGCCGCATCCGTCATGGCAGGGCGAAGCGGTGCGCTTCCGCAGTGTGTGCGTGGCATCACCGACAGTAGGGTGTAAATTCGTACCCTCGCAACCGCCTCGCGTAATCTGACCCCGAACGAGGAGTCCCAGAGAGGCAGTTACTCGGATGACCATGCGGAACCAGCCCACCGCCCGACACGTGCGCCTGGGTTCCGAGCTGCGCAAACTGCGGGAGGCCGCAGGCAAGCCGGCCAAAGAGATCGCCGGGCTCCTTGGGTCGAGTTCGGCACACATGAGCCAGATCGAAGCCGGTAGTTCAGCGATCAGTGAGGAACGGCTGCGCAGACTGGCGGCCCACTGCGCCTGCACGGACGAGGAGTTGATCGAGGCCCTAGTGGTGATGGCGACCGAGCGCACACGCGGGTGGTGGGACGAGTACAAGGGAGTCCTGCCCCAGGTGAACCTGGACGTGGCCGAGGCGGAGCACCATGCGAAGTTCCTGCGGGAAGTCGTCATCACGCACGTCCCCGGGCTGCTCCAGACGCCGGACTACGCGCGGGCGGTCTTCGGGTACATGCGTCCGGAACTGCCCGAGAGCGAACTGACACCCCGGGTGGACCACCGGATGAAACGGCGAGCGGTCATCGAGGGCGACAACCCGACGCCGTACGAGACGATCATCCACGAGTTCGCACTGTGCATCCGCGTGGCGGACCGCCAGGCATCCATCGCTCAACTCCGCCGCATCCTTGCCGAGATCGAGGAGGGACACGCCACGGTTCGCGTCATCCCGACCGACCAGGACGGCTTTGGCGGTGCCGACGCCTCGATGATGCATATGGGCGGTCCACTACCCCGACTGGACACAGGGCTGCTCGACGCTCCCACGGGGACGATGTTCATCGATGCGCAGGCGGAGTTGAATCGACTCCGAACACTCTTCCGTAGGGTACAAACGGCGTCGCTGGACCCCACGGCGTCACGAGACCTCATCCACCGTTTGGTGAAGGAGCTGTGAGGCACGTCATGACCCATGCCCTGCACTGGCAGAAGTCCACCTTCTCGGGTGGCGGCGAAGGCAACACCTGCGTCGAACTCGCCGCCGCCCCCACCACCCTCCACCTCCGCGAAAGCGACACCCCGAACACCGAACTCACCACCACCGCCACCCCGTTGACCCACCTCATACACCGCATCAAGTCAGGCCAGTTCCGCCCCTGAGCCCGCCCGCGCTGGGGGGATATCCCCCACCCCGGTCCTCCGGTACACCGGATCGCGCCCCGCCGAAGAACGAAACTAGCGTTCAGCCATGACTTCGGCCCTGCGGAAGCACCTCGCCATCGCACTCGGTATCGTCACGCTGCTCGCCGCCGAGGTGGGTACCGCCGTAGCCCAGCCCGCCGGCCGACTCTCCCCTGCGGGGCAGTTACGTCAGGACACCGAGGCGATCCACGCGCTCGGTGTCAGCGGGGTGCAGGCCCGCGTGGTCGCGCCCGGCGGCCGTGAGTCGGTCGCCACCAGCGGCACCGCCGACCTGAACACCGGCCGCCCGGTGCGTTCCGACGGCTACTTCCGCATGGCCAGCACGTCCAAGACGCTGGTCGCCACCGTGGTCCTCCAACTGGACGCCGAGAACAGGCTGTCCCTGGACGACACGGTCGACCACTGGCTGCCAGGAGTAGTGCGGGGCAACGGCAACGACGGCAGCCGCATCACCATCCGCCAACTGCTCCAGCACACCAGCGGCATCCACGACGACCTCCCCGGATACACCACACCGGAGGAGTACTACCAGCAGCGCCACATCGTCTACAGCCCCGAGCAGTTGGTCGCCCGCGCCATGGCCCACGCGCCGGACTTCCCGCCCGGCGAGGGCTGGAACTACTCCAACACCGGTTACGCCCTGCTCTGCGCCATCATCCGGAAAGCCACCGGCCAACCCGCCCACCAGGAAATCGAAGACCGCGTCCTGCGTCCGCTCGGCCTCAACCACACCCGGTGGCGCGGTACTTCGCCCACCCTGCCCCGGCCGCACGCCAAGGCCTACCAGCTCTTCGGCCCCGGTTCCGTGGTGGACGTCACCGACCAGATACCGGTGGACTACGAGAACCTCTCCTTCGTCACGACCACGCGGGACGAGAACGCCTTCCTCCGCGCACTGCTCGCGGGCCGCCTGCTGCCGCCACGACAGCTGGCCGAGATGAAGCACACCGTCCCCGTGAGCGCGGAAGTGCAACAGCTCTGGCCCGGCGGCCGATACGGACTCGGCCTGGCCGAACGCCCCTTGAGCTGCGGAGGAACCTACTGGAGTCACGAGGGCGGAGACGGCGGCTACATCACCCTCAACGGCGTCACCGACGACGGCGGGCGAAGTGCCGTCGTCTCCATGTCCGAGGCACGCGGCGACACCCTGGAGCACATCCTGGCCCAGGAGAAGGCGGCAAGCGCCCTGATCGACGACGCGTTGTGCGCCAGGGTTCCCAACACACCGTGATCAGAGCAGAGTTACCGGGTTGCCCAGCGCCGCCATGCTCCCACCGGGGTGACGCACCTTGACTCGGACGAACGCCGGCTCCCGCGCACCGGTACGCCACACTCCCCCGCCCCCGCCCCCGAAGGCACCACGCACACCCACCCGAGGCACCACCGGCCCCTCGCCGCTCTCCAACTGCCCGCCGACACCCACCCGTTGCCCACCGGAAGACACCGAGTGCACATGGCAGTCGCCCCGGTACCAGCGGCCTTCTCGACCGGCGGTCACCCGATCACGCGGCGTCGAGGGCAGCGGTGATCTTGCGGACCATCTCCGTCATGACCGGGCTGACCTCGCCCTTCTTGGGTCGTACGGCCGCCTCGACGGCGACCAGGACCGTGCCGCGGAAGTTGTCGGCCTCCGCGGGATCCTGCTTCCTGAGCAGGCTCATCGCGGTGGTCAGGGCCGGCAGCACGTGGTCGGCGATCTCGGCCACGGACTTGCCGTTCAGGTTCTCGATCTTCGTGTTCTCGGCGAGCACGTACCCGACCTGACCGGTCGCCGAGCCCAGCGCGAGGCTGCCCTGGGTGGCGATCCGGTGCGGCGAACCGGCGACGGCACCGGCGGCGGCCAGGAGGGTGACGGCGCCGAACGCGGCGGTACGCAGGGTGTTCTTGTCCTGGTCGGTGAGGGTGATGGCCATGGTGATCTGCTCCTTCGTATCGACCGCGGCCCCACGTCGGGGCTCGCATCGCCGTCCTTCTGGAACAGAGCCTGCGCCCACCCGGTTTCACGACGCCCTCAACCCGCTTTCAGCGGACAGGGGACGTATGAGACTCCCCGAAATCCCCTGAGATCCGCTGAGATCTCCTGGTCAGACCACCCGCGTCCCCCGCCGCCACACCCCCCTCACCAACGGCACCCCCGGCCGATAAGCCAGATGCACATGGCTCGGCGCGTCCAGCAGAACCAAATCCGCCCGCGCCCCCACCGCCACCCGCCCCACATCATCCCGCCGCAGCGCCGCCGCCCCACCCGCCGTGGCCGACCACACCGCCTCGTCCGGCGTCATCCCCATGTCCCGCACCGCCAGCGCGATACAGAAGGGGACGGAGGACGTGAAGGACGAACCCGGGTTGCAGTCCGTCGACAGCGCGACCGTGACGCCGGCGTCCAGCAACCGACGCGCGTCCGGCCACTCCGCGCGCGTCGAGAACTCCGCGCCGGGGAGCAGCGTCGCGACCGTCCGGCCGGCCGCCAGCGCGTCCACGTCCGCGTCCGTCAGATGCGTGCAGTGGTCCGCGCTCGCCGCGTCCAGCTCCACGGCGAGTTGGACGCCCGGACCGTACGACAACTGATTGGCGTGGATGCGCGGGTGCAACCCCTTCGCCCGCCCCGCCGTCAGGATCGCGCGCGCCTGATCGCCGTCGAACGCGCCCTTCTCGCAGAAGACGTCAATCCAACGGGCGTGCGGGGCACAGGCGTTGAGCATCTCGCCGGTCACCAGGGCCACGTACGCGGCGGGGTCGTCGGCGTAGTCCGGCGAGACGATGTGCGCGCCTAGATAGGTGACCTCCTCCGTGTGCGCGGCAGCGATCCGCAGCGCGCGGGACTCGTCCTCGACCGTCAGGCCGTAGCCGGACTTCGTCTCGAACGTCGTCGTGCCCTGGCGGAGCGCCTCGTCCAGGTAACGGGTGAGGTTCGCCTCCAGTTCCGCGTCGCTCGCCGCGCGCGTCGCCGCGACCGTCGTACGGATACCGCCCGCGCTGTACGCCCGCCCGGACATGCGGGCGTTGAACTCCTGGGTGCGGTCGCCGGCGAAGACGAGGTGCGAGTGGGAGTCCACGAAGCCCGGCAGGACCGCCCTCCCACCGGCGTCGACCCGATTGTCAGTGGCGGGTGCTTTGCTTGTTTCACCGGTCCACGCGATGCGGTCGCCGTCGATGACGACGGCCGCGTCCTGGATCAGACCGAGAGGGGATCCGTCACCCAGGGAGGGGTCGTTGGTGACCAGCGTGGCGATGTTGGTGATGACAGTGGTGCTGCTCATCGTGTCCTCGTGGGTGCGGGGGAGCTTGTCCTCGCGGGTGCGGGGGACCGTGTCCTCGTGGATGCGCGGGTCGGCGTTCGTCTCTACGCGCGCAGGGCTTCGACCGCCTGCGCGAGGGCCTGCGGCACATCGGGTACGAGCGTGTGCGCCCCGTCGCGTACGACGTGCCGGCCGCCCACGACCGTATGCCGTACGTCCGCTGCCGTCGCCGCGAATACGGCCGTCTCGGCGCCGAGCCTGGGTACCGGGCCCGCTGTCCTGACCGAGTCGAGCGCGATGGTGGTGAAGTCCGCGAGCGCGCCCGGTTCGAGGGTGCCCGCCGCCTCCCAGCCCAACGCCGCGTGGCCGTCGGCCGAGGCCGCGCCGAGCAGGGCCGCCGCCGTCCAGTGACCCCGGGTGCGGGTGCGCAGGCGCTCGTTCAGCTCCATCGCCCGGGCCTCTTCGAGCAGGTCGATGACCGCGTGACTGTCCGAGCCGAGGGAGAGGGGGGAGCCGGCTCGCTGGAGGGCGACCGCCGGGCCGATGCCGTCGGCCAGGTCCCGTTCCGTCGTCGGGCACATGCAGGTACCCGTGCCGGTCGAGCCCAGCAGCGCGATGTCCTCGTCCGTGAGGTGCGTGTTGTGGACGCCGGTGGTGCGGGGGCCCAGTACCCCGTGGTCGGCGAGGAGCTGGGTCGGCGTGCAGTCGTGGGCCGTGCGGCAGGCGTCGTTCTCGGCGGTCTGCTCGGACAGGTGGACGTGCAGCGGGGCCCGCCGCTCCTCGGCCCAGCGGGCCACCGTCGCCAACTCACCGGCGGGCACGGCCCGTACGGAGTGGATGGCGGCACCGATCCTCGCGTGATCCCGTTCCTTGAGAAGTGAACAGCGTTCCGCCCAGGCGTCCGCGCTTCCGTCGGAGAAGCGGAGCTGGTGGTGGTTGGGGGGCTGTCCGAAGCCGGAGGAAAGGTAGGCGGTGTCGAGGAGGGTGATGCGGATACCGGCTTCGGAGGCGGCGGCGATGAGGGCCTCGCCCATGGCGTTGGGGTCGGCGTACGGGGTGCCGCCGTGCGCGTGGTGCACATAGTGGAACTCGCCGACCGCCGTGATCCCGGCCAGCGCCATCTCGGCGTACACCGCGCGGGCCAGTGCGTGGTAGGTGTCCGGGGTGAGCTGGTCGGCGAAGGAGTACATCAGCTCGCGCCAGGTCCAGAAGGTGCCCGAGCCGACCTGGACGGTGCCGCGCAGGGCGCGGTGGAAGGCGTGGCTGTGGGCGTTGGCGAGCCCGGGGAGGGTGAGGCCTCGGAGGATCTCGGCGCCGGGGGGCGGACCCTCGATGCCCGTGCGGACAGCCGCGATCCGTCCGTCACTCACCTCCAGGGCGACGCCCGGCTCGACGTTGGTGTCGAGCCAGGCGTGTTCCAGCCAGTACGTCCGCGTGGTGGGGTGCGTGGTGGGGTGCGTCACCTGCAGGCCAGCCCTTCCAGTACGTCGGCGAGTGCGGTCACCCCGGCCACGCAGTCGTCCTCGGCCGCGAACTCGGCTGGGGAGTGCGAGACGCCCGTCGGGTTGCGCACGAACAGCATGGCGGTCGGGATGCTCCCGGAGAGGATTCCGGCGTCGTGTCCGGCACCGGTGCCGAGGACGGGGACGTTCAGGTGCGTGTCCTGGCCGTTGGTCTTCCCCAGGACTCGGGCGAGTTCGTCGCGCAGGGCGTGGTCGAACTCGACGACCGGGGTGAAGGACTCCCGGACGATGTCGAGGTCGATGCCGTGCGCCTCCGCGTACTCGCGGGCCGCCTTCTCGACGCCGGTGACCACCGTGTCCAGGGTGTCCTGGTCGGCGGCGCGGGAGTCGAGCCAGCCGCGCACCAGGGAGGGGATGGCGTTGACGCCGTTCGGTTCCACGGCGATCTTCCCGAACGTGGCTACGGCGCCCGCGAGTTGGGCCTCGCGGCGGGCGGCGAGCACGGTCTCGGCGTACGACAGCATCGGGTCGCGGCGGTCCACCAGCCGGGTGGTGCCGGCGTGGTTGGCCTCGCCCCGGAAGTCGAACCGCCAGCGTCCGTGCGGCCAGATGGCGCTGGCGATGCCCACCCGGTCACCGGACAGGTCCAGCGCGCGGCCCTGTTCGACGTGGAGTTCGACGAACGCGCCGATGCGGGCCAGCCGTTCGGGGTCGGGGCCGATGGCGTCGGCGTCGTACCCGGCGGCCGTCATGGCCTGCGGGAGGGTGACCCCGTCGCCGTCGGTCAGCCGGTGCGCCTGCTCGACGGTGAGCTGCCCGGCGGTCAGCCGTGACCCGACACAGGCGAGCCCGAAGCGGGCGCCCTCCTCGTCACCGAAGTTGACGAGGGCGAGCGGCTTGGTGAACCGCACTCCCCTGCCGCGTAGTTCGTCGAGCGCGGCGAAGGACGACACGACGCCGAGGGGACCGTCGAAGGCCCCGCCGTCCGGCACCGAGTCGAGATGCGACCCGGTGACGACGGCATCCCCGGCGGTGGGGTCGCCGAGCCAGGCCCACTGGTTGCCGTTGCGGTCGAGTTCGTAGGTCAGGCCTCGTGACTTGGCCTGCTCCTCGAACCAGGTCCGGCATTCGGCGTCGGCGGCCGTCCAGGCGAACCGGCGATAGCCGCCGGAGTCGGGGTGCCGGCCGATGGGGAGCAACTCGCGCCACATCTCGTGGAAGGAGTCACCGGCCACCACGGCGGTATCAACACCCGCACCCGTACCGGCACCGGCACCCGGCGACGGGAGACCCGCCCCCGCCGAAGAGTCGCCGCCCCGTTCGTCTCCCGGAAGGGTCACGCGTCGTCACCCTCGCGCATCGGCACCCGCACGCCCCGCTCGTCGGCGACCCGCTCCGCGATGTCGTAGCCGGCGTCGACGTGCCGGATGACGCCCATGCCTGGGTCGTTGGTCAGTACCCGGCGGATCTTCTCACCGGCGAGCTTCGTGCCGTCGGCGACGGAGACCTGGCCCGCATGGATGGAGCGGCCCATGCCGACGCCGCCGCCGTGGTGGATGGAGACCCAGGACGCGCCGGAGGCGACGTTGACCATCGCGTTCAGCAGCGGCCAGTCCGCAATCGCGTCGGAGCCGTCGAGCATGGCCTCGGTCTCGCGGTACGGGGAGGCGACGGAGCCGCAGTCGAGGTGGTCGCGGCCGATGGCCAGGGGCGCCGCCAGCTCGCCGCTCGCCACCATGTCGTTGAAGCGCTCGCCGGCCTTGTCGCGCTCCCCGTAGCCGAGCCAGCAGATGCGGGCCGGGAGGCCCTGGAAGTGGACGCGCTCACCGGCCAGCTTGATCCAGCGGTGCAGGGACGCGTTTTGAATAGATTCAGCCTCCGGGAAGAGGTCGAGGATCGCCTTGTCCGTCTTGTGGATGTCGGAGGCCTCGCCGGACAGGGCGGCCCAGCGGAAGGGGCCCTTGCCCTCGGAGAAGAGCGGGCGGATGTAGGCGGGGACGAAGCCGGGGAAGGCGAACGCCCGCTCGTATCCGGCGAGTTGGGCCTCGCCGCGGATCGAGTTGCCGTAGTCGAAGACCTCGGCGCCGGCGTCCATGAAGCCGACCATCGCCTCGACGTGCTTGGCCATGGACTCACGGGCGCGGACGGTGAAGCCCGCCGGGTCCTTGGCGGCGGCGTCGGCCATGTCCTCGAAGGCCACGCCCACCGGCAGATACGCCAGCGGGTCGTGGGCCGAGGTCTGGTCGGTCACGATGTCGATGGGGGCGCCCTCGGCGAGCATCTGCGGGAGCAGTTCCGCCGCGTTGCCGAGGAGGCCGATGGAGAGCGGGCGGCGGGCGTCGCGGGCCTCGACGGCGAGCTGGAGGGCGTGCGCGAGGGAGTCCGCGCGGACGTCGAGGTACCGGTGCTCGATGCGGCGCTCGATGGCGCGCGGGTCGACGTCGATACAGATCGCGACGCCGTCGTTCATGGTCACGGCGAGGGGCTGGGCGCCGCCCATGCCGCCGAGGCCGGCCGTCAACGTGATCGTCCCGGCGAGGGTGCCGTTGAACTTCTTCGCGGCGACGGCGGCGAAGGTCTCGTAGGTGCCCTGGAGGATGCCCTGGGTGCCGATGTAGATCCAGGAACCGGCGGTCATCTGGCCGTACATGGTGAGGCCGAGGGCCTCAAGGCGCCGGAACTCCTCCCAGTTGGCCCAGTCGCCGACCAGGTTGGAGTTGGCGATGAGGACGCGCGGGGCCCACTCGTGGGTCTGCATGACGCCGACGGGGCGGCCGGACTGGACGAGCATCGTCTCGTCCTGCTTGAGGGTGCGCAGGGTGCGGACCATGGCGTCGTAGGAGCGCCAGTCGCGGGCGGCCTTGCCGGTGCCGCCGTAGACGACGAGCTTGTCGGGGTGTTCGGCGACCTCGGGGTCCAGGTTGTTCTGCAGCATCCGCAGGGCGGCTTCCTGCTGCCATCCCAGGGCGCTCAGTTCCGTACCGCGCGGTGCTCGTACGGGGCGGGGTCCTGACATGGTCTGCCTCCTAGCGGACTGCTCTCAGCGGATTTTTACTGTAGCTATTCACATCCTGGCGCCGTGAATAGAACTAGTCAATACATGACGGTGTCCCTGTGGGAAGTCTCTGGATGTTTGGCTGGATGTACCGACCACGGGCAACGGCATGACAACGACACGACGGGGGACACGGTGAACGACGTACACCAGGGTCACACGGACGGCGCCGAGCGGACCGCGCGCCGGGATCAGGCGGTGCGGGCCGCCGTGGAGCAGGGGCTGCTGGGGCCGGGCGCCCCGATCGTGGCGCTGCTGGACGTCACCGGCGTCCGGGAGTCGGCGGCGGCGCTGCGGGCGGCGTTCGCCGAGGTGACGGCGCCGGGGACGCCGGTGCTGCACGCGTTCGCCGTGAAGGCGAGCCCGCTGGTGCCGGTGCTGCGGCTGCTGCGCGAGGAGGGCATCGGCGCCGAGGTGGCCAGTGCGGGCGAGTCGGCGCTGGCGCGGGCGGCGGGCGTACGGCCGGAGCAGACGGTGTTCGACGCGCCCGCGAAGACGGCGGCGGAGTTGCGGGAGGCGCTGGCGCTGGGGATCGCGGTGAACGCCGACAACCCGCAGGAGCTGGACCGGATCGACGGGCTGATGAGGTCGGCGAGCAGTCGTTCGCCGCTCGGGCTCCGGGTCAATCCGCAGATCGGCGGCGGGTCGATCGCCGCGCTCTCCACGGCCACGGCGACCTCGAAGTTCGGAGTGGCGCTGCGGGACGAGGGAGCGCGCGAGTGGGTGGTGCGGGCGTACGCCGAGCGGCCGTGGCTGACCCGGCTGCACGCGCACACCGGGTCGCAGGGCATCCCGCTGTCGCTGCTGGCCCGGGGCGTCGCGGAGACGTACGCGCTGGCAGAGGAGATCAACGCGCGGATCGGACGGCCGCAGATCGACACGCTCGACATCGGCGGCGGCCTGGGGGTGAACTTCGGTTCGGACGCGACGACCCCGACCTACGCGCACTACGCGCGGCTGCTGAAGGAGGCGGTGCCGGGGCTGTTCGACGGGCGGTACGGGCTGGTGACCGAGTTCGGGCGGTCGATGCTGGCCAAGCAGGGCACGGTGGTGGCCCGGGTCGAGTACACGAAGAGCGCCGGCGGGCGGCCGATCGCGATCACGCACGCGGGCGTGCAGGTGGCGACGCGGACGGTGTACGCGCCGCAGTCGTGGCCGCTGCGGATCGCCGCCTACGACGGGAAGGGGCGGCCCAAGTCGGGGGCGGACGTGGTGCAGGACGTCGCCGGGCCCGCGTGCTTCGCGGGGGATCTGCTGGCCGAGGGGCAGGCGCTGCCCTTGCTCGAACAGGGTGACTACGCGGCGGCGCTGGACACCGGGGCGTACTACTTCGCGGCCCACTACGCCTACAACTCCCTTGCCCGGCCCGGGGTTTACGGCTTCGTGCCGGACGGTTCCGGGGGCGTGGCGTTCGCGACCGTGCGCAGGCCGCAGACGGTGGCCGAGATCGTGACCGAATCCGGAGGGGCGCACGCCGCCGCGCTCACCACCCTGCGCGCACCCGGGCGCCGTTGACGCACACCGGTGCGGGCAGGGTTGAACTGACCCATGCAACTGGTGTGAAAACGGGGTCAGTTGACCCACCTTAGTCACTCGGGTGCATGTTCCACTGGAAAATGCCAGATCCCTCACCCCTCGGCCGTACGGTGCGTAGCTTCGTCGTCACTCAGCCGAACCGCAGGCGGGAGGGGAGCCACGGTGCCCGGAATCGACGAGTGCTTACTGGAGGCCATGCGACTGCCCGGTGCCCGGGGAGCCGCGCTGGTCGACTGGACGAGCGGGCTGGCCCTGGGCGTCGTGGGAGAGTCGCCCGGGGGTGACCAGGAGGCCAGTGCGGCCGAGGCCGCTGAGCTGGCGCGGCTGGCGGCCGAGCACCGGGCGTTCGCGTCCGTCGGGGAGGACGGGGAGGAGGCCGACGATCCTCCGCTGGAGGATCTGATCGTCAGCAACCGGGACAGCTATCACGTGCTGCGGTTCGTGCGGACGTCGTTCGAGAGCAGTGTGTTCCTGCATCTGTGGCTGGCCCGCACGGAGGGCAATCTGGCGCTGGCCCGGATCCGGCTCGGCGAGATGGCCGGACGGCTGGTGCTGGGATGACCGCCGTCAGGACCACACCGGCCACCCCGCCGCCGCGGCTGCCCGTGCGGGACAAGGTCGCCGCCGGTGACCGGGGCTGGGGCGGGGTCTCGCCGATGCTGACCCGGCTCGCGGCGGAGGAGGCCACCGGGGTCCTTGTCCGGGAGCGGGGCAGCCTGCACCTCGTCGCGGGCCATGTGGTGCACGCCGAGAGCCCGTCCGCACCCGGTCTCGACCTCCTCCTCACCGCGCGCGGCACGCTGCGCACCGAGGCCTGGCAGGCCGCCGCCGAGGCGACCGACGACCGGCACGCCACGACCCGACTGCTGCTCGACGGCGGCCTGTTGAGTTCGGGCGCGCTGGAACTGTGCCATCTCGGGGCGCTGTACGACGCGGCGTACTTCGTGCTCGCGCCGAGCAGTACCCCGGGGCGCTTCCGGTACGGGGTCACGCATCCGCTCGGCGGTGTGCGGCCGGTTCCGGTGGCCGCGCTGGAGCGCGAGACGCTGCGCCGGCGCGATCTGCTGCACCGCGTCTGGCCGGACGCGGCGACGGACGGCGCGCCGCTGGTGCGGGCCGAGCCCGCCGCGCCCCCGCCCATCACCGCCCGGCAGGCCTCGGTACTGGCCCAGGTGGACGGCGTACGCACCGCGACGGACATCGCGCGGGCGCTGGGCCGGCGGGCGTTCCCCACCCTGCTGGACGTCCGGCGGCTGGTGTCGGCGGGGCTCGTGTCGCCCCGGCCGCCCGCGCCGGCCGCCGCGCCGCTGCCCGCCGTCAACGATCCCGACATCACATTGCTGAAGAGGCTCAGGGATGCGCTGGAGGCCCTTTGAGTGGCAGCGAGCACGCGCCGAGAGGAGAGAGCCGATGGCCTCCGAGGCAGAGATCCTCGACGAGCTGCGCCGGTTGAGGGCCCGCGTGCCCCAGCTGACCGGGGCGCTGGCCGCGGGCGTCGACGGTCTCGTCCTGGCGCAGGACACCCCGGGCGTCGAGCCGGAGCGGGTCGCGGCGCTGACCGTGACGGCGCTCGGCGTGGCCGTACGGATGGCGGACGCGACCGGGCAGGGCGAGTTCCGCGAGCTGATCGTGCGCGGGGTCTACGGCTATGTCGCGACCTACGCGGCGGGCCGGGGCGCCGTACTGACCGTGCTCGCCCAGGACCGGGTCAACGTCGGCCGGCTGCTGCTGGAGGGCCGCCGCGCGGGGGCCCGGATCGGGGAACTGGTCGACGCCGAGGCGGCGGCCCGGGCCGAGGCCGAGGAACAGGCCGGAGCGGCGCCCGCCGAGGCGCCCACCAAGACCACCACCGCACGAACGAGAACAGCGCGCGCACCACGCACCACCGCGACCACCAACGCGCGCACCACCACGGAAAGTTGAACGGACCCAAAGGAGCACTGTCATGGCCAACACCGAAACCTCGCTCAAAGAGGCGCTGACCTCCATCGAGGGCGCGACCGGCGTCGCGCTCGTCGACTACACCAGCGGTATGGCGCTCGGCACGATGGGCGGCAGCAAGACCTTCGACCTCGGCGTCGCCGCCGCCGGGAACACCGATGTCGTGCGCTCCAAGATGCGCACGATGGAGCACCTCGGCCTGAAGGGCGACATCGAGGACATCCTGATCACCCTGTCCAACCAGTACCACCTGATCCGCCTGCTCAAGGGGCGCGGCGGCAACGGCCTGTTCCTCTACCTGGTGCTGGACGCCAACCGGGCCAACCTGGCGATGGCCCGCCACCAGCTGAAGAAGATCGAGGCGGACCTGGAGGTGTAGGTCCCGAGCCCGGCTACGCGAAGACGTCGCCGCGGCGGCGCGCCCCGCCCGGGGTCGCGTCGCCCGCGGCGATGCCGGTGGAGCGGTAGCCCTTGACCGGCTTGCCGGCAGGGCCGCCGTGGCGCCTGTCCAGCCAGTCCACGCGGATCCACAGCAGGACGTCGTCGGCCCGTTCCCGGCGGCCCAGCCAGGCGGCCTTCAGGCGCAGCCCGGCACCGGCGCCGGCGAGCAGCATGCCACCGGCCGCGGGCACGGCGAACGAACTCCCCAGCGCGGCCACGAAGGCGAGGACCACCCACCAGCGGTGGGCGCGGCGCCAGTTCCGTACGGACACCGCGCGGTCCTGGAGCACGTCGTGCTTCCCGGCCCGGACGGCACCGCGCGCGAGGGCGGTGTAGCGCTTGCGGCGCGCGTACGACACGACGGCCGCCGTGACGATGAACAGCGCGGCCCCGGCCATCACCCCGATCCGGCGCCCGGTGATGCCCGACGGCAGCACCCCGACACCCGCCGCCAGCACCCCGAACCACCACAGCGGGGCGGCTCCGGCCCGTACGACGACTGCCACTCGGGCCAGCCCCTGGACTCTGCGATCTCCGCGTGCCACGTCCCGCCTCCTGGTCGTCCCGGCACAGTTCCGTAGGGCCGGGAGACTAGTCAGCGAACGTGAGACGAGTCTGAGAACACAGCGGCCGGGACGGGACGTCCCACTCCACGAACAGCCCCCGCCCCCACCCTGCCCGTCACTCCACGAACAGCCCCCGCGCCGCCGCCCCCGCGTCGAACTCCTCCAGGCGGGCCTGTGCGTCCGGCAGGTCGTCGCACATCGCCTCCAACAGGACCCGGCCGAGCAGCATCGGGGCGCACGCCGTGTCGAAGGCGAGGCCGGTGCCGACGGCGGCCGGGATGAGGAGGTCGGAGAACTTGGCGACCGGGGCGAACGCCGAGTCGGCGACGGTGACGACGGTCAGGCCCGCGTCCTTCGCGTATGCCAGCGTGTCCACGACCTCCCGGGGATGCCGGGGCAGCGCGAAGCACAGCAGGGCGGTGGCGCCGGCGCGGACGGCCGCGTCGATGCGGTCGTGGATCATCGTGCCGCCCTCGTTGAGCAGCCGTACGTCCGGGTGGACCTTGGCGGCGAAGTACGCGAAGCCGTACGCCTGGGAGGCCGCCGCGCGCAGCCCGAGCACGGGCAGCGGGCGCGAGGCGGCGAGCAGGCGTCCCGCCTTCGCGACCGGGCGGGGGTCGGCCAGTATCTCCGAGAGGTGCCTGAGGTTCTCGATCTCGGCTTCCACGGCCTGCTGGTACTCGTTGTACGACGCCGTGTCGGGGGCCGACTCGGAGGGCGCGACCTCGCGGAGGTGTTTGCGCAGCGCCGGGTAGCCGTCGAAGCCGAGGGCGACCGCGAAGCGGGTCACGGAGGGCTGGCTGACGCCGGCGAGTTCGGCGAGTTCGACGCTGGACAGGAACGGCACGTCGGCGGCGCGGCGCACCATGCTGTGCGCGATGCGCCGCTGGGTCGGCGTGAGCCGGTGCCCCTCGAAGAGCGCCTGCAGCCGCCCGGCCGCGCTGTCGGTCACGTCCATACCCCTGTCCGCCGTCCCGTCCACCGTCGCGTCCGCCGTCACGGCCACGCTCCTGTCCACGCTCATGACGTGCTCCCCCTCCAGATCTCCGTGAACCGGTCCAGCAGTCCGGCCGCCGCCGTCACGTCGTCCGTGAGCGGCCGGTCCGCCGTCCCGTCGTCGAGCACCGACTCGGCGAGCTCCAGCGCGCGGCCGACCGGGAGTTCCGGGTCGGGCCGCAGGTCGCGCTGGCGCAACGCCCGTACGGCGGCGACGAGTTCGCAGCCCACGACGAGACGGTACGCGCGGCAGGCGCGCAGTGTCTGACGTGCGGCGAGCGAGGCGAAGCTGGCCTGTTCCTCGACGCCCCGGGAGAGTACAGCGTGCCCGAGCGAGGCGGGAGCCGAGAACGCGCGCAGGTCGCCGAGGGCGGCGGCGGCGGCGTACTCCAGGATCATCACGCCGGAGGAGGCGGGTTCGTTGTCGGCGAGGAAGGGCTTGAGGCGGGTGAACGCGGGTTCGTTGAGCGAGGAGAGCCGGGACGTCGACAGGCGGGCGACCTGGGTGACCGCGAGCCTGAAGTGGTCCAGGGCGAGGGCGAGTTGGGCCTGGTAGAAGCCGCCGTGGTGGTAGGCGGTCATGTCCTCGGCGGAGATGAAGGGGTTCTCGGAAGCCGCGTTGATCTCGATCGCGAGCACCGCCTCCAACGCGTCTGCCGCGTCGTGCGCGGGCCCGTGGATCTGCGGCAGACACCGGAACCCGTACGGGTCCTGGATCCGCCCGAGGGGAGGGGTGGGCCGGTCGGCGGCCCCGATCAACTCCCGCATCCGCCGGGCGACTTCACTCGACCCCCGATGCGGCCGAGCGGCATGCACCGGCGCCGCGAACGGCTCGTGCGACCCGTCGACCGCGAGCAACGACAACGCCCCGACGACCTGAGTGGCCCCGATGAGCCCCCGCAACTCGTGCAGGGCGAGCGCGGACTGGCCGAGGGTGAGCGCGTTACTGCTGATCAGGGCGAGGGCGTCGTTGTTGTCGAGGGGCTGGGGCTCGGGGACGCCCACAAGATCATGATCACCCGGGACTCCCCGCCACGGATGCTCCCCCACCAACGCCAGCCCCACCTGAGCCAGCGCGGCGATGTCCCCCGTCCCCACCGACCCGAACTCGTTGACGACCGGATACACCCCGCTCTCCAGCGCCTCGCACAGCGCCGTGATGACCGTCGGGCGTAGCCCGGCGCCCCCCGCCAGCAGCTGGTTCGCGCGGACCGCGAGCATCGCGCGGACCTCCCGGGCCGGGAGTTCGTCGCCGATCGCGCCCGCGTGGCTGCGCAGCAGCCTGAGCCCGTGCTCGGCCGCCGCCTCCGTGGGTACGTCCTCGTTCCGGTTGGCGCCGACGCCGGTCGAGCGGCCGTAGACGCGGCCGGTCGCGGCGATCTGGCGGGCCGCGTCCCAGGAGTCGGTGGCCCGCTTCATCGCGTCGGTGCCGGGGACCGGCCGGGCGTCCCCGTCGGCGAGCCGGACGACATCGGCGACCCCGAAGCCGACTCCGTCGAGGACGACGAGGTCGGAGTTCCCGGACACCACCGCATCGGTGGCGTCCGCGATCTGAGACGACATATAGCCTCAAACTCCCATCAAACAGGACACTGGATCTTGCCCACCGGGCATCCGTTACCTCGGATTAACACGGAGACATTGACAAACTATTCAGACACCGAGAACTCTGCATGACGTTATACAGCCGGGCAAGGGACAACTCATGATCCAGTTCGACGCGGTCCACAAGCGCTTCCCCAACGGCACGACAGCAGTTCACGACCTCTCCCTGGAGATGCCGGAAGGCGGGGTCACCGTACTGGTCGGTTCCTCCGGTTGCGGCAAGACGACCACCCTTCGGATGATCAACCGGATGATCGACCCGACCTCGGGCGTCATCAAGGTCGGCGGCAAGGACGTCACCCAGCAGGACGCCGCCGAACTGCGCCGTTCCATCGGGTACGTCATCCAGCAGTCGGGACTCTTCCCGCACCGCACGGTCC
Source organism: Streptomyces sp. NPDC088350 (assembly GCF_044753545.1). Classification (NCBI taxonomy): domain Bacteria; kingdom Bacillati; phylum Actinomycetota; class Actinomycetes; order Kitasatosporales; family Streptomycetaceae; genus Streptomyces; species Streptomyces sp. NPDC088350. The sequence continues at coordinate 275,449 of NZ_JBIVNL010000001.1, read as the reverse complement.
TCGACAACATCGCCACCGTGCCGCTCCTGCTGGGCCACGGCCGGAAGAAGGCCAGGGCCCGCGCGGCCGAGCTCCTTGAGACCGTCGGCCTCGCCGCCGACGCCGGCAAGCGGTACCCGCACCAGCTCTCCGGCGGCCAGCAGCAGCGCGTCGGCGTGGCCCGCGCGCTCGCCGCCGACCCGCCGGTACTCCTGATGGACGAGCCGTTCGGCGCGGTCGACCCGGTCGTGCGCACCCAGCTCCAGGACGAACTGCTGCGGCTCCAGAAGGAGTTGAACAAGACCATCGTCTTCGTCACGCACGACATCGACGAGGCCGTACGGCTCGGCGACCGCATCGCGATCTTCCGCACCGGCGGCCACCTCGTCCAGTGCGCGGCCCCCGCCGAACTCCTCGCCCGCCCGGCCGACGACTTCGTCGCCGACTTCCTCGGCGCCGAGCGCGGCCTCAAGCTGCTCTCCCTCACCACCCTCGCCGAGGTCCCGCAGGGCCCGGCCCCCGAGGGCGACACCTGGACCCTGGTCGTGGACGAGGCGCGCAAGCCCCTGCACTGGGCCGCGAAGGACGTCGAGCTGCCCGTACGACCGCTCCACGACGGCGACTCCCTGCTCGCCGCCCTCAACGAGTCCGTCGCCTCCCCGAACGGCCTGATCGCCCGCGTCGACGCCGACGGCGTCCTCACCGGCGTCTCGTCCCGCGACGACATCCACACCCACGCGGGCCAGGCCCACGCGGAAGCACGGGTGGCGGCGTGAGCGTCGACTGGTCGTGGATCGGCGACCACACCGACGACCTCACCAGCCTCACGCTGTCGCATCTCCAGGCCGCGATGACCGCCGTCTTCCTCGGCCTGCTGATCTCGCTCCCGCTGGCGGTCGTGGCCCACCGGGTCCGCCCGCTCCGGGGCTTCCTGCTCGGCCTGTCGAACGTCCTGTTCACGATCCCGTCGATCGCGATCTTCGTGCTCCTGCTGCCGATCAGCGGCCTCACCCGCACCACCACCGTGATCGGCCTGACGGTCTACACGCTGGTCGTGCTGCTGCGGAACACGGTCGAGGGCCTCGACTCGGTCCCCGCGAAGACGAAGGAGGCGGCGAAGGCGATGGGCACGCGCCCGCTGCGCACGCTCCTCACCGTCGAACTCCCCCTCGCGCTCCCGGTCATCATGGCGGGCGTCCGCATCGCCACGGTCATGTCGATCTCCCTCGTCTCCGTCGCGACCTACATCGGCGACGGCGGCCTCGGCCAGCTCTTCACCGACGGCTTCCAGCGCGACTTCCCGACCCCGGTGATCGTGGGCGTGGTCCTCACCCTGCTGCTCGCCGTGGTCGCGGACGCGGCCCTGGTCGGCCTCCAGTACGTACTCACCCCGTGGAAGAGGCGGCGAGCCTGATGTTCGAACTCTTCAAGAACCTCGGCAAGTGGCTGACCAGCGGCTCCCAGTGGGCCGGTTCGGACGGCATCGCGCACCGCCTCGCCGAGCACCTCCAGTACTCGCTCCTCGCGACCCTCATCGCGGCCGTGATCGGTCTCCCGCTGGGCCTGCTGATCGGGCACACCGGCAAGGGCGCGTTCCTCGCGATCAACCTCGCCTCCTTCGGCCGCGCGCTGCCGACCGTGGGCCTGGTCGTCCTCGTCTTCCTGGCGAGCGGCCTGTCCATGTGGCCGGTGTACATCGCGCTGGTCGCCCTCGCGGTCCCGTCGATCGTGACGAACACCTACGCCGGCATGACCGCCGTCGACCCGGACGTGAAGGACGCGGCACGCGGCCAGGGCATGCGCGGCCACCAGGTGCTGTTCCAGGTCGAGCTGCCGCTCGCGCTCCCCCTGATCATGACCGGCCTGCGCCTCGCCCTCATCCAGGTGGTGGCCACCGCCACGATCGCCGCCTACGTCTCCTTCGGGGGCCTGGGCCGCTACGTCTTCGACGGACTCGCCCAGCGCGACCTCGTGCAGGTGCTCGGCGGAGCGGTGCTCGTCGCCCTCGTCGCCGTCGTCCTCGACCTGGGCCTCTCCGCCCTCCAGCGCTTCCTCTTCCGCCACCGCACGGCGGCGCTTCGCTGACTGTGCCGTCTGTCGTCTGCGGCTTCGTCGTGGCTGGCCGCTCCCCCACTCTCGGCTTCGCTCGACCGGGGGGACCCCCATCGCGGCGGTAGCCGGACAGCGGCACGGCCCCGCGCCCCTTGGGGCGCGCCGAACCTGAAGGAACCCGAAATGAACCGTCGTACCCTCCTCGGCGCCCTCGCCGGAACGGCCGTCGCCGTCCCCGTCCTGTCCTCCTGCGCGAGCGGCGTCACCTCCCTCGACGGCGGGGGCTCCGCCGGCGGTGGCAGCGCCTCCAGCAAGAACGGCGTGACCATCGGCACCGCCAACTTCACCGAGAACCAGGTCCTCGGCTACCTCTACGCCGCCGCCCTCCAAGCGGCCGGCGTGAAGGTCAAGGTCCGCCCCAACCTCGGCACCCGCGAGATCATCTTCCCCGCCCTCAAGAGCGGCGACCTCGACCTCCTCCCCGAGTACCAGGGCGCCCTGCTCACCTACCTCCAGCCCAAGTCCAAGGTCGCGGAGGCGGGCGAGATGCAGAACGCCCTCACCCTCGCTCTCCCCTCCGGCCTCCAGGTCCTGCCCTACGGCATCGCGGAGGACGCGGACGCCTTCGCCGTCACCCGCGAGACCGCCAATAAGTACGGCCTGTCCTCGCTGGCCGACCTGAAGAAGCAGAACGGCAAGCTGATCCTCGGCGCCTCCGCCGAGGTGAAGACCCGTCAGGTCGGTGTCGTAGGGCTGAAGGAGGTCTACGGCGTCGAGTTCAAGGAGTTCAAGTCCCTTGACTCCGACGGGCCGTTGGTGAAGGGCGCCCTGAAGAAGGGCGATGTGGACGTGGCGAACCTGTTCACCACCGACACCGACATCAAGGCCAACGACTGGGTCGTCCTGTCCGACCCCAAGACCCTGATCCCCAGCCAGCACATCGTCCCGCTCATCGCGGACCGGGTGGCCGACCCCGTGGTCCGCAAGGCCCTCGCACGCCTCGGCAACCTCCTCACCACGGCCCAACTCACGGAGCTGAACCGTCAGGTGGACAAGGACAAGAAGGACCCGGAGGACGTGGCGAACGCGTACGCGAAGCAGCACGGCATCACGAAGTAATGGCCCCTTGATGACTGATCGATGATCTGACGAGGGATCAGTCAAGTGTCGTTAAATCGGCACTCTCAGTAACTGATCGCATGCGTAGGGTGATTGAACGCTACAAGCACAACGTGCACCACGTGCTGGACAAGCACACCACCTGAGGAAACGCATGGCCTCGAACCGCAGGGCCTTCCTGACGGCCACCGCCGTCGGCGCGCTGGCCGCCACCCCCACGACCGCCACCGCCGCCGGCCCACGCCCCCACCCGGCCACCGCCCCCGCCGCGCTCGCCGAACTCCTGGACGGCAACCGCCGCTACGCCACCGGCCACTCCCGCCACCCGGACGAGAGCCGCCGGCTGCGCCACCAACTGGCCGCCGCACAGCACCCGTTCGCGGTGATCGTCGGCTGCGTCGACTCCCGGGTGCCGCCCGAGCTGGTCTTCGACCAGGGCCTCGGCGACCTGCTGTGCATAAGGACGGCCGGCGAGGTCCTGGACGAGGCGGTGCTCGGGTCCATCCAGTACGGCGTCGAGGAACTGCGCATCCCCCTGGTGCTGGTGCTCGGCCACGAGCGCTGCGGGGCGGTGGCGGCCACGCTCGCGCACCTGGAGACCGGCACGCCCGTCCCCGGACACCTCGCCCTCCTCGTGGACGAGATCAGCCCGGCCGCCCGCCGCACCCGGGCGCTGCCCGGCGACTGGGCCGAGCACACGATGACCGCCCACACGGCCTGGGTCAGGGACGCGATCCGCGCCGACCCCGCGTTCATGTCGGCCCATGTGGTGGCGGCCCGTTTCGACCTCGACACGGGGCTCGTGTCCCTGCTGCCGTAACCCCTTCCCCCCACGCAAAGAAGCGCAGAGCCATCCCCATGCCCATGCCCATGAACGGCGTGCTCTCCGTCCTGCCCTCCCCCGCCGACTTCCGTACGATGACCCGCGCCCCGCGCCGCGACCTGCTGTGCGGCCTCACGGTCGCCGTCGTGGCCCTCCCGCTCGCCCTCGGTTTCGGCGTCACGTCCGGTCTCGGCGCGGCCTCCGGGCTGATCACCGCGATCGTCGCCGGTTCGCTCGCCGCGCTGTTCGGCGGCTCCGCGCGCCAGGTCAGCGGGCCGACCGGCGCGATGACGGTCGTCCTCGTCCCGATCGTCCACGAGTACGGCGCGAACGGCGTCCTGACGGTCGGTCTGATCGCCGGCGTGCTGCTCCTCGGGCTCGCGTTCGCCCGCGCGGGGGCGGCGATGGCGTACGTCCCGGCGCCGGTGATCGCCGGTTTCACCATCGGCATCGCGTGTGTGATCGGGCTCCAGCAGGTGCCGTCGGCGCTCGGCGTGCCCACCCCGCACGGCGACCAGGTCGCGGTGGTCGCGGCACGGGCGGCCGAGGAGTTCGACGCGACCCCGCACTGGGCGGCCCTGCTCCTGGCCCTCGGCTCGGCCGCGCTGATGCTGGCCGGGGCGCGCTGGAAGCCGACGGTTCCCTTCTCCCTGGCGGCGGTCGGCGTGACGACGGTCGTCGCCGAGGCCCTGCACCTCGACGTGACCCGCCTCGGCGCGCTCCCGGCCTCGCTCCCCGCGCCCTCCCTCGCCTTCCTGGACGTCTCCCGGATCCCCACCCTGCTCCTCCCGGCCGCGGCGGTGGCGGCGCTGGCCGCCCTGGAATCCCTCCTCTCCGCCTCCGTAGCGGACGCGATGCGCCCCGGCGAGCGCCACGACCCCGGCAAGGAACTCTTCGGCCAGGGCATCGCCAACCTCGCGGCCCCGCTCTTCGGCGGGGTTCCCGCCACCGGCGCCATCGCGCGCACGGCGGTCAACGTCCGCACCGGCGCCACCTCACGCCTCGCCGCGCTCGCGCACGCCGTGATCCTCGCCGGGATCGTCGCGGTCGCGGCCCCGCTGGTGGGCCGTATCCCGCTGGCCGCGCTGGCCGGAGTGCTGCTGGCGACGGCCGTGCGCATGGTGGAGACGGACGCGGTCCGCGCGATGGCCCGCTCGACGCACGGGGACGCCCTGGTCCTGGTCCTCACGGCGGCCGGCACCCTCGCCCTGGACCTGGTGCGGGCCGTCCTCATCGGCCTCGGCGTCTCGGTCCTGCTGGCCCTGCGCGCGGCGACGCGCGGCACGCGCCTGACTCCGGCCGCGACTGATGAACGCCCCGACGCCTCCGGCACGGTGACGTACCGCTTCGACGGCCCGCTCCTGTTCGCCGCCGCCCACCGCTTCCGCCGCAGCCTCGCCGACGTCCACGACGTGACGGCCGTGGACCTACGCCTCTCCGGCCTGACAGCGGTCGACGCGACGGGCGCGCTCGCGCTGAAGGACGCGGTGGGCGAGCTGCGCGACCGGGGTATCGAGGTCCGCATCACGGGCGTCGAGCACGGTCATCGCAGGGTGCTGGAGTCGCTGGGGGTACTCCCGGTGAACCCGACGTCCGACAGGGGGGCTATCCCCAGTGCAGCGGGCGCGACGGCTCCCTAATCTGATGCGCATGACGGGAATGGACGCGCACGACGCCGAACTCAAGAAGGAACTCAACGCCACCCTGCAGGCACGCGGGGAACTGGGCGACGAGTACGAGTCGGCGCTGGTCGACTCGTTCCTGGAGAAGGTCGACCAGCGGATCGACGGCGCGGTGGAGCGCCGGGTGCGCCGGCAGATGGCCGAGCACCAGATGGTGGTCGCCCGCGGCTCACGCGGCGGGCCGAAGCCCACCGACTCCTGGGGCGAGCGGTTCGGCTTCGGCATCGTCTCGATGGTCCTGGCGATCCCGCTGTCCGCGATCGGCGGCGGCATCGCCCACCTCCCCGGCCTCCTGGTGGCCTGGGCCGGCATCGTCGGCGTCAACGCCGTCCAGGCCGCCCGCATCACCCCGGGACTCTTCGGCGGGCGACGCGGGAAGGCCTCCCAGGACAGCGAGTGGGAGGACTGACGACCACGCCGGTCACGCCTGGCGGGTGGGCAGCACCACGATCTGCCGCAGGTTGACGTGCCGGGCGCGGCTCGCCGCGTAGGCCACGACGTCGGCGACCTCCTCGGGGGACAGCCCGCCCAACGCCCCGAACAGCTCGGCCAGTTGACGGGCCATCTCCTCGCTGCCGAGGTGGCTCGCCAGCTCGGTGTCGGTCAGCCCCGGCTCGATGTTGGTCACCCGTACGTCACGGGGCCCGAGCTCCGAGCGCAGCGACTGGGAGATGTAGGTGACGGCGGCCTTGGTGGCCCCGTAGACGGCGTAGCCGGGGAACGTGACGTGCGCGCCGATGGACGAGATGTTCACCAGATCCGCGCTACGGCCGTCCGCCGCCGCGGCCACCAGGTCCCCGGTGAAGGCGCGGATGACCCGCAGTACCCCGGCCACGTTGGTGTCGAGCATCCGCTGCCACTCGTCGATCCGCCCGTCGTCGACGAGGTGCGGCAGCATGACACCGGCGGCGTTGACGACGAGGTCGACGGACCCGTACGTGTCGTGGACCCGCCCGGCGGCGGCCTCCACGGACGCGTCGTCGGTGACGTCGGCGACGACGGCGAGGGCCTGTCCCCCGTCGGCCCGGATCTTCCCGGCGAGCGCGTCCAGCCGCTCCCCGCGCCGGGCCAGCAGCGCCACCCGCGCCCCGTTCGCGGCCAGTTGAACGGCGACGGCCTCGCCGATCCCGCTGGCGGCCCCGGTGACGACGGCGGTACGTCCGGCCAGATTCTCGTACGACATGGGGTGCTCCTCGGTGGGTTGCCCGCCGGGGCACTTCCCCGGCGACGTCCACCACCGTGCGCCGCCCGCCTGCCCCTACCCAGAGATGCGTTTTTCCTGGGTCTGCCAGTACCAGGTTCGGAAGCGGCCGAGCGCCTAGCATCGAACTCATGGACGGGGACATCGGAGACTTTCTGCGCTCGCGCCGGGCTCGTATCCAGCCCGAGGAGGTGGGGCTGCCCTCGTACGGGCGCCGCCGCGTCCCCGGGCTGCGCCGCGAGGAGGTGGCGCAGCTGGCCGGAGTGAGCGTCGACTACTACATCCGCCTGGAACAGGGCCGGGGACCAAGCGTTTCGGACACGGTGCTCGACGCGATCGCCCGCGTCCTGCGCCTGGACGACACGGAACACGACTACCTGCGTACGGTGGCCCGTCCCGACCGCGCCAGGAAGAACCGGACGCCCGTGCCCCGGGTCCGCCCCGGTGTCCAGGTGCTGCTGGACGGCATGGACCGGATACCGGCGTTCGTGCTGGGGCACCGGATGGACGTGCTGGCCTGGAACACCCTCGCCGACGCGCTGAGCGGCTTCAGCCGCATGCCCGTCGCCGTCCGCAACATCCCGCGCCATGTGTTCCTCGACCCGGCCGCGCGCGACCTCTACCCCGACTGGGCCGCGGTCGCCGCGCAGGCCGTAGCGAACCTGCGGGTGAGCTCCGGCCGCAACGGCGACGACCCGAAGCTGAGCGCTCTCGTCGGCGAACTCTCCGTCAGGAGCGAGGACTTCCGCCGCCTGTGGGCCGACCACGAGGTCAAGGAGTGCGCCTACGGCGTGAAGCGCGTCCGGCACCCGATCGCGGGCCTGCTCACCCTGCCGTACGAAACACTGGCGGTACCGGGGGAGTTGGAGCAGACGCTGGTGGTCTACACGCCGGAGCCGGGTTCGGAGACGGCGGAACGGCTTGCGCTGCTGGGGAGTTGGGCGACAACAGCGTCGTAGACGATGTGCCCGTGCGCCCGTGAAAAGGCTATGCGCGGGGACCGCCGCACCCCCCGTTGCCGGGAGGGCGGGACGACGGCGGTCCCCGCGAGGGACGCGTGCCGGGTCAGGGCCGGGCGTGCGCGTCCTAGGCGTCGGTGGAGGTCCGGGAGCCGCTCCGGAGGTCCGTGACGCCGTTTTTGTGTCGGCGAGGCGGGGAGCCGCTCCCGCCCTGCCGACACCCACTAATCTGCCGTACCCGTGTTAAGCGGGTGCTGCGTGGACGTGACGCGCTCGTACCACTTCGACGAAGTCCACCGATTCGGTAGGCAACCGCAAAGTCGCCGCCGTCACGGCCCGTTCACCGGACGTTTCCTACTGCTTCCCGCCCCTGGCGAGGAAGGACAGCAGGTCCTGCCGGCTGATGACACCGGTCGGCTTGCCCTCGACCAGGACGATCGCCGCGTCGGCCGCGCCCAGCACGGTCATCAGGTCGCCCACCGGTTCACCGGAGCCGACCTGCGGCAGCGGGGCCGACATGTGCTTCTCCAGCGGGTCGGTCAGGGAGGCGCGCTGGGTGAACAGGGCGTCCAGCAGCTCGCGTTCGACGACCGAGCCGACGACCTCCGCCGCCATGACGTCCGGGTGCCCGGCGCCCGGCTTCACGATCGGCATCTGCGAGACGCCGTACTCGCGCAGCACCTCGATGGCCTCGCCGACCGTCTCGTCCGGGTGCATGTGCACGAGGGACGGGATGGCGCCGTGCACCTTGTCGTTGAGGACGTCGGCGACGCGGGCGCTGGGGCCCTCGTCCTCCAGGAAGCCGTAGTCGGCCATCCATTCGTCGTTGAAGATTTTCGAAAGGTACCCACGCCCGCTGTCGGGCAGCAGCACGACCACGACGTCGTCCGGCCCGAGCCGCTCCGCGACCCGCAGCGCGGCGACGACGGCCATCCCGCAGGAACCGCCGACGAGCAGCCCCTCCTCCTTGGCCAGCCGCCGGGTCATCTGGAACGAGTCCTTGTCGGACACGGCGACGATCTCGTCCGCGACGGTCCGGTCGTAGGCGGTCGGCCAGAAGTCCTCACCGACGCCCTCGACGAGGTACGGCCGCCCGGAGCCGCCGGAGTACACGGACCCCTCGGGGTCGGCGCCGACGACCTGGACCGCACCGTCACTGGCGTCCTTCAGATAACGCCCGGTGCCGGAGATGGTCCCTCCGGTCCCCACGCCCGCCACGAAGTGGGTGATCTTCCCCTCGGTCTGCTCCCACAGCTCGGGGCCGGTCGAGTGGTAGTGGGAGAGGGGGTTGTTCGGGTTGGAGTACTGGTCGGGCTTCCAGGCTCCCGGCGTCTCACGGACCAGCCGGTCGGAGACGTTGTAGTACGAGTCCGGGTGCTCGGGGTCCACGGCGGTCGGGCACACGACCACTTCGGCGCCGTACGCGCGCAGCACGTTGATCTTGTCGGTGGACACCTTGTCGGGGCACACGAAGATGCAGTGGTACCCCTTCTGCTGGGCCACGATGGCCAGGCCGACGCCGGTGTTGCCGCTGGTCGGCTCGACGATGGTGCCGCCGGGCTTCAGCGCCCCGCTCTGCTCCGCCGCCTCGATCATGCGCAGGGCGATGCGGTCCTTCACACTCCCGCCGGGGTTGAAGTACTCCACCTTGGCCAGAACGGTCGCCTGGATGCCCGCGGTCACGCTGTTGAGCCTCACCAGCGGGGTGTTGCCGACGAGGCTGATCATCGAGTCGTGGAATTGCACCGTTGTCTCCGGTTGCTGCAAAAGAAGTGGTCGTAATTGGTTCCGCCAGCCTAAGGCCCGGATTGCGCGTTCACCGCCTGTTGAGATTGGGCCACGTGCTGTTCGGGGCAAGGAGTGGGTGACGGCTCAGAGGAGGTGGCGGCGGCGTATGACGAAGATGTCGAGGGCGCGGGTGGCCCGGCGGATCGCGGCCGGTGCGGCGTACGGCGGTGGCGGGGTCGGGCTGGTGGGCGCGGCGGCCGTCGGACTGGTGCTGGCCGAGGTCCGCTTCGTGAAGCGGCACGTGGGCAACGGCCACGGCGCGGGCGGCAACCATGTGCCGAGCGCCGACGGCCGCTACGGCCATGCCTACGACACCCCGGGTGAACCCCCGCTCCGCCTGACCATGCTCGGCGACTCCACGGCCGCCGGGCAGGGTGTCCACCGGGCGGCCCAGACCCCGGGCGCGCTGCTGGCCTCGGGCCTCGCCGCGGTCGCGGAACGCCCCGTCGAGCTGCGCAACGTGGCCCTCCCCGGCGCCCAGTCCGACGACCTCGACCGCCAGGTGGCGCTCGCCCTCGCGGACACCTCCCGGGTACCCGACGTCTGCGTGATCATGATCGGCGCGAACGACGTCACCCACCGCATGCACCCGACCCGCTCGGTCCGCCACCTCTCGGCGACGGTACGGCGGCTGCGCACGGCCGGCGCCGAGGTGGTCGTCGGCACCTGTCCCGACCTCGGGACGGTGGAGCAGGTCCAGCAGCCCCTGCGCTGGCTGGCCCGCCGGGCCTCCCGGCAGCTGGCGGCGGCCCAGACGATCGGCACGGTCGAGCAGGGCGGGCGCACGGTGTCGCTGGGCGACCTGCTGGGCCCCGAGTTCGCGGCGAACCCCCGCGAGCTGTTCGGCCCGGACAACTTCCACCCCTCGGCGGAGGGCTACGCGACGGCGGCGATGGCGGTCCTTCCGACCGTCTGTGCCGCGCTGGGCCTCTGGCCGGCCGAGGAGGACCGCCCGGACGCGTCCCGCCGCGAGGGCTTCCTGCCGGTGGCACGGGCCGCCGCGGAGGCGGCGTCGGAGCCGGGTACGGAGGTCACGGCGGCGATGCCGACGGGGCCGCGCGGGCCTTGGGCGTTGCTGAAGCGGCGGAAGCGACGCCGGGTCCCGGAACCAGAGCCGGCACCCGCGGCTCGGTCCACCGTCCCCGGGGGCTACGCCCCCGGCCCCCCGTCGGCCTGAACGGCCTCGTCCTCAGACGCCGGACGGGCTGAGAGTGGCGCACCTTTCCACCCACCGAGACGGGCGGTGGGTGGACACAGGTCCCCCCGGGACGGTCAGCTGGCCAAGCAAGCGCTTAGACAATTGCGGTCAGGGTCACACCGCGCTTCCCGTGACCGAGGCCATACGTACGGGTAACTTCCCAAGGAGCCCTGCACATCACACCGTAGACACTCCCACCCGCCACCCGACCATCACCCCTCAACGAGGCGCTACGCGCCGCCCCTTCTTGCCTGGAGCCGTGATGCCCGAAGCCGTCATCGTCTCGACCGCCCGCTCCCCCATCGGCCGCGCCGTCAAGGGTTCCCTCAAGGACCTGCGCCCCGACGACCTCACCGCCACGATCATCCAGGCCGCCCTCGCGAAGATCCCCGAGCTGGACCCGAAGCTCATCGAGGACCTGATGCTCGGCTGCGGCCTCCCCGGCGGCGAGCAGGGCTACAACCTGGGCCGGATCGTCGCCGTACAGATGGGCATGGACCACCTGCCGGGCTGCACGATCACCCGTTACTGTTCCTCCTCCCTCCAGACCAGCCGCATGGCCCTGCACGCCATCAAGGCCGGCGAGGGCGACGTCTTCATCTCGGCCGGTGTCGAGATGGTCTCCCGCTACGCCAAGGGCAGCTCGGACGGTCTCCCGGGCACCACGAACCCGGTCTTCGAAGAGGCGCAGGCCCGCACCGCCGCCACCGCCGCGTCCGAGGGCTCCACGTGGCACGACCCGCGTGAGGACGGCCTGCTCCCCGACCCGTACATCGCGATGGGCCAGACCGCGGAGAACCTCGCCCGGATCAAGGGCGTCACCCGCCAGGACATGGACGAGTTCGGCGTCCGCTCCCAGAACCTCGCCGAGGAAGCCATCAAGAACGGCTTCTGGGAGCGCGAGATCACCCCGGTGACGCTGCCCGACGGCACGGTCGTCAGCAAGGACGACGGCCCGCGCGCCGGCGTCACCCTGGAGGGCGTCTCCGGCCTCAAGCCGGTCTTCCGCCCCGACGGCCTGGTCACCGCCGGCAACTGCTGCCCGCTGAACGACGGCGCCGCTGCGGTCGTCATCATGAGCGACACCAAGGCCCGCGAGCTGGGCCTGACCCCGCTGGCGCGGATCGTGTCGACCGGTGTCTCCGGCCTCTCCCCCGAGATCATGGGCCTCGGCCCGGTCGAGGCGTCGAAGCAGGCGCTGGGCCGCGCGGGCCTGACCGTCGACGACATCGACCTGTTCGAGATCAACGAGGCGTTCGCCGCCCAGGTGATCCCGTCCTACCGCGACCTGAACATCCCGCTGGAGAAGCTGAACGTGAACGGCGGCGCGATCGCGGTCGGCCACCCCTTCGGCATGACCGGCGCCCGCATCACCGGCACGCTGATCAACTCCCTCCAGTTCCACGACAAGCAGTTCGGTCTGGAGACGATGTGCGTGGGCGGCGGCCAGGGCATGGCGATGGTCATCGAGCGCCTCAGCTGACCAACTCCCCGTAGTCGCAGGGGAACTTTGTGTCACCCTCGGGCCCGGAACCCAGCAAACACCTGGGTTCTGGGCCGATTTGTGATCCAATCTCCCCCAGGATGTGACCTATCTCCCTTCGGGGAGGCATTTTCCCAGGTCAGGACCGTTTCACCACCAAACATCGGGCCCAAAGTCCTGCCCGTTTCGTGACGTTACGCACTGACAGCTGGTTAGTCCGCCCTTCAAGCTGATGTAGGAAGTCGGGGGTCGACTTTGAACCGGGAGTACGTCAGTGAGCGCCATGCCGATCGCTTTGCTGCTCACCACGGCCGCCACAGGCGCCGTGGGCGTCGCCGTCCTGCGCACCCTCTTGGTGCTGCGTCGCCAGGTAGCGGCCCTGCACACCGAACTGGCCGAGGGCCGGGCCGCCGCCGTACGCGCGCTGGTGCCCGCCGCCCGCACCCACAGCGACGCGGATGAGATACGCGCCGCCGTCGCCGAGGCACTGGCCGAGGAGCGGGAGCGGGAACTGGCCGAGGCGCGGGCCTTCTGGGCCGCCCAGGAGTCCCGCGACACCGAGGTGCCCACTCTGCTGGGTCTGCCCGACAGCGAGCTGTTCCTGCCCCGTCAGAGCGACTTCGTGGGCCTCGAACCGCTGGAGCCGGTGACCGAGCCGTTCGCGGACGCCGACGAGTTCGCCGGCGAGTCCCCCGAACTGGCCGCGGCCCGTCGCCGCCACCCCTCCCACCCGGACTTCGTACCGGCCCAGTCGCCCGTGGGGAACGACCACGAACGTACGGTGGCGACGCTGGAGGAGCTGGCCGAGTCCGCCGTGGAGCTGGCCGACGTCCGGCCCGGCCCCCTGGGCACCCTCGATGTCTACGTGTTCGCCGACGGCACCACCCTCTGCATGACCCCGGGCCACCGCGAAACCGCCGAACGCCTCGCGGCAGCGCTCCGCGCGGGCGAAACCCCGTTCCTGCTGGGCGGCTCGGGTGTCTCCGGCGCGTACACGCTGACGTTCGCGTGCGGCGAGGAGAACGTCTACATCCTGGCGGACAGGGTCATAGCGTCACTCTGATTTCTCGGGGGTGCGCCGGTTCGTTTTCGAGCGCGGGCCGGTGGGGGCTGGTCGCGCAGTTCCCCGCGCCCCTTCGTCACTCGGGCCCAGTTTTCAGGGGCGCGGAGAGCTGCGCGACCAGCCACAACGCACCGCAGGCCGCCAACGCACCTCAGACCCCCGCCCTCTTCTGCGCCTCCGCGACCAACTCCAACGCCTCATCGACTTCGGCGTCATTCACCAGCACGAGCGCGAAGTCATGCACCGCAACGGTGATTTGGTCGGCGGCGGCAAACATCCCCGCGTCAGGCATCTCCCGGGGCTCCACCCCGGGCTCCTCCACCAACTGCGCCCGCCGAGTCATTTCCCTGGCCAGCGCCAGCGCCTCCGCGGCAGCGCCCCGTTGCAAACGGCTCTGCGGCGCAGCCCTGAGCCGGTCCGCGAAGTGATCCACCGCTTGAGTCAACCGCGTCGTATCCACCACGCCGCGAGACTACGCGCCGTACCGGGACTGTTGCCAACGGGCGAACGCTCAGGCACGGTGACTTGAAGGACCGGCTTACACCCCATGCGTCCGGAGGCGCCGATGTCCCAAGTGTTCTCCCAGGAGACCCACCGCAACATGCTCGCCCGTATCCCCCACTGCACCGGTCGTGAAGTGTCCGACTGGCTGCGCACCGTCGACGAAGGCCCCGCCCTCTTCCGCTTCGAGGAGAAGGTCAGCTGGCTCCGCGCCGAGCACGACCTCGCGTACGGCCACGCCAAGGCGATCATCCACGAGTACGACCTGAGGAGGGCCGCGCGCAAACTGCTCTAGGCGCGCACCGCTGACATGACCACGAGACGACGAAGGGCCCCGGGAACGAACCCGGGGCCCTTTCGCGCGGATCGGCGCGACCGCTGGTGGAGTCGCTAGTTGTTGCTGTTGAGGATCGAGATGATCCGCAGGAACTCCATGTAGATCCACACCAGCGTCAGCGTGAGCCCGAAGGCCGCCAGCCATGCCTCTTCCTTCGGGGCGCCGTAGGCGATGCCGTCCTCGACCTGCTTGAAGTCGAGGGCGAGGAAGCACGCGCCGAGGATGATGCCGACGACACCGAAGAAGATGCCGAGCGGGCCGCTGCGGAAGCCGAGGCCGTCACCGCCGCCGAACACCGCGAACAGCAGGTTCACGGCCATCAGCAGCACGAAGCCGAGCGCGGCGGCCATCACGAAGCCGTAGAAACGGCGGTTGACGCGGATCCAGCCCGCGCGGTACGCGATGAGCACGCCGGCGAAGACCGCCATGGTGCCGATCACGGCCTGCATGGCCGCGCCGCTCGCGATGCGGTTGTCGACGACGCTGGAGACGACGCCGAGGAAGACGCCTTCCAGGGCGGCGTACGACAGGATCAGCGCCGGGACGGGCTTGCGCTTGAAGGACTGGACGAACGCCAGGACCATCGCGACCAGCGCGGCGCCGATCCCGATGCCGTACGAACGGCTGATGTTGGCGTCGTCGACCGGGAGCAGCGCCCAGGCGAGCGCAGCCGTGACGATCAGCGTGCCGAGGGTGGTGCCGGTGCGCAGGACGACGTCGTCCATGGTCATCCGGCCGGTGGTGGCCGGGGCCTGGGGCGGTGCGCCCTGCTGCAGGTCCTGCTGGGCGTACGGGTTCTGCGCGTACGGGTTGACGCCCGCGTAGGGGTTGCCCTGCGTACCTACGGCGGGGCCCCCGGCCTGCGGCGCGGTGTTGAAGCCCGCGTAGCCGGTGTCGCGGCTGAACCCCCGTCGCGAGAAGACCGGGTTTCTGCTCCTCATTTCACTCCTCCATGGCCGCCTCGCGCGGCCTTGGCCTCAAGAGTAATAGGTAGGCAAAGGATTGACCCTACCTCTTGGGGAGGATCTTCCCCTCCTCCTGCCACGGTACGCGGTGGACCGCACCCCCCGTGAACACTGGTACCAACCCGTGACGCCCCCCTTAGAGGCCCCTTATCCCCGCCTGTCCCCCTGTTCGTCCAGGGGGAACCCGGTGTACGCCTCCGCGAGGTCCGTCTCGGCCGCCCGCGAGGACGCGATCCGCTCCAGACGGGCCAGCTGGAGCCGCCCCTCGAAGGGCGCCGCGCCGGGCGCGCTGTGCAGGAGGCTCGTCATGTCGTAGGAGAACCGCTCGGCCTGCCACACCCGCCGCAGACAGGTCGCGGAGTACCCGTCGAGCAGCTCGTCGCTCCCCGTCTCCTTCTTGTGCGTCAGCGCCCTCGCGAAGGTGACGACGTCCCCTACGGCGAGGTTCAGCCCCTTCGCGCCGGTCGGCGGCACGATGTGCGCGGCGTCACCGGCGAGGAAGAGCCGGCCGTGCCGCATGGGCTCGTGGACGTAGGAGCGCATGGGGGTGACGGACTTCTGGGTGATGGGGCCGCGGTCGAGGGTCCAGCCGTCCTCGGTCTCGAACCGGCGCTCCAGCTCGTCCCAGACGGCGTCGTCGCTCCAGCTGTCGGCGTCGGCACCCTCCTCCACCTGGAGGTAGAGACGGGAGACGGACGGGGAGCGCATGGAGAGGAGGGCGAAGCCGCGGTCGTGGCGGGCGTAGACGAGCTCGTCGTGGGAGGGGGCGACGTCGGCAAGGATGCCGAGCCAGGCGTAGGGGTACGACCGTTCGAAGACGCGGGTGAGTTCGGCGGGGATGGCGTCGCGGGCCACGCCCCAGAAGCCGTCGCAGCCGACGACGTAGTCGCAGTCGAGGACGTCCTCGACGCCCTGGTGCCGGAAGCGGACGCGGGGGCGGTCGGTGTCCGCGTCCTCCACCGCCAGCGCCTCCGCCTCGAACAGCAGCGGCCCGCCCTCCTTGAGCTGAAGGGCGATGAGGTCCTTGCACACCTCGGTCTGGGCGTAGACAGTGACGCTACGACCGCCGGTGAGGGCCGGGAAGTCCACCCGGTGCCGCTTCCGGTCGAACCGCAGCTCGATCCCGTCGTGCCGCAGCCCCTCCCGGTCCATCCGCTCACCGGCCCCGGCCGCGCGCAGCACGTCGACCGTCCCCTGCTCCAGGATGCCGGCGCGCTGGCGGTGCTCGACATAGGCGCGGTCGCGGCTCTCCAGGACGACCGAGTCGATACCGGCGTGGTGCAGCAGCCGGGCGAGGAGGAGTCCGGCGGGGCCGGCTCCGATGATGCCGACGGTGGTACGCATCGGGTGGTCCCTTCGAGCGTGAGCCGTTGTGCCTGCGGTGGCGGTCTGGCGTCGACCACCTCTTGTTCGGCTGGTGAAATTTCCTTCACCAGGATCTTCCGGCTCAAGTCTCCGGCCGGGCACGCCCGCTGTCAACGGTCGGGGGCCGCCCACCGGGGGCGGCCCCCACTCGTCAGTGGCCGGGCCAGCCGTCCAGGTCGCGGTGCATGGTCACCTGGGGCTGGTCGGCGCCCTTCGGGGCGTTGGCCACCGCGTCGTGCAGGATGCCGGTGACCTCCGAGGCCAGGCCGTCCGCCTGCTGCCTGAGGTCGGCGGCCGGCAGCGAGGAGCGGGTCAGCGCGTCCAGCCGACGGTGGACGTCGGCGAGCTGCCGCTGGGTGGCGTCGTCGAGGTCGAGCGGCCTCGGCGTGGAGACGACGAACTGGTAGGCGCCGGCCAGGGTCTGGCAGCCGGTGCACTTCTTGTTGGTCGCGTCACTGAGGTTCACCGCGTTCAGATGGGTGTGCTCCCCGGCGATCGTGACGATCTGGAAGGACAGCGCCACGGAACGGCAGGCGTCGTCCGCCGAGCAGCCGGCCGAGACGGCGTTGGCCTGGTTGCGCACACCGGCGGCGTTGACCGTGCCGAACCGACGGACGCTGAAGGAGTCCCGGGCCTGCGTGTGGTGCGCCCGGTCGGCATGGGTGAAGACATGGTCGGAGGCGACGGCGACGTGCCCGCTCCCGTCGGTCGCCGCACTGGCGACCTGGGCCGGCACCGCGGCGGCCACACCGGCGACCCCGGCGGCGAACAGCCCCACCCGGACGGCCCGTTGGGTGAGCGCGCTCTTGGCGGCGCGTGGTTTGCGATGGTTGTTCACGAGTTCTCCTGCGATGGTTGGGGCAGCCGAGGCCCTACGGGCCGTACGACCGCCGCAGGGCGAAGCCGTACGCGCCGTACGAGCCGCATGACTGCCGTGGGACGAGCCGTACGAAGCCGTACGACCGCCGTGGGCGGGGACCCGGGGGCGCGGTCCCGGTGCCGGCACCCGTCCGAGGAGGTGCGGCACCGGGACAGGGCCGGTGGATCGGCCGACCGGTTCCCGTCCCGGCCGACGGCCCCGCTCCCGCGCGGGAGCCCGCGTCAGGAAACCGCCGGACTGGGCGAGGCGGACGGCGACGGTGCCGCGGTGTCCGACGGAGGCGGTGCCGACGAGACCGACGGCGACGGCTCGGGGGTCGGGGCTGCCGAGCCGTCCGACGGAGACGAGGCCGACGACGGGGCGGGGTCCTCACTCGGGGCAGGTTTCGAGGAGGAACCGCCGGTCGGGGACGGGGAGGTGGCACTCGACGAGCCGGGTGAGGCGGACGGGCTGGTGGAGACGCCGGGCGACGCACCGGCCGAGGCGCCCGGTGAGCCCGCGCCGGCCGAGGCCGAGGCGGAACCGGGCGACGCCGACCGTGCGGCGGACGGTTCCGCGCCCTTGCCGTCCGGGGTCGACGCCTGATGTGCCGGTGGTGGTGACGTGGAGACCCCTGGCTGGAGGATCGGCGCGATCGGCGGCTGCTTGGGCAGCGGCTGCGGGGTCAGGCCGGACACCCACGCGTAGCTCAGGCCGGTGAGGCCGGCCAGGGCGAGCGCGCAGACCGCGACACGCAGTCCGGGCCTGCCCGAGGTGGAGCGCTTGGCGGCCCGGAAGAGCCGGCCGCCGAGCTTGACCGACAGATAGACCACGCCGGCCATCGGGCACAGCAGCATGACCGAGCCGATCACGCCGACCAGTCCCTCGACGATCCGCCCGTCCGCGAACGCGGCCCCTGTGCCCACGAGTTGCTCGGTCAGTGAGCGCACCATGGTGGTGAGGATCCGCGGCAGGTTCCACAGCGCGTAGCTCAGCTCGCCGATGATCAGCGGCACCATCGTCAGCACCCAGGCGGCGACGATGGTCCGCGCCGACTTCTTGAGCCCGGCGACCTCCTTGCGCGCGGCCCGCCCCTTCGCGCCGGGCGCCAGGCTCAGCACGATCGGCTTGATCTTGCCGTAGAGGTCGGGCACGCCCGCCAGGTCGCCCAGGATGTAGTAGCCGTCCAGACGGACGGCCGGCATGAGCTGCTCCAGGATCTCGAAGTGCCCGAGATAGACCGCGGCCAGGAAGAACTGCGCGCCCGTCGCGAAGTACGCCCCGGCCATGGCAAGCATGAAGACGACGTTGAAGTAGACCCCGCCGAGGTCGGTGCGGATCCGTCCGCCGCGGCCGATCCGGTAGACGTCGGTGACGTCGGTGTACATCGACGGCCAGATGAGGAACAGCCCGCAGCCGATGCAGCCGGGCCGCGCCCCGCCGTATCTGCAGGCGGAGGCGTGTCCGAACTCGTGGAAGACGAGCGAGGCCACGGTGAGGACGAAGACCAGCAGGATCAGCACCGGCTGGTCCAGGACCTGCAGGACCGGATCGATCGCCCCGAAGAAGCCGAACAGCCAGACGTCCATGGCCAGTGCCGAGGCGAGCACCAGCGCGACGACGGCCGGCCGGTGCAGCCAGGCGAGGGTGCGGGCGATCCGGGACGTCCGGCGCTCGTCGAAGATCACCCGGTGGCCCTTGAGCGCCAGCAGCAGGTCGGAGCGCGGGGCGTCGACCTCGTCGCCCTCCTGCCCCTCGGGAACCGTCACGCCCAGCGGTTCCAGCTTCTTCTCCACCAGGTAGCGGATGTTCTCGCCGCTGACCTCGCGCCCGAAGCGGGCGCTGACCCGGTGGGCTATGACCTCTTCGTCGCGCAAGCCGTCGACCGACGAGGCGACGAGATAGAGCAGCCGTGACAGCTGCACGACCTGCCCGTCCCCCCGACGGGCGATGTACTTGGGTTCGGTGAAGCCCGACCCCTGGTATTCGCCGTGCAGTCTGAGCCCGGCGCTGAGCCGCGGAATCCACCGCGGCCCCGCCGGTGCCTCGACGACCGGCAGACTGCCGGTCACGACCTGCTCGTAGGTCACCGGCCAGCCGCCGGGACCCGGGACCGGTGTCCCCGTGTCGTACAGGGCCCTCGTCCCGTCTCCGAGCACCGTCATCTCTGTGGTCCTCCCCCCAGTTCTCCCCCGGTTTCCCCCCCAGGGGGCGGACCGCGTCATCCCTGTGCGGTCCGCCCCCGTGCCGCCGAGGCGGCGGTGCTGGCGGGTTACTGGGTGACGCTGATGCTCTGGCTGGCCGAGGACTGCGCGTCGGAGTACAGCGAGTGGTCGTTCAGGGCGGCCGACTCGTTGCTCGCGGAGATGTGCGCGACGTGCTTGGTGACGTTGACCGTCTTGCCGAAGCTGAACTTCAGGCGGCCGAGGGCCTCACGGCCCGGAAGCAGGTCGGCCGACTCGGAGTCCAGCTCGTGCATGTCCATGCTCATGGTGATGGTCCTTTCGAAGTGTTCTGGCGTGGATGGCGGGTGCGGGGGTGAGCGGTGTGCGGGGTGCGTTACTGAACGACGTCGATGGCCTGGGCGGCACCCGAGTCGGCGACCGAGCCCAGGGAGTGGTCGTTCAGAGCGGCGGAGGAGTTGCTCGCCGAGATGTGCGCGACGTGCTTGGTGACGTTGACCGTCTTGCCGAAGCCGAACTTCAGGCGGCCGAGGGCCTCACGGCCGGGCAGCAGGTCGGCGGACTCGGCGTCGAGCTCACGGGCGTCCAACATGTCAGTTCCCCCTCAGGGATGGGCAATTGCGGTCGGACGGTGTCAGGTTCCCCCCCGACTCCGTCCAATCTGGTCGGACGTTCTGTCCAACGAGATTGGACACTAGGGGCTGGAGGGACCCGAGCGCAACCCGTTCGGGAAATCCGCTCTCGGCCATTGACGAAGGCGCCCGTAGAATCGGGCCGACGCGCAGATTCCGCAGTTCCGCCATCCCGCGGGACTCCGCCCGGCGGCGAGCAGGAAGTGACCATCGGTGGCCAACGCACTGCAGCAGATCATCCGTGAGCACCTCGACCGCAACGGCTGGTCCTACGGCGACGTGGCGCGACGCGGCGGCATCCCGCGCTCCACGGTCCACCACCTGGCCACCACGGAGCGCGCGGTCCGGATGCCCCAGCCGGCCACCCTGGAGGGCCTGTCCAAGGGCCTCGACCTGCCGTTGGACACCGTGCGCCGCGCCGCCGCCGAAGCCTGCGGCATCCACGTGTACGGCACCGGGCCGGCTCCCGGCACCGACGCGTCCCACAGACCCGCCGACTCCGAGGTCGACCTGCTGATCGCCAGCGTCCAACGACTGTCCGACGACGACCGCCGACACGTGGCCGCCCTCGTGGAGTCCCTGCTCGACCGCGCCCCGCGCGAGAACTGACGCGAACCGTCCACCCCGGACGCCCCACGTGCCCGCGCCGTGCCACTCGATGTCGCATCCGGCACCTTCTCGGACAAAGATTGCAGAGCACCCCGGGAACGCGGAGACCGACGGCTAATCTCTCGTCCTGCCCGAGCGGGTGAGCCGCGCGACCACGGGCCCCAGGGGTGAGAAGTGCTGTTCATACATGGCGGAATGACCACCGCCGTGGTCCGCGGACCGGCCGGCGAATCGGTCGCCCTGCTCTCCGGCGAGCTGCCCGAGGTGCTGACGGAGGACTCCGTCCACGAACTCCTCGACCTCGCCGCCGCCGTCCTGGACACCGAGGAACTCGACCTGTTCCGCCGCTGCCTGGAATCCCTCAGACGGGGCGAACTGCGCGCACCGCGCCGGGTGGAGATCGACGGCGCCGTACTGACCGTCTATGAAGGCTGACCATCCGTGAGAGTGAGGTCGGAGGTGCCCGGAGCCGGACTTGAACCGGCACGCCCGCGAAGGGGCAGCGAGGTTTAAGCTCGCCGTGTCTGCATTCCACCATCCGGGCAGGCCGTGGGCTCCGCATCGAAGTCACGAGCCTATCGGGGCACGTCTCCCCAACAGCGGGCAGGCGGACCGATGTTGTCTTATTTTATTGATGTCTGAGGGTTCATCAGACCCTGGAAAGAGCCATCAGCACTTGCCAACAGCCTTGCGCGCGGTCCGGGGGCGCGGGTGCGGAATGACGTAATTTCACCGCCCGAACGAGGGTGCTCCACCGGTTCTTGACGGGATCCGCCGCCGGGCGGACGCGGAGGCGGTCTCGGGGGCGGACGCGGAGGCGGTCTCGGGGACGGACGCGGAGGCGGTCTCAGGGACGGTCCTCATCCCCAGGTATGACAGCGCGGAGCGCAGTCCGCCTGGAGGCTGCCCTCGGAACCGGAACAGCGGCTGACTACACGGCGGGACCGGGCCGGAAGGATGGGACACGTCCCCAGCAACACCGTCGTCCCGACAGGAGCGCCTTCCGTGACCACCACCCCCATCGCCGACCGGACCACCTCAGTGGCCGCGCGTGCCACGGATCTTTCGAAGGTCTACGGACAGGGCGAGACCCAGGTGGTCGCCCTCGACCGGGTCTCGATCGCCTTCCGGCAGGCCGAGTTCACCGCGATCATGGGCCCCTCGGGGTCCGGCAAGTCCACCCTGATGCACTGCGTGGCCGGCCTGGACACCTTCTCGTCCGGTTCCGTGCGCATCGGTGACACCGAACTGGGCTCCCTGAAGGACAAGCAGCTCACCAAGTTGCGCCGGGACAAGATCGGTTTCATCTTCCAGGCGTTCAACCTGCTGCCGACGCTGACGGCCCTGGAGAACATCACGCTCCCCATGGACATCGCGGGCCGCAAGCCCGACAAGGAATGGCTGGACTCGGTGATCCGGATGATCGGTCTCGCCGACCGGCTCAAGCACCGGCCCTCCCAGCTCTCCGGCGGCCAGCAGCAACGCGTCGCCGTGGCACGGGCGTTGGCCTCCCGCCCCGACATCATCTTCGGCGACGAGCCGACCGGAAACCTCGACTCGCGCTCCGGCGCCGAGGTGCTGGGCTTTCTCCGCAACTCCGTACGGGAGTTGGGGCAGACGGTGGTCATGGTGACCCACGACCCGGTGGCCGCCGCGTACGCGGACCGGGTGGTGTTCCTCGCGGACGGACGCATCGTCGACGAGGTCTTCGAGCCGACGGCGGACTCGGTGCTCGACCGCATGAAGCGGTTCGACGCCAAGGGCCGCACCAGCTGACCGCAAGTCTCCTGACGGTCCCTCACGTCACCTTCCCGGCAACCGACTTCGCCGCCCGGCTCACCTCTTCTTACACCTGGACTGAGTAGACCCATGTTCCGAACCGCCTTGCGCAACGTGCTCGCGCACAAGGCCCGGCTCCTCATGACCGTGCTCGCCGTGATGCTCGGCGTCGCGTTCGTCTCGGGGACCCTGGTCTTCACCAACACCATCTCGAACGCCTTCCAGAACAGCTCGGCCAAGGGCTTCGGCCAGGTCGACGTCGCCGTGCGGGCCAAGTCCCAGAACGACAAGGGCGACACGGTCGGCAAGACGCCCGAGCTGACCCGGGCCATGCTCGCCACCAGCGCGAAGGTGCCGGGCGCCGCGTCCGCGACCGGCGTCGTCAACGGATTCACCGCCATAGCCGACAAGAAGGGCAAGCTCATCGGCGGCGGCTTCCAGTCCGAGGGCGGCAACTACTGGGGGGCCAAGGACGCCCGCTATCCCCTCAAGTCCGGTACCGCGCCGCACGGTTCGGGCGAGGTCGCGATCGACTCCGAGACCGCGAAGCGCGCCGGGTACAAGGTCGGCGACACCGTACGTCTGTCGGTCGACGGGCCGGTGCTGAGCCCGAGGATCACCGGCATCTTCACCACCGACGACGGCAATGTCGCCGCCGGCGGCAGCCTCGCCCTCTTCGACACGGCGACCGCGCAGAAGCTGTTCGGCAAGGCGGGGACGTACGACGAGATCGATGTGAAGGCCGCGGCCGGGACGAGTCAGGCGGCGCTGAAGTCGCAGCTGGACCTGGCCCTGCCCAAGGGGCAGACGGAGACCACCACCGCCAAGAAGCTCGCCGCCGACCAGGCCGAGACGATCGCCGCGTCGATGAGCGGGCTGAAGTCGGGGCTGCTGGTCTTCGCGGGGATCGCGCTCTTCGTCGGCACGTTCATCATCGCCAACACCTTCACCATGCTGGTCGCCCAGCGCACCAAGGAACTGGCGCTGCTGCGCGCGGTCGGCGCCTCCCGGCGGCAGGTCACGCGGTCGGTGCTGCTGGAGGCGTTCGTGGTGGGCGCGATCGCCGCGGTGGCCGGTCTGGTCGCCGGTATCGGTATCGGCGCCGGGCTGCGCGGCCTGATGGGCACGATCGGCGCGACCGTCCCGGACGGCCCGCTGGTCATCACCTCGGGCACGGTGCTCAGCGCCCTCGCGGTCGGCGTCCTCATCACCATGCTCGCCGCCTGGCTGCCCGGCCGCCGGGCCGCGAAGATCCCGCCGGTCGCCGCGATGAGCAGCGTGCACGCGACGGCCACCACCAAGTCGCTGGTGCTGCGCAACACGCTCGGCGCGCTGTTCTCCGGCGCGGGCGTCGCGGTCGTCATCGCGGCCACGTCGATGAACGGCTCGGACGGCCAGGCACCCATGGGCATCGGCGCCGTACTCCTCATCATCGGGGTGTTCATCCTGACCCCGCTGCTGTCCCGCCCGCTGATCGCGGCGGCGGCCCCGGTGCTGCGGATCTTCGGGATCTCCGGCAAGCTGGCCCGCCAGAACTCGGTGCGCAACCCGCGCCGTACGGCCGCCACCGCGTCCGCGCTGATGATCGGCCTCACCCTCATCACCGGCATGACGGTGATGGCGGGCAGCCTCCAGCAGGCGATCGACAGGATGGCCTCGTCCGCGATCAGCGCCGACTACATCGTCTCGATGGCGAACGGCAACCAGCTCTCCCCCGACGTCGACAAGACGCTCACCACCACGTCCGGCGTCACCGCCAGCAGCCCGCTGCGCAACGCCCCTTCGCGCATCGACGGCACGACCGAGGCCCTGACGGGCGTCAACGGCTCCGCGATCGGCAAGCTCACCGACCTCAAGGTCGACAGCGGCACCTTCAAGGTCGCCGGGACGCAGGTCGTCGTGGACGACGACACGGCCAAGTCCCATGGCTGGAAGGCCGGTTCGACCTTCACGACGCACTACGAGGACGGCAGGGCGCAGCAACTGACCGTCTCCGCGGTCTACGAGGGCAACGCGGTGATCCGGGGCATCATGCTCGACAACGCGACACTCGCCCCGCACCAGACCGAGCCGGCCGACATGCAGATCCTGGTCAAGACGGCGGACGGCGTGTCGAGTGCGACGAAGGACAAGCTGGAGAAGGCCCTCGGCTCCAACCCGGCCGTCAAGGTCCAGGACAAGCAGGACCTCTCCGACAGCATCGCGCAGGTCTTCACCCTGATCCTCAACATGGTCTACGGCCTGCTCGCCATGGCGGTGATCGTCGCGGTCCTCGGGGTCATCAACACCCTCGCCATGTCGGTCTTCGAGCGCTCGCAGGAGATCGGGATGCTGCGCGCGATCGGCCTGGACCGCAAGGGCATCAAGCGGATGGTCCGCCTGGAGTCCCTGGTCATCTCGCTCTTCGGCGGGGTGCTCGGCATCGGTCTGGGAGTCTTCTTCGGCTGGGCGGCCGGTGAGTTGATCGGCGCGAAGATGGCGACCTACGAACTGGTCGTCCCCTGGGCCCGGATGGCGCTCTTCCTGCTCCTGGCGGGCACGGTCGGCGTCCTCGCGGCGCTGTGGCCGGCCCGGCGCGCGGCCAAGCTGAACATGCTGTCGGCCATCAAGTCCGAGTAGCGGCACATGAGGTGGGGCCCCGTTCCGGTGCGGAACGGGGCCCTTCTTGTTCGCCTTGCAGTGTGCTCAGTTCCAGGTGCGGGCGCGCAGCGGCATGCCGGAGTCGCCGGAGTCCGGGGTGCGGACGGCCAGGACCTGGTTGACGCCGATGCGGTTGCGTTCGAAGGCGAGGGCGGAGGCGGCCATGTACAGGCGCCAGACGCGGGCGCGGCCGGCCCCGGCGAGCCGCGACGCGCGGGCCCAGTCGGCCTCCAGGTTGGCGACCCAGCGGCGCAGGGTGAGCGCGTAGTGCTCGCGGATCACCTCGACGTCGCGGACCTCCAGGCCGGCGCGCTCCAGCTGGGTCACCGTGGTGCCGATCGGGGCGAGTTCGCCGTCGGGGAAGACATAGGAGTCGATGAACTCGTCGAGGTTGTAGGCGGATTCGTCGCGGTGCGGGCGGCGGGCGATCTGGTGGTTCAGGAGCCGCCCGCCGGGCTTGAGCAGCGAGTGGAGCACTTCCGCGTACTCCAAGTACCGTTCGGCGCCCACGTGTTCGGCCATGCCCACGGAGGAGACGGCGTCGTAGGGCCCGTCGGTGACGTCCCGGTAGTCCTGCACCCGGATCTCCACCTTGTCGGTGAGTCCCTCGCCCGCGACGCGCTTACGGGCGTAGGCGGCCTGTTCCTGCGAGAGGGTCACGCCGACGACGCTCACGCCGTACTCGCGGGCCGCGTGGATCGCCATCGAACCCCAGCCGCAGCCGACGTCGAGGAGTCGCTGACCGGGTGTCAACTCCAGCTTGCGGCAGATGAGTTCGAGCTTGTCGCGCTGCGCGTCCTCCAACGTGCCGTCCGGGGACTCCCAGTAGGCGCACGAGTAGACCATGGACG
Organism: Streptomyces sp. NPDC088350; assembly: GCF_044753545.1. NCBI lineage: Bacteria > Bacillati > Actinomycetota > Actinomycetes > Kitasatosporales > Streptomycetaceae > Streptomyces > Streptomyces sp. NPDC088350. The sequence goes on along the minus strand of NZ_JBIVNL010000001.1, from coordinate 249,381 downwards.
GCCCGAGGACGATCTCGTAGAAGTCGTTGCCGACGTCGTAGTGGTGGCCGATGGCGCGTCTGTCGGTGCGCTTGGTGTGGAGGTGGGCGCGGCTGCGGCGGACCTCCTCCGGGGGCGGGGCGAGCGGCAGCGGGAGCCCGCCGAGCTTGACCAGTCCGCGTACGGCGGACCGCACCTCGGGGTCGCGCAGCGCCTGGGCGAGGGTGCGGGCGTCGTCGCCGCGCTCCCACACCAGCTCGGACAGCGCGTCGAGGGCCGCGTACAGGTCGCCCTCGATCTCCAGGTCTCCGGAGACCCAGGCACGCGCCATGCCGAGTTCGCCGGGCTTCCAGAGGAGTCGGCGCAGGGCACGGCGGTTGCGTACGACCAGGGTCGGCGCATCCGGCGGCCCCGCCGCGGAACCGTCCCAGGCGCGGATGCGCACCGGGACCGGGGTTCCCAGTAGCTGTTCGAAGAGGGATTTGAGCCGCAGCGCGGCATCAGCCATGGCGCACACCTCCGTGACGCGGATCCCGGAATTGTCCATCACTACGTAAACACCGGCCAGGGCCGGTCGCAGTCCTGCTTGAGCGTTACGAGTAGGCAAAACAGGTGTAGCGGCCATGGAGGTGGGGCGGTCCGGGAACGCCGAAGGGGCCGTCCGCACCACGGATGGCGGACGGCCCCTTCGGGGGTGTTTCAGGGGTGACCGGAGGGGGTCAGGAGGCCTTGGCCTTCACTTCGGTCTTGCCCGCAGCGGGTTCGGCCGCGGCGGGCGCCGGCGCCGGCTTGGCGGCCTCGTAGAACTCCTCGCGGGGGTTCTCCATGGCACCGAGCGACACGACCTCGCGCTTGAGGAACATCGCGAGGGTCCAGTCGGCGAAGATGCGGATCTTGCGGTTCCAGGTCGGCATGGCCAGACCGTGGTAGCCGCGGTGCATGTACCACGCGAGGCGGCCCTTGACCTTGATCTTCATCTTGCCCATGACGATCATCGCGACGCCCTTGTGGAGGCCGAGACCCGCCACCGCACCCTTGTTGGCGTGCGCGTACTCCTTCTGCGGGAAGCCCCGCATACCGGAGATCACGTTGTCGCCGAGGACCTTCGCCTGGCGCAGCGCGTGCTGGGCGTTCGGCGGGCACCAGGCGTTCTCGACGCCGGCCTTGCGGGCGGCGATGTCGGGCACCTGGGCGTTGTCGCCGGCGGCCCAGATGTAGTCGGTGCCGGTGACCTGGAGGGTCGGCTGGGCGTCGACGTGACCGCGCGGGCCGAGCGGCAGGCCGAAGCGGGAGAGAACGGGGTTCGGCTTGACGCCGGCCGTCCACACGATCGTGTTGGAGTCGACCTCGAGGCCGTTCTTCAGCACGACGTGACCGTCGACGCAGGAGTCCATCGAGGTCGAGAGGTAGATCTCGATCCCGCGGCTCTCCAGGTGCTCCTTGCCGTACTGGCCGAGCTTGGGGCCGACCTCGGGGAGGATCTTGTCGGCGGCGTCGACGAGGACGAAGCGCATGTCCTCGCGGGAGACGTTGCTGTAGTACTTGGCCGCGTCCCGGGCCATGTCCTCGACCTCACCGATGGTCTCCGCACCGGCGAAACCGCCGCCGATGAAGACGAAGGTGAGCGCCTTGCGGCGGATCTCCTCGTCGGTGGTGGAGTCGGCCTTGTCGAGCTGCTCAAGGACGTGGTTGCGCAGGCCGATGGACTCCTCGATGCCCTTCATGCCGATGCCCTGTTCGGCGAGGCCGGGGATCGGGAAGGTGCGGGAGACCGCGCCCATCGCGATGACGAGGTAGTCGAAAGGCAGCTCGTACGCCTCGCCCACGAGGGGGGCGATCGTGGCGACCTTGCGGTCCTGGTCGATGGTGGTGACCCGGCCGGTGAGGACCTCCGCCTTCGGCAGCACGCGTCGCAACGGGACGACGACGTGCCGAGGGGAGATGCTGCCGGCGGCGGCTTCGGGGAGGAAGGGCTGGTAGGTCATGTACGACCGGGGGTCGACGACCGTGACGGTCGCCTCGCCGTAGCGCATCTTCTTGAGAATGCGCCGAGCTGCGTACAGGCCTACGTACCCACCGCCTACTACGAGGATCCTGGGACGCTCCGTGGTGCTCATGCCATCGAGTATCCACCTGCCCCTGGGGGGTCGCTCGTGCGCCCCTTCACAAGCTTGCACAGGGTCTGTGTTATCCTCCGCGACTCGCATGATCCAGGTCACGTCACGGGAGGGGAACCACGGGTCGGTTCGCCCCGTTGTCAAGGCCGCGTGAGCTGCCGCTCTGCCCCGTCGGACCCCCTGGACCACACCTCGCCGACACCCTCCCGAAACTCCCCCGAATCACTCCCGTACCACCCCGCCGAGCACGCCCCCGACCCCGCCGAGTCCCCGGAAGGGCCAACCGGGGCGGTCTCGTCCGCCAACGGGACAGAATTCCTTGTGAAGAACTTCACGAACTTTCTTACGGACGTGTTCCGGAGGGGGGCGACGAGCGCCCCTGCATCCGCTCATACGTTATATGGGCTGCTCAGGAGTTTAGTACCGGCCAGTAATAATTCGGGGTGCCGAGGGTCCGGCACAGCGGTTTCTCCGCATACCGTCCCTCCGCTTACCGACCCCCTCCCCAGGGCGAGTCGGGAATGAAGCCGCCGCGACCGCGCGTTGGCAGCCCCATGACGTCCTCGCCGACCACCATGCGCGCCGTCCAGCTCTCCGCCCCCGGCCCCGTCGAGAACCTGCGGCTGACCACGCTCCCGCTGCCGCCCGAGCGGGACGGCTGGGTGCGTATCCGTGTCGAGGCGTTCGGCCTCAACCGCTCCGAGCTGAAGCTCCGGTTGGGGGTGAGCGAGGGCGTCGGTTTCCCCCGGGTACCGGGCATCGAGGCCGCCGGCACGGTCGACGCGGCCCCGGCCGGCAGCGGACTGGCTCCCGGGCAGAAGGTCGTCGCGATGATGGGAGACATGGGGCGCACCTACGACGGCGGCTACGCCGAGTACACATCGGTGCCGCTGCCGCAGGTCATCCCCGTCGACACCGACCTGCCCTGGGAAGTCCTGGGCGCCCTGCCGGAGATGGTGCAGACGGCCTACGGCTCGCTCACCGTCGGCCTGGACCTGAAGCCCGGCCAGTCCGTGCTGATCCGCGGCGGCACCTCCTCGGTGGGCCTGGCAGCCGCCGCGCTGGCCCGCCGGCGCGGCGCCACGGTGCTGTCCACCACCCGCCGCCCCGACCGCCTCGCCCTGCTGAAGGAACACGGCGTCGACCACCCGCTGCTGGACACGGGTGAAGTGGCGCCCGCAGTACGGGAGTTGTACCCGTCCGGAGTCGACGCGGCCCTCGACCTCGTCGGCACCCCGACCCTCCCCGACACCCTGCGCGCGGTACGCGTCCACGGCACGGCCTGCTTCGGCGGCAGCCTCTCCAACCAGTGGACGGTGCGCGACTTCTCCCCGAACGAGTACCTGCCGAGGGGCGTACGCCTCGCGGGCTACTTCGGCGACGCGTCCGACCTGCCCCGGGAGACCTTCCAGGAGATCCTCGACGCGGTCGCCACCGGCCAGCTGTCCTTCCCCGTCGACCGCGTGTACGACGGCCTGGAGCAAGTACCGCGGGCCCACGAGGACATGGAGCACGACCGGGCCACGGGGAAGCTGGTGGTGCGGGTCCGGCGCTAGCCCTCCCGGTTGTCGCCCTCGGCCGCTTCCGCTGCCTTGAAGGCGATCCCGTCCAAGATGTCGTGCTCGCTCACCACGACCTCCGTCGCCCCGGCCCGCTCCATGATCGAGAGGAGTACGAGGGCGCCCGCGCCGATGACGTCGACGCGGCCCGGGTGCATGGAGGGGATGGCGGCGCGTTCGGCGTGGGTGGAGCGGAGGAGGGACTCGGTGATCTCGCGGACGCGGTCGTAGGAGACGCGGGAGTGGTGGATGGCCTCCGTGTCGTACTCGGGGAGGTTCTGGGCGATCGCCGAGACCGTGGTGACCGAGCCGGCCAGGCCCACCAGGGTGCGGGCCTCGCGGAGCGGGACCGTCTTCTCGGCGAGGTCCAGGGCCGCCTCGATGTCCGCGCGCATCGCCGTGACCTGGTCCGGGGTCGGCGGGTCCGTGACCTTGCCGTCGCGGACCAGGTGGCGCTCCGTCATGCGGACGCAGCCGATGTCCACGGAGCGGGCCGCGCGGACCTGGTCGTCGCCGACGACGAACTCCGTGGAGCCGCCGCCGATGTCCACGACGAGGTAGGGCTTGGCGAGGGCCAGGTCGTCCCGGCCGGTCAGTTCCGCCGTCGCGCCGGTGAAGGAGAGTTCCGCCTCCTCGTCGCCGGTGATCACCTCGGGTTCGACGCCGAGGATGTCCAGGACCCCGCGGACGAAGTCGTCGCGGTTCGAGGCGTCGCGGGAGGCGGACGTGGCCACGAAGCGGAGGTGTTCCGCGCCGTGTTCCTTGATGATCGTCGCGTAGTCGCGGCAGGCCGCGAAGGTGCGCTCCAGCGCCTCGGGGGCCAGGCGGCCGGTCTTGTCCACGCCCTGGCCGAGCCGGACGATCGTCATCCGCCGGTCCAGGTCGACGAGTTCACCGGTCTCCGGGGTCACGTCGGCGACGAGGAGGCGGATCGAGTTCGTACCGCAGTCGATGGCGGCGACACGGGTCACTGGTCGTCCTCCTTCGCCTGCGCCTCGACGGGCTTGAACGAGAAGTAGCCCTTGCCGTCCTCGGACGTCACGGTCTCCCAACCGTCGCCGGTCGGCGGTACCCCGGGCACTCTCACGCACGGCCCCTTGGCCCACCACTCCGGCAGCATCGCGAGCGCCTCGTCGCCCAGCGGGTTGACGCCCGGGCCCGCGGCCAGGGAGTGGCCCACGAGGACGTGCAGGCACTTCACACGGTCCGGCATGCCGCCCGCGCTCGGGAAGCCCTCCAGGACCTCGATGGCGTCGCGGCGGGCCAGGTAGTCCTCGTGGGCGGCGCGGTACGCGGCGGCCAGTTCGGGGTCCGACTCCAGCCTCGCCGTCATGTCCTTCATGACGCCGTTCGCCTCAAGGGTGCCGATCGCCGAAGCGGCCTTCGGGCACGTCAGGTAGTACGTCGTCGGGAAGGGCGTGCCGTCGGGGAGGCGGGGGGCCGTCTCCACCACGTCCGGCTGTCCGCACGGGCAACGGTGTGCGATCGCGCGCAACCCGCGCGGCGGGCGCCCGAGTTGCTGCTGGAAGGCCGCGACGTCGGCGACGGTGGGCTCGGTGCGCGGGGTGGGCGGCGGGGGCGTGTCCATGCCTGTACGAGAGTCTCTCTGAAGTGTCTGTCGGTTCACCGGTCGGAGGCGTCGGACTTGTCGACGCCGTCCCACACGTTCGCGTACCAGGGACGGTCGGCCGCCCCCAGTTCGGCGCGCGACTGCTTCGCCGCGTCCGGGTCGATCACGATGTAGCCCGTCTCCCCGGGCATCACATAGTGCAGCCGCTGGCGGATCTGCTGTTCCGCGTACGCGTCGTCCTGCCAGCGTGCCTTGAGGTCGCGCAGCTGCTCGACGCGCTGCCGCGCCTGCTCCTGCTGCCGTTGGAGATCGGAGATCTCGGCGCGCTGGGAGACGTACTGCCTTATCGGGTACGCCAGCGCCACGATCAGCGAGCACAGCACCAGGGCGAGGAGGGCCGCTCGGCCGGTCAGCCGGGAACGGCGGGCCTGCCGTTTGGTCTGGGAACGGTAGACACGGGCCGCCGTCTGCTCGCCGAGCAGCTTCAGCCTGGTCGCGGTGGAGAACCGGTCCCGGTCCTTCACGGCCATGTCCCGCCTCCCCTTCACACGTGCGTACGTCCCCGCACACGGTACGGGACCGGGTGCGGGGACGTACGTACGACTGGCTGAGGATTGACCCGGTGGATCCCCGGGAATCCGGTGGGGTCAGCCCTTGAAGCGGGGGAACGCGCTGCGGCCCGCGTACTCCGCCGCGTCGTCGAGGATCTCCTCGATGCGCAGGAGCTGGTTGTACTTGGCGACGCGGTCCGAGCGGGCCGGGGCGCCGGTCTTGATCTGGCCGCAGTTCACCGCGACGGCGAGGTCGGCGATGGTGGTGTCCTCGGTCTCGCCGGAGCGGTGGGACATCATGCACTTGAAGCCGTTGCGCTGGGCCATCTCGACGGCGTCCAGGGTCTCGGTCAGCGAGCCGATCTGGTTCACCTTGACGAGCAGGGCGTTGGCGGTGCCCTCCTCGATGCCGCGGGCGAGACGCTCGGGGTTGGTGACGAAGAGGTCGTCGCCGACGATCTGGACCTTGTCGCCGATGCGGTCGGTGATGACCTTCCAGCCGGCCCAGTCGTCCTCGTACAGCGGGTCCTCGATGGAGACGAGCGGGTACGCGGAGACGAGCTCCTCGTAGTACTCGGTCATCTCGGCGGCCGAGCGGGACTTGCCCTCGAACTCGTACTTGCCGTCCTTGTAGAACTCGGACGCGGCGACGTCGAGCGCGAGCCCGATCTGCTCGCCGGGGATGTAACCGGCCTGCTTGATGGCCTCGATGATGAGGTCGAGGGCGGCGCGGTTGGACTCCAGGTTCGGGGCGAAGCCGCCCTCGTCGCCGAGGCCGGTGGACAGGCCCTTGGTCTTCAGCACCTTCTTGAGGGTGTGGTAGACCTCGGCGCCCCAGCGCAGCGCCTCGGAGAAGGACTCCGCGCCGATCGGGGCGATCATGAACTCCTGGATGTCCACGTTCGAGTCGGCGTGCGAGCCGCCGTTCAGGATGTTCATCATCGGAACGGGCAGCAGGTGCGCGTTCGGGCCGCCCAGGTAGCGGAAGAGGGGGAGGTCGGACGCCTCGGAGGCGGCGTGCGCGACGGCGAGGGAGACGCCGAGGATGGCGTTGGCGCCGAGGGAGCCCTTGTTGTCGGTGGCGTCCAGGTCGAACATCGCCTGGTCGATCAGACGCTGCTCGGTGGCGTCGTAGCCGACGAGCTCCGGGCCGATCTGCTCGATGACGGCGAGGACGGCCTTCTCGACACCCTTGCCGCCGTAGCGGTTCGGGTCACCGTCACGCAGCTCGATGGCCTCGAAGGCACCGGTGGAGGCGCCGGACGGAACGGCGGCACGACCCGTGCTGCCGTCGTCGAGGCCGACCTCGACCTCGACCGTGGGGTTGCCTCGGGAGTCCAGGATTTCCCGGGCTACGACGACGTCGATGGACGGCACGAGCATCTCCTTCTTGGGATCTGACGCGGCTACGGCAACACCGCAGCGGCTCTGCGAGACGAGCCTAACCGGCTCGGGGCGATTGGCCATCCGGTCGGCCGCCTGATGGACAGAACCGAGAGTAAATTGTTTCCGAACGGAACAAAGCGCTTCGCCAAAGAGCGCACAAAATCACCGGCGGGCACAAAAAAAGCCCCGCCCCGGTGCGTACGGGGGAACACGCACCGGAGCGGGGAGCCCGTGGGGGACGGGGGTGACCCTCACGAGGTCTCCATAGTGGACACCACGGCTGTGAGGGCGCTGTGGTTAAGCTACGAGCCGCGTATGTCACTTCAGGTGGAGCTGCTGGCCCGGGAAGATGACGTCGGCGTCGTCGATGATGTCCTTGTTCAGCTTGAACAGCTGCTGCCAGCCGCCCTTCACCTTGTGCTTCTCGGCGATGGAGCTGAGGCTGTCGCCCTTGACGACCTTGTACTCGCCGTCACCCTTCTTGACCTTCTTGCCGGTCGGGGTGGTGACGGTCTTCTTGGCGGCCGGGCGCTCGGCGGAGCGGGAGGCCGTCGTGTCCGTCGAGCGGGTGCTGGTGCTGCCACTGGAGGAGCTGCCGCTCGACGAGCTGTTGCCGCTCGAGGAGCTGCCGCCCGAGTAGGTGGCGCTGGAGAGGCCGGTGCCGCAGGTGGGCCAGGCGCCCTTGCCCTGGGCCGCGAGAACCTTCTCGGCGACGGCGATCTGCTGGGACTTGGAGGCCTGGTTCGCGGTGGAGGCGTAGGCGGTGCCGCCGTACGCGGCCCACGTCGAGGCGGAGAACTGCAGGCCGCCGTAGTAGCCGTTGCCGGTGTTGATGGACCAGTTGCCGCCGGACTCGCAGCTGGCGACCGTGTCCCACTCGGACGCGGTGGCGGCGGAGGCGCCACTGGCCGCCATGAGCGGGGCGGCGATGGCGACGCCGGTCACGCCGGCGAGCGTGGCGACGCGAGTGGCCTTGGACGGACGGCGGTGCTTGCCCTTGCTGGAAAACAGCATGGAAAATCCCAATCCCCTCACCGACGCCTACGAGGTGAGCTGTCGGGTTCGGGCCGTGTGAGTTGCCCGGCCGCACACCTCTCGGTGCGCGGCTTAACCCCAAGCCGGTTCCGGTGTCTCTCGACTCCCGGGCCCGGCGCTTACCTTGGGTCCCCCGCTCCTGCCTACGGCGCTTGACGCGACGAATGTTCCCGGAGGCCGCTGGCAGGACTCGGCGTGTGCGGCAGCCGGGGCTCGTGGTGACGAGCGGCCTTGACCGTAGACACGGAATCGGCGGAATTTCAAAGACGATCAGGGCTTCTGAGACTCATCCCACACTTTGATCAAACCGGACATTCGACGCGAAGCGTGACGTGAACTCCCGCTGCCCTCCTGCTACTTTTCGCCCGTTTCCGTACCGACGTCCAAGGTCTGACCGGCGGCGATCCGGGTCGGATCGGCGCCTATCACCTTTTTGTTCTCGGCGTAGAGCGCACGCCATCCGCCGTCGTAGCCAAGGGAGTCGGCGATGGACGCGAGGGAGTCACCGGCGCGGACCGTGTACGTCTGCGCCGTGACGCCTTCCTCGGCACCGGCTCCGCGGTGCTTGCCTGCGCTCGACCCACTCCCGAGCGCACCGGTGTCGACGAGGCTCCACTTGCCCGCCGCCTGCGCCGAGTTGTCCGATTCATCGAGTTTCGGAGATGCGGTCGCCGAGTCGTCGCTCACGGAAGGGGCGGCGGACTTGTCGGACTTGGCGGAGCTCGCGGAGTCCTTCGTCGCGGCGGGCGAGGGGCTGCTCGACGGGTCGCCGGTGGAGGAGTCGGACGTATCGGACGAAGTCGAGTCCGTGTTGCTGGAGTCGGACAGTCCGGAGGACGCCGAGGAAGGGGAGGAGTCCGTCGAGCCGGAGGAGTCCGTCGAGCCGGAGGAGTCCGTCGTGCCGGTCGACGGCGAGTCGCTCGCGACGCCCGTGTCGACGTTCGTCGAACCCGAGGTCGTGGTGAGACCGGAGAGCAGGGAGCAGGTCATCCAGGGCGAGGTGCCCCGGTCGTCGAGGATCTTCTCGGCGACGGCTATCTGCTGGGAGCGGCTGGCCAGGTCGGCGCTCGGGGCGTAGTCGAGGCCGCCGTACTTGCTCCAGTCGTCCTGGGACAGTTGCAGGCCGCCGTAGTAGCCGTTGCCACTGTTCTCGCTCCACGAGCCGCCGCTCTCGCACTGGGCCACCTTGTCCCAGGTGGTGCCGTCGGCGGCGTTCGCGGCGGCGGCGCCGAGGAGCGGGATGGCGATGGCGGAGCCGGTGACGCCGGCCGCGACGAGGAGTGCCGGAGCCTGACGGGGGCGACGGTGACGACCGTTCCCGGAGAGCATGCGGAGGCCTTTCGCGTGACGGCGGGGGGACCGCGCGGCGGGTGGTGCGGGGCGCCGCGCTGGTACGTGAACGTAGCCGCACTCGATCACTTGTCACAAGTCAATGCCACGTAGATCACGTGAAGATCACAGAGTTGAGGAAGTGTCATCTTCGGGTTTACGGGGTGGGATTGCGGGTTCAGGTTCGGGTTCACCGGGGCGGAGTGCCCGCTCGGGGGTGAACTCCACGGGCAGGGTGCGCAGTCCGCGCATGATGAGCCCGCCGCGCCAGCGCAAGTCGGCCGGGTCCGCGGCGAGTTGGAGGTCGGGGAGGCGGGTGAGGAGGGTGGCGAGCGCGGTCTGGCCCTCCAGGCGGGCGAGCGGGGCGCCGAGGCAGTAGTGGATGCCGTGGCCGTAGCCGAGGTGTTGATTGTCACGCCGTCCCAGATCGAGGACGTCGGGATCGGCGAACCGTTCCGGATCGCGGTCCGCGGCGGCCAGGACGACGAGTACGGGGTCGCCGGCCGCGATGTCCTGTCCGCCGAGGGTGAGGGGGCGGGTGGCGAAGCGCCAGGTCGCCAGCTCCACCGGGCCGTCGTAGCGCAGGAGTTCCTCGACGCCGGTTTCGAGGAGGCCGTGTTCGCCGGCGGCCAGGGACTTCTGGAGGCGGGCGCGCTGCTCGGGGTGGGTGAGGAGGGCGTAGGTGCCGTTGCCGATGAGGTTGACGGTCGTCTCGAACCCGGCGAAGAGCAGGATGAAGGCCATGGCGGCGGCCTCGTTCTCGGTGAGGTGTTCGCCGTGGTCGGAGGCGCGGATGAGGCCGGAGATGAGGTCCTCGCCGGGGAGGGGTTCCGGGCTGTCGGGGAGGGCCTCGCGCTTGCGGTGGATGAGGTCGGCGAGATAGTCGCGCATCTTCTTCACGGACCGGGCGACCCCGCCCCGCGGTCCGCCGCCGTGGCCTGCTTTTGTATGTCGCAGCATCATGCCCGCCCAGTCGCGGAAGTCGTCCTGGTCCTCGCGGGGGACGCCGAGCAGGTCGCAGATGGCGTAGATGGGGAGCGGGAAGGCGAAGTCGTGGATGAGGTCGGCGGAACCGGTCCGCGCGAAGCGGTCGATGAGGTCGTTCGTCAACTCCTGCACGCGCGGGGCGAATTCGGCCACCCGGCGGGGCGTGAACGCCTTGCTGACCAGCCGGCGCAGGCGGGTGTGGTCCGGCGGGTCGATGTTGAGCAGATGCGTCATCAACTCGGCCTTGCGTTCGCCCGGGATACCGGTCTTGCCCTTGGCGTGCGCCGGTTCGTCGTGGTGCGCGGGGTTCTTGGAGAGGCGCGGGTCGGCGAGGGCCTGCTTGGCGTCGGCGTGCCGGGTGACCAGCCAGGCCTCGACCCCGCTGGGGAGCCGCGTCCTGTGCACGGGGTCGTGCTCGCGGAGCCAGGCGTAGGCGGGGTAGGGGTCGGTGGCGAACTCCCAGGTGAAGAGTTCGGGGGCGGCGCGGGGCTCGTCGTGGTGCATGGCCCGACTTTATGCAGCGGGCGGAAGTGCTCCTCCGGTACATGGAGGGGCTCCTCCGCATCGGATGCCGTGGGCCGATTCCGCCTCGGCGATCCGGGTCACCGTGAGTGCGTGCCGGGGGTCCTGGATGCTGTCGCCGAAAATGTGACACTTCCCACCGGGAGTGTCACATTCGCGGAACTGGGCCCCGGCCGCCGGCGGATTCGCCACCCCCGTCCGTACCGGACGGGCCCCTCTACATACGTACGTCGTGCGTACGTCCCGGCGCGCGAAAACCCGTTGGCGGGCCACGGCGACCGCTGCTACTTTCCGGGAGGCCGTGCGAGAGAACGAGGAGGTGGTACCCGTGGACACAGTATCGACGTGGGTGCTCCCCTCCGGGGTCACGGCCGGGCGATAGGTCGTCCGGGAGCGCCGCTCCGAGCGCTCCCGAAAGGCATGACCATGCGCTTCACTTCCGAACAACGCCTCGACGACGGCGTCCTCGCACGCGAATTCACCCTCGGCGAGATCCCCGGCATCCTGTGGACGCCCGCATCCTCCTCCTCACCGGCGCCGCTGATCCTGCTCGGCCACCCCCCGCTCGGACTGCGCAGGATGTACCCCCGGCTGGTGGCACGGGCCCGGCAGGCCGCCGCGGAGGGTTTCGCCACGGCCACCATCGAGCTCCCCGGGAGCGGCGACCGGCCCCGCTGGGACGCCGCCGAGCAGGCCCGCGCCGCCCTTCGCCGGGCGATGGAGGCCGGCGGGCCGGTCAGCGACGAGATCGTCGACGCCCTCGTCCTGCCGCTGGTCGACAGGGCGGTCCCGGAATGGCGGGCCGCCCTGGACGCCCTCCTGTCGCTGCCCGAGATCGGCGGCCCGGTCGGGTACTCGGGGGGAGTGATCTCCATCGGAATCCGGCTCGCGCTGGTCGAGCCGCGCATCGTGGCCGTCGGTCTCTTCGCCGGGAGTCTCGTGCCTCGCGCCATGTTCGAGGAGGCCCGCCGGGTCACCATTCCCCTGCACGTCCTGCTGCAGTGGGACGACGAGGGCAACGACCGGCAGGCGGCCCTGGACCTGTTCGACGCCTTCGGCTCCGAGGAGAAGTCCCTGCACGCCAACATGGGCGGGCACACCGGCGTCCCGCAGTTCGCCGGGGACTCCGCGACCCAGTTCTTCACCCGGCACCTGAAGTAGGGCCGGACCGTCGGGCCAGGACCGGACGCCGGGCGGCGTCGGCCTGACCGCCGCCGTCGAGGACGCGCCCCGGCCCTCCTCGACGGCGGCAGACGGCAGACGTCGTGGTCAGCCTTCGGTCCCCGTACCCGTACCCGTCTCCCTCTCCCTCTCCCTCTCCCTCTCCCTCTCCCTCTCCCTGATCGCATCCCGATAAGCCCGCCCCGCCGCCCGCAACGCCGCCTCCGGATCGACCCCGTCCGCCTCCGCCCGCACCGCCAACGCCAGCAACTCGTACCCGATGCCGTCGTCGCCTCTCGGCAGCGGCACCTCAAGTCCCGCCGTCCGCACGCGTGATGCCAGCTTCGCCGCGAGGGCGAGGCCGGGCTGGCCCATCGGGACGCCCTCGGTGACGGAGGTGCGGCGCTTCTCCTCGGCCTTCGTGCGCAGCCAATGCGCCTTGACCTCCTCGGGAGTCGACGCGGTTTCATCACCGAAGACGTGCGGGTGGCGGTGGATCAGCTTGGTGACGATGCCGGCGGCCACGTCGTCGACGGAGAAGGGGGTGTCGGGGTCCTCCTCGGCGATGCGGGCGTGGAAGACGACCTGGAGCAGGACGTCGCCCAGCTCCTCGCGCAGTTCGTCGCGGTCGCCGTCCTCGATCGCCTCGACGAGTTCGTACGCCTCCTCGATGCCGTACTTCGCGAGGCCCTTGTGGGTCTGCTGGGAGGACCACGGGCACTCGGCGCGGATGCGGTCCATGACCTGGACGAGGTCGAGGAGGCGGGCGCCCGGCAGGTCGTAGGAGGCGGGGAGGAGTTCCAGCTCGGGCATCTGGACCCGGCCGGAGCCGGCGAGGCGGGCCAGGCCGTCGGTGAGGGCGGGTTCGCCCTCGCCCGACGCGATCACGACCACCGTGTGGCCGCCCGCGCAGGCCGCGACCAGTTCCTCGGCGGTCGGGGACGCCTCGTCCACCTGTATCCCGGCCTCCTGCAGATACGGCAGCTGCGGATGCGTACCGTCCGCGCACAGCACTCGGTCGGCGTCGCGCAGCGCCTGCCAGGCGGGCCAGGACAGCAGGCCGGGGGCGACGCGGTGGCTGGTGGTGAGCAGGACGACGCGGCCGGGGGTGGGGGCGGGGGTGCCCTCGGGAGCGGGGCTGGCACTGGTTGCGTTCACCCTCCGAACGTAACCCACGCCGCCGACAGCCCCTCAAGTTATCCACAGGCCGGTGATCAGCGTGCGGGCATCGTGCCCGCCGTACCGTTACGCCGACTGCCGGCTCTGCGTCGCGGTGACTTCCCGTACCCACGGCGTCTTGGCGTCCACCCGGCTGCTCTTCTCCACGTCCCACGTGCCGTAGCGCGGGTTGAGGTCGACGTGGAGTTCCTTGGAGGCGGTGGAGAGGGCCTTCCAGAAGGCGGGCTGGCTGGTGTCGGTGCCGAGCCGGGCGGCGAGTTTGCGGCCCTCGACCTGGAGGCGGAGGTTCTCGTCGAGGCGCTTCGGGGGGACGCCGTACTGGGCGAGCCAGGTCGCCTCCAGGGCCTTGGAACCGCCCGCCTGCTGGGCGAGGCCTGCCCGCATGTCCTGGATGTCCTTGCGGGTGACCGTGACTCCGGCGTCCTGCGCGGCGCGGTGCACGACCTTGTCGAAGACCATGCCGTAGAGCGTCTCGCGGGTGAGACCCCCGGTGGTGGCGATGGCCCGCTCGTACTGTGCCTGGTCCTGTACGGCCGCCCGCTGGGCCGTGCGCACCTCGTTGACCCTGCTCTGCAGTTGCCCGACGGTGATGCGCTGCCCGCCCACGACGGCCGCCGCGCCCGGATGCGCGTCGCTTCCGCAGGCGGTCAGGGCGGGTGCCGTAGCGGCGATCACGGCGGTGAGGACGAGCGCGGTGCGACGGCGGCTGTGCAAGGGAGCCTCCTGAGGAGATTGTGCGACGGTGCACAAAGTCTTGCGGTGATCGATGTTAGGCAGTGGGTCGCCTGTGGCCAACCCATTCGACCAACGATTCACCGGGACTTCGGGCACCGGCACGCACGGGGCACGCGCGCGTGGGGCTCAGCCGGTGATGGCCACCGGCGCGTCCCACGCGTCGCGGTCCACGGTGATCGTGTAACCGCCGCGCGTCTCCTTGCTGTTGACCAGGTACTGGTGGGCGCGGCTGTGGTTGGTGAACTGGGTGGAGCCCCAGGGCCAGTCCGAGGTGGTGGTGTACGTCTTGTCCCACAGCGCGTACCAGAGGTTGCCCGGCAGGTCCGTCTTGTCGGTGGCGGTCGCGATCGCCTTGGCGCTGGAGCTGGTGAAGCCGTAGTAGCCGGTGCGGTAGATCTTGGCGTGCAGTTCCTTGTCGAAGGCGCGCACGTACGTCAGGACGGCGTTGTTGCAGGCCGTGTTGGTCGTGTCGTACGACTCCATGTCCAGGTAGATCGGGCTGCCGGCCTTCATGCCGAGCGCGGCGGCCTTGGCGACCGCGTCGTCCGCCTCGGACTTGCCGACGGACGCGGCGGTGGAGGCGCTGATCTTCACCGAGCCGCCGGAACCGCAGGACGGCTGCGAGCCGACGTAGAGCGGGATGAACTTCCAGCCGACCGTGCTGAGGGTCTTGACCCAGGAGGCGGTGAGGTTGGGCTGGCTGCAGCCGCGGTTCTTGCCGCCGATGTAGACGGCGGCGGCGCCGTAGGCCCCGTCGGTGTGCCAGGCCTTCATCGCGGCGAGGGAGGGCGCGGCGCAGGTGTCGAACGCGCGGCCCGTGTAGGTCTTCTGCGCGGGCCAGGCGGTGGCTGCCATCGAGGTCTGCGCGGCGATACCGCCTCCGGCGACGACGGCGGCACCGGCGACGCCCCAGGCGATGTATCTGCGCTTCTTCGACTGCCTGTGCTCGGACATAAAAGACCCCACCCCTGGTCGGTGCGCGTTGGTATGTGTTGGCTGAAGCGTTCCTGCTGAGCAGAATCTAGCTGCCCGGTGCGCTAGCCCCGCACCTGCCCCAGCCACTGCAACGTCCGTCGGATGTCCCCCGCGAGCGGGTGTCCGGGGCCGTGGCGGCGTTCGACGTCGACCAGGAGGCGGGCGAGGGTCTCGTGGGCCGCGCCCCGGTCGCCGAGCGCGAGCAGCAGGTGGCCGATGCGGCGGCGGACCTCGTGGGCGAGTTCGGGGTCGCCGGCCACGTACTGGTTCTCGTAGTACGGCAGGAGCGCGCGGTACTCCGCGAGGGCCGCGGCCGGTTCGCCGAGCGACTCCAGACACTGGGCGGCCTCGTAGCGGTAGCGCAGGGACTGCGGGTCGGACGGGCCGGCCTCGGCGGCGCGTTCGTCGGCGAGGCGGCGCAGTTCGGGCAGTGCGCGCCGGTACTGGCCGTCGTCCATGAGCGTGGCCGCGTACTGCTTGCGCAGGGTGCGGACGACCGGGGAGTGCACGCCGTGCTGCTCGGCGGCCGTGGGCAGGATCGCGCCGAGGATGTCGACGGCCTGCGTGATACGGCCCTCGCCGAGCAGCCGCTTGACCTCGTCGACGGCGGCGGCGACATCGGGCTTCTCGGCGGCGGGCGGCGCGAGCGGGGCGGGCTGCGGCGCGAACGTGCGGGCGCGGTCCGGCCAGGGGGCGTGCGGGCGCAGGAACGGGCGCGTCGGGTCGAGTGGCGCCCCGCTGGGCATCCCGCGCGCGGGCAGCAGCAGCGCCAGGCGCTCGTAGACCTCCTGTGCGGAGCCGGGACGGTGCTGTGGGTCCTTGGCGAGGAGGTGCAGGACCAACGCCTCCAGCGACTCGGGGACTTCGGGGCGGATACGGCGGACGGGCACCGGCGGCTCGTACAGGTGCCGGTGCAGCACGCCGAGGGCCGTCGAACCCGCGAACGGCACGTCCCCGCTGAGGAGTTCGTGCAGGAGCACACCGAGCGCGTACAGGTCGGTGTACGGGCCGACCGCCCCGCCCATCGCCTGCTCGGGGGCCATGTAGGCGGGCGAGCCGATCGGCGTGCCGGTGTGCGTGAGGCGGGTGGTGTCGGCGTCCATGACGGAGGCGACACCGAGGTCGAGGACGGTGACCGTGCCGTCCTGCTTCACCATCACGTTGCGCGGCTTCAGGTCGCGGTGGACGATCGGCACGGCGTGCACGGCGCTCAGCACCGCGCACAGCTGGGCCGCGACCGAGACCGCCCACTGCCACGGGTACGGGTCGTGCTCGGCGAGGTGGTCAGAGAGGTCGGCGCCGTCGACGTACTGCATGACGAGGAACAACTCCTCGCCCTCGCTGCCCGCGTCGTGCACCGTGACCAGGCCGGGGTGGTCGACCTGCGCGGTCACCCGGCACTCGCGCACGAAGCGGCGGCGCAGCTCGTCGGCCTCCTGGCCCGCCACCTTGTCGGGGCGCAGCAGCTTCACCGCCACGCGCCGGTCGAGCCGCCGGTCGTACGCCGTCCAGACCTGGCCCATGCCGCCCTGCCCGATGAGCGTGGACAGTTCGTAGCGGTCGGCGACGACACGTCCTGTCGCCACGGTCACCGTCCGCCCTCGTCGTGCTTGCGCAGATAGTCACTCAACTCGTCGAGCTCGGCGCGCACTTGGTCGATACGGGCGGGTGCGGGGCGCTGCTGCGGGGGCGGCGGTGCGAAGGTGTTGGGGGCGGGGGCGTTGGGCGCGGGGGTGGGTGCCGTCGGGGCCTGCGGGTACGTGGCCGCGTACGGCGACGGGGGCTGCGGGTAGCCGTAGCCCACGCCCTGGGCGGGGGGCGCCGGATAGCCGGTGGGGTGCGGCTGGTGGTGGCGTATGTCCGCGTACAGGTAGTAGGCGGTGCAGGCCACGGCGTTGAACAGCAGGATGGCCATGCCCGCGTTGCCGTTCGGCGTGCTGAAGTCGTCGGTGTCGTCGGTGCTGAGGAAGGCGAAACTGATACCGAGGACCACCAACGATCCGACGAAGATCCACCAGTCGGCACGCCTGCGGGTCACGATCGCGGCCCGCAGCGTCGCCACCCACGCCAGGAATCCGATGCTGAGGATCGGCACCGCCGCGAAGATCACACGCAGCACGACCAACACCGCGGTCGAGGGTCGACGCGGCGGAGGCGGGGCGTAGCCCTGGCCCTGCATGGCTGCTCCTGGAGACCTGAATGGGACGAACGTAAGTGCAGGGTCCGAGCGTATAGGCCGACACGGACAACGGTCCCGGGTTGCACCGAACCGTTGTCGTGCCGATCACTTCCCACGACTCCCACGACTCCTCAGCCGGGCGCGACCGTCCCGTCCGTCAGCCCGTCGTACATCCCGCGCACGAGCTGCTCGCCGAGCCTGCCCGCCTGCCGCAGCGCCCGCTCGAAGTCCTCCAGAGCGCGGAACCGGGCGCCGTAGCGACGCTGTTCGTCCAGGGGCAGCCGCGGCAGCTGGAGCCTGCGTACGTCGAGTCGGGTGGCCGTCGACGCGTAGCTGCTGGCCTGGCGGTTGTTGGCGGTGCCGCGCAGGAACCCGGCGAGGAACCACGGGTCCAGCGACGCGGGGTCGGGCCGCAGCAGCACCAGGCTGCGGCCCAGGGCGGCGCCCCGGGTCGTGTCGTCGATGACGCGCGCCATCGAGCCGCCGCCGAGCACCGGGACGACGACATCGCCGGGCTCGGTGAGGACGGCTTCCTCGTCGCTCTCGGGGAGCATCCCGGAAGGGGCCGTTCCGGCGAGGACGTCGTGGTCGGTGAGAACGGGCACGCGCGCGTGCCCGCCGTTTCCGCCGGTACGCATCACCAGGGCGCCCCCGCGCGCGAGTTCACCGATCGTGGTGAGCGGCCAGCGCGTGGGCGGTGCGGGGTCGGCGGAGTGGTCGACGGGCGGCGGGGTGAGGTCGGCGGTCAGCCGGAGCGTCTCACCGAGCCGCTCGCGGACGGCCGTGAGCTGGTCGGCGCCGTCGGCCGCGGTCGCGGGCGGGAGGTGGCGGGCCGGGGCCAGGTCGACGTCGTCGTCGAGGAGTTCGATGACCGGCACGGAACGCGCCAGCCCCGGCTCCTCGTCGAACCGTCCCGCCCGGTCGAACGCCTTCCAGGCGTCGAGCACCGCCCCCCGCACGGCCTGCCAGTCCGGCCCGCCCCGCCCCTCGGTGGCGAACCGCCCGGTGTCCACCAGCAGCACCTCCGGCTGCGCGGGCGCCCGCTCCGGCCGCCGCAGCACCCACAGATGCAGCGGGATGTTGTACGGCGGCGCCGCCCCGATCGGCAGCGCCACGACCGCCTTCAGCGCCCCGCGCCGCAGCAGGTCGGCCCGGATACGGCGGCCCGAACGCCGGGAGGCCGCGGCCGGCGGCATCAGCAGCACCGCCGTGCCGCCGTCCTTGAGCCGGGCCAGCGCGTGCTGCACCCAGGCCAGCTCGGACTCGTTGCGCGCCGGGAAGCCGTACTCCCAGCGGGGGTCGTAGGCGAGTTCGTCGTGTCCCCAGTTCCGCTCGTTGAACGGCGGATGGCACAGGACGGCGTCGGCCCGCAGCGCCGGGTACGCGTCGGCGCGCAGCGTGTCGCCGGCCGTGCCGCGCACGGTGACCTGCGCGTGCAGGGCGAGCCGGAGCGCGGTGAGCGCGGCGAGTTCGGGGGCGTTGTCCTGGGCGTACAGCTGCTGGCCGGGGCGGGGGGCGACGGCCCGCAACAGGGCGCCGGTGCCGCAGGCAGGGTCGAGCACGGTACCGGCCGGGCCGGCCAACTCGGCCATGAGGCGGGCGAGTTCGGCCGGGGTGAGCGTGTACTGCCGCGGGTTGGCGTCGAGATGGCGCCCGAGCAGGAACTCGAAGGTCTGCCGCGCACCCGTCTCGGCGGCGAGTTCGGCGGCACCGCGGAGGAGGGGGGCGGAGGGGAGGAGCTGGGGGCCGGTGGGGGTGTGAACGGCGGGGGTGGGGGTGGAGGGCGTGGTGGGGGTGGAGGGCGTGGTGGGGGTGGGGTTCATGGCGGAGGCCGGGTTCACGGCGGGCGGTGCGTGAACAGCGGGGGCGGTGTTCGTGGCCGGGAACGTGTTCACAGGGGGCGCGGTGTTCACGGCGGGCACAGCGGGCGCGGTGTTCACAGCGGGCGCGGCCGGTGCGGTGTTCACGGAGGCCGGTGACGTTGTCGTGCCGGCCGACGGGTCGACCGCGTTCGGCGAGTTCACAGCGTTCGGGGTGTTCGGGGTGTTCGGGGTGTTCACAGCCGCGTCCGCGCTTGCCCCTCGCCCGCTGTGAACACCGCGTCCGCGCCCCGCGCCGAAGCGTGGCACGATCACCTGCTCCAACTCACCCGGCAGCATCGCGGCCAACCGCTCGTCGGAACCGGCGCTCACGTCCAGCCAGACAGTGGGGCGTTCATGAATGAGCAGGAGGGCGCAGCCTGCGTACACCAGGGCGGTGACCGGGCCTTCAGGGTGGCCGACGAGTTGCTGCCAGACCCGTTCCCGCAACGGCACCTCGGCGAGTTTGCCCTGCTCACGCAGCCAGGACTCGATTTCGGCGAGGGCGAAGGAGGGGCTGGTCTCGGTACCGCCGACCGGTTTGGGGAAGTCGGCGTGGCGACGGCGCCAGTTGCTGACGGCGGCCCGGCCCACGCCGGCGAGCCGTGCGATACCGGCGGCGGTCACCTCTGTCGCGTTGTCCTGCACCGGCCCCGCTCCCCTCGTCGCGCCGACGCATTGCGCCGACCCCATTGCGCCTGCTGTCGCGCCTGTCGTCCCGCCTGTGACGCCGAGCATACCGACGCACACAAGATCTGACCCTTCACAGTCGTGTACACACCCCAACCCGTGAATCGTGTTGACTCGATTCACAGCCCCTGTTCTTATTGACCCAGCGAACGGGCGCCCGCCGGGGAGGTGGTCGCCACATCGGGGAGGGGACAGCCATGGGCATGAAGGGCAGGCTCGCGCTGAGCGCCGTCGTGGGGGTCGTCGTCATCGGGGTCGTCTCGGCGAACGCCGGCAATGGCAACGGCGGGGGCGGTCGGGACGGCGGCGACAGCGGCGGTTCCACTGGCAGCGGCAAGGGCTCTTCGGCGCCCGCGGAGCACAAGACCGCCGGCAAGAAGGACTCGGGCACGGCAGAGACCGCCGGGAAGAAGAAGCCCGCGTTCCAGGGGGACGGCGACTTCCGGGTCGGCTCGGACATCGAGCCCGGTACGTATCGCAGCAGCGGCAACACCGACGGCGTGTGCTACTGGGAGCGGGCCGAGGACTCCTCCGGCGACACGGACTCGCTGCTGGCCAACGACAAGGTGAGCGGCACCGGTTACGTCACCGTCAAGGCCACCGACAAGTTCTTCAAGTCGAGCGGCTGCACGGACTGGGAGGCCGTCGGCGCGAAGGCGCAGGGCTCCCCCGCCACGAGGATGGCCGGCGACGGCGGCATGTTCAGAGTCGGCGTGGACATCGCCCCCGGCACCTACAAGTCCAGCGGCAACACGGATGACCTGTGCTACTGGGAGCGCACCAAGGACGCCGAGCACGGGCCGAACTCGATCCTCGCGAACGACAACGTGACCGGCACGGCCGTCGTCACGATCAGCGCCCAGGACGCCTACTTCAAGACGGCGGGCTGCAAGGGCTGGACGAAAACGGGCTGACTCTCGCCCTCTCCCGCTCTCTTGCCCTCTCGCTCTCTTGCCCTCTCGCTCTCTTGCCCTCTCGCGTTCTCTCGTCCTCTCGCCGGGCCTCGCCTCGGGCCACCCCTTCGCCTCCTCAGCATCGCTTCACCTCTCACCTCTCGCCTCTCACCTCGTCATCAAGGAACTGTCATGCGTCGTACCGCACTTGCCGCTCTCTGCCTCACCGCCGTGACCGCCGCGGGACTCACCGGGTGTCTGCCCGGTGCGGACAGGGCGGACAGCAAGCCCAGCACGCCGAAGGGACCGTTCGCCGGGCTGACCGGGGGCGAGATCGTCGACCGGTCCATGACCGCCACCACCGGTGCCGCGTCGCTGCGGATGAAGGGCGATGTGGCCGACGACGAGAGCGGCGGCACGATCGTGATCGACATGGCGCTGAACAAGAAGGGCGAGTGCGCCGGCACGCTGAGCATGGGCGGCAAGGGCAAGGGCACGGCCGAGCTGATCAAGACCGGCGACACCATCTACATGAAGTACGACGAGGCGTTCCTGCGCGCGCAGAGCGACGGTGAGTCCAAGGCGGACACCCAGGCGGTCGTGGACATGATGGCCGGCAAGTGGACCAAGATGTCCGCGAAGGGCAAGGACGCCAAGGACATCGCGAGCTTCTGCGACCTCGGCTCGGTGCTCGGCGGCGCCCAGGACGGCACCTCGGACGCGACGCGCGGGAAGACGACCACCGTCGACGGCACCCCGGCGATCGTCCTGCACGAGAAGGACGGCAAGGACACCTACACGCTGTACGTGGCGACCGAGGGCAAGCCGTATGTGCTGCGCATCGACAGCGTCTCCGCCAAGGACCCGGGGACACTCGCGTTCGGCGAGTACGAGAAGCCCGTGCCGGCGAAGAAGCCCGCCGGCAAGATCCTGGACCTGGACGCGCTGACCGACTGACCGACTGAGCGACTGAGGTGCCCCAACGGGCTTGCGCCTACTGGACGTTCACAGGGCGTCGCCCACAAGGCCGTTGGGCACGAAGCCGGGCACGTCCGCGCCGGGCATCCCGCCACCGGGCGCCCCAGCGCGCCCCGGCGTCAAGTCAAGTCGCGGCCGGGTCAGCTCAGTTCGCGTGGAACCTGGCCGGCGCGTTCGTCGGGTTGCCCCCCGTCGGGAGCTTCTGCCCCGAGCAGGTGGAGAGGACCTTCACCATCGCGGCCTTCTCCGCCGCGGTGACCCACAGCCCGTACTTCTTCTTCACGGCGACCTGCGCGGCGACATAGGTGCAGCGGTACGCCTTGTTGGGCGGTACCCAGGTCGCCGTGTCGCCGTCGCCCTTGCTGCGGTTGGCGCTCGCGTCGACGGTGAGGAGGTTGAGGGGGTCGTTGGCGAGGGCTATGCGCTTGCTGGCGTCCCAGTACTTGGCGCCCTTCTGCCAGGCGTCGGAGAGGGCGACGAGGTGGTCTATGTCGACGAGGCTGCGGCCCCGCTGGTAGGTGACCTCCTTGCCGGAGTACGGATCGGATGCGAGGACGCCGTACGACACCTTGCAGGTGCCGCCGGTGAACTTCACCTGCTTCAGGTCCCGTTTGAGGATGTCGTCCCTGGTGTCACAGCTGTTGGAGTCCGTGTCGGCCCAGGCGGTGCCGAACCGTTCGCGGGAGTATCCGGTCTTCGGTGCCCGCCCCTTGACCGTCAGGGACTCGGCGGCGGTCAGGGCCGCGCCCCCACCGGAGCCCCCGCCGGAGCCGCCGCCGGTGTTCCCGCCGGCCGTCGCCTCGTGCTCGGAGCCGCCCTTTCCCGTGGTGTCCTGCTTGCAGCCCGCGACGGACAGCATGATCAGGACGGCGATCGCCGCCCCACCCCTCAGACGCATCACGTGCGCCCCTCCCCTTGTTCACCCGGCCCCCGCCCCTGCGGGGGCGGATAGTGACCTGGTGCCCACGTTAGCGGCGGAGATGTCGCCGACATATGGGGCCCGGAGGCATATGGCGCACAACTGGGGTGTATGGCCGCGACCGAGTGGGTGAAGGCGCCCCCACCTCGCACTCCCTTCCCGCACTCCCTCCCCAACACCCCCCGCAGACGCCCCCCCTTCAGACCTTGCCGATGCCCAACGTCGACTCCGAGGGCAGCAGCCCGGAACCCAGTACGGCGACCCAGAACTCCCCCAGCAGGTCGCCGAGTCGGTCGGTGTCGGTCCGGCCGAGGAACTGCCAGGGCGCGGCGGCCAGTCGGTCGGTGCGGTGTTCGACCTCCTGGCGCAGGTCGCGGCCCGCCCTCGTCGCCGTACCCATGTCGTCTATCACGCCGCGCGCGACCAGCCGTTCGCGTGCCGCCGTCCATTCCTTCGGGCTCCAGCCCCTGCTCTCGAAGCGCTGGACGGAGGCGGCGCCGATCGCGGCGAAGGAGACCAGGGACTCTACGGGGTCGAGGCCGGCGACGAGGAGGGCGGCGAGGTGGCCGTCGCCCCGGTGTTCGCGCAGGATCGTCGCCGCGTGCCACAGCTGGAGGTGGGGCTCCTCCGGCCAGGCCGACTCGGCGTTGGCCGCGGCGAGCGGGCGGCCCGCGGTGTCGGCCGACTCTGCGGCGCGGCGGGCGAGGGCGGCGGCCTCCGCCAGCTCGGGGCTGTCGACACGGTCGCCGAATATCGCGCGGTAGGCCCGGTCCATTCCGCGCAGCCGCGCCTTCAGTACGGCGTCCGGGCTCGCGACGCTCCACGCCGGGCCGATGTGCTCGGCGACCATGCGGGGGCTGAAGCTGTAGAAGGCGGAGGTCACGCGCTCGCCGCCGACCGGGCCCAACGGGGCGGCGCGCAGCGGGAAGTAGCTCGGCCAGCGCTCCTCGGTGCCGTATCCGAGTGCGGCGGCCTCCTCGACGACCTCCGGCGCGTAGTACAGCACCGCGTGCAGGGGTTCGAGCAGGTGCCAGAGCTGGCGCACGCGGCCCGGCTCCACGGGGGTGGGGCTTGTCGCGGTCTCCACTTCACGCACGTTTTCCGACATGGCGTAACTCCTCGTCGTGACTCTTCGGCGCATCCCGGCCGCCCGCAACTTGACACTGACAAGATTGCCCGAGCCGCCCGAACTTGTCAATGCCTAGATTCGGCGTACGCTGCTGCCCATGAGTACGACCGAGCCCGCGAACCCACCTGCGCCCAGGCCCGCCAAGGGCCCGTACCACCACGGTGATCTGCGCCGCGCCATCCTCACCGCCGCGCTCGACGCCATCGCCGCCGACGGCCCGTCCGCGCTGAGCCTGCGCGACCTCGCCCGCCGTGCCGGTGTCTCGCACGCGGCGCCCGCGCATCACTTCAAGGATCGAACGGGGTTGTTGACCGCGATCGCTGCGGAGGGGTTCGGGCTGCTGGCGGGCGCGATCGGGAAGGCGGCGGACCTGAAGGACGCGGGCGTGCGGTACGTGCGCTTCGCGCGCGAGCGTCCCGCGCACTTCCAGGTGATGTTCGCGCCGGAGCTGTTGCGCGGCGGCGACCTCGAACTCACCACGGCCCGCGCCCTCGCCGCCGACGCCCTGGGGCACGCCGTCTCCGCCGTGCCCCCCGAGGGCCGCGGCCCCGACACCCGCCTCGCCGGTGTCGCCGCCTGGTCCCTGGCCCACGGCTTCGCGACGCTGCTCCTGGGCCACAACCTGGACGCGGCGGTGGGTGAGCGGGACCCGGAGGAGGTGTTCCGGGAACTGGCGGGCATGCTGTTCCGGCCCGCCCCCGACTGACTCCGCCACGCCCCCGGACGCCCGGCCGGCACCCCTGTGACTACGACCCCTGTGACTACGACTACGAGCCCAGGATCGAAGCCAGGAACTCCCCCACCCATCCCAGCAATTCCCGCCCGACCAACGGCTTCCCGCCCACCTTGGCCGTCTTCGGACGCGGTACCAGCACCTGGTGGGCGGCCGGCTTGATCACGGTGCCCGGGTAGAGGCGCTTGAGGCGCAGTTCCTGCGACTCGCGCAACTCCACCGGTGCGAAGCGGATGTTGGTGCCCTGGAGGACGATGTCGCCGACGCCGCACGCGCGGGCGAGCATGCGCAGGCCCGCCACCAGCAGCAGGTTCTCCACCGGCTCGGGCAACTTGCCGTAGCGGTCGACGAGTTCCTCGCGTACGGCCTTGATGTCCTCCTCCGTGTTGGCGGAGGCGATGGACCGGTAGGCGGAGAGGCGCAGCCGCTCGCCGGGGGCGTAGTCGTGCGGGACGTGGGCGTCGACCGGAAGCTCGATCTTGACCTCCAGGGGCGGCTCCTCCTCGACCCCGCCCTCCAGGGAGGCGCGGTAGTCCGCGACCGCCTCGCCGACCATGCGGACGTACAGGTCGAAGCCGACGCCCGCGATGTGGCCGGACTGTTCGCCGCCCAACAGGTTGCCCGCGCCCCGGATTTCGAGGTCCTTCATGGCGACGTACATGCCCGCGCCCATCTCCGTGTGCTGGGCGATCGTCGCGAGGCGCTCGTGGGCCGTCTCCGTGAGGGGCTTCTCCGGGGGGTACAGGAAGTAGGCGTAGCCACGCTCGCGACCACGCCCGACTCGGCCGCGCAGCTGATGCAGCTGCGACAGACCGAAGTTGTCGCCTCGTTCAACGATCAGCGTGTTCGCGTTGGAGATGTCGATGCCCGACTCGACGATCGTCGTCGACACCAGGACGTCGAACTTCTTCTCCCAGAAGTCGACGACGACCTGTTCCAGGGCCTGTTCCGTCATCTGGCCGTGGGCGATGGCGATCCGCGCCTCCGGGACGATCTCGCGCAGCCTCGCCGCCGCGCGGTCGATCGACTCGACCCGGTTGTGGATGTAGAAGACCTGGCCCTCGCGCAGCAGTTCGCGGCGGATCGCGGCACCGATCTGCTTCTCCTCGTAGGGTCCGACGAACGTCAACACAGGGTGACGCTCCTCCGGGGGCGTCGTGATCGTGGACATCTCGCGGATGCCCGTGACCGCCATCTCCAGGGTTCTGGGGATCGGGGTGGCGGACATCGTCAGGACGTCGACGTTGGCGCGCAGCTTCTTCAGCTGCTCCTTGTGCTCGACGCCGAAGCGCTGCTCCTCGTCGACGATGACCAGGCCGAGGTCCTTGAACTTGGTCTCGGAGGAGAACAGGCGGTGGGTGCCGATGACGAGGTCCACGGAGCCCTCGCGCAGGCCCTCCAGGGTCGCCTTCGCCTCGGTGTCGGTCTGGAAGCGGCTCAACGCCCTTACGTTGACCGGGAATTGCGAGTACCGCTCACTGAACGTCCCGAAGTGCTGCTGCACCAGGAGAGTCGTCGGGACGAGGACCGCGACCTGCTTGCCGTCCTGGACGGCCTTGAAGGCGGCCCGGACCGCGATCTCGGTCTTGCCGTAGCCGACGTCGCCGCAGACCAGCCGGTCCATGGGGACCGACTTCTCCATGTCGTCCTTGACCTCGGCGATCGTGGTCAGCTGGTCGGGGGTCTCCGCGTACGGGAAGGCGTCCTCCAGCTCGCGCTGCCAGGGCGTGTCCGCGCCGAACGCGTACCCCGGGGCCGCCATCCGGGCCGAGTACAGCTTGATGAGGTCGGCCGCGATCTCCTTGACGGCCTTCTTGGCGCGCGCCTTGGTCTTCGTCCAGTCGGCGCCGCCCAGGCGGTGCATGGTCGGGGCCTCGCCACCGACGTACTTGGTGATCTGCTCCAGCTGGTCGGTGGGGATGTACAGCCGGTCGCCGGGCTGGCCGCGCTTGGCGGGGGCGTACTCGACGACCAGGTACTCGCGCGTGGCGCCCTGCACCGTGCGCTGCGCCATCTCGATGTAGCGGCCCACACCGTGCTGCTCGTGGACGATGTAGTCGCCCGCCTCCAGGGTGAGCGGGTCGATGGTCTTGCGGCGGCGGGCCGGCATCCGGACGCCGTCCTTGCCGGCGGCCTTCTGCCCGGAGAGGTCGGTCTCGGTGAGGACGGCGAGCTTGAGCGCCGTGTCGACGAAGCCGTAGTCGATCGAGCCGGTCGCCACGTGCACCACGGAGGGGGCGATCTCGCCGAGGTCCGTCTCCAGGCGGGCCGCGACGCCCTCGCTGCCGAGGACCTCCACGGTGCGGGCGGCGGGGCCGTGGGCCTCGGTCACGAAGACCGTGCGCCAGCCGTCCGCGAGCCAGCCCTTGGTGTCGGCGAGGGCCTTCGCGGTGTCGCCGCGGTAGGTCTCGGGGGCGTGCATGCCGAGCTTGAGGGTGTCCCCCGCCGCGTCAGCGGCAAACACGTCCGTGAGCTCTCCGTCGGCGGCGAAGGGCGAGACGGACCACCACATCATGTCCAGCTCGCGTGCCCGGTTCCGTACGTCCGCGATGGCCCACAGGGAGGCCGCGCCGACGTCGATGGGCGCCTCGCCGCCGCCCGCGGTGGCCGCCCAGGATGCCTGCAGGAACTCGTGCGAGGTGGCGACGAGATCGGCGGCACGCGTGCGTACCCGCTCCGGATCGCATACGACGGCCATCGCGCCCTTGGGCAGCACGTCGAGCAGCAGCTCCATGTCGTCGACGAGCACCGGGGCCAGCGATTCCATGCCTTCCACGGCGATGCCCTCGGCGATCTTGTTGAGCAGCTCGCCCAGTTCGGGGTGCTGTTCGGCGAGGGCACGCGCGCGCGTACGGACGTCTTCCGTCAACAGGAGTTCACGGCAGGGGGGTGCCCACAGGCCGTGTTCGGCGACCTCCAGGGAGCGCTGGTCGGCGACCTTGAAGTAGCGGATCTCCTCGACGTCGTCGCCCCAGAACTCGATGCGCAGGGGGTGTTCCTCGGTGGGCGGGAACACGTCCAGGATGCCGCCGCGCACGGCGAACTCGCCGCGCTTCTCGACGAGCTCCACGCGCGCGTACGCGGCGGCGCCGAGCGCGTCCACGACCGCGTTCAGGTCGGCCGTCGTGCCGGTCCTCAGGGCGACGGGCTCCAGGTCTCCCAGCCCCTTGACCTGCGGCTGCAGCACGGACCGCACGGGCGCTACGACGACGGAGACCGGGCCCGTCTCCGGGTCGTCGTCCCTCGGGTGGGCCAGGCGGCGCAGCACGGCGAGGCGGCGGCCCACGGTGTCGCTGCGCGGGCTCAGGCGCTCGTGCGGGAGGGTCTCCCAGGACGGGTACTCCACGACGCCGTCCGGCGGGAGCAGCGAGCGCAGGGCTGCCGCCAGGTCCTCCGCCTCACGCCCTGTCGCGGTCACCGCGAGGACGGTGCGGCCGGTCTCGCGGGCCAGCGCGGCGACGGCGAAGGGGCGGGTCGCCGGGGGGCCGACCAGGTCGACGTGCATGCGGTTGCCGTCGGTCGCCGCCTTGGTCGCTTCCGCGAGGGCGGGGTCCTTGACTACGGCGTCGAGCAGACCGTGCAGGCTCATGGAGGGGCGCTTCCGTCCGGGGGGTGGGCAACACGAAGGGCCCGACGCGGGGTGTTGTGGGCCGGGGGCTTCCAGCGTACGACGACGGTGGCTCGGCCGGGGTTGGTGCTCGCGTACCAGGGGGCTCCGCCCCCTGGACCCCCGAAAAGCCTTTGCCCGCCCACCACCCGTTTACTGCCAACCGAAAAGTCGCCCTCAACGGACAACGAACAAACCCGGCGCCGAGAAGTCCCCCGTGACTTCTCGGCGCCGGGCTCCCCCGTAGGCGGTGGCTAGTCCGTGGCGATCGCGTTGAGGACGTTCATCCGGCCCGCCCGGAACGCCGGGACCAGCGCGGCGAACAGGCCCACGAACGCCGACCCGACGAAGACCGCGATGATCGTGCCCCAGGGGATCTCCAGGACCTTCAGCCCCTCCAGGGCGAGCAGCTGCTGGGCGGTGGCGCCCCAGCCCATCCCCAGGCCGAGGCCGAGCAGCGCTCCGAAGAGGGCGATCACGACCGACTCCATGCGGATCATCCGGCGGAGCTGGCGACGGGACATGCCGATCGCCCGCATGAGGCCGATCTCCCGGGTCCGCTCGACGACCGACAGGGCCAGGGTGTTCACGACCCCCAGGACCGCCACGATGATCGCCAGGGCCAGCAGACCGTAGACCATGTTCAGGAGCTGGCCGATCTGGTCCTTGAGTTCCTGCTTGTAGTCGGTCTGGTCGCGCACCTGGTACTGCGGGTACGGCTCCATGGCCTTCTTCAGGGCCGCGTACGCCTGCTTCTCCTGGCCGTCCTTGGCCTTGGCGAACATGATCTCGTTGGGCGGGATCCTGTTCGCGGGGACGTACTTCTTCATCGTCGCGATGCTGGTGTACCGCGCCCCCTGGTCGATGGCCACGTCGTCGTCCGTGATCGCCGCGACCTTCAGCTTCGCCGTCCCGCCGCCCTTGAAGGCGACGCTGATCGTGTCGCCGACGTGGACGCCGTGCTTCTTGGCGTACTTGGAGCCGACCGACATCGCGTTGGTGCCGTAGGCGGCGGACAGGTCGCCGGCCGTGGTGGCGCGGCGCAGGTCCTGGGCGTAGGACGGGTCGGCGGCGGTGAGGCCGTCGGTGTCCTTCTGTCCGTCGGGCGAGGTGAGGGTGGCGTCGAGGACCTTGTAGCGGGTGACGTGGACGAGGTCGGGCGCCTGTTCCATCGCCTTCTCCGCCTGCGGCACGATCCGCTGGTTGCCCTGGACGATGAAGTCGGCGCCGACGGACTTGTCCAGTTCGCTCGTCGCCGAGGCGACCATCGAGGAGCCGACCACCGACAGGCAGGCGACGAGCGCGAGGCCGATCATCAGGGCCGCACCCGTAGCACCCGTACGCCTGGGGTTGCGGAGCGCGTTGCGTTCGGCCAGGCGCCCCACCGGTCCGAAGCCCCGCAGAAGGACGACGCTGATGACCCGTACGACCCCGTTGGCGAGCAGCGGGCCGATGATCACGAAGCCGATCAGCGAGAGCACGACACCCGCGCCCAGGACCAGTGAACCGTCCGTCGCCTTCTTCGCGGTGGCCGCCGCGAACAGGGCCGCGGCACCCGCCCCCGTCAGCACCAGGCCGATCAGCCCCCGTATCCAGCCGGCCTTGCCGTCGGCCGGTGTACCGGCGTCGCGCAGCGCGGCCATCGGGGAGACCTTGCCGGCCCGGCGGGCCGGGAGGTAGGCGGCGAGGACGGTGACGATCACACCGAGGAGCAGGCCGAGCACCGGAGTTGTCCACTTCACGGTCAGGTCCCGCGTCGACAGGTCCATGCCCGCCGCGCTCATCAGCTTCATCAGGCCCACGGCGATCCCGACACCGGCACCCACGCCCAGGATGGAGCCGACGATCCCGAGCAGGGTCGCCTCGACCAGCACCGAACGGTTGACCTGCTTGCGGGAGGAGCCGATCGCCCTCATCAGGCCGATCTCGCGGGTCCGTTGGGCGACCAGCATCGAGAAGGTGTTGATGATCAGGAAGATGCCCACCAGGAACGCGATCCCGGCGAAGCCGAGCATGGCGTACTTGATGACGTTCATGAACTGGCCGACGCCCTGGCGGTTCTCGTCGGCGTTCTCCTTGGCCGTCTGGATCTTGTACGTCCCCGACGGGGCGAGGGTCCGCGCCACGTTCTGCTTGAGCTGCGTGTCGGTCACACCGCTCGCGGCGGTGACGCCGAGCTGGGTGAACCGGCCGGTGGCGCCAAGGAGTTCGCGCTGGGCGGTGGCGGTGTCGAAGTAGACGACGGCCGCACCGGGGTTGGTCACCTTGAAGGTGGCGATGCCGACGATCCGCGCGGTGAAGTCACCGGTCTGCGAGATGGTGCGCAGCGAGTCGCCCATCTTCAGGTGGTGCTTGTCGGCGGTGTCGGCGTCGACCATCACCTCGGTCGGGCCGCGCGGGGCGTGGCCGGAGGTGATCTCCATCGAACGCAGGTCGTTCTTCGTCCAGTTGCCCGCGATGGTGGGCGCTCCGGTCGACGAGCCCATGTTCTTGTTGGCGCTGTTCACGACGGTCACGTTCATCGAACTGACGGCGCCTTCAACGGACTTGACGCCCTGGGCCTTCGCCACCCGCGCGACCGTGGCGGCCGGCAGCGACTCGGGCAGTCCGTTCTGCGGGGTGCCGCCGTCGGCCTTGGCCGTCTTCGGCAGGACCGTCACGTCGGACGCGGTGGCCGCGAAGAGCTTGTCGAAGGTCGTGTTCATCGTGTCGGTGAACACCAGCGTGCCGCACACGAACGCCACCGACAGCAGCACGGCTATCGCCGAGAGCGCCATCCGCCCTTTGTGCGCGAAGAAGTTGCGCATCGAGGTCTTCACGACGGTCATGACGTACGCCCCCGCGCGTCGAAGTCCTTCATGCGGTCGAGGACGGTGTCGGCGGTCGGCTTGAACATCTCGTCGACGATCCGGCCGTCCGCGAGATACAGGACACGGTCCGCGTACGAGGCGGCCACCGGGTCGTGCGTGACCATCACGATGGTCTGGCCGAGGTCGTCGACGGACCGGCGCAGGAAGCCCAACACCTCTGCGCCCGCACGGGAGTCGAGGTTTCCGGTCGGCTCGTCACCGAAGATGATCTCGGGTCGGGCCGCCAACGCCCGTGCCACGGCGACGCGTTGCTGCTGGCCGCCGGAGAGCTGGTTGGGCCGGTGCTTGAGCCGGCTGGACAGCCCGACCGTCTCCACGACCTGCGCCAGCCACCCTTTGTCCGGCTTGCGGCCGGCTATGTCCATGGGGAGGGTGATGTTCTCCAGCGCGTTCAGCGTCGGCAGCAGGTTGTAGGCCTGGAAGATGAACCCGATCCGGTCCCGGCGCAGTTGGGTGAGCTTCTTGTCCTTGAGGCCGGTGATCTCGGTCTCGTCCAGGTAGATCTGCCCGGACGTCACGGTGTCGAGCCCGGCGAGGCAGTGCATGAGCGTGGACTTGCCGGACCCCGAGGGGCCCATGATCGCGGTGAACTGGCCGCGGGCGATGTCCACGTCGACATGGTCGAGGGCGACGACGCGGGTCTCCCCGGCCCCGTACGCCTTGACGACCTGCCGCGCTCGCGCGGCAACGGCCGTACGCCCTCCAGTGCCCCCGTGCCTGGGAATGGTCACAGCCGATGTCACGGTATGTCTCCTAAGTCGGTCGGCAGACGAGCGTGCCGGTGCCCGGTCGATGCGGTTCAAGTGGTGACGACGATGAGTCTGTCGGGGGGAGGGGGTCCGGCGCGCTGGTGCTCAGCGCAGTCTTTTCCTGGGGAAAACCCCACCCCCGCCGGTGCGGTGTGCCGCCCCCCAGCGGCATAAAGCCAGGTTAAGGACGCCCCCTCACCCTTCTCCTCCTCCGCCGGTACGAACCGTCCCCGGGACGTAGTACGGAGAGACCCTTAGGGGGTCTCCACCGCCGGGTGGAGTCGGTCTCGGGGTCCGGTCCACCCACCGGCCCGACCAGGTTCCGCCCTGCCGCTACGTGAGGGTCAAGTGGGAGAGTGTCGTCCGGCAGATAGATGCAGGGGGAAGGAATCCGCGTGGGCAACACGAGACCCGCGATACGTGCGGCCGCGCAGGGAACCACGCCGGACAGGCGGGGCGCCGTCGTCGCGGCCCTCATGCTCGCGATGGCCCTGGCCGCACTCGACTCGACCATCGTCGCCACGGCCGTACCGCAGATCGTCGGCGATCTCGGCGGCTTCTCGGTCTTCTCCTGGCTGTTCTCCGGCTATCTGCTGGCCGTGACGGTCACGCTCCCCGTCTACGGCAAGCTCTCCGACACCTTCGGCCGCAAACCGGTGCTGATCACGGGCGCGGCGGTCTTCCTCGCCGGTTCGCTGCTGTGCGCGTCGGCCTGGAACATGGGCGCGTTGATCGCGTTCCGCATCGTGCAGGGCCTGGGCGGCGGGGCGTTGCAGGGCACGGTGCAGACGCTCGCCGCCGACCTGTACCCGCTGAAGGAACGCCCCAAGATCCAGTCGAAGTTGTCCACGGTGTGGGCGGTGTCGGCGGTCGCGGGCCCGGGTGTGGGCGGGTTGCTCGCCGCGTACGCGGGCTGGCGCTGGATCTTCCTCGTCAACCTCCCTGTCGGGGCGGTGGCGTTGTGGCTGATCGTCCGCCACCTGCACGAACCCGAACGGACCCGTGACTCCCGCCCCCGCGTCGACTGGGCGGGCGCGCTGGCCGTGTTCGCCTGCGGAGGCGTACTGATCACGGCCCTGGTGCAGGGCGGTGTGGCGTGGCCCTGGCTGTCGGCGCCCTCAATGGCCTTGTTCGGTACGGGACTTGGCCTGGCCGGACTGGTGGTCGTGATCGAACGCCGGGCGGCGGAACCGATCATCCCCGGATGGGTGTGGCGGCGCCGCACCATCGCGGCGGTCAACCTGGCCCTCGGCGCACTGGGGTTGCTGATGGTGGCGCCGAGTGTGTTCCTGCCGACGTACGCGCAGTCGGTGCTCGGTCTGGCGCCGGTGATGGCCGGATTCGTGCTGTCCGTCTGGACGTTGAGCTGGCCGGTGTCGGCGGCGCTGAGCCAGCACGTGTACCGGCGGATCGGTTTCCGCAACACGGCGATGCTGGGGATCGGGACGGCGACGCTGATCCTGTTCGCGTTCCCGTTCCTGCCGTATCCGGGCGCGGCCTGGCAGCCGATGACGTTGATGCTGCTGCTCGGCGCGGCCCTCGGGCTCTTCCAACTGCCCCTGATCGTCGGGGTGCAGTCGACGGTCGGGTGGGAGGAGCGGGGCGTGACGACCGCGTCCGTGCTGTTCTGCCGCCAGACCGGCCAGACGATCGGCGCGTCCGTCTTCGGCGCGGTCGCCAACGGCGTACTGGCGTCCCGGCTCGGCGGCGCGAGCGACCTGGACTCGGTGACGCGGGGCCTCGCCGCGGGCGCGGTGCCCGAGGCGACAAGGCGGGCGATCGCGGACGCCGTGCACGCGGTGTACATCGGCGCGGGCTGCGCCGCCGGCGTGGCCTTCCTGGCGCTGCTGTTCCTGGCACCACGAAGGTTCCCGGTCCTCAACGAGCAGTGAAACGGGCCGAGTTGGTCAATCCCGGTAATACCCGAGGTCAGCGGGCGCTGAGACGGCGGCACGTACCGACCGCCCAGTTCGGCGAAAAGCACCCACATCCCCCAACCGGCGAGTAACGTGCGTGGCTCGCGCCGCCCACTCCCTGCGGTCCGCCGCCACGGACCCGAGCCACGCAAGGAGCACGGGATGTCCTACGACCCGTACCCTCCGCATGATTCGTACGCCCCGCACGACCCGCCCCCGCCCCGCCTCACCTACCCCTGGCAGCCACCCCCGCCCCCGCCCGAACGCCGCCGCCCGCCCCGTCGCCCCGCCCTCGGCAACCACCGCGATCTGCGCGTCCTGCGCGGCGCGTACCGCCGTCAGCGGCGCGTGGCGACCCTCACCGCGCTCGGCTACTTCTGCCTCTTCCTCGGTCTCTCCGCGTTCGCGCCCTCGCTGATGTCGAGCACCGTCACCGACGGTGTGCCCACCGGGCTGCTGCTCGCGCTGGTCCAACTGCCCGTCACCTGGCTGGCGATAGCGCTCTACGAGCACACGGCCCGACGGCGCGTCGACCCCCTCGCGGACCGCATCCGCAAGCAGGCCGAACTGGACGCCAGACGGGAGGCGGCACGATGACCGCGCCACCGACCGCGGCCGTGCCGACCGCGATGACCGGCCTCAGGGACTCCTCGCAGACCATGTCGCTGGTGGCGTTCTCCACCGTCGCCACGATCACGCTCCTGCTCTGTGTGATGACGGGCCCCGACCGCGACGACCTCGACGAGTTCTACACGGGGTACGGTTCCCTCTCCCCGCTGCGCAACGGCCTTGCCATAGCGGGTGATTACATCTCCGCGGCGAGCGTGCTGGGCACGGGCGGGGTGATCGCGCTGTGCGGCTACGACGGGGTGGTCCTCGCCCTCAGTACGGCCCTGTCGCTGATGCTGCTGATGTTCCTGCTGGCCGAACCGCTGCGCAACGCGGGCCGGTTCACGATGGGCGACGCGCTCGCCCGCCGTATGCCGGGCCGGTCGGTACGTGTCGTCGCGTGCGCGGTGACCATCGTGGCGCTGCTGCCGCTGATGCTGGTCCAACTCGCGGGCGCCGGACAGCTGTTGGCGTTCATCCTCGGGTTCTCCAGCGATTTCCTCCAGACCGGCTGCATCATCGGCCTGGGCGCACTGATGATCAGCTACGCGGCGATCGGCGGTATGAAGGGCACCGCGCTGATCCAGATCCTGAAGATCGTGATGCTGCTCGGTTCGGGAGCGGTGATCGCCGTCCTCGTACTGAACCGTTTCCACTGGGACCTGGGCGCCTTCTTCGACACGGCGGCACGACAGAGCGGGGTCGGACCGGCCTTCCTGCACTCGGGACTCGAGTTCGCCGGAGGCCCGAGTCCCCGGCTGGACATGATCAGTTCACAGCTCACGGTCGTCCTCGGCGGCGCCTGCCTCCCGCACATCACCATGCGCATGTACACGGCGTCGAGTGCCCGGCAGGTGCGGCGCTCGATGTCGTGGGCGGTGTCGAGCGTGGCGCTGTTCGTGGTGATCGTGACGATCGTCGGGTTCGGTGCCACCGCGCTGATCGGCCGCGCGGCGATCGCGCAGGCCGACCCGCAGGGCAACACGGCGTATCTGCTGGGCTCGCGGGCGGTGTTCGGCGCCGACGTGTCGACGACGGAGACCCTCCTGTTCACCACCGTCACCACGGCCGTCTTCCTGACCCTGCTCGCCTCGGTCGCCGGGATGATCCTCGCCTGCGCCAACTCCCTGGCCCACGACGTCTTCGCGACCCGCGTCCAGGAGATGCCGGTCCGCCGCGAGATGACACTGGCCCGCTACTCGGCGCTGGCGGTGGGCGTCCCGGCGATCCTGCTGGCGACACTGGTCCAGCACCGGGGCCTGCAACCCCTGGTGACCCTGTCCTTCTGCCTGGGCGCCTCGGCCATAGCGCCCGCCCTGGTCTACAGCCTCTTCTGGCGCCGCTACACCCGAACGGGCCTGCTCAGCACGCTCATTGGCGGCACCCTCTCCGTGCTGCTGCTGATGCCGGGCACGAACCTGGTCTCCGGCTCGGCGACCGCCGCCTTCCCGCACGCCGACTTCAACTGGTTCCCGTTCACCACGACGGGCCTGGTCACCATCCCCCTCGGCTTCGCCTTCGGCTGGCTCGGTACGGTCGCCTCGGGCCGGGAGAAGGAGGAGGAACAGCGCCGCCGGTACGAGGCGTTGGAGGGCTGGATCCTGGCGGGAGCGGTACGGCGCGACGCCGGATGACCGACCGCAGAGCCTCACATGACCGGCGCTGTAGCCGTGCATGACTCGTTCTTTGCCACACCACCGCCCCGACTCCCGCCGTTCACCGGTCCTTTTCAGACTCTGCACGTCCGAGCGTGAAGGTCCCTGCATTCAGCGGGAGTTGAGCATGAGCCACGGCCACAGTCACGGCGATCACGGTCACCACCATCACCACCACCACGGGGACGGGGACGGCTCGTCGCTGCCGCCCGCCCTCGACACGTCCGTACCGGACGAGGAGTTGACGCCCAGTCAGCTGTCCCGAAGAGGCATGCTGCGCCGAACGGGCCTGCTCGGCGCGGGACTCGCGGCGGGCAGTGTGCTCGCCGGCGCGGGGGAGGCAGCCGCGTCGGTCCAGGAGCACACGGCCAAGTCACCGAAGGGCAACAGCGGTTACCTGTGGCTGGCCGGCGACCACCACATCCACACCCAGTACAGCAGTGACGCCAGGTACCGGGTCATCGACCACGTACGCCAGGCGAACGCGCACGGCCTGGACTGGATGGTCATCACCGACCACGGCAGCGTCGCACACGCCAAGATCGGTGTGGAGAAGGTCAATCCGGACATCGTCGCCGCCCGCGACCAGACCGGGGACACCCTCGTCTTCCAGGGTCTGGAGTGGAACATCCCGGGCGCCGAGCACGGCACGGTCTTCGTGCACCCCGGCTCCCACGAGGTCGCCGTGCTCAAGGAGTTCGAGAACTCCTTCGACGGCAGCGTCAAGGGCGCGAGCGGCAACTCGCCCGCCAACGAGGCCCTCGCCATCGCGGGCGTCGACTTCCTCGCCGACCAGGTCCGCCGCCGCAAGGTCAAGGACGCCCTGTTCCTCGCCAACCACCCGGCGCGCAAGGGCATCGACTCCCCGCACGAGATCCGCGGCTGGCGCGACGCGCAGCCCACGATCGCCGTCGGCATGGAGGGCGCCCCCGGCCACCAGGCAGGCGGCATCCCCAAGCCGAACGGCCCGGGCAGCGGACGCGGCATCTACGACAACAGCCCCAGCGCCGACTCCTTCCCCGGTTACCCGCTGGAGAGTTACCGCACCTGGGGCGGCTTCGACTGGATGACGGCCACGGTCGGCGGCCTGTGGGACAGCCTCCTCGCCGAGGGCAAGCCCTGGTGGATCACCGCCAACTCCGACTCCCACAACGTCTACGCCGACACCGCCCTGCGCGGCCCGGGCGGCGACTTCAACGCCAACGGCCGCTACAACGACCCGGTTTACGGCGGCGGCATCAGCCTCACCGACACCGACTTCTGGCCCGGCCAGTACTCCCGCACCCACGTCGGCGCGTCCTCCTTCGCCTACAAGGCGGTCATGGACGGCATCCGCGCGGGCCGCGTCTGGGTCGACCACGGCGGCCTGATCAGCGCCCTCGACGCCCGCCTGGTCTCCGGTGGCCGCGAGACGACCCTCGGCGGCTCACTGCACGTCCGCCGGGGCGCCCAGGTCGACCTGGTCATCCGCATCAGCCTGGCCAACGGCCCCAACTGGGCCCAGTTCCAGCCCTCGTTGGCCCGCGTCGACGTCGTCCAGGGCGATGTCACAGGACCGGTCACGGACAAGGACACCTTCGCCACCCCGCAGACGAAGGTCGTCAAGTCCTTCGAGATCGACAAGTCGTCGGGCACCGTCCGCCTCACGTACTCCCTCGGCCGCCTCGACAAGCCGGTCTACGTCCGCCTCCGCGGCACCGACGGCAACCGCTCCGCCGTGGGCGTCGGCGGCGCGGCCGTAGACCCCGTAGGCCCCGCGATGGACGTCCTCGGCGACGCCGACCCGTGGAAGGACCTCTGGTTCTACTCCAACCCGATGTGGGTCCTCCCCGCATGACCACGTCCTACGACCCGTCCGGCGTCCACCCCGTCATCGGGGTGGACGCCGGCACGACGACCCTCCGCGAGGCCGACCACCTGATCCGCGACCTGACGACCTCGCTCGCGCTACCGCCGGGCACGGTGGCCTGCACCCACCTGATCCGCACGGACACGCGCCGCGGAACGGCCGTATCACTGGAACTCCCGGACCCCGAATCGGCCGCGGAAGCCTGGCGGCACCTCACGGAGTCCGAGACTCCCCAGGGCGACCAGCAGGCCGCCGCCGAGGCAGCCGCCGAACACACCGCCCGCCGCTCGGGCCGAGCGGTCCTGTTCCCCGGCGCGGAACACCTCACGGGGACAATCCCCCTGTCCGACCTGCTGGAACGAACGGCCATCGACCGAGTGATCGTGGTCGGCGCCACATCAGGCGAGACCCCGGCCCCCGTCACCCCCGTACACACCCAGGACCACGTACGCCCGGAATGGCGCGAGGGCCACCTGGTACTGGCCCTGGTCCCGGCACCGGGCAACACCCTGACCCCGTTCGAGGTCCCCAACCCGACACCGTGCTGCGCAGATCACGGGTGACCTGGGAGCGCTGGACGACCGTCCCCACCTAGGGGCGCGGGGAACTGCGCGCCCAGCCCCCACGCACCCGCACTATGACGACAACCGCACCCACCCAGTCACTCCGCCGCCGCCCGCCCAGTAAGCGCGGTCAAACTACTCCGCACATGATCCATATGCGCCCGCACAACATCCCACGTCTCCCCATGCTCGCGCAGCACCCGCTCCGTCTCCCGAGCAACCCGCTCCTCCCGCACCCGAGCCTCCGCCAACACCTCCGCCGCCCGCTCCGCCGCCTCCTCCTGCCGCCGCCGATCCGACAACTCGGCCTCGGCAAAAGCCTGTTGCGCCTCGGAGAGCGCCGCCTCCGCACGAGCCACCCGCTCGGCGCACCGCGCATCCACCGCAGCCACCCGCTCCTCCTCGAACCGCTCCACCGCGGCCCACCGCTCCGCATGCTCCTTCGCCTGGTCCCCCAGCATCCCGCCGGTCCGCTGCCGCACCTCACGCAACGCGGACAGCGCCTCCGTACGCCCCTCCTTCACCTCACGCCGCGCGCCGATGCGAATGTCGTCGGCCTCGGCACGCGCCGCGAGGAGCCGCTGACGGGCACGTTCCTCGACCTCCGCGCGGAGCGCGTCCGCGTCCTCACGCGCCGCCTGGAGCACGCTCGCGGCGTGCGCCTCGGCCCGCGCGACCTCCTCCCGCGCCGCGAGCCGCGCGGACTCCCGTACGGCGGCGGCCTCTTCCTCCCCCAGCTCGAACAACCGCCGCGCCCGCTCGCCGAGCGTCTCGTACGTCTGCGGGGCGAGCCGCGCCACCGTCTCCCGCAGCCGCTCGGCGTCCGCCTCCATGTCCTTGGCCAGTACGGTCAGCCGCGCGGCCCGTTCCCACGCGGCGTCCCGGTGCCGCGAGAGCGCCGCCGCGTACGCGTCGACCTGGTCGGGGCGGTAGCCGCGCCCCCGTACTGCCACGAAGCCACGTGGCGACACCGATGCGCTGCTCATCCTGGAACCCCTCTCCACCCGACGGACATGAAATGACGATTTCGCGCACATCTTGATGTATCGGGCATAAGGGTTCATAACGCGACACTCCGCAGACAGGTCACGGGCATCACGCGAACGTGAACGGCCACCCGCGCACACAAAAGGGCCGGACCCGATCACACGACCGGGTCCGACCCTTCTTCCCTACAGCCTGTTCAGCGGACCGGGGTCACAGCAACCCGTCCCACATCTGCTCCAGCAACACCGACCACCAGCTCTCCGGCGACCCCAGCGCCGCCGGGTCCAGCGAGGCGAGCTGCGCCTGGAAGTCGACGGTCCAGCGGCCCGCCTGCTCCTGGTTGAGCCCGTACCGCAGCCGCCACATCCGGCCCAGCAGCGCCAGACAGCGCGCGAACTCGGGCAGCCCCGTGTTCACGAACTGCGGCGGTACGGCGGCACCGCCCGGCCCCGCCTCCACGGGCACCGCGACGATGTTCGCCGTACCGTACTGGACGCAGATCGCCCGGCCGAAGTCGCTGCCCATGACGAGGTACGAGCCCGCGTCGGCGGACGGCCGCACCCCGCGCTCCTGCGCGAGTTCGGCCAACGTCGGTACCGGGCGCCCGGGTTGTGCCTGCGCCCAGAAGAACGGGCCCATGTCCATCGGCAGCCCCGCAGCGACCAGCGTGTGCGCCACGATCGGCGGTACGCCCTGCCGGGACACCGCCGCCTGCTCGAACCGGAACACGCCCGGCCCGAACGCGCCCGCCAGTTCCTGCGCGATCGCCTCCGGCGGAATCGGCGGCGTCGGCTGCACCGGCGGCAACGGCGCCCGCACCGGGGCGAGTCGGGCCGGCCCGTCGGCGACCTGGTGCAACTCGCCCTGGTGGGCGAGGAGTTCCCGCATCCCCTGCTGCCGGCTCGCGTGATCCGTGCCGTACGGCGCGATGCTCGCGATCCGCGCCTGCGGCCACTGCTCCCGGATCATCCGCGCGCAGTACGCGCCCGGCAGCTCGCACGACTCCAACTCCGTGTGCAGTTCCAGGACTTGGTCCGGCGGGATGTTCATGCCGCGCAGCTCGTGGAAGATCTGCCACTCCGGGTGCGGCGTCCCCGGCGCGGACCGCCGGATCAGCTGCTGCTCGGAACCGTCCGGCGCGCGGTACCGCAACACGGCCTGATACCCCGGTCCCACGGTCGGCTGCCCCTGCTGCGGATAGCCGTAGGCAGGCTGCTGCTGACCGGGGAAGGGCTGACCGGGCAGCTGCTGTCCCGGGGGCGGCGGCACGGCGCCGGGAGGCACCGCACCCGGCGGCATCGCCTGCGGCGGAGCCCCCGGAGGCATACCCGGCGCCCCCAACGCACCGGGCGCACCCGGGAATTGCGGCGCCGGAGGCGCCCCGGGCCCACCCATCGGCGGCCCGGCCAGCATGGTCTCCGCATGGTGTACGACACCGGGGGCGCCACCCTGCGGACCGGAAGCACCGGGCGCACCGGGCATCCCGGGGGCGCCCGGCGCCTGAGGCGCGCCGGGCCCACCAGGAGCACCGGGCGCGTACGGCACACCAGGGGCACCGGGGGCACCCGGCGGCTGCGGCACACCCGGCCCCGCGGGCCCACTCCGCCCCGGGTCGGCAAACATCGTCGCCGCATGGTGAACCCCACCCGGAGGCGGACCGCCGGGCGTATTCGGCACACCGGGCGCACCCGGCGCACCAGGCGGGCCGGGCGGCTGCGGAGCCCCGGGACCGACCGCCCCCTCGGGCCCCTCAGGACCGAGCGCCGAGACCATCTGCGTCGGCACATACCCACCGGGCGGCGGCGGAGGAGGCGACGCGGGCGCACCGCCCGGCCGCGCACCCGGCGTCCCCGGCGCACCCGGCGGCGGAGGCGTGACCGAACCACCACCCCGCGCCCGGCGCGGCGGAGGCGCCGCCTTGCTGGTGGCGGCGTCGGCGATGTCCTCGGCGTTGGCCGCGAGCGCCCGCCCCGGCACACCCGGCCCACCGGGAGGAGGCGGCACGTTACCGGCACCGCCCGGCCCCTGCGGATACCCGTACGCGGCCGGCGCCGGCGAAGGCGCACCCTGGGGATACCCGTACGACGACGCCCCC
This sequence comes from Streptomyces sp. NPDC088350, assembly GCF_044753545.1. Lineage (NCBI taxonomy): Bacteria > Bacillati > Actinomycetota > Actinomycetes > Kitasatosporales > Streptomycetaceae > Streptomyces > Streptomyces sp. NPDC088350. The sequence goes on along the minus strand of NZ_JBIVNL010000001.1, from coordinate 208,016 downwards.
GGCGAGGACGCACCCTGCGGACCACCGGGAGGAGGCGGGGTCCCCGGAGCACCGTCCCCTTGGGGATACCCGTACGACGACGGCCCCCCCGAAGGCGCCCCCTGCGGACCCCCCGGAGGCGCCGCAACACCAGGCGCCCCCTGCCCCTGCCCTTGTCCCTGTACCTGCCCCTGGGGATACCCGTACGACGGCGGAGCGGCCGGAGCCGGAGGCGTGCTGCCCTGCGGAGCACCCGCACCGTGCTGCTGCCGCGAACCCCCCACCCCACCACCGGCGTTGGGCTCCCCCATCGCCGGTGCCACGGCCGTGCGCGGGAGTTGGCTGCCGCCGGGCATCAGGGCGGTCTGGGCGTCGGCCGGGGTCGAGTCGTCGTTCTCGTTCAGCGGCGGCGCGAACACGGTCGCGGGCAGCGGTACCGAACGGTCCTCGCCGGCATCCGCGTTGGTGTCGGTGCCCGCCCACGGAGTGGCACCGTCAGGCACACGATGCGCGTCCTGCACCCCAACTCCCCCGGCGTCCGGCCAAGCCGAAGCGGCCGGCACCCCGGCCTGCGTCTCCGGAAGCGAACGGGCGGCGGGCACCGGAGCGGGAGCCGAAACCTGAGCCTGAGCGGGCGCCGGAGCCGAAGTGGGAGCCGAGGGCCCAACCCCCGCCCCCCCGGCGGAAGTTCCCGCCCCCCGCCGGTCCGCGATCCCCAGCTTGTCCGCCGCCTCCTGCAACCACTCCGGCGGACTCAGCAGGAACGAGGTCTGGTTGAGGTCCACCCGGGCCGCCGGCACCGGTACCGCGTCGGCGACCTCGTCGGGGCGGCCGTACTCCTCCTCGTAGCGGCGGATGACCTCGCCCACCGGCAGTGCGGGCCACAGTGTGGCCTCGCCGCTGTCACGGGCGAGCACCAGCCGCTGCGCGCCGCCGTCCGAACGCGGCCCGTCGGCGCGGTCCTCGGCCCAGACCACGAAGCCGAGTTCGAACTCCCGCACCCGCACCTCGCGATGCTGGTACGACGGCACGTCGCCGTTGATCCACTCCTCGGCGCGCTCCTGCGCCTGCGCGAAGGTCACCATCGTCTCGCTCACTCCCCCACCGAAGACGCCGAAGCCGCCGAAGCCGCCGAAGCCGCGGACGACACCGGAACGGACCGGGCGAACCCGCCGTCCACCATCAGGTTCGCCACCGTCTCCAACTCCGGTGGATTTCCGGCGAGTCGGGCCAGGAACTGATCGAAGTCGTCCCCGGCGGGCAGCAGCAGCCGCTCCACGCGGGCGGCCGGCGCCCAGGACGGGTCGACGTCGCGGGCGTCGTCGTAGGCGCAGAACCACACGGAACCGATCCGCTGGCCCTTGACCTTGACGGCGAGCAGCCCGCCCTGGACGAACCCAATACCCAGGTAGTCCTTGGTGAGATGGTCGCGCAGGCATTTGTTGACGTAGACGAGGTCGTTGACGGCCGCCTCGTCGCGGACCGTGAAGAACGGCTGGTCGATCAGGAGCCCCAGCTCGGCGTCCAGCGCGGTGCCGACGGGCGCGGAGCCGCCGGCCGCCTTGAGGAACGACCGGTAGGCGCCCGGGAGTCGGTAGCCGAGGTCCTCCTCGACGCCCTGCACCTGCGCCTCGGTGACCGACACCGAGGATTTCGGCAGTCCGAAGTGCGCGGGGCGGGTCTCCTGGAGCGGGCGGGTGCCGCGCTTGTCGTGGTCGACGGCCGCCGTGGCGATCCCGCCGTGGTGCCGCAGCAGCGCCTTCACGTCCACGGGGACGAGTTCGAGGCGCCGGGTGCCGACCACGTGGTGCCAGGTCCAGCCGTGCGGGGTGGCCACCGCGGGCACCGTGTCCCACAGCTCGTGCCCGGTCGCGGCGAGCGCCGCGTTCGCCGACACGTAGTCCGTCAGGCGCAGTTCGTCGACCCCGAAGCCCTCCGGCGGCTCGGCGATCTCCGCAGCCGCGCGCGCGTACGGCGAGAACTCGGGGTAGCCGTGCTCGTCCATCCGCACCCCTCTCGGGTGACGGGCCGCCCGGACCGGGTCCGGGAAGTGCACGACCTGCCCGGCGTAGGCCGCGTTCGGTGGCGCGGCTTGTTGCCCGAGCCGACCTGTCGTCATGGCGGTTGCCCCCTGCGGCACTCAGTACGAATGTCTCCACGCGTCGACCGCGCGGATCGCGGTGCGGACAGCCTATGCGGTACGGGGACACCGGTCACCGGCGGTGTTCGGCCGCACCCCCTCCTCCGTGACCAGCCGTCACCCCGTCGTGACAGCCCGCCGAAGCCCGGGCGTGTCGCGCGCCCCAGCTTCCGCACCCGCCACGGCATTTGGCACTCTGTGTCCTTCCGGGGGATGCACGGGAGGGGATGACGATCATGAACGCGACGCAGACGGGACCGCCCACGGGGGCGCACACCGGGCCGTCCGGCGACCCACGGGTCGGCTGGAGCGCCACCGGGGCGGCACACGCGCCCGCCCTCAACCACCGCCGCGACGGCATACTCCCGACCGTCGCCGCCGCCCTCTCCGTGCGCGGCGAAACCCTCACCGGCACCGCCGCCCGCAGCGACCAGGCACCGGAGCTGCACCCGCTCGTCCAGGACTTCCTCGACACCCTCACCAGCGCCCAGCGCGACCGGTTCACCGGCCGCTGCGCCGAGGCGATCCTCATCTCCCGCCACATCGCCGCCGCCGACGCCGACCGCAGCAAGCGCGCCGCGCGCAAGCCGATGACCAACGGCGAGGCCCGCAAGACCCTCAAGCAGGCCAAGCTCACCGCCCGCCGCATCCGCGAGGACGGCGACCCCCTGCACGGCAGCTTCGCCACACCGTGCCGGGCCTGCACAGCCCTGAGCGCCCACTTCGGCGTCCGAGTCGTGGACCCCACGACAGAGAACGGCTGACACCCCTCCTTTCTCCGCACGAAGCACCACCACCACCAGCACCAGCACCAGCACGTGACCCATGTCGCCGACGATCGAAGGGCAGATGCACGCCGACCGCCACTCCACCACCCGCTTCTCCGTACCCGTGGACGCCGCCCTGCGCGCCGCCGGCTGGCAGCCCGGCCGCTGGGACATAAAGCAGGCCGAGATCTGGGCGGACACCCTGCGCGACCACACCTCGCCCGCCGGCCACCAGCACGCCGTCTTCCCGGCAGCCGTGGAGGTCTGGGCCGAATTCGGCGGTCTGCACATCACCCCCACGGGCCCCGGCCGCCAGATCGCCCCCGCGTCCCTCCACCTCGACCCCCTGCACGGCCTCCACATGGCCCGCACCCTCGGCGACCTCGGCCGCGCCCTGGACACCGACGTCAGCCCCCTCGGCGAGGAACCCGACACCCAGTCCCTCCTGGCCATCGACACCGAGGGCCGCGTCTACGCCCTGGACCACACCGGCGACTGGTACCTCGGCCCGGACATCGACCAGGCCCTGGCGGCACTCGTCTCAGGCATCGAGCCAGTACGCCTGACAGCAGGCTGACCCCGTCGGGAGCGCGGGCAGTCAGCCGCGTACGGCGAGAAGGGGCCGTGTCGGGGGGTGTCCGCCCGCAGCGGTTGGCGCGTCAACGCGAGCGCGTTGGTAGGCACCCGATTCCGCGCCGTTCCGAGGACGGACACCCCCCGGCGCGGCCCCGACCCACCACCGAACCGCAGGCGCAAAGCCGCACCCGCCGAAACCCGCACCCTCAAGCCGCCGGAATCACCGCGGACACCCGAAACCCACCCGCATCCGTAGGCCCCGAAACAAACACCCCGCCCAGCGCGAGCACCCGCTCCCGCATCCCCACCAGCCCATTACCCCCCGACGGCAACCGCGCCGCCGACGCGGACGCGAGCTCGGGCGGCGGTTCGTTCTCGACCTGCATCGCGATCTCCGACACCCGGTGCGCGAGCCGCACATGCGTCTTCGCACCCGCCGCGTGCTTGTGGACGTTCGTCAACGCCTCCTGCACCACCCGGTACGCGGTCTGCTCGATCTCCGCCGCGTACGACCGGGTCTCCCCCTCCACCGACAGGTCGACGACCATCCCGGCCGCCGCGGACTGCCCGAGCAACTCGTCGACGTCCGACAGACAGGGCCCCTCGGCCGCACCCTCCTGGTCGACGGCCCGAGAGGCCGCCGCGGCGGCGGCCACCCCCACCGCGACGAGCGGCACCGCGGCCCGCTCCCGCGCACCCGCCCCGTCCCCGCTCCGCAACACCCCGAGCATCTCCCGCAACTCGGTGAGCGCCTGCCGCCCCATGTCTCCCACCAGGGCAGCGTTCTTGACGGCCTTCTCCGGATCCTTCCGGGCAACGGCCTGCAAAGCCGCCGCGTGCACGACCATCAGACTCACCCGATGCGCGACGACGTCGTGCATCTCCCGCGCGATCCGGGTCCGCTCCTCACCCCGCGCCCACTCGGCCCGCTCCTCGGCGCGCTCGGCGAGGAGTTGCAGCTCGCGCTCCAGACTGTCGGCCCGCTCCCGAAGACTCTCCATCAACCGCCGCCGCGCACCCACGTACAGCCCGAGCAGCACGGGCGGCGCGGTCATCCCGACCGCGGTGGTGATGGAGGCGAACGGGACGAACCAGTCCCCCAGTTCCCACGTCCCCCGCTGCATGTCCTGCCGTACCCGCACGAACATGACGATCAGCATCCCGAGGAACGACATCCCGGCCAGCGACCCGATGATCCGGCGCGGCAGTTCGGACGCGGCGAGGGTGTACAGCCCCACGATGCCCATCAGGTAGCCCATCTGGGCCGGGGTGATGGCAATAGAGACAAGGACAACGGCGATCGGCCACTTCCGCCGGACGATCAGCGCGGACCCGGCCAGCACCCCGAAGACGACCCCCACGGCCGCCGGAACCCCCGCGTCCCGCGCGAACCGCACCCCCTCCGCACCGCACTCCGCCGCGGACGCCACCGCGAGCACCGCGTCCAGCACCGCACTTCGCCACCTGGTCCACCACCACGGCCCTCCCCGGGCCGTGGCATGGTCTTCCCCCGTCGTGGTCATGCCTCCAGCCTACGGGCGCCGGGCCCCGCTTTTCCGGCGAGTTTCCACGACTGGCCTACACCACCGCGCGTAGCCGAACAGTGACGAAACCGATCACCCACGACAAGTACCGTCGCACGGAACCCATCGCGTACGGCATAGTGTTCTGTGCCCACTCGGCGACCAGGCTAAATGTCCGGTTCTCACGAGTTTGATCCCCCGTGGTGTAATTGGCAGCACCGTGGCTTTTGGTGCCATTTGTCCGGGTTCGAGTCCTGGCGGGGGAGCAAAATCCGCTCGCGACTGAGCGACAACGGATCGACAACTGACCAACCCCCTCTCCCAGCACCCCTCTTCGGGCCCTGACAGCACTGTCAGGGCCCACTCTCATGTCCCCCATGAAACGCCCCGGTATCCTGCGAATGTCCACCCCCCAGCATTCCGAAGCCGAAGGGCAAACCCGTGAGCGCCATTCGCCCGGCAGCCGTCGTCGTCCTCGCAGCGGGTGAGGGCACCCGTATGAAGTCGGCCACACCGAAGGTCCTGCACGAGATCTGTGGCCGGACCCTCGTCGGTCATGTGCTGGCCGCCGCCCGCGAGTTGGAGCCGGAGAACCTGGTCGTCGTCGTGGGTCACGCCCGCGAGAAGGTGACCGCCCACCTCGGCGAGACCGACCCCGGCGTACGGACCGCGGTCCAGGCAGAGCAGAACGGCACGGGCCACGCCGTACGCATGGCACTCGAAGAACTCGGCACCGTGGACGGCACCGTCATCGTCGTGTGCGGCGACACCCCCCTCCTCCGCGGTGAGACGCTGCGCGCCCTCGCCGCCCACCACACCGCCGACGGCAACGCGGTGACCGTGCTGACCGCCGAGGTCCCGGACGCGACCGGCTACGGCCGTATCGTCCGCGACGGCGCGTCCGGCGCGGTGACCGCGATCGTCGAGCACAAGGACGCCTCCGACTCGCAGCGGGCGATCCGCGAGATCAACTCCGGGGTCTTCGCGTTCGACGGGCAGTTGCTCGCGGACGCGCTGGGGAAGGTGCGGACGGACAACAGCCAAGGCGAGGAGTACCTCACCGACGTGCTCGGCATCCTGCGCGAGGCCGGGCACCGCGTCGGCGCCTCCGTCGCGGGCGACCACCGTGAGATCGCCGGCATCAACAACCGCGTGCAGCTCTCCGAGGCCCGCCGCATCCTGAACGACCGGCTGCTGACCGAGGCCATGCTCGGCGGGGTCACCGTCATCGACCCGGCGACGACCTGGATCGACGTCACCGTCACGTTCGGCCAGGACGCGATCGTCCACCCCGGCACACAGTTGCAGGGCACCAGCCACATCGGTGAAGGTGCCGAGGTGGGCCCCAACAGCCGCCTCAAGGACACCGTCGTGGAAGCCGGCGCCCGCGTCGACAACACCGTCGCCGACAGCGCGCACGTCGGGGCGCAGGCGACCGTCGGACCGTACGCCTATCTCCGCCCCGGCACCCGCCTCGGCGCGAAGGGCAAGATCGGGACGTATGTCGAGACCAAGAACGCCGCCATCGGCGAGGGCACGAAGGTCCCGCACCTCTCCTACGTCGGGGACGCGACGATCGGCGAATACACCAACATCGGAGCGGCAAGCGTGTTCGTCAACTACGACGGACAGGACAAACACCACACCACCGTCGGGTCGCATTGCCGCACGGGTTCGGACAATATGTTTGTGGCACCCGTCACGGTCGGGGACGGCGCGTACACCGCCGCCGGCTCCGTGATCACGAAGGACGTACCGCCCGGTTCGCTGGCCGTGGCCCGTGGCCAGCAGCGGAATATCGAGGGCTGGGTGGCCCGCAAGCGTCCGGGGAGCGCGGCGGCGAAGGCCGCGGAAACGGCTTCCCGCCAGGGCGAGAGCGAGAACTGACCGGAAACGGGCGCGTCGAACACGGCGTACCGTGATAAACGCACACCCAGTTGAATGACCTCTGAGGAGACAGTGCTGTGACCGGGATCAAGACGACCGGCGAGAAGAAGATGATGTTCTTCTCCGGCCGCGCCCACCCCGAGCTTGCCAAGGAGGTCGCCCAGCAGCTGGGTGTCGGGGTCGTCCCGACCAAGGCCTTCGACTTCGCGAACGGCGAGATCTACGTCCGTTTCGAGGAGTCGGTGCGCGGGGCGGACTGTTTCGTGATCCAGAGCCACACGGCTCCGATCAACCAGTGGGTCATGGAGCAGCTCATCATGATCGACGCGCTGAAGCGCGCGTCGGCCCGCTCCATCACGGTGATCGTGCCGTTCTACGGCTATGCCCGGCAGGACAAGAAGCACCGCGGCCGTGAGCCGATCTCGGCGCGGCTCATCGCGGACCTGATGAAGACGGCGGGTGCGCACCGCATCCTCACCGTCGACCTGCACACCGACCAGATCCAGGGCTTCTTCGACGGCCCCGTGGATCATCTCTTCGCCCTCCCGCTCCTCGCGGACTACGTGGGCGGCAAGGTCGACCGCGACAAGCTGACCATCGTCTCCCCGGACGCCGGCCGCGTGCGCGTCGCCGACCGCTGGTGCGACCGCCTCGGCGCGCCGCTCGCGATCGTGCACAAGCGGCGCGACAAGGACGTGGCGAACCAGGTGACCGTCCACGAGGTCGTCGGTGAGGTCAAGGGCCGCGTCTGTGTCCTGGTCGACGACATGATCGACACCGGCGGCACGATCTGCGCCGCAGCGGACGCCCTGTTCGCGCACGGCGCGGAGGACGTCATCGTGACGGCCACCCACGGCGTGCTCTCCGGCCCCGCCGCGGACCGCCTGAAGAACTCCCGCGTCAGCGAGTTCGTCCTCACCGACACCCTCCCCACCCCGGGCGAGGTGGGCGCCGACCTCGACAAGATCACGGTCCTGTCGATCGCCCCCACCATCGCGAGCGCGGTCCGCGAGGTCTTCGAGGACGGCTCGGTGACGAGCCTCTTCGACGAGCACTGACCCCGCACGTCATAGATCGATCCCTAGATCGATTTCTGTTACGGCCTCCCCGCCGAGTAAGCTGCCCAAGTTGCTCGGCGAGGGAGGCCGTACCGATATCCAGGTACGGCGGTCCGTTATCGACGCGCTCTTCGTAGCAGGCCGATGTTCGGCCGGGTGACCACCTTCCCCAACGTTTCTACGAGGAGTGACCATGGCCGACGTCAAGCTCGCCGCCGAGACCCGCACCGAGTTCGGCAAGGGCGCCGCCCGCCGTATCCGCCGTGACAAGAAGGTCCCCGCCGTGGTCTACGGCCACGGTGTCGACCCGCTGCACATCACCCTGCCGGGCCACGAGCTCCAGCTCGCCCTGCGTACCCCGAACGTCCTGCTGACCCTGGACATCGAGGGCAAGACCCAGCTGGCGATCCCGAAGGCCGTCCAGCGTGACGCCATCAAGGGCTTCCTGGAGCACGTCGACCTGCTCACCGTGAAGAGCGGCGAGAAGGTCACCGTCGAGGTCTACGTCCACACCGAGGGCGAGCTGGCCCCGGGCTCCTTCCTGCTGGAGCACGTGCTGAGCACGATCACCGTCGAGGCCGAGGCCACGCACATCCCCGAGTCGGTCACCGTGTCCATCGCGGGCCTGGAGGCCGGTGCCTCCATCGCCGCCAAGGACATCCCGCTCCCCAAGGGCACCACGCTGGCGATCGACGAGGACGCCGTCGTCCTCCAGGTCCTGGCCGCGCAGGCCGAGGAGGCGTCGCCCGACGCCGAGGCCGCGGGCACCGAGGCCTGATCCTCACCTTCATCGCGGTGTCAGCCGCTGTTCCCGTCCTCCACCGGTACGGGAGCAGCGGCTGGCTGCTGGGGGGCCGGGGGACCGCCCCCGGGAGAACGCAGCAAGGAGACATCGACGTGACGACCGACGCCAACGCCCCGTGGCTGATCGTGGGGCTCGGGAATCCGGGTCCGGAGTACGCGAACAACCGGCACAACGTGGGCTTCATGGTGGCCGACCTGCTGGCCGAGCGGATCGGCGGGAAGTTCAAGCGGGCCGGGAAGGCGCAGGCGCAGGTCCTGGAGGGCCGGATCGGGGCGCCGGGTCCGGCGAGCCGCCGGGTCGTGCTGGTGAAGCCGACGTCGTACATGAACCTGTCGGGCGGTCCGGTCAACGCGCTGCGCGACTTCTACAAGGTGCCCCTCGCGAACATCGTCGCCGTGCACGACGAGCTGGACATCGACTACGGCACCCTGCGCCTCAAGCTGGGCGGCGGTGACAACGGCCACAACGGCCTGAAGTCGATGACGAAGGCGATGGGCCCGGACTACCACCGGGTGCGGTTCGGGATCGGGCGCCCGCCGGGCCGTATGCAGGTGGCCGATTTCGTGCTGAAGGACTTCTCGTCCACGGAGCGCAAGGAACTGGACTTCCTCGTGGACCGCGCCACCGACTCGGTGGAGTGTCTGGTGAGCGAGGGCCTGGAGCGGGCGCAGAGCGCGTACAACTCCTGACTCGACCGACTTGTCGGTCACCGGAGTTGACCGCGTGTGCGGGTATGGCCAATGATCCCCGCCATGAACTTCGGACGGCTCGCGGCGATGGGCACGGTCACCGTGCTGCTCCTGATCGCCGGCGTGTGGGGTTCCTGGCCGACCGCGCACAACGTGATGCTGACCAAGGGCCGCGAGAGCGGCACCATCGAGGTCACCGCGTGCGGCGACGACACCTGCACGGGTCCCTACACTCCGGTCTCGGCCGGGTCGAAGGCCCGCGCCAAGGTCGTCATCGACCACACCGTCGCGGTGAAGAAGGGCCGGACGTACTCCGTCGTCGTGAAGCCCGGCACCGACGAGGTCATGCGCTCCGGCCCCGCCGGGATCCTCTACGCCTGGGTCCCCCTCGGCGGCGCCCTCCTGCTGGCCTCGGTGGTCGTCGCCGGCGGCCTGCGCCTGCCCCGGGCGGGATGGGTGCTGGCCGGCTCGGGAATCGCCCTGCTGACGGCAGCCTTCGTAGCACTCTGACGGACGAAAGCGAGGGTGCCCCCGAGCCGCTACGACAGCTCGGGGGCACCCTGTTCCGTGCTGCTCAGCCGGTGTTGCGCAGGCCCGCCGCCACACCGTTGACGGTGAGGAGCAGGGCCCTGCTCAGCAGCGGGTCGGGCTCGGCGCCGGCCGCCGCCTCGTCGCGCTGGCGCTTGAGGAGGGTGACCTGGAGGTAGGAGATCGGGTCGAGGTAGGCGTCGCGGATGGTGAAGGTCTGCTTCAACACCGGGGTGGCGTCGAGGAGTTCGGTCTCACCGGTGACGCGGAGCACCTCGGCGACGGTCAGGTCGTGCTCGGCCCTGATCGTGTCGAAGACGTGCTTCAACTCGTCCGGGACGAGGGTGTCGACGTAGTGCTGGGCGATCCGCAGGTCCGTCTTGGCCAGCGTCATCTCGACGTTGGAGATGAAGTTGCGGAAGAAGTGCCACTGCTCGTGCATCTCGTCGAGCACGGTGTCGAGACCGGCTTCGCGCAGCGCCTTCAACCCTGAACCCACGCCGTACCAGCCGGGCACGATCTGCCGGGACTGGGTCCAGCCGAACACCCACGGGATCGCGCGCAGTCCGTCGAGCGAGACGCCCGAGCCGGGGCGGCGGGAGGGCCGCGAGCCCAGGTGCAGATCGGCGAGCTGGTCCACCGGCGTGGAGGCGAGGAAGTAGGTCGGCAGGTCCGGGTCCTCGACCAGCCGGCGGTAGGCGGCGTGGGCGGCGTCGCTGACCAGGTCCATCGCCGCGTCCCAGCGGGCCAGCGCCTCGTCGGACTGGCGGGGCGAGGTGTGCAGGGCGGAGGCCTGGAGGGTGGCGGCGACCGTCAGCTCCAGGTTCTCCCGCGCCAGTGACGGCACGAGGTACTTGTCGGAGATGACCTCACCCTGCTCGGTCACCTTGATCTCGCCCTCCAGCGTGCCCCAGGGCTGGGCGAGGATCGCGTCGTGGGACGGGCCGCCACCGCGGCCGACGGTTCCGCCGCGACCGTGGAAGAGCCGCAGACGTACGCCGTACCGGTGGGCGACGTCACGCAGGCGCCGCTGCGCCCGGTGGATCTCCCACTGCGACGTCGTGATGCCACCGAACTTCGACGAGTCCGAGTACCCGAGCATGACCTCCTGGACATCCCCGCGCAGCGCGACGAGCCGCCGGTAGGACGGGTCGGAGAGCATGTCCTCCAGGATCGTGTCGGCGGCCTTCAGCTCGTCGGTGGTCTCAAGCAGCGGCACGATGCCGACCTTCGCCCACCCGGCGTGCAGGTCGATCAACCCGGCCTCGCGGGCCAGGAGGGCGGCGGCGAACACGTCGTCGGCGCCCTGGCACATCGAGATGATGTACGACTCGATGACCTCGGGCCCGAACACGGCGAGCGCCTTCTTGACCGTCTCGAACACACCGAGGGTCTTCTCCCCGGCCGCGTCGACGGGCGCCGGCGTCGGAGCCAGCGGCCTGCGCGACCGCAGTTCCTTGGCGAGCAGCTTGGCGCGGTACTCGCGGGGCATGTCGGAGTACCGCCAGGACTCCTCACCGAGCCGGTCGAAGAGCTGCCCCAGCGCGTGGTGGTGGGCGTCCGCGTGCTCGCGTACGTCCATGGTCGCGAGCTGAAGGCCGAACGCGCCGAGCGTGCGGATCGTACGGTCCATGCGGCCGTCGGCGAAGAGGCCGCCGCGGTGGGCGCGCAGGGAGGTCTGGATCAGGGTGAGGTCGTGCAGCAGCTCGGCGGTGCCGAGGTAGTCGCGGCCGTCCTCGTGCGGGGTGCCCTTGGCCAGGCGGCTCTTGGTGTTCTCCAGCTTCTGCCGGATGCAGGTGGCCTTCAGCCGGTAGGGCTCCTCGGCGTTGAGGCGCTTGTAGCGGGGGCTGATCTCCGGCAGCAGCTCCAGGTCGACCCGGAGGGACTCCAGCAGCTCCTCCGTCGCACCCGTGTAGCGGATGGAGTTGGAGAGGAAGCCGCGCAGCTCGTCGATCGTCTCCAGCGCGTCGTTGATGCCGTGCTCGTGCTGGAGGATCAGCACGTCCCAGGTGACCTGCGGGGTGACGTTCGGGTTCCCGTCGCGGTCGCCGCCGATCCAGGTGCCGAAGGTGAGCGGGCGGGTGTCGTCGGGCAGCTTGACGCCGACGCGCTCCAGCTCTGCCGTCAGGTCCTCCAGGACGTCACCGACGGCGCCGGCGTGCAGCTCGTCCAGGTAGTAGATGGCGTTACGGGCTTCGTCGGCGGGCTCCGGCCGTACGACCCTCAGCTCGTCCGTCTGCCACACCAGGTCGATGTTCTCGGCCAGCCGGGTGTCGTGGCGGCGGCGGTCGGACTCTATGACCGGGGTCTCCAGGAGCGTGGCGATGCGCCGCAGCTTGTTCAGGACCGAACGCCGGGCCGCCTCCGTCGGATGCGCGGTGAAGACCGGGCGGACGTTGAGGTTCTTGACGGTCTCGCGCAGGTGTTCGGGGTCGGCGTCCTTGAGGCGGTCGGCCGTACGGGCGAGGAGACCGCCCTCGGCGGCACGCCTGGCGCGCAGCTCACGGCCCCGGTGGACCTGCTCGGTGACGTTGGCCAGGTGGAAGTAGGTGGAGAACGCGCGGACCAGCCTGGCGGCGGTCTCCAGCTCGGTGCCGCGCAGCAGCTCGGCGGCGGCCTCGCCGTCCTCGCGGGTGAGGCGGCGGACCTTCTCGACCAGTTCGAGCAGCTCGGGGCCCTCCTGGCGGACGAGGGTCTCGCCGAGCAGGTCGCCCAGTCGCCGGATGTCGGCGCGCAACTCATTGTTGGTCGTGGTGGCCTGGTCGTCGGCACTGCTCACAGGTGCGGCTCCTTGCAGTGTTTGAAGCTCGTCTGGAGGGAACCCGGACGGCGGTCCCGCGGCGGCTGCCGCATACGGGACGGACATCCGGGAAGAAAACAGAGCGGACCGCGCTGTCCGACCGACACCAAGGATAGGTGTCCACTCTGACGCGCGGTCTCACGGGCTTCGTCCACCGGTCGACGCACTGCCATACTTACGTTGCCGTAGGTTACGGAACCGTAGGGAAGTCCATGGTGAACTCGTACTCGGCTCCCGCAGTCCGAAGCTCCGCCTCCATCTCCGAACCCCACAGGGGACGCCCATGACCACGAGCTCCGATGTGATCGACGACGCCCCGCGGGCGAACGACGACGGCACTCCGCTCCCCGCCGCCACCCTGGGCGGCGAGCGGAAGGGGTCGCTGGAACAGATCACTCTTCTCCTCTTCATCACCGTCCCGTTCCTGGCCCTGCTCGCGGCGGTGCCGCTGGCGTGGAGCTGGGGCGGTGTGAGCTGGCTGGACCTCGGCCTGCTGGTGTTCTTCTACTACCTCGGCTGCCACGGCGTGACGATCGGCTACCACCGTTACTTCACGCACGGCTCCTTCAAGGCGAAACGGCCGCTGCGGATCGCCATGGCGATCGCCGGGTCGATGGCGGTCGAGGGGCCGCTGGTGCGCTGGGTCGCCGACCACCGCAAGCACCACAAGTTCTCCGACGCGGAGGGCGACCCGCATTCGCCGTGGCGCTACGGCGAGACGGTGCCGGCGCTGATCAAGGGCCTGTGGTGGGCGCACATCGCCTGGATGTTCGACGAGGAGCGCACCCCGCAGGACAAGTACGCGCCGGACCTGATCAAGGACCGGGCGATCCGGACGATCTCCCGCCAGTTCATCTACTGGACGATGCTGTCGCTCGCGCTGCCCGCGCTGATCGGCGGCCTGGCGACGATGTCCTGGTGGGGCGCCTTCACCGGCTTCTTCTGGGGCTCGCTCGTCCGGGTGGCGCTGCTGCACCACGTCACGTGGTCGATCAACTCGATCTGCCACGCGGTCGGCAAGCGCCCCTTCAAGTCGCGGGACCGTTCCGGCAACGTGTGGTGGCTGGCGATCCTGTCCTGCGGCGAGTCCTGGCACAACCTGCACCACGCCGACCCGACGTCCGCGCGGCACGGTGTGGAGCGCGGCCAGCTGGACTCCTCGGCGCGGATCATCCGCTGGTGCGAGCAGCTCGGCTGGGCCTCTGACGTGCGCTGGCCGTCACGCTCGCGTATCGATTCGCGCCGTATCTCCGGTCCGGACAGCTCTCGGCCCCGGAAGGAGTCGGCGGAGGCGGCATGATTGACGCCGTGGCGACCGATCCCAGCAGTACCCCGAGCACTGAGAAGCCCCGACGCGCGCGCCGCACCCGGATGACGGGAGCGGAACGCCGGGCCCAGCTGCTGGAAGTCGGTCGCACGCTCTTCGCGGCGAAGGGTTTCGAGGCCACGTCGGTGGAGGAGATCGCGGCGAAGGCCGGGGTCTCCAAGCCGGTGGTGTACGAGCACTTCGGCGGCAAGGAGGGCCTGTACGCGGTGGTGGTGGACCGCGAGATGCGCCGCCTCCTCGACATGGTGACCAGCTCGCTGACGGCCGGCCACCCCCGCGAACTCTGCGAACAGGCGGCCTTCGCCCTCCTCGACTACATCGAGGAGTACACGGACGGCTTCCGCATCCTGGTCCGCGACTCCCCCATCCCCCAGTCGACGGGCTCCTTCGCGTCCCTGATCTCGGACATCGCGACGCAGGTCGAGGACATCCTGGGCCGCGAGTTCAAGAGCCGCGGCTTCGACGCGAAACTCGCCCCGCTCTACGCCCAGGCCCTGGTCGGCATGGTCGCGCTGACCGGCCAGTGGTGGCTGGACGTCCGCCGCCCGAAGAAGGCGGAGGTGGCGGCCCATCTGGTGAACCTGGCGTGGCACGGGCTGGACGGGCTGGAGGCGAAGCCTCACCTGATAGGGCGACGGAAGCAGTGAATGAACATTCCTCTAGATTAACCTTGTGCCACACTGGATTCATGACTGAGATCACGATCAGCGCCGCCCGCGCCCAGCTCGGCGACCTGGTGCGCCGCGCCGCCCACAGCCGCGAGACCATCGCCCTCACGGACCACGGGCACGTGGCCGCGCTGCTCGTCTCTCCGCAGGTGATAGAGGATCTTGAGGACGCCCTCGCCGTCTCGGACTACCAGCGGCGCAAGGCGGAGGGCACGCTGGGTCCGGGCATCCCCATGGCCGAGGTGCGCAGGCGACTGGGGCTTGAGAAGAAGTGACTTACGAGATCATTTTCGAGCCTCACGCCCTCGACGCCGCCACTCGCTTCCTGGAAGAGGACCCTAAGGGCCTGTCCGCGGCCCTGGACGCGATCGACGAGCTGGCGCACAACCCCCGCCCCGTCAACTCCGTCGCCTACGGCGTCGGCATCCGGCGCCTCCGCGTCGGCGCCTACCGCGTCCTGTACGTCATCGACGACGAAGTGATCCACATCCTCGTCACCCACCTGGGCCGGACGGCCTGACCGCCTCCAGGAACTCCAGCCGGTTCCCCACCGGATCCGCCGAGTAGAAACGCCGGTACCCCGGCAGATCGTCGTCCCAAGTGACGGGCGCCCCAAGGGACTTCAGCCGGGCCGCGTACGCCTCGATGCCGGTGACGCGCAGCCCGGGGTGGGCCTTCTTCGCGGGCCGGAAGTCGGCCTCGATCCCCAGGTGCAGCTGCACGGCCCCCGCCCCGAACCAGCACCCGCCCCGCGCCGCCAGTGCTGCCGACTTCGGGATCTCGGTCATGCCGAGGACGTCGACGTAATAGGCGCGCAGCGCGTCCTCCGACCCCGCCGGAGCCGCCAACTGCACATGGTCCACGGCCGCGAGCATCCCTCACGCCCCCTTGCGGGCCACCGCGAACAGCCGCCGGAAGGGGAGCACCGTGCCGTACTCCGCCGTCGGGTACGCCTCGCGGAGCAGGTCGCGGTACTCCGCCACGAACGCGTCCCGCGCCTCCGGGTCGTCCGCGAGGGCGGTGAGGGCCGGGCGCAGGCCGGTGCCCTTGACCCAGTCGAGGACGGGGTCGGCGCCGGGGAGGATGTGCTCGTACGTCGTCTGCCAGACGTCGGCCGCGCAGCCGAGGCGGGCCAGGCGGTCGAGATAGACACCGGGTGTGTGCACCGAGTCCTCGTGGCGCAGGACCTCGCCCAGCCGGCTCTTCCAGCGGGCGGTGGCGGCGAGTTCGCGCATCAGGGCGTGCAGGGGCGCGTCGATGTTGTCCGGCACCTGGAAGGCGAAGGTGCCGCCGGGCACCAGCGCGGCCACCCAGTCGCCGAACCGGTCCAGGTGCCCCGGCACCCACTGCAGCGCCGCGTTCGACACGATCAGGTCGTACGGCTCCGTCGGCGTCCAGTTCGCCGCGTCCGCGTGGGCGAAGTCGAGGCTGCCGCCGCCGGGCGTGGGGCCCGCGTAGGGCGCGGTCTTCGCCAGCATCTCGGGTGAGTTGTCGTAGCCGGTGATGTGCGCGGTGGGCCAGCGGTCGGCGAGGACGGCGGTCACGTTGCCGGGGCCGCAGCCGAGGTCGGCGACGCGGGGGCGCTCCGCGGGCAGCGCGGTGACCCGGGCCAGCAGGTCGGTGAAGGGGCGGGCGCGGTGGTCGGCGTGGCGGAGGTACTGGGCGGGGTCCCACACGGGCGAGGCGAAAGTCATGACGTACACCTTTCCGCGCCAAGTCTCTTGATGTCAAGAGACTTGACATCAAGAGACTTCACATCGACACAACCACTACACTGATCGTCATGGAGGACGAGGTCGATCGGCTTGTCGCAGCGTGGCGCCGGGAGCGCCCGGACCTCGACGTGGAGCCACTCGAGGTGCTCAGCCGGGTGAGCCGACTGGCCCGGCACCTGGACCGGGCCCGCCGGCTGGCGTTCGCCGAGCACAGCCTGGAGCCCTGGGAGTTCGACGTGCTGACGGCGCTCCGGCGCGCGGGCAGCCCCTACCAGCTCTCCCCCGGCCAGCTGCTGACGCAGACGCTGGTCACGTCCGGCACGATGACGAACCGTATCGACCGCCTCGCGAAGAAGGGCCTGGTCGAGCGGCTCCCCGACCCCAGTGACCGCCGGGGTGTGCTGGTCCGCCTCACCGAGGAGGGCCAGGACCGCGCGGACCAGGCACTGGCCGGCCTGCTCGCCCAGGAGCGCGCGATCCTCGCGGAACTCTCCCGCGCCCAGCGGGGCGAACTGGCCGGACTGCTACGCCAGTTGACCGCCCCGTTCGACAACATCCCCGGCTAGGTCGACGGGCCCGACGCCCGCGCGCCGGGCGAGAGCCACCGCGGCCAGGGTCGAGTGGACGCCCAACTTGCCGAGCACGTTTTGCATATGCGTCCGGACTGTGTGCGGGGAGAGGAACAGCCGCTCGGCGACCGCCTTGCGTCCCAGTCCGGCCACCATGCAGCGCAGCACTTCGCGTTCCCTCGGCGTGAGGGACTCCACCAGGCGCTCGCTCTCGGTGCGGTGCTTGCGCGCGGCCGTCAGCTCGCGCAGGACCCCGGTCAGCAGGGCCGGCGGCAGATGCGTCTCGTCGCGCAGGACACCTCGGATGACGGTTAAAAGCCTGGACAGCGAGCAGTCCTTGGCGACCCAGCCGGAGGCACCGGCCTGGAGGGCCAGCGCGGCCCGGCGCGGATCGTCCTTCTCCGCCAGCACGACCATCCGTACACTCGGCTGGGCGGAACGGACCCCGGCGACCAGGGAGATCCCGTCCACCAGCCCGTCCTCGTTCCCCGCCTGTACGGGCACCGCGGGCCGGACACCTGGCACATTGCCGCCCAGGTCGGCGTCCACGAGCAGGACGTCGAATCTGCGGCCCTCGGCGTTCGCGCGCTCCATGCAGCGCAGCGCGGCGGGACCGCTGCCGGCCGCGGACACGTCGACATCGGGCTCGGCGGCCAGTGCCGCGGCGAGCGATTCGGCGAAGATGCGATGGTCGTCGACGACCAGGACTCGGATGCGAACCACGAAACCCCCTTCCCCAGGCTCCTGGTGGAGCAGGGGATACCTCATCGTCGGGAGACGAAGCGATGGTTGCGGGTACGACGCCCGGGAGCGGCCGAAGCCGCACGGCCGCCGCCGTGCAGACACTGCTACCCCCACATCGGGCGTCGTACCCGACTTGTCTCGCCCCCTGATCAGCACCGGCCCCCACCGGTGCTGTTCACAGCGTACGGCCGGGGCGCGGCAGCGGAACCCAATTTGCAGAACTGACTGTCCGGCCCGTTTATGGTGAGCCGCATGTTTCGTATTGAGACGGAAGTAGACAGAGAGCGACGCGATCTGCTCCGCGCCCGGCTGCTCGAGACCAACACGGCCGCGTCACCGGTGCTGCGGGCGCTGCGCGGAACCCCTCGCGAACGTGAAGTTCCGCTTCACGTCTGGGCGTTGGACGCCGCCGGCGATCTGGCGGGCGGCGCGGTCTGCCACACCTGGGCGGACTGGCTCCATGTGACGTACCTGTGGGTGGACGGCCGCCACCGCGGGACGGGACTCGGCTCCCGGGTGCTCGCGGAGGCGGAGCGCATCGCCCGCGAGCAGCGCGGTTGCGGCGCGGCCCGGCTGGAGACGTGGGACTTCCAGGCGCCGGAGTTCTACAAGAAGCGGGGGTACGAGGTGGTGTGCGTGATCCGGGACTATCCGCCGGGGGTCACGGAGTACACCCTCACCAAGAACCTGGGGTGACCGAACCGGGGGTGAACACCTCCGGGGTCAACGGGACACCCAGCCCAGTCTCAGACACCCCCTTTACCGTGCCCGCCATGAGCATGCTGCGGAAGCTGAACTCCAAGCTCGCCGAGCGACCGGCTACCAGATACGCCGGGTGCCCACACCACCCACGGCGACGACGGCGGGCTTCCTGGGGGCGATTCCCGCGCCGCGCGGTTCACGCCCCGCGCGCCCCGAACCCGTACCGGAGACGGCGACGGTGGACCCGGCCGTCGACCGGTTGCTGGAGCGCCCGGTGTTCATCCTGACCTCGGTACGTTCCGGGTCGACGCTGCTGCGCATGATGCTGGGGGCGCACCCCCGGCTGCACGCGGCGCACGAACTCCATCTGACCGGTATCGAGGTCTACTTCAAGTCGGGCACCCCCACGGAACGCTCCCTGCGCACCCTGGGCCTGGGCCACGAACAGCTGGAGGGCCTGCTCTGGGACCGGGCCCTGCACCGTGAACTGGTCAAGTCCGGCAAGCAGTTCATCGTGGAGAAGACCCCGGGCAACGCCTTCCATGGCGCCGCATCGCCGAGACCTGGCCCGACGCGCGCTTCGTCTTCCTGCGGCGGCACCCGGGCGCGGTGGCCCGTTCCTGGCACAAGGCCGTACCCGACCGGACCCGCGAGGAGGCGGCCCAACGTGTCCTGAAATACATGGAGTCCATGGAAGAGGCCCACGCGGAACTGGGCGGCCACATCCTCCGCTACGAGGACCTCACCACCGACCCCACCGCCGAACTCCGGTCCCTCTGCGCCTACTTGGACCTCCCCTACGAACCGGGGATGACGGACTACGGCAGCAGCCTGGAGGGCGCCGTCCTGGGCGTCGGCTTCGGCGACTGGACCGACAAGATCCGCACCGGCCAGGTCCAGCCGGACCGCCCGACCCCGGCGCCGGAGGAGATCCCGGAGGCGCTGCGGGCGATGTGCCGGGCGTGGGGGTACCTCTGAACTCCCCTTGCTGCGACGCTCACTTCATCGCTCGGTCACGGCTTGTCGACGAAGGCAAGGAACATCCGTGGACGTCTGGTCGGACTGCTCGGCGTGGAGTCGTCGCCTCCTGGCGGCCGCCGAACTGCTGCCCAGCTACCGTCACATACGGCGCCGGCGATACGAGGACTGGTGGGTCCACCCGGATTCGGGCGACGCGGTGGTGCGGACGCTGCTCGCGCTGGGCATCCATTCCCTCGTGCTGGACGCGATGGCCCAAGGGCGGCCGTACACATCGGACTTGATCGGGCGGCTCCGGCTGGCCGACATGGGCGACGCGGTGACGAAGCGGCCCGGCCATGAGCTGCTCGCCGGTCTCCCAGCTCTCGGCGAGGTCGACCGATTGCGCGTCGACGTCGTGCGGATCCTCACCTACGACCCCGCGTCCACGCTGACCGCGGCGCGACTGCGCGCAGTGGCCCACGGCGCGCTGCACCGGCTGGGCAAGAGCGTCTCCGCCGGGGATCCCGTGCGCGAGGACGTAGCCGGGATGCCTCGGTGAGCGGGACGCCCCGGTTCGCCCGGGGCGTCTTCGCCGACGGACCTCACTCCACCCGTCGTGCCCCCGCCGAAGGCACCGCCGGAAACACCCGTGGCGCCGTGGCGAACGCCTCCTCGACCGCCTTCGTGACCGTCTCCGCGTCCGCGGCCTCGACCAGGACGACCGCCGAGCCGCCGAAGCCGCCGCCCGTCATCCGGGCGCCGAGGGCGCCCGCGCCGACCGCCGTGTCCAAAGTGCCGCACTCATAGGCATTTTCAGTGATGTCCAACACCACCGGCTCGTCGGCCGCAACGGCATCACCGGACCACCTCATGGAACTCGAAGCGGCCGTGGCGCATCCCCGGCCAACGCCTTCGAGTCCGTTCGAAGCAAGGGTTCCACTCGCCCACTCGACAAATGCCTCATATCAAAATCTAGCGGCTATCTAGCTATATGTTTGCATACTGCACTCTTACTTACACAACCAGCGTAATAGTCGCGAGTTAATTACGTTGACGGTTTACTTACTTACGGTTAACTTATGACTCGTCGTTGGTGATCCAGTTTCACGGGGGGAGCGGCTTTCGGCATGGAATTGCCGCACCCGAAAGGAGGGTGCGGTGTTTTTCCGTGCTCGAAATCTTCTTTTTGCAGGGCTGGCTGTATCTCTGGGAACGGCGATAGCCGTTCCTCTCGCAGTCGCCGATGATTCCTCAGCCTCTGCGGCCGACACTCCGCCCATCGCGGTGGAGCAGTTCTCCTATCCCGGCGCGGCAGGCATTCTCACGTCGGAGGGCATCGAACTGAAAAAGGGTGACGGACACATCCTGCTCGCCACCTGCGACGGCTCCGCCGACCAGATCCGGGTCTACACGGTCAAGGACAGCACCGTAGGCCGCAAGGGCGACTACTGCTTCAAGGCCACGGCCGCGTCCGGCTATCTCACGCTCTCGCTGCCCCGCGTCTTCGCCCTGCAGACCGGCGACCACCCCATCAGCGCCGACCTGACCGCGAACGGTGCCACGACCACCGTCGATGTCGCCGAGGGCGGCTTCGAGAGCGTCGGCGAGGGCACCTCGGACGGCGCCCGCTCTGTGCTCGTCGAGATCCGTGTCACCGGCTGACCCGGCCGTGCCCAGCGTCAAGGAATCGAGAAACGTGACCCTCCTGCGTTCTTCCATGGGTGCGGCCCTGGTGGCGGCCGTCGCCACCGCCGGCGCCCTGATCGCCGTACCGGCCCATGCCGTCGCGGGCGACACCGTGACGGCCGGCTCCTATGCCTTCACCGCCAAGGTGTCCCTCGGCGCCGACGACACTGCCCGCGCGTGCAGCGGCGCCCTCGTCGCCTCGGACTGGATCCTCACTGCGGCGAGCTGCTTCGCCACCGACCCCGAGGTGCCGACCGTCGCGGCGGGCAAGCCCGCCATGGCGGCCACCGCCACCGTCGGCGGGAGGACGAGCACCGTGGTGCAGCTGGTGCCGAAGTCCGGCCGTGACCTGGTGCTGGCCCGCCTCGCACGGCCCGCCACCGGTGTGACACCGGTGACCGTCGCCTCCACCGCGCCCACCACGGGAGACCAGCTGCGCGCGGTCGGCTACGGCCGTACCGCGGCCGAGTGGGTGCCGGACAGCCCGCACACCACCACCTTCGGCGTGGACGCCGTAGGCACCGACGACCTCAATGTCACCGGCCTGGACAGCGCACTGTGCCAGGGCGACACCGGCGGCCCCCTGCTGCGCGAGACGAGCGGCACCGTCCAGTTGATCGGCGTCGGCAGCCGGTCCTGGCAGGGCGGCTGCATGGGCGAGACGGAGACCCGCACAGGCGCCGTCGTCGCCCGCGCCGACGATCTGTCGTCCTGGGTGACCGCCACCACCGGCCCAGCGCCCGTCACCGACTTGAACTGCGACGGCGTCGAGGACATCGCGATCTCCGACCCCGAGGCCACCGTGAGCGGCAACGCCAAGGCGGGCCTGGTCCGGATCGTCTACGGCGGCGGCAAGGGCACCGCCGAGATCAACCAGGCCCTCGACTGGGTCAATGGCAGCGCGGAGGCCGGCGACGGGTTCGGCCAGGCCATCGACGCCGTCGACTACGACGCGGACGGCTGCACCGACCTGGTCGTCGGCACCCCGGCCGAAGACCTCGGCACCGCCACAGACGCGGGTATGGCCGACATCCTGTACGGCGCGACCGGAGGCCTGGGCACCGGCACCGTGACGGACACCAACCTCCAGCAGGGCTTGGGCACCGGCTCACTGGCCGCCTCCAGCTACGAGACAGGCGACCAGCTGGGCGCTTCGCTCGCGGCCGGAGTCACCAACGCCGGTGAACCGTTCGTGGTGATCGGCAGCCCCGGCGAGGACCTCGGCACCTCCGCCGACGCCGGCGAGGCCTTCTACGTCCACGGCAGCGCCAACGTCTCCGTCCACCAGGACAGTCTCGACGTCCCCGGTTCCGTGGAGCCGAACGACGGCTTCGGCGGCGCCGTCGCGGCCGACTCCAACCACATCGTCATCGGCGCCCCGGGCGAGACCATCGGCACCGCAGCCACCGGCGCCGGCAACCTCGCCGTCTTCGACCCGAACGCGTTGAACGCCGAGAGCCGCCCGACCCCGCTGTTCGGCCTCGACCAGGATCTGGACACGGTGAGCGGGAGCGCTGAGTCCGGTGACGAGTTCGGCCGCTCGGTGGCGCTCGTGCCCTACCGCCCGTCCGGGGCCGCCACGGCCAACGAGTCGATCCTCGCTGTCGGTTCGCCGGGCGAGGGCCTGACCATCGACTCCGTCGCCAAGGCCGAGGTGGGCAACGTCCTGACCTTCGAGATCGCCTCCACCGGAACCTACACCCAGCTCAACTCGTACCAGTCGGGGACCGACAGCGACGACGTGTCCGGCACCTCCGAGGTCGGGGACCACTTCGGCCAAACCCTGAGCGCGGTGAACACCGCACCCCGCGCGGTGAGCACCACCGACACCCTCAAACTGGCCGTCGGTATCCCGGACGAAGCCATCGGCACCACGGCGGGCGCGGGCGCGTTCAGCACCTTCTCATTGCTCGGCTCGCCCGGTGCCAACGACCGCTGGACCGAGATCGGCGACGGCGACGGCATCCCCGGCACCGCGGCTGCGGGCCAGCACCTCGGCAGCAGCATCCACTACACCGGTACGAACCTGTACGTCGGGCTGCCCTACGGTCCGTCGATCTACGGCACTCTGTACGCCCTTCCACTGTCCAACGTGACAGCCGGCGGCACGGTCGCCGCGGTCACGACGTACCAGCCGGGTGCGGGCGATCTGCCGGCTGCGGACGTCAGTTTCGGTTACGCGGCACGGTAAAAGTATTCCGGCTGTACCACCGAGCGGGTGGTACGGCCGGTTCCGCGGTGACATAATGTCCGAGTGAATTCTGAATTCTATGCGGACGTGATCGAGGCCGGCGGCCTGGCGAACGCTCTAAAGCAAATGGCGACCGATCTCGATATCCCTCTCGTTCTCGTTCCTGGCCGAAAGGAAATAGCAGATTCGGTCGGTATCGCCACCACGGCTCCCGGACGACAGCCGCTCACGATCTTCCTCCGCACCGACATTCGTGGCTTCCAGGTCATCGGCCGGTCCGGAGAGGTCGACATCGTCAGAGGGGAGACGGACGAGCTCCGGGAGATCGTCCGGGCGGGCGCGGCCTGGGCGGCGGGCACACCGGCGTCGCTCATGCGCGGCACACAGCCCTTCCTTCTGTTCGACGAGCTCGCCGAGGCCCATGAACGCGGCCCCGAGGCAGCGGTCGCGGCGCGGTGGGACCAGCTGCGGGAGCAGGCGGTCGGCGCTCCGGACTTCGGCGAGTTCGGCCGACTGGTGGAGGTGGCGTACGAAGAACCCCGGCTACGGCAGCTCTTCCCGTTCACCAGCCACTGGACGGTCGCCTTCAGCTCCTGCACCGGGCGTCCCTACCGGGACGAGATCGCGATCGCCCCGCAGCCCGGCCGACCGTACATCGTCCTCCAACACGCCAACGTCGGGATGATCGCCGAGGTACCCACCGTGGAAGAGGCGGTGGCGCTCGCCCTGGCGCATCTCCCGGAATCTGTCGGTCCGGCTGTGGCTGGTTTCACCGGAAGGCATCGCTGACTTTCTTCAGCCCTTTTCCACGCTCATCTGGTTATGCTTTCCATGGCAATATCCAGTGTTCGAAAAAAGGAAATAGCAGCCTGATTCGGCCGCTATTCATGGAATAGAAGAGGGCGTTTGTGAGAGGAAAACAACCGGGGCGCTCCGGCATACGCAGGGGCGCTTTCAGACGCACAGCCGGTTCCGTGGCCCTGGCCGTGCTGGCGGGGCTGCTTGCCGCGTATCCGGCCGCCGCCGACACGGCCGACGACACCGTCGTACCGATATCCCGCACCTTCCGTCAGCAGGCGGTGGACGTCTGGGCGTCCGGCGGCACCGAGGTCCGGGCGTCCGCCGAAGCCGCTCTGGTGGGCAGCGCTGACAACATCGCCGCCTTCCTCACGAACTACGGGGACCAGCAGGTACAGGACTACCGGGTCGAGGCGGCCCAACTGGCCGCCATCGGCGGGGAGAACACCCTCGAAGCCGTACGCACCGCGCTGACCGGCAGCGAGGGCAACCTCGCCGCCTTCATGAAGTCGGGCTGGAAGGAGCCTCTGGAACAGGACCAGCGGGTCCTGGTCGCTCGGGCGATCGACGTGGGCGGCCCCGAGGTGCAGGAGCGTGGCCGGACCGCGCTCGCCGGCACCACCGAGGACATCCAGACCTTCCTGGACACGGGGCTGACGGAGGCCCAGGAACAGGACGACCGGGTCCTGCTGGCCCAGCTCATCGCCGCCGGCGGCACCAACGTGCGGGCCTCCGGACGGCTCGCACTGAGCGGCACCATCGACGACGTACGGGAGTTCCTGGACGTCGGACAGTTCGTCGCCCGCAACCGCGACGAGGAGCACGCGAGCGTCGCGGAACTCGCGGCCCAGGCGGAGCGGGCGGGCAAGCTCGCCACGGCGGAGACCGCCAAGGCCGAGGATGCCTCCAAAGAGGCCGTCGAAGCCGCCGCACAGGCGAAAAAAGCCGCGCAGACGGCAGCCGCGGAGGCCGAGGCCACCCAGGCTGACACCGAGGACGCGGCACGCGCAGCGAACCGGGCGGCGAGCGCCGCGTCCGGAGCAGCGAAGGCCGCGCAGCGGGCCATCTCCGCGGCCAACTCCGCCGAGCAGTCCGCACGGACGGCGGCGGCAGCCGCGGCCCAGGCCGCAGCAGCCGCGGTCGGCGCCGCCAACGCGGCCTCCGACGCACGCAACGCGGCGGCCGCCGCCTCGACGGACGCCGCCAACGCGGACGCCGCCAGGAAGGCCGCGACCAAGGCCAGTGACGCCGCCAAGGGCGCGGACAAGGCGGCGGACGCCGCCGACCAGGCCGTGAAGGCCGCCAACGCCGCCGGTGACGCCGCGGCGTCCGCCGCCAGTGCGGGCACCAACGCCGCCGCGGCAGCCGACGCGGCGGTGACCGCCAGCCAGTACGCCGGTGCGGGGAGCTCCGCGGCGGCGAACGCCCGGGCCGCCGCGGCCTCGGCGCACCGGCAGGCCGCCGAGGCCAACCGGGCCGCTGGCCAGGCCGAGTCGCTCGCCCGTAAGGCGGCCACAGCGGCCGGCGACGCCCGGGACGCGGCACGGTCGGCCGCCGAACACGCCAGGAACGCGGCGAAGGCCGCGCAGGAGGCCGCAGACAGCGCGGTCGACGCGTCCACCGCAGCCGCAAAGTCCACCGCCCACGCCAACGCGGCCACCGAGGCAGCGAAGGTCGCCACCGCGGCCGCCGCACAGGCTCAGACCGTCTACACACTGGCCCGCGAGGTCGAGGCGGAGGAGCTGCTCGGCCGGACCAACGCCGGCATCGAGAACGCCCGCGACCTCAAGGCGCAGGAGACGCAGGAGCAGGAACAGCGCGAGCAGGAAGCCGCCGACCTCGCCGAACAGCAAGCCAGCGCTGAGCAGTTGGCGCAGGCGGCTCAGGCCGGCACCGACGACGAGGAGATCGCGGAGCAGGGCCGTCACCTCGCCCTGCTCGACATGAAGAACGGCGAGGCCTGGCTGCGCGAGGCCGCTCAGGAGGCACTGGGCAGTGACACCGCCGGAGTCGTCGCGTACGTCCGCACCGGCCGGGCCGAGGCCAAGGCCCAGGACGACCGCACAGAGGTGGAGCGCCTCGCCGAGGAGAGCTCCGTCGAGGAGGTGCGGGACGCGGCGGAGACCGCGCTGGACGGTGACGCGGCCACGGTCAGCGCGTTCCTGAAGGAGGGGCAGTACGAGGCCGGCCGGGAGGCGTTCCGGGTGGCGATCGCTCAGGCGGCCGACGTCGGCGGCCCCAACGTCCAGGACAAGGCGCGCGCGGCGTTGAGCGCCGGCACCATCGACGCCTTCCGCACCTTCCTCACCAAGACCCTGGCCGAGGCCCAGGTGCAGGACGACCGGGTGACCGCCGCGCAGCTGGTCGACAGCGGCGACCCGGAGGTGAAGTCCGCCGCGAGGATCGCCCTGGAGGGCCCCGCCGACCTGTTGCACCGGTTCGTGCAGTCCGGGCAGTACACCGCCCAGCGCAAGGACTTCCTGTCCCTGACCCACCAGCTGCAGGTCCAGCAGCTCGTCACCGAGGCCGCCCAGGTGGCCGCGCAGGCACAGCACGACGCCGCCACCGCCCAGGCCACCGCAGCGACAGCCCGCAAGGCGTCGGCCGAGGCGAAGGACTGGGCGGCGCAGGCGAAGACGTCATCCGAAAAGGCCGACGGCTACTCCGCGCAGGCAGACCAGTACGCCAAGGACGCCGCGGCCTCCGCGGCACAGGCGGCGGAATCGGCGAAGACGGCACGTGCCGCGGCGAACCGGGCCGACACGGCGGCGCAGAATGCCGCCAGGTCCGCCAGCGACGCGACCATGTCCGCGGAACTCGCCCAGACCTCCGCCGGGTCGGCGTGGGCCTCGGCCGCCCAGGCCCAGACCTCGGCGGAGCAGGCCGGCAAGAGCGCGGCCGAGGCGGCGACCGCCGCGACCGAGGCGTTCGTGACCGCCGTCCAGAAGTACCGTGAGGAGGAGGAGACCCGCCGTCGCGCGGCCGTCGCCGCGAAGGAGGCCCAGGAGAAGGACGGCGTCACAGCAGCCGAGCTCTACCGGTGCGGAATCCTCGGCTGCGAGGCGATCGACAACCCCGGCCGGTGGTGCCAGCACCACGACGCCTACTGCGATGTGCTCTCCCAGGGACCCGCCTTCGAGGCGAGCATGAAGCAGCTGAACGACATCATCAACGCCATCACCGGGCTCACCGAGTTGGAGAACTGCGCCCGTAAGGGCGATCTCGAAGCGTGCTGGGAGCTGAACAAGGATGCGATCATGGCGTCCAAGTTCCGCATGCTGGGCGCCGCCTACCGGACGCTGCAAGTGCTGCGGCGCGGCTGCACCCAGTGCTTCCTGCCCGGCACCCGGGTCCTCATGTCGGACGGCAGCACCGAGCCGATCGAGAAGATCCAGGCCGGTGACCTGGTCCGGGCCACCGACCCGGAGACCGGCGAGACCGCGGCCCGACGGGTCACGCAGCAGATCGTCACCGAGTACGACGACAAGTACCTCGCGGCCCTCACCATCCGAGGACCGACCGGCGACGTCAACGAGCTCTCGGCCACCTACGAGCACCCTTTCTGGAGCACCGCTCTTTACTCCTGGGTGCCCGCCGAGGACCTGCGCCCCGGCGACACCCTGCGCACGGACAGCGGCGGGACCGCCACCGTGCTCGCCAACCGCCCCTACACCCGTACAACCGTCACATACAGCCTCACGGTCGCGGGGCTGCACTCCTTCTACGTCCTGGCCGGGAAGACCCCGGTCCTGGTCCACAACTCCGAGTGCAAGCCCCTGGTTCTCGGCACGAGGGAAAACGTCGGGGACCTGACGACGCAGCTCAAGGGTTACAACCTCATGGACGACCGCTACCTGGAAGTGCAGGCCTACCTGCCCGGCGGCATTCCGTACACCAGGTGGATGTCCGAAGTCGACGGCGTGCTGCGGGACAACGGCAAGGTCGCCGTGAGCCTGAAGGGCTTCGACGGCGTCTCGTATCAAGACAGGTTCGACCGTGCCGTGGCGAACGGACAACCGGGAGGTATCTGGCGTGGCGCGGAATGGGAGATGGCCCAGATCGCGAAATACAAGAAGAGGGGCGTTCTGGACTGGGACAATGTGACCTTCTATGACGACAACGGCAAAAAGGTGGACATCGACCCGCCCGAGTAAGCACGCCGGGGCAGCGTCCCGCCAGGGTCGCTGCCCCACCCGCCGGGCGCGGCAGCCAACGCGACGACGAACAGCAGCAGCGCACCGGCCATGATCCGGTTCCGGATTTCCGGCTCACCGACGATCCAGGTGCGGCTCGTGAACCCGTCCGGGGCCTGAACATACAGCCGTACCGTCCACGGCCTCCTGGCTCCGCGCCACCTCACCGGTTACCTCAGCTGTCTGGCCAGAGTCCTGCGTAAGCGCCCCGGGGAGAGTTCTGCGACGACATACCCAGGTGAGCTGGACGCCCCGGTCAGCCCGGGGCGTCTTCGCCGCGACCGTTCACTCCACCCGCCGCGCCCCCGCCGAAGGCACCGCGGGAAACACCCGGGGTGCCGTGTACCCGGCGGTCGCGAACGCCTCCTCCACCGCCTTCGTGACCGTGTCCGCGTCCGCGGCCTCCACCAGTACGACCGCGGAGCCGCCGAAGCCGCCCCCCGTCATCCGGGCGCCGAGCGCCCCCGCGCCGACCGCCGTGTCGACGACGAGGTCCAACTCCGGGCAGGAGATGCGCAGATCGTCGCGGAGGGAGGCGTGGCCCTCGGTGAGGACCGGGCCGATCGCCCGTACGTCTCCCGCGTCGAGGAGGCCGATGACCTGGTCGACCCGGTGGTCGTCGGAGACGACGTGGCGGACGTAGCGCTGGATGCGCTCGTCGGACAGGCGGGCCAGGGAGGACTCCAGGTCCTCGTAGGCCACGTCCCGCAGGAACGGCACGCCCAGTTGGCGGGCGCCCTCCTCGCAGCCCTCCCGGCGTTCGGCGTACGCGCCGTCGCCGAGGGCGTGCTTCACGCGGGAGTCGACGACCAGCAACGACAGCCCCTCCGACGCCAGGTCGAAGGGGATCTGACGGATCGACAGGTCGCGGCAGTCGAGGTGGAGCGCGTGGCCCTCCTCGCAGCAGGCCGAGGCCGTCTGGTCCATGATGCCGCAGGGGACGCCGACGAAGTCGTTCTCCGCGCGCTGCGAGAAGCGCGCCAACTCCGGTGCGGACAGGCCCAGTTCGAACAGGTCGTTCAGGGCGAGGGCCGTGACCACCTCCAGGGCGGCCGACGACGACAGGCCCGCGCCCGTCGGGACCGTGGAGGAGAGGTGGATGTCCGCGCCCGTTACCTCGTGGCCCGCCTCGCGCAGCACCCACACCACTCCCGCCGGGTACGCGGCCCAGCTGGTGTTCGTGCGCGGGGCGAGTTCCGCCACGTGCAGTTCCACGACCGGGCCCTCGATGTCCGCCGAGTGGAGGCGCAGGACGCCGTCGCTGCGGCGGGACACCGCCGCCACCGCCGTGTGCGGCAGGGCGAGCGGCATCACGAAGCCCTCGTTGAAGTCGGTGTACTCGCCGATCAGGTTGACCCGGCCCGGCGCGGCCCAGACGCCCTCGGGAGCGGTCCCGTACAGCTCCTCGAAGCCCTCACGTACACCCACGTGCTATCCCCAGCCCTTCGATCAGTCAGTTCGATACGTTCTGCGCGAACGCCCACGCGTCCGCGACGATGCCCGCGAGATCCGCGCGGGACGGGTTCCAGCCGAGGCGCTCCTTGGCCCGCGCCGCCGAGGCGACCAGGGTCGCCGGGTCGCCGCCGCGGCGCGGGGCGACGACCTCGGGGATCGGGTGCCCGGTGACCTGGCGGACGGTCTCGATGACCTGGCGGACGGAGAAGCCCTCTCCGTTGCCGAGGTTGCAGATCAGGTGCTCGCCGGGCTTCGCGGCCTTCAGCGCGAGCAGGTGCGCGTCGGCCAGGTCCGCCACGTGGATGTAGTCACGGACGCAGGTGCCGTCCGGCGTCGGGTAGTCGTCGCCGTAGACGGAGATCGCGTCCCGCTTGCCCTGCGCGACCTGCAACACGAGCGGGATGAGGTGCGACTCGGGGGCGTGCCGCTCGCCGCAACTGCCGTACGCGCCCGCGACGTTGAAGTAGCGGAGGGAGACGGCGCCGAGACCGTGGGCCTGCGCCTCGCTCGTGATCATGAAGTCGACCGACAGCTTGGAGGCACCGTAGGGGTTGGTCGGGGAGGTGCGGGCCGTCTCGACGATCGGGACCTCCTCCGGCTCGCCGTACGTGGCCGCCGTGGAAGAGAAGACGAGGGTGCGGACGCCCGCCTCGCGCATCGCCGCCAGCAGGGCCATCGAGCCGCCGACGTTGTTCTCCCAGTACTTCTCCGGCTTGACGACCGACTCGCCGACCTGGGAGAACGCGGCGAAGTGGAGGACGGCGTCGTAGGACGGGTCCAGCCACTTGGCCGCGTCCCTGATGTCGCCCTCGATGAACGTGGTGCCCGCCGGTACCCCCTCGCGGAAGCCCGTCGAGAGGTTGTCCAGGACGGTGACCTCGTGGCCCGCCTCCAGCAGGTGCTGGGCGACCACGCTGCCCACGTAACCCGCGCCGCCCGTCACCAGGTACTTACCGCTCATCAACTCGCTACCTCTCGCAGTCGCTCGGCCGCGCGCTCCGGCGGCACGTCGTTGATGAACACGCTCATGCCGGACTCGGAGCCCGCGAGAAACTTCAGCTTGCCGGAAGTGCGGCGAATGGTGAAAAGCTCAAGGTGGAGAGCGAAGTCGTCCCTGCTCACCCCGTCGAACTCCTCCAGTGTGCCGAACGGCGCCTGGTGCCAGGCGGAGATGTACGGCGTCGGAGGCTCGCCCGCCCCTTCTTTCCCTCCATCGCGCCCATCGAAGATCCGGTCGAAGCGCCTCAAGAGTTCCAGATAGACCTTGGGGAACTCTGTGCGGGCCGCCTCGTCCAGACCGAGCAGATCGGGCACCCGGCGCTTCGGGTACAGGTGGACCTCGTAGGGCCAGTGCGCCGCGTACGGCACGAAGGCGACCCAGTGTTCACCCTCAAGGACGACCCGCTCACCGGCGAGTTCACGCTCCAGGACCGAGTCGAAGAGGTTCTCCCCGCCGGTCGCCTCCTTGTGGGCCGCGAGCGAGCGCAGCATCAGGGCGGTGCGCGGGGTGGTGAAGGGGTAGGCGTAGATCTGGCCGTGGGGATGACCGAGGGTCACACCGATCTCTTCGCCGCGGTTCTCGAAACAGAAGACCTGCTCGACGGAGGGCAGATGCGACAGCTCCGACGTCCGGTCGGTCCACGCGTCGAGGACGAGGGCCACCTGCTCCTCGGTCAGCGAGGCGAAGGACGCGTCGTGGTCGGAGGTGAAGCAGACCACCTCGCAGCGGCCGGAGTCGCCGGCCAGCGAGGGGAAACGGTTCTCGAACACGACGACGTCGTACGACGAGTCCGGGATCTCGCTGAGCCGGTCGCCCGTGGTCGGGCAGAGCGGGCACTGGTCGGCCGGCGGGTGGTAGGTGCGGCCCTGGCGGTGCGAGGCGATCGCCACCGCGTCGCCGAGCAGCACGTCCCGCCGTACCTCCGAAGTGGTGACCGTGCGCTCCAGCGGGCGTCGGTCGACCGCGTCGCGCACGGTGTCGTCCCGCAGGTCGTAGTAGATGAGCTCACGACCGTCGGCCAACCGGGTCGAGGTCTTCTTCACGCCGGGCTCTCCATCCGTACATACATCCACGCCGCATCCGGGCTTCACACAGAACTAAACACATCAAACCACCGATCCCCCCAGCCGTCACCACCAAAATCAAACAAAGAACACCAACCGGAGAACATCGACCAAGGTGAGCGCTTGATGCAGACCCTGCAGCCCCCCACCTCTCTCGCCGCCGGGCTCCGACTCCCCACGAACGGGCTCGACTACACGATCCTGGCGATCTACTTCGTGGTCGTCCTGGGCATCGGTTTCGCCGCCCGCAGATCGGTGAGGACCAGCCTCGACTTCTTCCTCTCCGGGCGCTCCCTGCCCGCGTGGATCACCGGTCTCGCCTTCATCTCGGCCAACCTGGCCGCCACCGAGATCCTGGGCATGGCCGCCAACAGCGCGCAGTACGGCGCGTACACCGTGCACTGGTACTGGATTGGCGCCATCCCGGCGATGGTCTTCCTCGGCCTGGTGATGATGCCCTTCTACTACGGCTCGAAGGTGCGCTCGGTCCCGGAGTTCCTCCTCCTCCGCTTCGACAAGTGGGCGCATCTGCTGAGTTCGGTCCTGTTCGCCTTCGCCGCCATCCTGATCGCCGGCGTGAACCTGTACGCCCTCGCGATCGTCGTCGAGGCGCTGCTGGGCTGGCCGCAGTGGGTGGCGATCGTCGTCGCCGGCGCCTTCGTGCTCGCGTACATCACCCTCGGCGGTCTGTCGTCGGCGATCTACAACGAAGTGCTCCAGTTCTTCGTGATCCTCGCGGCCCTCATCCCCCTCTCCTACCTCGGCCTGAAGAAGGTCGGCGGCTGGGACGGGCTGACCGACAGGCTCGACGCGGCCCACGGCCACAACTTCACCACCGCGTGGGGCGGCACCGGCATCGGCAGCGTCAACCCGCTCGGCGCGAACTGGCTGACCATCGTGCTGGGCCTGGGCTTCGTCCTCTCCTTCGGCTACTGGACGACCAACTTCGCGGAGGTGCAGCGCGCCCTCTCCGCGAAGAACCTGTCCGCCGCCCAGCGCACCCCGCTGATCGCCGCGTACCCGAAGGTCTTCATCGTCTTCCTGGTGATGATCCCGGGGCTGGTCGCCGCGGCACTCGTCCCGAAGATCGGCACCAGCGGCTCGGACCTCCAGTACAACGACGCCATCCCGTACCTGATGCAGGAGCTGCTGCCCAACGGCGTCCTCGGCATCGCGGTGACGGGTCTCCTGGCGGCGTTCATGGCGGGCATGGCCGCCAATGTGTCGTCCTTCAACACCGTGTTCACCAACGACATCTGGGGCCGGTACGTCGTCACCGGCCGCGAGGACGAGTACTACGTCCGCTTCGGCCGCCTCATCACGGTGATCGGCGTAGCGGCGTCGGTAGGCACGGCGTTCCTGGCCTCGTCGTTCTCGAACATCATGAGCTACCTCCAAACGCTCTTCTCCTTCTTCAACGTGCCGATGTTCGTCGTCTTCATCGTCGGCATGTTCTGGAAGCGCGCCACCCCGAAGTCCGGCTTCTGGGGCCTGCTCGCGGGCACGGTCACCGCGATGGTGAACTACTTCTGGATCTACAAGCGGGGGATCATCTCCATCCCCTCCGACCAGGGCGCGAACTTCGTCTCCGCGATCGCCGGGTTCGTCGCCGGTGCGGTGGTCATGTTCGTGGTGTCCCTGTTCACCCGGCCCAAGCCGGCGGAACAGCTCCAGGGGCTGGTCTACGGCACGACGTCCCCCGGCATGACCGAGGCGCCCGCCGCCGGCGACGACGCGTGGTACCGGCGACCGGCCCTGCTCGGCTGGGGCGCGGTGGCCCTGGCCGCCCTCTGCTACATCCCGTTCTCGTTCTAGCCGCGGGAGGATCGAGAGACCATGTCTGAACACTCAGGACAGTCAGGACACGCAGAGCGCTCCGGGCAGGACGTCCAGCGTGAGGTCAGTGAGCTGGAGAGCAAGTCCACGACCGCGTCCCGCCTGTTCGACCTGCGCGTGATCATCGGCGGGCTGTTCGTCGTCTACGGCGTCATCGTCACGATCGCCGGGATCAACCCGTCGGACTCGTCATTGGACAAGTCCGAGGGCGTCAACATCAATCTGTGGACCGGGATCGCGATGTTGTTGCTGGGGATCTTCTTTCTGGGGTGGGTGAAGTTGCGGCCTACGGTGCCGGTGCCGGTTCCGGACGGGGAACGGCCCACCGAGTAACAGCGGCGCGAGGCTGGGGCCGGGGTTCGCTCCCGGCCCCGTTTCCGCTTCCGTTCATTCCCCCACGAACAGTTCCGACGCGTCGGTGACGTGGTTCGCGCGGTCCAGCCAGGCGTTGAGTTCGTCCAGGTCCGTGGAGGCGAGGATGCGGTCGCGGATGGACTCGGGGACGTCGATCTGACGCCACCCGAAAATACGAAGAAGCATCTCCGCCGTCGCCTGGACGCGCCCCTCCTCGCGTCCTTCCTCCCGCACCTGCTCCGCCAGCGGGTGCCGCCAGAAGTACTGGATCGCCGTCATCAGGTCCCTCCACATCTGCTGGGCCTGGCGGTCGGCCAGGCATGAGTCGACGAACTGCACGAAGACCGCGGCACTGTCCGGGTCGATGGTCCGCAGGGCGGTTGCCAGGGATTCCAGTATGACGGCGGCCTGCGGACCCTTGCCATGTGTCATCGCCGAAAGCACCGCAAGGGGTACGTCCCGTTCGGCCTCCCGCTCGTCCGCGATCACCGGCACGTTGTCCGGACCGAGGACGAAGGGTCGTACCGTCAGCGAGGGGCACCCGC
The DNA here is from genome assembly GCF_044753545.1 of Streptomyces sp. NPDC088350. Lineage (NCBI taxonomy): Bacteria > Bacillati > Actinomycetota > Actinomycetes > Kitasatosporales > Streptomycetaceae > Streptomyces > Streptomyces sp. NPDC088350. The sequence continues at coordinate 173,457 of NZ_JBIVNL010000001.1, read as the reverse complement.
GCACCCCGAGATGAATGGGCTCCGCCGCCCAGCGGGCCGTGGCGTGGCTCTGGGTGATGACGATGAGTACGGGTTCGCAGTGGTACTTCTCGTGCAGGTAGCTGAGGTAGTACGGCCAACTGCCGCGCTTCCGCTTGTCCGGCTTGCCCTGCGATTCGACGACCAGGAGGTAGGCCCCGTCGTCGGTCTCCGCGCGGAGCAACGTGTCCACCCGTTTCTCGACCGGTTCGATCTCCGTGAGATCCACGTTCATGGCGGCGAAGTCGCGCGGCTCGGGGAAGGGGATCCCTAAGACGTTCTGTAGGGCACGGGTCAGAAGCGCGGGATCCTTCTCCGGTGCAGCGCCTCGTGCGTCGAGCCGACCATCAGCTCTCCTTTCTGTCCGATCTATTCGAGGTGATCAACGATCTAGGCGGCGTTCAGGTCACACCACACGTACTTGCCGTGCCGGCCGTTCCTCGACAGCGGCTGCCAGCCCCAGAGATCGGCGCAGGCCCGCACCAACGCGAGGCCTCTCCCCGCCTCGGCCTCCAAGAGGTTCGTCAACTGGCCCGGCGGTTCGGGTGGTTCGGGGTCCGCGTCCCACGCGCCGACGCGCAGCACCCCCGCCGACCAGCTCACGCGGAGCATGACCGGTCCCTTCGTGTGCAGTACGGCGTTGGCCACCAGCTCCGTCGCGACGAGTTCAGCGGTGTCCGCGACCCGGATGAGGCCATGCACGGTGAGGACCAGGCGCAGGGTACGGCGGCAGACGGTGACGGCACGGCGGTCGTGCGGGACGGAGAGGGAGTACTCCCAGGGTTCGGGCTCGGTTTCGGGCATGCGTGAACTCCGTTGGCGGTGTGGGGAGTTGATGCGGTTCACGGGCGGTGGCCTGTCACGCCGTCATGGCAGGACGGGGTGGTGCGCTTCCGGGGTCCCGGGGTTCCGCAGGGTGTGCGTCGCGTCACCGACGGTACGGGTAAAATTTGGAACAGTGCAAGTCGTTGTCGTAATCTGCCCCCCGAACGAGTCACCGCCCCACGGCAGTTGGGGTGAGAGAGGAAGCCATGCCACGCAGACGACAAATCACCGCGCGCCAGGAACGCCTGGGCATTGAACTGCGGAAGCTGCGTGAGACAGCAGGACTCAAAGCACGGGAAGCCGCCACGCTGGTCGGGTCCGACTCCGCCCAGATGAGTCAGATGGAGTCCGGAATCGCAGGAGTGAGCGAGGAACGCGTACGCAGCCTCGCCGCCAATTACTCCTGCGAGGACACGGAGTTGATCGATGCGCTGGTCGCAATGGCCACCGATCGGACATGCGGTTGGTGGGAGGAGTACCGGGGACTGCTGCCCACGTCGTTCCTGGACCTGTCCGAGCTGGAGCACCACGCCACCTACCGCTGGGACGTGGATTTCCTCCATGTCCCCGGCCTGCTCCAGACGAAGGACTACGCTCGCGCAGTCTTCTCGCACAGAGTGCCCGCGCTTCCCCCGAGAGACCTCGAACTGCGGGCCGAACACCGGATGAAGCGACACCGCATCATCGAGGGTGCCCAACCGACGCCGTACGAAGCCGTAGTGCACGAGGGGGCCCTGCGGATCCGGGTCGGCGACCGTGCCGCGTCACGAGCTCAGCTCACCCGCATCCTGGAACTCTCGGAAGCGGACCACGTGACCGTACGTGTCATCCCGTTCGACCTGGACGGATTCATCGATGCCGGAAGCGCCATGATGTATGTGGGTGGCACCATGCTCAAGCTGGACACGGTCGTGCAGGACGCACCCCATGGTTCTGCCTTCGTCGACTCCGAGGCACAACTCGGCAGCTTTCGAACGCTTTTCCGTAGAGTGGAGGGTGTGTCACTCGACCCCGAACGCTCGCGTGACTTCATCCACAGGCTGACGAAGGAACTGTGAGGCGCACCATGACACCCCCGGCCAACTGGCAGAAGTCGTCATTCTCCGGCGGCGGCGACGGAAACAACTGCATCGAACTCGCCAGCACCTGGCAGAAGTCGTCCTTCTCCGGCGGCGGCGACGGCAACGCCTGCCTCGAACTCGCCACCACCCCCACCGCCTTCCACCTCCGCGAAAGTGACGCCCCCGCGACGCACCTCACCACCACCCCCACAGCCCTAGCCGCCCTCCTCCACGGCATACGGTCCCGAACACTGACCGCCGACCGTGTCGACCATCACGGCTGACCCGTTTCCCCGCGCCCCTCAGAAGTCGGTCCCGGCGGTGCTGTTCAGTGGGCCCGCCCTGTCCAGCAGGCCCGTCCTCGCCGCCAGCGCCGCCGCCTCCAGCCTCGAACCCACCCCCAGTTTCATCAGGACGCGCTGGACGTGGGTGCGGGCCGTGGACGGGGCGATGCCCATGCCCGCCGCGATCAGGCGGGTGTCCTCGCCGTCAGCCACCCTGACCAGGACTTCCACCTCCCTCGGCGTCAGCATCTGCAACAGGCGTTGGCCCTCGTCGTCGGGTTGGGCCGCCGGGTTCAGGAGTTCGCTGAAGGCGCCCTGCAACAACTGCGGTGCTACGGCCGCTTCGCCCGCCCTCGCCTTCATGATCGCGCGCTCCACGCCCTCGATGCGCTCGTCGTGCCGTACGTAACCCGAGGCGCCTGCCGCGAAGGCCGCCGCGATGCCGCGGGGGCTGGGGACAGGGCCCAGTACCAGGACCGCGACCTGCGGACGCTCGCGTTTGATCTTCACCACCGGGTCGAAGATGCCCGGCTCGGCCGGTGTCGCCGTACCGATCAGGCACACCTCGGGTGCGCGGGTGATCACCAGTTCCGCCGCGCCCGCCGCGGGCGCCGCCGCCGCGAGCACCCGGTGTCCCCGCAGCTTCAGTGCCGAGGCCAGTGCCTCGGCGAGCAATCGGTGGTCGTCGACCACCATCAGCCGCACTCCCATCGAGCAACCCCCCAGTCCCCCCAATGGATGCCCACTATGGCTGCCCACCGGTCACCGAGAACAGAGGGCCCCCAGCACCCCCGCTCTTCATGCCCCCGGAAGCTACACGCTTGTTCGACGTTGCGCTGCCCCTACTGGAGAGAAGTGCCCCGGATCGATGGACTTTTTCGCATTCCTGCCATTCGGGAGTGATGGGGGTGGTGGGGGTAGCGGGAGTAGTGAGGGTAGTGGTGGGGGGTCAGCCTGCTGTGCCGAACGCGATCGCCAGGTCCTTGTCCTCGGTGGACGACGACGAGGCCTTGTCCGCGTAGACCGCCGACATGTAGAGGTGCCCCTGCGCGTAGAGGATCTCCGCGTAGTCCGGCAGGAAGCTGGTCTCCGTGGCCCGTACCGTCTCCGTGCTCGGGTTCTCCAGCAGCTTCGTCTCCTTGAAGGAGGTGCCGTCGACGCTGACGATCTGGCCGCCCTTGTCGTAGGGCGGGGACTTGTAGGCCAGGAGGTTGCTGCCGTCCATACGCAGCGGGGTGATGGTATAGCCGTCGCCCGCGTCGGCGCGCTGGCCGGTCTGCTTGCCGGTGGCGAGGTCGAAGGCGACGATCTCGTTGGTCTTGCTGTAGGAGTCGCCGGAGCCGTCGTGCTGCTCGGTCGGCACGTACAACCGGTCGTTCCCCACGGCCAGTTCGGTGCAGTACTCGACGCGGGTGATGCCGTCGCAGCGGCCCGCGTACTGCTTGCCCGGCGCCGGGATGTGCGCGCGCAGCGCACCCGTCCCGTTGTCGATGGAGAAGAAGTCCGAGATGCCGCTGCCGTCGCCCGCGCTGTTGCCGACGTCGGCCGCGACGACCAGCGGGTCGGTCGACACGATGCTCGCGTACTCGATGCCCTGGGCCATCTTGTAGTCGGAGATCACCTTCCCGGAGACCGGGTCGATGGTCTGGATGTGGAGGGTGGGCGAGTCGTACGTCCCGCACCTGCGCACCGCGACCAGTTTGGCGCCGCCGCCGTAGCCGGCGTCGTAGCAGTCGGTGACCTTCGGGCTCCACAGGACCTTGCCGGTGGAGATGTCGAAGGCGGCGCCGCCGTCGGTGCTGCCGACGGCGACCGTGTTCGCGCTGACGGTGACGTTCTCGAAACTGATCGGCTGGTCACCGGAGTCGGCCGTCTTCGTCCACAGCTTGGTGCCCGCGTTCAGGTCGATCGCGGCGATCTGGCTGCAGCCGTGGGAGGGCTTGTCCTTGGTCGGCATGGCGGGCTCGTAGATGATCGCCGTCCTGCCGTCGGTGGTGGTGTGCTTCGTGGCCTGGCACACCGGGCCGGGGAGCTTGATCGTCCACTTCTTGGCGCCGGTGGCACGGTCGTAGCCGTCGACCTCGGCGGCCCCGCTCTTGGCGTACACCTTGTCGGTGAGCCAGGAGCCGGACGTCACCATGGTGTCGCCGACCTTGGGCATCGGGACCTGGAAGAGGACCTTGGAGGCGGTGTCGGCGGGCACCTTCTCCTTGCCGCCGGAGGTGGTGCCGCCCTTGTTCTTGGTGCCGCCGGTCGCATCAGCGCTGTTCTTCTTGTCGTCGTTCTTGCCGCCCTTGCCGGACGAGGACGCGTACCAGATCCCGCCGCCGACGATCAGCGCGATCGCCACCACCGCGGCGGTGATGATCACCGCGGGCGCCCCGAACTTCCGCCCGCCGCCCGCCGGTTGGCCCGGCTGCGGGTGCAGCGGCATGGTCGGCTGCCCTGGGTACCCCGGCCCCGGGTAGCCGTAACCGGGCTGCTGGCCATAGGGGTTGGGCGGTTGCCCGTACGGCGGCTGCGGGGGCTGGGCGTACGGGTTGGGCTGCTGGCCGGGGTAGCCGTAACCCGGCTGCTGGGGCGGGGGCGGTGCCTGCGGGTAGCCGTAGCCCGGTGGGGGCGGGGGCTGCTGCGGGGGCTGGTCCTGGGGCGGGCCGAAGCCGCCCTGCTGCGGGGGCTGGTTCGGTGGGGGCGGGGGCGGCTGGGTCATGACGAGTACCTCGGGGACGGGTCGACGGAAGCGCAGGAAAGGGTTACTTGCCGTAGGCGAGCATCAACTTCTCCTTCGTGTCGTCATTGCCGTTCAGCCGGGTCGACGAGATGTAGAAGCGTCCGCCGACGTAGTCGATGTCCCGCGAGTAGAAGCTCGACTCGATCTGCGCGGTGGCCGCCGGCATCTGGAGCAGCTTCGTCGTCGGGTGCGAGGAGCCGGTCGTCGGGACGGCGACGATCCGGCCGCCCGCGTCGTACGACGGCTCGACGTAGGCGAGGAGCTTGCCGCCCCCGGCCCTGATCGGCACCATCGACTCGTCCGCGGGGGACTTGACCCGCCACTCCTCCTTGCCGGTGGCGAGGCTGATCGCGACGATCTGGTTGGCGCCGGTCGTCGCCCGCGTCGGCAGGTACAGGGAGGTCGCGTCGACCGCGACGCCCTGGCAGCCCTGGAGGTCCCGGTCGAGGATCGTCAGACCGCACGAGGGCGCGAAGGCGGCCTTGGAGTCGACCTGCGACCGCACCGAACCGTCGTTCTTCAGCGTCGAGATGTTCCAGTGCTTGTTGTCCGCGTCGGTCATGTAGAGGACGACCGGGTCCACGGAGTACGTGCGGGCGACCGTCCAGCCCTTGGGGATCGCCTTGGTCCACTTGGCCTTCCCGGTCGCCGGGTCCAGTTCCTGCACCTCGTCGTGCTCGGTCGAGGTGCCCGCCCCGCAGGACGCGACCGAGATCAGCCTGGCGCCGCCCGCGAACGAGCCCGGGAAGCAGGCCGAGCCGTACTTCTTCTTCTCGTAGAGCTGCTTGCCGGTGTCGAGGTCGTAGGCGACCCCGGACTCCGAGCGGCCCACCATCAGCGTCCTGCCGGTGAGGGACAGGCCGACGGTGATCGCGCTGTCGAACAGGGCACCGTCCGCGACCGTCCCGGCCCAGCCCTTCGCCCCGGTGTTCAGGTCGATCTGCTGGAGGTGGTTGCACTTGGCGTTGTCGCTGACACCGCTCTCGTACGCCACGACGATCTTGTCGTCGGCCGACTTCTGCGGGGTGACCGCGCAGATCTTCTGCGGGAAGGTGATCGTGGGCCAGGTCGGGTTGCCGTTGCCCACGTTGTAGGCGACGAGTTCCTTGTACGCGGCCTTCACCGCCGTCTTGCCGGTGATCCACATGCCGGGGGCGTCGGCGCCGGAACCGGGCGCGTCCGGCGCCTCCTTGTACCAGAGCACCTTCGCCTCGCCGGACTTGCGGCCCGCGTTGAGGTTCTCGGGGTCCTTGCCGCCGTCACCGCTGCCGTCACCGGGGTTGGCGGGGTCGTCGCTGCCGCCGGTGGGCTTCGGGCTGCCGCTCCGCTCCGCCACCGGCTTCTTGTCGCCGCCGCCGCTCGTGACCGCCCACACCGTGCCGCCCACGACGAGCAGTCCGGCCACGGCCGCCGCGATCACCAGCGCGGGCTTCCCCTTGAAGGGGCCGCCACCGGGAGGCGGGGGCGGGGGCGGGGGCGGGCTGAACTGCGGCTGGGGCGGCGGGTATCCGTAGCCGCCGTAGGGGGGCTGCTGACCGTAGGAGCCCGGCTGCTGGGGCTGCCCGTAGGGGCCGGGTTGCTGGGGCTGCCCGTAGGGGCCGGGCTGGTGCGGCTGCCCGTAGGGGCCGGGCTGTTGGCCGTACGGGCCCGGCTGTTGCTGTTGCTGTTGCGGGTAGCCGTAGCCCGGCGCCGGCGGAACCGGGGCGCCGAAGCCGCCCGGCGGTGGCTGTGGCGGTTGGTTCGGCGGCGCTCCGTAACCGCCGGACGGCGGCTGGTCGGGCGGCTGCGTCATCAGCGGTTCCCCCTCGTTCACTGACTTCTAGCCACGCCCCGAGGTTCCGCGAAGGACCCGGAGGCGCGTTCAAACAGGTCTCAGACGGCCCTTTCTATCACTCGGCTGTCCACGAACAACGGGCCGGTTCTCCCCTGTTCCCAAGGGAGGACCGGCCCGTGATGGCCCCGTTATGCGCCTTCACGCACCCTTCACGCGTCCTCGGCGAGTTCCAGCCACCGCATCTCCAGCTCGTCCCGCTCGCCGCCCAAGTCCCGCAGCCGGGCGTCCAGTTCGGCCACTTTCGCGAAGTCCGTGGCGTTGTCGGCGATCTGGGCGTGCAGCTTGGCCTCCTTCTCGGAGACCTTGTCCAACTGCCGCTCGATCTTCTGGAGTTCCTTCTTCGCGGCCCGCTGGTCGGCGGCGCTCACGGCGGGCGCGGCCTTCTCCACCAGCGGGACGGCCGCGGCGGCCACTTCCTCCATACGGTGGCGCCGCTCCAGGTACTCGTCGATTCCGCGCGGCAGCATCCGCAGCGTGGCGTCGCCGAGGAGGGCGTACACCTTGTCGGTGGTGCGCTCGACGAAGAACCGGTCGTGGGAGATCACGATCATCGACCCGGGCCAGCCGTCGAGGACGTCCTCCAGCTGGGTCAGGGTCTCGATGTCGAGGTCGTTGGTGGGCTCGTCGAGGAAGAGGACGTTCGGCTCGTCCATGAGGAGGCGGAGCAGCTGGAGCCGGCGCCGCTCACCGCCGGACAGGTCCCCGACCGGCGTCCACTGCTTCTCCTTGTTGAAACCGAACGTCTCGCACAGCTGCCCGGCGGTCATCTCCCGCCCCTTGCCGAGGTCGACGCGCTCGCGCACCTGCTGCACGGCCTCCAACACCCGCAGCGTGGGCTTGAGTTCGGCCACCTCCTGGGAGAGGTAGGCGAGCTTCACCGTCTTCCCCACGACGACCTTGCCGGCCGCGGGCTGGGTGTCGCCGTCGCTGCGGGCGGCCTCGGCGAGGGCCCGCAGCAGGGAGGTCTTCCCGGCGCCGTTGACGCCGACCAGGCCGATGCGGTCGCCGGGGCCGAGGTGCCAGGTGATGTGCTTCAGGAGCACCTTCGGGCCGGCCTGGACGGTCACGTCCTCCAGGTCGAACACGGTCCGGCCCAGGCGCGAGGAGGCGAACTTCATCAGCTCGCTGGTGTCGCGCGGCGGCGGCACGTCCGCGATCAGTTCGTTGGCGGCCTCGACGCGGAAGCGCGGCTTCGACGTACGGGCGGGGGCGCCCCGGCGCAGCCAGGCCAGCTCCTTGCGGACCAGGTTCTGCCGCTTGGTCTCCTCGGTGGCGGCGATGCGCTCGCGCTCGGCGCGGGCGAAGACGTAGTCGGTGTAGCCGCCCTCGTACTCGTAGACGTCGCCCTTCTGCACGTCCCACATCCGGGTGCAGACCTGGTCCAGGAACCACCGGTCGTGCGTCACGCAGACGAGCGCGGAACGGCGCTCGCGCAGGTGCTGGGCGAGCCAGGCGATGCCCTCGACGTCGAGGTGGTTCGTCGGCTCGTCGAGGACGACCAGGTCCTGGTCCTCGATGAGCAGCTTGGCGAGCGCGATACGGCGGCGCTCGCCGCCGGAGAGCGGGCCGATGACGGTGTCGAGGCCCTGCGGGAAGCCGGGCATGTCCAACCCGCCGAACAACCCCGTCAGTACGTCGCGGATCTTGGCGTTGCCCGCCCACTCGTGGTCGGCCATGTCCCGGATGACCTCGTGGCGGACGGTCGCCTCCGGGTCGAGGGAGTCGTGCTGGGTGAGGACGCCGAGGCGGAGTCCTCCGGAGTGGGTGACGCGGCCGGTGTCGGACTCCTCCAGCTTGGCGAGCATCCGGATGAGCGTGGTCTTGCCGTCTCCGTTGCGGCCCACGACCCCGATCCGGTCCCCTTCGGAGACACCGAGCGAGACACCGTCGAGCAGGGCACGGGTGCCGTACACCTTGCTGACGTTCTCGACATTGACCAGGTTGACGGCCATTTCTCTCCTGACAGGGGGGACGGTCAGCCTCCCAGGGTAATGCGCGGCGGGGGGCTGGGGATCCGTGCAGGTCAGGGGGGCCGGCGGGTGTCTGCGGCTCCGTTGCGGCTGGTCGCGCCCGTGTGGCGGAGCCGCACGGGCGTAGGTGATCAGACGGGCGGGTGCCTGTCAGGCGACGGTGAGCGCCCGGCGCGCGTGGCTGATCAGGTTCTGGGCGTCGGTGCCGAAGACGGCGGACTCGCGCAGGGTGCGCCAGACCTTGAGGTGCGTGGCGACGCTGTCCCCGTCGTCGAGCCAGAGTTCCGCGTGCCAGTTCTCGACGACGACCCGCTGTTCGTCGTAGACCCAGAAGCCACCGCCGGGCGGGATCTTCAGAGACGCGCCGATGGGTACGATCCCGAGCTCCACCGTGTCCAGGCCGATCACGCCGGAGAGCCGGTCGAGTTGCGCGGCCAGCACCGAGGGCGGACAGATAAACACGCTCAGCACGGGCTCCCAGAGGAGGATGTGATACCTCCGGCCGCCGCTGTAGAGGCCCTCCTGGCGCTTCATGCGGGAGCGTACGGCTTCCTCGATGTCCCGGACGGAGCCGTGCAGTTCGGTGAATCGGCTGAGAATCGCGCGCGCATAATCGGGCGTCTGGAGCACGCCGACAATCCACGACGACTCCCATGCGTGCAGCACCGCCGCCCGCGCCTGAGCCTCGTTGTGCGCGTCCTGGACGGCCTTGTGGCCGGCGGCGAGCTGGCGCCGCCATGAGCGGATGTGTGACTCAAGTCCCCGGAGGCGGGCCAGGAGTTCCCCGTCCGCCTCCGGCCGGCCGGTGGCCTCGGCCCAGGCCCTCAGCTCGTCGGCCGTGGCCGTCTGCTTGCCGTTCTCCAGCTTGCTGATCTTCGACTGGGGCCAGCCCAGCCGCTGCGCCAGAACTGTGCCGGTGAGCCGACCGCCGGGGGCGGATTCGCGCAGCTCGCGGAGACGCTCACCGAGCGCCGCGCGGGCCTGCTGGAAGTCGGTGCTCACCGGTCCTGATCACTGCTCCCTGGTGCTCATACCGGCCACGAACTCCTCGTACGGGACAGCGTGGTGCATGGCCGCGTCCCGGACCATGGCGTACCTGACCACCTCGGCCGGTTCGGTGATCAGCTCCACGTCGGTGAAGTTGTCGTCGGCGTCGAAGCGGAGCAGCGCAACGAGCCGGGAGTCGAAGATCCAGAAATCCTCGGCCGGGAGGCTCAGGCGATCAGCCTCGGCCCGCGAGAGGTTGCGGATGTCCTCGCCCAGGGCCGTGTTCTTCTCGGCGTACGCGAGCAGATAGCGCTGTCCCTGGGTGGCCGGATCGTCGACGATGCGCACCCTTCCGACCCGCGCGCCGCCTGCGGTCTTCTCACGGACCGTCACCGACCACGGCGTGGTCAGGTCCCACGTCATTACCTCGCCCTGGACGAACTGTGTCCACGTGTCGGTCGCCTCGTCCGACGCGTACCGGCGCCGGGTCTCCAGCCGCCAGGCGGTGTGCTCGAACCGCTCGAAGAGCTGTCCGAACGCGTCCAGATCGATGATCCTCGCGTCACGCGTCACGTCTTTGGGCCCCCAGTCCACGATCAGTTCACGAGGTACGACGATCGGCACCTCTCCCTCCCCGAGGTGCCGGAGCTGAGCGATGTCGTCGGGGTCGGTGAGCGGCGGGCCGTGAACGATGACCTCGCCGCTGTCCACGTCTTCGTGCACGGACGGGCAGCCGCCCTCGCCGCTGCCGGTTCCGTTGAAGCGCAATCGCCTCATGATCGTGCCCCTCTCATAGGGTTTCGGATCAGCCTTGCGCCACCGCTTGCTCGTCGGCTACGCCTGACCTGCCGCGACATCAGAAACCCTGTGAATTCTTCACCCCTACCCAAGAATATCCATGAATATCCGCTAGCCGACTCAACTGCCCCGCCGCGACGGTGAGTTCATGACCACTGCACAGAAGTCGGGCACAGCCGAAGCCGTCGAGGCGGTCGAAGTGCTGCGCGGAGCGCTGACGGCGGCGGGGATCGTCCTGCCGTCCCTGGGAGCCGACACGGCCTCCCCCGACCTGAACCTGATCGAGCTGGGGCGGGTGCGTGCGGACGTCGCGCTCCGGCTCGCTGACGCTCTGCGCCAGGGGTGCGCATGAGCGAGTTCACGCCGGAGGTCGGCGATCTCGTGTTCGACGAGGCGACCCGTCAGGTCGGCCGGATGATGGGGCATGAGGGTCCGTACCGGCAGCTCCGGCCGGTCGGTGGAGGGCGCGAGTGGGACGCGTCCGGTCCGCTGCGGCCTCCGACGGATGCCGAGCGGCTGTCGGCGGGCGTGGCCGTGGCCAACGCGCGGAGCCGGGGCGAGCTGTGAGCGCGTCGACGGCCGATGACGTCGAACTGTCCCCGGAGTGCACCGTCGGACAGCGGCGCGGCTACGGCGAGGTGCACGACCTGTGCACTCAGACCAAGGACATCCCGCTCCCCCACGGTGGCGGTCTGCTGCTTCAGCAGCGGTGCGGATGCACGTGCCATCTGTACAGGAAGGCTGACGCGTCGCCACGCCCCGGCAACGCGACGCCCCGCCGGTGTTGAGTCCCGGCGGGGCTTCGTTTTCTGAGGTCCGCCTCACATGTCGCACTCGCCCATGTCGCACTTCCCACCCTGCTGAACGCGCCGTTCGCCGCCACGCTCGCCCTGTAGAAGCTACGCTCCCGGCCCATGAACGACCCATCCCAGCGGCGGCCGATGCGCGACGCCTCCGTCATCGTGGCCCGGGACGCGGACGGCATGGTCGCCGTTCTGACCGCCGAATTCCCCGAGCACGGCGGCGAGTACGTGTTCCTGCCCGGGGGACGCCGCGAAGGTGACGAGAGCCCGGAAGAGTGCGCGCGACGCGAGCTGCGCGAGGAAGCCGGCGTCATCGCCGAAACCTGGCGCCCCCTCGGCGCGTACGCCATCACCCTCAACTCCACCGCCCGCATCCACCTCTTCCTGGCCGAGGGTCTCACCCTGGGACCGCAGCAACTCATGCCGAGCGAAGCGGACTTCAAGCTGATGTGGTGGCCTATGGACGATGCGATCCAGGCTGCCGCAGAGGGACGCTTCCTGCTCCAGGGCGGCCCCCTGGCACTGCTGCTCGCCCAGCAGGTCAGCGGGCCGCTGCTGACCTGACCTCTGTCAGGAGGTCGTACATCGTCTGGCCGGGGCAATCCGTCTGGAGCCAGTCCCTGTGGCCGCTGATCGTCTCGTTGTCCTTCTTTACGCCGTTCACCGGGTTCGTGTAGGTGATCTCGGCCTGGGGGTCGAGGCCCTTGAAGCGGGCGATGACCTTGATGAGGCGGATCAGGGAGGCCTTTGCCGCGTCCGTCGGAGGCTGGGCCACCAAGGTGCCGAGCAGGGCGATGCCGAGGTTGCCGGAGTTGAAACCCGCTGTGTGGAAGGCGGTGACCAGGTTGCCGTCGGGGTTGAAGGCGGGGACGAGGTCGTCGCCGGAGTAGCGGCCCTCGTAGACGACGCCCGCCTCGTCGATCAGGAAGTGGTAGCCGATGTCGCCCCAGTCGAGGGTGACCGCGTGGTACTCGTAGATCCCGCGGACGGTCGCGGCCGGGTCGGGGTCGGCGTTCGGGGTGTCGGTGTGGTGGACCGTGATCGACTGGAGTGGGTAGTACTTCTCGGGTGAGTTGACCTGCCCGTCCTTGTACCGCTTCGACTCGTCGGCGCCCCAGGCCGGGCGCGAGAGGTAGCGGACGCCGCGGACGCGGGTCGCCTCGGTCGGCACGTGGAAGGTGCGGTCGGGGCCGCGGGTGCAGTCGATGGCGACCGTGCGGACGTCGGTCGCGCCCGCCGGTGCCCTCACCTCGTAGCTGGTGGCCGCGTCGGCCGCGACCAGGGCCGTACCGCCGCCGTCGACGGTCGCGCAGCCGGTGCCGGTGCTCTGCCAGGCGCCGTCCGCGAAACGGATGCCCGCGCCGTCCTGGTCGCCGGTCCAGCGCAGGCCGACGTAGGACGCGGCGAAGGCGGTGGTGGCCGGGGCGGTGCCGGTGGCGGTCTCGGTGCGGGTGGCCGGGAAGGTCTCCGGCGTCGTGCCCGAGGGGGTGGGGTCGGGGGTGGAGCCCGAGTCGGTGGCCGCGAACACCGCCGGGGTCAAGGCGGCTCCGGCGGCTACGGCGCCGGCGGCCCCTATCGCGCCGCGACGCGAGAGGGACCGCTTCCTGCGGTGGGACGGTGCGGGGGACGGCGGTGCGGGGGACGGCGGTGTGGGGGACGGCGGTGTGGGGGACGGCGGTGTGGGGGTTTCGGACACGGAACTGACCCTTCCAGCAGTGCACTTGAAGTATCAAACGAACCTATCCGTCCCCTCCGCCCCACCTGTACTGCGATCGCGGTACATCTGTGTGGAGATGGTGCGAAGAATGCCCCGGCCTCAGGCACCCGCCCCGCGCAGCCGCTGCTGCGGGACCAGGGCCGACGCGGGCGCCAACCCCCGGCCTCCGGAGGCGTGTTGCTGCTCCCCTACCGGCATGTCGTCGCGCATCACGCCCTCGGGGATGAGCACGGCGGCCGTGACGCCGCCGGTCTGCGAGTGGCGTATCTCCACGCGCAGGCCCTGCCGTTCGCGCAGCCGGTTGACCACGAAGAGGCCGATCTGCTTGGCGTCGAGGAGGTCGACCTTCTCGGACTGGATCTTGCGGTTGGCGTCGGCGATCGCGTCCTCGTTCATGCCGAAGCCGCTGTCCTCGACCTCGATGAGGACGCCCTCCCGCATCCGGGCCGCGCGCAGCTGCACCTGGGTGCTGGGCGGTGAGAACGCGGTCGCGTTCTCGACGAGTTCGGCGAGCAGATGGATCACGTCGGCGACGGAACCGCCGGTCAGCGACACCTTCGGTACGGCCCAGATCCGCACCCGGGTCGAGTTCTCGATCTCGGCGACGGCCGCGCGCAGGATGTCGGCCAGCGGGATCGGGTCCCGCCAGCCCCGGCCGGGCGCGATCCCGGACAGGATCAGCAGGCTCTCGGAGTGCCGGCGCATGCGGGTGGCGAGGTAGTCGACGCGGTAGAGGTCGTGGAGTTCGGCCTGGTCGCGCTGTCTGCGCACCATCCCGTCGAGCAGGTCGAGTTGGCGGTGCAGGAGGACCTGGCTGCGGCGGGCGAGGCTGACGTAGACGCCGGAGATGCCGCTGAGGAGTTCGGCGCGTTCGGAGGCGGCCTTGAGTGCGGCGCGCTGGACGGCGGTCAACGCGGTGCCGACCTGGGCGAGTTCGTCACCGGCGAGGCGGCGCATGGGGGCCTCGGCGTCGATGTCGACGCCCTGGCCGGCGTGCAGTCGGCGCATGGCCCGCGGGAGGCTGCGGCCGGCCACTTCGAGGGCGGAGTTGCGCAGGTCGAGGAGTTCGACGATGAGGCCGCGGCCGACGAGCACGGAGACCAGCAGCGACAGCAGCACGCCGACCAGGCCCAGCACGACGGCGATCCCGGAGGCGCCGAGGGTGTCCCAGCCGAACGGGTCGGCGGCGGCCGTGGCTCCCGTACCGGCCGCGGTCTCCGCCGCGTCGAGGCCGGTGAGGACTCCGCTCGCGGTGGCGTCCCAGCCGCGCAGGAAGCCCGCGGACGCGGCGGAGGTGCCGGGGCCCGCGCTGCGGACCCGGTTCTCGACCGCCTGGAGTCGGGTGTACTGGGTGCTGCCGAGGAGTGTGCGGTACGCCGTCCGGTGCTCGGGCTTGAGGTCGGCGACCGCGGGGGCGAGCAGTGCGCGCTGGGTGGCGACGGCGCCGACGAACAGCGCGTACTGCTCCTTCGTCAGCTCGCCCCCGGTGCGGGCGGCGCCGAGCAGCGCCTGTTCCTGGGCGAGGGCCTCGCGGGCCCGGGACAGTTCGAGCACCACGCGGGCGTCGGAGGCGTCGGAGGCGGTCCTGTCGTCGGTGAGCGCACCGGTGACGGAGAAGCCGTGCTCGACGATCGTCGAGTAACCGCCGTACGTGGCCGTCGACTTGGAGCCCTTGGCGGTGGCCTCCGCGCGCAGCGCCGCCAGTCCGTCGGCGTCGGTCTCCAGCTTGTCGATACGGCCCGGCAGCGTGGAGTCGATCAGTGCCGCGTCCGAACTGGAGTCGTTGACGCCGCCGCGCAGGGCGGCGGCGGCCTTGTCGGTGGCCGCGGCGGCGGCCCTGAAGGCGGCCGGGGCGTCCGCGTGACGCAGGGCGGCGGTCCGCTCGCCCTGGATCGCGGTGACGAACTCGGCGACGGGGGTGAGGAGTTCGGAGTTGACGTCCTTGGCGGTCTCGGTGTCGGCGATGCTCGACGCGGTCGTCACCGCGGCGAAGCCCCACAGGGCCATCAGGGACACGATGGGCAGCATCAGCAGGGCGACGATCTTCGCGCGGACCGATCTGGGGCGCAGTCGGGCCGGCGCGCGCAGGACACGCATGAGGGACCTCGTTCGGGGGAAGTGCGGGGTGGTTCGTACGGCGCGTTCGATCTACCGATCGACGGTCGGCACCCACACCCCGGAGAGGCGGGGGCCGTTGCCGTAAGGGCAGTTGAAGTCAGGGAAGTTGAAGTCAGGGTGGCCCAAGTCGGTTCAGACCGTGGCGAGTTCGACCTCGCGGAGCAACTCCGCGGCGATGGCGGACTCGTGGCGTTTGCCGGTCGGGGAGAGGGCGACGTAGGCGGACGCGAGGAAGAGGAAGGAGCCGAGGACGACGGCGAGCGGGAAGATGAACTCCGTGGCGGTGGCGCCGGCCAGGGTCGCGCCGCTGGGGGCGAGGGTGACGCTCACGGCGTACATGCCGGTGTAGTGCATGCTGCTCACCGCGAGCCCCATGACGAGGGCGGCGAGCGTGGCGAGGACCGGACCGCGCACGATCAGGGTGAGGGTGAGCGCGGCGGTCGCGGCGACGACGGCGATCACGACGGAGGCGATGACCAGCCGGGGGTCGTAGTCGATCTCGCCGTGCAGGTCGAGCGCGGCCATGCCGGTGTAGTGCATGGCGGCGACGCCGAGGCCGGTGCCGATGCCACCGAAGGCGACCGAGGTGACGCGGGAGCGGCCGTAGCCGGCGGTGAAGACGCCGGCGGCGACCACGCCGATGGACATCAGCAGGCTCAGGACGGTGAGCGGGACGTCGTAGCGGATGGGGGTGCCTTCGACGCTGAAGCCGAGCATGGCCACGAAGTGCATGGTCCAGATGCCGGAGCCGATGGCGACGGAGGCGAGGGTCAGCCAGTTCCGTTTGGAGGCGCCGTCCGCCTCAAGTGCCCTTACGGTGCAGCGCAGTCCGAGCGCGGCGCCGACGCAGGCCATCGCGTAGGACAGGACCGGGGTGACCCAGCCCGCGCTGAAGTGGTCCATGTGGCCCATGGGGAGGTTCCTCTCGGGCGTGGCGCGGCGAGACCGCGCGCGCAGGGAGTACCGCCGGTAACTAGGACCGGGGTCGGCTGATCATGCCAGCCGTTCCTCTGGGACAGAGGGCGCGAAAGGGACCATGGGGTCGATTGATGAACATTAATTCACTGTGGTTTGGATAACACCCCGCACGTATGTTTATGCAGGTCAGGCGGGTGATTCGTGGACCTCGTGTGAAGGTCGGTCGATCACGGTCGCCCCGGCCGCAGGCCCCGCCGCCGTACGTACCGTCCGGCATGTCCCGGAGGCCGCCAGCGCCTGCGCCACCTTCGCCGCCGACTCGGGGTCGCGGACGAGGAACGCCGTCGTCGGGCCCGAGCCGGAGACCAGCGCGGCGAGGGCGCCCGCGGTGTGGCCCGCGGCGAGGGTGTCGGCCAGTTCCGGGAAGAGCGAAAGGGCGGCGGGCTGAAGGTCGTTGGAGACGGCGGCGGCGAGCGCGTCCGGGTCGCCCTTCGCGAGCGCGTCGAGGAGCGGCTGGGAGGCCACGGGCTCCGGGATGCCGGTCCCCTCCCCCAGCCGGTCGAACTCCCGGAACACCGCCGGGGTCGACAGCCCCCGCCCGGCCATCGCGAACACCCAGTGGAAGGTGCCGCCGACCTCCATGGCCGTGAGCTTCTCCCCCCGCCCGATGCCCAACGCCGCCCCGCCCACCAGGCTGAACGGCACATCGCTGCCCAACTCCGCGCAGATGTCGAGCAGTTCGGCCCGCGAGGCACCGGTGCCCCACAGCGCGTCGCACGCCACCAGCGCGCCCGCGCCGTCCGCACTGCCGCCCGCCATACCGCCCGCGACGGGGATGTCCTTGGCGATATGGATGTGCACGGCGCCGCTACGGCCGTACCGCGCGGCGAGCGCCTCGGCCGCCCGCGCCGCCAAGTTCGTACGGTCCAGCGGTACTTCGGCCGCGTCCGGGCCCGCGCAGGTGACGCGGAGTCCGTCGGCCGGGGTCACGGTGACCTCGTCGTACAGGCCGACCGCGAGAAAGACGTTGGCCAGGTCGTGGAAACCGTCGGGGCGCGCGGCGCCGACCGCGAGCTGGACGTTGACCTTGGCGGGGACGCGGACGGTGACGCTCACTTACGGGGCTCCTCGGGCTGGGTGTCGTCGGCGTGGGCATCGCTCGTGGGCATCGCCGGGTGGGCCCCGCGCAGGGCGTTGCCGGCCTGGGCGTCGCTCACTGCCTCCGCCGGGCGTCCCTCGTGCGGGGCGTTGCCCGCCCGGCCGGGGCTCGCCGACTCCGCCGGACCGGCCTCGCGCAGAGCACTGCCGGCCTGGGCGTCGCCCACGACCTCCGCCGCACGGGCCTCGCGCTGAGCGTCGCCGGATCGGACGGTGTTCGCGGTCTCCGCCGCACGGCTCGCGCTCGGGGCGTTGCCCGCCCGACCGGGGCTCGCCGACTCCGCCGGACCGGCCTCGCGCAGAGCACTGCCGGCCTGGGCGTCGCCCACGACCTCCGCCGCACGGGCCTCGCGCTGAGC
>NZ_JBIVNL010000001.1:0-155776 GCF_044753545.1 Streptomyces sp. NPDC088350 | reverse complement strand
GTCGCCGGGTCGGACGGTGTTCGCGGTCTCCGCCGCACGGCTCGCGCTCGGGGCGTTGCCCGCCCGACCGGCGCTCACTGCCTCCGCCGGGCCGCTCGCGCGCAGGGCGTCGCCGGCCCCGACGCCACCCGCGTTCTCCGCCGTGCCCGCCTCGCGTTCGGTACCCGCGTGTGTGGTGACCTCGGTTCCGGTCGGCTTGTTCTCCGCGATCCGCGCGAACTCCTCGACCGTCAGTGACTCCCCGCGTGCCTGCGGCGACACCCCGGCAGCGACGATGGCGATCTCCGCCGCCGCCGCCGAGCCCGCCCAGCCCGCGAGCGCCGCCCGCAGCGTCTTGCGGCGCTGTGCGAAGGCCGCGTCGACCACGGCGAACACCTCGCGCCTCGTGGCGGTGGTCTTCGGCGGCTCGGTCCTGCGGGTGAGTGCCACGAGCCCGCTGTCCACGTTCGGTGCGGGCCAGAAGACCGTACGGCCGATGGAGCCGGCCCGCTTGACCTCGGCGTACCAGTTCGCCTTCACGGACGGGACGCCGTACACCTTCGAACCGGGCGGCGCGGCCAGCCGGTCGGCGACCTCCGCCTGGACCATCACCAGTGTGCGCTCGATGCTCGGGAAGTGCTCCAGCATGTGGAGAAGGACCGGTACGGCCACGTTGTAAGGGAGGTTGGCGACCAGCGCGGTCGGGGGCGGGCCCGGCAACTCCGTCACCTGCATCGCGTCGGAGTGGACGAGTGCGAAGCGGTCGGCCCGGTCGGGCATGCGGGCGGTCACTGTCGCCGGCAGTGCGCTCGCGAGGGTGTCGTCGATCTCCACGGCGGTGACGCGGTCGGCGACCTCCAGCAGCGCGAGGGTGAGCGAGCCGAGGCCGGGGCCCACCTCCACGACCACGTCGTCGGGGCGGACGTCTGCGGTGCGGACGATACGGCGGACCGTGTTCGCGTCGATCACGAAGTTCTGGCCGCGCTGTTTGGTGGGGCGTACGCCCAGGGCTGCCGCGAGTTCACGGACTTCGGCGGGGCCCAGGAGGGCGTCGGGGTTGCTGCTCACGTCATCTAGGTTACGGGCCGTTCTTCGTCTGCCGGTCCGTCGTGGCTGGTCGCGCCCACGCGGCGGAGCCGCAAATCGATGCAGCCCCGCGCCCCTGAAGGATGGGGGCTGCGCCCCCGATCCATCAGCCGTGCAGCCTTGTTCCACAGTGCGGCCAGGGGCTTGAACCCCGTCTTACGTACAGCCTCTTCGCGCGCAAGGTCTGTTCTTCCGCGCTCGCGTCCTGCGGGCGGCCCGTGCCGCCGAGGCTGTGCCAGGTGTGGGTGTCGAACTGGTAGAGGCCGCCGTAGGTGCCGGAGGGGTCGACCGCGCCGGGGCGACCGCCCGACTCGCAGGTCGCGAGGCCGTGCCAGTTCAGTTGGTCGGCGCCCTGTACCGAGGTGGGGAGGGGTTTCGTGCCGACCTTCACCAACTGCGAGCGGGGTTCCCGCACCAGGTCGTCGTCGATCCGGCGGGGCTTCTCCTTGACGCCGTTGACCGTGCGCAGGGCGTAGGTGACCCGGCGCAGGCCCGGCTGGCCGGCGCGTTCGACGACCTCCGTGCCCTTGAAGAGGGTGGGGTCGTCGGCGCGTTCCACCTCGAAGGGGATCGCCTCCTCGCGGATCTCGCGCGTCCCGGTGACACGCAGGACCGTGATCGTCTGGCCGTCCCGCGGGAAGCTGTCGGGCGGTACCGAGGTGGTGTCCTCGCCGTGCAGGCCGATACCGGCCTCGTCGACCGCCTCGCCGACCGTCGCCGCGTTGGTACGGATCGTGCGGGCGCGGCCGTCGGCCATGATCGTGACGGTGCGTTCGGTGCGCACGTCGAGCGCGAGCCCGGCGCGGCCGATCGGCTGGGAGCGCGAGGTCGACACGTACGCCCCTTCCGCGCGCACCCCGAGCTGTTCGAGCGCCCCGTCGACCGTGCGCGCCGTGGTCCACACCTCGCGCCGCTGCCCGTCGATCGTGAGCCGCACGGGGCGGCCGTAGCGCACCGCGACCTCGTCGCCGCTGGCGAGGGCCGTGTCCGGGCCGGGTGCCACCACGTCGTGTTCGCCCACGTCGACGCCCTGCTGGGCGAGGAGTTCGGTGACGTCGTCGGCGAAGGTGTGCAGGGTGCGCGGCCTGCCGTCGACGTTCAGCTCGATCGCCTTGTCCTTGGCGACGAACGCGGTGGTGCCGCCGGCGAGGACCGCGACGACCAGCGCCTGCGGTACCAGCCGCCGCATGGTCGAGGCCGTCGAGCCGGTGCGCTCGGCTCTTCGTCTGCGCTCCGCGCGCCCCGGCGCCTCGCTCACCGCCTGGCGCGGGAACACGGGTTCGTGCGCCTCGTAGGCGGGCCGGTACGTGTCCTCGTACACCTCGGTGGGGCCGTCGGTGTACACATCGGCGCGCACACCGCGGTCGTACGTCTCGTAGGTCTCGTAGGTCTCGTAGTTGCTCACGCCGACACGCTCCAGAAGGCCAGAAGGGTCCGGATCGGGCCAACAGAACCTAGCGGAGCGACCGTCACTCTCCAAAGCGGCGCGACTACTCAGGGTTGTGTTCGAAAGGGGCGCCGGGCATCGGTGAAGCCTCAATAGCCGAAGGCTCGGGCCGTGTTCGCCGCCAGGGCCGTCGCCAGCGCGTCCTCACCGAGGTCCCGGACGGCCGCCATGGCGCGCACCGTGACCGGAACGAGATAGGGCGCGTTGGGCCGTCCGCGGTACGGGGCCGGGGTCAGGAAGGGGGCGTCGGTCTCCACCAGGACCAGTTCGAGGGGGGCCACCGCGAGCGCGTCCCGCAGGTTCTGGGCGTTCTTGAAGGTGACGGTGCCGGCGAACGACATGAAGTACCCGGCGCGGGCGCAGAGTTCGGCCATCTCGGCGTCGCCGGAGTAGCAGTGGAAGACGGTCCGCTCGGGAGCGCCCTCCTCCTTGAGGACGCGCAGGACGTCGGCGTGGGCGTCGCGGTCGTGGATGACCAGGGCCTTGCCGTGCCGCTTGGCGATCTCGATGTGCGCGCGGAAGGAGAGTTCCTGTGCGGCCTTGCCCTCGGGGCCGGTGCGGAAGTAGTCGAGGCCGGTCTCGCCGACGCCCTTGACCTGCGGCAACCCGGCGAGACGGTCGATCTCGGCGAGTGCCTCGTCGAGGGCCGCGTCGCCGCCGGGGACTCGTGCGCCCTGCCTCGACCAACCGTCGGGGTCCCCGTGGACTATGCGCGGGGCCTCGTTCGGGTGCAGCGCGACCGTCGCGTGGACGGCCTCGTAGCGGGCGGCCGTCTCGGCGGCCCAGCGGGAGCCCTTCAGGTCGCAGCCGACCTGGATGAGCGTGGTGACACCGACCGACGCGGCCTTGGCGAGAGCCTCGCCCACCGTGCCGGACTGCATGTCGAGGTGGGTGTGGGAGTCGGCGACGGGCACCCGGAGGGGTTCCGGGAGCGGCGGTGCAGCGTTCTTCTCGCTGCCGCTGGAGGAAGGCATGCCCCGATCCTACGAAAGGGGCATGCCCGCCCGGTCGTGGGAGCCGGTCAGCTCGCCCTGCGGTGGAACGGGTGCAGGAGATCGGAGAGGTGCCAGTGGTGTTCGCGGGGTTCCGGCAGCGGGGTCACGGCGGCATCGCCGTCCGCGCCGCCGCCCTCCGCGGCCGTAGCCGCGTCTGCCGCTGCCGCCGTCCGGGGCCGCGGTGCCTGGTACTGCCGCTGCGCGGCCTCCCGCACCGACGACACCTGGCCCGCCCGCATGATGCGCACGACGTGCCCGTCGCAGTTGAGGCAGGCGGGGCGACTCAGCGGCGACGGCACGACCTGGCCCTCCGCCACGTACATCACGAACTGGTGGCCGTCGGTGTCGACGTGGTGCTCTATCTCGTACGCCTGCTCCCAGCCGTGCCCGCACCGCATGCAGGCGAAGGAGTACGACTCGTTGACCACGGCGGTGGCAGCGCCACGAAGGCCGGTCTGCCCTGCGATCTCACTCATGCCAGCTCCTGCTTGCTTTCCGCTGGACTAGCGCCTCCGGCGAGAGGATTCCCCCCGGAACTCTCAGTGGAGGCGAGGGACGGGTACGTCCCTCAATCAAGTGGACGCCTCCGGCAGGGCGAACGCATCAGACCTGTCGACTGTTGGAGGCGATTTGGACTTTCCTTGTCGAATCGCCCCACCAAGGCGGTCCGGCATGTGCATTCGCTGACCGTGCTTTGCCCCGCCATGGGGCGCGCGCTCATAGGAACAGCTCCCCGCTCAGAGGAACCCTTCCCGCAGGTCAGACGGGTTTTTGCGCACTCTTCGCCGCGACCACCGCATCGAACACCGCACGCTTGGGAACGCCCGCTTCGACCGCCACCGCGGCGATCGCCTCCTTGCGCCGCTCCCCCGCCTCCTCACGCACCCGCACCCGGCGTACCAGCTCGTCGGCGCCGAGTTCCTCGGCCTTCTCGGGGGCGCCCTCGACGACGACGGTGATCTCCCCTCTCACACCCTCCGCCGCCCACGCGGCCAGCTCGCCGACCGGGCCGCGCTTGATCTCCTCGTACGTCTTGGTCAGCTCCCGGCACACGGCGGCCCGCCGCTCGGCGCCGAACACCTCGGCCATCGCGGCGAGGGTGTCGTCGAGCCGGTGCGGCGCCTCGAAGTACACGAGGGTGCGCCGCTCACCGGCCACCTCCCGCAGCCGCGACAAGCGCTCGCCGGCCTTCCTCGGCAGGAACCCCTCGAAGCAGAACCGGTCCACCGGCAGCCCCGACAGCGCGAGCGCGGTGAGCACGGCGGACGGCCCCGGTACGGCGGTCACCCTGATGTCCCGCTCCACCGCGGCGGCGACCAGCCGGTACCCCGGGTCGGACACCGACGGCATCCCGGCGTCGGTCACAAGGAGCACGCGCGCCCCGCCCACCAGCGCCTCGACCAGCTCGGGCGTCCGCGCGGCCTCGTTGCCCTCGAAGTACGACACGACCCGCCCCTTGGGCTGCACCCCGAGCGCCTGCGTGAGCCGCCGCAGCCGCCGGGTGTCCTCGGCGGCGACCACGTCGGCGCCGGTCAGCTCCTCGGCGAGCCGGGGCGGCGCGTCCTGCATGTCGCCGATGGGGGTGCCCGCCAGTACAAGGGTTCCAGTCACGCCCCCATCCTCGCAGGGGCCGACATCTGCGGACGCATCCGGACCGAGACCGCCCATGCACGGGACTCACACAGCGCGGTTCCCTACGATGGCGCGGTGACCAGTACCGCGTCCTCCACGGACACCCGGCAAGGGCAGGCCCCGCACGAGCAGCGGCCGTCGTGGCAGCAGCGGCTGCGCCGATTCGGATATGCGGCGGGGCCCAGAAGCGACGTACGGGACCGGCTGGTGCCGCCGTACGCGGAGCCCAGCCCCCGGCTGTGGGCGGCGCTCGGCCTGTCGCCGGCGCTCGTCGACCGCGTCACCCGCTGGTCGGGCTGGGGCGGCCCGCTGCTGGTCACGCTCATGGCGGGCGTGCTGCGCTTCTACCACCTGGGCAGCCCGAAGGCGGTGATATTCGACGAGACGTACTACGCGAAGGACGCGTGGGCGCTGGTCCACCGCGGCTTCGAGGTCAACTGGGACAAGAACGCCAACGACCTCATCCTTCAGCACAACGGCCACGTCACCATCCCCTCGGACGCGGCCTACGTCGTGCACCCGCCGGTCGGCAAGTACGTCATCGGGCTGGGTGAGCTGATCTTCGGCTTCAACCCGTTCGGCTGGCGCTTCATGACGGCGCTGCTCGGCACGCTGGCCGTCCTGATGCTGTGCCGCATCGGCCGCCGTCTGTTCCGCTCCACGTTCCTGGGCTGCGTGGCGGGCGTCCTGATGTCGCTCGACGGCCTCGCCTTCGTGATGGCCCGCACCTCGCTGCTCGACGGTGTGCTGATGTTCTTCGTGGTGGCCGCGTTCGGCTGCCTGCTACTGGACAGGGACAGGGCCAGGGAGAAACTCGCGGCGGCGCTGCCGGTGGACGCCGACGGCCGGGTCCGCCCGGACGCGCACACCGCCGACACCCTGTTCCTCGGCCTGCGCCCCTGGCGCTGGGCGGCGTGCCTCCTGCTCGGCCTCGCCATCGGCACCAAGTGGAACGGCCTCTACATCGCGGCGGCCTTCATGGTGATGACGCTGCTGTGGGACGTCGGCTCCCGCAGGGTCGCGGGCGCCCGCCGCCCGTACGTCGCGGCCCTGAAGTACGACCTGTTCCTTGTCGCGCTCATGGTCCCGGTCGCGATCTCCGTGTACCTCCTGTCCTGGCTCGGCTGGATCCTCTCCCCCGCCAACGGCACCGGCGGCTACTTCCGCAACTGGGCGGCCACCGACGGCAAGGGCGGCTTCTGGAGCCAGTTCATGCCGGACTGGGCGCGCAGCCTGTGGCACTACGAGCACGAGGTCTACGAGTTCAACGTCGGCCTGCACTCCCCGCACACCTACATGTCCAACCCGTGGAGCTGGCTCGTCGACGGCCGCCCGGTCTCGTACTTCTACGAGTCCCCCTCACCCGGCTCCGACGGCTGCCCGGCGAGCGCCGGCGAGAAGTGCGCCCGCGAGGTCCTCGCCATCGGCACCCCGCTCCTGTGGTGGGCGGCCTGCTTCGCGCTGCTGTACGTCCTGTGGCGCTGGGCGTTCCGCCGCGACTGGCGCGCGGGCGCGATCGCCTGCGGCGTCGCGGCCGGCTACCTCCCCTGGTTCCTGTACCAGGACCGCACGATCTTCTTCTTCTACTCCATCGTCTTCCTCCCCTTCCTCTGCCTCGCGGTCGCGATGCTGATCGGCGCGCTCATCGGCCCACCCGGCTCCGACGACACCCGCCGGGTCGTGGGCGCGGTGGGCGCGGGCGTGCTGATGCTGCTGATCACGTGGAACTTCATCTACTTCTGGCCGCTGTACACGGGCACGGCGATCCCCATCGACCAGTGGCGGTCGCGGATGTGGCTGGACACCTGGGTCTAGCCGGTACGCGGCCCGGCGAAGGGCGTGATTCAGTCAGCCGATCTCCGTTAGGACAACAAAAAGCAACACCCCTCACAGCTTTCCCCCACGCCACCTACAGTGCGAAGGACTGGTAACGGGGAAGGGACCGCGCGATGCGCAAGGGGGTCAAGGTCACCGTCATCGGCAGTGTGTTCGCCGTGATGGTGTCGGGGGCGGGGTACGGGGCCTACAACCTCGTGTCCGCGCTGGGCGGCAGTTCCGGGGTCGGCGGGTCGAGTGGGCCCGCGCCCGTGAAGACCGGGCCGCCGAGTGCCGCCGAGGTCAAGGAGACGACGGGGAAGTTCTTCGCGGCCTGGCAGAGCGGCGAGTCGGCGACCGCCGCGACGTACACGAACAACGACGCCGCCGCCGACCCCGTACTGGAGTCGTTCAGCGGGTCCGGCCACCTCACCGAGGTGAGGATCACACCCGGTGCGGCGACCGGGGCCACCGTGCCGTTCGGCGTGCGGGCGACGGTGTCGTACAAGGGAATCGACAAGCCGCTCAGCTACAAGAGCCGGCTGACCGTCGTGCGCGGGAAGACCACCGGGCGGGCGCTCGTCGACTGGGAACCGTCCGTCGTGCACCCGGAGTTGAAGGCCGGCGACACCTTCGTCACCGGGGAGTCCGAGAGCCCGGCGATCGAGGCCGTGGACCGGAACGGGTCCGAGCTGACCAAGGAGAAGTATCCGTCGCTGGGGCCGATCCTGGACGAGCTGCGTGCCAAGTACGGTGCCGTGGCGGGCGGTACGCCCGGTATCGAGCTGTCGATCAAGCACGAGGCCGCGGACTCGGCGGACACCACGCTGCTGACCCTGGAGAAGGGCAAGGCGGGCACGGTGCGCACGACGCTCAGCGCGGGCGTCCAGGCCGCCGCCGAGAAGGCCGTGACGAAGTACGCGGAGTCGTCCGTCGTGGCCCTGCAGCCGAGCACCGGGCAGGTACTGGCGATCGCCAACCACCGCGACGACGGCTTCAACGCCGCGTTCCTGGGGAAGCTGGCGCCCGGCTCGACCATGAAGATCATCAGCGCCGCCACGCTCATCGACACCGGGCTCACGACGATGACCGGCCCGGCGCCCTGCCCGACCACCGCGGTCTGGCAGGAGCAGACGTTCCACAACCTGACGGGCCTCAAGCCGGACGAGGGCGCGACGCTCGCCGACAGTTTCGCCCGCTCCTGCAACACCGCGTTCGTGAAGTTCGCCGACTCGGTCGAGGTCGACTCCCTGACCAAGGAGGCCGAGGACCGCTTCGGGCTGGGCCGGGACAACTGGAAGACGGGCATCCCGTCCTTCGACGGCTCGGTGCCCGCGTCCGGCGGCCCCGACACCGCGGCCAACCTGATCGGGCAAGGCCAGGTGCAGCTGAGCCCGCTGAACATGGCGTCGGTGACGGCGACCGCGAAGACGGGCACGTTCCGCCAGCCGGTGCTCGTCGCGCGGAGCCTCGACGACCGCCGACTGGCCACCGCGCAGGGCCTGTCGGCGAATACGTCGGCCCAGCTGCGGGCGATGATGTACCGCACCGCGACCAGCGGCACCGCGGCGGGCGTCATGGCGGGGCTCGGCCCGGACATCGGCGCGAAGACGGGTTCCGCCGAGGTGGACGGGCAGGCCAAGTCCAACAGCTGGTTCACCGGCTACCGGGGCGACGTCTCGGCGGCGGCGATGACCCAGGACGGCGGCCACGGCATCGACGCCGCGGGCCCGATCGTCCGCGCCGTCCTGGCGGCGAGTGGCTGAACTCACCCCCGTGAGACGGGAACTCACCCGCACAGGACGGGACTCTAAGGTGTGCCCCGTCGTTGGGGCGTGTGAGGGCAGAACAGGGCCGAGTGACGACGGGGGCCCCAAGGGATTCGCGGAGGATCGGGAACTGTGGGCACGAGGGGCAAGAAGAAGGTCGCCGCCGAGCGGCGGAAGGCGAGACCCGCCCTGGTCGGCGGAGTGATCGCCGTGGCCGTCGTCGGCGCGGGCGTCGGCGCCTACGCGCTGTACGACGGCGGGGCGTCCGCCGAGGCGCGCACCCAGGGCGCCGACCACAAGGCCGTCAAGACGGGCCCGCTGTCGGCGACCGAGGTGCAGACGACCGCGAAGCGGTTCCTCGCCGACTGGCAGCAGGGCAGGGTCGCCCAGGCCGCCGCCGCGACCGACAAGGCGACGGCGGCCACCGCGCTGCTCACCGGCTACACGAAGAACGCCCACATGACGGGCATCACCGTCACCGAGGGCGTCCGCGCGGGCACCAAGGTCCCCTTCTCCGTGAAGTGCACGGTGTCGTACAAGGGCATCACCAAGCCGATGACGTACGCCACTTCGCTCACCGTCGTGCGCAGCGCGAAGGACGGCAGGCCGTACGTCCAGTGGCACGCCTCCGTCGTCCACCCGGACCTCGCGGACGGCGACACCCTGGTCACCGGCGAGTCGGGCACCCCGCCGATCAAGGCCTACGACCGTGCCGGCGGCGAGCTGACGACGGCCAAGTACCCGTCGCTGGGCCCGGTGCTGGACGGGCTGCGGGAGAAGTTCGGCAAGAAGGCCGGCGGCAAGGCGGGCATCGAGCTGCGGGTGGTCCGGGGCAAGCAGTCCAAGGAGTCCGACAAGACGCTGCTGGAGCTGAGCAAGGGCACCCCGGGCAAGGTGAAGACGACGCTCAGCCCGACGCTCCAGGCGGCGGCCGAGACGCAGGTCGACAAGCAGAAGAACTCCTCGGTCGTGATGATGCGCCCGTCGACCGGCGAGATCCTGGCCGTCGCGAACGCCTCGCACGGCTTCAACGTGGCCTTCCAGGGCTCCCTCGCCCCCGGTTCCACGATGAAGATCGTGACGTCGACGATGCTCTTCGAGAAGAACCTGATCACCCCGGACGCGTCGCACCCCTGCCCCAAGACGTACAAGCTGGCGGGCTGGACCTTCCACAACGACGACGACTCGGAGATCAAGAAGGGCTCGTTCAAGCTGGCCTTCGCGGCCTCCTGCAACAACGCCTTCATCAACTTCGCGCCCAAGCTGTCCAACAGCGACCTGACGACGGAGGCCCAGCAGGTCTACGGCCTCGGCATGGACAACTGGGCCATCGGCGTCCCCAGCTTCGACGGCTCGGTCCCGGTGCAGAGCGGCGCGCAGATGGGCGCCTCGCTGATCGGGCAGGGCGGGGTCCGCATGAACCCGCTGAACATGGCGTCGGTCGCCTCCACGGTCGACGCGGGCACCTTCCACCAGCCGTACCTGGTCTCCCCGACGGTCGACAACCGCACGCTCGCGAAGGCCTCCCGCACGATGTCCTCGACGACGCAGTCCGAGCTGAAGGAGGTCATGCAGTACACGGCGGCCTACGGCACGGCGGCGAAGGCGATGGCCGGTCTCGGTCCGGACTACGGCGCGAAGACGGGCTCGGCGGAGGTCGACGGCCAGAAGAAGCCCAACGGCTGGTTCACCGCGTACAAGGGCGACCTGGTCGCCGCCGGCGTGGTCCAGGCGGGCGGCCACGGCGGCGACACGGCGGGTCCGATCGTGGCGGCGCTGCTCAAGCTGGGCAGCAGTCTCGGGGGCTGAGGTTCAGGACGCGATCGGCGCGGCGGCCATATAGGTCCGCCGCAGGAATCGCATGATCGTCTTCGTCTCGAACTGGACGACGGAGACGCCCTGTTCGGAGTGGAACTCGACGACGGCCTGCACCCGCCCGCACGGCCACACCCGTACCTCGCCGCTGCCGGCGGGGGCGCGCAGCCCCTGTTCCAGCAGGGAGCGGGAGAAGGTCCATTCGTGCGGTCCGGGCAGGTCGATACGGACCGCGCGCGGATCGGCTTCGGGGTCGTACCGCAGGATGACGGGGACCGCGTCGCGGTCCAGCCGGTCCACGTCCTCGTCGGTGACGATATGGGCTCGCGCGTACTGTTCGACTACGGACATCGGGCGGCCCCTTACGCTGAGTGACCTGTGTGAAAGCTATGCATCCGCTTCCACTACCCCAATGTCGCATATTTTCTCGGGAGCGCCCTCCGGGGCGACAGATCTCACATCCAGGGGAGCCGCGGTGCACGAGGCCCGTCGCCTGGAGTTGCCCTTCGGGTTCGACCCGCGGTCCGTGACAATGGGCGCGTGACGAACGAGGACCATACGGTTGCTGCCGGGTCGCTGCGCCTCGACGAGCAGTTGTGCTTCGCCCTGTACGCGGCCCAGCGTGCGCTGACGGCCGCGTACCGCCCGCTCCTCGACGAGCTGGAGCTGACCTACCCGCAGTACCTCGTCCTCCTCGTCCTGTGGGAGCGCGGCGAGACCCCGGTCAAGGACCTGGCGACCGCCCTGCGCCTCGACTACGGCACGGTGTCCCCGCTGCTGAAGCGCCTGGAGGCGGCGGGGTTCGTGCGCCGGGAGCGGGCGGCGCACGACGAGCGTTCGGTACTGGTCGCGTGCACGGAGCGCGGTACGGCTCTCAGGGAGCGGGCGGCGCGGGTGCCGGGTGCGCTGCTGGCGGCGACGGAGCTGGAGACGGCGGAGGTCGTCCGGCTGCGCGAGGAGCTGTGGCGGCTGGCGGAACGGGCCGGGGCGGCGGCGGAACGGGCCCGCTGACCCGCCGGCCTCGGGTTACCGGCGGTTTCCACCCCCTGCCACAGAGGGTCGACCTACCCGCCAGTATCTTGTGCACGATGTAGTTGCGCGCTCTCGTGTTTCCGCTCCGGGGGAGGTCCCGCCATGACCGACGACACCGCTGACACCGCCGTCGACACCCGCCCGACGAAGATCATGTACGTCGCCGAGGCCACCGCCCACGGCGGCCGGGACGGCTATGTCAGCAGCCAGGACGGCCAGCTCGCCCTCCGGGTCGCGATGCCCCCGGCCCTGGGCGGCGACGGCAACGGCACGAACCCCGAGCAGCTGTTCGCGGCCGGCTACAGCTCCTGCTTCCACAACGCGCTGGTCCTCGTCGGCCGCCGGGCCGGCTTCGACCTGACCGGTTCCACGGTCGCCGCGAAGGTCGGCATCGGCCCCAACAACCAGAAGGGCTACGGCCTCGCGGTCGCCCTGAGCGTGTCCCTGCCGGTCCTCGACCCGGGCATCGCGGCGAAGCTGGTGGACGCGGCCCACGAGGTCTGCCCGTACTCGAACGCGACCCGCGGGAACATCGACGTGACGATCCTGCTTGGTTGAGAGAGGGGCCCGACGGCGGAACGAGGAGCGCGGACGTGGACGTGAACGGCGTGGTGGCCGAGGGCTTCGAGCCGGTCGGGGAGGCGTTCGTACGGAACTTCGAGCTGCTCGGGGACCGGGGCGCGGCGGTGACGGTGTACCGGGACGGGCACCGGGTCGTGGACCTGTGGGCCGGCACGAAGGACGTCGACGGCACCGCGCCCTGGCAGCGGGACACGGCCCAGATCGTCCGCTCGGCGACGAAGGGCGTGGCCGCCGCCGCACTGCTCCTGCTGGCGCAGCGCGGGGAGCTGGATCCGGACGCTCCGGTGGGTGCGTACTGGCCGGAGTACAAGGCGGCGGGCAAGGAGCGGACGCTGGTGTGGCAGCTGCTCGCGCATCGCGCGGGGGTGCCGGTGCTGGACCGGCCGCTGACCCCGGTGCAGGCCGCCGATCCGGTGCGGGGCGCGGAGGCCGTGGCGGCGCAGGCGCCGGTGTGGGAGCCGGGCACGGATCACGGGTACCACGCGCAGACGTACAGCTGGCTGACGGGTGAGCTGGTCCGGCGGGTGACCGGACGGTCCATCGGTGAGTGGATCGCGGACGAGATCGCGGGCCCGGTCGGGGCGGACCTGTGGGTGGGTCTGCCGGCCGGTGAGACGGCTCGGGTGGGCCGGGTGGCGCAGGTCGAGGCCGCCCCGGCTCCGGCGGACGCGGGCGCGTTGCGCATGCGCCCCAAGCGGTCGGTCTCCGCGGCGTACGCGAACCCCGGCTCCCTCACCCGGCGCGCGTTCGGGGCGATCACGCCGATGCCGGACGAGAACGACCCGGCGTACCGGGCGGCCGTACTCCCCGCGTCGAACGGCATCGCGACGGCGGACGGCCTGGCCCGTTTCTACGCGTCCCTGATCGGCGAAGTGGACGGCGGGACACGGCTGTTCACCCCGGAGACGGTCCGACTGGCCCGCACGGAACGCTCGTCGGGACCGGATCGGGTACTGGTGGTGGGCACGCGTTTCGGCCTGGGATACATGCTGCACGGCAGCGCGTCCCCGTTGCTGTCGGACGGCTCCTTCGGTCACCCGGGCCGGGGCGGCGCGCTGGGCTTCGCCGACCCGGAGTCGGGCATCGCGCTCGGCTATGTCACGAACGGCTTCCGCAAGAGCGTGACGGCGGATCCGAGGGCGCAGGCACTGGTGAAGGCGGTACGGGCGTCCTTGAGATAGCCGGACCGGACCGGGCCGGGTTCGCGGTGGACGCGGTGGCCGTGCGACCCCTGACCGGCGGCGATGCCGGACAGGGGCCGTTGCCGGGCCGGGACTCGGTCAGCCGTCGGACTCCGACGACGGGAGGTAGGCGCCCGGTACGTCGTTCGGCGCGTAGAGCGTGCTGTCGCCGGGGTACGGCTTGGTCCAGTTGTGGGTCTGGTACCAGGTGTAACGGTTCATCTGGGTGGGGTTGGCGTAGTCGGGCACGGCGTGCGGGCCGGTCAGCCGCTGGTGCGAGGCCCAGGTCTTCCACTGGGCCGCGAGGGCCTTCTCGGCCGCCGGTACCGACACGGACGTCGGCGCGGGTGCCGCGGCGGTGTCCTGGGCCGCCGGGGTGTCCGAGCCGCAGGACGGCTGCGGGCTCACCCCGAGGGTCAGCGAGGTCCGGTTGGGGACCGCCGTGAACGGGGTGTCGTCGGCCTTGTCCGTGAACGCCCCGTACATCGGGGTGGCCGCGCTGTCGAGCTGGTTCATCGGGTGGATGCCGAGGATCTGCTCGATCGTGCGGACCATCGTGATCTGCGAGTAGTAGTGGTTGTCGACCGTGCCGTGGTTGGCGTACGGGCTGATGACCTGGACCGGGGCGCGGTGGCCGTCGACGTGGTCGAGGCCGGCCTGGGAGTCGTCCTCGACGACGAAGATCGCCGAGTCCTTCCAGGACGAGCTGTGCGTGATCCTGTCGACCATCCTGCCGACCGCGAGGTCGTTGTCGGCGACCTCGGCCGCCGCGTTCGCGGGGCCGCCGGTGTGGTCGTTGGAGAACCAGAACATGTTCAGGTTCGCCGGGCCGTTCTTGTCGAAGTCCTGCTGCCAGATCTGCTCTTTGTAGATGTCCGGGACGCTGAGGTCGAACAGCGGGAAGCCCTGCACCGACACGTTGTTGAGGGAGGGGATCGCCGAGCCCGTCTGGATGGGGTAGGCGGTCTGCGCTCCGGTCGCGGCCATGTTCTTGCTGTCGCAGTACAGGTTCTGCCAGGTCGCGCCGGACGGCTTGGTCTCCAGCGACTGGAACTCGCCGAAGTCCTTGACGGACTTGCCGGCCGCCTGCGCGCCGGTCCAGATGAACCCGGTCTTCTGGTGGCCCAGGACGTCGTTCTCGGTGTCGTAGCTGCGCGTGTACTCGCCGGCCGAGGACTCGGTGTACTCCGGGTTGTCCGACTGCATCAGCCAGTTGTGGCCCTCGGCGGAGTTGGTGCCGATGTCGTAGAAGTTGTCGTAGAGCCCGAACTGCTCGGCCAGCGCGTGCTGGTTGGGCGTCACGTTCTCGCCGAACTGGGTGAGCGAGGCGTTGCCGTCGCCCTGCGGGAGGTCGCCGAAGACCTGGTCGTAGGTGCGGTTCTCCTTGACGAGCAGGAAGACGTGCTTGATCGTCGAGGGGTCGCCGAGCCGGGCCGGGACCGGGACGGCCTTGGCGTGGCTCCTGCCCCTGCCCCCGGCCGTGGTGACCGAGTCGCGCGTCCAGCCGTTCTGCCTGAAGACCTTGGCCGTCTGCGACCTGACGACGAGGTCGCTGGGCAGCGTGAACCGGGTCAGGCTCGACGTCGTGTCGTGGGTGTTGTGGCCGGCGGCGTCGGGGCGCAGCGCGTCCACGCCACGGGTGTTGGCGACGACGACCTGCTTGCCGACCGCGCTGATCCCCGAGGGGTAGTAGTCCGTGGGGAGCAGGCCGACGTAACGGGCGGGCTGCTGCGGGGAGTTGTAGCGGTAGACGGCGACCGCGTTGGCGCGCCCGAGCGTGACCAGCAGCCGGCCGTCGTCGGTGAGCGTCACCGCGTTCGGCTCGTAGCCGACCGACGCCTCGGGCCACGGCTGGGTGGCGATCGTCTGGACGACCCTGTCCTTGCGGGTGTCGATGACGGACACGCTGTTGTCGGCGGTGTTGGTGACGAACACCGCGCCCTTGCTCGCGTACACGGCGGTCGGGTGCAGTCCTACGGCGATGGTGCCGACGGCGGCGGAGGGGTCGGCGGTGTCGATGACGCTGACCGTGCCGGTGGTGCTGGCGCCGGTGTCGGGATTCGCCGGAACATCCGTCCCGTAGGAGTTGATGGTGGTGTCGCCGGCCTTCGCCGGGCGCCCGCCCTCGTTGCTGACGTACAACGTGCCGCCGACCAGGGCGATTCCGCGCGGGGCGGTGCCAACTGCCCAGCTCTGCTTGATGGTTCCGGTCGCCGCGTCGATGGCGACCACCTTGTTCTGGCCGTTGACCGCGGAGTACACGGTGGAGCCGTCGGCGGAGAACACGGCCGCGCCCACCAGCGCCTGCTTGGCACCGTCCGCGGCGATCGGGACGGCCGTGGGGCTCGCGAGGGTGCCGTCGGCGTTGACGGTGAACCTGGTGTAGCCATTGGCCTGCCCCAGCCACAGCTGCTTGCCGTCGGGCGAGTAGGTCGGGCCCTCCTGGCCTACGGAGCCGCTGCTGATGCGCAGGTCGTCCGCCGCGTTGGTGCCGATCTTCTGCTTCACCTGACCGGTAGTCAGGTCCATGACCACCAGAGAGGCGTCGCCGTCGGCGATCGAGGCCGCGAGACGGGTGCCGTCCGGGCTGACCGTCGACGACATGATCTTGCCGTCGTTGATGACGGTACGGGTGCCGTACGGCTTGATGTACTGGTCGCTGGAGATGACCTGGCCGTTGGCGGTGGTCTGGCCGACCTGCTGGGTGCCGAACTGGTACGTCGAGGCGACCGCCGTGCCCGTGACGCCGAGGGCGACCGCGATACCGGTCGTCACCAGCAGTGCCCGGCGGCCGACGTGTCTGCCGAAGAGGTTGACCTGTTTCTTCTCGCTGATCCGACGCTGGCGAGTTACCTGCACGGAACTGTTCCCTTCAGTGGGTGTCGAGCAGCTCGACGTTGCCGTCGAACTGCCACAGCGGATTCGGGGCGTCACCGGTCGAAGTCCGTACCAGGAAGTAGCCGTTGACCTCCTTGGGACCGTCGCCGTCCGCCACGAACCGCCCGTCCGAGGTGATGTCGAGCTGGTAGACCGCCGTCCCCGTGACCGCGACCCCGGGGAGATGCCAGCTCACGACGCAGCGCCAGTCGTTGCCCGCGCCCTCCTGCGCGGCCTGGCCGTCGCTCTTGGTGCACGCCGCCGAGGTCCGCAGCTGCGCCTCGGTGACGGCGGGCCGGTGCAGCTGCTCGGTCTGCTGGCGATACAGATGCGCGAACACCGTCGCGAGGGACTTCTGCACCTTGTCCTGCTCGATCCCGGAGCCCGTCGACGGCGTCGCCGCGGCGACCGCCCCCACGGTGACGGCGGTCAGCGCGGCCAGCGGCAGCACGCCGAAGGTGAACGCGCGGCGCCCGGATCCGTCGTAGGCCGGGTTGGTGAAGTCCCGCCGTACGAACAGGAGATGGGCCAGCGCGGTCGCGAGGAGGGCCCATGCCAGGCTGACCGCGACGGCGGTCAGGAGCGGGGCGAGCTGGGCCGGGCTGGTGAACAAACCGTTCCAGGCGATGAAGGCGTAGCCGGGGAGGGCGAGGCGCACGGCGACGGGCAGCGGCAGCATCTGGGCGACCTGCATCGCGAGCGCGACCAGAACGGGCAGCAGCAGCCCCATCGAGGACCGCCCCAGCGCGACCGACCCGAGGAGTCCGATCGCGGCGAGCGCCAGGGTCGGCGCGAGGGCGACAAGCCAGGCAAGGAGCACCCGCCCGGCCGCGTCCCCCGGCGCCAGCAGATGACCGTCGAGACCGACGAGCGGCTGGTCGCCGACCGCCACGAGCCCACCGGCGGCACTGGACCCGGCCAGCCCGGCCACCAGCACCAGGATGACGGTGAGGCTGGCCAGTGCCTTCGCCACGAAGATCCGCGCGGGCGAACGGACCGCCACCAGCAGATGACGCCAGGTGCCGAGCCGGTCCTCGGCGGCGAACACGTCACCGGCGACGAGCGAGGTGAGCAGCGGGAGCGCCCAACTACCCGCGAACCCCAGCATGACCAGCGGCCCGGCCCACCCCGTCGCATGCATCCAGCGCCCGAAGAGAGTGTCGGAGGGGAGGGTGCTCTGCCGGCTCACCCCGGCGACGAAGAGCGCCGGCGCGACCCAACAGGCAAGTACCAACAGGCGGATGCGCCACTGCGAGACCAGCTTGACGAGTTCGAAGCGGTAGCTGCGCGCGACGGAGACGCGACGGGCGGGGGCGACATGTTCGGCAACGACGGTCGCGCTCATCGACCGGCCTCCTGCCGCTGTTCCCTCTGTTCCTGATCGGTGAGGGCGAGGAACGCGGCCTCCAACGGCGATATGACGGGGGCGAGTTCACGTACCGCGATGCCCGACCGCACGAGCCGGGCCACCAGTTCGTCGAGGGCGGGTGTCAGCGCGCGCACGACGAGCACCTCGGCGTCCGGCCGCACGCCGCTGTCGTCGACGATCCGGATGCCGGCTGTGCCGGCGGCAAGCGCACGCGCGGCCCCGGGGTCGGACGTCCGCAACCGGTAGTCGAGTTCACGGCTCTCGGCGGCCAGCTTGCTCAACGGCCCGGAGAACACGACCCGTCCGGTGGCGAGGATGGTGACCTCGGAACACAGCGCCTCCAGGTCGTCCATACGATGGCTGGAGAGCACCACGCCGGTCCCGCCGGCGGCGAGTCTGCTGAGCACCCCGTGCACATGTCTCTTGCCCGCCGGATCAAGGCCGTTGGACGGTTCGTCGAGCACGAGCAGCCGGGGTTTGGTGAGCAGCGCGGCGGCGAGCCCGAGCCGCTGCCGCATCCCGAGCGAGAACCCGCGGGCCCGGTCGTCGGCGACATCGGTGAGCCCGACCTGGTCGAGCACGTCGTCGATCCCCGCGGTCCGTGCGTCATGGCCCCGAAGAGCGGCCAGCGCGGCGAGGTTCTGCCGGGCGGTGAGCGAGGGATAGAGCCCGGGCCCGTCCACGAACCCGGCGACACCGTCGGGAGCGGCGAACGCCCGCCCGACCGGCGTACCCAGGATCTCCAGCCGCCCGCCGTCGGCGACGGCCAACCCCAGCAACAGACCCAGCAAGGTGGTCTTCCCGGCCCCGTTCGGCCCGACGAGACCATGGATCTGCCCCTGCGTCACCTCCAGATCGACACCGTCGAGCGCGACGACATCGCCGAAGCACTTGGTGATCCCGCCGGCCCGGACCGCGTGGCGTCTCTCCATGAGCCCCCTTCTCTCGCATCCTCAGGGACCCTAGGGGCACCACACATCACAGACACAGACAGCCGTCTGAACGCCCATGAAACGGTTCGTCAAGTCGTAGGCAAGCCCGGTGAAGGAACGGTCAACCCGCCTGCAGCATCAGCCCGATTCCGGCCACGAGACGTCGCCGACGCAGATCTGTACCCAGGCCGAGTAGCTTTACCGGCATGGACCAGGGGCGGGTAGTTGAAGCGTTTCGTCTGGAGGCGAGGCAGCTCACGCGGGCGATGGCTGAGGTCTCGACAGCCGAATGGCGTCTGCCGACGCGGTGTGCCCCGTGGAAAGTGAGCGACTTGCTGGCTCACGTCCGGGTGGTGATTGCCTGGCTGCCGGACATGCTGGCCGCGCCGGCACCGACCCGTGCCGAGGTCTCCGCAGTGGAGTACTACCGGCCCGACAGCCGTTTCGCCCCGGACACCAACGCGGCTCGGATCGCTCTGGCCCAAGACCATGCGGCCGAACAGCTCAGCGGCGCCGCGCTCGTCGACGACTTCAACGTCACTTGGCAACAGGTGGACCGACTGTGCCGGGCCGAGCCCGAGGGGCGTGTGGTGCGCACCCGGCACGGCGACCCGATGCTCCTGTCGGAGTTCCTGCTGACGCGCGTGGTCGAGGTCGCCGTGCACGGCCTGGACCTGGCCGACGCCCTGGGACGCGAACCGTGGCTGACTTCCCAGGCCGCGGATGTGGTACAGGGTCTTCTGCTCGGCCCGGATGGGACAGCGACGCTGGAGAAACTGGGTTGGGGGCAACTGCGCTTCCTGCGCAAGGCGACGGGGCGCGAGCCGATCACCAGGGACGAAGCATCGGACGTCGACCGTCTGGGCATCCGATGGCTCACTCTGGGGTGAGAACGGGCGTAGGTCGGGCGGGAGTTGATCGCGTCGGAGGTGAAGAGCGCAGGCCGGGATCATCCAGCCCTGGGCGGCCAGCAGCCAGGCGATGTACCCGAACGAGGACCCCGATGCCCGCCCGAGCCCGTTGGGGCGGTGTACGCGGCGATCGACAGCCCGGTTGTCAACGCGGCCCCGATCGCAGCCCAGTTGGGCCGCCGTCCGCGCATCCTCCACGGGCCCCCGGAGTCACGAGGTCTGCTCGCGCACGTCCACCAGGGTGGCACCGGCGTGGGCGACAAGTTCCTTGGGCTCCATGGGGAACACGGCATGCGGGTTGCCGGCGGCGGCCCACACGACGCCGTGCGCGAGCAGGGACCGGTCGGCGAGTACGCGGGTCTTCGTACGGTGCCCGAAGGGAGGCACACCTCCGATGGCGTACCCGGTCGTCTCCCGTACGACGTCGGCCTTGGCCCGGGTGACCTTCTCGACGCCGAGTTCCCGCCGCACGAGCTCCACGTCCACGCGGGACGCCCCGTCCATCAGCACCAGTACCGGTACCCCGTCCGCCGCGAAGATCAACGACTTGCAGATCTCACTCAACTCGCATCCGATCGCGGCGGCGGCCTCGGCGGCGGTAGGGGTGGCGTCCGGGAAGCGCCGAATACTGCCGAGCAACTCGGCGAGACCCAACTCCCGCAAGGCCTCGGCGAAACGGGGGTTGGCGCCGGAATCCTCGGAGTCGTGGATGTTTTCGCTGTCGTTCGTGGTCATGTGGGGCACGGTAGCGGCGGGTGTACCGGGCCTGCGACTGAGTTCTGAGCATGGGGCCACTCGCTTCTTCGCCAGTGTCGGGGTGCGACAGGGGCGTGTCTGCGCCTCGCCGGCTCGCCGGGCCGTCTCGGCGGCCAACCGCCGGTGGGTGGGGGGTGGCGCGGGAGATGCCGACGTGGGGGGTGCTGGAAGCTGGGTCTTGGACTAACTACTCACATGGCACGTCACAGGTTAGAAATGACCCCAGCTTCCAGCACCCCCCATCCCCACCTTCGAGCCCCGCCCTCAATGCGGGTGTCCCCACCGGCCGTTGGCCGCTGAGCCCACCCGGCGCGAGTCAAGGGTGGAGCGAAGCGGAATCGCCGCAGGCGACGCGTAGCGCCCTTTACTCGGGACGCGGAAGCACGACACTCGCCAAGAAGCGGGCGGCCCGACGTCCACTTCGCCCGGCTGCTCGCCACGGAGCAACTCCGCGCTCGGGGGCTCCCGTTGGACCGGGTCACCCACATCGTCGCCGGAACGCTCCGTATCGAGGTGAGCGAGGGCCGAGAGGGGTTCAGCTCCCGAGTACGACGTCCTTCGTCGCCTCGACTCCCGCCGTGCGACCCGGGCCCGTGTGGTACTTCCAGTAGAGGTTCGTGTGGGCGATGACCTGCTCCGGCGGCGGCGCACCCCACTTGCTCAGGTCCGACGTGGTGTGGGCGTCGCCGACGAGTGTCACGTCGTAGCCGCGTACGAACGCGCTGTGGATCGTGGAGCGGATGCACGCGTCGGTGGACGCGCCGGCCACCACCAGGCGTCCGACCCGGGCGGCTGCCAGCGCCTCCTCCAGGGTGGTGTCGTCGAAGGAGTCGGGGTAGAGCTTGTGGACCAGGGGCTCCTGCTCGCGGCGGGTCAGTTCGGGGACGTACCGCCATCCGTCGCTGCCCTTCGTCACCTGCTCGTCGGAGTGCTGGACCCAGACGACCGGGACGTCTTCCTCGCGTGCCCTGTCGACGAGCGCGGCGATGTTCGCGACGACCGCGTCACGCTCGTACGCGTCGGCCACGACGGCGACCTGGACGTCGATCAACAGCAAAGCGGTGTGGGGGCGTTCTGCGAGTGTGGTCATGCTCAACACGCTAATCCCGCCCACTGACATCGGCTCGGCTCGGCTCAGATCGGCTTAAAGAAGTGCTCGTTGCCCGAGTGGTCGTAGCCCCAGGAGATCAGGCCGCCGGGTTCCGGGTGGAAGGGGAACGGGTGGAGGTTCGGGTTGCGGCGCCGGCTCCTGCCGAACGTCTCGTGGATCTGCCGCATCCTGTCCAGGAGCGGGCCGGCGCCCCGCGGGTGGAAGACCACCAGTTCGTCGCAGATCACACCCGTGCCGTAGGCGTCGAGAAACGCCTTGAAGTCGGTGGGCAGTGCCGAGGCGACGTACGCCTCGACCTCGGTCCAGTCGTCGACGGACGGTTCCCGTGCCACGGTCGACGGGCCGAGCAGCCGCACCAGTTCGTCCAGTGCTGTCACGCCCGTCACCCTGTCACCGACGCGATCTGCCGCGCCACCCGAACACGGTGGCGCGGCAGATCGGTTGTCCGGTGCCTCAGTGCCTCGCGGCAGCCGCCTCAGGCCCGGACCAACTCCCGGTCCTCATCGGGATCCGAGTCCTTGGCGTCGAGCTTGCGCAGGCCCTCGCCCTCGACGTCCACGTTGGGCAGTACCCGGTCCAGCCACTTCGGCAGCCACCACGCCCGCTTCCCGAGCAGGGCGAGCACCGCGGGGACGATCGCCATGCGGACCACGAACGCGTCGAAGAAGACGGCGATCGCGAGCCCGAAGCCGATCATCTTGACCATGGACTCGCTGGAGGTGATGAAGCCCGCGAAGACGGCCATCATGATGACCGCCGCGGCGGTGACGACCCGGGCACCGTGCTTGAACCCGGTGACGACGGCCTGGCTGGGCTTCTCGCCGTGGACGTACGCCTCGCGCATCCGGGTCACGAGGAACACCTCGTAGTCCATCGCGAGGCCGAAGACCACGCCCACCAGGAAGATCGGCATCATCGACATGATCGGCCCGGTCTCCTCCACGCCGATCAGGCCCGACAGCCAGCCCCACTGGAAGACCGCGACGACGGCACCGAGCGAGGCGAGCACGCTGAGCAGGAAGCCGAGGGCCGCCTTCAGCGGGACCAGGATCGAGCGGAAGACCACGATCAGGAGCAGGAAGGCGAGGCCCACCACCAGGGCCAGGTACGGGATCAGGGCGTCGTTGAGCTTCTGCGAGAAGTCGATGTTCATCGCCGTGGTGCCGGTGACCAGCACCTGCGCGTCGGTGTCGGCCTTGATGCCGGCGCCCTCGTCGCGGATGGTGTGCACCAGGTCCTCGGTGGTGACCGACGACGGTTTGGAGTCGGGCACGACGGTGATCGTCGCGGTGTCACCGGCCTTGTTGAACGCGGCCGGGCTGACCGAGACGACGTCGTCGAGGGTCTTGATCCTGTCGGTCACCGCGGTGGCGGCGGCCTTGGGCGCGTCGCTGTTCCTGGCGTCCACGACGATCATCAGCGGGCCGTTGAAGCCGGGGCCGAAGCCCTCCGCGAGGAGGTCGTAGGCCCGTCGCTGGGTGGTGGACGTCGGCTGTGAGCTGTCGTCGGGCAGGCCCAGCTGGAGCTGGCTGGCCGGGAGCGCTATCGCGCCGAGGCCGAGCACGCTGAGGACCAGGACGGCGACGGGACGCCGTACGACGAAGCTCGCCCAGCGCGTGCCCATGTTCGGCCTGGCCGCCTTGGCCGCTTCCTTGGCGCTGCCGCCGCCCAGCCACGTGGCCTTCTCGCCGGTGGGCCTGATCCTGCGGCCCGCGTAGCCGAGCAGCGCGGGGATCATGGTCAGGGCGATGAGCACCGCGACCACGACCGTGCCCGCCGCCGCGAGACCCATCTTGGTCAGCATCGGCACGTTGACGACCGAGAGTCCGGCCAGCGCGATGACGACCGTGAGACCGGCGAAGACCACCGCCGAGCCCGCGGTGCCGACGGCCCGGCCGGCCGCCTCCTCGCGTTCCCGGCCCTCGGCCAGTTCGGCCCGGTAGCGGGACACGATGAACAGCGCGTAGTCGATGCCGACGGCGAGGCCGATCATCAACGCCAGCGTCGAGGTCGTCGATCCCAGGTCCAGCGCCTTCGCCAGGACCGTGATCGTCGAAACGCCGATCCCCACCCCGATGATCGCCGTCAGCAGCGGCAGGCCGGCCGAGACCAGCGAGCCCAGGGTGATGAGGAGGACGACGGCGGCCAGGGCGATACCGATGATCTCCCCGACGCCCATCTCCGCGGCGGCCTGGAGCGCGTCACCGCCGACGTCGACGGTCAGCCCGGTGGCGCGGGCCTCGGTCGCGGTGTCCTCCAGGGCGTTCTTGCTGGAGTCCTTGAGTGCCACGCCGGCGACGTCGTACTTCACCGAGGCGTACGCGACCGTCCCGTCCTTGCTCACGGCGTTCGTGGTGAACGGGTCGGTGACGGAGACGACCTCGGAGCCGTCGGCCAGCTCCTTCACCGTCTTCTCGACGGTCGCCTTGTTGCCGGCGTCGGTCATCTTCTCGCCGCTCGGCGCCTTGAAGACGACCCGCGCGGTGGCGCCGTTCGAACTGGAGCCGGGGAAGCGCTGGTCGAGCAGGTCGAAGGCCTTCTGGGCCTCGGTCCCGGGGATGGAGAAGGAGGTGGAGCCCGCGGCGGGCGCGTTGGCCGCGCCGACTCCCGCGAGCGTCAACAGGGCGATCCAGATGAGGGCGACGAAGTGCCGTCGCCTGAAGGCCAGCCGGCCGACTTTGTAGAGGAACGTGGCCACGAGGGCGTACTCCCGGTCAGGTCGTGGGGTTCT
Source organism: Streptomyces sp. NPDC088350 (assembly GCF_044753545.1). Classification (NCBI taxonomy): domain Bacteria; kingdom Bacillati; phylum Actinomycetota; class Actinomycetes; order Kitasatosporales; family Streptomycetaceae; genus Streptomyces; species Streptomyces sp. NPDC088350. Next base: position 131,756 of record NZ_JBIVNL010000001.1, on the reverse strand, counting down.
TCGGGGCAGGGGTGATCAACCGGTTGGGGACACGGGTGATCGGCCCGACGACGTGAGCGGTTACGTCAGGTGGGCGTGCTGTGCTGCGTGGGGCGGGTCGGTCAGGTGGTGGGTGCGCCCAGTGCGGGGAGCACCACGGCGTCGATGTACGACAGCAGGAACGCCTGGGTGGGCGGCTGCTCGTCGATCATGGTGCGGGCGGCGAACCCGCCGATCATCATGTGCACGATGTACTCGATCGCCGGGTTGTCGGCACGGATCTCACCCCGGTCGATGGCCCGCTGGAGCATCTTCTTGAACTCCGCCATCTCGGGCTCGACCAGGTGTTCCCGGAACGCCCTGAGGAGGTCCGGGTTGCCGTGCATCGCCATGGCCAGGCCCCGCATGAGCGCGGAGTTCTGCTCCATCTCGCAGTCGTCCGACCGCATCGTCAGGGCGTGCAGGTCGCCCTGGAGCGACCCGGTGTCGACCGCGGAGGCCGACGCGCCCGGCTTGTTGTGCCGCACCGCTTTGGCCACCAGCTCGGCCTTGCCGCCCCACTGGCGGTAGAGGGTCGCCTTGCTGGAGCGGGTGCGGGCGGCCACGGCGTCCATGGTGAGGGCGTCGTAGCCGACTTCGCGGAGCAGGTCGAGCACGGCCTCGTACAGCTCGGCCTCGCGCTCGGGTGTGATGCGACTGCGACGCGCCGTTGCGACTTCAGTCATGCGACTCACCTTCCAGCTCCGAACGACACGGTTTCGTACATGACGAATGTAGCGCACCCCTCTACGAAACGAAACCGTTTCGTACGTGTGCTGGGTCACCGGCCGAATCACCGGTCGAGTCACCAGCCGGGCATCGCCGGTGATTTTTCACAAGTTGCTCCAGTCCGTCCCCCGGAAAAGCATAGGGACGTGAGCTATCTGCGCCTGCCGCACCTCAACGGAGACCTGCTGAGCTTTGTCGCCGAGGACGACCTCTGGCTGGCCCCTCTCGACGGCAGGGGCCGCGCCTGGCGCCTCACCGTCGACCGCGCCAAGGTCGGCCACCCCCGCTTCTCGCCCGACGGCCGCCACCTCGCGTACACGACCTGGCGGAGCCTGGTCCCGGAGATCCACCTCGTCCCGGTCGACGGCGGACCCGGCCGCAGACTCACCTACTGGGGCAGCGCCGACACCCAGGTCTGCGGCTGGACGCCCGAGGGCGACATCCTGGCCGTGGCCTCCCACGGGGAGCCGTTCTCCTATTTCACCTGGGCCCACAAGATCCCCACGGACGGCGGCCCCGGCGGCCGGCTCCCCTGGGGCCCGGTCTCCGACATCCAGCTCGCCGACCTCGACGGCGAACGCCGGACCCTGCTCCTGACCGGCACCCCGCCCCACGAACCGGCCGCCTGGAAGCGCTACCGCGGCGGCGCCATGGGCCGCCTCTGGCTGCACGGCCGGCGCCTCCTCGCCGACCTCGAAGGCCATCTGCACTCCCCGATGTTCGTCGACGGCCGCATCGCCTTCCTCTCCGACCACGAGGGCATCGGCAACCTCTACTCCTGTTCCTACGACGGCTCCGGCCTCCGGCGCCACACCGACCACGACGCCTTCTACGCCCGGCACGCGGCGAGCGACGGCACCCGGGTCGTGTACCAGTGCGCCGGCGACCTGTGGATCGTCGACGACCTGTCGGCGGCCTCGCTCCCGCGCAAGCTCGACGTGCACCTGAGCGGCCCGCGCGCCGGCCGCCGTACCTACCAGGTCCCCGCCGCCCAGCACGTCGACGGCATCTCGGTCGACGAGACGGGCCGGGCGAGCGCCGTCGTCGTCCGCGGCAGCCTGTACTGGCTCACCCATCGCGACGGCCCGGCCCGCACCATCACCGACACCCCGGGCGTACGGGTCCGCCTCCCCGAGATGCTGGGCTCCGGCGGCCGACTCGCCTACGTCACGGACGCGGACGGCGAGGACGCGATCGAGATCGCCTACCTGCCCCGCGCCACCGGCGACCGCGAGCCCCGCCGACTCGCCTCCGGCGAGGTGGGCCGCGTACTGGAACTGGTGTCGGACACTGCGGGCGAGCGCCTCGCGATCGCCGCGCACGACGGACGGCTTCTCCTGCTTGACGCGACCGAGGACTCCAACGGGGAGGTCACGGAGCTCATCTGCTCGCTCAACGGGCCGGTCCGCGACCTCGCCTTCTCCCCCGACGGCACCTGGCTGACCTGGTCCCACCCGGGCATCGGCCGCAGCCTGCGCCAGATCAAGATGGCCCGGATCAAGGACCGTCTGATCGTCGACGTCACCAACGGCCGCTTCGAGGACGAGAACCCGGTCTTCACCAGGGACGGCCGCTACCTCGCCTTCCTCTCCTGGCGCGGCTTCGACCCGGTCTACGACGTCCACACCGGCGACCTGTCCTTCCCGCTCGGCTGCCGCCCCTACCTCGTCCCCCTCTCCTCGGCCACCCCCTCCCCCTTCGCCCTGAACCCGGAGGGCCGCCCGGCCGCCGGGGGCCTGGACCCGGCGGAGGACGAGAGCGCGGACGGCGCGGTGACGGTGGAGGTGGAAGGGCTGGAGAGCAGGGTCACCCCGTTCCCGGTCTCGGCCTCCAAGTACTCGGCGCTGTACCCGGTTTCGGGCGGCGGACTGGTCTGGCTGCGCTGGCCGATCTCGGGCGCGCTCGGCGAGACCTTCGCGAATCCGGACGACACCAGTGGCCGGCCGACCCTCGAGTACTTCAACATCACCAAGGCGAAGAAGTCCGAACTCGTGGACCACCTCGACTGGTTCGCGGTGAGCGGCGACGGCTCACGCCTCGTCGTGGTCGACGAGGACGACCTGCGGGCGGTCCCCTCCACGGAGTCCGGCGACAGCGACTCGACGGTCTGGATCGACCTCCGCCGCATCCTCCACGAGGTCGACCCGCCCGCCGAGTGGCGCCAGTCCTACGAGGAGGCCGGCCGCCTGATCCGCGCGTACTACTGGGACCCGCAGATGTGCGGCATCGACTGGAACGGAGTCCTGGACCAGTACCGCCCCCTGGTGGAACAAGTAGCCTCCCCCGACGACTTCGCCGACCTCCTCCGCGAAGTCCTCGGCGAACTGGGCACCTCCCACGCCTACGTCACCCCGTCCCGGCGCAACGAGGGCCCGCCCCACTACCAGCGCCGCCAGGGCCTGCTGGGCGCCAACTTCGTCCGCAGGGAGGGCGGTTGGACGGTCGCCCGCATCCTCCCCGGCGAGTCGTCCGACTCCAAGGCCCGCTCCCCGCTGGCCGGCACGGGCATCCGCGAGGGCGCGATCCTGACCCACGTGGACGGCCGCCCGGTCGACCAACTCACCGGCCCCTACCCCCTGTTGGCAGGAGCGGGCGGCACGACGGTGGAACTGACCTTCACCCCGGCGGAAGGCGAAGGCCGCGCACGCCGAGTAGCAGTGGTCCCCCTCATCGACGAACGCCCCCTGCGCTACCAGGACTGGGTGGCCAAACGCCGGGCGGTCGTACGGGAGTTGAGCGGCGGCCACTGCGGCTACCTGCACATCCCCGACATGGGCGGCTCCGGCTGGGCCCAGTTCAACCGCGACCTGCGCCTCGAAGTCTCCCGCCCCGCCCTCATCGTCGACGTACGCGGCAACGCCGGCGGCCACATCAGCGAACTGGTCGTGGAGAAACTCACCCGCACGATCCTCGGCTGGGACCTCACCCGCAACGCCCAGCCGGTGTCGTACGCCTCAAACGCCCCCAGGGGCCCGGTAGTCGCGTTGGCGGACGAGGCAACGTCGTCGGACGGCGACATGATCACGGCCGCCTTCAAACTCCTCAGACTCGGCCCGGTCGTGGGCCAACGCACCTGGGGCGGAGTGGTAGGCATGACCGGCCGCCACCAACTCGGCGACGGCACGGTCATCACGGTCCCCATGAACGCGGCCTGGTTCGACGCGTACGGCTGGTCGGTGGAAAACAGGGGCGTAACCCCGGACTTGGAGATCCTCCGCACTCCCTTGGACTGGGCGGAGGGCAGACACGCCCAACTGGACGACGCCATCAGGCTGGCCCTGGACCTACTGGCCCTCCACCCGGCGGCAACCCCGCCCAACTATTCGGACGTCCCGGACCGCAGCAGACCGAAGTTGCCGCCACGTTCTTGAGACACGGTGGGGCGATTTACTTAGGGGCGCGGGGCTGTATCTGTTTGCGGCTCCGCCGCGTGGGCGCGACCGGCCCCCACCGAACCCGCACCCCACAACGAAACGTGGGGCGCCCCAAAACACAGGGCGCCCCACGCAACCAGACAGCGACTAAACGTCGTAGTCCTGATCCATCCGGTCCTCTTCACGCTGGACGCGCTCAGACACCTCGTCCCGCTGAGCACCCCGCTCGGACGCCTCGTCCTGACCCTGGCCCATCTTGTCCTTGGCCTTGTCCGCGAGGTCCTTCGCCTTGTCCTGGAACTGGTCCTTCATACCCATGTGGGTTCACTCCCGTAGTGGGGGGAAATGGCCCTTGACCGGGCCTCGACCAGATTCACACGCCCGGTCACCCCCCGCATCTCGATCAGTCACCCTCCGTAGCACGCGCGGCTTCGTCGGCCGCCCCACCCGCCCCGACAAGCCCCGACCGCATCCCCTCCAGCCGAGAACCAAAGCGCCGCATCTCCCGCTGCCCCACCGTCCCGATGACCCCCGGCAGATACCCCCGCACCCCCTGCATCCCCCGCAACCACCACTGCCCGTACACATGACTCGACCGCCGCTCGATCCCGGCGACGATCCGGTCCACGGCCGGCCCCAGCGGATACGTCTTGTTCGACGGCCACGGCAACCGCTGCCGCAACTCCCGCATGACCTCGTCCTGATCGGCCCCGCGCACCATGTCCGTGTCGGTCCACGACAGATACCCGACGCCGACCCGCACACCCTTGTAACCGACCTCCGCGCGCAGACTGTGCGCGTACGCCTCGACGCCGGCCTTGGACGCGCAGTACGCGGTCATCATCGGCGCGGGCGTGATCGCGGCCAGCGAGGCGATCTGGAGCAGATACCCGCGGCTCTCCATCAGCACGGGCAGAAACGCCCGCGCGGTCACGGCGGACCCGATCAGGTTCACCTCGATCACCCGCCGCCACGCGACCGGGTCGGAGTCGAGGAACGGGCCGCCGTTGGCGACACCCGCGTTGGCGACGACGATGTCGACCTTCCCGAACCGCTCCTTGACCTCGGCCGCCACCCGAGCCATCGCCTCGTGGTCCGTCACGTCGGCGTACCAGTGGTCGCTGTCGGTGTGCAGCCGCTCGGAGACCTGCTTGAGCGCGTCCGGCTCCAGCCCGACCAGCGCCACCTTCGCACCGCGTGCGGAGAGCTTGCGGGCGAGCAGTTCGCCGACGCCCCGCGCGGCCCCGGTCACGACCGCGACCTGGCCCTCCAGGTTCACCTTGCCGCTCATGCGCCCTCCTTGACCTGGTCGATCGGGTCGAACTCCATGTAGGTGGCGGCCAGTTCGCGGATCCTCGCGCTGACCAGCTCCGGCGCCTCGACGGGCGTCATGTGCCCGAGCCCGGCCAACTCGGTGATCCCGACGCACTGCGGCAGCGCGGCGGCGAGTGCCCGCGCGTGCACCGGCGGTGTCATCCGGTCCGCCGTACCGACGACGACGGCGGTGGGCACCGCCAACTCCCGTACGCCGTGGTCGAGATCGAGGGAATCAAGAACCCGCGACCACGCGTACCGCACGGCCCTCGGACACGCGTGCACGATCCGCGCGCACGCCTCGACCATGTGCGGTGCCGAACCGGGGCCCATCGTCGCGTACTTGAGGATCCGCCGCGCGGCCGGCGTGACCGGCCCGAGCGGCGCCCGTGTGCCGAGGACCTTCCGGGTCAGCCAGGTCCGCGTCCGCCCGGCCCGCAACGGCAGCACGAGCGACTCGTCGACCAGCCGCGAACTCCCCGTACTGCACAGCAGAACGGCCACCGCGTGCTCCCGGAACCCCGCCCGCCCGGCAGCCGCCAGCACGGCCATCCCGCCCATGGAGTGCCCGGCGACCACGGCCTTCTCGCCGGGCGCGAGCGTCTTCTCCAGTACGGCTTCCAGGTCGTCGGCGAGCGCGTCGGTACTGTGCGCGACGGCCACCGGGCTGCGTCCGTGGCCGCGTTGGTCGTAGGCGATGACGCGGTGGTCGACCGCCAAGTCCCTTGTCTGGGCGGCCCAGAAGGCCGTCGAGCAGGTCCAGCCGTGCGCGAGGACGACGGCGGGCGCGTCCTCGGGTCCGTGCACCTCGACGTGCAGCCGGGAGCCGTCGGCCGACGTGACGGTGAGTTCGCGGGCGGGGACGGGCGGGGCGTAGGGCCCCGACGCGACGTGCAGAAGACGACTCATGCGCCGACCTCGGCCTTCTTCTCGGCCTGCGCCCGCACGACCTCGTACTCCGCGAGATCCACGCGCCGGGTCGCGCGCCTGAACTCGGTCGTCGTACCGGGCCAGATGGTGGTGTTGCGGCCACTCGCGTCGAGGTACCAACTGGTGCAGCCGCCGGTGTTCCACACGGTCCGCTTCATCCGTTCCTGCACACGCCGGTTCCAGGCGTCGACCGCGCCGGGCCGGGCGTCGAGGGCGACCCGGCCGCCCAGTACGTCCAACTGCCGTACGTAGTCGGCGAGATAGTTCAGCTGGGACTCGATCATCAGGATCATGGAGGAGTTCCCGAGGCCGGTGTTGGGCCCGATGACGGTCATCCAGTTGGGGAAGCCGGCGGCGGAGGCGCCGCGCAGGGCCTGCATTCCGCCCTGCCAGGCCTCGGCCAGCGTGCGCCCGTCCACGCCGACGACCCGGTCGGCGATCGGCATGTCCGTGACGTGGAAGCCGGTGCCGAAGACGATCGCGTCGACCTCGGCCGTGGTCCCGTCGGCGGCGACGACCGTCGAACCCCGGATCTCGCTCAACCCGCTTGTCACGACGTCGACGTTGGGCCGGGCGAGGGCGGGATAGTAGGCGCTGGAGAGCAGGATGCGCTTGCAGCCGATGCGGTAGTCGGGGGTGAGTCGGGCGCGCAGGGCCGGGTCCTTGATGGAGCGGGCCATGTTCCGCTTGGCCAACTGCTCGATCATTCCCAGCTCGTTGGGACGTTTGGTGAACGCCTGGACCTGCAACTCCCGCAGCCCCCACAGGAGTCCGCGGCGGGCCTGGGTGGTGAAGGGCAGCGCGCGGTGCAGGGCGCGTTCGGCGGCGCTGATGGGGCGGTCGACGCGGGGCATCACCCAGGGCGGGGTGCGCTGGAAGAGGGTGAGGCGCTCCACCTCGGGCTGGATCGACGGCACGATCTGGATCGCGGAGGCGCCGGTGCCGACCACGGCGACGCGCTTGCCGCGCAGGTCGTGGTCGTGGTCCCAGCGGGCGGAGTGGAAGACCTTGCCGGGGAAGGAGTCGAGCCCCGGGATGTCCGGGATCTTGGGGTCGGACAGCGGCCCGGTGGCGGAGACGACGAGGTCGGCGGAGTAGGAACCGCCGGTGGTCTCGATGTCCCACCGCAGCCGTTCCGCGTCCCAAGTCATCATCTTGACCTCGGAGTTGAAGCGGATGTGCGACCGGAGCCGGAAGACGTCCGCGACGTTCTCGAGGTAGGCGCGGATGTGCTCCTGCCCGGAGAAGGTGCGCGGCCAGTCGGCGTTCGGCGCGAAGGAGAACGAGTACAGATGGGACGGTACGTCGCAGGCGCACCCCGGGTAGCTGTTGTCCCGCCAGGTCCCGCCCACGCTGTCGGCGCGCTCCAGGACGACGAAGTCGGTGACGCCCTCGCGCCGCAGCCGCACCGCGGCCCCCAGCCCCCCGAACCCGGACCCGATCACCGCGACCCGCACATGCTCGTGTTCGGTCATCCCGTGCCCTTCCATACGACCATGCGACCACGCCAGTGAACACTGGCGCAATCGGAGCGTAGAGCAGCTCCGTACTCATGGGTAGGGGGCGGACTCAGGAAAGTTACCGCTGGTACGACGTAGGGTGCGGGCGTGGCGGAGAAGGCAGAACAGGCGGAACAGCCGGAGAAACGCGAGTACCGCATGGAGGAACTGGCCGAGCGGGCCGGCATCACGCTGCGCACCCTGCGCTTCTACCGCGAGCGCAAACTCATCCACCCACCCCGCCGGGAGGGCCGTATCGCCTGGTACGACGAGACCCACCTGGCCCGCCTGCGCACGATCTCGGCGCTGCTGGAGCGCGGCCACACCCTCAACGGCATCGCGGAACTGGCCGAGGCCTTCGACCACGGGCGCAACGTCGGCGAGCTGCTGGGGCTGGGCGCGCCGACCGAGGAGACACCGGTCCGGCTCACCCCCGAGGCCCTCGCCGACTACTTCGGCGACCAGGCCACCCCGGAGAACTTCGCCGCCTCCCTCGAACTCGGCTACCTCGGCACCGACGGCGGCGAGATCGTCCACATCAGCCGCCGCCTCCTCGACGTCACGGCCGCGCTGGTCCGCGAGGGCATCCCCCTCGCCGACGTCCTCAGCGCGGGCCGCCGGGTGCGCGAACACACCGACGCCCTCGCCGCACTCTTCACCGACCTGGTGCTCGACCAGGGCCGCACACCGGAGGACCTGCAACGGCTCCGCCCCCTGGCGAAGAGCGTCGTGGAGGCGGAGCTGTCGATGGCGATGGACCGGCGACTGCAGAAACGGCCCTAGAACCTCAGAGCACACGCCAGCACCAAGATTCCTCAACCGTCTCGCTTTCCGCGGACGTTCACTCATTTGAGGCACATTGCGGGCAACAGCCGACAGAACCGCGTTCACACTCCGAGAGTGTGATCGAAAAGGCCCCGGCGGCTGTCCTACCAGCCCCGGGGTATGGCCGACACCGCAAAGGAAGCGTCGACGTGCCCCAGCGTAGCCCCCGCCCGGCTCTGCCCACCCCGTCCCGCCTGCCGTGTGCCGAACGGCCCAGGGCCCTTGCCGCCCTGCGCCTCAGTTGCCTCACCAGTGGGACCACTTCGCCGGGACGCCAGCGTTCAGCCATCCGGTTCTCAGCCGAGCGGCTCGGTTTCACCCTGGTCGCCGAAGCCTCGGATCTCGGAGTCTCCGCCCGCAGGACGTCCCCGTTCGACAGGCCTTCGTTGTCATCATGGCTGCGTCGCCCCCACGAGTACGAGGCAATCGTGTGGTCACACGTGGACCGTGCCGTACGGTCCGTGGCACATATGACCGAGTTGATCGCCTGGGGTCGACAGAACACCCGGACGCTCATCTTCGCAATGCCGGAAGCTGACCACCCGCTCATGGTGACGCCACAGGCGGACGGGTCCGCCATCCGGCGGTGCATGGAACTGGCCTACAACGCCGAGCAAGAGGCTCATACCATCTCCTCCCGGCTGAGCAGCAGTCACGAGGCACTGCGCGCGGCGGGTCGCTACGGAGGCGGACTCGTCCCCTTCGGCTACCGGAAGGCACCGCACCCTTCGGGCAGTGGCTGGTGTCTGGCGCCCGATCCCGTTTCCGCTGCCCTCGTACGCACGATCGTCGAAGACGTGCATGCGGGCCAGTCACTGATCGCCATCGCACGCAAACTGAACGAATCAGGCGAGCCCGTGCCTCGCGACCGACACGCGCAGCTCCAAGGACGCTCGACAGGTGGCCGTCGCCATGGACGTGACTTCGCGCGGTTCCGCTGGACTTCGGGGACTCTGTCCAAGGTGCTGCGCAGCCCGTCACTGATGGGCCACCGGACGCATGGAGGGAAGACCGTCCGCGATGCGTGCGGCGCCCCCGTCCTCATCGGGCCGCCCCTGCTGTCCGAGGCGGAGTTCCGCACATTGCAGGACACCCTGCTGGCACGCTCCAACGGCACGCGCGCCCCGAGGAGCCGGACGACCGCGCTGCTCACCGGCATCGCACACTGTTCAGGCTGTGGCGGGCGCATGTACTTCGCCGCGCGCAAGGATTACCCGTACGGCGACTACGCGTGCCGCGCAACCGCGCGCGGTGCGGTATGCGCGGCTCCTGCGGCAATGCGATCAGACTGGCTCGAGGAGTACACGGTGAACCGTTACCACGATGCCACCACGACGGACGCCCCCGTTTCCCGGGAGCGTCTCCTCCAATGCGGCGTTCGTGTCGCCGTCGCCAAAGGCCGCTGCGGCGGTGGTCCCGCCCGGTCGACGGGACCGGATGTCTCACGCTTGACTTTCGCACTCGGCAACCCGCTCGAAGCGCGACAGAGCCACTAGGACCCGTCGGACGGACGAGGGAAGCACTCAGCGTTCCCGCCCCCTTCCCTCGATCCGTTCACATCTCGAAGACCACTGTCACCGGTGCATGGTCCGACCACCGCTCCTCGTGGCTGGCAGCGCGCTCCACCACGGCCTTGACCGCCCGGGCCGCGAGCGCGGGAGTCGCCACAGCCAGGTCGATCCTCCAGCCTGAATCGTTGTCGAACGCCCGCCCCCGGTACGACCACCACGAGTACGGCCCCTCCACGTCCGGATGCAGGGCCCGTACGACGTCGACGTACGCCCCGTCCTCCGCGTCGAAGACCCGGCTCAGCCAGGCGCGCTCCTCCGGCAGGAACCCGGAGCTCTTCTGGTTGCCGCGCCAGTTCTTGAGGTCGGCCGGCTGGTGGGCGATGTTCCAGTCGCCGCAGACGACGACCTCGCGCCCGTCGGCGGCGGCCCGCGTGCGCAGGTCCTTCAGGTAGGTGAGGAACTCGTCCATGAAGCGGACCTTCTCGTCCTGCCGCTCGGTGCCGACCTCGCCGGAGGGCAGGTACAGGCTCGCGACCGTGACACCGGGGAGGTCGGCCTCGACGTACCGGCCGCTCCCGTCGAACTCGGCCGACCCGAAGCCGACCTGGACGCGGTCCGGCTCGCGGCGGGTGTAGAGGGAGACGCCCGCGCGCCCCTTGGCGGCGGCCGGCGCGTGCACGACGTGCCAGCCCTCGGGGGCACGGACGTGCTCCGGCAGCTGCTGCGGCTCGGCTCGCACCTCCTGGAGGCAGAGCACATCGGCGGAGGTCCCGGCGAGCCACTCCACGAAGCCCTTCTTCGCGGCGGCCCGCAGTCCGTTGACATTTGCTGAGGTCACAGTGAGCACTCCGGCACGATACCGGCACACTGGACGGAGTCCGGATGACCCCACGCGAGTAGGTATACGATTTTCGGCATGAATATACGTACCGTTCCCTTCAACCACCCCGACGCCGTCAAGCTGAACGACCAGGTCCAGGCGGAGTACCACGAGCGCTACGGCGACGGCGGCGACGCCACGGCCCTGGACCCGTCGGACTTCGAACCCCCGAACGGCGTCTACCTGATCGCGTACAACGACAACGACGACCCCGTCGCCACCGGCGGCTGGCGCGCCCAGAACGCCAACGGCGAGGGCAACGAGGACGGCGACGCCGAACTCAAGCGCATGTACGTGATCGGGCAGGCACGCGGCCTGGGCCTCGCCCGCCGCATGCTGGCCGCCCTGGAGGCCGACGCCCGCGCGGCCGGCCGCACCCGCATGGTCCTGGAGACCGGCACCAAGCAGCCGGAGGCCATCGCCCTCTACACGTCCAGCGGCTACGAGCCCTGCGTGAAGTTCGGCTACTACCGCTTCCACCAGGACAGCCGGTGCTTCGCGAAGGCACTGTGACCGCGGGTGCGCGTCAGCGTCTCGGGTGGCTTCAGCTCCTGAAGTAGCGTCAGCCTCTCAGGCAGGCGAGCACGGTCGGCACCCCGCGGTGCACGTCGTCCGCTGGCGGCAGGTCCAGCCTGGCGAGGATGCCGCCCATGTGCTTGCCGACGGCGGCCTCGGTGACCACCAGCTCGCGGGCCATCGCGCCGTTGGACCGCCTCTGCGCGACCAGCCCCAGCACCTCCCGCTCGCGCGGGGTCAGCCGCGCCAGCGGCGAGTGCCCGCCCGGCAACCCGGGCCGCGTCAGCGCCTGCCACACGGTACGCATGCGGATCACCGTAGGCGGCGGGGTGGTTACGGGGACATGGGTGCAGGGGGTGGGGGAGGGTAGGGGCAGCCATACCTGAGACGCCGTCGAACACAAAGATCCCGCCCGATCTGAAGATCGGACGGGATCTCGTTGCTGTGTGGACCTGTGGGGATTTGAACCCCAGACCCCCTCGATGCGAACGAGGTGCGCTACCAGACTGCGCCACAGGCCCTTGCAACGAGTGAAACTCTAGCATCCCCCTCTGGGTGCTTGGAAATCCGTTCCCTGCCTGGTCACTCGTTGGCCGCGCGGGGCCGCTCGCCGTCCTCGTACTGGTCGAACAGCGGGGTCCGGCCGCGCTCGCGGGCGCGTCGGGCGGAGGCGGCACGGCGGGCGTCGGTGCGGCCGTCCGCCGTCGGTTTGTCGTCCGACGGGTCCTCCGCGTCCTCGTCCCGGGCGTCGTGGGCGTCCCGCGCGGCGGGCTGCGCCTCGTGCTCCGGTGCTACGGAACTGGAGCGGGCGGAACTCCACGCGTCGGGTGCCCCGAGGTCCACGTCGGACGTGGCGCGCGGTGCGACGGGCGCGGTGACGTACGTCGGCAGCGGTACCGGTACCGGGTCCCAGCTGTCGCCCTGGCCCGGCCGGCGCTGCCGCTCGCGCTGCTGGTCGACCCACTCGGCGTGGTCGGTCTGCTCGACGAGGGCACGGCGGTCGGCGGCGAGCGCCGACATCCCGGGGTCCGTCGCCGGTTCCGGGCCTTCCTCCGTGTCGTCGATCCCGGCGTCCACGGAGGCGCGCCGGCGCGGCTGGCGTTCCCGCAGTCGCTGCGCGGCGGCCTCGGCCTGACGCCGGTCCATCTGGTAGGCGAAGCGGCGGCGTTCCTGGGAGCGCAGGTGGGCGATGTACCCGCTGAGCAGTACCGCCGGTACGCCGGGCGCCCACAGGAGGGTGAGTCCGCCGACCGCCGCGACGATCGCGCCGAGCGTGAAGGCGAGGAAGAGCATGACGGTGGTACGTCTGCGGCGCGCGAGCACCTTCACGCGCCGGGCGCGCGCCGCGGCGGCCTCCTCGGCGGGGGTGCGGCGCGCGATCGGGACGCGCTTGCGCGAACGTGCGGGGGCGGGGCCGGACTTGGCCGCCTGGGCGGGGGCCTGGTGGGGTGCCGGTTTGGTCGCCTGGTCACGGGCCTGGTCGCGCGCCGGTTCGCGAACCGGCTCACGCGCGGGTTCGCGCGCCGACTCGCGGGCCCCTTCCCGCTCCGGTTCGCGTGCCGTCTCCGGCCGGTCCGGGCTCTGCTGGCGAACCGGGGCGTGCACCTGGGGACGGGCCGGGGGCATGGCGAAGGCCCGGACGTCCACCGAGTCGGTGACGACGTCCGGCACGGCGCTGGGCTCCCCCTCCTCGGCGGAGCGCGCCCGCAGGTCCTTGGCGTACCGGCGCTCCATTCCCGCCCGTCCGGACAGCAGCCGGATGGCGGTGCTGAAGCGTTCCGTCGGACGGGCCTCGTTCAGCTCGTCCTGCCTACGGAGCCACATCGGCACCAAGTAGGCGGCCCAGGCCCCGACAATGACTGCGTAGATGAGGCCGCTGCTGCTCACGCCTCACACGGTAGAGGGGTTTGCGTGAGGCCATCTGCTAATTGGGCCGGTGTGTCGCACGATCTGGCTGATATTTCGAGCTTTTTTTGTGACCGATGCGATCAACAGGCTGCCGAGTTGGCGAATTCATTGCCCGAAGACGGTCATCAGTCGATCACTTTCGAACACATATTCCATTTCCCGACGTCCGGGCTTCCCCGCCTCCGGGCGTCCGGACTTCCCCGCCTCCGGGCTACGCGGGATTGTCGTGCGGGGTACTCCGCGCGCGTGCCCGCTGCCACCGGGCCAGCAGCCCCTCGGGTACCTCTTCCGCGGTGAGCGCGAAGACGAGGTGGTCGCGCCAGGCGCCGTCGATGTGGAGATAACGGGGCCTGAGCCCCTCCTCGCGGAATCCGAGTTTCTCGACGACCCGGCGGCTGGGGCCGTTCTCCGGGCGAATGCAGACCTCGATGCGGTGCAGTCCCACGGCCCGGAAACAGTGGTCGACGACGAGTGCCACGGACGTCGGCATCACTCCGCGCCCGGCCACCGACTCGTCCACCCAGTAACCGATGTGGCCCGAGCACATCGACCCCCAGGTGATGCCGGCGACCGTCAACTGCCCGACCACACGCCCCTGGTATTCGATGACGAACGGCAGCATCCGGCCCGAGTTCGCCTCGGAGCGCAGGTGCCGGACCATCTGCCGGTAGGTCGGCCGGTGCACGATCGGCCCGCTGGGCGTGGGCGGCGGAATCGTCGCCTCCCAGGGGCGCAGCCAGTCCCGGTTGCGCCGGTTGACCTCGCGCCAGGCCCGCTGGTCGCGGAGTTTTATCGGCCTCAGGACGATGTCGCCGTCGGCCAGCACGGCGGGCCAGGATGGGCTGTTCAGCTCGCACCCCCACTGGTGTCGGCGGGTCTCGGATGATCGCCGCCTCGGATCTGGTCGACGGCGTGCGCCAGCAGGGGCTCCAGGACGGCGAGGCCGTCCTTCACCCCGCCGGTGGAACCCGGCAGGTTGACGATCAGTGTGCGCGCGGCGACTCCGGCCAGGCCCCGGGAGAGCGCCGCGGTGGGCACCTTCTCCCGGCCGAACGCCCGGATGGCCTCGGCGATGCCCGGCACCTCGTAGTCGATCACCGCGCGGGTCGCCTCGGGGGTGCGGTCGGTGGGCGAGACGCCGGTGCCGCCGGTGGTGACGACGGCGTCGTAACCGGCGTCTACGGCGGCGCGCAGGGCGGCCTCGACCGGGCGGCCGTCAGGGACCACCTGAGGGCCCTCGACCGCGAAGCCGAAGCCCTTGAGGCCGGCGGCGATCAGGGGGCCGCCCCTGTCCTCGTAGACCCCGGTGGAGGCCCGGTTGGAGGCGGTGACCACCAGGGCGCGGTACCGCGCGGGCGGCGCACCACCCGTCGCATCGTCGGGCGTCATGTCCGGCTCCAGTCGCCCGACTTGCCGCCCGTCTTCTCCTCCACGCGCACGTCCGTGATGACCGCTCCCTTGTCGACCGCCTTGACCATGTCGATCACGGTGAGCGCGGCGACGGAGACCGCGGTGAGGGCCTCCATCTCGACGCCCGTGCGGTCCGTCGTCTTCACGGTGGCCCGGATCCGTACGGCGTCGTCCGCGACCGACAGGTCCAGTTTCACACCCGACACCGACAACGGGTGGCAGAGCGGGATCAGGTCCGGGGTGCGTTTGGCGCCCATGATCCCCGCGATGCGCGCGGTGGCCAGGGCGTCGCCCTTGGGGACCCCCTCGCCGCGCAGCAGTTCGACCACGCGGGGCGAGACGAGGACGCGTCCACTGGCGGTGGCGGTGCGCGCGGTCACGTCCTTCCCGGACACGTCGACCATGCGGGCGGCGCCCGCGTCGTCGATGTGGGTGAGTCGGTCGTGCGCAGGGGGTCCGGGGGTGTCCCCCCGGAAAGGCTCAGTCATGCTGTGTGGCGCTCCCGGTCCGGGCGTGTTGTGCGCGACACGGTACCTCCAACCGGGAGCACTCAGCGGAGCAGGACCACCTGGACCTCGGTGCCGGGCTCGACGGACTCGACGTCCTCGGGGACCACGATCAGCGCGTCGGCGAGCGCGAGGGCCGCGACCAGGTGCGATCCGGCGCCGCCGACGGGGGTGACCTCGCCGTCGGCGTACGTCCCGCGCAGGAACTGCCTGCGACCCTTGGGCGAGGTCAGCGCCCTGTCCGTGGTGAGGGTGGCGCGGACCGTCGGGCGGTGGACGTCCTCCAGGCCCATCAGGGCGCGGATCGCGGGGCGGACGAACAGCTCGAAGGAGACGTACGACGACACCGGGTTGCCGGGGAGGGCGAGCAGCGGGATGTGGTCGGGGCCGATGGAGCCGAAGCCCTGGGGTTTGCCGGGCTGCATGGCGAGCTTGCGGAAGTCGATCCCGGCGCCCTCCTCGTCCTCGTCGCCTACGGAGGACAGGGCTTCCTTGACGACGTCGTACGCCCCGACGCTCACGCCGCCGGTGGTGACCATGAGGTCGGCGCGGACGAGCTGGTCCTCGATGGCGGAGCGGAGGGTCTCGGCGTCGTCGGCGACGGCGCCGACCCGGTAGGCGATGGCGCCGGCGTCGCGGGCGGCGGCGGTGAGGGCGAAGCTGTTGGAGTCGTAGATCTGGCCGTGGCCCAACTGCTCGTCGGGCTGGACGAGTTCGCTGCCGGTGGACATGACGACCACGCGCGGGCGGGGGCGGACGCGGACCGTGCCGCGGCCGATCGCGGCGAGCAGGGCGATCTGCGGCGGGCCGAGGATCGTGCCGGCGTCGAGGGCGCGGTCGCCCGCCTTCACGTCGCTGCCCGTCGCGCGTACGTGCGCGCGTGCCTCGGCCGAGCGGTACACGTGCACGTGCCCGGTGGCCGCCTCGGGGGCCTGGCTGCGGGCCCGCATGCCGGTGACGGGGCCGCCGCCGAGGCCTCCGTCGGTCCACTCCACGGGGACGACGGCCTCGGCGCCGGGCGGGAGCGGGGCGCCGGTCATGATGCGGGCGGTCTGGCCGGGGCCCACGTGGAGCCGGCCGGCCTGGCCGGCCGCGACGTCGCCGATCACCGTCAGGACGGCCGGGAACTCCTCACTGGCGCCCGCGACGTCCGTGACCCGCACCGCGTACCCGTCCATCGAGCTGTTGTCGAAGGGCGGGAGCGAGACCGGCACCGTGATGTCCTCGACCAGGACGCAGCCCTGGGCGTCGAGCAGTTGCAGCTCGATGGGTTCCAGGGGGCGGACGGTCGCGAGGATGTCCTCCAGGTGCTCGTCCACCGACCAGAGGTGTTCCGGTCCTGCGGTGCGGGTCGCGGCGGTGCTCAATGTTGCTGCATCTCCTCGGCTACGTAACTGCGAAGCCAGGCGCGGAAGTCCGGGCCCAGGTCTTCACGTTCGCACGCGAGTCTGACAATGGCACGCAGGTAGTCGCCCCGGTCGCCGGTGTCATAGCGGCGGCCCTTGAAGACGACGCCGTGCACGGGGCCGCCGATCTTCTCGTCGGTGGCGAGTTGCTGGAGGGCGTCGGTGAGCTGGATCTCGCCGCCGCGGCCGGGCTCGGTCTTGCGCAGTATGTCGAAGATGTGGGGGTCGAGGACGTAGCGGCCGATGATCGCGTAGTTCGACGGGGCGTCGGCGGCGTCCGGCTTCTCGACCAGGCCGGTGACCTTGACGACGTCGTCGTCCGGGGTGACCTCGACGGCCGCGGAGCCGTAGAGGTGGATCTGCTCGGGCGTGACCTCCATGAGTGCGACGACGCTGCCGCCGTGCTGCTCCTGGACCTCGACCATGCGCGCGAGGAGGGGGTCCCGGGGGTCGATGAGGTCGTCGCCGAGGAGGACGGCGAAGGGCTCGTGGCCGACGTGCGGGGCGGCGCACAGGACGGCGTGGCCGAGGCCCTTGGGGTCGCCCTGGCGGACGTAGTGCATGGTCGCGAGGTCGCTGGACTCCTGGACCTTGGCGAGCCGGCTCGCGTCGCCCTTCTTCTGGAGGGCTGATTCGAGTTCGTAGTTGCGGTCGAAGTGGTCCTCAAGAGGGCGCTTGTTGCGTCCGGTGATCATGAGGACGTCGTCGAGCCCAGCCGACGCGGCCTCTTCGACCACGTACTGGATCGCGGGCTTGTCCACGACCGGCAGCATCTCCTTGGGAGTTGCCTTCGTGGCCGGCAGGAACCTGGTGCCGAGACCGGCTGCGGGGATGACAGCCTTGCTGATCCTGGGGTGCGACTGAGTCATGCCCGAACCTTATCCGGTGCCTTTGTGCTGAATCTGTGGCTCCGGTTAAAACGCTCTCATATGAGCGCATTAGGAAGGATACGAGTGGCACCTGTGCGTCACCTAGGACCTGAACCCGAGCCTGACAAGCGAATGTTGCGACGAGAGTTCCTCACGGTGAGGAACAGGTTGACGGCCGATGACGTGCGGGAGGCCGCCGTCGCGCTGGCCGATCGTGCCCTGGAACTACCCGAGTTGGCGCACGCGCACACCGTCGCGGCCTATGTCTCCGTCGGGAGCGAACCCGGAACGCTCACGCTCCTGGACGCCCTGCACGCGCGCGGTGTCGACGTCCTGCTCCCCGCCCTCCTCCCGGACAACGACCTGGACTGGGGCGCCTACGACGGCGAGGGCTCGCTGGCGCGGGTCCAACACGGCGGGAAAATGGCCCTGTTCGAGCCCTCCGGCAAGCGGCTCGGCCCGGACGCCGTGACCGCCGCCGACGTCGTCCTGCTGCCCGGTCTGGCGGTCGACGGGCGCGGGATGCGCCTGGGGCGCGGCGGAGGCTCCTACGACCGCGTGCTGGCGCGGCTGGAGCGGGCAGGCGCGCATCCCGCGCTGGTGGTGCTGCTGTACGACTCCGAGGTCGTCGGGCGCGTTCCCGCGGAGGCGCACGACCGGCCGGTGCGGGCGGCGGTCACGCCGTCGGGTGTGCGGCGCTTCCCGGGGAACTGAAGTGGCCCTCCACGCACGCGTGGAGGGCCACTTAGGTCGTTCAACGATTCACGGTTTGAGCACCAGGGTGTCGTTCGTGCTGCCGTCGACCGCCTTGGACGAGTACGACCAGGGCAGCAGCTCACCGTTGACCCACTTGCCGGTCTGGTCGGTGTAGTGCGCGCTGAAGGCGTGTCCGGAGGCTCCGGTGAGGTTGATCCACTTGGACTTGTCGAAGTCGTCGAGGTTGACGACCATCCGCATCGACGGCACCCAGACGACTCCGTAGCCGCCGGCCGCGTTCCAGCCGGTCGCGTTGACCGTGGCCTCGCCGCCGCTGAGCTTCCAGGGGCCGCGGTTGAGGATGTACTGGACGATGGCGGGGCCCTCGGTACCCAGGGTCTGGTTCTTCAGGAACAGGCGGTGCAGCCTGCCCCAGCTCCAGGTGTCGATGTCCTTGCCGAGCTTGGCGGTCAGCTCCCAGCGGGCGTCGATCATGGCGCGCTTGAACAGCTGGTTCATGTTGTTCGCCGCCGGGCGGGTGCCCGAGGAGGGGGTCTTCCACCAGTCGCTCTTCGGGTCGTCCATGAGCTTGCGAACGACCTCGAACCAGCGGTCGCCGCCGTCCGGTTGGGCCTCGTCGGCATCACGCTCGCCGCACTCGCGCACCTTCTGGTTGTCCTGGTCGGCGGGACCGGTGGTGTCGACCGGCGAGACGAACAGGCACTGGCCCTCGACCCGCAGCTCCTTGGGCAGCTTGTTGCCGAAGGCGAGCTTGAGGATGTTGCGCCACACCGAGTTGAAGTAGGCGGCGGCGGCCGAGTCGGCGTCCTGGGTGTAGTCCCAGCCCTCAAGGAGTTTCTGCGCCTCGCGCACGTCCGGGTCGGGCTCGTCGATCTTCAGCAGCTTGGGCACGAGCAGCTTGGCGATCTCACTGCTGTCGTCGAGCTGCATCTGCCGCATGTCGTCGGTGGAGATCTTGCCGCCGCCGTCGATCTTCGACTGGATCAGATCGGTGATGCGCTGGCTGCGGGTGCCGTAGCCCCAGTCCGTGGTGAGCGTGTACGGGTACTTGTCCTTGTCGATCACCGCCTGGTTGGCGGTGACGATGTAGCCGCGCTTCGGGTTGTACTCGTACGGCAGGGCGGCCTGCGGAATGTAGCCGGTCCAGGCGTACTTGGAGTCCCAGCCGGGCACCGGCAACGAGCCGTCGCCCTTCCCGCGCGTGGGGATCCTGCCGGGCAGGGTGTAGCCGATGTTGTTCTTGGTGTCGGCGTAGACGAGGTTCTGCGAGGGCACGTCGAACTTCGCGGAGGCCGCGCGGAACTCGCTCCAGTCGGACGCCTTGTCCATGGCGAAGACGGCGTCCATGGTGGTGCCCGCGTCCTCGGCGGTCCAGCGCAGGGCGATGCCGTAGCCGTCGCCCCGGTCGGGTGCCGCGGTGTCGACGCTGGCCTTCTTGCCGACCTTTACGAGTTCGTCGCTGCGGTCGGACAGCAGGGGCATTCCGTCGCTGGTCTGCCGGACGACGATCTTCTTCGACGCGCCGCCGGCGACCTTGATGGTCTCCTCGCGGGTCGTGAAGGGTTTCGTCTTTCCGTCGTACTCGTAGCCGTCTCCGGAGAGCTTCTCCAGGTAGAGGTCGCTGACGTCGACCCCGGAGTTGGTCATGCCCCAGGCGATGTCCTGGTTGTGGCCGATGACGACGCCGGGCATGCCCGCGAAGGTGTAGCCGCTGACGTCGTACTGGCAGGTGCTGGAGACCGTGCGGCAGTGCAGGCCCATCTGGTACCAGACGGACGGCAGCGAGGCCTCCAGGTGGGGATCGTTGGCCAGGAGGGGCTTGCCGGTGATGGTGTACTTCCCGGCGACGACCCAGGAGTTGGAGCCGATGCCCTGGCCGTTCACGCCGACGGCCGTCGGGAGGTCGTCCAGGGCGTCCGAGAGGCCCGCGAGCTGGCTCGTGAGGGCCGAACCCGACGAGGACGACGACGAGCCCGTCGTACCGCTCGTGGACGAGCCCGAGGAGCCGTCGCCGCCGTTGAACGTCTTGGTGTACTGGTCGTACTCGCCCTCGGTGACGATCGGCTGGTTGCGGCTGTACGGGTAGTCCGGGTACAGGTCCGCGATCTGCTGGGGGCCGAGGCGGGTGGTCATCAGGGCGCGGTCGATCTCGTCCTTCATGTTGCCCCGCAGGTCCCAGGCCATCGCCTTGAGCCACGCGACCGAGTCGACCGGGGTCCACTCCTCGGGCTTGTAGTCGTTCTCGAAACCGAGAGCCGCGTACTCCAGGGAGATGTCTTTCCCGTCCTTGCCCTGGAGGTAGGCGTTGACTCCCTTGGCGTAGGCCTGGAGGTACTTTTTCGTGGAGGCCGACAGCGTGGTGTCGTACTCCTTCTGCGCGACCCGGTCCCAGCCCAGGGTGCGCAGGAACTCGTCGTCCTTGACCGAGCTCTGGCCGAACATCTCGGACAGCCGCCCGGCGGTCATGTGCCGGCGCACGTCCATCTCGTAGAACCGGTCCTGCGCCTGGACGTAGCCCTGCGCCATGAACAGGTCCGCGTCGGAGGACGCGTAGATCTGAGGGATGCCGTAGCTGTCGCGCTTGACGTCGACGGGTCCGGAGAGGCCCTTGAGCGTGATGGAGCCCGTGGTCTGCGGAAGCGAGGCGCGGACCGTGCTGACGGACCAGTACGCGCCGTAGGCGACGCCCCCGATGATGGCCATGACCAGGACGAGAACGAATAGACGGGCTTTGCGCCCCTTTTTCCTGCCGGACTTGCCGGGCTTATGACCCGATGAGGCGGTGGTGTTGGGGGGCATCGCTGTCCTTGCTGTCCTAACGCGAGCGGCAGGGCGGGCTGTGCTTTTGACTGAGCGTTGGAGCAACCATAGGCGCAGGGCCCCGAGCGACTTGACGCGGAGTCGGGTACCGGCGCGGACGGGCGTTCGATCTTGCCTCGCGAAGTGTCAAGAAAGCGTCAAGAGTTAGGTAAGGTAACGAAGTACTTGGACGTATGGCGCCGCAGCCTCGCGTCCCCTGTACATGTGCCGCCGCCCGAGACGCGCGGCGGCCGAGGAAGGGAAGGCCACTGACTGTCCACCACCTCGACCAGCTGCTGCTCGTCTGCTCGCTCGTCCTGCTCGTCGCCGTCGCGGCGGTCCGGATCTCCTCGCGCAGCGGGCTCCCCAGCCTGCTCGTGTACCTGGGGATCGGCGTCGCCATGGGCCAGGACGGCGTCGGCGACATCCACTTCAACAACGCCGAGCTGACCCAGGTCATCGGGTACGCGGCCCTGGTCGTGATCCTGGCCGAGGGCGGCCTCGGCACGAAGTGGAAGGAGGTCAAGCCGGTCCTGTCGTCCGCCGCGACGCTGGCACTGGTGGGGGTGGCGGTGAGCGTCGGCGTCACGGCCGCGGGCGCGCACTATCTGGTCGGCCTGGAGTGGCGGCAGGCGTTCATCGTCGGAGCGGTGGTGTCCTCGACGGACGCGGCGGCGGTCTTCTCCGTGCTGCGCCGAATACCCCTCCCCGCGCGCGTGACGGGCACGTTGGAGGCCGAGTCCGGCTTCAACGACGCCCCGGTGGTCATCCTGGTCGTCGCCTTCTCCACGGCCGGCCCCGTGGAGCACTGGTACGCGCTGGTGGGCGAGATAGCCCTGGAGCTGGCCATCGGCGCGGCCATCGGCCTCGCGGTGGGCTGGCTCGGCTCCTGGGGGCTGCGGCACGTGGCGCTGCCTGCCTCCGGCCTCTACCCCATCGCCGTCCTGGCGATAGCCGTCACCGCGTACGCGGCGGGCGCCCTGATGCACGGCAGCGGCTTCCTCGCGGTCTATCTCGCCGCGATGATGCTCGGCAACGCCAAGCTGCCCCACTGGCCCGCGACGCGCGGCTTCGCCGACGGGCTCGGCTGGATCGCCCAGATCGGCATGTTCGTCCTGCTCGGTCTGCTGGTCACCCCGCACGAACTGGGGGACGACGTATGGCCCGCGCTGATCATCGGCCTGGTGCTGACGATGGTGGCCCGGCCGCTCAGTGTGGTGCTCAGCCTCACGCCGTTCCGGGTGCCGTGGCAGGAGCAGACCCTCATGTCCTGGGCCGGACTGCGCGGCGCCGTGCCCATCATCCTGGCGACCATCCCCATGGTGAACGGCGTCGCCGGCAGCCGCCGCATCTTCAACATCGTCTTCGTCCTGGTCGTCGTCTACACCCTCGTCCAGGGGCCGACACTGCCCTGGCTGGCGCGCAAGCTGAAGCTCGGCGAGGGGCCGGAGGCCGCCGACCTCGGCATCGAATCGGCGCCCCTGGAGCGGCTGCGCGGGCATCTGCTGTCCGTTGCGATCCCCGGGGAGTCGAAGATGCACGGCGTCGAGGTCAACGAGCTGAGGCTGCCGGCCGGGGCCGCGGTGACCCTCGTCGTACGCGACGGAAAGTCGTTTGTACCGATGCCCACGACGGTCCTGCGGCGCGGCGACGAACTCCTGGTCGTGGCGACGGATCCCGTCCGGGACGCGGCCGAGCAGCGGCTGCGGGCGGTGGGCCACGGCGGCAAGCTGGCGGGGTGGCTGGGCACGGACGGCGTCGGCTCCGGTCGTTAAGGGCATGTTTCGTCCGGTTCACACGTTCACCAATCGCAGGTGAACGCGCGCATGGTGCCCCTTTTCACAGGCTCACCAGGCCTGATCCCCTGTACGATGAAGGCACATTCTGATCGGACCAACTCTGCCTGACGCAGTGCTGGCGCGACCGTATGGCGGCCGAACCCTCTCCGCAGTGGGCACCGGTATCCACCGCAGTTCCGCGCAAGAGGACAGTGCTCGGCTCCCCCGCACGGGGCGCGCTACCAGGTGGCAGAAAGGCACGGGCCGTGGCATCCACGGTCACCTCCCGCCCGGGATCGCGTCCTGGATACGGGCAGCTGCTGCGCACGCGCGGCGCCTGGACGTTCCTGCTCCCCGGCTTCGCGGCACGCCAGCCGTTCGCCATGCTCACCATCTCCATCGTGCTGCTCGTGCAGCACACCACCGGCTCCTACGGCGCGGCGGGCGCCGCCGCGGCCGTCACGGGCGTCTCCATGGCCCTGTTCGCGCCCTACAGCGGGCGCCTGGCCGACCGCTACGGGCAGCGGACCGTGCTCCTCCCCGGCGTCCTGGTGCACTCCCTGTCGGGCCTGACGTTCACGGCGCTCGCGCTCGGACACGCGCCCCTGTGGGCGCTGTTCGTGGCGGCCGTGCCGACCGGCGCCTCGGTGCCGCAGATCGGGCCCATGGTGCGCGCCCGCTGGGGCGTGAAGCTCCAGGACTCCCCGCTGCTGAGCACCGCGGCGGCCTTCGAGTCCGTCACAGACGAGCTGACCTTCGTCTTCGGCCCGCTCCTGGCGACCGCCCTGTGCACCGCCGTGAACCCGGCAGCGGGCCTGGTCACGGAGGCGGCGCTCACTCTCGTCGGCGGTCTGCTGTTCGCCGCCCAGAAGAGCACCCAGCCCACGGTGGCCCTCGTCGGGCACGCACGCGTGGAGCGCGTTTCCGCATTGAGCATCCCCGGGGTGCGCGTCCTGATCGTGACCTTCCTGGGCATCGGTTCCGTCTTCGGCGGCATGCAGGTCTCCCTGGCCGCTTTCAGCGAGTCGATCGGCGAACCGGGCCTGAACGGCGTCCTGTACGGCACCTTCGCCGCCGGCAACATGCTCTCCGGCCTCGTCTGCGGTGCCGTCGCCTGGAAGGTCGCCCCGCAACGCCGCCTCCTCGTCGGCTACTCGGCCCTCGCGCTGACCGCGTCCGCCCTGTGGACCGCCCACTCGGTGCTGCTCCTGGCCGCCCTCGGCCTTCTGGTCGGCATGTGTATCGCGCCCGCCCTGATCACCGGCTACACCCTGGTCGAGGGGCTCGTCCCGGCCGGCGCCCGCACCGAGGCCTTCACCTGGCTGACCGGCGCGGTCGCACTCGGCCAGGCCGCCGCCGTCACGGTCGCCGGACAGCTGGAGGACCGCCTGTGGGGCGGCGCCGGTTTCCTGGTGCCGATGGCCGGTACGGTGCTCGCCCTGGGGACCCTGGTGGCCCTGCGGTCGCGCCTCGCGACCCGGCCCCGCAGCCGCACCGTCGCACGTGGCGTCGGTCACCGCGTGCCAGTGGCAGTGGACTGATCCCCGGGAATACGTCAGTATGGACGCTCGTTAGCACTCATTGAGTGAGAGTGCCAGGAGGAAGACACAGTGCCGACCTACCAGTACCAGTGCACCGAGTGCGGCGAGGGCCTTGAAGCGGTCCAGAAGTTCACCGACGACGCGCTGACCGAGTGCCCCAATTGCGGTGGCCGCCTGAAGAAGGTGTTCTCCGCGGTCGGCATTGTCTTCAAGGGCTCCGGCTTCTACCGGAACGACAGCCGCGGCTCCTCGTCGAGCAGCTCGCCGGCCACCGCGAAGCCGTCGACGTCCTCGGACTCGAAGCCGACCACCCCGTCGACCTCGTCCTCGTCCTCGGACTCCAAGTCGAAGTCGTCGAGCTCGGGCTCCTCGTCCAGCAACAGCTCCGCCGCGTAGGACTCTTTCCCGCGGGACCCTGTCGTCGTACGACGACAGGGTCCTCGGCGTTTCCGGAGCCGCATCCCGCGTACGTTCCCCCATCCGTTCCTTCGGCTTTTCGGCGGCGGCTAGGGTGCGGGTCATGGCGAACGCAGAGATCGGCGTAATCGGTGGCTCCGGCTTCTACTCGTTCCTCGACGACGTGACCGAGATCCAGGTGGACACCCCCTACGGGCCGCCCAGCGACTCCCTCTTCCTCGGCGAGATCGCCGGCCGGCGGGTCGCCTTCCTGCCCCGGCACGGGCGCGGCCACCATCTGCCGCCGCACCGCATCAACTACCGGGCGAACCTCTGGGCGTTGCGCTCCGTCGGGGTCCGCCAGGTCCTCGGTCCGTGCGCGGTGGGCGGGCTGCGCCCCGAGTACGGGCCGGGCACGCTGCTGGTGCCGGACCAGCTGGTGGACCGCACGAAGTCCCGCGCGGGCACGTACTTCGACGGACTCCCGCTGCCCGACGGCACGGTGCCGAACGTGGTGCACGTGTCCCTGGCCGACCCCTACTGCCCGACCGGCCGGGCCGCCGCGCTGAAGGCGGCGCGCGGGCGGGATTGGGAGGCGGTGGACGGCGGCACGCTGGTGGTGATCGAGGGGCCGCGCTTCTCGACCCGCGCCGAATCGCTGTGGCACCGGGCGCAGGGCTGGTCGGTGGTCGGCATGACCGGCCACCCCGAGGCGGCGCTCGCCCGTGAACTGGAGCTCTGCTACTCCTCGTTGACCCTGGTCACCGACCTCGACGCGGGCGCCGAGACCGGCGAGGGCGTCTCCCACGACGAGGTGCTGCGGGTGTTCGCGGCCAACGTGGACCGGCTGCGGGGCGTGCTGTTCGACGCGGTGGCCGCGCTGCCGGAGAGCGGGGCGCGGGACTGCCTGTGCGTGAACGCGCTCGGCGGGATGGATCCGGGGTTTGAGCTGCCGTAACCGCTGTGTCGGAGGGGATGGCGAGGGCTTGCGGGCTGCGGAACTTCCCGTTCGGATGAGGGAGTTGTCCACAACCGGCGGGTAGCACACGGGCTCCGGCGGGCCTCGGCCGATTGCCGCATCGTGGGACCGCAAACCGATCCCTCGTCGCAGGTGGTGGTCCACATGTCCCTCTCCCCTCCGTCCTTCCCACGCCCGTCGGGCACCGATTCCATTCCGGGCCCGTCTGGCACCGATCCCTTTCCGCGTCCGCTGGGCTCCGACGCTCCGGCCACGTGCGAGGTGCCGCACTTCGCGCCCGTGCGGGTGCGCGGCGGGTGGTATCAACTGCGCCGGCTGCTACGGCACCGGAGGCGGGCCGTGGCCGCCGGGCTCGCGGTGACCGCGGCAGCCCTCGTGGCGGCGGGCCCGCGTGAAGCGGCGGAGGCACACCCCAGCGAGCGGCCCCGCGGGCACCCGGTGGCCGATCAGGTACGGCACCGCCGGGCGGTGGAGTGGGTGTCTGCGCCGGTGCGGATCGCCGACGCCGGCACGGTCCGGCTGCTGCGGTCCGGTGACCGGGTCGATGTGATCGCAGCCGAGGAGTCGGCGGCGGGCGGTGACGCCCATGTGGTCGCGCGCGGGGCGCGGGTGACGAAGGTGCCCGAGCCGCTCGAAGATGCGGACGGCGGTGGGGCGTTGGTGGTGCTCTCGGTGCCGCGCGCCACGGCGGCGCGGCTGGCCGGAGCGAGTACTACGGCACGGCTGGCGGTGACGATGTGCTGAGTCGTGCTCTCCGTATCGTGAGCCGCGCCTTCCGTCGCCTGTGCGAATTCGTGTCAAGTCCCTCGTTCGAGTTACTGAATTGGACAGGATGGCCGGGCGCTGACGTAGGTTGCGGAGCTGTTCGTTCCACACCGTGCGCGTGCGAGAAGAGGCTCCGAGTTGAGCGAGAAAAAGAAGGAACCGGGCGTCTGGCAGGGCTTCAAGGCCTTTCTGACACGCGGGAACGTCGTCGATCTGGCAGTCGCGGTCGTCATCGGCGCCGCCTTCACGAACATCGTCAACTCGGTGGTGAAGGGGATCATCAACCCGCTCGTCGGGGCGATCGGCACACAGAACCTGGACACCTACAGCTCCTGCCTGAGCAGCACCTGCTCCGGCGACAAGGGCATCCAGCTGATGTGGGGCTCCGTCCTCGGATCCGCCCTCAGCTTCGTGATCACCGCGGCGGTGGTCTACTTCCTGATGGTGCTGCCGATGTCGAAGTACCTGGCCCGGGCGGAGGCCCAGCGCAAGGCCAAGGAGGGCACGCACGAGGTCATCGAGATCACCGAGCTGGAGGTGCTCAAGGAGATCCGCGACGCGCTGGTCGCGCAGCGGGGCGAGGGGCACCGGGAGCCGTAGCCGAGGGGACGGGCGTGGCCGACGGGGCAGGCGGGGCCGACGGCCCGTCTGTGGCGGGCGAAGGCCCATCCGTGTCGGCCGGGGGCTCAGATGTGGTGGGGCGGCTTCTCGTCCAGGAAGCGCTTGAGGTCGGCAGCGCTGTCGCCCTCGGCCCGCTCGCCCCACCCGCGATCCGTGTCGTCCGAGGAGGGCCGGCTCAACGGGTCGTCGAAGACCAGCACGGGCTTCGGCTCGATCGGATCGCGCGGCTCGGGGGCGGGGGCGGTACTCATAGGTCCAGGGTACGGCCGAAGGGGCGCCTGACGCGGCCGCGGACCAACCCGCCGGTCCCGGCCGAGCCGGCCGCCTCTGAAATCCGGCACGCAATCTGCTGTGCTTGTGCGCATGACGTCCGAGATTCCCAGACCCCTGCGTCCGCTCACCGCCCGCGGCCGGGACGAGCCGCACCGGGTCGCCTCGCCGCTGGAGCTCTTCTTCGACCTGTGTTTCGTCGTGGCCATCGCGCAGGCGGGCGTCCAGCTGGCGCACGCCGTCGCGGAGGGTCATGCGGGCGAGGGCATCCTGAGCTACGCGATGCAGTTCTTCGCGATCTGGTGGGCCTGGATGAACTTCTCCTGGTTCGCCTCGGCGTACGACAACGACGACGTGCTCTACCGGGTCGTCACTCTGGTGCAGATCGCCGGCGTCCTGGTCCTCGCGGCCGGGATCTCGCGGGCCTTCGAACACCACGACTACCTGGTTGTCTGGCTCGGCTACGTGATCATGCGGCTGGCGATGGCCACACAGTGGCTGCGGGCGGCACGGGCTGCCGGCGGGCCGGAGCGGACGATGGCATTGCGGTACGCGGGCGGCGTGCTGCTCTGCACGGTCGGCTGGACGGGTCTGGTGGTCCTGCCGGAACCGGCCCGGGGCTGGGTGTTCCTCGTGATGGTGATCGCCGAGCTGTCCGTGCCTCGCTACGCGGAGAAAGACTTCCCTACGCCGTGGCATCCGCACCACATCTCGGAACGCTACGGGCTGTTCACGATCATCGTGCTGGGCGAGACGATCGCCGCGGCGACGGTCGCCGTGAAGTCGGGGGTGGACGAGCACGACGCGCTGGGCGAGTTGCTGCCCATCGCGGCGGGTGGGTTGCTGATCGTGTTCGCGGCCTGGTGGATCTACTTCGTGGTGCCGATCCACGGCCACCTTCGTTCCAACCAGCAGGCGTTCCTGTGGGGTTACGGCCACTACCTGATCTTCGCCTCGGCGGCGACGATCGGCGCCGGTCTGGAGGTCGCGGTCACGCAGGCCGTCGGCAAGGCCCACATCTCCACCCTGGCCGCCTCCGCCGCGGTGACGCTGCCGACGGCGCTGTACCTGCTCAGTGTGTGGGCGCTGCACGCCCGCCACTACAAGGTGGGCATCACCCAGCAACTGGTGCTTCCGGTCGCGGCGTTGCTGGTGATCTGCTGCACGTTCCTGGGGTCCTGGGCGGTGCTCGGGGCGGGCCTGGTGTCGGCGCTGACGGTCGCGGTCGGGGTGACACTGACGGCACGCATGGCCGCCGGGGAGAGCCGGGCGGAGGAGACGGCACCGGTGAGCTGACCGTTCCCGGAACCGCCGAGGCCGCCGCCACCCGAAAACCCGCCGGACCCGTTGCCGCCCGAACACCCGTCGAGCCTGCTGGCCCCGCTGCCCGTCGAACACCCCTCGGACGCACCGGACCTGCCGCCACCCGAACACCCACCAAAGCCCGGCCGACCACCACCGAAACAACAGCCCAAGCCCAGCTCCCCACCCCCAACTCACCCGCGCGCACCGCCAGGACCACCCCCGGATCCCCCGCGCGTTCGGCAAGACTGAGCCCCATGACAGTTGACGCGTTGACGGATGTGGCCGGGGTGCGGGTGGGGCATGCGACGCGCTCGGGGGGCGGGTGGCTCACCGGTACCACCGTCGTGCTCGCGCCGGAGGGCGGGGCGGTGGCCGGTGTGGATGTGCGCGGGGGCGGGCCCGGTACCAAGGAGACCGACGCGCTCGATCCGCGCAATCTCGTGCAGCGGGTCGACGCGATCGTGCTGACCGGTGGCAGCGCGTACGGGCTCGACGCCGCGTCCGGGGTGATGGCCTGGCTGGAGGAACAGGGGCGCGGGGTGCGGGTCGGCGCGGATCCGATGCATGTCGTGCCGGTGGTGCCCGCGGCCTGTGTCTTCGACCTGGGGCGGGGCGGCGACTTCAAGGCCAGGCCGGACGCGGGCACCGGGCGGGCCGCGGTCGAGGTCGCCGCGATCAGCGGGCCCGGGGTGCGGGTGCGCGAGGGGAGTGTGGGCGCCGGTACGGGGGCCGTGGTCGGGGCGTTGAAGGGCGGGATCGGTACCGCGAGCACCGTGCTGGAGTCGGGGATCACGGTGGCCGCGCTGGTGGTGGCCAACGCGGCGGGGTCGGCGGCGGATCCCGAAACGGGCGCCCTGTACGGGGAGTTGTTCCAGGGGCGCGTGGCGTATCCCGAGCAGCACGTCCACGAGGCCGCGCGGCTGCGCCTGGCCGAGGCCGGCGCGAAGAACGCGTTGCCCCCGCTGAACACCACCCTCGCCGTGGTCGCCACCGACGCCGAACTCACCAAGGCACAGGCGCAGAAGCTGGCCGGCACGGCGCACGACGGCATCGCGCGCGCCGTACGGCCGGTGCATCTGCTGCACGACGGGGACACGGTGTTCGCGCTCGCCACCGGAGCCCGCCCGCTCGACGCCGAGAACCCCCTCGCCCTCAACGACGTTCTCGCGGCCGGCGCGGAGGTCGTGACCCGGGCGATCGTGCGCGCGGTGCGTGCCGCCGAGCCGGTGGACGGGCCGGGCGGATCGTGGCCGTCGTACGAGGAGTTGTACGGGAGGCGGTAGGCACCCCTGCGGCGACGGGCACTCCGCGTTCGCCCCGGGACGGCAGGCACCCGGGGTTTCCAGAGTCTCGTCCCGGTGTTTGTCGCGGTTCTGTCACCGGATGGCGTTCGTGGGGAACGGCGGGAACCCGTGCGGGGGTTGGGGCGCTCTTTGTCCACACATCGCAGCGGATCACGCATCACCGCACCGCACACCGCAATCCGCACACCACACGAACCTGGAGCAGCCCGTGACAACGCCGGACATAGCAGCGCGGCGCGTACTGGGGGCCATCGCCGCCCTGGTGGTCGGCACCCTCACCCTCAGCGCGTGCGGCGGCAACGCCAGCGCGGACGCCAACACGGACAGCAAGGGCGGCGGCAGGACGTCGGTCAAGACGTCCGTCGCGAAGATCGTCATCTCGGCCAAGGACGGCTCGACGAACGCGTCCATCAACTCCACCGGCGTGCGGGTCAGCGGCGGCAGGCTGACCGACGTGAAGATGACGGTCGCGGGCTCGGGGCAGGCCGTGGACGGCGCGATATCCGCGAACGGCGCGAGCTGGACGCCGAAGGAGCGGTTGGAGCGCGGGACCAAGTACCAGATATCGGCTACCGCGAAGGACTCCAGCGGCAAGACCGCCGCCGCCAACTCCATCTTCACGACGGTGACTTCGAGCAACAGTTTCATCGGGACGTACACGCCGGACAATGGGACGACGGTCGGCGTGGGGATGCCGGTGTCCTTCACCTTCGACAAGGTGATCGGCGACAAGAAGGCCGTGCAGTCGCACATCACGGTGACGTCCAGCAGCGGGCAGCAGGTCGTGGGGCACTGGTTCGGGGCGCAGCGGCTCGACTTCCGGCCGCAGGACTACTGGAAGGCCGGTTCCAAGGTCACGATGAAGATCGACCTGGACGGCGTGGAGGGCGCGAACGGCGTCTACGGCGTGCAGAAGAAGACCGTGACGTTCACCATCGGGCGCTCGCAGGTGTCCACCGTCGACGTCAACACGCAGACCATGACGGTCGTGCGGGACGGACAGACCCTCAAGTCGCTGCCGATCTCCTCGGGCAGCCCCGAACACACCACGTACAACGGGCAGATGGTGATCTCCGAGAAGTTCACGCAGACCCGGATGAACAGCCAGACGGTCGGTCTGGGCGGCGAGTACGACATCCCGGACGTGCCGCACGCGATGCGTCTGACCACGTCGGGGACGTTCATCCACGGCAACTACTGGTACAACCAGTCCAACCCGCCCTTCGGTCGGACCGGCACCAGCCACGGCTGCGTCGGCCTCGCGGACGTCCAGGGCGCGCAGGGCGCGACGAACGCCAAGTGGTTCTACGACAACTCGCTCATCGGTGACGTCGTGATCGTGAAGAACTCCCCCGACAAGACGGTCGCCCCGGACAACGGGCTCAACGGCTGGAACCTGGCGTGGAGCGACTGGACCGCTGGAAGTGCCGCCTGACCGGCGGGTTTTGACGGATCTTCGGGCCGCGCGGGAACATCTCGCGCGGCCCGCGCGTTTTCCGGGCAGACGTTTTCTCGGTTCACAGGAATGATGTCCGACCGAGGGGCTACGGTATGCACCCACAAGGTGACATGCAGCAACGCCGGGAGAAGCCTTGAGCGTTCCGTACGACACGGCAGCGTACGAACAACCCGAGTCGCCCGAGTCTCCGGAGGAGCACCTCGCGCGGCTCCTCGGCCGTGCCCTGAACTCCTTCGAGCTGCCGGACGAGACGATACGGCGTCTCGACTGCGCGCTGGCGCACGACAGTTCGCTGCACTCCGCGCACCACAGCGCCGGCCTGCACCGGGAGACGTACCGGCACACCTGGCTGCTGCCCGACGGCTCGGCGCTCACCCTGTGGGAGCTGGTCCACAACACCGTGCTGGGCCGGGACACGCAGCACGAGGTGTACGTCGACGAGGAGGAGGTGCGGGCCGCGACCGCGCGCCTGCCGCTGCCGCCGGACACCCCGGACTTCGAACTCCCGGTGCTGGTGCAGCTGTCGCCGATCCCGGAGCCACGGCACTCGTATCTGGCGGACCACTCCGCGGACCACGCGCGCCGCTTACTGCGCCGGGCGGAGAACGTGGACCGGCCGGACGCGGAGACGGCGGCGCTGCTGGCGACGGCGTTCGCGCACCAGATCACCCAGGCCTTCGGCCGCCCGTACCGAGCGGGCCGCGCGGCGCTGTGCTTCTCGCTCTACGAGCACGCGTTCCTGCTGCGCGACGGCGCGGAGATCTCCCTGTGGGAGGTCGAGCACACGGCCACGCCCGACGGGCGGCACATGTGCGAGGTGTACGTCAGTGAGGACGCGGCCCGGGACGCGATGGAGCGGCGGGCGGCGCAGGTTTCCTGAACTGGACCGCGGGTCTCCTGAACCGCGGGTCACCTGAGCGGAGAAGGCCTCAACGCCCGTCGCTGAGCTGTCGTACCAGACCCGCGAAGGCGTCGCGCTCCGCCGGGGTCAGTTCGACGGACTCCAGGTGGGGAGCGGTGTCGCGCTGGTTCGGGAGGCCGTACAGCGGGTGGGCCGCGTGCCACGCGGTGGGCTCGACGAGGGAGCGGCGCAGGACGCGCGTCAGGCCGAACACCCAGGCGACGGTCGCCAGGGCGAGGACGGCCACACCGGTCAGCTGGAGGATCGAGACGTGCTCAGGCATGCGTTCCAGTAGACACCACGGTCCGGGACCGTGGTCCCGGACCGTGACGTATCTCGCAGTTGCCGTGAACACCTCACGGTGGCCCAAAAGCGGCTAGGCGGCGACCGGCTGCTTCGTTTCCGCCGCCGGGGCCGATATGCCTTCCGGCGCTCCCGATACCGTGCCGCCGGCGGCCGGCTTGCGCATCCCCTTCAGGACGACGACCAGGGTCGTGGTGACGCCCACGCCGACCGCGATGGCGATCAGGTAGAGGAACGGGTTGCCGATCAGCGGGACCACGAAGATGCCGCCGTGCGGGGCGCGCAGGGTCGCGCCGAAGGCCATCGACAGGGCGCCGGTGATCGCGCCGCCCACCATCGAGGACGGGATGACCCGCAGCGGGTCGGCCGCAGCGAACGGGATCGCGCCCTCGGAGATGAAGGAGGCGCCCAGGACCCAGGCGGCCTTGCCGTTCTCGCGCTCGGTCTCGGTGAAGAGCTTGCCGCGCACGGTCGTGGCCAGGGCCATCGCCAGCGGCGGGACCATACCGGCCGCCATCACCGCGGCCATGATCTTCATCGCGGAGTCGCTCGGGTTCGACACCGCGATGCCCGCCGTGGCGAAGGTGTACGCGACCTTGTTGACCGGGCCGCCCAGGTCGAAGCACATCATCAGGCCGAGCAGGGCGCCCAGCAGGACGGCGTTCGAGCCGCTGAGGCCGTTGAGCCAGTCGGTCATGCCCTTCTGCGCGGAGGCGATCGGTTTGCCGATCACGACGAACATCAGGAACCCGACGATCGCCGAGGAGATCAGCGGGATCACCACCACCGGCATGATCCCGCGCAACGCGGTCGGGATCCTCACCCTCTGGATCCCGAGCACCACCCCACCGGCGATCAGACCGGCGGCGAGACCGCCCAGGAAGCCGGCGTTGATGGTGGAGGCGATCATGCCGCCGACGAAGCCGGGGACGAGACCGGGCCGGTCCGCCATGCCGTAGGCGATGTAGCCGGCCAGGACCGGGACCAGGAAGCCGAAGGACACCACGCCGATCTGGAAGAGCAGCGCGGCCCAGCTGTCGCCCTGGGTCCACACGAAGTGGTCCATGACCGACGGTGCCTTGTTGACCGTGTACCCGCCGATCGCGAAGCCGAGGGCGATCAGCAGACCGCCGGCCGCGACGAACGGGACCATGTAACTGACGCCGGACATCAGCCACTTGCGGAGCATGGAGCCGTAGCCCTCGCCCGCGTCACCGCCGCGCTCGACGGGGGTCCGGGCACCCGAACCGGCCGTCACCTCACCCCGGTCCGCCTTGCCGCGGACCTCGGTGATCAGTTCGGCGGGGCGGTTGATGCCCGCCTTCACACCGACGTCGACGGTCGGCTTGCCGGCGAAGCGGTCCTTGTCCCGTACGGGCACGTCGTGGGCGAAGATCACACCGTCCGCCGCCGCGATCACCGCCGGGTCGAGCCGGGTGAAACCGGCCGAGCCCTGTGTCTCGACGACGAGTTCGACGCCCGCCGCACGGCCGGCGTTCTCCAGGGACTCGGCCGCCATGTAGGTGTGCGCGATGCCGGTCGGGCAGGAGGTGACGGCGACGATGCGGAACGGGCGGTCGTCGTCGGACGCCGGTGCCGTGCTGTCCGTGGCGGCGTCGGCGGAGGCCGCCGCCGACGCCGCCACGGAGTCTGTGGTGCCCGCGGACTCAGCCGCGGGCTCGGCCTCGGGTTCGGCCTCGGGTTCGGCCTCGGGTTCGTCCCCGCGGATCAGCGCCGCCGCGCGCTCCGCGTCGTCCACCGACCGCAGCGCGGACGTGAACTCGGCGTTCATCAGCTGCCGGGCCAGCGCGGAGAGGATCGTCAGATGGGCGTCGTCGGCCCCGGCGGGCGCGGCGATCAGGAAGATCAGGTCGGCGGGTCCGTCCGGGGCGCCGAAGTCGACGCCGGCGGCGCTGCGCCCGAAGGCGAGCGTCGGCTCGGTGACGTACGCGCTGCGGCAGTGCGGGATGCCGATGCCGCCGTCGAGGCCGGTCGGCATCTGCGCCTCGCGGGCGGCGACGTCGGCGAGGAAGCCGTCGAGGTCGGTGACCCGGCCCTGGGCGACCATGCGCTCGGCGAGGGCACGTGCCGCCGCCTCTTTGGTATCGGCGGACAGGTCGAGGTCGACCAGGTCCGCGGTGATCATCTCGCTCATCGCGGGCTCCTTCGCACGCGTATCGCCCGGGTACTGCCGTGGGCGGGGGTGGGGACGGGGGTGAAGCGGGATAGTGCGGCGGTGACGGGGGAGGCGGGGCCGGGGAAACCCCGCCTCCCCCGGGTGGCGGGGCGGCTCGGGGTGCCCCGCCACCCTCCGGTCGCGGCGGTCAACGGGGAGTGCCGCCGCTCCAGGGCCGGTTCGAGGGGCGCCTTGGAGGCCGTGGAAACGTTCATGCCGCCGGCTCCGTCAGTACGAGGTCCACCGGGACGTCGGCCGTGACCGTCACCGCGCCCGGGTCGAGGTCGGCCGGGGTGGGCATGACGCTGCCGGGAAGCTGGACGGCCGCCGCACCGTGGGCGACGGCCGAGGCCAGGGCCTCCGGGCCGCTGCCGCCGGCGATCAGGAAGCCGGCCAGCGAGGAGTCCCCCGCGCCGACATTGCTGCGTACGACGTCGACGCGCGCGCTGCCGTACCAGGCACCGGAGCCGTCCACGAGCAGCTGCCCGTCGGCGCCGAGGCTGGCGAGGACGGCGCCCGCGCCCATTTCGCGCAGTTCTTCGGCCGCCTTGACCGCGTCGCCGACGGTGGTGAGGGGGCGGGAGACGGCCTCCGCGAGTTCCTCGGCGTTGGGCTTGACGACGTCGGGGCGTTCGCGCAGGGCCGCGATGAGCGCGGGGCCGGAGGTGTCCAGGGCGATACGGACGCCGGCGGCGTGGGCGCGGGCGACCAACTCGGCGTACCAGGACGGCGCGAGGCCGCGCGGGAGGCTGCCGCAGCAGGCGATCCAGTCGGCGTCGCGGGACTGCCGGCGAACCGTCTCCAGAAGCAACTCCTGTTCGGCGGCGGTCAGTTCGGGGCCGGGGGCGTTGATCTTCGTGAGGACGCCGTCCGCCTCGGCCAGCGCGATGTTCGAGCGGGTGGCCCCGGCGACCGGGACCGGCGCGACCTCGATGCCCTGCGCGTCGAGCAGGCTGGCGACCAGTGCGCCCGGCGCACCGCCCAGCGGCAGCACCGCGACGGTACGGCGTCCGGCGGCGGCGACCGCGCGGGAGACGTTGACGCCCTTGCCGCCCGGGTCCATGCGCTCGCCGGTGGCCCGTATGACCTCACCGCGGTCGAGCGAGGGGATCTCGTAGGTGCGGTCCAGGGACGGGTTCGGGGTGACCGTGAGGATCATGCGCACTCGTTTCTGGACACTTCTGGGCACTTCTCAGCGCTTCTGGGCACTTCTAGACACACAGCACTTCCATGCCGCCGCGCTCCATGGCGGTGGCGTCTTCCGGGCTCAGCCCGCTGTCGGTGATCAGGAGGTCCACGTCGCCCAGGGCGCCGAAGCGGGCGAAGTGCTCCTGGCCGTGCTTGGCGGAGTCGGCGAGCAGCACCACGCGGCGGGCGGCGGCCATCGCCGCGCGCTTCACGGCGGCCTCGGCGAGGTCGGGCGTGGTCAGCCCGTGCTCGGCGGAGAAGCCGTTGGCGGCCACGAACACGACGTCGGCGCGGATCTCGCCGTACGCCCGCAGCGCCCACGCGTCGACGGCGGCGCGCGTACGGTGCCGCACGCGTCCCCCGACGAGGTGGAGCTGCATGCCCGGGTGGTCCGCGAGGCGGGCCGCGATGGGCAGGGAGTGGGTGACGACGGTCAGCTCGGCGTCCAGTGGGACGATGCCCGCGAGGCGGGCCACCGTCGTACCGGCGTCGAGGATCACCGTGCCCTGGGTGGGCAGTTCGGCGAGGGCCGCCTTGGCGATGCGGTCCTTCTCATCGGCCGCCGTCGACTCGCGCTCGGTGAGGTCCGGCTCGAAGTCGAGCCGTCCGGCCGGTATGGCCCCGCCGTGCACCCGCCGGAGCAGGCCCGCGCGGTCCAGAGCCTTCAGGTCCCGGCGGATCGTCTCCGCCGTGACCTGGAACTCCTCGGCCAGCGACACGACGTCCACCCGGCCGCCGTCACGGGCCAGCCGGAGGATCTCCTGCTGCCGCTCCGGTGCGTACATGTCCGTTCGCCTCCGTCCAGTGCCCGAACTTGTGGTTTCGGTGGGAGGCTACGCCCGGATTTCGGGAAAGTAAACAGGTTCGGGCACGAGGTGGACATGAACGGGCGTCCGGTCAGGTGTGCCGTTGCGTGGTGATCTTCTGTTGGGCAGTGATGACGGCGCGGGCGAGTTCGTGGCGGGCGGCCTCCTGCCGCATGGCCCGGACGAGTTGGGTGCGGTGGTCGAGGAGGGTGACCTTCGCGGCCGGGCCGGGCTCGGGCAGGGCGGTGTCGACGTACTCGTCGACGCGCTCGACGACCTTGGTCAGTTCGGGTCGGACGGTCTCCATGTGGTCGGCGATGCCCTTGATCATGTTGCTGATCTGGGCGATGTCCTCGAAGTCGTCGGCACGGCAGGGCTTCTGCGCGAGGCGGCACTGGGCCTTGTAGAGGTCGTCGAGCCATTCGGCGGGCCGGTCGAACTCGGCGCCGGCCTCGTCCTCGCCGCGGATCCTCCGCATCCACGCGAAGACCTGCTTGTGGTGCAGGAGGGTGTACGCGCCCAGGGCACCCGTGAAGAGAAAGGAGAGGGCACCCAGCGCGAGGGAGCCGGCGCCGGTGCCGATCGCCAGCGTGGTGGTGCTGGTCATCATGCTGTGGTCCGTTCAGGGGTGGAGCGTGAGCGGAGGAGGAGCGGCCGGCACGCCCGGACGGCGTCAGTTCCCGGCGGCGAGGTGACGCAGCGCGTCCACGTCGTGGACGACGAACCGGCGGTACCCGGCTTCGACGATCCCGTGGTAACGCAGGGTCCGGATCGCGTTCTCCGTGGTGGAGACGGCGAGTTGGAGAGCGGCGGCGAGGTCCTTCTGGCCCGGGCCGACGATGGTGGTGGAACCGGTCCGGGGGCCGGGGAAACCCGCGGTGTCGGCGAGGTGGGCCAGGAGCCTGCTGACGCGTTCCAGGGGCGGCCGGGTGGCCATGGTGTAGACGAGTTCGTCGCTGCGGTTGCGGTCTTCGAGGCTGCGCAGAAGGGCGAGCCGGATGTCGGGCCACTTGCTCAGCAGGGCGTTGAAGTAGCGGGCGCGGCAGGGGACGACCACGGTCCCGGTCAGGCACTTGGTGCGGACGGCGGAGTCGCCGGTGATGAGCTTGGCCTCGCCGACCAGCTGACCGCTGCCCCGGAACCGGGTGACGGTGGGGACGTGCTCCCCCTCGCCGAGCGGGAAGCGGTCCTGGCGTACGACGCCGTCCCAGATGATGTAGACGTTCCGGTCGTCCGGTCCGATCGGCAGGTACTCGTCCCGCGCGAAGCCACGGCCGCACAGGCCGGCCTCCAGCAGGGCACGCCAGTCCTCGGTGTCCAGGCACCGCAGGAAGCTTCCCCCGGGCTTGTTCTCCTGCCCTCCGAGAAGGTCGGCCGGCCGGGTGGTGTCGTCGGTCGCGAGCGCCCTCACTCCCCGGCTCCACAGGCCGCGGCGGCGCGTGTCCCGGCGTACGCGCCGTGAAGCGCGCGACGGTGACGATGTGTCACGGTACGCATGGGGGTCCGAATCCCTTTCTCTGTTCTGTCGAAGCTCTGCGGCCCCGCCGGTCGGCGGGGTCACGGGTGACGGGTCCGGCCTCCCTCTCCGGGAGGTGCGGCAGCGCCCGGGTGGTGAGGCCGGGGGTAAACAGGTGAGCGAGACAGAACGGTACCGCTCGTTGCGAGAGAAGAGCCAGTCGCGATTCCGAAGGTACCGCGAAGAATAGTGATCATGCCCCGAAACCCCTCGGAGCGGGGCTTCGCCGCGGAAGATCACGCGCAATCCGGACGGAAAAGTAACCACCCATTTCGCATTTACCAAACCGGTTGTCCTCGCGGTCCGCACTCTCCCAGAGGTACGTCGGGACACTTCTTCGGTGAGCGACATATGACGCCCGCACAAACCGGTGGCAAAGACGAGAGGCCCCGGGGCACCACCCCCAGGACCTCCCGGAAAGGCCCGGACCCGTCAGGGATCAGACCGTTGCCCAGTAAACACCACGACCGGCCTTTGGGTCACTCCCCATCAGGCGACAAAGTCGCTCCACTGCCCGATGGCCAGCCCTAACCGCCCGGCTCCGGGCTGTCACCGACAGCGCACCTTCCCGCACACGCCGTCGGGACGCTCCGCCCGACTGCACGCTTTACCCCTTTTGCAGACATGAAGGCGGGACCGCTCCCCTCCCCGAAGGGGCGTGACAGCACTCTCACAGGACAGCCATCGATCAAGACCAAACAGATTCCGCCAACGCACCCCCACCGGACCGGCGATCCGAAGGACCGGCCGGACACCCTCCGGATAAACCGGCCGACACCTCGGAAATTCCTTTCCGATCCCTTCCGAGAGACGGTCCGCGCCGAAAACGAATACCGTGAATCCGCGCGGAGAACAGTTTCCTGTCGGGAAATTCGGCGTTCACCGCGGCACAGGGAAAAATCCCGACTGACGGACAACGGGATCATTGCCCGGTCCCGCTCCGCCCGCCCTCCCCCTCACCCGTCCCTCACCATGTCAGTTTCCTTGCGGGACAGGCGAGTTGGGCGCGCGTGCCACCCCGAAGCGAGAGCGTTCACCCGGTAAGCGACCCTTCCGCTACGCGGTGTGACGTGCGGCGCCGCCCGCGCCGTCGGATCTGCCCGGCGTACGCCTCCCCCCGCGCACCGGCGTACGCCAACATCCGACCGGACACATCGAGCGCCCCGCCCCCGGTACGACCTCGGGGCGGGGCGCTCTCCTGCGATGCCGAAGCGTGTCAACTCCCTTCGGGCACCGCTCCCTTGGCACTCCTCCCCGGCAACGCGAACATCAACAGGAAGATCACCCCCATCACCGCCGCCACCCAGACCAACGCGTGCTGGAACGCGTTCACGAACGCCGGGCCGACCTCCGCCGGGGTCAGCCGGTCGCCGATGGCGCCGAAGAAGACCACGGACACCAGCCCGAGCCCCAGCGCGTTGCCCATCTGCTGCACGGTGTTGATGAGTCCGGACGCGGAACCCGCGTGCTCGCGCGGCACTTCGGAGAGGATCGTGTCGGTCAGCGGGGCGAAGATCAGGCCCATGCCGGCGCCCATCACGACGAGCGGGAGCGCCATCTGCCAGGAGGCGATGGCCAGTTGGTACCGGTCGGACTCCCAGAGGTAGAGCAGCACGCCCGCGGCCATCACCAGCGCACCGGCCTGGAGGACGTTGCGTCCGCCGACACGCGGGACCAGTTTCTGGACGGACATCCCTGCGGCCACCGAGACGGCGACCGAGAACGGGACTCCGGTCAGTCCGGCCCGCAGCGGGCTCCAGCCCAGGCCGATCTGCATGTACAGCGTCCAGACGAGGAAGAAGATGCCGAGTGCGACGCCGAACACGGTCTGCACGGCGATTCCGGCCGCGAAGCTCTTCACCTTGAACAGGGAGAGTTCGACGAGCGGGGAGCCGTCCCGCGCGGCCTTCCGCTTCTCGTACGCCACCAGGCCGACGAAGACGCCGAGCGAACCGGACATCGACACGAACCCCCAGGCGGGCCAGCCCAGTTCGTCGCCCCGGGTGAGGGGATAGAGCAGCATCAGCAGCCCGAGGGTGACCAGGGCGACGCCGACGAGGTCCAGCTTCAGCGCGCGCGGCGCCTTGGACTCGGTGATGAAACGGCTGCCGAGGATCAGGCCGGCGATGCCGACGGGCAGGTTGATGAGGAAGATCGGGCGCCATTCGAGGCCGAAGAGGTTCCACTCCGTCAACAGGGCGCCGAGCAGCGGGCCGGAGACCGCGCCCAGGCCGACGATCGCGCCGAACAGCCCGAACACCTTGCCCCGCTCGTGCGCCGGGAAGGTGGCGTGCACGATCGACAGCACCTGCGGCACCATCATCGCGGCCATCCCGCCCTGGAGGAGGCGCGAGGCGACCAGCATCTCCGGGTTCGCGGCGAAGCCGCACAGCGCCGACGCGAGCGTGAAGCCGCCGATCCCGACGAGGAACAGCCGCTTGCGGCCGTAGATGTCACCGAGCCGCCCGCCGGTGATCAGCCCGGCGGCGAAGGCCAGCGCGTAACCGGCCGTTATCCACTGGATCTGGCTGAAGGAGGCGCCCGCGTCCCGCTGGATGGACGGGATCGCGACATTGACGATCGTGACGTCGACAAGGTCCATGAAGGCCGCGGTCATCACGATCGCGAGGGCGAACCAGCGCCGCCGGTCGGCCACGGCGGCCACGGGAACCGCGGGTGCCGGGCTGTCCACAAGGGTTTCGGTGGAGGTCATGGCGTGAAGCTACGACCCCATTAGGTCAGATCGTGTCCTACTTCTGCGGCATCCTCGAATCCACGATGCCGACGGAGAACTTCATGACTACGGAGAGCCCATGACCACGGACACCCCCGCCCGGCTCCTCCAGCTCCTCTCCCTCCTCCAGACGCCCCGCGAGTGGCCCGGCGGTGAGCTGGCGGACCGGCTCGGGGTCTCCCGGCGCACGGTCCGGCGGGACATCGACCGGCTCCGGGAACTCGGCTATCCCGTGCAGGCGACGCTGGGCGCCGACGGCGGCTACCGGCTGGTCGCCGGCAAGGCGATGCCGCCGCTGGTGCTGGACGACGAGGAGGCGGTGGCGATCGCGGTCGGCCTGCGCGCGGGCGCCGGGCACGCGCTGGAGGGCGTGGACGAGGCGTCCGTACGGGCACTGGCGAAGCTGGAACAGGTACTGCCCGCACGGCTGCGGCACCGGGTCGCCACCCTTCAGGCCGCCACGACCCCGCTGACCAGTGGCGACGGCGCGAGCATCGCCCCCGAGACGCTGACCGTGATGGCGTCGACGGTGGCCGGCCGGGAGCGGCTGCGGTTCGCGTACCGTGCCGGGGACGGCACCGAGTCCCGCCGCGTGACGGAACCGTACCGACTCGTCTCCACCGGCCGCCGCTGGTACCTCGTCGCCTACGACCTCGACCGCGAGGACTGGCGGACGTTCCGGGTGGACCGGGTGAGCGAGCCGTTCGCGACGGGGGCGCGATTCGCTCCGCGGGAGCTGCCGACGGGGAGTGCGGCCGAGTATCTGCGGCAGTCGATGTACCGGCGGCAGGAGACGTACGACTTCTCCGTGACCTTCGCCGCCCCCGCCGACGTCATGGCGACCCGCGTCCCGGCCTGGCTCGGCACACCGGAGCCCCTCGACGCACACAGCTGCCGCCTGCGGGGCACGACCGGCGACGCGGTGCGCTGGCTCGCGGTACGGCTGGCGATGCTGGAGTGCGATTTCACGGTGGAGGGGCCGGAGGAACTGGCGCGGTGTGTACGGGAGTTGGGGGAACGGCTCAGTCGGGCGGGCGGCGGGAGCTGAACCCCACCGCCCTCAGGAGCGCACCCCCGCGCACCTCACTACCGCACCCCGCTCACCTCACAGCGCGCCCGTCGTACCTCACAGCGCGCCCCGCGCCGCCCCCAACTCCGCCCAGGGGAAACTCCGCAACGCCCGCAGGTTCCGCAGCGCCAGTTCCGCCGGTCCCGCCGCCGAACCTCCCTCCTTCTCCCCCTCCGCCTCCCCCGAAGCCCACCCCTCGACAGCCGTCCGTACGGCCGCACTCGCGACGGCGGCGGCGAAGCGCAGCTGCGGGGAGGTCACGGGCAGAGGCCGGCCGGCGAGGGTGGTGTCGCCCTTGGTGATCCGTTCCGCCAGCACCTCGCCCAGGGTGCGTTCCGAGGTCTGGCAGACCTCCGCCCACACCCGGCGCAGGGCGGGGCTGGACTCCGCCAGGCCGATCAGGGGGCGCAGCCAGGTCCAGGAGTTCATGGAGACGCCCACCCCGGGGGTCAGGGTGTGGCGTACCCCGTGTTCCAGGGCCTCCGGTACCGACAGTGCGGGCGGGGCCGCGCGGACCGCCTCCGCCCAGCGCTCGGCGCCGGCCGCGTAGAGCGGGGCGACGGCCTCTTCCTTGGTGGCGAAGTAGCGGTAGAAGGTGCGGGGGGCGATACCGGCGGACTGGGCGATGTCCTCGGCGCGGGTGGCCCGCAGCCCGTGTCGCACGAAGAGTCCGGCCGCCGCCCGGGCGATCACCATCCGGGTCTCGGCCTTGCGCCGCTCGGTCAGCGAGAGCGGTGCGGAGGGCGAGGCGGTACGGGAGTCCGGTGCGGGGGTGGGGCTGCTCACATCGGCAGGCTATGCCTCTGTGGCACAATCTGCCATTCGGCGGGCCACCCCGGAGTTCAGGTACGGGGTGCCCCGCCGTCCCGGCATGTCCGCACCTCACCCGTCCCGTGCGGAAGAAAGACACCGGGCTCCGACGCCTGGGGGGACAGACGCCGAAGCCCGGCTGGGAGAGTCCCGGCGCCGGGGGGGGGATTGCGTCGGGACTTGGCTCAGGAGGTCTCGGGGCAGCGCCCCGGACCTGAACTCCTGGGCCCTGGAGTCTTGTTCCCAGGGCACAGGAGGTTGAAGCGGCGGTACACGGCCATGTTCACGCCGTCTCCCGCCACCCGGCGTACGCGGACCGGCGCGCACCGATCTCGTGCGCGCCCCCGCGTCCAGCGGTGAGGCCGGAATCCGGAGCCGTGGGGCCGCTTACGCCGCCGCGTCGAAACCGGTCTGGCTGGCCAGCTTCTTCAGTTCCAG
This sequence comes from Streptomyces sp. NPDC088350, assembly GCF_044753545.1. Classification (NCBI taxonomy): domain Bacteria; kingdom Bacillati; phylum Actinomycetota; class Actinomycetes; order Kitasatosporales; family Streptomycetaceae; genus Streptomyces; species Streptomyces sp. NPDC088350. The sequence goes on along the minus strand of NZ_JBIVNL010000001.1, from coordinate 88,186 downwards.
CAGTGCGTGCTTCTCGATCTGGCGGATGCGCTCGCGGGTCAGGCCGTGCTCCTTGCCGACCTCGGTGAGCGTGCGCTCCCGGCCGTCCTCCATGCCGTAGCGCATCTTGATGATGGACGCCGTGCGCTGGTCGAGGCGGCCGATCAGGTCGTCCAGTTCCTCGCTGCGCAGCAGGGTCATCACGGACTGCTCGGGCGAGACCGCCGAGGTGTCCTCCAGGAGGTCACCGAACTGCGTGTCGCCGTCGTCGTCCACCGACATGTTCAGCGAGACCGGGTCACGGGCCCAGTCCAGGACGTTCGTCACGCGCTCCGGGGTCGTGTCCAGCTCGGCGGCGATCTCCGCGTGCTCCGGCTCCCGGCCGTTCTTCCGGTTGAACTCGCGCTGCACGCGGCGGATCCGGCCCAGCTCCTCCACCAGGTGGACGGGGAGCCGGATGGTCCGGGACTGGTCGGCGATCGAGCGGGTGATGGCCTGGCGGATCCACCAGGTCGCGTACGTCGAGAACTTGAAGCCCTTGCGGTAGTCGAACTTCTCCACCGCGCGGACCAGGCCCGCGTTCCCCTCCTGGATCAGGTCGAGCAGGGGCAGGCCGCTACGGGGGTAGCGGCGGGCCACGGCCACGACCAGGCGGAGGTTGGACCGGATGAAGACGTCCTTGGCACGCTCCCCTTCGGCGACCAGGGCCTCCAACTCGGCGCGGGTGGCGTCCGCCTGGGACTTCTCCTCGCCGTCGAGGACCTGGCGCGCGAACACGCCCGCTTCGATGGTCTGTGAGAGCTCGACTTCCTTGGCGGCGTCGAGCAGCGGTGTGCGCGCGATTTCGTCGAGATACATGCCGACCAGGTCGCGGTCGGCGATCTCGCCGCCATGGGCGCGAACACTGCGCGCCACGCCGGAGGTCTCGCCGGAGGCGGACTTACGACGGGCGACGGCACGGGTTGCCATGCGTGCTCCCTTGCGATGGTGGGTCAGCAGGTGTTCGTCGGATGGCCTGGCACTCTTCTCGTGTGCCCTCCATCTGATGGAAACAACGACTGGAATCCGGACAGAATTCCCAACCCGCTCCCCTATTTTTCTGATCTTGCAGTACCCTGTCCGGCCACAAGGGGGTAACGATGCCGTCGGAACACACAGAGGTGCAGGTCAGGCCAGGAGTCGAGAGCGACCTCGACGCCCTCACCGACATCTACAACCACTACGTACGCGAGACGCCGATCACCTTCGACACCACCGCCTTCTCGCCGGAGGAGCGCCGCCCTTGGCTGCTCTCCCACCCTGAAGACGGTCCATACCGGCTGAAGGTTGCCGCGGACGGGACCTTCCCAGGGAACTCACAGCGAATCCTCGGCTACGCCACATCCAGCCCTTACCGGACGAAGCCCGCCTACTCGACCTCGGTCGAGGTCACCGTCTATCTCGCCCCGGACTCCCCCAGAGGGGGCACCGCCAGGGGCCGCGGTATCGGCACGCTGCTCTACAAGGCGCTGTTCGAGTCCCTGGAGACCGAGGACGTGCACCGGGCGTACGCGGGCATCGCACAGCCCAACGAAGCGTCCACGCGGCTGCATGAACGCTTCGGCTTCCGGTACATCGGCACCCACCGGGAGGTGGGCCGCAAGTTCGGCCGCTACTGGGATGTCGCCTGGTACGAGAAGGAGTTGTAGCTCCGCGAGCGGACGGGAACGGGCGGCGACGGACGGCAACGGACGGGAACGTCAGCCGAACTGCACCGACCGCTTCGCCATCCCCATCCAGAACCCGTCGATCACGGAGTGCTGCGTGTCCAGCTCGCCGCCGGCCTCGGCCGCGCCCATGGTGACGAACAGCGGGGCGAAGTGCTCGGTGCGCGGGTGGGCGTAGCGCCCGGCCGGTGCCTTGTGGAGGAAGTCCAGCAGGCCGTCCCAGTCCCGGGCCTCCAGCGCGCGCCGGCCCCAGTCGTCGAACTCGGAGGACCAGGTGGGCACTCCCCCGCCGGTGTGGCGCAGCGCGGCCAGGTTGTGGGTGAAGAAGCCGGAGCCGACGATCAGGACGCCCTCGTCGCGCAGGGGTGCCAGCTTGCGGCCGATCTCCATCAGCTTCACCGGGTCGAGGGTCGGCATCGACACCTGGAGGACGGGGATGTCGGCGGCCGGGAACATCTCGACGAGCGGGACGTACGCCCCGTGGTCGAGGCCGCGGTCGGGGACGTCCTGCACGGGGATGCCCGGGGCGCGCAGCAACTTCCGTACGGACTCGGCGAGTTCGGGGGCGCCCGGGGCGTCGTAGCGGACCTGGTAGTAGTGCTCGGGGAAGCCCCAGAAGTCGTAGACGAGGGGGACCGGGTCGGTGGCGCCGAGGGCGAGGGGGGCCTCCTCCCAGTGGGCGGAGACCATGAGGATCGCCTTGGGGCGGGGGAGGTCGGCGGACCAGGCGGCGAGTTCGCCGGGCCAGACGGGGTCGTCCGCGAGGGGCGGCGCGCCGTGGCTGAGATAGAGGGCGGGCATGCGCTCCGGTGCGGCGGTGGACATGACGGTCACTCCCCAGGTTCGGAATCCGCGCTCGGACTCGATGCTTGAACTCTCAAACTTCCTGAGCGACAGCTTACGCCCCATTTGTTTAACCTTCAAGGAGAGCTCTCGTACAGTGGAATACATGAACACGGCACCCGCACCCGCTGACGAAGCGGCCCCCGCTGACGAAACCCGCTGGCTCACCACCGAGGAACAGCGCGTCTGGCGCTTCTACGTGCAGGCGAGCACCCTCCTGGAGGACCACCTGGACCGCCAGCTCCAGCGGGACGCGGGCATGCCGCACGTCTACTACGGCCTGCTCGTCAAGCTCGCCGAGGCGCCGGGCCGGCGGCTGCGGATGACCGAGCTGGCCATGTACGCGAAGATCACCCGCTCCCGTCTCTCGCACGCGGTCGCGCGGCTGGAGAAGAGCGGATGGGTGCGCCGCGAGGACTGCCCCTCCGACAAGCGCGGCCAGTTCGCGGTGCTGACCGACGAGGGCCACGGGGTGCTCAGCCGCACCGCGCCGGGCCATGTGACCGCCGTACGGCAGGCGGTGTTCGAGCGGCTGACCCCGGAACAGCAGAAGTCCCTCGGCGAGATCATGGAGATCGTCGCCGAGGGACTTCAGCCCAACGAAGCGGGCGCGGACCTGCCCTGGCTCCGCTGAGCCGCTCAACTCAGCGGGGAGCCAGGGCAGTTCCTGGGGATCGTACGTACGGGGCGTCCCCTTCCCCGTACGTACGGATGGTGCGAAGGGGGTACGACCGGGCCGGGCGTCGTCAGTGGGCGACGACCGGGACCTTGAACTCGTCCTCGACACCGTCACCGGAGGCGACCGGGTCGGAACCCTGCGCGCCCGCGTTGACGAGGACCCCGACGAGCACGGCGGCCGTCACCAGCATGCCGACGGCGAACCAGATGGCGTTGGTGTAACCGTGCACCTGGCCCTGCAGCTGGATCAGCTGCTGCTGGGTCTTGGACGTACCGGCGCCGGCGATGTGGTCCTTGATGTACGCGGTCGTCGCGGACGCGGCGATCGTGTTCAGCAGGGCCGTACCGATCGCGCCGCCCACCTGCTGCGAGGTGTTGACCATCGCGGAGGCGACACCCGCGTCCCGGGGCTCGACGCCCAGGGTGGCCAGGGACATGGCCGGCATGAACGCCGTACCCATGCCGAGACCGAGCAGCAGCATCGCGGGCAGGATGATCGAGGCGTACGACGAGCCGATCTCCAGCTGCGTCATCAGGAGCATGCCCACCGCGGCGACCAGGAAGCCGGGACCCATCAGCAGACGGGCCGGCAGCCGGGTCATCAGGCGGGTGCCGATCTGGGTCGAGCCGACCATCATGCCGACGATCATCGGCATGAAGGCGAAGCCGGTCTTGATCGGCGAGAAGCCCTTGACGACCTGGAGGTAGTAGGTGAGGAAGAGGAACGTGCCGAACATCGCGATGATGGCGATGCCGAGCGAGAGGTAGATACCGCCGCGGTTGCGGTCGGTGACCACGCGCAGCGGCAGCAGCGGGGCCTTGACCTTCGCCTCGACGATCACGAACGAGACCAGCAGGACGGCCGACGCGATGAACAGCGCGATGGTCGAGGAGTCGCCCCAGCCGTCGGTCTCGGCGCGGGTGAAGCCGTAGACGAGGGAGACCAGGCCGAGGGTGGACAGGAGGACACCCGGGATGTCGAGCGGGTTGCGGTTGCGGCCGCCCTCCGGCTCACGGATGACGAAGTACGCGCCGAGCGCGGCCACGATCGCGAACGGGATGTTCACGAAGAACGTCCAGCGCCAGTCCAGGTACTCGGTCAGCACACCGCCGAGGATGAAGCCGACGGCGCCGCCGCCACCGGCGATCGCGCCGTAGATGCCGAACGCCTTGGCGCGCTCCTTGGCGTCCGTGAACATCACGGCGAGCAGGGAGAGCGCGGCGGGCGCGAGCAGTGCGCCGAAGGCGCCCTGGAGGGCACGGGCGCCGAACATCATGGCGCCGGTGGTGGCCATACCGCCGAGCGCGGACGCGGCGGCGAAGCCGGTCAGACCGACGACGAAGGCGCGCTTGCGGCCCCACAGGTCGGCTATCCGGCCGCCGAAGAGCAGCAGACCGCCGAAGGCGAGGGCGTAGGCCGTGACGACCCACTGCCGGTTGCCGTCGGAGATGCCCAGGTCGGTCTGGGCGGACGGGAGGGCGATGTTCACGATGGTCGCGTCGAGCACGACCATCAGCTGGGCGAGCGCGATGAACGCGAGCGCTTTCCAGCGGTTGGCATGGGCTTCGTGCTCGACGGCCGCGGAGGCCTTGTCGCCCTTGTCGAGAGCGCCTGGGGCGCTTCGGGCTGTTTCAGACATGGTGGTACCCACTTCGGGACTTCGTGACGGAAAAATACGGAAGAAGGACGTGATCGGGGACGGCTCGACGCCCGTAGCGGGCTGCTACGGCGACGAGAGCCGGAAGCTTGTCGTTGAGACGGTCGTGACGCTCTGAACTGATCGGCGCCGAACTGATCGGTCAGGGCTGCCGGAGATCCTCCATGGTCGCGGCCGTGCCGGGCAGGACCGAACGGGCCGGGGCCCGCAGTCCGTCCAGGAACAGCTGCAGGTGTCGGTGTACGAAGCGGTCGGCGCTGAGGCAGCCGGTGCCGGCCGGGGGCCGGCTGAGCTGGGCCACGGCGACCATCACGTCACCGACACCCACGTCCGGGCGGAGCTGCCCGGACCGCCTGGCCCGCTCCATCATCTCGTCGATGAGCTGCTCGACCCGCTGCCGCGCGGCTTCCAGATCCGGGTGGAACTGGTCGAACGTGCTGGAGATCATCGGGCACAGCGCGCTGATCCGCTCGTCGGCGGCCACGTGCACGAAGCGCTCCAGACCGGCGAAGGCGTCGCCGGTCTCGGCGAGCGCCTGCTCGGCGGTCTCCGACAGACGGTCCATGACCGAGCAGACGACCTCGCGGACGAGGGCGTCGCGGTCGGGGAAGTTGCGGTAGAGCGTGGCGTTGCCGACGCCGGCCCGGCGGGCGATCTCGTCGAGCGGCACATCCTGGCCGAACTCGACGAACATCTCGCGGGCGGCGGTGACGATCCGCTCCCGGTTGCGCAAAGCGTCGGCGCGCGGCCGGGTCACCTTTCGCTGTACGGGGGTCGCGGTCGTCACGGTCAACTCCTTGAGTTACGGGGGCGATCCGGGGAAGGACTCCCCGTTTCGCTCGGACACATGGCTAAACGGGGAAACGGTCCCCGGTTATTTCCCGCTCAGTGGGACATTTCATGTGACCTGGGTCACATCTCGTTGGGACCCTTCCGCGCCCTCCCCGACCAGAACCACACGGTCGGTCTCCTCCAGCGCGCGCCCTCGCACCGCACGACACAGGGTGATCGAAAGGGTGCAGCCGGAGACCGGCGGCTGCCGTGGCGCGAAGGGTCCCTGCATGCAGCCCAGCCGTCGGATACGCCCGCGCCGCGTGGCCGCCCTCGCGTCCGTGACCGCCCTGACCCTCGCGGTCAGCACCTCGGCCGGCACCGGACACCTCACCCCGGGCGCCATGACGGCGGCGGGCCCGGTCGCGCTCGCCCGCACCTCCGCGCTCGGCCCCTGCATGATCAGCGGCCCCCTCGACACCGAGATGTCCGAGGGCATCCCCACCCCCGGCGGCTACTCCCGCTCCACCGGCACGGTCCACGCCCTGACCCTGATGGTCGACTTCTCCGACGCCCCCGGCCAGGGCACCGCCATGGACCGCTACCACGAGTTCTTCCCCCAGACCCAGGAGTGGTTCGCCGCCAGCTCCTACGGCCGCCTCGACTACCGCCCCGAGACCCCGGTCGACCACTGGCTCCGCATGCCCAGGCCCTTCAAGTCCTACGGCATAGAGCGCGGCGCGCCCTTCGACCCCGGGTACCGGCGGCTGGTCCAGGACATCGTCGCCGCGGCCGACCCGACCGTGGACTTCCGCCAGTACGACCTCCTGAACGTCCTGGTCACCCCGAACGCGGGCCCCTCCGCCCTGGACACGGTCCTGTCGGTGACGTTCGCGGGCAACACCGAAGCCCCGGTCGCGGACGGCGTCCCGGTCTCCAACGCCTCGTTCGTCTACTCCCGCCAGGACGACGGCTCCGGCACCTACTCCCGGACCGGCTACCGCGTCCTCCCCCACGAGAACGGCCACGTCTTCGGCCTCCCCGACCTCTACACCCAGGAGGGCGGGGGCGCGGTCGGCCACTGGGACATCATGAGCGAGGACTGGGGCGCCGACAACGACCTCCTCGGCTGGCACAAGTGGAAACTTGGCTGGCTCGACCCGTCCCAGGTCGACTGCGCGCCGAACAGGGGCACTTCGGAGTACACGCTGACCCCACTGGAGCGGCCGTCCACCGACGGCACGAGGCTGATCGTCGTCCCGCTCTCCCGACGGACCAGCTACGCCCTGGAGGTCCGCACCCACGAGGGCAACGACGAGGCGGTGTGCCGGCCGGGGGTCCTCATCTACAAAGTGGAGGCGGACGTGGACACGGGCATGGGGCCGGTGAAGGTGTACGACGCGCATCGGGACAGCGGGGGGTGCACGCGGAGTCCCAATGTCCACGCCGAGCTGTCGGACGCGCCGTTCGGGGTCGGGGAGACGTTCCGGGATCCGGTGCGGGGGGTGGGGGTCGCGGTCACCGGGGTGGACGCGGCCGGGGACTATCGGGTGACGGTGACACGGACGCGGTAGGGGGCGAGGGGCGAGGGCCCGCCGTAGAGCGGTCGGCGCTGCGGGCGTGCGGCGCGGGCTTACGGTAGGGCTGCCGAGATCGCCGTACCGGAGAATCGATGTCCGCTGACACCACGCTGGACGACCCCGCCGTCGCCGTGCCCGCCGAGGCGATCGCCCCGTTGATCCGGGGGGTCGCCGTGCTGCGGCACCTGACCGACGCGGGCGGCGTGTCGAGTCTCAGCGGGCTCGAACGGGGCACGGGGCTGGCCCGTTCCACCGTCGACCGGATCACCGCGACGCTCGCGCGGATGGGATACGTCCGTCTCGACGGGCGGGACGCGGTTCTCGCCCCTCGGCTGATGGAACTCGGCAACGCCTATCTCGCCGCCCTGCGCCTGCCGGCCGTGCTGGACGCCCGTGCGGACGCGCTGGCAGACGAGTTGGACGAGTCGGTGTCGTTGGCCGTGGCCGACCGGGACGGTATCCGCTTCATCCACCAGGCGACCCGCCGCCGTGCGATGTCCCTGAGCTTCCGCATCGGCGACCTGCTGCCGGCCGAACGCACCGCGCCGGGGCCGCTGTTCGCGACGGAGTGGACGGACGCGGACTGGCGGCGGTGGCGGGAGCGGCGGGCGGCGGACCCGGAGGACAGGGGGTTCCCGGCCGTCCCGGTACGTTCGTCGCCGCCCGGACCCGACTTCGAGAGGTCGGCCGTACAGGCGCGCGAGGACGGCTGGGCCCTCGACGACCAGCTCATCGAACCGGGGCTGGTGGCGGTGTCCGTGCCGGTGCGTGACCCTCGTACCGGCACGATCGCGTGCGTGGCGAGCGTCGTGAGCCACACGAGCCGGCACACGGCGGAGGACCTGCGGAACACGCTGTTGCCGCGGCTGCGCGCGGCGGTCGCGGCGATGGAGGACGATCTGCGGGAGACGCCCCAGGGGGAGTCCGTCGCCGCGCCCTCCGGACTCGCGACCTGGACGGGGGCCTCGAAGCAGGAACTGGGGCGGGAGTTCGTCGAGTCCCTGGCCCGCGGACTGACGGTCCTCACCGCCTTCGGCGAAGGCCGCGCCGAACTGACCCTGACGGAGGTCGCCCGGGCGACGGGACTTGCACGGGCGACGGCCCGCCGGGCGCTGATCACGTACGAGCACCTGGGCCTGGTCGCCCCGTCCGGCGACCGCCGCTTCACCCTCACCCCCCGGGTCCTGTCCCTCGGCTTCCCGCCCCTCTCCCGTACGACCCTCCCCGACCTGGCGCTCCCCCACCTCACCGCCCTCGCGACCCGCATCCACGAGTCGGCGTCCCTGGCGATCCTGGTCGGCGACGACATCCAGTACACGGCCCGGGTCGCCACGAGCCGCGTGATGAGCGTGAACATCGCCGTCGGCACCCGCTTCCCGGCGTACGCGACGGCACTGGGCCGCGTACTCCTGGCGGACGCGCCGCAGACGGACCGGGACCTGCGTCCGCTGACCCCGCACACGCTGACGGACCCGGCGGCGCTGGCCACGGCCCTGGCGACGGTCCGCTCGCAGGGCTACGCCCTGGTCGACGAGGAGCTGGAGGTGGGCCTCCGCTCGGTCGCCGTACCGGTCCGCGACCGCACGGGCCGGGTCGTCGCCGCCCTGAACACGGCGACCCATGTGTCCCGCCGCACGGTCGAGGAGTACGTCCACGACATCCTCCCCGAGCTGACGACGGCCGCGCGCGCCGTCGAGGCGGACCTGAGGGTGGCGGGGCGGTTCACACGGGTGCCCTTGTCCTGACCCGGGCGCCGGGGAGCCGGACCGGCCGGTGCCTATCCACAGCTGGGGCAGGCTGGGCGTTTCGCGTCGGCCCATACTCGGATCCATGACCGGAAAATCGCAGCTCGGGGACTTCCTGCAGGCGCGGCGCTCCCAGTTGCGTCCCGAGGACGTCGGGATGCCCACCTACGGGGAGCGTCGGCGTGTGCCGGGTCTGCGGCGCGAGGAGCTGGCGCTGCTGGCGGGTGTGAGCGCCTCCTACTACACCCGGCTTGAGCAGGGGCAGTCACTGAGCGCGTCGCCCGAGGTGCTGGACGCGATCGCCGGGGCGCTGCGGCTGGACGAGTCCGAGCGGCGGTATCTGCGCGACCTGGTCCGGGTGGACAGGCCGCGCACCCGTGGTCGGCGGCCCGCGCCGGAGCGGGTGACGGAGGCGACGGCCCAGCTGCTGGACGTGCTGGCGGGCGTTCCCGCGATCGTGCTCGGCCGGCGCGGTGACGTGCTGGCGTGGAACGGCCTGGGGCACGCGCTGTTCGCCGGGCACCTGGACCCCGGCGCCCCCGACCGGCCGGCGCGGCGTCCCAACATGGCCGCACTGGTGTTCCTCGACTCCCACACCCGCGACCTGTACGCGGACTGGCCGGGCAAGGCCAGGGCGGTGGTGGGGAATCTGCGCCTGGTGGCGGCCCGGCATCCGCAGGACACGGCGTTGCACGCGCTGCTGGGTGAACTGAGCGCGAAGAGCGGTGAGTTCGCCTCGCTGTGGGCCGACCACCGGGTCAAGGCGTGCACCGTCGCCACCTACGAGATGCGGCACCCGCTGGTCGGCCCGCTGACCGTCGTTCAGCAGACCCTGAGCCACGGGCCGGGCCCCACCACGGTGGTCGCCACCACGGAGCCGGGCTCGGCCTCACGGGCCGCGCTGGCCCTGCTCGCCCAGAGCACCGTCCCGACCATCCCGACCGACCCGACCATCCCGACCGACCCGACCGACCCGACTCGGACGGGGTCCTGGGCGAGCACTGCCTGAACCAGCACCGTGCCACCGGCCGCCGCGGGCGCTCCCGGGGCCGTATGCCCCCGGGCAGAACCCACACCTCCCCCCCACCCCCCAACCCATGCGTCGGCGCGTTGCTGCCGCATGCCCGAAAACCAGTGAAGGAACCATGTTCAAGAAGCTCTCCACGTCCGCCGTGTCAGCGGCCGTCCTTGTCGCGACCGCTGCCGCGGTGCTCACTCCGGCGCCGGCGTCGGCCGTCTCCGCCCCGCTGAGCAGTGCGCGGATCGCCACGCACTTCGACCTGGCCAAGGGCCGGACACCGGAGAACATCGCCCTGGCACCGGGCGGCTCCGCGTACGTCACCTTCGCCGCGGGCCGCCAGATCGCCGAGGTCTCGCCCAAGGGCACCGTCCGGATCCTGGCCACCCTGCCCAAGCCCGCCGACGGGGGCGTCCACACCCCCGTCCTGGGCTTCCCGCTGACCGTCGGCATCGTCCGAGCCCACGACGGAACCCTGTACTTCCTGTACGCCACCGGCACCGCAGACCTGACCGGGGTGTGGCGCCTGCGCCCCGGCGGCGAACCCCGGCGGATCGCCGCGCTGCCCGCGGACGGCCTGCCCAACGGCCTGGCGCTGGATTCGCGGACCAACACTCTCTACGTCACCGACTCCGTGCGCGGCGCCATCTGGAGCGTGCCCACCGCCGGCGGTACCCCCACCACCTGGTCCAGCGCCCCCGAACTGGCCGCCACCGGCTTCCTCGGCGCCAACGGCCTGAAGATCCACAACGGCGCCGTCTGGGCCACCAACCTCGACAAGGGCACCGTCCTGCGCATCCCCGTCCGCCAGGACGGGCGCGCCGGTTCGGTCCGGACCGAGGCCACCGGCCTGCCGGGGATCGACGACTTCGCGTTCACCGGCCGCGGCGACCAGTTGCTGGCCGCCCTCAACGGCCCCGGCGAGGTCGCGCTCGTCCAGCCCGACGGCAGCCACTCCACCGTGCTGACGTCGGCCGACGGCCTGCAGAACCCCACGTCCATCGCCCTGCGCGGCGACACCGTATACGTGCTGAGCGCCGCCTACGTCACCGCCGAGGATCCCAACCTTCTCCTCGCCCACCTGAACGACTAGGCGAGCAGTTCCGGTTGCGGTGTTCCCGGACACAGGGAGGGTGTCCGGCATCGGGTTGCGACGACCGATGCGGACACCCTCTTGACCGCAGGCGGTGGGTCACGTGTTGAACTGCCTCTGAACGCCGACGAGTTCCCGTGTCTTACGTCACACCGGCCCCTACCGCGAGTCGTGCGGTGCAGTGGGCCGGGCCCAGGATGCCCGGCACGACGCCCTTCCGGAACGCGCCGGAGCTCGGCGGCGGGGCCACCGCCACGGCCCGCGGCCGGATGACACACAAGAGGGTCCCCGCCTACGGTGCCAACGGCGCCCTGCTCCTCTGCATCGGCCACGTCCGGGTCGACAACTCCCGCACCCGGATCACGGCCCGCAAGCCCCTGAGCCTCCCAGCGGCCGACCTGACCGACGCTCCAACCGCCGAAGTGCCACGCGCTACACTGACGGCCGTGGCACGCCTTCGTAGCTCAGGGGATAGAGCACCGCTCTCCTAAAGCGGGTGTCGCAGGTTCGAATCCTGCCGGGGGCACCAAAGTAGTTGTTTTCGAACCCTCACTCCTGGCAACAGGGGCCCAGGGTTCCCCGGATAGACCCCCAGAGGCGCGTAGCGCCCTGGGGGTCTTCTGGTTGATTGGGGTGTGTGCGTTGCCCAGCACGGCCGCCATGGCGGCCAGTCCCGCCTCCTGGTCGGCCTGGGCGACTCTCCCAGCGTCGAGCACCTCGGGTGCAAGCAACACATCGAACGGCTCGGCACGCTGGCCGTGGACACCGTCCTCTTCATCGATGAGCAGATGGGTGAAGAACGCCTGGTTGAACATCCGCCGCACGGATGGCTCTGCCAGCCGGTAGGCGGCATGGCAGTCGCCAGCCAGGTTGAGCGCCGCAGCCAGGTTCGCCTCCAGTTTCCCGGAAACGGCCGTGGCGGCGTCCAGCCGCTCCTGGACGGCGGTCAGGCGACTGCCAATGCGCTGCTGCTCACTGGCGATCATGTCCATCGGCATGGCGCCGCTGTAGATCGCCTCGATGAGCTTCTGACGCTGAGCGGTGAGCCTGGCGTGTTCGTTCTTCAGGAGGCGGCGTTCCTCTTCGTCCTGCTTGTGGTGGTCGACCAGCGCCACCCGGAGGGCGTGCTCCAGCGCACCACGCAGTGCAGGCTCAAGCTGGACGGTGGCCCAGTACTCCTCGACCAGCTTCTCCACCTTGGAGGTGAGCATCGCCTTGCGGGTGCAGGTGGTGGTCTTCTGGTGCCGCCCCAAACACACGAAGTACGGGTACACCGTGCCGTGCCGGTTCTTGGCGTTGGTGATGATCAACCGGCTACCGCAGGCACCGCAGAATACGCTCGACTTGAGGTAGTGCGGGTGTTCGCGCTGCTTCTCGCCGACCAGGTGGGAGGCAAATACATCCTGCACTTTCTCCCAGGTCGCAGGGTCGGTGAGCGGCTGGTGCCGTCCGGGGTGTGACACACCCCGGTAGATGACCTCGCCCTTGTAGTAGGGGTTGGTCAGGATGGCGTGCAGGACGTTCGGCTTGACCGGCCGGGCGGCGAGCTTCGGCGTCTTCCTGGTGGTCAGGCCGCGAACTTCGAGTTCGTCGGCCATGGAGCGCAGTGTCCACTCACCGGTTGCGTAGGCGGCGTATGCCCAAGCGATCAGGTCGGCCCGTTCGGGGTCGACCTCGACGGTGCGTTCCTCCTGGCCTTCGTCGGTGGTGCGCCCGATGTTGCGGTAGCCGAGCGGCACCCTGCCGGGCGTACCGCCCGCGATGGCCTTCTGCGACATCCCCTTGTGTACTTCGGTCGCCAGGTTGCGCGAGTAGAACTCCGCAATCGAGGACATGATCCCGTGCAGCAGCATCCCCGATGGCGTCTCGTCGATGTTCTCGGTGGCGGACACCAGCGTCGCCCCGGCCTTCTTGATGGCCATGGTGATCGCGATGTCGTCCACCCGGTTGCGTGCCAGCCGATCGACCTTGTGCACGAGCACGTAGCTGACGCGGTGCGTTTCCAGGTAGGCGAGCATCCGCTTCAGGTCGGGGCGGTCGGCGGACTTGGCCGACTCCCCAGCGTCAACGAACTCCGCGACAATGACCGCATCGAGCGTTTCCGCTTTCCGGCGCAGCGCCTCCCGCTGGGCAGGAATTGAGAACCCCTCGACCTGTCCGCCTTTCTGGGCCTGCTCCTTGGTCGACACCCGCAGGTACGTCACAGCCAACGCTCCGGCCGAAACTTGCGCCGGTGTTTCTTTTTCTTCTTTCACGCTTTCCCTCCTTACTTCCGGCTATTTACCAGTCCCATTTTAACTCCGTTATGGCCAATTACCGACGGCCATTTTGGCTGGCCAAGCCCGTTTAGGGGCTGGCCAGGCCAGCGCTTGTTATAAGCGCGGGAAATTCCTCACTGGTCACCACCTGAAACATTCCAGCGGCCACCGGCTCACGGAGCTGTGGCTCGTTTCCCAGCGCTGCCCGGATGGCGTCCTGACGCTTGGCATCAGGGACGACCCAGACCACGGCCGGGAACAGCCCGTGTTCCTGTTGGTGGATTCCCGAGCTGGCGTACTGCTGGTATTGCAGTGCCTTGCGCACAATGACCGGCGCGTGCTCGGTGGCACAGTCGGCCTCGATGAACCAGTGGTGCTCAAAGTCCCCGCCGGCCGTGACTGCGAACAAGTCCGGCTTGAGCCACTGGCGGGCGCCGTGCGCCGACAGGAACGTCCTCCAACACTCCGGCTCGGCTTCCAGTGTCAGCAACTCGATCACGCCCCGGCGGGCCAGCTCGTACAGCCGGATCGCGAGGTCAGCAGCGGCCAGCGTGTGCGCTATGAAACTCGGCGACGGCTCGCTGTAGCGGCGACGCGCCGGGTCGGCATGTCGAGCCCGCAGCAGCCGCTCACCGGCATTGCCGAGCTGCCACGTGATCCCGGAACTCCCGGCCCGTACACCCCCGATCCGCCGACTCAGCCGGGCAATGAGGCGACGTGACTCCAGTCTCGTCAGCACGCGGATCGTGGCCACGGCAGCGGCCATCTCGGTCGCGTGGGTTTTGTCGTTGCCTGGTTCTTTGAGCTCTCCCGTGATCGGGAAATGGAGTCGGCGGATAAGGGTGGTGGTCAGTGCGCGGTGAGTGCGCATTGATTCAAGGATGGAAAGGTCACGGTCGGAAAGTAGTTCAAGCAGGCTCGTGATGTCATTGTTCTTATTCATTCGTTCTCCCTTCTATTAAAATGTAGGGTCTTTGTGCCGGGCGGCTGTTCCGCGAGGAACGCCGCCGGTCGCCGAGCTAACGCGCAGGAAAGCGGTTCGTGGCTCGCTTCGCTGTTTCCTCCGGCCTGCCGGGCCGGGGGTGCGGATTGGACGACTGGAGATGCAGTCAGTCCCCTCCCGCATCTGCCAGCGAACAAGCGTCGAGCTGGGCGAATGCGGCGGTCTACTGCAACGTGGAGAGAGCAGCGGACAGAGGGGCGAGGACAGGGTTCAATCCCGAGCGTTATTCGCGACCCACGGCTATTCCTCGGCTGGCTTCGTGCGTCGTTTGCGCCCAATCTGCGGAGGCTCGACGGTGCCTTGGACTCCACCAACGGCCCCGCCCGTTGGCATGCTCGACTGCGGGCTCCAGTTGGTACGGGCGACAGCCCGCACCGCCTCGGCGTCAGCAGTGATCGGAGGTGGCGGCAGCGTTTTGACCAGCGCCCAGCCGGACGGCGCACCGTCGGCGACGAGGTTGGCGTAGGCGTGGAAGCGCGGCAGACTCATGAAGTCGGCAGGCTCCAGCTCCGGCGCGAGCTTGTGTGCGATGTCCCGAGCATCGTCCGCCTCTGTCGCGAACACGATCTTCGACCTCGCGTTGATGTCCACCGCCGTCCGCAGCTCCGCCGGGAACTGGCTACGGAACTGTGCCGCGAGGAACCACCCCACCGACAGCGAGCGCGAGATAGCCAGGGCATCCGCGAGCGAAGTCGGTAGGTGTACGAACCGCGGTGCTTCGTCCACGTACACCGTGCCCGGTCGCAGGTGCGCACCCGGTTCGCTGGCCCGTTCCTGAACGGCAGCCCAGGTTTCCGCGATGATCAAGCTCCCCAAAAGTGAGGCCGTTCCAGGTCCCACCAGACCCTCGTTCAACGGGGCCAGTACAACCTTGTTCGTCCGGAAGACATCTCGCATCCGGAAACGGCCCTCCCGCTGGTCGAGCATCCGCACCACTGCTGGCCGCAGCAGGAACTGCCGGAGCTTGTTCATGGGTGCGGCCAGGACAGCCGCTTGGGCGGCAGGCCCTTGCTCCTCCCACGCGGCCCAGAATTGGGCGAGGGCGAGGTCGCCCTGCACGCGGCCGACGTATGGGCGACGGAACGGCGGGTCGGTGAACAGCCGGGGCAAATCCGTCAAGGTGGCTGGGGCGTTCGGGAGGCTGCCGCGGGCCAGGGTGCGCAAGCCTGAGCTGAAGATGTCTGCCGTACGGGGGCCGTAGCCGTCCGCGAAGACTGCGGCAAAGACGGCCAGGATGCCGTCAACGACCACGTCCGGGTCTCGGTGACCAACGTCCAGCGGGTTGAATCCAGTTGGCGACGCGTCGGCGGCGTTCAGCTCCACGATGCGGTCAACCTGGTCGGCAGGCACCCGCGCCAGAATGTCGTCAATCAACTGCTGTTTGGGGTCGAGGACGACAACCGGCCGACCAGCCGCGATGTCCGCCAAAATCAGGCGAAGCAGGACATTAGTCTTACCCGACCCGGAGGGGCCGTAGGCCACTCCGTGAAACGTCTGGTCAGTGGGCGCGATACCCACCAGGCGGTCGTCCCCGGGTGCGGCACTACGGGCGAAGACCCGTTCACCTTGGTGCACCCGTGCCGACGCGCGGATCGGCTTCGGGTGCAGCGGTGGCAACCCCGGCAACTCCTCCTCACCGAGCGGCCAGGCCAGCAGCCCAGCGAGCTCCGGCACCGACAGCTTGAGCGGCCACAACCACGGCCGACGGCCCTTGTTGAGGCGCTCCACGCTGTCGTGGACGAGTCGGATGCGAGTGCCCGGCCCCTGGGCCACCGTCAGGCCGGACAGCACGCCCAGGAGCAGCGCGGTTCGCCGCTGTCGCGTAGCCGCCGCCGCACCAACCCGGATTGTGGTCATGAAGCCGGGGTGCTCCACGCGCTTGCGCAGGCGTCCGCGAAGCTCCGCCCCCGCCGGCCTGGTGCCGACCAGAAGGAGTTGGGTGAGCGGCAGACTGGGGTCTTGGATCTCTGTTGGGAGCACGCTCGGGAGGATTCTCGGGCCGAGGATGACTTGTACGACCAACGTCTCGTCTGACGCGAGCGGCACGGCCAGAGCCGACAGCACCGCCCGGGAGACGTTCTCGGGTGTGTCCATGCTCAAGGGCAGGTATGACGGCCGGACCCGCAGGCGACCAGCGGCCGTCACGGGCGGACGAGTTGGAGGCTGCTTCGGGGCGTCTTCGAGCAAGGAGCCGGGTAGGAAGTGCCCGAGCAGATGCCCCAGCCGCGCCATGTCCACCGGGCGGGCACCGAGCAAGTAGCGCACCTGGCTACCGCTCTCGGCGCGAAGTTCAAGCACGAGGTGCCCTGATTGGCGATCCGACGCCAGCCGGCCAAGGAGGGCGAGCACTGCGTCCGCGTCGAGCGGGCGGGGCAGATGGAGCCGGGACCATGTAACGGTCATCCGCGAACACCTTCCTCGGGTTCGGCGGCGTCCGCGGTGCGCTGTTGTTCGGCGAGCACTACTGCCAGCAGGGCCTTCGCGAGCTTGCGTACGTCGGTCGGTTCCCGGCGTACGCCTACCACGATGTAGTGGCGTTCTGGCCGCTGACTTTGTGACCTTCGTGGGGTCATTTACCGCCCCCTTTCGGTGGGGCATGGCGGTGATCACTGGGCACCGGGTAGCCGGGGATAACCAGGTCAGAATCGACCTCATTACCCCAGATTGACCATCCCCGAATGCTCGGGGGTCGGCGTCGCGCGAAGATCTCTAGGTATGGCCCGTCCGACAATCTCTCGATGAGGGCGTACTGCTCGTCGGGCTTCCTGGAGTGCTCAGTGACCGGCGCGTTGAACCAGGTCGGCTGCGACCTGAACTTGACCGGAGCCTTGCCGCGCGTGCAGAACAGCAGGTGTTCCGTGCTGTGGCGCAGATGAGACCCGAGGCCAAGCCGGAATTTGACCCACGTAAGGGGTGCGCGTGGGACGAACCCCCAGCCCTCAGCGACGTCGTAAGCGTCACGCAGTGAACCATTGGTGCACCAAAGCCACAAATGACTATTTTCTTCCGCCAGATTCGCGACCGGCATACTCTTGATCTTGCTCAGATCCATGAGCGGATAATGCCGCTCTGCACCCTTTGTTCCCAACTGGTTGTGCGACCACGGCGGGTCGATCAACAAAGTCTTGAACCGGGTGGGGGCCACCTGTTTCGTTGTTGAATTTTCTTTCACGTGCTTTTGTTGCCCTCCTTTCGTTGTGCTCCGGTCGGCGGTTTGCCCCCGGAGCTATTTAATATTTAGAACATGGCGATGATCTTGAAAATCCTAGACTCGCTCGAAAGTTCGCCCGAACTTGCAGGCGAGCATAGGATTGCTGCTACCTGTTGGTGCGCTCGTTTTGCGCGCGAGTCGGGCTGCGAGAAAAGTGTTGTGGTTTTGTGCACGGTGGCTGTGATCCGGCTGTCATTACCACTGCTGCCGCCGACGCATCAGACGCCAAATACTCAGCCCGATCCCTACGGGAATGAGCAGTGGCAACACCGGCGCGAGGAGATCGAAGATCCACCGCGCCAAGACCGAGACAATGAGGAACAGAGACAGCGCTTGAATAAAGCGCTGTCTCCATCCATCCAACGGGCCGCCGTGGTTCACACCGGGCGGTACTCCCGCTCTTCCTCGCTGTGCCGGAACTCGTCCAGGTTGTGCAGCATGGCAACGAGCTGTCGCTTGCTTTCGACTTCCGCAGCCTTAACCGCATCGTTGACGGCAATGAAGCCGTCCAACAGTCGCCAGCGGCTCTCGTTGAACCACTGGCGCACGGCGCGGAGTTCCTTGGTGGTGGTCATATCTACCCCCTCTTGCGGGTTTCTCGGGTGATCCGGCTTTCGGCTCGCCGACGTTGCGCAGCAATGTCGGCTACGGCGTCGAATGCTGCCGTCATGGTGCGGTTGGCTTTGAGCGCCTTGCGGTCGCGCATCCGCTGATAGATGCGGCCACCGACAAAGCAGCCGGCCAACCAGCCCAGCTCGGTGAATCCGTGCATTGATCAGTCCAGCCGCGAACTGAAGTGCTGGACGCTCCGGGCAATGCCCTGGACGGTCAGGCCCACGATGTAGGCCACCGCTTCGGCACAATCCGGATTGGCGTTCTCGGCAGTGCGCTGCACTTGCTTGAGGTACTGCACCTCAGCTACTGCGAACTCGCCGATGCTGGCCAGCGCGTGAATTGCCGTCTGTTCGACGTAGGTTTCGGCATGGATGCCAGAACCCGTCCGCTTCGCATTGCGCGGTATGGGTGTACCCACACGGCGCGGCACGATTTCGGACATGATGCTCCCCTCTGGAGTTTTCAAGGAATGGGCCAACAGATAGAACTGTGGCTTGAATGGGGTCTTGAGCCTTGGCGGCTCGGCCCGACTGATGACAACGCTAGAGGGGGAACGATCCAAGAAACGAAGTGTGTCGAACGTCTATCACTCGTCAGACTGCGTTCCCACAGCTCAGAGCGCTACTGTCGAGTCAGACTGTGACTAGTCAGAGTTCAAAATAGTCGGCAGGATCGGCACCGGGAGGGAAGAAGTCAAGGTCACCGAGAGGATACGGTTCATCCCAGATGACAGCATCACTCGCAACGTACGCGTTCTCTTTGTCGAGCTGGTCATACAGAGAAATAATGCCAACCTCCCCGACTTTGCGCGCCTTTTCAATAAAAGGCACTAACTCCGCACGCAGCTTGGTGGCGCGTTCTTCGGTGAGATTTATGACATAGTCGCTATCATCCAGCGAAAAGAATACCGTTTCGGCGGCAAGTTCTTCCGAGTTGAAGCTATCGCGCGGGTATGGTCGACTATAATTTCCGGGTGGATATGGCATAAATTAATCTTGATTACTTATTCAGTTGTAACATATTCTGCGCTTTTTTACAATGATTGGATGCGATATAATCAATCAGTTTCGCGCAAGGGGGTGCTTGTGGGTGAAGGCGAGGAGCGCTCGGAGCTTTGGAAAGCTCTACAGACGCTCACCCAGGATAGAGGAATTTATCGAGATGATTTGCTGAAACTTCTTGGCGGTGAGCTTTACCCGCTGCGAGCGCTTTTGGGAATTAGCGAGGATTGCGACGCGATAGCAGCACGAGCAATCCTAAAGGAACGGTTGCGGGTAATGATCCCGCAATTGACCGTGCGATCGGGTAGACGGGGGTTGCCCATTGACGATGGCTCGAAGCAATTTCGGCTATCGGTACGGGCACTGTTCAATGTCCTCGAACGCCCCGACCTCAGTCAGCGTGATCTTACGAGGCGCTACGAATGGCTAGACAGTGCCGCTGCTGGTCGATTTCGAATCAAGCAAAAATCAGCGGAGCGTGACCTAAACCATGCGATTAGCCAGATCGAGCAACTAATTCTCGCCGGTGGTTACAAACCACCGGCGCCCTCTCCGTCTAAAATAATTCACCCAAAATCCATCACCACCAACACAGCCACCGAAGCCCTTATGCGCTCAAATTGGGCAACGCCCGAAGATGACGCTCTTGCAGTGCTAGCGTTCAGCAATGGGAAAAGGAACGGTGTGGCATGGACTTGTAGGGTTTTGTTCACGGACGAGAACGGCAATTACGACGCCCTGCGTGGTGAAAATGCTACCCGTACGGCCCGCAAGCGTGGAATCAAGAAAGGCCAGATGGAGCGCGCTCGCCGAGAGTTGGCCATGAGCGGCGCGCTTGCTGTTGCTCCGGGCCGCTTCGACATCGTTGACATGGGATTGCAACGCATAGCAAATCCCTGGGGCTTGAACCGCAAGTACAAATCCCGTATGGCCGACGACATCGTTATACGGGAATTCCAACGACTGTGCCTCGACAGTGGTCGCCTGGACCTTACCGGAGACTGGACAGACGAAGCCGTCCAGGAACATGGCGAGGACATCGCACGGCGGGCAGGAATCATCCCGCTGGATGGCATCAGTTGTGCTGTGCTCTTGGACGGCCTACGCCGGGCAACCCTCGACCAACTTGCCAACGTTCACCCGCTGGCGCTCATGTCGGTGAGCTACGCCGCAGGGATCATGTTCAAGTACGGTACGACCGACGAGCGACTGAGCATGGCGATGTGGTTCCTCGAAATCGTCGCAACCGCCAAACGACGAACCGCGCGGGGAGACATCCACCAGCACATTACCCAGTTGCTTTACGACTTCCGGGAGTTTGGTATCACCTCGCGTGAGACGTCCACGCTCGCCAACGAGTTGGCCGCTCATGTGCCACCGCTCGGCGGCAAGCCCACGTTTACCGGCGCGGACCTTTTGGCGCATTCGCGGTTGGGATGACCATCACGTCCGACTACTGGCGGACTCTGGGACAGTGCCCTTGCTTTGAGGTGGGGTCAGACCTCCCGCCGCAGCGTCGGGCTGACACTGTGAAGCCGAGTGTGGTCCCCCATGGTCAGGCTGTAGGACAGCAAGCCCCGAAGCTTCAGCTCCTCAAGCAGTTCACGTACCACGAGCAGGGGGACGTTCGCGCGGTCTGCAAGGTCGTGCATGACGCGGTCTCCGGTTGGTGGATCGTTGACCAGCAGCGCGGTCACGCGGCGACGACCCTCGTCGATGTCGGGCATCAGGGCCTGGATTCCAGTGCTGTACCCGTAGGACGTTAGGTTTGCCCGGCTCACACGCTCCCCGAGGAAACGGATATCGAGGTAGTCCTGCTCGGCCAGTGCGGTGGTGGACTCGTGCAAGTTGGCGCCCACCAAACCAGCTTCCTGAGCCTTCTGCTCGACCGTGGCCCAGTCCAGCAGCTGAGGCCGACCTGTATCAATAGCAGCTTGGATGGCCAGCGTGAGCAAGAACGCGTCCGCCGGAGCGAGCCCGGGAATCTGAGCTGACGCATGCGCGTAGGTCGGGATCGCGCCGATGCTCGGCTTGCGCGGTGTTCCGTGCAATGCGTCGGCGATCTCCTGCGCGGCCTTGGCGATACCCTCTAGGCTGCGCTCTGCGGTGTGCCACACCAGATGGCGCAACGGCGCGGGGACCTCCACATCGTCCAACCGGACCGGAATCAACCGGGTGCCGCGTTCGATCCGGGCGACCATGCCTTGGTCCAGCTCCTCACGTACCCATGCCTTGGTCACTGAGTGGCGAGACACGACGACGACTACGGCATCGGCGTGCGCGAGGCCCTCGTCGAACAGCTTCTGCACCAGGCTGTCGCCTGGGCGGATCTCCCACTTATCCAGCCAGGGGTCAACGCCCAGCCTGGCAAGATCACGAGCGAGTGGCTCGGTGAACTCGGCCTTGTCTTCGCTGGCATGCGAGAGGAACGCCTTTGGATGCTGCACGGGAGGTGATACGTCGGTCATGGGTTCCAGCATGCCTGCTCGGGGTACAGCCGATGACCAAATCGCCCGCAGCTCCGCACGAGCCCGGCACTCTGGAACATGCCGTGTGGGGGTACAAGGCCCGAGCGAAGTAGCGCCACAGGCTTCCCCGGACGGATGTCGGTGGCGGCTTGTACGCTCGCGGCCATGCCACGGAACCCACTCTTCTCCACGTACCGCACCGGCGAGAACCGCGTCACGTCCTCCACCATGGCCGTGTTCGAGCGCATCGATCTCAGCCTCGTGCAGGAGCTCCTCGAAACGGCCACGGCCGGCGCGGGGGAACTGCCGACGGTCTCGTTCCAGAACCAGGTCACAATTAGCGAGGCAGTCCCGGACGCACGGATATCGGCGCGGTTCACGTGGTGGTTCGAGACCAAGACCGTCCGCGGCGCGTACGCGAGCGAAGGCCACGGCCGCAGTCAAGTACGCTCCCATGCCAAGCAGTTGGAGGGCGACCCGACAGCCCGGCTGTTCGTCCTGACCCCGGATCCGACTCGGCCAGCATGGTTTGCCGAGCTCGACGGTGTTGATTCCCAGGCCCATGACCGGGTCCTCTGGCTTTCCTTCCGAGACCTCGCCACTGCGATCGAAGCTGTGGTCGGCGACGCACGGCGGCTACTTGGTGAGCAGGCCCGCTACTTGCTGTCCGAGCTCGTTGCCCTGTACGAGGCCGAGGGCTTGCTGACCAACGACGACACCGTGATCGTGGCAGCGCGCTCGGCCTGGCCGGAGTACCAGACCCTCGCTGCGTACGTCTGCCAGCCGGAGCGCGCCTTCCGAGACGGGCTGACGCACTTCGGGTTTTACGCCGAGGGCGTCGTGCAGCCCGTCATCGCCCGTATCCGCGTGCACTACGACACCGTGCTGCTCACGCACGAGGAGGCGCAGCGCCACCGCGCCGAGGGGCATGAGGCGCTTGCGGATCTCATCCAGGTGCTCATCGAGCAGGAGTACCGTGCAGAGGGCGAGTCCAACGGTGTCATTCTCCTGTCTGGCCTGGAGGATCCGGAGACCGTGACGCTCAACGGCCCGGTCGTTAACGACACGGTTGCGGCGTCGGGACGTCCCTGGGCCTGGGTTCTGGGCCAGCGCTACACCAGCCTCGACCGGCTCAAGGCTGCGGCGCGGACGAGCGACCTGTGAGCTCGCCGCGATGAAGCACTCCGCCGCTCGCTGACATCGGCAACTGGACGACCCGACCACCCGGCTCACTGCCATTCCTCTGGAGTCGCCGTAACGAGTTCCGAGAAGGTGCGGCGGAAGTGTTCGTGTCCGGTGTCGCGGACGTGCTCAGCGATCCAGCGCTCAATAGCTTCAGGCTCAATGGTTTCCTTGTGGGCGTCACAGGGCGCTCCCTTGTCGGTGACGCATGCGGCACTGTAAAGCTTTGGGCTGTCGCTGTCGGCCCGGATGTTGTAATTGCGGAACCGGTAGGTTCGCCGAGAGGACACGGGTAGCTCCAGATAGTGACAAAGGAAGGATGAGGGAATGCCCCGGTCGGCACGGGTACGCTCAGGTAAGCCCGATGCTGCACCAGACGACTTTGCCGCCCGTCGGCAAGAAGTAGTAGCTCCACTCTTTCGTGATCCGTTCCAAGATGAGCAGCCCCCGGCCGTTCTCAGCGCCAGCAGCAGGCGACGCATTGAGCACCGGCGGCCGGGGATCTGGGTCAGCAACCCAGATCAGGAGGCGGTGCGGCTCCTTGTGCAACGTCAGTCGGATGCGGGGTGGTACGGCGTCGAGCGAGACGTTGCCGACGCAGCGCACGGCGTTGGTGACCAACTCCGAGACCGCCAACTGGGCGTCGTCAATGCGGTCGTCGGGCAAGCGCCAGGCGGACAAGACATCTCTTGTGTGGCGACGACCCCATCGCACAGCGTCGGCCTGGGCAGCAAGCTCCAGCTCGCTCGTGTAGGGGGTGGCGTTCACGACCGGGCCTCCTGCTCGGGAGTGGAGGTTGCTTCGAGAGACTTGGCGAGCCACAGCGTGCCGCCAATCTCTCGCTCGACCTCGTCCTTCATGATCTCGGCCAAGATCGGGATCTGGTGGAGGTGTTCCGGGGAGGGCATGACGACGTGGCGAACGTCTTTGGCGTGGCAGTGGACCATGACCACGTGCCAGGCCTTGAGCTGCTGCCACTGGGCTTCGACGAACATGTCGGCGAGCACCAAGCCGTGCGTTTCGGCGAAGGCCACCAGGTCGCGCTGCAAGCGCAGCACGTCGTCTATCCCGAGCCCTGGCAGCACGCGGAGGTAGCCGTAGGCCAGTCGGGGCGTTGTGGTCATGCTGTCGGCTCCTTGCCGCCCCGTGTCGGGGGGTAAAACGGGGTGTCCCGAGCGTGCTGGGGGCACGGGGATAGGCCAACTGCCGCCCCGCATAGGCGGGTATACGTCTGGCGTATTGCCGTCCCGGGCCGTATGTGGCAATACCCTGGGTAGGCATGGCCAGGGGGCACCAAGGGCGGGAGCGGCGGCAATATGGCACCACAGCAAGCGGTCCGCTACTGCACCTGCGGTACGCGGCTGGCCAGGGACAACGCCGGAGATCGCTGCGGGGCCTGTGCCCGCCAGGAGCGTCACTCAGCCGGCCAACCGCCCGCTCTCCCCGCCGAGTTCTGGCAGCACCCTCGGATCTGCGAGGCTTTTGAGAGTTGGCACTTCGGCCAAGTGCTCTACGCCTACCGCACGCACCCGCACCACGGACGAGCGCTGTCGCAAGGAGCCGTCGCCGACTGGCTCGGCGTAACCCAGGCCCAGCTCAGCAGGATCGAGAGCGGCGCAGCTCCGCAGGACCTCTCGAAGCTCATGCAATGGGCGCATAGCCTGAAGATCCCGGCCTCCTTACTGTGGTTCAAGCTGCCAGGCAGCGAACGACAGTTCGCGGCTCCTGCCAATCCGCGGAGCGAGACCGACCCTCAGATGCCCGAGCAACGGCCCCAGACCCAAGGGCCCGTGCTGCTTCCGGTCATGGTCAACGGACAACACGTCTTCGTACCCGTCGACGCGGAAGCGCTCGCGGCCAGCGGCCTCGGCAGCCTGTCGGCACTCGCAGCCGACAGCACCACCGTCACGGAACACGAGGCCATGAGTCCGCTCCACCGTCGAACGCTCCTCAGCGGCATTGCCGCTGCCGCCCTGCCGGGTCGTGGCCTGGAAGAACTTCAGCGCGTCGCGACCGCTCTGGAAGATTCCCGCCGCTACCAGCGCGGCCCGGTCGTCGATTACTTCCGCACCCAGCTCGAACAGACCAAGCGCGACGACGGCTCCGCTGGGCCGAAGAAGACCCTGCCGGTGGTGCTCGGGCTGCTCGGTGCCATCGAGGAGCATGCCCGGGACGTGAAGCCCAAAGCTCGGCGCGAGCTGCTGTCCATTGGAGCCGACGGAGCGGAGTTCGCAGGATGGCTGTACCGCGACATTCGCCAGCCGGGCCAGGCTGGCTTCTGGTACGACCGTGCCATGGAGTGGGCACAAGAAGCCGACGACGCGGCCATGCAGGGGTACGTCCTGCTGAAGAAATCGCAGATGGCATACGACGAACGCGACGCCCTACGGGTGCTCACGCTGGCCCAAGCAGGGAGCCACGAGCGGTGGCAGCTGCCGGCGCGGGTACGAGCCGAGGTCACGCAGCAAGAAGCTCTCGGTCTGGCGATGACTGGTGAACCGCTGGATGCCGTCAAGCAGAAGCTCGACGAAGCCCACGAGTTGTTGACCGCGGTGCCCAGTAACGACTCCTCGCCTCTGGGGGCGTACTTCACCACTGACACGCTGTTGCTACGCAACGCCGTCAGCTACACCGAGGCCGGGAAGCCAGGTCTGGCGGTCGAGCTGTTCGACGATGCGATCTCGGCTGGAACGCTGTCGCGCCGCGACACGGGGTTCTTCAACGCTCGTCGGGCTGCTGCCGTGGCGCTGTGTGGCGAGCCTGATGAAGCTGCCCAGCTCGGCCGTGACTCTGCCGAGGTCGCCCACACCATGAAGTCGGAGCGGACCCTGCGCGTCCTCTCCGAGGTGCTGCACACCTTGAGTCGCTGGAGCAGCCGGCCTGCGGTACGAGACTTCCGCGAAGCGCTGCGTGCCTCCTAACGGCCGTGTGTCGGCCAAGGTATGACCTCAGAGAGGGTGTACCCAAGGTCCCAGACGTTCTGTGCTTCCCGGCCGAGACCACGTGACCGACAACGGCTCACTCTCAGCCATGGAACGAACATCGAGCACTTTTACAGCCGAGCGCCCAGGGATGGTGTCACCGTTCTGGAAGTCGGGTGCCAGGACGCTGCCGCTGATCTCTACATTCTCGGCAGGCTTGTCGCTGTTGTTCATTAGCCGATACGAGGACCTTCCTGCCTGGATCAAGTGCCACGGCACCTCGGGACTGTCTGCGCCGCTCCTCGCGAGCCGAACCATCTCTTCGTCTGCGTCTGCTGAACGTCGTGCCGCGTCAGCCGAAACCTCGGCAGCTGAGGCAGACCGCTGCGCCGCATCCATTGTCTTGGAACTGATCTTCGCGCTCCAGATAGCGATGCCGAGGGCAACCAGCGCGATGATCGCGGCGGCAGCGGCCCCGATGTCACCCAAGGTTACGTCGTTGAGATCCATATCTGGAAGCTACTCCGGATGACGTATACGCCGTAGGAGGCTGGTGTCCCGAACACAACTTCGAGAGCTACTTGCCAACGGGCTCTTGCTTCACCCACTCGACCACGGTCCTGATAACGAACGCCTGCCACTCCTGGCTCTGGGGGTCGAGGTACTGCGGGTCGTCGTGGACGGCGAAGCCGTGCTGTGAGCCCTCGATCTCGACAAGCTTGCAGGGACCGCCGAACTTTTCGACTGCTGCCCTCGACGACTCGATGGGCACGAAGGTGTCCTTCGTGCCGTGCACGATGAGCGTCGGGGCTTGGACGCCACCGAGCGCCTCATGGGGCCGGAGCCAAAACACCTCGTTGAAGATGGGTCGCCCGTGCTTGAGCGTCGGTGTGAACTGGATGAAGCCCTCCGATGCCAACTGCTGTGCAGCCTCGTCCTGAATGTAGTCGTTCTCCCAGTACGTCCGGCTGTCGACGGTTCGCTTCTTGTAGTCGAGCTGGGGGTTGAAGAGCACCAGCCGGGAGAGGTTGTCGGGACGCTGCGCGGCGTAGTACGCGCAGATGCCACCGCCGAAGCTGGCACCGAGCAGCGTGACATCCTCGGCCCCGGTGGTCTCCCGGACATACGCCAGCACGACGCGGATGTCGTTCAGGACGGCCGACAGCGTGAGGTCTTCCTGACGACCCTCGCTCTGTCCATGGCCGCGGAGGTCGAAGCGCAATGAGGCAACGCCCGCGTCGGACAGGCTGTCCGCGAGCCGCGTGAAGAAGCCACCCTCTTCCCGGGTGACGCCGCCGCCGTGGACGAGCACGACGGCCCGGGAGGTTGGCTGTCCTGGTTCGACCAAGGTGCCGGCGAGGTGGAGACCGTCGAGGGTGCGGACTGTCACTTCTGCGGTGGTGGGCATGGGAGCAAGCGTAGGGGCGCCGCCAGTCGATCCAACAGAGCGCACGCTTACGGCAGCTCGGTCATAGCGATGTTCATTTGTCAGCTCCGATATACGGAGCCGCCTGTGCCTCTGGCTTAAAAATAGCGATCGTCACAGATGGATCAGATCCTGGCTCAAGCGCTACTGTGACCTTCGTATCGCGTGTAGCGTCATCAGGAATCTCGGGCCAATTTGCCACACGTACGGTAGCGAGGGTCTTTCTGGTTATGCCGAGCATATAGGTGATGCCGCCAAGCTTAATGATTAGAGGTTCGTTAAGCCATACGTCTCGCGCTTCTCTGTCTTTCTCTAGTTGTTGCATGTCTGGCGAGGACAAACCTTCTACCGTTACTTCGAGGTCCAGTTCGGACCACTGACCTGTTGCTGTATTGTTGGTGAGATAGGCATGGGCATCTCCGAGTGCGTCTACTTCCTCGTCGGTGAGCGTCTTGGGCATGGGGAAGTAGACGCCACTGATTCGCTGAACATCGGCAAGCAGAAGTAGAAATTTGTACGGTAGGGCGTAGCCATCAGTACCGGACTCGGGAATGTCGATTGGCGGGCCAATCTCCTGTCCGTTCACTTCCATTACGAAGTAGCGCTCGGGTTTCATCTCCCGAAGGAAATTGACGGCAGGCAGAAGTGTCCCGGGGAGGCAGCCGTCAGGCTGATGGTAATCGTAGTGCAGGTTGATCCTGTTGGTAACAGTGTCAAAGCGTGCAGTCACGTTGATCGTGGAGTTGAGGTCAATTAGCTTGAGCACGCCGCCGCGCAAGCCAACCGTGCTTTCAAGCGCCTTGAGAGGAAGCTGCGCTACGACGAATCCGCGCTCATCTTGAATTCGGAGTACGACGCGGAGCTCTTGAGGCGGCGTGTTGATGGCTGAACCAAAGCGGAGTTCACCACCTTCATAGGTGCCACCGAATCCAGCCGGAGCATCAATCTGAATATGCTTTACGTATTCTCCGGGAACGGTGGCTGCCGTGCCATAGTTGAAGGCGTCTTTGACTGCCTGAGCCGCTTTCTTGCCCTCTTCGGTTTCTGGAAATTGGAAGGCTCCACCCATTGTGATAGGGCGATCCCTCTCGGCTCCGGGATAGCGCGGTGCGACTGTGATCTTTACTGACCCGTCCGGATGGGCCTCGAAACCAAATGAGTAGTGCGGGTCCAGAGAGTTGAGGCGATCCTTGAGTGTGCGTACACGAGCTGCTAGGTCAGTAACACCACGGGTGAGGGCAGCTTGCTCTTGGTTGATCTCCCGCATCATGCTAACGATCTCGTCGTTGCTGCCTTCTAGGTAGTAACGCGGGAGCTCTGGGTGGGAGGCCATCTGGCTGTCGAGCCAATCCTTCCCACGCCAGACGCATGGGAAGGGATAGTTAGCAGTCAAATCGTTGAACCACGTGAGTTCGCCATCAGTGTGATTGATGGGTACCACGAGATACCAAGCCACTGGGTTGTGCTTAGCCGCGCTCTTGAGGGAGTCGGAAACTTGCCGTCTCCTGCCGGATCTGTCATCGAGACGCCCGGTAAAGCTCTTGAGCTCAAAGATTTCCAGGCCCGTAGGGAGAGGCACCTGGACGTCGCGCCCTTTGTCTCCGCCCGCTCCGTCGATGCGCTGGGCTTGCGGATGAAGACGACTGATGAGGACGGAGACCATGTCTTCGTAGACGTTGGATCCGAGTCGCTCGTCGGTCCAGTCGACCCTGTTCTTCATGCCGTCCTCAGTCTTTGTTGCTCTCGCCGTCCCTTGGCGACTTCAGACCCCGCACCAACTCTGCCGCATCCACCCCAAGTGCCGCAGCAAGCTTCAGGATGTTGTGCAGGCTGACGTTGCGCTGACCGCGCTCGACCTGCCCGATGAACGTCCAGTGCATGCCACTGTCGTCGGCAAGGCGCTCCTGGCTCTTGCCGAGCTCGTTCCTGCGGGCGCGTACCCGGGCACCGAACGTCTCTGCTGCGTCTGAGATGGGCTGTTTTGCCATGGCAAGCCCTAGCTCATATGTCCCAAGCCTCAAGATCCAGAGACTATGCATCCCAAGCTTCTGCATCCCATGACTATGTGTCCTATGCTCCCTCTCGTAGGCACCCTCGGGAAGCGGAGGAGGTGGTGGCCATGCTGCGCAACAACGGTGGTGGCGGTGGCACGGTCCGCTAGCGGCTGGCGCTGCCAGAGCACCCCGGCAGGTAGATGCCCGGGGTGCTCTGTGCATCCTCAGTATTGCTCTGAGCTGCATGTTTGTTACAATTGATCTTGTATGCAGAGCCCGCTACAACGTCTCTACCGCACCAAGCTTGCACTCCTCGCAACCGTCGTCACGGTTGTCGGTGTTGCCCTCATGGTCTTGGCTCACTGGGCAGCCGGCCAGGTGGGTTGGAGCTGGTTCAACGACCTTCCCGTCTTGGATGTGGGCTCGGCCCTGTTCACCACGGGCCTGATCGCCATCTTCTTCGAGTACATCGACCAGGCCGACGCCGAAGTCCGAGCCAACCAGCGTCTGCGCAAGGTGCTCTCGGAGGAGGCTCCTGCCATCCGTGACGCGGTGGTCGACGGCTTCGCCTTCGCTCCCGAGTCTCTGACGAACGTCGCTTCGCCCCGGACGCTCGATCGCATCGTCGAGAACACCTTGTCCATCCAGCTCGGTGACGCCGAGTTGGCCGCCGACGTTTACCGCGACCTCCGGCAGCAGGTCATCGGGGCACGGCAACGGTGGTACGACGCCCATGTGTCGGTGGCATTAGCGCCGTGGAAGGGCGGGCCTGCCATGGGCAAGGGCTCGATGTTCGTGGCCACCCTCCAGTGGGAGTACCGCTTCGCGCCGTCAAATCCCACGCTGCGCTTCTCGTGCGTCTCAGACCTGGACGCCTTCCGGGAGCTGTCGAGTGACACCGAGTTCACAGAAGCCTGGTACTTCCAACCGATCAACGGGCTTGACGCCGGATCACCTGAAGCCTTCGAGCTCGTGTCCGTCACCGTAGATGGCAAGTCGCGCCCGATCCGCCGGAATAGCCGGAAGGACGGCCAGCTGTTCAGCGTGAGCCTCGGTGGCGAGATGGAACGAGGCAAACAGGTGTCGCTGGCGTACACCTACCGCGTCTTGGTCCAGCAACACGGACACGTACTGCACCTCGATCTCGCTCAACCGACCAAGGACTTCACGGCTGAACTTTGGTACGGCGATTGCGGTATCCGGCATATGAACGTTCTGGACTACCTGTCTGGGCCTCGGCAGTCGCGCGTGGCTGAACTGGCCGCAACCGACCCATCACCGAGCGTTCAGGTGGCATATCCAGGCTGGACGTTTCCCAAGGGAGGCGTGGCCTTCGTGTGGGTGTTGGAGCGGGAGATGCAGACGGTCACCGGTCGACAGAAGTGATCACGTTCGGTCAAGAAGGAGGGTGGTCTACTCCTTTTGTCTGCCCTGAGTCTGACGGAGCGTGAGGAACTGTCAGTGTCACCGGCTAGCGTGGCGACGTACCGGGTACGAAGATCACGCGGCCGAGGCGTGCGAGGTAGCTCCGGCCGTACAGCAAAGTAAGAACGAGGAATAGTTATGACAGCACTGGAAGAGAAGCTGGCTCGCTACACAGCACCGTCCAGCGATACCGAACAAGACAAGCAAGACCGAGCTGAGCGCATGGTGTGCAAGGCCGTCGAAAGCTGGAGTGGCTTTGACGGCGTAGGCATCAGGTTGCTGCCGAAGGGGTCGTATAAGAACAACACTAATGTCCGTGCTGACAGTGACGTTGACATTGCTGTGATCCACAAGGGATTCAATTACTTCAACGACGATGAGTTGCTTCCTGCCGACAAGATCCTGAGGCGCCCCCTCACGGGCAAACGCTACGAGGGAGCCTCCTTCAGGGCGGAGCTTGAGAAAGCCATGGAGCATGCGTATGGCGGTGACTGCGATACATCAGGTTCTACTGCCATCGAGATCGCTGAAAATGGCGGTCGCGTGAAGACTGACGTCGTGCCGTCCTTCGGGCACCGGAAATACTACTATGACGCACAAGGAGCCGTTCGATACTTCGAGGGCACTACAACGCGACGGACGAACGGCGAGTGGGTAATCAACTACCCCGAGCAGCAGTACGACAACGGAGTTACCAAGAATGAACGCCGTACCGGTCGCCGTTACAAAAAAATGGTGCGCATTCTGAAGCGTGTAGAGAATGACCTGGTTGCTGCGGGCAAGATTGACGCTCTGCCGAGTTACTTCATGGAATGTCTCGTCTATTGCGTACCTAACGATCGTTTCAACCATGACGGAGTGACACCGCTAACCGATGACATTACGGCGGTGATCAAGCACATCTGGAATCAGACTAAACCTGACGGTTCAGCAAAAGACTGGTTTGAACCGAACGATATCAAGCCCTTGTTCGGCCCGGGGCAGAAGTGGTCCATGGGTGACGCTCATACCCTCGCGCTGGAGGCGTGGCGGAATCTAGGACTCAAGTAATGGAAAATGTCAAAGTTCGAATAGGCATCGGCATTGCAGCACTCGTATTGCTGGCGCTCGCGCTGCTCGCCGGCCAGGGTTTCTCACAAGTGCCGCTACGTGTCTACTCCATTGCTGGAACGGTTGCCGCCCTGGTGTTCGCACTGTGGGAGCGATTCATCTGGAAGTGGAAGGTTATACGATACTTTACGGGCGTTCCCTTGGTTGCGGGAACGTGGCGTGGCCAGCTCGTGTCCTCCTATGTGCACCCCGATGGTTCTACCGTTCCACCGATTCCCACGGCTGTATATGTCTCGCAGGCGGCTTCTGCTGTGACCGTCACACTCTTCACGGGTGAGTCAAAGTCGGTCTCGGAAAACGCCAAACTCATCCACGACCCTGACGGCCGATGGCGGCTGAGTTGGCAGTACGTCAATACACCTCGTCCTGGTGTGCGTGAGCGTAGCGAGCGTCACAAGGGGGCGGCTGAGGTGTACATCGGTTCTCAGCCTGGCGAGGGGCTCGAAGGGGCGTATTTCACCGATCGGCGTACGGATGGTGAGCTTCGTTTTACTGAATGGTCCCAGGCCCGATATGGCAGCGCCGACTCTGCGCTTGCCGCGGATGGATTTAACCATGCGACACCCTTCGTTGGGAATAAGTAGAGGGAACACGAGTGGACGAGTATGTAATTGAACAATTTATGTGGAGTTATCAGGCTCACTTTCGTGTAGGTGTAGAAGTTGCAGCGAAATCCGCATTGGAAGCCATCGGATTTTATGGCGAACCCAATGTGGTACTCGCTGGGTTCCAAGTGGCCGGTGAACACAAATTTGGAATATGTGTAGAGCCCGAGGATGGTCCCTACTCACCTCACGATTTGCGCGAAGTAGTTCAGCGAGGAGCTGAGCTTTATGCGGAGCATGCACGCAGCGAGGTGTTCCACACTGATGCCCGCACGCATGAAAAATATCACCGGCAACTACGAGACCAGATGCGCGCGAAGGCCATTGAGGAGGTACTGGCTTCTAATCCTAATGGTCAGAATCGGCGATTCTTTTCAAGTGGGTCCGTACGAGTGGATGATTACGAGATTCACATAATCATGAGCGTTGGCAAGCAGGAATTCGATGGAGTTCCTCAACTCGCATCGCAAGAGATCGCTGGGTTTCCAGTGTCCCGCTCTCTTGTACACGCTGTCATCGATGAAGTGCTGAAGCAGGCCAAACGTGCCTTATATGTTCCGGATGCCGACTCCGGAGTTGCTCTATCTGTAAGCGCGGATGAGATAGTTCGAAGTGCAACTGAGGCGATGATGCGATCAGTCCTCTTTCGTACTGGCTTTTTGTTTGGTGCCGATAGCCATTTGACCATGAGTAGTCTTTCCACTTTGCCGTACGAGGGGCGTCCAGGTTTCGGTCGGATTGTGATTTCGAAACCAGAAGACTCGGCAGTCGAGGTGCTTCTTGAAATTCGCGATCGAGTGGAGTTGCGAGATACCTCTGCAATTAGAAAACTCTTGGAGGCCACGGGGGCTGAAGCTGACCTGTTGTCTGATGGGCAATTCGTTTATGGTTTGGGTGCTGTTCGCGCAGATTACGACGCCGGAAGTGAGACGGTATTTGTTATTGCTGTGACGGCGCGTGGCGTTTGGGAGCTATCGCACGCTGGAAACGCTCTAGTGACTGTTCGTGATGGCGTGCCTCAGTTGCCGAAGCGTGTGCTGGATGAGGACTATTTTGAAGATTTGGTAGAACGCTTTTTCCCAGACGCTGATTTTGGCGAGCTTTTGTCTGCTGCTCGTGCTGCTGGCGACCACAGGCATGGCGCGATGCTCATCATCTCAAATGACGCAACTGGGGAGGCGCAACGCCTGTCGCCACAAGCATGGTCGATCGAACCGGCCTTTCTTACTGCGGGTCTGCTCACACAACTCACGGACATGGACGGCGGTGTGCTCGTAGACCCGCAGGGTCGTTGCCATGCTATCGGCGTTATCTTGGATGGTAAGGCTCAAGGTAAAGGCGATCCGGCTCGTGGTAGTCGATTCAACAATGCCGTCCGCTACTTGGGTAGCAACCCGCCTGCGACAATTGTGATTGTCTATAGCGCGGATGGGGCAATCAATGTTCTTCCGCAGTTGCACCCTCGGGTTGACGAAAATGCGGTAACTGAAGCAGTGGAAAGCTACCTTGCGGCGGCCTCAGTCGATCCCTTGGATGTACGCGAGACGAATAGAGCATGGGATATGGCCAAGTCGCTATGTTTCTATCTGTCTGATCGGCAGTGTGAAATGCTCAATCAGGCGCGTGCAAAGGTAGATGAGTGGGAGGAAGAGAATCTCGACTTCCGGATGGTTAAGTCTGATTTGATAGCAAACCCCGACATGAATGATAGCTACTGGTTCTAACGTCGGCCTGCTGAGGCGTCCAATTCTATGTAGCCTTCCGTCGCCCGCTTCGGCTCGTAGGAGTTGCTTCAGCTACGGTCTCGCCTGAGGCAGCCCCCTCACTGGCCTTGCTCCCCAAAATCCCCGCAATAGCAGCTCGCCGTTCCTGAAGCCGTTTTTCTTCGGCGTCTAACTCGGCCATGGCTTTCTCTTGGACGGTCTCGTCTTCGAGGGTCTTTGCAACCCAGTCATTGAGGGCTTCGACACCAACGTCGTTCACACTGTGCCCGGTGATACCGCGTAATCCCTCAATCTGCTCACGCAGGACAGGGTCAATACGTACGGCAAAGACGACAACCTTCCGTTCCTCTTCGGCTGGTGAGACCTGTGGTTGCATTTCTGGTTGTTGTTCGCTCATTGAAAGCTCCTTCCGGTTAGTGGTTGATAGCTCTTATTTATAGCCGGGTGAGCGTAAGAACTCGTCCACAAAGAAGAGAAAGACCCACTCGCCGTCATGGCCGAGTGGGTCTTTCTTGATCCCTGCGTTTTGTGGTCAGCCGTGCTTATGCGGGTCACGCATCTCTACGCCAGCCCGCTTGAGTTTCTTACTGACCGTACTGGCGCAGACATCGAGTTCCACCGCGATCTGCCGTGCGCTCCAGCCTTGCTCGTAGAGCTTCCTGGCTGTGGCCATCCGCGCCGATGTCATCTTGACCATCGATCGCTTGGCCACTCCCGCTCGCGTCAGGTGCTGGTCGACAGTCTGTCGATGTAGGCCGTAATGCCGGGACAGTGCGCTCAACGTTGCGCCCTGCCGGTACGCCCCCACCAACTCAGCCACCTTGTCCGGCGACAGCTTGCGGTTTTCCTTGATCTCCGTCGCCACGGCAGGGTCGGCAACGACAGGCTCCCGCTGCACACGTACCTCTGCACCGCGCCTCTCCAGCGTCTTGATCAGGCGCAACAGGGGTGTACTCGGGTTCGAAAGGGAGTCGGCCAGGCGCACCAAGCACAGGGCCACCTGCCGTTCTCGGTAGGTGGCCTTCTGCCTGGCGAGCGGTCAGGGAACCCGCGCCGCGTCCACCGGTTCCGCCTCCCCCTCCGTCTCCGCGAGCGCCCGGTTCCGCCGTACCGAGGACCAGAACGACCAGGCGATCAGCACGACGCCCACCAGGCCCGTGATGACTTCGTTGATCTGGTACTGGATGGTGACCATGAGGATCACGGCCAGGGCGCCGATCGCGTAGTGGGCGCCGTGCTCCAGGTAGACGTAGTCGTCGAGGGTGCCCTGGCGGACCAGGTACACCGTCAGCGAGCGGACGTACATCGCGCCGATGCCCAGGCCGAGGGCCATGAGGACGATGTCGTTGGTGATGGCGAACGCGCCGATCACGCCGTCGAAGGAGAAGGACGCGTCCAGGACTTCGAGGTAGAGGAACATGAAGAACGCGGCCTGGCCTGCCAGGACCACCGCCGAGCGGTCGCTCTCCCGTTCCCGTTCCTCCTCCGCCTCCAGGCGGTCCTCGAAGAAGCCGGAGAGGCCGCCGACGATCATGTACGTGATCAGGCCGGCGATGCCGGAGACGAGGACCGTCTGGGCCTTGTCCGCGTGGGTGCCGCCGTGCTGGTGGGCGTGGGCCGCGAAGGTGAAGGAGGTGATGAGCAGGACGATCAGGGCGATGCAGACCGAGAGCATGTCGACCTTGCCGAGTCTGGCGAGGGGGCGTTCCAGCCAGGCCAGCCACTTGATGTCCCGGTCCTCGAAGATGAAGTCGAGGAAGATCATCAGCAGGAACATGCCGCCGAAGGCCGCGATCGCCGGGTGGGCGTCGGTGACCAGCTGCTGGTAGCGGTCCTTGTCGGTCAGGGCGAGGTCGACCGCGTCGATCGGGTTCTTCTTCGCCGTGACCGCGACGATCACCACCGGGAAGGCGAGGCGCATGCCGAAGACCGCGATCAGGACGCCCACCGTGAGGAAGATCTTCTGCCAGAAGACCGACATCTTCTTCAGGATCCCGGCGTTGACGACCGCGTTGTCGAACGACAGCGAGATCTCCAGAACGGCGAGGATCGCGATGACGCCGAACGCCGTCCAGCCGCCGTACCAGACTCCCAGGGCCAGGCCGAGCGCGGTGACCGCGAACGACCAGCGGAAGGTCTTCAGAAGCACGGGTTGCCCCTTCCTGTTGTCGCGCGGTCGCCCGCGGGCCGGGCACCAACAGCCCAGACCATCATCGGCGTTGTCTACCACGGCCGCCTGTCGTGCGGGTGTCGGGGACCGGCCCGGAACGCGGAAAGGGCCCTCGACCTCGTCGGTCCAGGGCCCCATCGGGGTTGGTGTCGCCGCATCGTCACTTCTTGAGCGCCGCCCGGCCCGATGTGCGCAGCGTGCCCACCGTTTTCAGCAGGCGGTCCGCCGGGTCCCGGAGGGCGGGGTGGGCCAGGACCGTGTTGCGCAGGCCGCGTACCGGGCGGCGCCACAGGCGGTGGGCCGCCGCCACCGGGTGGGGGCGGGTGGCGAAGCCCTCGCCGACGCGCAGTTCGCGGGTCTTGAGCCAGTCCTTCCACTCCTTGTCGCCGCGGCCCAGGTCCATGAGGCGCACACCGTGCCGGCCCGCCTCCTCGGCCATCCTGAGGTGCATGATCAACCCCGGTGAGTAGTAACGGAGTTCGGGGTCGTACGCCGTGAACCAGGCCGCGAACAGGGTGCGGGACGTAGGCCCGAAGTGGGCCGCCACCGGGCGGTCCCCGGCGTAGAGGACCGACAGGACGCCGGTGAAGTGTTCCTCGCGGACGCGGAACAGGTGGTCCACGAGGTCCACGATCCAGGGGCGCGCGAAACGGTCCATGCGGCCGGTCCTGCGGTACTGCGCCGACTTCCAGCGCATCAGCGTGTGCAGGACTTCGGGGTCGCGCTCGTCGTAGACGAACCGCATCTCGCCGAGGTCGCGGCCGAGGCGGCGTTCCTTCTTCAGGGTCGTCTTGGCGATGCCCGGGTAGGCGGCGCGCAGCCACTCGGCGTAGGTGCCCTCGCCGTCGCCGTCCTTGAGGTCGATCACCGGGGACGCGAAGGTGCCGGTGACATGGCGGCCGAACGGCTGCTGTTCCTCGACGAGATGGTCGAACTCGAAGACCGACAGGCCGCAGGCCCGCAGGAGTTGCTGGACGTCCCAGGTGACTCCGGGCCGGTGCACCAGGGCCTGGCAGTCGGAGAGGCCGAGGCCGATGGCCCGGCCGACGCCGAAGGGGTTGCGTTCGTACGGGAAGAAACCGACCGGCTCCCCGCCCTCGTGCAGCACCGCGACCTGCGCCCCACCGCGGTACCGGCCGACGCCGTCCGCGAACTCCGGTGCCAGGAAAGGGTTCGCGTAGTCCGGCGACTCGTCCATCGCCTTGTGCCAGGCCTGACGGAGCGTGGTAGTGAGCTCCTCCGGTCTGTGGATCGTGATGTCCGCCTTGCTGCTGGATCGCATGGGCGACCGTCCCCCCATTCCCCCACGACGCGTCGTCCGCGCCCTTCCTACATATCCCAAGGTACGACGAGACACGAACAGTTCGGCAGGGCCCAAACGTCGCGAAACAGTACGCACGCTGTCAAGGATGCCTCTGACTACGGAAAAGTACGGATCACCCGCCCCTGGTGAAGGTGCCGCTCCTGCCGGGCGAGCACCGCCAGGGTCAGCGTGACCGTCGTCGACGCCGTCGCCATCAGGGTCATCGCCGTTCCCGGTGAGGTGAGTTGGGCGAGCGTGCCCGCGAGGGCCGCGCTCACTCCCTGCAGGGTGAGCATGCCCGCGGAGCGCAACCCGAGGGCGTGGCCCGCGAGTTCGTCGGGGGTGAGGGCCATCAGGCGTTCCTGGAGGACGAGGCTCGCGCCGAAGCCCACGGAGCCGACGCACACCGCCACGGCCGCCCACGGCAGGCCCGGACGGAGTGCGAAGAACAGGTACGGGGCGGCCAGCAGGAGGCGCAGCGGGACGTCCAGGCGGGCGCGTAGGGCCGACGGTACGAAGCGGCCCAGGGTCAGGTCGCCGGCGAACATGCCCAGCGCCGCCGACGCGAACAGGGCGCCGGCGGAACCGGAGTCGTAGGAGACGTAGAGGGATTCGCAGCCGACGACCAGGCCGTTGGGGAGCCACATGCCGAGGTAGGTCAGGCGGCGGGGGCGGGAGGACCACAGGAGGGCGTTCGTGCGCCAGGTCGCCGAGACCGACGGGCGGCCCGTGGAGCGGGGTGGGCGGGCGGTCAGGCCCAGGCGGACGGTCAGGGCCGTGGTGGCGTACAGCGCCGCCGAGAGGAGCAGGCAGGTGCGGGGGGACAGGAGGGTCAGCAGGGCGCCGCCCGTCGCGAACCCGGTGACCTGCATCAGGCCGGAGGCCATGTTGAACACCGAACGGCCCAGTACGAAGCCCTCCTTGGGCAGGATCTCGTTCAGCAGGCCGCCGCTCACGCCCCCGCCCAGCGAGGCGATCAGGCCCTGGAGGAACACGACGGCGAAGACCGCCCCGATCGGCAGAACGGGCAGCGCCAGCAGCGCCGTACAGACGGCGAAGGCGGAGTTGATGCCGGTGAGGGTGGCGCGCGGGGGCAGGCGGTCGGCGCCCGACAGGAAGAAGGTCGCGCCGATCATCTGGGCGAGCTGCGGCCCGAACATGCTCACGGCCGACAGCAGGGGCGAGTCCGTGGCCCGGTAGACGAGGGTGGCGAGGGCCAGGCCGCTGATCGTCAGGGCGGCGTTCTGGGCGGCGAAGGAGAAGAAGAACGGGGTGTATTCGGGCGTGCGGAAGAGCTCGCGGTAGCTGCGCATGGGCGGAGTCTGCGGGGGTGGGCGCGGGGGGTTCTATTCTTTCGCGCGGACGCGAAACGTGGGGGATGCGGATGGGGTTGTGGCAGCTCAACGCGGACACGCTGGCCCGGAGCCGGTTCGTCGTCTCGTCGTTCGCCGAGACCTTCGCCGCGCTGAAGCTGCTGCACGTGGGGGTGGCCGCGCATTCCGGCGGGCAGTTGTGGCTGCGGGACCATCTGCCGGGCTACCAGGGCCTGTTGGCGACCGATCCGGTCACCGGGCTGCTGGTGCGGGCGGGGCTCGGGCGGTCCTGGATCGCCGACTTCCTCTGTCCGACGCAGACGGACCGGGAGTCGTTCGCGGAGACCGTCGCACGCGTGCGGAAGACCCGGCCCGAGGACGCGCGGGCGAACCTCGCGGTCTCCCTCGCCGGACCGCTCCCGGCCGCCCTGGAGCGCGACGATCTGCCCGAACGGGCGGCCCGGCTCCTGGAGTACGTCTGGGAGGAGACCGTACGGCCGTACTGGGCGCGGCGCCGGCGGGTCCTGGAGGCCGATGTGGTGGCCCGGACGGCACAGGTGAGCCAGGGCGGCTGGGCGGCCGTGCTGGACGCGCTGCGGCCTGGGCGGACGCGGTGGCTCGGGGAGAGCGGGCTGCAGATCAACCTGCACCGGAATCCGCCGCGCGAGATCTCCGGCGCGGAGCTGTTCTTCATGCCGGTCACGCCGAAGGGCGGGTGGGTGTCGTGGGAGGAGCCGGACCGGTACGCCCTCGTCTACTCGTGCGCGGGCGTCCTCGCCGACCGCGGCGGGCGGGCGGCGCCGGAGAGCCTGGGCGCGCTGCTGGGGCCCGCACGGGCGGGCGTCCTCATGCTCCTCGGCTCACCGATGAGCACCAGCCAACTGACCGCCGTGACCGGCCAGGCACTCGGTTCGGTGGGCCGGCATCTGCGGGTGCTGCTGGACGCGGGGCTGGTGGAGCGGCGGCGGGCGGGGCGGGCGGTGCTGTATTCGCGGACGGCGGCGGGGGAGGTTGTGGTGAAGGCGGCTGGTTTGTGAGGGGGGTGGGTGGGCCGGTGGGGGGAGGCTTGTCGGCCGGGGAGGCGTAGGGGCGTGGGCTCGTAGCGGCGTAGGGGCAAGGGCCCGTGGGACGGAAGGGCAAGGGCCCGTGGGACGGAAGGGCATGGGCCCGTGGGACGGAAGGGCATGGGCCCGTGGGACGGAAGGGCATGGGCCCGTGGGGAGAACGACATTTACCGGAGTTAGCATCCGGTTATGACGACTACAGAGAACACGGGTCCCCTCGGTGTCCAGATCGGGTCGCTCACGGGCGGTTCGGCGGACCTCTCGCAGTACGCGGGCAAGGCCGTCCTCGTGGTGAACGTGGCTTCCAAGTGCGGGCTGACCCCCCAGTACACGGGCCTTGAGCGACTCCAGGAGCGGTACGCGGCACAGGGCTTCACCGTGCTCGGCGTGCCCTGCAACCAGTTCCTCGGGCAGGAGCCCGGCAGCGCCGACGAGATCGCCGAGTTCTGCTCGGCGACGTACGGCGTGACCTTCCCGCTGACCGAGAAGGTCGAGGTCAACGGGGACGACCGGCACGAACTGTACGACCGCCTCGTCGGCTTCGCCGACGCGGAGGGCCACACCGGCGACATCCGCTGGAACTTCGAGAAGTTCCTGATCGGCCGCGACGGCACGGTCGTCGCCCGCTTCTCCCCGCAGACCGAGCCGGAGTCGGCGGAGGTCGTGGCGGCGGTGGAGCAGGCCGTCGTATAAGCGCCTTGACCTTGCCCCTGGGGCAGGGCTGAGCGTCCTTGTCGCCGGGCGGACAGGAACCGCCCGGTGACGGAGGATGCGAGGGTGGACGACGAACTGCTCACCATCGGCGCGTTCGCGGCGCGGGCACGGCTTTCGGCCAAGGCGCTGCGGCTGTACGACCGGCTGGGGGTGTTGGCGCCGGATCGGGTCGACGAAGTCAGCGGTTACCGCTACTACCGTGCCGGCCAGGTCGAGCGGGCCCGACTCGTGGCGCTGCTACGGCAGTTGGACATGCCGCTGGCGCGGATCGCCGAGGTGGTCGAGGCCGACAGGACGGGCGGGACCGACGGGACCGACGCGGCCGAACTCCTCGGCGCGTACTGGACGGACGTAGAAACCCGGGTCGCCGGGCAGCGCACGCTCGCCGAGTACCTCCGTGCACGCCTTTCGGGGAGGAGCTCCGAGATGTACGGAACGTTCGTGGTCGAGACGGTCGAGGTACCGGAACAGGTGCTGGTCACCGAGACCCGGCACATCCTCGCGGACGAGTTGCCGGCCTGGATTCCCGCCTCGCTGGGGCGACTTGACGAGGCGGCGAAGGAGTGCGGGGGCGTGAGCGCCGCGCCGTTCGTCGTCTACCACGCCGACGTGTCGATGGAGAGCGACGGCCCGGCCGAGGCCTGTGTGCCGGTCGCGGACGAGGCGGCGGCGCGGGCCTGGGCGGCGCGACAGGGGCGGGGCCGGCAGACGGCGGTACGGGTGGAACCGGCACGGCGGCTGGCGTACGCCCGGATCACCAAGGCACAGGTGGCGCATCCGCAGATCCTGGCCGCGTTCGAGGCGGTGGAGCAGTGGGTCGCCGGGCAGGGGCTGCGGTACGCCGGGCCGTGCCGCGAGGTGTACTTCGCGGACTGGGAGGCGGCGGGTCCCGGGGATCCGGTGTGCGATGTGGCGTTTCCGGTGGAGGGGAAGCAGTAGCCGCGCTCCCCCTCGCTCCGACCCCGGGTCACTGGGTATGGCACGCGCCCGTCGTGGAATCACCCACGGCGATCAGCGACATCGCCTGGTACGAGGCGTTGGTGAGCCAGAAGCCCCACGACAGGTCGTTGCCGCAGCGCAGTTCGTACAGGGCGAGGCCGAACCTGAACTCGTCCGGGATGAACGTGCGTTGCTGAGCGGGGCACATCACGGGGGCACAGGCGTCGAACTGCTCACGAAGCCAGCGCAGCGCTTCCTCGGGCGTGGCGGGTGCGGCCCTGATGAGGCGGGCCGGCTTCATGAGCCAGTCCCGCAGGGCGAACGGCACGATGTCCGATGCCGTCGCCCTGCGGGCCGCGTTGTCGCCGAGCCGTTTTCCGTCGCCCCGCCATGAGTAGGCGTGCCAGTGCAGGGAGCGTTCACGCCAGACGGTCGGCTCGCTGTGCCGCCAGGCGTCGTAGGGGCATGACACGCGCCGCGGGTGGGCGGCCGCGCCCGAAGAGGGGCACGGCCGCACGGCACCCGAGTCAGGCACTGAGATCGAACTCGCCGCCCTTGGCGCCGCTCAGGAAGTCCTCCCACTCCTTCGGGGTGAACTGCATGACGGACTCGGTCTTCGTGTCGCGGATCGCGACGATTCCCGGGATGTTGGTGGCCACCTCGACACAGCCTTCGGTGCAGGGGCCGCCGCAGGCCGCAGCGGTACGGAACTCGAACTTGCTCATGCCGACCTCCTGTTGTCGGGCTGCATCTCCGGCCAGCCCATGGTGTGGATGAACCCACCGGCGTGTGCCACCCGGTCGGTGATCTGGGCGTACTCCGTCGCGAGCGTCGAGATCATCTCGGGCGAGATGGTGAGCAGGACGGACGCGTCGGTGGTCGTCAAGGTCTCGATGGCACGCGCCAGCGCGGGGCGTTCGCGTGCCTTGGTCGGGTCGCTCTGGCCCGTCGCGTCGTGCAAGGAGTCGACGACCCGCCAACCGCGTCTGCCCGCATAGGCGTCACAGGCCCGCAGGAGTGGTTGCGGGTTCAAGTGCACGGTGGTGCAGAGGTAGACGACGACTTTCCGGGTTGCGGGTCTTGATTGGTTCACGGTTCCCCCACGACGACCACGGGCTTGACGATGACTGGGAGTGTGCCGCGTTTTCGACAGGACTCGCAAGTAGATCTTCAAGATCTGAAAACTTTCACTCTCCAGTGAGATGCGAGAGGGGGCCCGGAAATGCCAGACTTCGGCCAGGAGGTCTGCTGCATGAGTGAAGGAACATCTGCCCGTAGGCGACGAGTTGGCGCGCAGCTCCGCCACTGGCGTACAGGCGAGGGGCTGACGCTTCAGGAGGTCGCGGACCGGCTTGAGGTCAGCCTGGCGACGGCGAGCCGCTGGGAGACGGGGAGTACGAAGCTGTCGCTCGATACGTACTCCAGGCTTGCGGACCTGTACGGAGTCGAGGACGAAAGTCGCCTGTACTTCGAGCGGCTGTGCCGTGACGCGGACGAGGCCGGCTGGTGGACCCGCTACGGCGATGTGATCTCGCACGGGTTTCGCGACTTCATCGAGCTGGAGTCGCAGGCCGTGCGGGAGTTCGTCTACCACACGCTGCTCATTCCGGGGCTGCTGCAGACCGCCGAGTACCGGCGTGCGGTGGTGATCGCACAGCGCGCTCCGGGTGCGACGGCCCACAAGGCGGACGTCATCGCGGACATGAACTCGGCCCGACAGTCGATCCTGACCCGGATGTCGACACCGTTCGAACTGCACGCGGTCGTCCAAGAGACCGCCCTGCTGCACGAGTTCGAGGCGCAGCCCCACATCATGCGGGACCAGTGCCGCAGGCTCCTGGAGCTGTCCGCTCGGCCCAACGTGACGATCCAGGTCGTGCCGCTACGCCGGTCGATTCACCCCGGCTGCAACGGCGACTTCACGATCCTGTCGTACGACGGCGGTGGCGCGACGGTCTACAACGAGTTGCTCGCGTCCAGCGTAATGTCGAACGAATCGAGCGAAGTGGCCGCCTACCAACAGGCGATGAAGTCACTGACCACCGATGTCGCACTGCCGGTCGAGGAGTCCGTGCGGCTCCTCGACCGCCTGACCTCGTGAACCGCGACAAAAGCCGAGCCCTCTCGGCAAGGACGGCGGCCAGTCGAGAGGGCTCTTCGGTAATGCTTGTTGAGTTGTCTTGAGGTATGTCGAGTTGGCGGGCTGTCGGATCTTGTCCCTACATCCAGACCGATGCCACGAAGGCCTTCCACACGTCGGCGGGGAAGGCCAGGGTGGGTCCCTCGGAGACCTTCGAGTCCCGAACGGCCATCGCCGACAGAACCGGCGACTTGATCTCGACGCACGCGCCGTTGCCCTGCGAGTAGGAAGACTTGACCCACTCGTCCGCGGCGCCCTGCTTGATTGCCATTTTCGCTCCGATTACCAGTTGCTGAGTTGCTGTCGCCGTGCCCGCGCATCGCTCTGTCCGCAGGACACGGTTTGCGCCAACGTTGTTGCTCGATGGCGTGATCGACGCTACT
Organism: Streptomyces sp. NPDC088350; assembly: GCF_044753545.1. NCBI lineage: Bacteria > Bacillati > Actinomycetota > Actinomycetes > Kitasatosporales > Streptomycetaceae > Streptomyces > Streptomyces sp. NPDC088350. The sequence goes on along the minus strand of NZ_JBIVNL010000001.1, from coordinate 44,146 downwards.
CGCCAACATCGGCGGGCGAAGCGGCCATTCACTCGACCGGGTGGCATATTCCCCTGGTGTCTTCCATTCCACCTGGCGGAAGGTGTATTGTGCGGCACCTTCCGCCGGAGGAGCCCTCAGCGCGCGTATTCCTTCGCCACGTTCGAGATGAACTCACGACTCTGGTCGGCATTCAGGGCCTGGGCCCTGAGGTGCTCGTACATCACGCTGTACTTCTGCACGTCCTGCGCCTTTTCCAGATACAGGTCGCTCGTGACGCCCTCGATGTAGACCACGCTTGAGTCGGCCGCGTCGGGGAACTCCAGGATCGCGTACTGGCCGCTGACTCCTGGGTGCGCGCCCATCGCGAACGGGATCACCTGCACGGTGACATGCGGCAGTTGGGACATCTCGATGAGACCGTCCAACTGCCCGATCATCACCTGCTTGTTGCCGACCTCGCGGCGCAGCGCCGCCTCGTCGAGCACCGCCCACAGGCGCAGCGGGTTCTCCGCGGCCGAGATGCGTTCCTGCCGGCGCAGGCGCACCTGAACGCGCTTCTCGACGTCCGCCGGGGCCGATTCCGGCAACGCCCCGGTGATCAGTGCCTCGGCGTACTGCCGGGTCTGCAACAGGCCCGGGACGACCTGGGGATCGTAGACGCGCAGGCTCGCCGCGTCCGTCTCCAGGCCGATGTAGACGCTGTAGGGGATGTCGCCGAAGGAGTGCCACCAGCCCTGCTGGCGCGAGTCCTTGGCCATCTGCATGAGCGAGTCGACGATGCGGACGTCCTCGACCTCGTAGACCCCGCACAGGTCGCGGACGTCGCGCTGGCTGATGCTGCGCCGTCCGTTCTCCAGCCGACTGATCTTCGACTGCGACACCAGCAACCGCTCGGCGACCTCTTCGGCCGTCATGCCCTTGAGCTCGCGGAGCCGACGCAACTCCTGGCCCAACCGGCGTCGCCTGACGGTGGGATTGACACTTGACGCCACGGGAACGTGCACCTCCGGCTGCATGCCTGTACTTGCCACTGCTTACTGCTGCTTGCCACTGATTGCCGCTACTTGCTGCTCAGTGCTTGCCACTTTGCGTATCTGCTGTTGAGCAGACTGCCACCAAGGTGGTTTCTACCGCTGGGAAACGGTGGATATGCGGCAGGTACGGGCCAGATTCCGGTTGCCTGCGGCGTCCGTAGATGCGGCCGAGCGGGGTGGAGAGACGTTACGTCTGCTCCACCCCGCTCGGACCAGCGGCTCCCGAACCGGGTCTTGGGGACTGGCGGTGCGGCGGTACTGCGTGTGCTGCGGTCGTGCGGTGGTGCGGTCCTGTCCTGATGCGGGCGTGTGCCGTGGGACTGCGGCTCAGTGAGCCACGGCGCGCGCCATGGTGCCGCGGTGCGGCTGCATCGGAACACCACGAGCCGGTTCCGGTGGCCTTGATCCGGGCGCGGCCTGACGGCCGGCCGGGGCCGGGCTACGGCGTGGCTGTGCGGCCACACCGTTCTGGACGTCCATCACGGCGTGCGCCACGAGTCCGCCCATGGGGTCGTGCCTGATCAGGTCCCGCAGCCGGGAGCGGGACGAACGTCCCTCATTACCCGGATACAGGTGTTTGCCGAGACCGACCGCGTGCGCCAGTGCGGCGAGCGCGGCTGTCCGCGGGTCCGGCGGTACGCCGGTGCGGATCGCGGAATCGAGTCGGCCCCTGATCTCGCGGCTGATCTCGTTGTCCGTCGCTTGGTAGCGAGTCGTCGGCAGCACCCCGCACATCTGTCCCGCCACGGCATGCACCATGCCGCACCGCTCCAGATGCGAGAGGTAGGTCTGGCGAAGTCCCAGTCGGGGCCCGCCAATCCAGTTCACTGCACGCACGGGAGCGCCACGCCTTCGCAGCAACTCCAACGCACAGTCCAAAGTTGGATCTCCGGTCGGCCGTGGTACCACCACGGCGATACGATCCCCGTCTGGGGCTATCCGTCCGGCCAGCGCCAGCTCCACTAGCTGTGCTCCGGCCAGACCGAGGTCGAGCGACTGCGGCTGTGCAGTGGTACCCGTGGCCGGGTCCAATGCCAGCAGTAGAAGCTCTTCCGGAAGAGTTCTGCGGCTCCTGCCCATCCATGCCTCCCCGCGTGGATGAATGACAGGGTGACCCCTCTCACATTGGTCTGTCGAGAGTGCGTGACCGCTTCGTAGTGGAACCGGTAAGTATGTCGTTCTCGTCTACCGCAGGGGTTAAGCCCGCACACAGGACACTGGTACATGGTTCGGACAGCGGTGCTGATGCGTTGTCCGGGCGGCGGGTATGAGATTTTCCAGCTGATTTTCCAGCTGATTTTGTAGCTAACTCGGTTATCTCGGTCGGTTCGGTTGACGCACGCGGCGCGTGCGGCGCATGGAGGAGGCATCGGTGGCGGGCGAGTCCCCCGACAGGTCGAAGCAGCGCGAGTCGTCGGCAGAACCGACGTCGGGGAGCGCGAGTCCGGTTCCCGAGGCACGGGGTGAGCGGGACCCCCGGCTGGCGGTGGCCCGAGAGGCCGCGACGCCGTCCACGGCGTCCACGGCTGCGGCGGTCCAGCGTGGGGGTGTGGACACGGCGACGAAGGTTTTTTCGATCCGGGAGTTGAGGGCGGAGACCGAGACGGAGGAGACGGAGACCGTCGAGGAGAGCGCCTCCGGCGATTCCGAGGACCCTGAGCCCACCGCCGCGCAGAACCCTTCCGCCAAGGGCGGCAAGGGGGGCGACACACGGTTGCGTGAGGCTGTGGCGGCTTGGGTGGCTTCGGCGGACGAGGTCGACGAGGTCGACAAGGCCGGCGGGTCCGATGAGGCCGCCGACGCCGACGCTGCCGGCAAGGCCGACGAGGCCGACGAGGCCGATGGGTCGGATCAGCGGAGCCAGGACTCGGAAGAGGCTTCGGGACACGCCACGGAGGCCGAGGCCTCGAAGGGTTCCGAGGGCTCGGAGCTGGTCGCAGACGCCGAGGACCATGAGGAGCCCGCTGGAGACGTGGAGGCCGAGGACGCGGGGGAAACGTCCTCGGCCGACGCCACGGGCGCGGAGACCGGCGAGGACGCCGGGGAGGAGGCCGGGGAGGCTGGTAGCGGCGGCTCCGGTGACAGCTCGGCGGAGGTTGGCGATACGGCCGGCGCCGAGCCCGAGTCCGAGCCCGACAGCGACGTGACCGAGGTCGAGGTCGAGCAGGTCGCCGACACCGACTCGGGTGATACCCCCGAGGACGCGATTCCCGAGCCGGGCGAGACAGCCGGCGAAGCCGAGGCCGAAGCCGGCACGGACGTAGCCGCGGACACGGAACCCCCGTCTGCGGACGCGGCCACCGACGCCGACACCGACCCCGACCCCGAAGACGCGGCCCCCGCCGACGCCCCGCCGAAAGCCGCCGACGGCGATTCCGCCCCACAGGCGGCACCCGCGGCCGACGACGAGACCCGCACGGGTGGTGCCGGTGGGAAGACGAAGGCGGCCGACGGCGAAGCCGAGGCCGTCGATCACCCCACCGCCGTGTTCAAGGCGCCGCGCCCGCCCAAGCCCGCGGTGGACCAGCCCACCACCATGCTCAAGGCACCCAAGGTCCCGGAGGCCCCCGAGACCCCCGCCGAGCGCACCAGCAAGTTCGTCGCGCTGAAGCCCCTCGACGAGCCCCGCAGGGATACGCCCCGCAAGGACACCACCCGCCCCGTCCCCCACCTCGGCCCCGAGCACACCACCCAGCAACCGCTTCCTCCGAAGCCCCCGCTGGACCTCCTCGCCGAGCTGACCAACACCCCGCCGCCCCCGCAGACCCCGGTCCGCACAGCGATCCGCAGAGTCAAGATCTGGACTCCGCTGGTCATCCTCCTGGCGATCGTGTTTGCGGTAGTACAGGCCGTACGGCCGCTGCCCACCCCCTCTCTCACCCTCACCGCCGACGACTCGTACACCTTCGACGGCAGCAAGGCGAGCCTCCCGTGGCCCAGCGAGGGCCAGGGCTGGATGGACGTCGACGGCATCGGCACGATGGGCAGCTTCGGCAAGCAGACGCCGGTCGCCATCGGCTCGGTCGCCAAGGCGATGACCGCGTACATCGTCCTCAAGGACCACCCGCTGAAGTCGGGCGCGGAGGGCGCGAAGATCACCGTGGACGCGACCGCCGAGAAGGAGGGCGGTTACGACAAGGACGGCGAGTCCACGCTCAACACCGTCAAGACCGGCGACGTCCTCACCGAGAAGCAGGCGCTGTCGGCGATCATGATCCCGTCCGCGAACAACATCGCGCGCCTGCTGGCCCGTTGGGACGCGGGCACCGAGGCGGCGTTCATCAAGAAGATGAACGACACGGCCAAGGCGCTGGGGATGACGAACACGACGTACACGGACGCCTCGGGCCTGAAGGAGACCACCGTCTCCACCGCCGAGGACCAGGTGAAGCTCGGCAACCAACTGGTCGGAATCCAGGCGCTGATGGACATCACCAAGCTGCCGAGCTGGGTCGACCCGTCCGGCAAGAAGTGGACCAACTACAACCGCCTGGTGCCGTACGACAACTCGCTCGGCATCAAGACCGGCACCACCACCGCGGCCGGCGGCAACCTGCTCTTCGCCGCCACCAAGCAGGTCGGCGGTGAGACGGCCGTCGTCGTCGGCGCGATCCTTGGCCAGCACACCGCGCCGATCATCGACACGGTCAACGCGGTCAGCAAGACGGCGATGCTCGCGGCGCAGGACGCGATGAAGTCGGCGAAGATCCTGAAGAAGGGTGACGTCGTCGGGTACGTCGACGACCGGCTCGGCGGTCACACGCCGGTCGTCGTCACCAAGGACGTCGCGGCGGTCGGCTGGGCGGGCCTCAAGGTGAAGCTGTCGTTCACCTCGGACGCCGTACCGCACTCCGCGAAGGCCGGCACCAAGGTGGGCACGCTCACCGTGGGTGACGGTTCGGGCGGCGCGGTCAAGGTGCCGGTCGCTCTCCAGAAGGATCTCGCGGAACCGGCCTTGACGGCCAAGCTGACCCGTCTCGGCTGACCCACGAGGCGATGTACGTCACCGCGTCCCGCCGCTGGGCACCCACCCGGGAGCCCTGCGGCGGGCTGCGTGCTAGCGTCGCGAATCGGGGCACGTCGCCGGTCAGCGGGACGCGGCGTCGAACAGGCCGGGAACGGGACAGGACGCGGCCGAGAACAGAAGACGGGACACGGGGAGTGCCTTCAGGTGGCCACAGCGGAGCCGACACGCGCCGACGATGCCGATCCGGGCCCGGGAGCCGGCCCGCGAATACAGCTGCCCGCACACCGCACGGGCGACGACGGAACACCTAGCGCGAGCTCCCGGAGCATCCGGTGGGCGCGTCTGATCGACCGCCTCCGCGAACCCTTCCTCCGTCACCCGGTGATCGGCTTCACGCTCCTCTCCGGGGTCCTCCACATCGTCTGGTTCTTCACGTTCGCGAACAGCGGCGGCGACCTCGCGGCACAGGACGCCTGGGCGGAGTTCGTCGGCCGGCACCCGGACTCGGCGTACAACCTCGCCTGGTACGGCGGCATGCACCCGGTGTCGTACAGCGTGGTGTCGCCGTATCTGATGTCGGTCCTCGGTGTCCGTACGACGATGATGATCGCCGGGACGATCTCGGCGGGCCTGCTCACCCTGATCCTGATCCGCAGCCGCTCCGTGAAGAATCCGCTGTGGGCCTCGCTCGCGGGTGTCTTCGCGCTGTTGTGCAACGCGGCGTCGGGCCGGGTGACGTACGGCCTGGGCACGATGTTCGGGCTCGGCGCGGTGGCCGTCGTCTTCTGCTGGCCCTACCGCTGGCGCTACAAACGCTGGGCGAAGGCCCTGTGCGCGGCCCCGCTGGCCGCGCTCTCGACCATGTCGTCACCGGTGGCCGGGCTGTTCGTGGGCCTGGTCGCCGTGTCCCTCTTCCTGCAGAAGCGCCGCCCCGGCGCCTGGGCCCTCGGCCTCGCGCCGGCGGCCGTGGTGGCCGTGTCCGCCTGGCTGTTCCCGTTCTCCGGCACCCAGCCGATGACGATCGGCTCGGTGATACTGCCGCTGCTGTCCGGGGTCCTCGTCTACTTCCTGGTGCCGCGCGAGTGGACGACCGTACGGATCACGGCTGCGGTCTACGGCATCGGGGTCGTCCTCGTCTGGCTGGTCAGTTCGCAGATCGGCTCGAACATCAGCCGGCTGGCGATGCTGTTCGCCGGAGTGGCCCTGATCGCCGCGCTCCCCTTCGCCGTGCCGCGCTCGCGCAAGTGGTACGCGATCGTGCTGGCCTTCGTCGGTTTCACCGCGTGGATCGGCTTCAAGTCGGTCGACGACGTCATCAACACCGCCCCGGCCGCGTCCTGGTCGCACGAACTCGCCCCGCTCGTCAACGAACTCCAGGAGGTCGGCGCCGAGCGCGGTCGCGTCGAGGTCGTCCCGGCCCGCTCCCACATCGAGGCCTCCGCGCTCGCGCCGTACGTCAACCTCGCGCGCGGCTGGAACCGCCAGGCCGACATGGAGCGCAACCCCCTCTTCTACGACGACACGCTCAACTCGGCGAACTACCACGAGTGGCTTCAGCGTTGGGCCGTCCACTACGTCGTCCTGCCCAAGGACGAGCCGGACGGCGACGGCGGCGAGCGCGAACGGGCCCTGGTGCAGCGCGGGATGCCGTATCTGAAGCAGATCTGGGGCGACGCCAACTGGCAGCTGTTCCAGGTCACCGACCCGGCGCCGCTCGCCGAGCCGAACGCGGTCGTCGACCGGGCGGAGCAGGGCGAGTTGACCATCGAGGTGAAGAAGAAGGGCCGGATCCTCATCCGTATCCCGTACTCGCCCTGGCTGAGCATCGTCGACGCGAAGGGCAAGAGCCTCAAGCCCCCGCAGGAGACCGACGCGTCCAAGCACCGTGCCGAGGGCACGCCGAAGACGTACGACAACCTCAACGGGTGCCTGATGGAGACGGCGGAGGACTCGAAGGGCGACAAGTGGACGATGCTGCTCGCTCCGCGGGTCGGCACGTATCGACTCGCGGCGCCGTACCAGTTGCCTCGGGGTACACCGTGTCCTGATGAGCTGAAGTAGTCAGCGGAGCCGGTCCACGTACTTGTCCGTGCCCGGCACCGTGGGGATGAACGGCGCCACCAACTCCACCCGCCCCAGGCCCGATTCGGCCACGGGGGTCTCCAGGTCCGTGAAGTACGGCTCCCAGCAGTCCCGGGGGTCCGTCTCCAGGAACCAGAGCAGCGTCAGCCGGGTGTCGACCCCCTCGACCTGCTTGACGTAGGTCATGCGGTCGCCGGGCAGCGGGGTGGGGCGGAAGACCGTCACCATCGCGGCCGGGGAGCCCGCGAGCCGTTTCGGCAGGTGGCGGGAGCGGAGCCACTCCAGCAACTCGGCCCGCTGCTCGGCCGATTCACTGTCCACGACCTCCAACACCAGCCCGGCGTAAGGGTGGTCGAGGGCGTGGAAGTCCCTCGGCCCGGCCGCGCCGTCACGGTAGACGGTCGCCTCGTGGTCCTGGAACGCGGTGAAGACGTGCGTACGGTCCTGGTAGACGCGACCGTCGCGATTGAGCCGTTTGTTGATGCCGACGGTCCACTTCATGTGGTCGTCGTAGCGGCCCTCGGTGACCCAGTACGTGGAGAGGTAGCAGCCGGCCGTGACGGGCTGGGCGATCGCCGACTTCTCGGGGGAGCGCAGGAGTTGGAGGTCGCGGGTGGCGACCCAGCGGCGGCCGGCGTACATCCAGGGCATGGCCATCGCGCCGGCGTAGTAGTGGTCGTCCTCGTACCAGCGGTTGTAGGCGTACTCGTGGCCGGGGTTCGGTTCGACCATGGTGATGAGGGCGTGCCCTGGCCGGACTCCGTACGGTCCTACGGCGGCCAGTTCGGCGTACACGTCGCTCCGGGTGTCCTCGCTCACGTCGCTCCCCTTCCGTCCTCCGCCGGTCGCCCATACTCTGACGCCCCGTCAGATAAACCGCCAGACCCCGGGAGGGATCGGATGTCGCTGCTCGCGGGCAAGACCGTCGTCGTCTCGGGGGTAGGGGCCGGACTCGGCCACCAGGTCGCCGCGGCCGTCGTACGGGATGGGGGAAACGCCGTTCTCGGCGCGCGGACCGAGGCGAATCTCGCCAAGTCGGCGGCCGAGATCGATCCCGACGGGTCGCACACGGCGTACCGGGCGACGGACATCACGGACGAGGGGCAGTGCGAGGCGCTCGTGGCGGTGGGCCGGGAGCGGTTCGGGCGGGTCGACGCGGTGGTCCATGTGGCCGCGTGGGACAGCTACTTCGGCGGGATCGAGGACGCGGACTTCGCCACCTGGCAGTCGGTGATCGACGTGAATCTGCTGGGGACCCTGCGGATGACGCGGGCGTGTCTGCCGGCCCTGAAGGAGGCGGGCGGCGGCTCGGTCGTCATCATCGGGACGCAGTCGTCGGTGGCGGCCCCGTCGCAGGTGCGGCAGGCGGCGTACGCGGCGTCGAAGGGGGCGCTGACGAGCGCGATGTACTCGCTGGCAAGGGAGTTGGGGCCGTACCGGATCCGGGTGAACACCGTGCTGCCGGGGTGGATGTGGGGGCCGCCGGTGGAGGCGTACGTGCAGTTCACCGCGCACACGGAGAAGGTGCCGGAGGCGGAGGTGCTGAAGCGGCTGTCCGAGCGGATGGCGCTGCCCGAGCTGGCGACGGACGGGGACGTGGCGGACGCGGCGGTGTTCCTGGCGTCGGAACGGGCGCGGGCGATCACGGGTCAGTCGTTGCTGGTCAACGCCGGGGAGCTGATGCGCTGAGTTCATGTAGGTGAACGCAGAACATCAATCCGAACGATTTTACGCCCCCTTGACCTCACGCTTACTTGTCGTGCTCACGCACGACCGCCCACGATGAGCCCCGGGCTGAACCGGCTCAACCGTGGGAGGGCGCATATGAACGGGCTCGACTGGGCCGTGCTCATCGGCTATTTCGGCGTGATGGTGGCGATCGGTGTGTGGTCGCACAAACGCGTCGACAATGTGAGCGACTTCTTCACGGCCGGCGGGAAGATGCCCTGGTGGCTGTCCGGCATCTCGCACCACATGTCGGGCTACAGCGCGGTGATGTTCACCGGGTACGCGGGCATCGCCTACACCTACGGCGTCACGTCCTTCATCACCTGGTCGTTCCCGATCGCGCTGGGCATCGCCATCGGCTCCAAGCTGTTCGCGCCGCGCATCAACCGGCTGCGCTCACGGCTCCATGTGGCGTCCCCGCTCGAGTACTTGAAGAACCGCTACAACCTGAAGACCCAACAGGCGCTCGCCTGGTCCGGGATGCTGCTGAAGATCGTGGACGTGGCGGCGAAATGGGCCGCGATCGCGACATTGCTGTCGGTGTTCACAGGTGTGTCCCTGAACCAGGGCATCCTCATCACCGGTGGGATCACGGCCATTTACTGCACGATCGGCGGTCTGTGGGCGGACGCGCTGACCGAACTCGGCCAGTTCGTCATCCAGTTGCTCGCCGGCGTCTCCATGTTCGTGGCCGTCGTACTGAAGTTGAACGACAAGGGCATCGGGTTCTTCGGCGCCTGGGACGAACCGGCGCTGCAGGGCCACGGCAAACCGCTGGTCGGCCCCTACGGCACGGTGTTCCTGCTCGCGTTCCTCTTCATCAAGCTCTTCGAGTACAACGGCGGCATGCTCAACCAGGCCCAGCGGTACATGGCCACCACCAGCCCGCAGGCGGCCGAGCGGTCCGCGCGCCTGTCGGCGGCGCTCTGGCTGATCTGGCCGACGGTGCTGTTCTTCCCCATGTGGATGTCGCCGCTCCTGGTGCACGCGCAGAAGCCGGACGGCTCCGACTCCTACGGCCTGATGACCGAACAGCTGCTGCCGCACGGCCTGTTGGGCCTGGTGGTCGTCGGGTTCTTCTCGCACACGATGGCCATGTGCTCGTCCGACGCGAACGCGATCGCGGCCGTGTTCACGCGGGACGTGGCGCCGGTGGTGTCGGCCAGGGCCCGTGCGTGGAACGACCGTTCGGGGCTCATCGCGGCCCGCGTGACCACGGTCGTCTTCCTCGGCCTGTCGATGTCGGTGGCGACGCAGATCAACTCCCCCACGTTCAAGGACATCATCACGGTCGTCATCAAGTGGGTCGCCGGTCTGATGGGCCCGATCGCGATCCCGATGATGCTGGGTCTGCTGCGGCCGTTCCGCAAGTCCGGTCCCACGGCGGCGCTGACGAGCTGGGCGGCGGGGCTGTTCGCCTTCTGGCTGGTCAACTACCCGATCAACTGGGAGGTCGACGGCGGGGTGCCGCTCCAGTACCAGGTGTCGATACCGCTCGCGGTGTCGCTCGTCCTCTACATCCTCATCGGCTATGTGAAGCCCGAGGACACCCCGGAGCGGGACGCGCTGATCGAGCGGATCAACGGGGGCGGGGACGACGACGGGGAGGCTGCGGCTGTCGCGGTGCCGGCTCAGGCCGGGGCGGGGGAGGACGTGGCGGGCAGTCAGTCGTAACGGCTACGTGCCTCTGGGGTATCTGGCGATCCAGCCCGGGGAGGATCCGGCCGGCCCGTGCAGCGCGGGGCCCTGGGTCATCTCCACGGCGAAGTCGTCCGCGAGCACGAGCAGGGTGGGACGGCCCTCCAGTTCGGCCAGCCAGGCCGGCGGGAGGGCCGTCTCGCCGTGCAGCGCGCCGAGCAGGCCGCCGGTGAGCGCGCCCGTGACCCCGGAGGGGCCGCCGTGGTTCACGGCGAGGCACAGCCCGTGCCGTACGTCGTCGCCGACGAGCGCGCAGTACACGGCGCCGGCGAGCACTCCCTCCGCGCTTCCGTCCTCCACGAGTTCCTCGACCCGGCCGGAGGTGGGCATGCCCTGTCGTACGGCGCCGAGGGCGTGCTGGAGGGCGTCGGAGACGGGGTGGTGTCCGGGGCGGGCGGCCAGCAGGGCGAGCGCTCGCTGGACGGCGGAGTCCAGGGTCTCGCCTCGGGCGAGGCCGTGGACGATGACGGCGTAGGCGCCGGCGGAGAGGTAGCCGACGGGATGCCCGTGGGTCTGGGCGGCACACTCCACGGCGAGCTGCATCACGAGTTGCGGCTCCCATCCCACGAGCAGTCCGAAGGGCGCGGAACGGGCGGTGGCCTCGCCCCCCGCCTCGCCGGGGTTCTTGGGGGCGTCGAGGGTTCCCATCCGCTCGTCCCCAAATCCCAGCAGGCAGGCGCGAGTTGGGTCGCGGCGGGCGTAGAGCCACTCCTCGCGCGCGAGCCATCCGTCGTCCTTACGGCGCTCGTCGGGTCCCCAGTCGTGCTGGGTGGCCGCCCATCGCAGATACGCGCGGTGCAGGTCGGTGGGCGGATGCCAGGCACCGGTGTCCCGTCTGACCTGCGCCCTGATCAGTCCGTCGACGGTGAAGAGGGTGAGCTGGGTGAGGTGGGTGACGGCGCCGCGGCGTCCGTACCCGAAGACGAGGTCTACGACGCCCTCCGCGCCGTAGGCCTCCCGGATCTCGTCGATCGCCAACAGGTCTACGGGGGCGCCGAGGGCGTCGCCGACCGCGGCCCCCAACAGGGTTCCCCGCACCCGGCTCCGAAAGTCCTGCTGCTCGACCCGGCCCCAGACGGCCCCGGCTGCCGTACTCACCAAAACCTCCTCGGGGCTCCGTCTGTACGTGCGAGTCAGTTCAGCACTGTAATCGAACGGGGACGGTGGGTTGAGGGGGTTGCTGTGGCTCCGAGTGGTGAGTGAACGTTGGGCCACTCGCGTCTCGCCAGCACGCCGGGTCGGCTCAGCGGCCAACCGCGAGTGGGGGCCCCAGCCTTTTGAGGGGGTGTGCTGGTCGTCGTTCAGGTGTCGGCGGCGGGCTTCGCTACTTGACGACGATGACCTTCGTGCTCGTCGTGCCGAAGGCCCACAGTGCCGCGCCGTCCGCCTTGGCCATGCGTACGCCGCCCGTTTGTTTGCCGGTGGCCGGTGGGGGTGAGGAGCCGTCCACCGCGTTGGAGAAGCCGATGTTGAGGCCGGACTTGGTGGCGAAGTAGACGATGTTCTCGATCTGGACGCCGTCGGAGCCCGTGGTGGCGTCCTTGCGGTACGACACGGTGTACTTGCCGGGGTCGGGGCTCACCGTGCCCGGCCAGACCGGGAAGGTGCGGGCCGCCTTGTCGCTCGCGTCCACCAGCCAGACTCGTTTCTGGCCGACGGCGTAGACGATGCGTCGGCCGGTGCCGGAGGCGGCCGGTACGGCGGCTGTCGTCGCGTGGGGCTTGGGGGACGTGGACGCGTGGGCGGACGCCGAGGCGTTCGGGTGGGCGGCGGACGCCTTCGGGTGCGGCCCCTTGTCGGCCTGGACGGCCAGGACCGTGACCGCGGCGATCGCTCCCACCGTCAGACCGGTCACCCAGACCTTCGAGGCAGGCACGGCACGCATCTCCTCAGCTACACAGCCCCCACATCCCTATCGAACAGGGGTCGGATCATCGTACCGGCCCCCATCCGCACACCCTGACCTCAGTCCAGCACCGGCAGCAGCTCCGGCAGGTGCCCGTCCGAGACCGCCGCCGTCCGCTGCCGCTCCTCCGGTACCTCGCCGTACAGCGTCGTGCGCGGCCGGGCCGGGCGGCCTGCCAGTTCCGCCACGGCGACCAGGTCGCGTACCGACTTGTACGAGCCGTAGGACGAGCCCGCCATCCGCGAGATGGTCTCCTCCATCAGCGTGCCGCCGAGGTCGTTCGCCCCGGAGCGGAGCATCTCCGCCGCGCCCTCCGAGCCCAACTTCACCCAGCTCGTCTGGATGTTGGGGATGTGGGGGTGCAGGAGCAGCCTCGCCATCGCCACCACCGCCCTGTTGTCGCGCATCGTCGGTCCCGGGCGGGCGATGCCCGCCAGATACACCGGCGCGTTCGTGTGGATGAACGGCAGCGTCACGAACTCCGTGAAGCCGCCGGTCTGTTGCTGGATGGAGGCCAGGGTGCGGAGGTGGCCCAGCCAGTGGCGCGGCTGGTCGACATGGCCGTACATCATCGTTGACGAAGAGCGGATGCCCAACTCGTGGGCTGTCGTGACCACTTCGATCCATGTCGCCGCCGGCAGCTTGCCCTTCGTGAGGATCCAGCGGACCTCGTCGTCCAGGATCTCCGCCGCCGTGCCGGGGATGGTGTCCAGGCCCGCTTCCTTCGCCGCCGTCAGCCACTCGCGGATCGACAGGCCCGTGCGCGTCGCGCCGTTCACCACCTCCATCGGGGAGAAGGCGTGGACGTGCATGCCGGGGACTCGTTCCTTCACCGCCTTCGCGATGTCGAAGTACGCCGTGCCGGGCAGGTCGGGGTGGATGCCGCCCTGCATGCAGACCTCGACCGCCCCTACTTCCCAGGCCTGTTGGGCACGGTCCGCCACCTGGTCCAGGGAGAGCGTGTACGCGTCCGCGTCCGTGCGGCGCTGGGCGAAGGCGCAGAAGCGGCAGCCGGTGTAGCAGACGTTCGTGAAGTTGATGTTGCGGGTGACGATGTACGTGACCTCGTCGCCGACCACCGACTTCCGTACGTCGTCCGCGATCCGCGTCAGCGCGTCCAGCGCCGGGCCGTCCGCGTGCAGCAGGGCGAGGGCCTCCGCGTCGGTGAGCCGGGTGGGGTCGTCGGCCGCCGTTGCCAGTGCCTGGCGTACGTCCGTGTCGATGCGCTCGGGGACCATGCCGGGCGCCGCCGCCTCGCGCAGGGCGGCCCAGTCGCCGTAGACCTCGTCGAAGTCGTCGCGGCGGTCGGACGTGCGGCCCTCCGTGTCGATCGACGCGTGCAGATCCGTACGGCCGGACGAGACGAAGGCCTCCTCCGGCTCCTGCCACGGGTGGCCCTCGACGGTCGCGTCCGCACGTGCCAGGCCCGTCTCCGGGTCCGCCAGTGCTCGTACGTGCGGCAACAGGCGCGGGTCCAGCCAGGGTTCGCCGCGGCCCACGAACTCCGGGTAGACGCAGAGGCGTTCGCGTAGTGCGAAGCCCGCCTCCGCCGACTGTTCGCGGAGCAACTCGATCTGCGGCCACGGGCGTTCGGGGTTCACGTGGTCGATGGTCAGCGGGGAGACTCCGCCCCAGTCGTCGATGCCCGCGCCGATCAGGCGCTTGTACTCCGAGTCGACGAGGTTGGGGGGTGCCTGGAGGCAGGCCGACGGGCCCATGATGTGGCGCGCCACCGCGACCGTCGCCACCAGCTCGTCCAGCTCCGCGTCCGGCATACCGCGCATCGCCGTGTCCGGCTTGGCGCGGAAGTTCTGGATGATCAGTTCCTGGATGCCGTGGTACGAACGGGAGATCTTGCGCAGTGCGAACAGGGAGTCCGCGCGCTCCTCGTACGTCTCGCCGATGCCGATCAGGATGCCGGATGTGAAAGGGACGGAGGAACGGCCCGCGTCCTCCAACACCCTTAGGCGTACGGCGGGTTCCTTGTCCGGGGAGCCGTAGTGCGGGCCGCCCGGCTCGGACCAGAGGCGCGTCGCGGTCGTCTCCAGCATCATGCCCATGGACGGGGCGACCGGCTTGAGGCGCTGGAAGTCCGTCCAGGTCATCACCCCGGGGTTGAGGTGGGGCAGCAGGCCCGTCTCCTCCAGGATGCGGATGGAGATGGCGCGGACGTACGCGATCGTGTCGTCGTAGCCGTGCGCGTCGAGCCACTCGCGCGCCTCCGGCCAGCGGTCCTCGGGCTTGTCGCCGAGGGTGATCAGGGCTTCCTTGCAGCCGAGGGCCGCGCCCTTGCGCGCGATGTCGAGGACCTCGTCCGGGGACATGAACATTCCGTGGCCGGCGCGGCGGAGCTTGCCGGGGACGGTGACGAAGGTGCAGTAGTGGCACTTGTCGCGGCAGAGGCGGGTGAGGGGGATGAAGACGCTCTTCGAGTACGTGATCACGCCGGGGCGGCCGGCCGCCTCCAGGCCCGCGTCGCGCACCCGGGCGGCGGACGCGGTGAGGTCGTCGAGGGCCTCGCCGCGGGCCTGGAGCAGCACGGCCGCTTCCGTCACGTCGAGGGCGACGCCGTCACGGGCGCGTTTGAGGGCGCGACGCATGGAGTTCTCGGTCGGGCCGGTTCCGGAGCTCGCGGAAGTCGTCATCCTTCGAGCATACGATCGGTCTGATCAGGCCAAAGAGGGACTCCCGAATCGATTCGCCGCGCAGACCGTTACACGATGTAACCATCTGCGGAAGTGTGGCCCACGACACACCCGCCGTCGTTCTCCGGACAGGTGTCGATTTCCTTCCCTTGCACGGGAGTTCACAGCCGACCACCAGAGTCGTAGCAGTCCTGCGAGTCACTCCTGCACGATCCCTGTCACTCACGGCACCTCGGGAGCAGCAGCATGTGCGACGACGATCACGGAACCGGTCACGAATCCGGGATGAACAGACGCGCGCTGATCGTGACGGGCGCCACCGCCGCGCTTACGTTGGGAAGCGTGACCTTCGCGAGCGGTGCGGCGACCCCGGCAAGCGGCGCCCAGGAGACCCGGACGGTACGGGGCACGCTCCCGGCCGGCTCCCCCGACTTCGTGTACGTACCGGTCGAGGTCCCCTCCGGGGTCAACGAGATCAAGGTGGCCTACACGTACGACAAGCCGTCCGTACCGGCCGGCACCCAGGGCAACGCCCTCGACATCGGCGTCTTCGACCAGCACGGCACGGACCTCGGCGGCCGGGGTTTCCGGGGCTGGTCGGGCGGGGCGCGCACGGAGTTCTTCCTCCGGGTGGACGACGCGACGCCCGGCTACATCCCTGGACCCGTGCACGCGGGCGTCTGGCACATCGCGCTCGGCCCGTACACCGTGTCCCCGCAGGGACTGTCGTACGAGCTCACGATCACGCTCACGTACGGCGAACCGGGGGTCGCCCCGCAGCCGGTGTACCCGCCGGAGCGGGCGAAGGGGCGGGGGCGGGCCTGGTACCGGGGTGACTGCCACCTGCACTCCTGGTACTCGGACGGGCGCCGCACCCCCGCCGAGATCGCGGCGCTGGCGCGTGCGGCGGGCCTGGACTTCATCAACTCCTCCGAGCACAACACCCATTCCTCGCACGCCCATTGGGCCTCGGAGGCGGGCGACGACCTGCTGATCATGGTGGGTGAGGAGGTGACGACGAGGAACGGTCACGTCGTCGCCCTCGGCACCGAGCCCGGCACCTTCGTCGACTGGCGGTACCGGGCCCGCGACAACCGCTTCGGACGGTTCGCCCGCGAGATCCGCCGGGCCGGCGGCCTGGTCGTACCCGCCCATCCGCACGCCACCTGCGTCGGCTGCGCCTGGAAGTTCGGCTTCGGCGAGGCGGACGCCGTCGAGGTGTGGAACGGGCCCTACACGCCCGACGACGAGGTCGCCCTGGCCTCCTGGGACGCGACGCTGGTGGCGTCCGTGCGGGAGAACCGGGAGAACCGGGAGAACCGGGAGTGGCTCCCGGCGATGGGAAACAGTGACGCCCACCGCGCCCCGGACGCGATCGGTCTGCCCCAGACCGTCGTCCTCGCCGAGGACTTGACGAGGCAGGCCATCCAGGACGGCATCCGTGCGGGGCACTCCTATGTCGCCGAGTCGAAGAACGTCTCGTTGGCCTTCACGGCGACGGGCCCGAAGGGCGAACACGCGGGTATCGGCGAGCGGTTGGAGGTCGCCCGGGACACCCCGGTCACCGTCCGGCTGGAAGTGACCGGTGCGCCGCGCTGCTCGGTCCGGTTCGTGACGGACCAGGGCACGCTGCTGACGAGCGATCCGCTGCCGGTCGCGGGCGCGGGCACCGTGGAGTGGCGGACGACTCCGTCCTACGCGGCGTACGTACGGGCCGAGTTGAGGCACGAGACGGCGGCGGGACCGGTGCCGGGGGCAATGGCCGCGTTCACGAACCCGATCTTCCTGGGCGAGGCCAAGAACTAGGCTGTTCCCCCGCTCGGATCGTCACTCAGATCCACGACGACGGCCGCGTGATCCGTCGGCCACACCCCGTCGACCGGCCCGTCCCCCGCCCGCCGTACGCCCCGCACATGTCCGGGCCCGCCCTTCCCCGTCGGCGCCACGAAGACGTAGTCGATACGGACACTGGGCCCGAACGTGCCCGCGACGTACGGATTCGCGAGGTCCCAGGTGGCCGAGGGCGCGCCCGGTTCGGCGAAGTCCCAGGCGTCGATGAGGACTTGGCCGGGCACGGGCGGCGCGGTCCTGTAGCCGCCGAACAGCCGCACCTCGTCCGAGTCCGGCCAGGCGTTGAAGTCGCCGGTGACGACGGGTGGGAAGGGCCCGTCGCCGCGGTGCTCGGCGACGAACTCCGCGAGCGCGGTGACCTGTCGGCACCGTACGGCCGAGGCGTCGGTGGCGGAGGAGAGGTGGACGGTGAAGAAGGGGACTCGGTGCCCCGGCGCGTCCAGCCCCGCGTACAGCGCGAGCCGGCCGCCGTCCCCGTCCCCGGGCGGCAGGGGCAGTACGGCCTGCTCGGCGACGGGCCAGCGGCTGAGCACGGCGTTGCCGATGCCGACGGTCGGATCGCCGAGGCGCCGCTGCCAGAACCCGGGGTCGTGGGAGGCTCCCCAGGTCCAGTGCATACCGAGTTCCCCGGCGAGCCATCCGGCGAGATTCCCGCCGCCGGTGTCCCAGACCTCCTGCAACCCGACCACATCGGGCCGCAGCTCCCGCAGCACGGCGAGAATCGCCTTCTGCCGGGCCTCCCAGGGCCCGTACCGCCACCAGAGGTTCCACGTCACGACGCGCACGGCACTATTGAAGGCCACGCCCCCCGCCGCTCAACAGGAGATCCGAGAACCGATGCCGAGCACTCCCGAGTCCAAGTACCGGACCATCACGCGCATCCAGCGCCTGCTGAACACGGTCACCCGCCACCTCCCCACCCAGACCGTCCTGGAGACCACCGGCCGCGTCTCCGGCGAGCCCCGCCGCACCCCACTCGGCGGACGCCGCGTCGGCGACACCTTCTGGCTGGTCTCGGAGTTCGGCGAACTCTCCCAGTACATCCGCAACATCAAGGCGAACCCGGAGGTACGGGTACGGGTCATGGGCCGCTGGCACACCGGTACGGCACACCTGCTCCCGGACGACGACCCCCAGGCGCGCCTGCGCACCCTGCCCCGTTTCAACAGCGCGGCGGTGAAGGCGATGGGGTCGAGTCTGCTGACGGTGCGGGTGGATCTGCGGGACTGAGCCGGGGGCAACGGGCGGAGTACCGAAGACCCGGCCTCACCCGGGCCAGACGATCGCCTGCACCTCGCTGTACGCGTGCAGCGCGTACGACCCCACGTCCCGCCCGACCCCGCTCTTCTTGAACCCCCCGAACGGCGCCTCCATGTTGCGCCCCACGGTGTTCACGCCCACCCCGCCGGCCCGCAGCAGCCGGGCCACCCGGAACGCCCGGGCCACGTCCCCCGACCACACGTAGTCGATGAGGCCGTAGTCGCTGTCGTTGGCGAGGGCGATCCCTTCTTCCTCCTCGTCGAAGGGGACGACCACGACGACCGGCCCGAAGATCTCCTCCCGGACGACCCGCATCCCGGCACCGCAGTCGGCCAGGACGGTGGGGGCCACGAGGAACCCCGGTCCGTCGGAGGGGCGTTCACCGCCCGCGACGACCACCGCGCCTTCCTTCCGGCCCAGTTCGACGTACGACTCGACGCGCTCCCGGTGCGCCGCCGAGATCACCGGCCCGACCACCGTGTCCGGCGAACGCGGGTCCCCGACCTTCAACCGGCCCGCGTAGGCGGCCAGTTGCTCAACCACCCGGTCGTAGACGCCCCGTTGGGCCAGCACCCGCGTCGGCGCCGTGCAGATCTGCCCGCTGTAGAAGGAGAAGGTCGTACCGATCCCGGAGACGGCGGACGCGAGGTCCGCGTCGTCGAAGACGACAGCCGCGCCCTTCCCGCCCAGCTCCATCAACTGCCGCTTCATGTCGCGCCCGCACACCTCGGCGATCCGCTGCCCGACCGCCGTGGAACCGGTGAAACTGACCATGTCGACATCGGCCGACTCCACGGCCGCCTCGCCGACCTCCACCGCACGCCCGTTGACCACGTTCACGACCCCGCGCGGCACCCCGGCCGCCTCCAGCGCCTCGGCCATCCGGTAGACGGAGAGCGGGTCCTGCGGGGCGGGTTTCACGACGACCGTGTTGCCCATGGCGAGGGCGGGGGCGATCTTTCCGGCGGGGTTGGCCCACGGGTTGTTGTACGAGGTGATGCAGGTGACGACACCGACCGGCTGCCGTACGGCCAGCGCGCCCATGACGGTCGCCCGCCCGAACGGCCCGGCCTCGTTGACCTGCGGCGGGATCGCCCACTCGGCCGGTTCCACGCTCGCGTACCGCCGGAACCGGGCGGCGGCCACACCGACCTGCATGCCCCGCGCGGTCCCGGTGGTCGCGCCGGTCTCCGCCTGGGCGAGTTCGGCGTACGGCACCAGGTGGCCGCGGACGATGTCCGCCGCCCGCCCGAGGATCGCCGCGCGCTCCCCGGGCGCCGTACGCGACCACGCCCCGAAGGCCTCCCGGGCAGCGGCAGCGGCGGCGAACACCTGCTCCCGCGAAGCCTCCGGAGCCCACCCCACCGTCTCCTCGGTAGCGGGGTCGACCACGGCGTAGTGCCCACCGTCCGGCTCGACCCACTCCCCACCGACGAACAGCCGCTGCCCGTCCGCCACTTGGGAGGTCACGGGGGTCACGAAACTCACCGGGTACTCACCGTCCTGGTGTCCCGCCCCGACCGCAGCACCCGCCCCGGCACGGACCCGCTCACCACGTCGTCCCGGATGGCTTCGACTCCGTTGACCCACACGGCCCGTATCCCGATCGCCTTCGAGTCGAGGCGCGGACTGTCACCCGGCAGGTCGTGCACCAGGGTGGCCTTGCCGGCGTCGATCCGTTCCGGGTCGAAGAGCACCAGGTCCGCATGCCAGCCCTCCCGCACCTGCCCGCGCTCCCGCAGCCCGAACAGCCGCGCCGGATCGTCGGTCAGCATCCGCACCGCCTGCTCAAGCCCCACCAGCTTCCGCCCGCGCAGACAGTCCCCGATGAACCGCGTCGTGTACGGCGCCCCGCACATCCGGTCCAGATGCGCCCCCGCGTCGGAGCCGCCCAGCAGCACGTCCTCGTGCTGCCAGGTCTCGGCGCGCAGGGCCCAGGAGGCGGGGTCGTTGTCGGACGGCATGGGCCACAGCACGGTCCGCAGTTCATCGGCCGCACAGATCTCGACCAGGCATTCGAAGGGCTCCTGACCCCGTTCCGCCGCGATGTCGTTGACGACCCGCCCGGTCAGCCCCTCATTGGCCGCGCTGTACGTATCCCCGATCACATACCGCCCGAAGTTGGCGAGCCGCCGAAAGACCCCGGCCTCCTTGCTGTTCGCGTTCCGCAGCATCTCGGCCCGCACGTCCGGCTCACGCAGCTTCGCGATCCGCTCCGGCACGGGCAGGCTCAGGACCGGCCCCCACCCGGGTATCAGGTTCAGCGCGCAGAAGGTGCCGAGGGACATGTTCATCGGCGTGAGGATCGGCATGGTCAGGGCGACGACCCGCCCCCCGGCCTTCCGCGCCCGCTCACTCGCGAAGAGCTGCCGAGGCACGCGCTCGGGCACAGCGGCGTCGACGGTCAACACATTCCAGTTCAGCGGGCGCCCCGCCACCGCGCTCATCTCGACGAACAGATCGATCTCCGCGTCACTGAACTGATCCAGACACCCGGCGACGATCGCCTCGATCTGCGTGCCCTCGTGCTCGCCGACGGCCCGGGAGAGGGCCAGCAGTTCCTCCGGGCGGGCGTGCCGGGAGGCGACGGGCTGTCCGTCGCCGTCCGAGTGGGTGGAGGACTGGGTGGTGGAGAAGCCCCAGGCGCCCGCGTCCATGGCCTCGTGCAACAGCCCTACGATCTGGGCGAGTTGCTCCTCGCTGGGCTGCCCACCCACGGCATCCGGCCCCATCACATACCGGCGCAGGGCGCAGTGCCCGACCATGAACCCGGCGTTGACGGCGATCCGCCCTTCGAGCGCGTCCAGATACTCCCCGAAGCCACGCCAGCTCCAGGGCGCCCCCTCCTCCAGCGCGACCAGCGACATCCCCTCGACCTTGGACATCATCCGGCGCGTGTAGTCGGCGTCCCCCGGCTTCAACGGCGCGAGCGTGAACCCACAGTTCCCGGCTGCGACGGTCGTCACCCCGTGGTTCAGGGAGGGCGTCGCGTACGGATCCCAGAAGAGCTGGGCGTCGTAGTGGGTGTGGGGGTCGACGAACCCGGGCGCGAGGACGAGCCCGGCGGCGTCCTCACTGCTACGGGACTCCTCAACCACCGTACCGATAACGGCGATACGACCGTTCCGGATGCCGACGTCGGCGATGAACCCAGGCGCCCCGGTCCCATCAACGACGGTGACACCTTTGATGACGTGATCAAGCACGAGGCTTACCTCCTCAAACTCCGGCCAGGGGCATCTGCCTAGGGGCGCGGGGAACTGCGCGACCAGCCCCCACGCACCCGCACCCCGCAACGGCGATTACGCGGCAGCCCGGAACCGGGACGTCCGGTGAACAGGATCCGTGTCGATCTTCGGAATCACGTGCTCCCCGATCAACCGAATCGTCTGCAACGTCTCCTCCTTCGGCACCCCCACCGGCAACCCGAAGCTCAACTGATCCGCCCCGGCCTGCTCCCACCGCTTGCACTGCGTGAGCACCTCGTCAGGATCCCCACAGATCAACAGCTCTTCTTCCACGAGGAGTTCGACAAACTCCGGCGTGTACTCCGGCAGCGTCTCCGGCCACACAGGGAACCCCTCGGGCCGCGGGAACGTGTCGTGGTACCGGAACACCAGCGAGGGCAGATAATGCAACCCCCCACTCGTGGCGATCCGAATCGCCTCGTCGTGCGTAGGCGCACAGATCGCCGTAGTCGTCACCATCACGTTGTCGTTGACGAACGCGCCCACCGGCTCGGCGTTCACGATCGCCGTCTTGTACTGCTCCAGCACCCACTCCATGTCGGACACCTTCTGGATGCTGAACCCAAGGACACCGAGCCCTTTCCGCGCAGCCATCGCATACGACGGCGGCGACCCGGCGGCGTACCACATCGCCGGATGCGCCTTCCCGAACGGCTTCGGCAGGATCTTCCGCGGCGGCAGCTGCCAGTGCTTGCCCTGGAAGCCGACGTACTCGTCCTGGAGCCACATCTTGGGGAACTCGGCGATGGTCTCTTCCCAGATCTCCTTGGTGTAGTTCATGTCGGTGACGCCCGGTATGAACCCGAGAATCTCGTGGCTGCCCGCACCCCGCCCGCTCCCGAACTCGAAGCGGTTGCCGGAGAGATGGTCGAGCATGGCGACCTTCTCGGCGACCTTCACCGGGTGGTTGACCTGCGCGAGGGGGTTGAAGATGCCCGAGCCGAGGTGGATGCGTTCCGTCGCGTGGGCGAGGTAGCCGAGGAAGACGTCGTTGGCCGAGAGGTGCGAGTACTCCTCCAGGAAGTGGTGCTCGGACGCCCAGGCGTACTTGAAGCCGGACTTGTCCGCCTGGATGACGTACTCGGTCTCCTCCATCAGCGCCTTGTGCTCGGCCAGCGGGTCCGTCTCGGCACGCTTGCCCACGTATCCCTGTACAAAGAGCCCGAATTCCAAGGAGGTTCACCGTCCAAAGTCCAGATGGTTCCTGCGAGTCCTGCGAGTGCTACGACTTTCTGACGTAGCGTCAGATTCGTCAATAGATGACGGCCCGTCAGATCTCACGGGATGACGCCGGCCGACGTCAGATGACACTGACCCCCGCCAGCCAGCCCCCGTCGATCACGAACGGCTGCCCGGTGATGTACGACGAGTCGTCCGACGTCAGGAACAGCGCGAGCCGCGCCACCTCGTCGGCCCGCCCGATCCGCCCGAGCGGCACGAGCTTGCGGTACAGCTCGTCCAGGGCCCGGGTCATCTCCTCCGGGTCGGCGTCCGGGTCGAGCCGCGCCGGGTTGGACATCGCGGTGTCGACGGCCCCGGGGCAGACCGCGTTGACCCGGATCCGCCGGCTCGCCAGCTCCAGCGCGGCCACCCGGGTGAGCCCGAGAATGGCGTGCTTGGTGGCGGCGTACGTCCCCACCGCCGCCATCCCCGTCACCGCCGTGTACGAGGCCGTGTTGACGATCGTGCCGCCGTCCTCCATCGCCGGCGCCACGGTCTTGATCCCGAGGAAGCAGCCGACCTGGTTGACCCGCACGACCTCCATGAACTCGTCGAGAGGCGTGTCCACAAGGGAGTTGAACCGCAGGATCCCGGCGTTGTTGACCAGCCCGTCGATCCGCCCGTACGCCTCCTTGGCGGCCCTCACCGCGGCACCCCAGTCCGCCTCCTCGCCGACGTCGAGATGGACGTAGGACGCGCCCAACTCCTTGGCCAGCGACTCCCCTTGCTCGTCCAGCACATCCGCCACGACGACCTTCGCGCCCTCGGCCGCGAACAGCCGCGCCTCCTGCTCCCCCTGCCCGCGCGCCGCTCCGGTGACCAGAACGACACGCCCGTCCAGCTTGCCCATGCGGGCCTCCTCGGGATCGGTGGATGCAGGTCATCGTAGCGCCGCATCTGACGAACCGTCAGATAGAAGGGGGCGGATTGCACACGCACACTTCACGCGGCGGTCGGCGCCGCGCTCGCCACGGGCGGGGTGATCGTCACCCTGCCGCCGTCGGCGCACACCTCAGAGAAGAGGCCCCACCTCGCTGCCGAACTCGGTTATCTGGTCGATGAGTTCGGCCCGGCTCCGGTTGCGGAACCGCACCTGGATCTGGTCCACGCCCATCGCCCGGTAGGCGCGCAGCGACTCGGCGAGGACTTCGGGCGCACCGGTGAGCGTACGGCGGCCTACCTCCCACCCCGGTTCACCGATGTACAGCGGCTCGGTGATGGCCCCGAACACGAACGACCCCTGGACGGCGGCCTCTTCGCGCAGTCGCCGTATCCGCTCGATCTGCGCGGGCAGTTTGTGGCGCGGGTCGCCCTGCGGCAGCCAGCCGTCGCCCTTCAGCGCGGCCCGGCGTACGGCGGCGGGGGACGAGCCGCCGACCCAGAGGGGGACGTGCTCCTGCGCGGGGCGGGGCCGCTGTCCGAGTCCCTCGAAGTCGTACAACTTGCCGTGGTGCTCGGGGAATTCGTCCGGTCCGAGGGCCGCACGCAGGGCGTCGACCGTCTCGTCGAGGACAGGCCCGCGGCGCTCGAAGTCGACCCCCAGCGCCTCGAACTCCTCCGGTACGTGCCCGGCGCCGACCCCGAGGATCAGGCGACCCCCGCTCAGATGGTCGAGGGTGGCGTACTGCTTGGCGGTGAGCAGCGGGTGCCGCAGGCCCACGACCGCCACATGGCTGAGGAGTTGGACGTGCTCGGTGACTCCGGCGAGGTAGGAGAGGGTGGCGACGGGGTCGTACCAGATCGTGCTCATGGCGGACGCGAGACGGCGCGGGACGCCCACGTGGTCGCAGCCCGCGATGTAGGCGAAGCCGGCCCGGTCGGCGGCCCTGGCGATCGCGACGAGGTCGGCGGCGCCGGCGTCGGCCTCCCAGGGCTCGGCGTAGATCGTGCTCTGGGACTGGACGGGCAGCTGGATGCCGTAGGCGAGGCCGCTCACTTGGGGCCCTCCCACAGGCCGTCCGGCGTCAGGCCCAGCAACTCGATCGCGTTCCCTCGTACGATCCGCTCGACCACGTCCGGCGCCAGGTGCCCCATCTGGGCCTCGCCGACCTCGCGGGACTTGGGCCAAGTGGAGTCGGAGTGGGGGTAGTCGGTCTCGTAGAGGACGTTCCCGACGCCGATCGAGTCGAGGTTCTTCAGGCCGAAGGCGTCGTCGAAGAAGCAGCCGTAGACGTGGTCGGTGAAGATCTCGGACGGCGGGCGGTGGACCTTGTCGGCTACGCCGCCCCAGGCGCGGTTCTCCTCCCAGACCACGTCGGCGCGCTCCAGGATGTAGGGGATCCAGCCGATCTGACCCTCGGCGTACATGACCTTGAGGTCGGGGAAGCGTTCGAACTTGCCGCTCATCAGCCAATCCACCATGGAGTAGCAGCAGTTGGCGAAGGTGATCGTAGAACCGACGGCGGGCGGGGCGTCGGCGGAGGTGGAGGGCATGCGGCTGCTGGAGCCGATGTGCATGGCGATGACCGTGCCGGTCTCGGCGCAGGCTTCGAGGAACGGGTCCCAGTCGTCGGTGTGGATGGAGGGCAGGCCGAGGTGCGGGGGTATCTCGGAGAAGGCGACGGCACGGGCGCCCCGGGCCGCGTTGCGACGGACCTCCTCGGCGGCCAACTCCGGGTCCCACAGCGGGATCAGGGGGAGCGGGATGAGGCGGCCGTGCGCGTCGGGGCCGCACCACTCCTCCACCATCCAGTCGTTGTAGGCGCGGACGCAGAGCAGCCCGAGTTCGCGGTCGGCGGCCTCGGTGAACGTCTGGCCGCAGAAGCGGGGGAAGGTGGGGAAACAGAGCGCGGACTGGACGTGGTTGACGTCCATGTCGGCGAGGCGCGCCGGTACGTCGTAGGAGCCGGGGCGCATCTGCTCGTACGTGATGACTTCGAGCTTGATCTCGTCCCTGCTGTAGCCGACCGCGGTGTCGAGGCGGGTGAGGGGGCGGTGCAGATCCTCGTACACCCACCAGTCGCCGATGGGGCCGTCGTCGCCGGGCTCGCCCATGACGGGCTTGAACCGGCCGCCCAGGAAGGTCATTTCCTTCAGTGGCGCGCGGACTATCCGAGGTCCTGTGTCCAGGTATTTCTTGGGCAGCCGGTGCTGCCAGACGTCGGCGGGCTCCACGGTGTGGTCGTCGACGGAGATGATCGGCGGGAGAGGCGTCGGGGCGGCGTTGTGGGTGTCCATGGCGCTCACGGTAGCGCCGATCTGACGACCCGTCAGCTAGCTGGATACGGGTTCGGGGTGCCCTGTTGTGTGCGGAACTGGGCGCGGGCCGTGTGAGGGCCTTGTGATATCCCGCGCGGCCACGTGTGAGCGGTGTCTCCGAGAGCTGACGCATCCGGCGCGGACAAGGCAAACTGTCGTAGTTATCAGGCATGCCTAGGGGGAACGGCGATGGACGGTGGACCGCGAGTACCGGAGCAGCGGCGCCCCGAATCCGGCTCGGAGGAGTCGACGGCGCTGCGGTTCAGCGTGCTCGGTCCGGTACGTGCCTGGCGGGGCCCTGTCCCGCTGCCCACGGGCTCTCCTCAGCAACGCGCCCTGCTGGCCGCGCTGTTGCTGCGCGAGGGCCGGACGGCGACCGCCGGCGAGCTGATCGACGCGCTGTGGGGCGACGACCCTCCGTCGCAGGCGCTGGCCGCGGTGCGGACCTACGCGTCCCGGCTGCGCAAGGCGCTGGACGCCGGGGTCCTCGTCAGTGAGTCGGGCGGGTACGCCGTACGGGGGCTGCCCGAGGGCGCGTTGGACGTGTCCGAGGTGCACGACCTGGCGAACGAGGCGGAGAAGGCGAAGTCGGCGGGTGACCTGTGCCGTGCGCGGGACCTGCTGGGCCGGGCGCTGGCCCTGTGGGACGGGGAGCCGCTGGCCGGGCTGCCGGGCCCGTACGCGGAGGCGCAGCGGGTCCGCCTGGAGGAGTGGCGGCTCCAACTCCTCGAATCCCGCCTGGACATGGACCTGGAGCAGGGCTGCCACGCGGAGGCGGTCAGCGAGCTGACGGCGCTCACGGCGGCCCACCCGCTGCGGGAGCGGCTGCGCGAGCTGCTGATGCTCGCCCTGTACCGCTCCGGCCGCCAGGCGGAGGCCCTCGCGGTCTACGCGGACACCCGGCGCCTGCTCGCCGACGAACTCGGCGTGGACCCGCGCCCCGGCCTGCGCGAACTCCAGCAGCGCATCCTCCAGGCCGACCCCGGCCTCGCGGAGCCGTCCGCACCGGCCGCGGAGACCGTGCCGGCACCGGTCCGCCCCCACCAACTCCCGGCGACGGTCCCGGACTTCACCGGCCGCGTGTCCTTCGTATCGGAACTGAGCGAGGTCCTGGCGTCGGCCGAGGGCCGCGTGATGGCGGTCTCGGCGCTGGCCGGCATCGGCGGCGTCGGCAAGACGACCCTCGCGGTGCACGTGGCCCACCAGGCGCGATCCGCCTTCCCCGACGGCCAGTTGTACGTCGACCTCCAGGGCGCGGGCTCCCGCGCCGCCGAACCGGAGACCGTACTCGGCGCGTTCCTGCGGGCGTTGGGCACCGCGGACTCCGCGATACCGGACTCCCTGGAGGAACGGTCGGCGCTGTACCGGTCGGTGCTGGACGGCCGCCGGGTGCTGGTGCTGCTGGACAACGCGCGGGACGCGGCCCAGATCAGGCCCCTGCTGCCGGGAACGGAGGGCTGCGCCGCGCTGGTCACCTCCCGGGTGCGGATGGTGGACCTCGCGGGAGCCCATCTCGTCGACCTCGACGTGATGTCCCCCGAGGAGGCGCTGCAGCTCTTCACGAAGATCGTGGGCGCCGAACGGGTCGCCGCCGAACGGGAATCCGCCCTCGACGTGGTCGCGGCGTGCGGCTTCCTCCCGCTGGCGATCCGGATCGCGGCGTCCCGGCTGGCGGCCCGCCGTACCTGGACGGTCTCGGTCCTCGCCGCCAAACTCGCCGACGAACGGCGGCGGTTGGACGAACTCCAGGCCGGCGACCTGGCCGTGAAGGCGACATTCGAGCTGGGCTACGGGCAGTTGGAGCCGGCGCAGGCGCGGGCGTTCCGCCTGCTGGGGCTGGCCGACGGCCCGGACATCTCGCTGGCCGCGGCGGCGGCCGTGGTGGACCTGCCCGTCGACGAGACCGAGGCCGTGCTGGAGTCCCTCGTGGACACCTCACTGGTCGAGTCGGCGGCTCCGGGGCGGTACCGGTACCACGACCTGGTGCGGCTCTACGCGCGTGCGTGCGCGGAGCGGGACGAGTGGCCGCCGACGGAGACGGGGGCGGCGCTCTCGCGGTTGCTGGACTTCTACCTGGCGACGGCCGCCGGCGTCTACGGCATCGAACGCCCCGGCGACCGCCTGGTCGACCACCTGGAGGAGACCGGCGTCCCCGGGTTGGTCTTCCCCGACCGCCGCGCCGCCCAGGACTGGCTCTACTCCGAGGCGATACCGCTGCTGGCCTGTGTACGGCAGTCGTCGAAGGGCGCGTCGCTGCGGCGGGCCGTCGATCTGCTGTGGGCCGCGGTCGACCTCGCGGAGTCCGGGGCGAACTTCAAGGAGTACGAGGCCGCCGGTGCCGCCCTGCGCGACGCCGCGCGGGCCGCCGCCGACAGCCGGGCGGAGGGGCGGGCCGTACTGGTGCTGGCCAACGCCCGCCATTTCTCCGGGCAGTTCGAGCAGGCCTACGAAGAGGCACGACAGGCACTCGCCCTGTCGGAGGCCGCCGCCGACGCGCTGCCGTGCTGCTGGGCCGCGAACCTGCTCGGCATCTACTCCTTCTACCAGGGCCGCTACGGCGAGGCCGAGGAGTTCCTGGAGCGGGCCATCGCCAGCTTCCGCGCCTGCGGCGACCTCTCCGGCGCCGCGTCCGCGCTGTGCAACCTCTCCCGCCTGCACCTGGAGACGGAGCGCGCCGACAGCGCGGTCGGCCTCGCCCGGCAGGGCACGGAGATGTACGAGGAACTCGGACACACGCTCAAGGCGGCCAACGGCCACTACGCCCTCGGCCTGGCCCTCGGCAAGAACAGGCAGCTGGCCGACGCGGCGGCCCATCTCAAGCAGGCCCTGAGCGTGTTCCGCGCGAGCCGGCAACGCCTGTGGGAGGGCATGACCCTCTTCCGCCTCGCCGAGGTCGACCTGCTGGCCCAGCGCCCCGCGCAGGCGGCGGCCAACGCCGAGATGGCCCTGACCCCGCTGCGGGAGATCGGCGGCGAGTGGCGGCGGGGCAACGTGCTCACCGTCCTCGGCAAGGCCCTGAACGGCATCGGGCAGTCCGGCCGCGCGCAGGTCTGCTGGACCGAGGCGCTGGAGATCTACCAGCGGCTGGAGTCGCCCGAAGCGGCGGAGGTCCAGGCGCTGTTGACGCCGGCCGCGGCGGCCTGAACCGGGAGCGTCGGGGCGTTCATCAATCGTTTATCGCCGCACGGCACTCTTCTCGTTATCGGGCCGTCGCGTCGGGGGGCAGACGGACCGTCGGTGAAGCCGCCTCCTTCGAGATCTAGAGTGGCGGCGCCAGCGGCCCATCCGGTCATCCTCGGGGGAGTGACCGGGTGGGCCCGCCACATTTCGACCGCGATCTCCAAGGAGAACAGCAGGATGAGCGACATCACGAACGACGAGACGGTCGTCACGCCGGACAACACCCACATCACCGACACGAAGCTGACCGGCGACCTCAAGCCGCTCAACACGCACATCACCGACGTCGAGGCCGTCGTGGCCGCCGACGGCGACGGCACGGACACGCCGGACAACACGCACATCACGTCCGACCCCAGCTAGACCTTCTCCCACACGGGGGATCGGCCGCGACGGCCCAGGGGGGACCGTCGCGGCCGATGTGTGTCCGGAGGCGGGAGCTAGAGCGCTCTTACGGCTACTCGCGGCGCGCACAGCTTCCGCATGTCGTCCAGGTCGGACGTGTACAGCGCGACGTTCCCGGGCTGACGGCCCGCGATCACCGCGAGTGCGGCGTCGATGGCGTATTTGTGGCCGTGCAGGCCCGTCTCCCTGAGGAGGTCGATCGCGGCGTCGGCGATCTCCCGCGTCACGGGTTCCACCACGATGCGGGACATCACCCACGTCCAGGCCTCACGTCGGACCTGGCTGTGGTAGGCCTCGATCAGGGTCATCGAGCTGGTCACCACCCGAAGACCCTTCTTGTGGGCGACTGCCAGCAGAGCCGCCATCCCGCGATCCCGCAGCGCCGCCCGCGACAGGCCTTCACTGTCCAGCACCAAACAGTCGAGTGACATTCAGCCCGCCAACGGAAGCTCGTGATGACCGGACGAGGCAGGTTCATCGAACTGGTGTTCAACATCGCTCAGCTCGGCCTCCGCCGCCGCCAGCTCCTCGGGAGTGAGCGGCCCGCCGCTCTCCTCCTGCATCCACGCGACGAGCTCCCCCAGCCGATCCCGCTCGTGCTGACGCTCTATGGCCTTGGTGACATACGCGCTGAACCCCCCGCTCCCGACCTCCCGCCGGATCTCCTCGGCAAGCTCCTCCGGAAGCGTGACGGTGTACTTCTTCGTTGCCATACCCATCACCATACCGCGCGTCACGCCCCCCGCAATTCCCCCTTGACCACCTTCCCGCTCGCGTTCCGGGGCAGCTCCCCCACGAACTCCACCGCCCTCGGCACCTTGTAGTTCGCCATCTCCCGGCGGGCCCAGGCGATCAGGTCGTCGCCGGTCAGTGTCACCCCCGGCCGCCGTACGACATACGCCTTGCCGACCTCGCCGAGCCGCGCGTCCGGTACGCCGATCACCGCCACGTCCGCCACATCGGGATGGACGCCGAGGAGCTGCTCTATCTCCGCCGGGTACGCGTTGAAGCCGCCGACGATGAACATGTCCTTGATGCGGTCGGTGATCCGGAGGTTGCCCTCGCCGTCCAGGACGCCGACGTCACCGGTCCGCAGCCAGCCGTCCTCGCCCAGGACCTCCGCCGTGGCCGCCGCGTCCTCGTAGTAGCCGCGCATGACGTTGAAGCCGCGGACCAGCACCTCGCCCGGGGAGCCGAGCGGGGCCTCCACCCGGACATCGGTCCCCGGAATCGCGCGCCCCGACGTCGACGCGATGACCGCCGGATCGTCCCCCCGCCGGCACATCGTCACGATGCCGCCGGCCTCCGAGAGCCCGTAGGCCGTCAGCACCGTCCCCACCCCCAGCTCGCCCCGCAACCGCTCCACCAGCCGCAACGGCACCACCGCCGCGCCCGTGACCACGAGCCGCAGCGCCGAGAGGTCGTGGGAGTCCCGGGCCGGATGGTCCAGCAGGGACTGGTGCAGGGTGGGCGGGCCCGGGAGGACCGACACCCGTTCCGCGGCGATGTTCGCCAGGACCGTGTCGACGTCGAACACCGGCTGCGGGATCATCGTCGCGCCCCGCATCAGGCAGGCGATCACGCCCGCCTTGTAGCCGAAGGTGTGGAAGAAGGGGTTCACGATCAGATAGCGGTCGCCCTGCCGCAACCCCGCGAGATCGCTCCACACCTCGTACGCCCGCAGCGTCTGCGCGTGCGTGATCACCGCGCCCTTCGGACGGCCCGTCGTACCCGACGTGAAGATGATGTCCGAGACCGTCGAGCCGTCCAACTCCCGTGCCCGCTCCCGCACTTCCTCCTCGCCCACCCCCTCGCCGCCCGCCAGGAAGTCCTTCCAGGTACGGAAGTCGGCGGGGGCGTCGTCCGCCAGCACCACCACCTGCTCCAGCGCCGGGAGCCCGGGCAGGGGACCGTCGCCCACGCCCTCCCCCGCCGCCCGGCGCAGCGACGCCACGTACGACGTGCCCAGGAACGTCCCCGTCACGAACAGCAGCCGTGCCCCGCCGCTCCGCAGTACGTACGCCGCCTCGCTGCCCTTGAAGCGGGTGTTCAGCGGCACCAGTACCGCGCCCGCCGACACCGCGCCCAGCGCCGAGACGATCCAGTCCGTCGAGTTCGGCGCCCAGATGCCGACCCGGTCGCCGACCTCCACCCCGGCGGCGAGACAGGCCGCCGCCGCGCGTTCCACCCGGGCGCCCAGCTCGGCGTAGGAGATCCTCGTCCGGCCCTCCACCACCGCCTCGGCGTCCGCGTACCGTTCCGCGGCCGAGCGCACCAGGCCCGGGATGCTGCCCCACTCCACGTCTCCGCGCATGAACGGCCTCCCTGCACCCAGTAGCTGACTACCCGTCAGATTAGCTGTAGCCTGACGCCCTGTCAGCAGCCCCGGTGTCACGCGGAGGTGCACAGAGCATGGCCGGACAGCGCATGGCCGGACTGAAGGACGCGACCGCCATCGTCGGGATCGGACAGACCTCCTTCGCCAGGCAACTCCCCGAGGACGAGAGGACCTTGGCCTGTCGTGCCGTGCTCGCCGCCCTCGACGACGCCGGGATCGCCCCCGGCGAGGTCGACGCCCTCGCCTCCTACACGATGGAGGAGACCGACGAGGTCGAACTGGCGAAGGCCGTCGGTTTCGGGGACCTGACCTTCTTCAGCAAGGTCGGGTACGGGGGCGGCGGTTCGTGTGCCACGGTCGCCCATCTCGCCACCGCCATCGCCGCCGGGCAGGCGACCGTGGGCGTGGCCTGGCGGTCGCGGAAGCGGGGCAGCGGGCCCAGACCGTGGACCGACACCGCCCGCCAACTCCCCACCCCCGCCCAGTGGACCCGCCCTTTCGGGCTCCTCCGGCCGGCCGACGAGATAGCCATGCTCACCCGCCGCTACATGTACGAGTACGGCGCCACCCGGGACCACCTGTTCAACGTCGCCCTCGCCTGCCGAAACAGGGCCAACCAGAATCCGGCGGCCATCATGTACGACCGCCCGCTCACCCGCGAGATGTACATGACCTCCCGCTGGATCAGCGAACCCCTCTGCCTCTTCGACAACTGCCTTGAGACGGACGGGGCGTTGGCCTGCGTGGTCGTCTCCCGCGAACGTGCCCGGGACTGCCGGCGCACCCCGGTCCTCATCCACTCCGCCGCCCAGGGCCTCCCCGCCCAGCACCACGGCATGGTCAACTACTGGAACGACGACCCCCTCACGGGGCCGGCCTGGACCGCCGCCCGACACCTGTGGAAACACGCCGACTTCACCCCGCAGGACGTCGATGTCGCCCAGATCTACGACGCGTTCACCGCCCTCGTCCCGCTCTCCCTGGAGGGCTACGGCTTCTGCGGGCGCGGCGAGGGCGGCGCCTTCACGGAGGGCGGCGCCCTCGAAATCGGCGGGCAACTCCCCCTCAACACCGGTGGCGGCGGGCTCTCCGAGGCGTACGTCCACGGGTTCAACCTGATCAACGAGGGCGTACGGCAACTGCGCGGCACCAGCACCGCCCAGGTCCCGGACGCCGCCACCTGCCTGGTGACGGCGGGCGAGGGTGTCCCCACCTCCGCCCTGCTGCTCACGAAGTGAAACGAGGAGTCGACCGCCATGCTCACTCCCGTCACCGACACCGACGGCGCCCCCTTCTGGGAGTACGCCCGCGCAGGCGAACTCCGCGTCCAGACCTGCGCCGACTGCGACGAACCCCGCTTCCCGCCCCGCCCCTGCTGCCCCCACTGCCAGTCCTTCGCGAGTGAATGGCGGCAGGTGAGCGGGCAGGGGCGGGTGTGGTCGTACGTCTTCCCGCACCCCCCGCTCCTGCCCGACTACGCCGCCGTCGCCCCGTACAACGTGGTCGTGGTCGAGCTGGTGGAACACCCGCGGATCCGGCTGGTCGGGAATCTCGTCACCGGGCCGGGGGCCGCCCTCGACTCCCTTGCTCCTGAGCGGGTCCGGATCGGGGCACGGGTGCAGGTCGTGTTCGGCGAGGCGGGGCTTCCTCAGTGGGTTCTGGAGCGGTCATGACTCTCGGCGTCTCCGTCGACAAGGACACGGGTGTCGCCGTCGTCACCCTCGACCGGCCGCACCGGCTCAACGCGATCGACCTCGCCACGGCCGCCGAACTGGCCGCCGTATGGCGGGAGCTGCGGTTCGACGACTCCGTGCGGGCCGTCGTCCTCACCGGGGCCGGGGAGCGCGCCTTCTGCACCGGGCTCGACCGGGACGCGGTCGTGCCGCAGCCCAACTCGCCGTACATGCAGGACGATCCGCTGCTGACCATCGGGCCGAAGGCCAACGACCTGTGGAAACCGGTGATCTCAGCGGTACGCGGGATGGCCTGCGGCGGGGCCTTCTATCTGCTGGGCGAGAGCGAGTTCGTGGTCGCCGATCCGACCGCCGTGTTCTTCGACCCGCACACCACCTACGGCATGGTCAGCGCGTACGAGTCGGTGCTGATGGCGCACCGGATGCCGTACGGGGAGGTCGCGCGGATGATGCTCATGGGGACGGCGGAGCGGATCTCGGCGCGGCGGGCGTACGAGTTCGGGCTGGTCTCCGAACTCACCGGGCCCGGCGGGGCGTTGGAGGCCGCCCTGGCCTGCGCGACCGTCATCGCCGGGTATCCGACCGAGGGCGTTCAGGGCACCGTGCGGGCGTTGTGGGCGGCGAAGGAGGCGGCGCGGGCGCAGGCGTACGCGCAGGCGCCGCCGTTGATCGCCCTGGGCAATCTCCCGACCGAACGGCAGGCGGAGTTGTTCGCCGACCGGAAGAACGGCGGTTTCCGGACCCGGTGAGGGTCAACTCGTCGCTGTGGCCCGGCGGTCGACGACACAGTGGTCCACCGGGGTGGAGCTGCCGAGGAAGCGCACCCGCACGGTCGCCCTGCCGTTCGCCGGGACCTTGACGTCCGCGTAGTTGAAGTCGACCTCGTTGTCCTGGGCGTCCTCGAAGGTGACGTCGACGGAGAAGGTGGCCTCGCGGTCGTTCGGGTTGCTGACCTCGACCGTCGCGTACTGCCTGGTCGCCGTCGCGCAGCTCACCAGCTTCGCCGTGCCGTCCAGCAGGCTGCTGGTGCCGCTGCCGGAGGAGGCCGTAGCGGCAGGCGTGGAACGGTAGGTGGACCGGCGTGATGTCGAACTGTCGTGATCCTGGCTGGAGCTGCTGCACCCTCCCCCGCCGCTCCCGCCCTTGTGACGGCTGCCGCTGTGGTGCCGTCCGGTGGAGAAGCCGGTGAGGGTGAGAACCGTCAGTGCCAGTACCGCCGTGAATCTGAGCCTGCGCCCCCGCGTCCGCATGGGGATCATGGTACTGATCCCCCAACCGGCGCCGCTCACGCGGTCCTTGCCGTGCCCGTCCCCTTCTCCGCGTCGAGGGCGTACACGCAGCGGTCCTTGCTGCACGCGTACACGACCCCGTCCCTGACGACCGGTGCCCCGGTGATCTCGCCGCCGGTGGCGAGCTTCCAGCGCAGGCGGCCGTCGTCGGCCTTGAGGGTGTAGAGGAGGTGGTCGGTGGAGCCGAAGTGGATCCGGCCCTCGGCGACCGCGGGGGCGCCCACGATGTCGCCGCCCGCCTGGAAGCGCCACTTGGGTGTACCGGTGACCGCGTCGAGCGTGTAGAGGCCCTTGCCGCTGCCGACGTGGACATGGCCGGCGGCGACCAGGACCGGTTCGATCGACGCCCGGGACTCCGTCGCGATGCGCCAGCGGTCGCGGCCGTCGGTGGCGTCGAGGGCGTAGACCGTGCCGAGGTAGTCGGCCAGATAGATCCCCCCACCCGTCACCGCCGGGCCGGGCGCGAAGGTGGGCGGGCAGAGGAAGACCGCGGGGGCCTCGAAGTGCCAGCGGACCCGGCCGCTCGCCACCTCGACGGACAGGACGCGGGTACCGGCGGAGACGTACACATGGCCGTCCGGGGCGGCGGTGATCCGTACGGGTACACCGCCGCAGGAGGCCGCGTCGCCGATCGGGTACGTCCAGCGCTCGTCGCCCGTCCGGGCGTCCAGGGCGCGCAGCCGGGCGTCCTGCCACACGTACACGGTGCCGTCGTGCAGCGCCGGGCCCGCCTCCGGTGACTCGAAGTCGGTCTGCGCGCCGGTCAGCTGCCAGAGCTTCCGGCCGGTGGACGCCTCCCAGGCCTGCACTCCGCCGCCGCGCGTACCGGTGACGACGGTGCCGCGCTCGGCCTTGAGGGAGTACACCCAGGCGTCCGTGGACAACCGCCACAGGTCACCGCCCTCGCGGGCGTCCAGGGCGAAGAGGGTGGGCCCGTCCGAGGCGTGGATACGGCCGTCCGCGACCGCCATCGACCAGGCGACGTCCCGGGTCTTGAAGCTGCGGCGGCCGGTCGCGACGTCGAGCGCGTGCACCTCGAAGGAGGTGACGTAGACGAGGTCACCGGCGACGGTCGGGGTGCCCCAGACGTCGTTCGACATGCGGAACCGCCACGGCCGCCAGCCGGACGCGGTCTCCGGGGGCAGCGGGGGCGGTACGGGTACGGCGGGGCCCACGGCGGCGTCCGTGCCGTTGACGCCGGGGCGCGGCCGGGACCAGGAGGCGACCAGGCCGGCCTCCGGAGGGGGTGCCTTCACGGCGGCGGCGCGGGCGTCGGCGACGCGCGGCCCGGGGCCGATGGGCACCGGGGCGCCGGCCAGCCGTACGGGCCCGGTGTCGGGGGCGCCGACCGGGACGGGTACGACGGGGTCGTGGGAGGGCGGCGGCGGTACGGGGACGCGTCCGCCACCGCTGCGGCCGGCGGTGGGCGTCGGTTTCACGGGCGGGCGTCCGCCGCGCCGGGTCTCGATCAGGGTCACCGCGCGCTCGGGCAGCCAGGCCGACGCCGTACCGCTGTCGTCGGAGCCGGAGCCGAAGAGGTGGGGGGCGAGCTGGGCCTGGAGGTCGGCCGGGTTGGGGCGGCCGGTGGCCTCCATCTGCATACAGGACTCGATGAGGGGCCGCAGTTCGTCCGGGAGGCCGGCGAGGTCGGGGCCCTCGCGCAGCAGCATGAACACGGTCTCGACCGGGTTGGCGCCGTGGAACGGGGGGTGTCCGGTGGCGGCGAAGACGAGCATCGAGCCGAGCGAGAACACATCGCTCGCGCCGGTGACGCTGCGCGAGTCCTTGGCCTGCTCCGGGGACATGTAGGCGGGGGTGCCCACCGCCACGTTCGTCATCGTCAAACGGGTGTTCGACACGCCGGAGGCGATACCGAAGTCGATGACCCGCGGCCCGTCCTCGACCACGAGCACGTTGGACGGTTTGAGGTCGCGGTGGACGAGACCCGCCCCGTGGATGGACTGCAGCGCCTCCGCGACCCCGGCCGCGAGCCAGCGCACCGCCTGGGCCGGCATCGGCCCGCACTCGTTCACTATCTCTTCGAGGGAGGGCGCCGGAACGTACGCGGTGGCCAGCCACGGCACGGCCGCCCGCGGATCGGCGTCGACCACGGCCGCCGTGTAGAAGCCGGAGACCGCCCGCGCGGCCTCGACCTCACGCGTGAAACGGACCCGGAACAACTGGTCCTCGGCGAGTTCCGTCCGCACGGTCTTGATCGCCACACGCCGGCCGGACGCCGAGCGCGCGAGATAGACCAGCCCCATGCCGCCCGCGCCCAGCCGTCCCAGCACCTCGAACGGCCCGATCCGCCGCGGATCGTGCTGCGTCAGCTGATCCACCACTTGCCTGCCACCTCCCCGTACGAGCCGCGTCACCCACATATGTACGCGACCCCGTGCAGCGTCTCACCACCGCACCGCCATGGCGGCACGCACCCTGATTCTTCCTGGCCCGGCCACAGGTTGCGAACCCGGCGACTAATCGGGGTGTCTCGCCATATCTACGGACAAACATCCAGGTGTCAGCGTTGCAGCAGCGCGAACGACGCCCCTTGATTGTCTGTGACGACGACCACTTCTCCGTACGACGTCTCGAAGAGCGGAACCTGGACCCGCCCCCCGAGCCGGTGCACCGCCCCCAGAACGGCCGCGAGGTCGTCGACCCGGAAGTGGACGAGGAAATGGGGCGGCATCTCGACCGGGAACGCGTCCGAGACCGGCGCCCGCCCGAAGTCGGGAACGGCGTCCGGCCCGAAGAGGGCGTCGGTGAAGAGTCCGCCGTAGAACGTGTTGGCGGCCTCGGTGTCACGGGCGTACAGCTCGGCCCAGCCGAAGGTGCCGGCCTTGTGCCGGACGCCGAAACCGGGGTGCCGGGCCGCCTGCCACAGGCCGAAGACGGCACCCTCCGGGTCGGCGGCGAGGGCGGCCGTGCCCAGTTCCCCCAAGGGAATCGGCGCCATGACGACCTGCCCGCCCGCCGCCTGGATACGCCCGGTCAGCCGCATCACGTCCGGTGTCGCGAAGTACACCGTCCACACGGTCGGCATCCGCCCGTCCGTCTTGTGGGCGAGCGCCGCGACGGGCTCGCCGTCCTTGCGGGCCCATACGGAGCCGCCGTACGCCTCCTCGAAGGTCCACCCGAAGAGCTCACCGTAGAACCGCCTGCCCGCCTCCACGTCGGGAAGCTGCGCGTCCACCCAGCAGGGGACGCCCTCTCCGTACTCGGATGCCCTGTTTTCGGCCATACCGTCAAAGTAACGGCGACTCACGCACCCCGCAGACCAGGCACACCACCCTCTGGACCCTCGTGCACCCCATTTGCAGTCGGCCGAATCGCGCTCCGATCACCCCTCGGTAAGCTGACGGCATGACAGGACAAGTGCGTACCGTCGACGGCCGCGTGGCCGGCCGGCGTGGGCAGGCGACCCGGCAGAAGCTGCTCGACTGCCTCAGCGAGATGCTCAGCTCCTCCCCTTACCGGGACGTCAAAGTCATCGATGTCGCCCGGAAGGCGGGGACTTCACCCGCGACCTTCTACCAGTACTTCCCGGACGTCGAAGGCGCCGTCCTGGAGATCGCAGAGCAAATGGCCGCGGAGGGCGCCGGGTTGACCGAACTCCTCGCCGGCCGCACCTGGGTCGGCAAGGCCGGCTGGACCACCGCGCAGGAACTCGTGGACGGATTCCTCGAGTTCTGGCGCAAGAACGACGCGATCCTGCGGGTCGTCGACCTCGGAGCGGCCGAGGGCGACAAACGCTTCTACAAGATCCGCATGAAGATCCTCAACTCCGTGAACAACTCCCTCTCGGACGCGGTCGCCGAACTGCAGGCCAAGGGGCGGGTCGACAAGGACGTGAACCCGGCGGCGGTCGCCGGTTCACTGGTCGCGATGCTCGCGGCCGTCGCCTCGCACCAGAAGGGTTTCCAGACGTGGGGCGTCAAGCAGGCTGAACTCAAGCCGAACCTGGCGCTGTTGGTCCACCTGGGCGTGACCGGCAAGAAGCCGACGAAGTAGGAGTTCCCGCTTCCCAGGCTCCGACTTCTCAGGTCCCCAAGTCCTGTCTCGCGGGCGGCGGTTCACCCAGGTGGACCGTCGCCTGCCCTGCGTGTGATCCGGAACAGCCGGATCTCCCGCTCCACCCGTTGCTGGTACGTGGCGTACGGCGGCCAGAAGGCGAGCGCCGCCTTCCACACCTCGGCCCGCTCCTCGCCCTCCAACAGCCGGGCGCTGACCGGGATCTCCTCACCCTTCCAACTGACCTCGGCGTCGGGATGGGCGATGAGGTTGTGCGTCCAGGCGGGGTTGCCGGTACGCCCGAAGTTGGACCCGATGAGAATCCAGCCGTCCTCCACCGGCATACAGGCGAGGGGACTGCGGCGCGGCTGTCCGCTCCTGGCACCGGTCGAGGTCAGGATCACCCCCGGCAGCATCTGCGCGCTGAGCAGCACCTTCCCGCGCGTGAGCCGGTGCACGGCCCGGTCGAGGCCGGGAATGACATGAGGGGCGATCCGCGCGAACGCCCGGGTCGACGACACCTTCTGCACCGCACGCACACCGATCACACCGTCACCTCGCGGCTCTCGAAGAGGTGCGCGCCCTGGGCGGCGTGCGCTCGCAGCCGGTGGACCGGCCCGAAGAGCAGTTCGTCGCCGGCGGCGCGCTTGAAGTAGAGGTGGGCCTCGTGCTCCCAGGTGAACCCGATCCCGCCGTGCAGCTGGATCCCTTCGGCGGCAGCCCCCCGCAGCGCCTCCAGGGCCTGAGCGAGGGCGAGCCCACCGACCCGCTCCCCGTTGCCGATGGCCCAAGCGGCGTAGTAGGCCGCCGACTTGGCCGCCTGGACCTGCACATACACATCGGCCAGCCGGTGCTTCACCGCCTGGAACGACCCGATCGCCCGCCCGAACTGCTCACGCTGCTTGACGTGTTGGACGGTCCGCTCCAACGCGCGGTCGGCGGCCCCCACGGCCTCGGCGGCGAGCACGGCGGCGGCGGTGTCGCCGAGTGCGGAGAGCTCCCGCAGGACGAGAGGACTGTCGTCGGCACCGAGCAACTCGGCTTCTACGTCCCGCAGTTCGAGCCGCGCCTGCGGCCGGGTCGCGTCAAGAGCGGTCTGCCGCGTCCGTCCGAGCCCGAGGGCATCCCCCGCCACGAGGAACAGCAGAGTCCGCGACCGGGCAAAGCCTCCGGCATGGGCGGCGACAAGCAGCAACTCGGCACTGTGCCCGTCGAGAACCTGCCCGACCTGCCCGTACAACCGCCACCCGCTCTCCCCCTCCGGCCTGGCCTGCACCCCGCCCGCGCGCCCGCCCCCCGCCCACTCCCCGTCGTTGTCGCCGGTGAGGGTGAGGGCGGTGGTGAGGGCGGTGCCGGGTACGGCGAGGGCGGCGGTCAGGGTACCGGCGGCGATACGGGGCAGCAGCCGGGCGCGCTGGCTCTCGGTGCCGAGGGCGAGCACGAGCGGAGCGACGAGTACGGCGGTGGCGAGAAGGGGAGAGGGAGCGAGGAAACGCCCCGTCTCCTCGCAGGCCAGGGCGAGTTCGGTGGGCGTGCAGCCGACCCCGTCGTAGGCCTCCGGAAGCGCGAGCCCTGGCAGACCGAGCCGATCGGCAAGGGCGGTCCACAAGACAGGATCATGCCCGGCGGGGCTGTCGAGAGCGGCGCGGAACTCGGCCGGCCCGCAGCGCTTGGTGAGGAGTTCGCGGAGGGTACGGCGGATCTCGTCCTGCTCGGCGGTGAAGCTGGCGTCCATGGCACTTCCCTCCAGATCTGACGGTCCGTCATATTAGGAGTCCGGGCACGATATGCACAGAGGGAGGAGGCCCCTCATGACACCGGGGAGCCGCAAGGTCGCCGTGGTGGGCGTGGCGCTGTCCGACTGCGGACGCGTCGACGACATGACCCCCCACGCCCTGCACGCCCAGGCGGCCCGCCGCGCGCTGGCGGACGCGGGCCTGAACCGTGAGGTGGTGGACGGCTTCGCGTCGGCGGGCCTGGGGACCCTGCCCCCCGTGGAGGTGGCCGAGTACCTGGGCCTGCGCCCCACCTGGGTCGACTCGACGGCGGTGGGCGGCTCGACCTGGGAGGTCATGGCGGCCCACGCGGCGGACGCGATAGCGGCGGGCCACGCGAACGCCGTACTGCTGGTCTACGGCTCGACGGCCCGCGCCGACATCAAGGCGGGCCGCCGAACCGGCGACCTCTCCTTCGGCGCGCGGGGCCCCCTCCAGTTCGAAGTCCCCTACGGCCACACGCTGATCGCCAAGTACGCGATGGCCGCGCGCCGCCACATGCTCGAATTCGGCACCACGATCGAGCAGTTGGCGGAGGTGGCGGTACAGGCCCGCGCCAACGCCGCCCTCAACCCCGAGGCGATGTTCCGCGACCCGATCACCGTGGACGACGTGCTCTCCGGCCCGATGATCGCCGACCCCTTCACCAAACTCCACTGCTGCATACGGTCCGACGGCGGCGCGGCGGTACTCCTGGCCGCCGAGGAGTACGTACGGGACTGCCG
The DNA here is from genome assembly GCF_044753545.1 of Streptomyces sp. NPDC088350. Taxonomy (NCBI): domain Bacteria; kingdom Bacillati; phylum Actinomycetota; class Actinomycetes; order Kitasatosporales; family Streptomycetaceae; genus Streptomyces; species Streptomyces sp. NPDC088350. The sequence continues at coordinate 2,906 of NZ_JBIVNL010000001.1, read as the reverse complement.
TACCGCACCGATATGGGTGCTCGGCACCGGGGAGTCCGTGTCCCACGCCGCGATGTCCGAGTGGCCCGACTTCACGGTGTCACCGGCGGCGGTGAGCGGGCGCCTCGCCTTCGAACGGGCCGGGGTCCGCCCGGAGGAGATCGACTTCGCCGAGATCTACGACGCGTTCACCTACATGACGTTGGTGACCCTGGAGGACCTGGGTTTCTGCGCGAAGGGCGAGGGGGGCGCCTTCGTGGAGAAGGGACGCTTGCGGGTGGTCGGCGGCGAGCTGCCCGTGAACACGGACGGGGGCGGTCTGTCGGCCCAACACCCGGGAATGCGGGGGCTGTTCCTGCTGGTGGAGGCGGTACGGCAGTTGCGGGGAGAGGCCGGCGCGCGTCAAGTGACGCGAGCGGACGGGGAGTTGCCGCGCCTCGGGGTCGCCTCCGGGACGGGTGGCTGGTTCTGCTCCTCGGGGACGGTGGTGCTGGGCCGGGGGTGAGTCCGGCGAGGTCATTTACTGGCCTTCCTTGGAACGGACCCTGATGACGCCCTTGTCGTTGGCGGGTCCGGGTCGCGGTCGCCGACGTACCAGTCGTCGGTCGAGCCGTTGTCCTGGAGGGTCAGGGTGCCTTCGCCGGGGTCGCCGAGGCGCATCGTGCACGTGAAGGTCTGGATCTCGCCGGGTTCCAGGGCGTTGACGTCGCTGCCGACGGAGACGTACATCTTCGCCTCCGGGACGCGGAGGCGGACGGCGGGACGTATGGCCACGGTCTGCCCCGGCGCTATGCGGAGGTCCGGGAACATGCACACGGCGATATGGCCGTGGGAGAAGTCCGGGTAACGGCAGTTGGCGTACTGCTCCTCGAACTCCAGCCCTCCCGCGGCGAGTTCGAGACGGACGACACCCGCGTCGCCCGGCTTGCTGACCTTGGCCGCGACCGGGGTGACGCGCGGGGCGTCCGACCAGTTGTCGTACTCGGGGCCGACCTCACAGGTCACGTGGGTGGGGCCGCCCGTGCAGTTCCCGCTCCTGCGCAGGACGACGGCGGTCTCCGCGCCGGGCAGTACGTCAGCGGTGAGGGTGTGGCCGCCGGTCCCTCTGCCTCCGGCGTGCGCCGTGCCGTCGTCGGTGGAGAGGTGGAACGGCGTCTTGTCGTGAGGGCCGGACGTGTCGCCGACGGGTCGGAGGTAGAACACCTCGGGCGCGGTGATCGAGGGCGTCTTTGCCGCGCCGCCGCAGGAGGTGAGGGTCGCGAACAGGAGGGCGACGGACGCACCGGCGCCGGCCGTGCGGCTCGCCCTCACAGCAGGTCCCCCTTCCGCCGCTCGCCCCATCGCCGCTGGGCGCGGCGCAGTGCGCGCGGGTCGGAGTAGCCGAGCAGTTCGGCGGCCCGGTGGGTCGGGATCCCCGGCAGACCGGTCAGCCGGTCGAGTCGTTGCCGGCGGGCGTTCTCGAGTTCGCGCCGCCAGGTGGTGCCGGCCTCGGCCAGCCGCCGCTGCAGCGTACGGGCGCTCATCGCCAGGCGTCGGGCGACGGAGTCGAGCGACACGTCACCCTCCGCGAACGCGACGGCCATTGTCTGCTGGACGTGCTCGGGCCAGGTGGTGGGCCGCTCCTGGACCTGCGGCAGCGAGGCGGCGTAACGGTTCAGGATGGTGGCGAGCACAGGGTCTCCCGTACGCAGGGGCAGCGACAGGTCGTCGGAACGCAGCCGCACGCTGTCGACATCGGCGCCGAAAGTGAGGCGCGTGGTGCCCAGAAGGTCGGCGAAGAAGGTGCGTCTTCGGGGCGCGCGCTGCCGGAGCGTCACCTCTACGGCGTTCACCGGGCGGCCGGTCGCCCAGCGGGCCCGGGACAGGACGTCCGCGATGCCTATCTGAATCGCCAACTCCTTCCCCCTGCGCTCCTCTTCGTTCAGGAAGATACCGACGCGCACGTCCGGCTCGGTGCCGGGCAGCGGTACGTATCTCCCGGTGCCGGTGATGAGCCGCTGGTGCGTGCCGAGCTGAACAGGTAGTCGTAGATACCCAGTTGACCGTTCGCGAAGGCCGTTCCCACGCGCAGCACGGTGTCCGGGTCGTCGCGGTAGTGCTCTGCCAGTTCCAGGACGCGCAGGAAGCACTCGCTCGCAACGCTGGGGTCGGGGCCGGGGCCGGGGCTGTCCATCGTCCACGGCGGTATGTGTGCTGCCAGAGCCAGAGTGCGGGCGTCCGCTTCGGTCTGCGCGGTTCGTATGAGCACCATCTTCGGCAGAGCAAGCGTGTACAAAACGGCCACCCCACTAACATGTCCGGCCCTCCCGAACAGGTTGATGCGGCCTGAATCCCAGACGGGGATCCTTGCGCCGTAGGGGAGGTCCGGGGCGCTTGGCAGTTGCCGTTGGGCCACTCGCTTCTTTGTCAGTGTCGGGCTTCCGCGTCCCGAGTAAAGGGCGCTCCCTGCGGTCGCGTCGCCTGCGGCGATGCCCCTTCGGGTCACCCTTGACTCGGGCCGCTCCAGCCCGTTGGAGAAGCGAGCGAGCGGCCCGGAAGGACGGGGGGCCCGGGCCTGTATCCCCTTGCCTGGGCTGCGTCCCGGGCCGGTGCGGCGGGGGCGCGTCTGCGTCTCGCCAGCACGCCGGGCCGTCTCGGCGGCCAACGCCGGGTGGGTGGTGCGCGTGTGCGTTTCGCCGGGCCGTCTGGGCCGTCTGGGCGGCCAACGGCTGGTGGGGACGTCCGTATCGGGGAGGCTGCCCGGGCTGCGTTGCGTGCGCGGGGCCGGTGGGTGGGGCGCGTGTGCGTTTCGCCGGCACGGCGGGCCGGTTCGGCGGCCAACCGCGAGTGGGTAGCGGGTGGGGTGGGAGAAGGACGGGGTGGGGGGTTGCTGGAAGCCGGGTGTCAGACTAACCACTGGCATGGCATGTGAGCGGTTAGAAATGACC